>NZ_JAGGQQ010000014.1 GCF_018613195.1 Bacillus sp. ISL-45
TGGAAGCGCGGTGACGTGTGGAGCTGACTGATACTAATCGTTCGAGGACTTAACCAAAATAGATTGCTCGTTCTTCTTGAATTCTTCTTACAACATTATCTAGTTTTGAAGGAATAAATACTTTCCTTTCAATTAAATAGTCTGGTGGCGATGGCGAGAAGGTCACACCCGTTCCCATACCGAACACGGAAGTTAAGCTTCTCAGCGCCGATGGTAGTTGGGGGTTTCCCCCTGTGAGAGTAGGACGCCGCCGGGCACGCAAAAGAACAGCTGTAATGGCTGTTCTTTTTTTGTATGCTGATTTATAAATGATGTGTGAAATATGGCAGTAACTGAATATATTTGGCCTGACTTCGGACAAGTTTGGAGGTAATGAACGAAAAGTTGTCTGAACCTGAGTCAACTTCAGACAGGTTTGGTGGAAAAACACGAAAAGTTGTCTGAACTTGAGCCAACTTCAGACAGGTTTGGTGGAAAAACACGAAAAGTTGTCTGAACTTGATGCAACTTCAGACAGGTTTAAGGAAAAATAACGAAAAGTTGTCTGAACTTGAGTCAACTTCAGACAGGTTTGGTGGAAAAGCATAAAAAGTTGTCTGAACCTGAGTCAACTTCAGACAGGTTTGAAGGAAAAACACGAAAAGTTGTCTGAACTTGATGCAACTTCAGATAGGTTTGATGGAAAAACACGAAAAGTTGTCTGAACTTGATGCAACTTCAGACAGGTTTGATGGAAAAACACGAAAAGTTATCTGAACTTGAGCCAACTTCAGACAGGTCTGAAGGAAAAACACGGAAAGTTGTCTGAACTTGATGCAACTTCAGACAGGTTTGAAGGAAAAACACGAAAAGTTGTCAGAACTTGAGCCAACTTCAGACAGGTATGATGGAAAAACACGAAAAGTTGTCAGAACTTGATGCAACTTCAGACAGGTTTGGTGGAAAAGCACACAAAGTTGTCTGAACCTGAGTTAACTTCAGACAGGTTTGAAGGAAAAACACGAAAAGTTGTCAGAACCTGAGCCAACTTCAGACAGGTTTGAAGGAAAAACACGAAAAGTTGTCTGAACTTGATGCAACTTCAGCCAGGTTTGAAGGAAAAACACACAAAGTTGTCTGAACTTAATACAACTTCAGTCAGGTTTGGAGGAAAAGTCCGAAAATTTGTCCCAACCAAAACAAACCTTTCATCAATCGTAATATAATCCTAAATCCCTGATCTAAACCATCTAAAAATCAACAACCATTTCTTCTCAAATAATAAACCAACCTAAATTGTTATAAGACATACAAGGAATCCGAATGTCAATCATAAAATATAAAACAACTAAACTTTCTAAAATATTATTCGAAAAATTGTATACAAAAAAACGCTCCTGGCAACAATAGGTGTACGGAGGTGGAGAATTTGGGTTCGCTTTTAGCTAAGAATCAAATCGGGGAAACGTGTGTGATTTGCGAGCAGAAAAAAAGTGCTGGCATACACCTGTATACTTCTTTTATATGCACAGACTGTGAGAGCATCATGATCAAGACAGATACGAGTGATCCTAAATATAAATATTATGTAGAAAAGCTAAGGAAAGTAACAAAGCCTGGCATTTACAGTTAAAAGCTCATTTCGAGCTTTTATTTTTTTTGCTGAAAAACAGTGTTAGAATAGATAGGTGTGAATTTATAGATATAGGTGAGATTATGGATCAATCCAAAACACCCTTGTACTCTCAATTGGTTAACCATTCAAATGGAAACCCTCTATCGCTTCATGTACCGGGGCACAAATATGGGTCTTTTTTTTCCGTAGAGGGCCAAATCTTCTTTCAGCAGATTTTGAAATTGGATGCAACCGAAATAACAGGATTGGATGACCTTCATTCGCCCGAGGGAGTTATTTTCGAAGCTGAGGTTTTACTTAGCGATTTATATAAAACAAAAAAAAGCTTTTTTTTAATAAATGGATCAACTGTCGGGAATCTTGCGATGATCATGGCGGCAATCAATGAAGATGATTTGGTGCTTGTCCAGCGTAATTCCCATAAATCCATTATGAATGCTATAAGACTCGCAAAAGCAAAACCAGTATTCATAAGCCCGGAGTACAACGAAGAGTTCGGAGTGGCTGCCGGGTTAAGTATTGATGGTGTCAAATCAGCCATTAGCCAGTATCCGGATGCAAAGGCACTTATTTTAACCTACCCAAATTATTACGGACTGACTTATGATCTCAAAAGCATTATAGATTTGGCTCATGAGCATAGCATTCCTGTATTGGTGGATGAGGCTCATGGTGTACATTTTATCGCAGGGGATTATTTTCCGGAGTCTGCCGTTGAACTTGGGGCCGATATTGTCGTACAGTCTGCTCATAAAACATTGCCGGCGATGACAATGGGAGCCTTTCTCCATTATCAGTCGAACTCGGTATCACTCAGTAAGCTAAAGTTCTATTTACAGGCCCTACAGTCAAGCAGCCCTTCCTATCCGCTGATGGCATCCCTCGATTTGGCACGGAGCTTCCTGGGTACTTATAAACAGGAAGACTTGTCATATTTGAAAACAGAACTGCAGGAATTCAAAGAAAAACTAGAGAAATTGGCATCCATTCGGGTTTTGCCAGGGGCTGATCCATTAAAGCTGACCATTCAATCCTGGTCTGGTTTCGAGCTGCAATCCAGGCTTGAATCGAAAGGGATTTATACGGAAATGGCTGACCCTTATAATGTGCTGCTCGTTCTTCCGTTGCTGAAGCATGGCATGGAGCATCGCTTGCTGGAAGCTGCTGAAAAGATTGCTGAGGTAGTAAGCACCATTCCGGATGAGAAAAATAAACCTGAGTCAAAAGTCATCCAAAAAAGTATTTCAACTTTGGAAGTCAGCTATAAAGAGATGGAGAATCAGCAGACAGAATACGTCCTGTTACAGGATTCCGCAGGCAAGGTCTGTGCGGAACAAATCATTCCTTATCCGCCAGGAATACCACTTTGTCTCCCTGGTGAAGTTGTGACGGAAGCCGATATTGAAACAATCTTTTTCTTAAAAGCAAAACAAGCAAAAATCCAGGGCGGAGAATCTTTGCATGCTGGTAAAATAAAAGTGTTTAAGAGTTGGGGGCTTTAAAAGTGGAAAAAGGAATATTTATTACGATTGAAGGTCCGGATGGTTCTGGAAAGACGACAATCCTTCAGATGCTTGCTCAAAACCTTGAAAAAGAAGGATACGCCGTGGTGGCTACTCGTGAGCCTGGAGGCATCGATATTGCTGAACAAATCAGGGAAGTGATCCTGGATCCGGAAAATACTGCAATGGACCCGCGAACAGAAGCACTTCTATATGCCGCGGCGAGAAGGCAGCATCTTGCAGAGAAGGTGAAGCCTGCTCTCGAAGAAGGAAAAATTGTCCTATGTGATCGTTTTGTTGATAGTTCTCTTGCGTACCAAGGGCATGCTCGAGGTTTAGGTATTAATGAAGTATACTCCATCAACGAATTTGCGATTGAAAATATGATGCCGGCGATGACTCTATACTTTGATGTCGCACCGGAGATTGGGCTGGAAAGAATCAATAAAAACAAAGGCCGTGAAGTCAATCGACTGGACCTGGAAAAGCTCGACTTCCACCAAAAGGTGAGAGAAGGCTATTTAATCCTGGCTGAGATGTTCCCAAAACGAATTGTTAAAGTGGATGCTTCTAAGGAACTCGATACAGTATATGGACAAGCAGAAGCTGAAATTAAAACGCTCATAAATACATTTTTTCCAAACAAGTCTTGATCAACCTGAGGCTTGTTTTTATTTAGATTGGCGAATAAAGGCTTATTTTAGCGAATGGTATCAACTGGAAGCCAATGGGATTTCACGTTTAAATCATGTCTTGACCCATGAATCCTGTTATAATGATAATACAAAAGTTACGGAGTGAAATCTTTTCGTTGAGCTTGCGCCGTGTATAGCAAGTCTATAAAAAAGTCTAGGGGGATAATGAATGAAGTTAATATTAGCTGTGGTCCAGGACCAGGATAGCAATCGTCTATCCAATGCATTAGTAGACCATAATTTCCGCGCAACAAAAATGGCTAGTACGGGTGGATTCCTGAAGTCCGGAAATACTACTTTTATCATAGGTACAGAAGACATCAGGGTAGATAAGGCATTGGAGGTCATAAGGGATAACTGTAAGTCGCGTGATCAGCTGGTAGCACCTGTTTCCCCAATGGGAGGGAATGCAGATTCATATGTTCCTTACCCTGTGGAAGTAGAGGTTGGCGGAGCGACTGTATTCGTATTGCCTGTTGAGCAGTTTCATCAATTTTAACAGGAAATACCCGGAAGTTAGCAAGAGATGAAGATTAATCAGGATATGCGCCTTAACATAGATAAAATCCGACAGGATCAAAAACAACAGCCTGGAGGCGGAATCAGGTTCAATGAAATGGTGGTAAAGCAAGAACATAAATTGCAGCTCGGACAGATGCAGCAATTAATGAAGGAAGTCGAGTCTGCCGGTGAAAGGCTTGCGCGGTTTAGGACGTTCAAGGACCTGGCCAAATTCAAGCCACTGGTTAAGCAATTCGTAAAAGAAGCGGTCAGCTTTGAAATGGAGCTAAAGCACTCGCATAGCTGGAATGAATATGGCGAAGGCAGGTCATTGAAACTTGTAGAGAATATTGATGAAAAGCTCGTCGAGTTGACAGAAGAGTTGATGGATAATAAAGATGAACAGATTGATATCCTTGGCAAAGTAGGGGAAATCAAAGGTCTGTTGATCAATTTATATACGTAAGTGAGTGATCGCATTGGCAAAGACGTGGGACGAGCTGGAGAGACTTCAGCCGAATGTTTTGAAAATGATTAAAAACAGCATCCTGAAAAATCGAATAGCCCATGCGTATTTATTTGAAGGAATGAGGGGCACCGGCAAAAAGGAGATTAGTATTCTTCTTGCCAAGAGCATCAATTGCCGGGCGCCTGTTGATGGCTATAAACCTTGTGAAAGCTGCTTGAACTGCAAAAGGATCAACCATGGCAACCATCCGGATATCCATCTTGTCGAGCCCGATGGCCTGTCGATAAAGAAAGGGCAAATCCAGCAGCTGCAGGAGGAGTTTTCAAAAACAGGGGTAGAGTCAAAGAATAAGCTATACACCATTGTCCATGCTGATCGGATGACGACAAATGCGGCAAACAGTTTGCTGAAATTCCTTGAGGAGCCGCATGCGGGAACTGTTGCCGTGTTGATCACCGAGCAGGCCCAGCAAATGCTGCCGACTATTTTATCGAGATGCCAGTTGATCAATTTCACGCCGTTATCTCCTAAAAATATGGCAGAACAACTGATTGCCAATGGGATACAACCGCAACTGGCACCTCTGTTGGCACAGCTAACCAATAATTTGGAAGAAGCTTTAGAGATAAGTCATGATGATTGGTTTGCACAAGCACAAAAAATAGTGTTAAAATTATATGAAGTGCTGAAAAAGAATTCCCTTGAAGCTATGGTCGCGCTTCAAGAGAACTGGTTTATGCACTTCAAAGAGAAAGAACAAATCGATCGTGGTTTGGATTTATTACTTCTTATTTTTAAGGATTTACTATACATTCAGCTTGGCAAGAAAGACCAGGTTGTATATCTAAACGAAAGCTCACGTTTAGAACAATTTGCATTACAGACATCCGGACGGCGTCTTACCGAACAAATGGCAGCCATTCTGGAGGCGAAGAGGAAGCTGCATGCCAATATGAATCCCCAGCTGCTCATGGAAGAGCTGGTGTTAAAATTGCAGGAGGGATCTACACTTGTATGATGTAGTAGGTGTCCGCTTCAAGAAAGCGGGAAAGATTTATTATTTTGATCCCGGCGATCTCTCAATTCAAAAGGACGAATTCGTCATTGTCGAAACTGTAAGGGGCGTTGAGTACGGAAGAGTCGTAACTCCCCGTAAACAGGTCGGCGAAAAGGATGTAGTCCTGCCTCTGAAAAAGGTAGTCAGAATTGCAGATCAGAAGGATCGCCTTATTGTCGAGGAGAACAAAACAGCTGCAAAGGAAGCGTACGATGTTTGCAGTGAAAAAGTGAGTGAGCATCAACTGGATATGAAACTGGTTGATGTTGAATATACATTTGACCGCAATAAAGTCATTTTCTACTTCACGGCTGACGGCCGCGTCGATTTCCGGGAACTGGTCAAGGATTTGGCCTCGATTTTCCGGACAAGGATTGAACTGCGCCAGATTGGCGTAAGGGATGAAGCGAAAATGCTTGGCGGGATAGGACCATGCGGCAGAATGCTTTGCTGCTCCACGTTCCTGGGGGACTTTGATCCAGTTTCAATCAAGATGGCCAAGGATCAAAACCTCTCGCTTAACCCAACAAAGATTTCCGGCCTTTGCGGCAGGCTCATGTGCTGTTTGAAATATGAGAACGACCAATATGAAACAGCGAAAGAGCAGCTGCCTGATCTGGGTGAAATGATTGTTACACCTGATGGTACAGGAAAGGTTGTGGGGTTGAACATCCTGGAACGAGTCATGCAAGTCGATATACCTGGCCAGGAACGCGTGCTGGAATATACACTTGAGGAAATACAGGAAGCAGGAGCTGTATCGTTGCAATCATCCACAGATTAATGAGGTGGAACAGGTGGATAAAAAAGATATCTTTGACTCAGTAAGTAATATGGAATCGCAGATTGGTGATTTATACCGTCAGCTTGGTGAGTTAAAACAGCATTTGGCAGAGGTTCTGGAAGAGAACAATGCATTAAAGCTGGAAAATGAGCATATAAGACGCCGTCTGGATCAAACCATTGGTAAAAAAGATCCAACCATTAAGAAGAGCGGTAAGGGAAACAGCAATCAGGCACAGGGTGATAAAAATGTGGTCGACATCGGTGAAGGCTACGATAACCTTGCCCGCCTGTATCAGGAAGGCTTCCATATCTGCAACCTGCATTTCGGAAGCCCCCGCAAAGAGGATTGCTTATTCTGCCTATCCTTTCTTAATAAAAAATAATTGGCAGCCTTCCTTAATTGGGAAGGCTATTTTTATAATACTCTTTCGTAAAGTTATAAGCATTTACACACTATTTAACACATGTTCGATTTGGCATCTTCGAAAGGAGCCCAAAACCCCTAAGAATGCTGATACCTATATATACTCGAAAAGCAACAATCAATTTTTAATTAGCAGTTCACAGGTTCACAGCCATTGAACATATATGTATGGAGGAACTATCTATAATGGTTAATTTACGGGAAGATGAACGATTGGATTATTTGCTGGCAGAGGATTTAAGGATTATCCAGAGCCCGAATGTATTTTCGTTTTCATTGGACGCTGTTTTGCTTGCAAGGTTTGTCTGGGTGCCAATCCAAAAAGGCAAGATTGTCGACCTGTGCAGCGGCAATGGGGTAATTCCATTGTTTTTAAGCGCAAGGACAAAGGGGACAATTACCGGGGTGGAGATCCAGGAGCGGTTGTACGATATGGCAGTCCGCAGTATTGAATATAATAATCTAGACGATCGGTTACATATGATTCATGGTGATCTCAAGGATGCGGCTAAAGAGCTCGGCTACGAGAAGTATGATGTCGTAACATGCAATCCTCCTTATTTCCTTACACCTTCAAAGGAAGAAATAAATATGAATGAACACCTTGCGATTGCGCGTCATGAGATCCTCTGCACACTCGAGGATGCGATTAAATCATCAAGCCAGCTTGTGAAGCAGGGCGGTAAGGTTGCCTTTGTCCACCGTCCTGGCAGATTGATCGATATCATCGAAATGATGAGGAAATACCGGCTTGAGCCTAAGCGGATCCAGTTTGTTTATCCTAAGGCCGGGAAGGAAGCGAATACGCTTTTGGTAGAGGCAATCAAGGATGGAAGTCCTGACCTTAAAATTCTTGAGCCATTGACGGTATATGATGAAAATAATGAGTATACCCCGGTGATCAAAGAAATGTTATATGGAAGCAAATAAGTACAGAGAAACGGGTGATTTACATGCAACGGCAGAAAAGCTTTGAACGGGAATATGAAAAAGGGATTCTTTACCTCGTACCGACTCCTATCGGGAACCTTGAAGACATGACATTCAGGGCGATCAGGATCATGAAGGAAGCCGATTGGATTGCGGCGGAGGATACGAGGAATACGAAAAAGCTATGTAATTATTTTGAGATTGAAACGCCCGTTACCAGCTATCATGAACATAATAAGGAAAGCAGCGGATTTAAATTGATTGAAAGGATCAAAGAGGGAGCAAAAGTCGCACTTGTCAGTGATGCGGGAATGCCAACTATCTCTGATCCAGGCACGGAGCTGGTGGTCGAGGCGATCGCCGAGGGACTGACTGTCGTACCGTTACCAGGGGCGAACGCGGCTTTGACAGCTTTGATTGCCTCTGGCATTCTTCCTCAACCATTCTACTATTATGGGTTTCTCCAAAGGGGCAAAAAGGATAAGAAAAAGGAACTTGAGCTGCTGGCAAAGCAGACGGCAACCATCGTTCTCTATGAATCCCCCCATCGTTTGAAGGAAACGCTGTCCTTGATGCTTGAGGGACTAGGCGATCGGAAAATGGTCCTTTGTCGTGAACTGACGAAGAAATACGAGGAGTTCCTAAGGGGAACAGTTGCTGAAGCATTGGCATGGGCAGAGGAAGAAGAAGTCCGCGGGGAATTTGTATTGATCATCGAAGGGGCATCTCCTGATTCAATTTCCGAAGAAGAAAACCAATGGTGGGAAAGATTAAGCATTGAAGAACATGTTGAACATTATATTGCCAAAGAACAAATGAACTCTAAGGAAGCAATCAAGCAAGCAGCAAAAGATAGAGGTATGCAAAAGAGAGAGGTTTACCAGGCGTATCATATTAAAGAATAGTGCGGAAACAGCACATATAAAAAAGGCCGTGGATTCATCCACGGCCTTGAGTATTAGATTTATGCTTTTACAGGCTCGAAGCTTCCCTGGATTTCTTGAAGAAGCTGTTCAGCACCTTCACGGCTAAGGATCAGCTTGCCGCCTGCCAATGTGATGTTATTGTCAGAAACTTCACCAGTGATGTGGCAAGTCATGTTAGGCTTGTACTTCTTAAGGATGATGCGGTCATCATCAACATAAATCTCCAAAGCATCCTTTTCTGCGATGCCAAGAGTCCTTCTAAGTTCGATTGGAATTACCACACGGCCAAGCTCATCAACTTTACGAACAATTCCAGTAGATTTCATTTTTTTAATCTCCTCTCATTTTCCCCATCTATTAAGTTCGTCATTTTTCGACATTTTTCTCTTATTGGTTTTATAATACCAAGGATTCCAATAACCGTCAATTATTTTATTTTTCTTCTATTAGTAAATTTTTACACAGAACGAAAACCTTTTCATATCAAGGGTTATGGATGAGAAAGGTAATAAGGAATAAGGAATGGTGCGGTTATCTCGAATTGAGGATAATGAAAAAATATTATTGAGGTAATAGTATTCGACGCATAATTCGACAAAATTCTACAATATCATTCGACAAAATGTCACAATTTCGACAAACCCTAGATGGATTGTATATTATTTTAGTAACAGGTATATTCTATTTGTGGATTTGGTTATGATTTTATTATGCAGAATATCAACCTTTCAGGACACTAAAGCTCATGCCAACGAACTGAGGCGGGGCTTTTTTTATAAAAATATATTAGGGGCATAGCCCCATAATGAATCTCTACTGACAAAGTTCGTAAGCTCTATAGAGAGAATGTCCGTAGCGGAACTTTTTCAGGAAATTCTGTTTTTACCATTTGATAAAATAAGAATATCTTAACCCTGGATAATGGCTCATAGTTTTGGGTTTTAAAGTGTTAGGAATCCCGGTGCATAAACTGGTATAATAACTACTATTAGAATGAACTAGCAGTTTTAGTTAAGGAGGATCTTCATGGAAGAGAAATTGAAAACCTTTTATCTTACAACCCCGATTTATTATCCTAGCGGCAATTTACATATTGGCCATGCTTATACGACAGTAGCAGGCGATGCAATGGCGCGCTATAAAAGACTGCGCGGCTATGATGTCATGTATTTGACAGGTACGGATGAGCACGGTCAAAAAATCCAGCGCAATGCCGAGGCAAAAGGCATCACTCCGCAGCAATATGTCGATGAAATCGTCGAAGGGATCCAGGAGCTCTGGGGCAAGCTGGATATTTCCTACAATGATTTTATCCGTACGACCCAGGATCGTCACAAGCAGATTGTCGAAAAGATTTTCGCTCAGCTTCTGGAGCAAGGGGATATCTACCTCGATCAATACGAAGGCTGGTACTGTACTCCTTGCGAATCCTTCTATACAGACAGACAGCTTGAAGATGGAAACTGCCCGGATTGCGGCCGTTCTGTCGAAAAGGTAAAAGAAGAATCGTATTTCTTCAAAATGAGCAAATACGCAGACAGGCTGCTGAAATATTATGAAGAGAATCCTGACTTCATCCAGCCGGAATCCCGTAAAAATGAAATGATTAATAACTTCATTAAACCCGGACTTGAAGATTTGGCCGTTTCACGGACAACGTTTGATTGGGGTGTGAAGGTCCCTGGCGACGCGAAGCATGTCATTTATGTGTGGATTGATGCGTTGTCAAACTATATCACAGCTCTTGGCTATGGAACAGATGATGACTCCAAGTACTTGAATTACTGGCCGGCAGATGTCCACCTGGTCGGCAAGGAAATTGTCCGTTTCCATACCATTTACTGGCCAATCATGCTGATGGCGCTTGACCTGCCGCTTCCTAAAAAGGTTTTTGCCCATGGCTGGCTTTTGATGAAGGATGGAAAAATGTCGAAATCCAAGGGGAATGTAGTCGACCCAGTGACACTGATTGACCGCTACGGTCTTGATGCGCTTCGCTACTATCTGCTTCGAGAAGTTCCATTTGGTTCTGATGGAGTGTTCACGCCTGAAGGCTTTGTCGAAAGGATCAACTTTGACCTTGCGAATGACCTTGGAAACCTGTTGAACAGAACAGTTGCGATGATCAATAAGTATTTTGACGGCGAGATTCCTTCCTACAATGGCTCTGAAGGAGAATTTGAGAAACAGCTGCTTGAAGTGAATAAGGTAACAGTCCAGAAGTATGAAGAAGCTATGGAAAAAATGGAGTTTTCCGTGGCGCTTACTTCCATATGGCAATTGATCAGCCGCTGCAATAAATTCATCGATGAAACACAGCCTTGGGTACTGGCGAAGGATGAAGAAAAGAAGGCTGAACTTTCTGATGTAATGGTCCACCTTGCTGAGTCATTGAGAAGAGTGGCTGTACTATTGAAGCCATTCCTGACAAGGACTCCGGATAAAATCTTCGCCCAGCTGAATGTCGCCACTGAAACGCTTCAATCTTGGGAAAGCCTGGAGGAATTTGGCCAGATTCCAGCAGGAACGAAGGTCGTTCAGGGTGAACCGATTTTCCCTCGCCTTGAATTGAAGGATGAAGTGGAATTCATCAAGGAAAAAATGCAGGGTTCTGCTCCTGCCGCGGCGCCTGTTGAAGAAGAGAAACCGGAACCTCAGGATGAAATCACCATTGATGACTTCATGAAGGTTGAGCTTCGGGTAGCAAAGGTGGTTCATGCGGAGCCTGTTAAAAAGGCGGATAAACTGCTGAAGCTTCAACTGGATCTTGGTTATGAAAAGCGCCAGGTTGTTTCCGGCATAGCGAAATATTATAAACCGGAAGACCTTGTCGGTAAAAAGGTAATCTGCGTGACAAACCTGAAGCCGGTCAAACTTCGCGGGGAGCTTTCTGAGGGAATGATCCTTGCAGGTGAAAAGGATGGTGTCATGTCATTAGCGACAGTGGATGACTCACTGTCAGTAGGTGCGAAAGTAAAATAAAACCATTTAGACCTGAAAATGTTTCATGTGTAACATTTTCAGGTTTTTTGTGTTAAAAAGGCAATTTTTTTAAAAGAGTGATTTATGATAGTAAGAGAGTCAGATAGCAAGCAAAGCGCGAGCGCCCTTGCTCAGCCCTGACAAGCGCTTTTAATAACGCAAGCATTCCCGACACTTGTCGGGTTTTTATGAAACCGAATTCAAAAATTTGACCTGGACATTGAAAAAAAGTTATGATATCGACACAACTTTATCACAATAATAAGAACACCACAGTGATTCTATTCTACTTAATGTCAGGAATCACTAGAATGAAACTGCAGGGCAATGCTGCAAAGGAGTTTTAACATGCTTTTTGATACACATGTACACTTAAATGCAGAACAATTCAATGATGATCTCCAGGAGGTTATTGACCGGGCGCTTGCTGAGGGTGTGACGAACATGGTTGTTGTCGGGTTCGATGAGGCGACGATCAAGAAAGCGATAGAACTTGCTGAAGGCTATGATTTTATCTATGCAAGTGTAGGCTGGCATCCAGTCGATGCGATTGATATGACGCAAGAGCATCTGGACTGGCTTAGAGAACTGGCCAGCCATCCGAAAGTAGTCGCACTCGGGGAAATGGGCCTTGATTATTATTGGGACAAGTCACCAAAGGACATCCAGAAAGAGGTCTTCCGCAAACAAATCAGGCTGGCAAAAGAAGTGAATCTTCCTATTATCATACATAATCGTGATGCAACAGCAGACATAGTTGAAATTTTAAAGGAAGAGAACGCCGGGGAAGTAGGCGGAATCATGCATTGCTATAGCGGCAGTGTGGAAACCGCGCTAGAATGTATCGATATGAACTTCTATATTTCGCTTGGCGGACCGGTTACATTCAAAAACGCGAAGAAACCGAAAGAAGTGGCAGAATCGATTCCAATGGATCGACTGTTGGTCGAAACAGATTGCCCTTACCTGACGCCCCATCCATATCGCGGAAAAAGAAATGAACCAGCGTATGTAAAATTGGTGGCCGAACAAATTGCAGAACTGAAAGGGTTAACACTCGAAGAAGTTGCAGGCGAAACAGCCAAAAATGCAAAAAAATTATTCGGCATAAAGTGATAAAGAATGTTGTCGATTTTTCAACAAGGTTGTCCAAACTTTTTCTGTTTCTAAAAAGTTCTACATGTCTCACTGGCGACATAGGATAACCGTGTCGATAACTCTTGCTTTTCTTTTTATGGAGCATCTTGCATAATAGGGACTACGTTTGGGCAAGGGTGTCTGGGTTGACAAGTCGGCAACAATATCTTTATAATCACTCCGAGAAGAGGAGGCGTTTTTCATCGTGATTAATAGTATGAAAAACCTGTTTTCCAAGACTTTGAGTAAAAAGAAACTGGTGATTTTTTCTGCTAGTTTCCTAGTTTTTGCTGCTGCTCTTGGGTTCTTCATGTATGAAGGGACCAAAAAGACAGTTGCATTGACGCTGGATGGCGAAGAAAGAGTCATTAAAACACATGCAAATACTATCCAAGATCTATTTAATGATCTCAAAATCTCACTACGCTCAGAGGATTATTTATCACTGGCGGCAAACACAGAGGTGAAGAACAACCTTTCGATTGTGTGGAAGCCGGCAAAACAGGTAGAGCTAATTCAAGATCAGGAAAAGAAAACGTATTGGACAGCAGCTGATACGGTTGAGGGCTTCCTGAAAGAACAGAATATCGTCATAAATGAACACGACAAATTAAACCTAAACCCAGACGCTAAGTTAAAGCAAGATTTGAAGATTGCCATTCAGAGAGCTTTCCCGCTTAAGATTGTAGTTGGCGGAAAAGAGCGAGATGTATGGTCGACTTCGACTACGGTCGCTGACTTTTTATCACAGCAAGGAATCACACTGAACGAAATGGACCGTGTTGAGCCTGCTTTAAAGCAGACAGTCACAAAAGATGCCGTGATTAATGTTATTCGAGTTGAAAAAGTCACCGATGTAGTGGAAGAACCAATTAGCTATGCAGTCGTTACGAAAAATGACAGCAAACTGGAAAAAGGGAAACAGAAAGTCGTAACAGAAGGCCAGGAAGGCTTGCTTTCCAAGGAGTATGAAGTCATCCTTGAAAATGGCAAGGAAGTATCAAGAAAACTGGTCAGTGAAAAGAAACTGAAAGAGAAACAGGATAAAGTCGTGGCAATGGGAACGAAGGTCATCGTAGCTCAAGTTTCCCGCGGCTCAAGTGAACCGGCAGGCAAGGAGTTTTATGTTACTTCCACAGCGTACACTGCAAACTGTAACGGCTGCTCCGGCTACACGGCTACAGGGATCAACCTGAGGGCAAACCCTAACATCAAGGTCATTGCAGTAGATCCAAGAGTTATTCCTTTAGGTACCAAAGTTTATGTAGAGGGCTATGGCTATGCAATAGCTGCCGATAAAGGCTCAGCTATCAAAGGCAATAAAATCGATGTCTTTTTCGCGTCAAAAGCAGATGCATACCGTTGGGGCCGTAAAACCGTCAAAATCAAAATCCTGAATTAATTATGAATGCAGGGGATTCTTCCTCTGCATTTTTGTTTTTTCATTTTACGTTTAAGGTATAATAAGAAAAGCGTAATCGCTTAAAAACTTTACACCTATATAGACGATTATATTTCAAAAATGTTTCATTTATTTCAAAGAAAATTTATTTCTTTTTTAATTTTGGCTCTGTTAATGCTAAATGTTGATTATTACATCCTGTTGATTGTAGTGGAAGGCGCGTAGACTCCTGGGGGATGAGAAAGTCATGGGGAGACCCCGCAGGCGCATAAAGCGCCGAGGAGGCTCCCCGACTTCCCGCGGAAAGCGAAGCGCCTGGAACGAAAATCAACAGCCGTGTTTAACAGAGCCTAGACTATAAAGAAAAATCATATCCATTTGAAGATGAATGAGTTCGAGTACGGAGGAATCATGAAAATAAAAGAAATCATAGTAGTTGAGGGCAAGGATGATACGACGGCGATCAGGCGTGCTGTTGACGCGGATACAATCGAAACGAATGGATCGGCGATCAATGCCGAAACGATTGAACGAATCCGGAATGCGCATGAAAAGCGGGGTGTGATTGTTTTTACCGATCCTGATTATCCGGGCGAAAAGATCCGCAAGACCATTTCAGAGCAGGTTGCAGGGTGCAAGCACGCATTTATCCCAAAGGAATTGGCTAAGCCAAAATCCGGGAGAGGACTTGGTGTTGAACATGCTTCTCCTGAGGTGATCCGCGAAGCCCTGAAGGATGCTCAGGTAATGGATGCAGAGGCAGTCGAAGAGATTACCCAGGAGGACTTGATTGTTGCGGGTCTGATTGGCGGTCCTGGTTCCAGGGAGAGGCGTGAAAAGCTCGGCAGGCTTCTGAAGATCGGATATACAAATGGCAAGCAGCTGCACAAGCGCCTGATGATGTTTCAGGTAAAAAGACAGGATTTCGCCGATGCGCTGGCAGAAATCCTTAAGGAGGAACAAAATGCATAAAGATATCGCCACCCCGATGAGAACGAAGGAAATACTTGATAAATACGGCTTTTCATTTAAAAAGAGCCTGGGACAGAACTTTTTGATCGATACGAATATCCTGAACCGCATCGTCGATCATGCGGAATTAACCGACCATAGCGGCGCAATCGAAATCGGTCCTGGAATCGGCGCATTGACAGAACAGCTGGCGAAAAGAGCTGAAAAGGTGGTTGCTTTTGAAATCGACCAGCGTTTGCTGCCGATTTTGGAGGATACACTATCTCCTTATCCAAACGTAAAAGTCATTCATAGTGATGTACTTAAAGCAGATGTCCGAGCAGTGATGCAAGAGGAATTTGAGGAACAAAGCGACGTTATGGTCGTGGCCAACCTGCCATATTACGTGACAACACCTATCCTGATGAAGCTGCTTGAGGAAAGGCTGCCGATCAGGGGCATCGTCTGTATGCTTCAAAAGGAAGTGGGCGACAGGATTTCGGCCAAGCCTGGAACGAAGGAATATGGTTCACTTTCCATTGCCGTCCAGTATTATACGAAGGCTGAAACAGTGATGATTGTTCCGAAAACGGTCTTTATGCCACAGCCTAACGTAGACTCAGCGGTCATAAGATTAACATTACATGATGAACCGCCTGTGAAGGTGAAGGACGAAAAGTTCTTTTTCCATGTTACCAGATCAAGTTTTGCCCAGCGCCGTAAAACCATCCTGAATAACTTGACCAGCCAGCTGCCGAATGGCAAGGAGAAGAAAGAAAGTATACAAGCAGCGCTCCAGCAGGCAGGAGTGCAAGAGTCACGCAGGGGAGAAACTCTGTCGATAGAAGAATTCGCACAATTGAGCAATGCGCTGTATCCATATTTTCACTAAAGTCCGGAGATTTCGGGCTTTTTTTGATGTTCGGAATAAAACCCGAAATTGAGGAATATATCTATTTTTTTAGGAAAAAAGCTCTGCGATTCAGGAATATATTAGCCGAACTCAGGAATATCCTTCCCGAATGATCCACTCCGTCCAGAAAGCACATGTCTATAGGTATTTGCATATTTTATGAAAGAATACCACTTAGCGCAGCCTGTGTGCGGGGCAATTGGAGTGAGGATGATGAATATTAACCTCATGGATATCGTCGGCAGGGTTTCGCATCAATGCGATATTATGTTCCGGGTTATCGATATCAGAGAGAAACATGGCAAAAAAATCGCGATATTATATGGTGAGGATTTCCGGTTAATTGCGGATGCGCCCTATGAAGATCTAATTAAAATCGATCCGAGTATGCGCATGAGGCTGACAAAGGAATTCCGTTCACTTGAAGAACAGTCATATAAGCTATTCAGGCAGGATGTTGATCTATTACAGCAAAAGCAGGAGTATGAGGCAACCGAGGGCTACAGCAAGTCTTACAACTACTTTCAGATGCCTGGGAAGGTGCTCCACGTTGATGGAGATCCGAATTATTTAAAAAAGTGCCTGACTCTTTATGAGAAAGTAGGGGTCCCGGTGTATGGATTCCATTGCAATGAAAAAGAAATGCCGGACAAAGTCGGAATGCTGATTGATTATTATAGACCTGATATTCTGGTCATCACCGGGCATGATGCCTATTCAAAGTCTAAAGGATCTATGGATGATATCAACGCTTATCGACACTCCAAGCATTTTGTTCGGACAGTAAGAGAGGCTCGAAAGAAAGTTCCTCATTTGGACCAGCTGGTCATATTCGCTGGCGCTTGCCAGTCTCATTTTGAGTCGTTGATACATGCTGGTGCCAATTTTGCAAGTTCCCCTTCAAGAGTTAATATCCATGCGCTTGATCCGGTTTATATCGTCGCTAAAATCAGCTTCACACCGTTCATGGAGCGCATTAATGTGTGGGATGTACTTCGCAATACCTTGACTGGTGATAAGGGTCTGGGCGGCATCGAAACAAAGGGAGTATTAAGGACAGGAATGCCATATAAAAAAAAATCGTCGGACTGAAGAAAACACGTCCGGCGTTTTTTATTATTTTGGTACATATTTTATCGCATTAAAGGCTACGCTAAAATTGTTGAAATTTAGAAGAAAAAGAAGTCCGAAATATATTGACTTTTAAATTTAAGTACTGTTATAATTTATGTTTTTGTTTGACTAAATAGTGTCAGCGTGTTATACTTTACACAGTGAGGTGGACCGAATGCCAAAAACATTATCGGATATCAAAAAAGCGCTTGATTCAAACTTAGGAAAAAGACTCATGCTAAAGGCCAACGGAGGACGGAGAAAGACGATTGAACGTTCTGGCGTGTTAGCGGAAACTTATCCTTCTGTTTTCGTCATCGAGCTTGACCAGGATGAAAATGCTTTTGAACGTGTTTCGTACAGCTACGCAGATGTTCTAACTGAAACAGTGGAAATTACCTTCTTTGAAGATACAACAGGATCAATAGCATTGAGCTGATTTTTGGCTCAATGCAGTACAGGCAGTCAACTTTCGGGTTAGCTGCTTTTTATTTTGCCTTTTTTAAAAAAGGCTCTTTTCTCAAACTTTGTTGCTATTGATTGCAAGGCGCTTTTCTCAAACTTTGTTGCTATTGACTGCAAAATAGGATTGAATGACCTGTTTTTTTTCGCACACTTGCCTCTTTTGTGAGAAAAGAGCATGCAAAACTTAATACCGACCAGCAAAATGGCCTTATATTACGTCATGTTAAAATCGGCTTTAGGGTTTTAACAACAATCTTTACGAAAACAGGCTTAAAAAAAGACAGGATAAATAAGGTGCACATGAAAATCTCTTTTTTCAAAAATACTAAGGACACCGCGGTGGTGAAAGGAGATGGTAGTAATGGGCAGAAGAAGAGGGATTATGTCTGAAAGGTTGAAGGAAGAGCTTGCGAAAGAACTTGGCTTCTATGATGTCGTCCAGAATGAAGGATGGGGCGGCATAAAGGCCAAGGATGCAGGTAATATGGTGAAGCGAGCGATTGAGCTGGCCGAACAGCAGCTTGCGAACCAAAACCGCTGACCCAGATGAAGATTCTTTAGAGACTGCCAAACAGCTGTTTTCACAGTTGCCAATAAAATTCAGATCCATCGCGGCGCCGGGGCTTATGCTCCGGCTTTATTTATGGATAAAAAGGTGTGCAGCTTCCATGTATCCTCCTGCCATTCTAATTCTTTGTGAATTTACTGTATTCGCCATAATGCAAATGATAAAATAAAGGAATGTTTCTTGCAGGGGAGTCTTACTTAATTTACACGAAGGAATGGATTGATAGTGACGATCGTCCAACTCCAGTGCCAAGCCCTCGAGTCGCTTGTCGGGGCTGATCAAGGCGCTTGCGCTTTTCTTTTCTTTTTGTGGTAAAATAGGACAAAATGTGGAATTCGTTTAAAGTAGGTGGAAGTTGTGAAGGTTTTAGTGAAGGCGCCGGCAAAAATCAATTTGTCACTGGATGTTTTGCACAAACGTCCGGACGGTTACCATGAGGTGGAAATGGTCATGACGACGATTGATTTGGCTGATCGCATCGAACTTAGTTTACTAGAAGAAGAGAGGATCGTGATCCATTCCCATAATCGGTTTGTGCCGGATGATCAGCGGAATCTTGCTTACCAGGCAGCGCATCTGTTGAAGGAGAGGTTCCAGGTGAAGCAAGGTGTTCTCATTGGCATTGAGAAGACCATTCCGGTGGCAGCTGGGCTTGCTGGCGGCAGCAGTGATGCAGCGGCGACATTAAGAGGCTTGAATAAACTATGGAAGCTTGGTCTGTCTTTGGACGAGCTGGCAGTGCTGGGTGCGGAAATTGGCTCAGATGTTTCTTTCTGTGTGTACGGAGGAACAGCGCTTGCGACAGGCAGAGGGGAAATTATCGAGGAACTGCCGGCACCGCCGACGTGCTGGATTGTATTGGCGAAACCGTTTATCGGTGTATCGACTGCGGAGGTATATCGCCGCCTTAATGTAGAGAAAATTCAGCATCCGCCTACGAATCAAATGATCACCGCTATTGAAAATGGAGATTTCCATGGAGTCTGCAATAGTGTCGGAAATGTTTTGGAAGATGTGACGCTTTCGCTTTATCCCGAGGTAGCACAGATTAAAGATCAAATGAAGCGGTTCGGTGCTGATGCTGTTTTGATGAGCGGAAGCGGCCCGACAGTATTCAGCCTTGTGGCACATGATTCGCGAATGCATCGTATTTATAACGGTCTGCGAGGGTTTTGTGACCAGGTATTTGCAGTAAGAATGCTTGGAGAGCGTCATACCCTTGATTAAATCCGTATAATGGTGGTATATTAACCTTAAATATTCGGATTTTGGAGGTTCTTGAATGAAATTTCGACGCAGCGAGCGTTTGATCGATATGACGACTTATTTACTGGAACATCCGCGCCAATTGGTACCGTTAACCTATTTTGCCGAAAAGTATGGTTCAGCAAAGTCCTCGATCAGTGAAGATCTCGGAATCATCAAAGAAACATTTGAACAGCGGGGAATCGGTGTCCTCCAGACTGTGCCAGGCGCTGCCGGCGGAGTCAAGTTCCATGTCCATGTCAGTGAGGAAAAAGCCCGGAAGGTAATCGATGAACTTTGTAACATAATGGCAAGTCCCGATCGATTGCTGCCAGGCGGTTACCTTTACATGAATGATATTCTTGGAAATCCAGCAATTGTGCAGGAAGTCGGAAGGCTGCTCGCATCTGCTTTTGCCGATAAGGATATTGAGGTTGTCATGACTGTGGCGACAAAGGGGATTCCGATCGCTTACGCAGTCGCAAGCCACTTGAATGTCCCGGTCGTGATTGTCAGAAGGGATAGCAAAGTGACTGAAGGATCGACAGTAAGCATCAACTACGTTTCAGGTTCTTCAAAAAGGATCCAGACGATGGTGCTATCAAAGCGCAGCCTTGCAGAGGGCTCGAAGGTTCTGATTGTCGATGACTTCATGAAAGCGGGCGGCACCGTTAATGGCATGATTAATTTGCTTGAAGAGTTCAATGCGGAGTTAGCGGGAATAGCGGTACTGGTTGAGTCGGAGAATATAGAAGAAAGACTTGTCGATGAGTATCTCTCACTCGTACGCCTTTCAGGTGTAGACGTAAAAGAACGTAAAATTACCGTGAGTGAAGGAAATTACTTCGCTCGCAGAGAATAGTTGTTCATATAAAAAGAATGGGGTGACAATGAATGAATATTGTACAGACTTCAAATGCGCCTGCCGCAATTGGTCCATATTCGCAAGGTGTGGTTGTGAACAATCTCTTCTACAGCTCAGGCCAAATTCCCTTGACTCCTGAGGGTGTAATGGTTGAAGGAGACATCCAGGCCCAGACGCATCAGGTATTCAGTAACCTGAAAGCAGTTCTTGAGGCTGCAGGTGCTTCACTTGAAACAGTCGTAAAAGCAACTGTCTTCATCAAAAATATGGATGAATTCGCTCAATTGAATGAAGTATATGCAGAGTATTTCAATGTGCATAAGCCAGCACGCTCAACAGTAGAAGTGGCAAGACTTCCCAAGGATGCACTGGTGGAAATCGAAGTAGTAGCGCTCGTTAAATAACGGGCGTTTTTTTATTATTGAAAGAGTGAAGCGTGGAATGGGAGCTGAATACATCACAAGAGGAATTAACATGTGCCCGTGAAAAGAGAAAAAACAATTTGACGGTCACAAAAAGGGCAAACATGTGCCTGGGAAAGGAAAAACCAATTTGACGGTCACAAGAAAGGCACAGCTCCCGTTATAGGTACCCTTATATTTAGAAACCACACATATGGCTTATATACAAAACCGGATACCTGATAGCAGCTTTCAACTTTTGCTTGAATGAATATTTTTAATCCAAAAATTTTTTGGGATAAATGAATAATAAAGGAGTCAATTCAGAAGGTTTATTAGAATTTTTCCGCATCGTCAATAGCTCCAAAAGCCTATTTTTAAAAGATAAATCAGCATGCAAAGGCTTTCTCCATGAAAAAGTTCACAAATTCGCCCTATTTTTTCAAAAAAATTTTCTTGTAAAAGAAGGAGATTTGATTTCAATGTGGAATTATTTAACTAGAATTTTATCTATTTGTAAAGGTGGTGAACAGAATGGAAGTAACTGACGTAAGATTACGCCGCGTTAATACAGATGGACGGATGAGAGCGATCGCTTCCATCACGCTTGACAACGAGTTTGTTGTCCATGATATCAGGGTGATTGATGGAAACAACGGCCTATTTGTTGCAATGCCTAGTAAGCGCACTCCTGATGGCGAGTTCCGTGATATCGCGCATCCGATCAATTCGGGTACACGCGGAAAAATCCAGGATGCTGTACTGGCAGAGTACCACCGCTTAGGTGAATTGGAAGTTGAATTCGAAGAAGCTGGAGCTTCCTAGAATATATAATTGCATAACATCAAGAGCCTGCTTCATAAGTTAGGCTCTTTTTTATTTCCCCAGTTTGTCCGCTAGCTAAACCTATTCTTATAAAAATCACTTCGGAACTTGTTCAGCTCTTCTCCTAACTCCTCGAGATGTTTGTCTAGTGTCGCCTCCGCTTTTCGGTTAATACCTTCCCCCCTAAACTGACAAATAATTGTACTTATTCTTCTATTCTTGAAATGGCTGGCTATTTAAGATATATTCGTAATGGATAAAAAGGTAAATTGGAGGCCTGCTAATGTCTAATCGTAATGCAATCATTTTAGCTGCCGGTCAGGGAACAAGAATGAAGTCTAAATTGTATAAAGTTCTTCACCCTGTATGCGGCAAGCCAATGGTACAGCATGTAATTGACCAGGTGAAAAGTCTTGATATAAACGAAATCGTGACCATTGTCGGTCATGGAGCAGAAAAAGTGAAAGATCAGCTAGGTGAGGACAGCCAGTATGCCCTTCAGGCTGAACAGCTGGGGACAGCCCATGCTGTGCAGCAGGCAGGGGATATGCTAGCAGACAAAGAGGGAGTCACAATCGTCGTTTGCGGTGATACTCCGCTGATCAAGGCTGAAACGATGGAAGCTCTTTTCAAGCATCATGAAGAGACAAATGCTAAAGCAACCATCTTGACGGCGAGGGCGGAGGATCCGACTGGCTACGGCCGTATCGTTCGAAATGCAGAGGGCTTTGTCGAGAAAATCGTTGAGCATAAGGATGCAAATGAGCAGGAAAGAAGCATCAATGAAATCAATACGGGTACATATTGCTTCGACAATAAAATGCTATTCGAGGCGATCCAGAATGTATCAAACGATAATGTCCAGGGAGAATATTATCTTCCGGATGTCATCGAAATCCTGAAAAACGACGGCGAAATCGTATCTGCCTATGTGACGGATAACTTCGCGGAGACGCTCGGTGTCAATGACCGCGTCGCTCTAGCTGAAGCCGAACGCACGATGAAAAAGCGGATCAATGAGTATCATATGCGCAATGGCGTATCGATTATTGATCCGAATAACACATATATTGGACCAGATGTGAAAATTGGACAGGATACGGTTATTTTCCCGGGAACCATGCTTTCTGGAGGAACAGTCATCGGTTCAGAGTGCCAGATAGGACCTAATACTGAAATCAACTGCTGCGAAATTGGAAATAATACAGTTATCCGCCAATCAGCCGCCTTTGACAGCAGGATTGGCTCCGAAGTCAATATTGGGCCTTTCGCGCATATCAGGCCTGAATCTGATATCCATGATGAAGTCAAGATCGGCAATTTTGTCGAAATTAAAAAAGCGGTATTTGGCAAAGGAAGTAAAGCTTCCCACCTTAGCTATATCGGTGATGCAGAAGTCGGTGCTGATGTGAATATCGGCTGCGGCTCGATCACAGTGAATTATGATGGCAAAAACAAGTTCCTGACCAAGATTGAAGACGGCGTATTCATCGGCTGTAACTCCAATCTTGTTGCACCAGTGACGATTGGAAAAGGCGCATATGTAGCAGCCGGTTCCACGATCACTCAAGATGTTCCAGGTGAAGCACTGGCGCTTGCACGTGCTCGTCAAGTCAACAAAGAAGATTATGTAGGGAAAATGAACGTAAAGAAATAAGAGTCTTGGAGGTCCATAATGTCAAACCAGTATCTTGACCCAAATTTGAAGGTTTTTTCACTGAACTCAAATGTTGAACTTGCCCAGGAAATCGCGAAGGTAATCGGGGTAGAGCTAGGGAAATGCTCTGTATCCCAATTCAGCGATGGAGAAATCCAGATCAACATTGAAGAAAGCATCCGTGGCTGCGATGTTTATGTCATCCAGTCAACAAGCTCTCCAGTAAATGAGAACATCATGGAATTGCTGATCATGATTGATGCATTGAAGCGTGCATCAGCAAAAACAATCAATATTGTTATGCCTTATTACGGCTATGCAAGACAGGACCGTAAAGCGCGCGCACGTGAACCAATCACTGCTAAGCTTGTGGCAAACCTGCTTGAGACTGCTGGCGCTACACGCGTGATCACGCTTGACCTTCACGCTCCGCAAATTCAAGGCTTCTTTGATATTCCAATCGATCACTTGATGGGTGTGCCGATTCTTGCGGATCACTTCAACAGCAAGGAATTGAACGGTGACGTTGTCATTGTATCTCCTGACCATGGCGGTGTTACTCGTGCAAGGAAGATGGCTGAAAGACTGAAAGCGCCGATTGCGATCATTGATAAGCGCCGTCCAAAGCCAAATGTTGCTGAAGTCATGAATATTGTTGGTAATATCGAAGGCAAGATTGCGATCTTGATTGATGATATCATCGATACAGCTGGGACGATTACATTAGCTGCAAATGCCCTGGTTGAAAATGGGGCACTTGAAGTTTACGCGTGCTGTACGCACCCTGTATTATCAGGTCCTGCGATTGAGCGTATCGAAAACTCCAAGATCAAAGAACTGGTTGTGACAAATACAATCGCGCTTCCAGAAGAAAAGCGCATTGAAAAAATCGATCAGCTGTCTGTTGCTCCATTGATCGGGGAAGCGATTATCCGCGTCCACGAAGAGCAATCTGTCAGCACGCTTTTTGATTGATTTTATAAGGGACTACAGGCTTGCCAAGCGGCAAGCCTACTCTTGTTTATGAGTGCTTTAAAATACGGCTTGGTCTGACCAAGGCGGCTTGCGTTTTTCATGTTTTTCAGGTAAAGAGGAGTCAAGCTGTCAAGAAAAGCTTGTAATTATGACAGCTTCAGGAGAAGAGGTCAAAGCTGTCAAGAAAAGCTCGTAATTATGACAGCTTTTGAGGGGAAGAGGTCAAAGCTGTCAAGAAAAGCTCGTAATTATGACAGCTTTTGTGGAGAAGAGCTCAAAGCTGTCAATAACCCTAGCAATTCAGACACTTGTGTAATCAGAAAGAAATGGATGATTACGTGACATGGAGCGTGGCAAACTCATGGGAGACCCGGCAGGCAATGAAGCGCCTGGAACGAAAATCAACAGCCTTGTTGAAAGGGCTCAAAAAGTATAACGTTTAGACCTTCCTGTTTTGGGGCATTTTTTATATAGACAAGAACTTACGAAATAGGAAGGGGACAAAACCATGAGTGCAGTATTGAAAGCAAATGAGCGCACAAGTACTCAACGTTCTAGCCTGAGGAAGTTACGCCAGGAGGGCAATATTCCGGCAGTGGTCTATGGAAGGACTACAGATAGCAAGTCCATTTATGTGGACAGCATCGAGTTTGTGAAGACCATCCGTGAAAATGGCCGAAATGGTGTCATTTCGCTTGATGTAGGCGGCAGCCAGCAAAGTGTCATGTTGACGGATTATCAAGAAGATCATATCAAGAATGAAATTCTTCATGCTGATTTCCTTGTGGTCGATAAAAGCTCCAAGGTACATGCAAGCGTCAGGGTGAATCTCATTGGCCAAGCTGCAGGTGTCAAGGATGGCGGCGTCATTCAGCAGCCGATCCACGAAGTGAACATCACAGCGACTCCAGGCAATATCCCTGAGACTATTGATGTGGATGTCACAAACCTGCAGGTTAATGAAAACTTGACACTTGCTGATATCAAAACTGGAAATTATGAAATTAATGATGATGAAAATACGGTAGTCGTTTCAATCCTTCCTCCTAAAGTGGAAGAAGAAATCAACTCCGGCGAAGAACAAGAACCGGGAGAGCCTGAAAATGAAGAAGGAAGAGAAACAGAAGCGAGCGAAGAATAAAGCAGTAATAGACGTAGCCTGAAAAGGGTTACGTCTTTTGCGGTTTTCATGTACATTAGAAACAGAGGTTCTTTCTGGTTTCCCTGAAAGAATAAGATAAGCGTTTGGTTAGGGGTGTGGAAAGTGAAGTTGTTTGTTGGACTTGGGAATCCGGGGAGGCAATATGACAAAACAAGGCACAATATTGGCTTTGAGGTCATAGATGAATTATCAAAACGGTGGAATATCCCATTGGATCAGGCAAAGCATAAAGGCTTATATGGAAAGGGATTCGTTGGCGGTGAAAAGGTCATCTTGCTTAAGCCTTTAACTTATATGAACCTTTCTGGTGAATCGATCAGGGCCGTTATGGATTTTTACGATATCGACTTGGAAGATCTGGTCGTAATTTATGACGATCTCGATATGCCAACAGGCAGGATCAGATTGCGCCAAAAAGGCAGCGCAGGCGGCCATAATGGAATCAAGTCGACGATTGCCCATACAGGGACACAGGAGTTCAAGCGAATCAGGGTAGGCATCAGCCGCCCGACAAATGGAATGGCGATCACCGATTGGGTGCTTGGCCGTTTTACAGCCGAAGAAAATGAACAAATGGCAGAGTCTGTCTTGAAATCTGCCGATGCTTGTGAGGAATGGATGAAAAAGCCATTCTTAGAAGTTATGAATACATTTAATCAATAGTGGGAGTCTGAAAAGATGGCAATCCAAACGTGCCAATCTTTTGATCAAGTAATATAATGTAAAAAAAGCATCATACAATAGGCTAAGTGCATAAGTTCCTGCCAAAGGGTCAATAATGAGTAATGACTTAAATTGGGAGGGACGGGCATGGCTATACATTATCAATGCCGTCATTGCGGCACGAATATCGGCTCATTGGACAGATTGTCTGTCCACAGTGAAAGTTTAGGGCTGCATAAGCTGACCGAGGAAGAGCGCCAGGAGATGGTATCTTACGCAGGGAACGGTGACATCCATATAAAATCGATCTGTGAAGACTGTCAGGAAGCCCTGGAGCGCAACCCAGACTTCCACCAGCATGACTACCTGATTCACTGAAAAGCTTTGGATTCTACATCCAAAGCATTTTTCTGTTTGTATATTGGCCGTATATTTAAAAAGGAAAGATTAGCATTTTTTATAGAGAGGGAGAGGTTTGGATGCAGGGGCTGAAAGCTCTATTTAGTCATCAGGATGATGTCCAATCTGTTATTTCCGGAATGGATGAAGGACTCAGGGAACAGCTCGTCGCAGGCCTGTCCGGTTCGGCAAGGACGGTCTTTTTAGCCGCCATCTACGAACAGACGAAGCGCCCCGTCCTGATCGTGACACATAATTTATTGCAAGCGCAAAAACTATATGATGATCTTGCGAATTTAATAGGGGAAAATGATGTCTATCTTTACCCGGCAAATGAATTGATTGCCGCAGAAATAAGTATTTCAAGTCCAGAGCTGAAGGCACAGAGAATAGAAGCTCTGAACCATTGGAGCAAAAAGAATACGGGTATTGTGATTGTCCCGATGGCTGGCTTGAGGAAGCTGCTTCCACCAAAGGATCTGTGGGCAAAATTCCAGCTGACATTCAAGCTAGGCGAAGAAATCGATCTCGAATCGGTCCTTAACCGGTTTGTCAGCATGGGATATGTCAGGGCGGGAATGGTTGCGGCTCCCGGAGAATTCAGCGTCCGCGGCGGAATTATTGATATTTACCCGCTGACATCCGCAGATCCGATCAGGATTGAGCTGTTTGATGCAGAGGTTGATTCAATCAGGACATTCTCGCTTGAGGACCAGCGTTCGAAGGAAAAAATGAAAACAGTAGCAATCGGGCCGGCGACAGAAAATCCGATTGAGAGTGAACAGCTGGACCGTCTGATCACAGGATTGGAAGACGGGCTCTCAAGCAGTTTAAAGAAGCTTAAGGATGATAAGGCAAAGACTTTGATGGCGCAAAATATTGGCTATGAATTGGAACAGCTCCGCAATGGGCAAATACCTGATCAACTATTCAAGTACTTGTCCATAGCTTATGAAAGGCCTCAAAGTTTAATAGATTACTTGCCGTCAAAGGGTTTCCTGTTCATTGATGAAATAAGCAGGGTTCAGGAAATGAATGAGTCCCTTGGCAAGGAAGAAGCGGAATGGTATACAAGTCTCCTGGGAGAAGGCCAGATCATCCATGACCTGAAAATTTCACACCAGCTTCCTGACTTGATGAGTAAAGCTGGAAAGCCGATTGTGTATTTATCATTATTTTTAAGGCATGTACCAAACACAAGTCCGCAGAACATCATTAATATATCCTGCAAGCAGATGCAGAATTTCCACGGACAGATGCATGTGCTGAAAGGTGAAGTGGATCGCTGGCGGAAAGGAAACTATGCAGTTATTTTCCTCGGGCCGGATGCCGAAAGAGTCAAAAAACTCGAACGGGTTCTGGAAGACTATGAAATCGATGCGGTAAAAATGGGCAGCAAGCAGGAGCTGCTTCCAGGAAAAGTCCAGATTATCCAGGGCAGCCTGAATACGGGCTTTGAATTCCCAATCCAAAAGATTGCCGTAATTACAGAAGAGGAACTTTTCAATAAAAAAACAAAGAAACCTGCCAGAAGACAAAAGTTGTCTAATGCAGAGCGAATTAAGAGCTATTCGGAACTTAAGATCGGCGATTATGTCGTTCACGTAAACCATGGAATCGGTAAATACCTGGGCATTGAAACGCTCGTAATCAATGGTATCCATAAAGATTATCTCCATATCCGCTACCAGGGAACAGATAAGCTTTATGTCCCAGTCGAGCAGATTGACCTTGTCCAAAAGTACGTTGGCTCAGAAGGAAAAGAACCTAAGGTCTATAAGCTCGGCGGAAGCGACTGGAAACGTGTCAAGAGCAAGGTTCAGTCCTCTGTCCAGGATATTGCGGATGATTTGATCAAGCTTTACGCAGAGCGTGAGGCTAGCGTCGGGCATGCGTTCTCTCCTGATGGCGAGATGCAGCGCGATTTTGAATCTTCATTTCCTTATCAGGAAACGGAAGACCAGGTACGTTCCATCCATGAAATCAAGCTTGATATGGAACGTGAACGCCCAATGGACCGTCTGCTGTGCGGAGATGTCGGCTATGGTAAAACCGAGGTGGCAATCAGGGCGGCCTTCAAGGCGATAGCCGATGGTAAACAGGTTGCTTTCCTTGTGCCAACAACCATCCTTGCCCAGCAGCATTATGAGACACTCAGGGAAAGGTTTCAGGATTTCCCAATCAATATCGGATTGTTGAGCAGATTCCGTACCCGCAAGCAGCAAACCGAGACGATCAAAGGTCTTAAAGCAGGAAGTGTGGATATTGTCGTTGGAACCCACAGGCTTTTATCTAAAGAAATCGTCTACAGGGACCTAGGCCTTCTGATCATAGATGAAGAGCAGCGTTTTGGGGTTACGCATAAGGAGAAGATCAAGAAACTAAAAACAAATGTGGATGTCCTGACTTTGACAGCGACACCGATTCCAAGGACGCTGCATATGTCAATGCTAGGCGTCAGAGATTTATCAGTCATCGAGACACCGCCCGAGAACCGCTTCCCTGTCCAGACATATGTCATGGAATACAATGGGGGGCTTGTCCGCGAGGCGATTGAACGCGAGCTAGCAAGGGACGGACAAGTGTATTTTCTTTATAACCGTGTTGAGGACATCGAGCGGAAGGCTGAAGAAATATCCATGCTTGTGCCTGATGCGCGTGTCACCTTTGCCCATGGCCGCATGACCGAAAATGAACTGGAGTCCGTCATGCTTGGCTTCCTTGAAGGTGAATATGATGTGCTTGTAAGTACAACAATCATCGAGACAGGTGTGGACATTCCAAACGTCAATACACTGATTGTTTATGATGCAGATAAAATGGGCCTTTCTCAGCTGTACCAGCTTAGAGGAAGGGTAGGCCGCTCCAACAGGGTTGCCTATGCTTATTTTACTTACCGAAAAGACAAAGTCCTCACTGAAGTGGCTGAAAAGCGTCTCCAGGCAATCAAGGAATTCACGGAGCTTGGCTCTGGTTTCAAAATTGCAATGCGCGACTTATCAATCCGTGGTGCCGGCAACCTGCTAGGCGCCCAGCAGCATGGGTTTATCGATTCGGTCGGTTTCGATCTGTATTCCCAGATGCTGAAGGAAGCGATTGAAGAACGAAAGCCGGAAAAAGACCAAATCCGCAAGCCTTCGATTGAAATTGATCTTGAGCTCGATGCCTATATACCTGATGGCTATATTTCTGATGGACACCAGAAAATCGAGATGTATAAGCGGTTCCGCGGTATCGAGTCATTGAAGGATATTGATGAATTAAAAGAAGAGATCATTGATCGATTTGGGGATTATCCAGAAGAAGTGGAAACGTTATTTAAAGTTGCAGAATTAAAGGTATATGCCATTACCGCTGGAGTGGAATCCATTAAAATGGCTAAGCAGGATGTGACGATCCTTTTAACAGAGGATGGAAGCAGCCGGATTGACGGACAAAAGGTGTTCAAGCTAAGCAGCCAGTACAGGAATGCGGTGGGTCTCGGTATGGAAGGCAATAAGCTCAAGATGGTTGTCCATACTAAAGGAATTAAAAATGACCGCTGGTTCGAAATTACTTTCGAGATGATTAAGGGACTTCATGACTCCCAAAAAGAGCAGGAAAATACAGTATCGTAACCATATGGAAATATTTTGTAATCTAAATGTAAAATGATAAGGTGTTTCAAAAAAGATAGACAAGGGTAATTTCTGTGTGTACGCAAATATTAGCTGGAAGGTTTATCCGTTTTTGGCACCTTTATCACTTCAAAGAAAATAATAATGAGAAGTGTATAGAACTTTCCATATGAAAGATACTAAGTTCAAATCTTGGTAAGGTTGATTAATAAAGGCATTATTATTTCCAATGCTGTTTTCGTAAATTGGATTGATTTTAAACGAAAGCAGTAATTATAGCAAAACAACCTTATCTAAAAAATAATCATCAGATGAAAGTGAGGCAACGTTGGATGAAAGCAACTGGTATTGTTCGTCGAATCGATGATTTAGGTCGTGTCGTAATTCCAAAAGAAATCAGAAGAACACTTCGTATTCGTGAAGGGGATCCACTTGAAATCTTTGTGGACCGTGATGGTGAAGTCATTTTAAAAAAGTATTCACCAATCAGTGAGCTGAGTGATTTTGCGAAGGAATATGCAGAAGCTCTGTACGACAGCTTAGGAAACCCGGTATTGATCTGCGATAGAGATACTTATATCGCATTGGCAGGAGGTTCCAAGAAGGACTACTTGAATAAAAACATCAGTGAACTTGTTGAAAAGACGATGGAAGACCGTACTTCGTCCCTAGTGAACCAGCAGACAAGCATTTCGCTTGTAGAGGGGAATGAAGAGCCTGTTTCTGCTTATACAATTGGACCAATCATTGCAAACGGGGATCCAATCGGGGCAGTAATTATCTTCTCTAAAGAAGGATCATTGGGTGACGTGGAACAAAAAGCTGTTGAAACAGCTGCAGGCTTCCTGGCAAGACAGATGGAGCAATAATCATCACCGATTTATAATCTTACCTGAAAGGGCAGCTGACGAGGCTGCCTCTTTTCGTGCTTGGAAGTATAAACTTGTTGCACAATTAGGGTGTCCAACTCCGCGCTTGTCGGGGCTGACCAAGGCGCTAGCGCTTTTCTATTTGTCTAGCTTCAGCGCCTAGCCAGTTTCATCCCGGAGATGTCTTCCCTGAGTATCTTGCGATAAGCGTTAGCTTTGAGCAGCTCGAGTCGCTTGTCTAGTGTCGCCTCCTAGAAACTCCGAAACTTCAACTCCGCCGGCAGAAGCAAAAAGCGCTTCTTTGTCGGAGTCTCCAGTTTCTGTGTTTCTGGACAGTCGGCTATACTTTTCGATTTCGGTCCTGCCAATGAAGTCAAAGAACGACTTCACTGTCAAGCCCTCCGAGGAACAGGATGTGCTAGACCCGCCAGCCACAGGACGTGGCGCTTTAAGGCGCTTGCGCTTGTCGGGCTGACCAAGGCGCTTGCGCTTTTCTATGTTACAGCTGTCTAACAAATTAATGTTGTCTGTTTCGCTTGCGGCCGCCGCTTTTTCCCTTGTGATATAATACGTTTGAAACTGAAATTGGAAGGAGATGGGCGATGAAGCCCGTTGCAGATTCAAAGGAATTGATGAAGGGAGCTATGATCCTTACTCTGGCTGCCCTGGTTACGAAAATTTTAAGCGCCCTATACCGTGTCCCTTTTCAAAATATCGTCGGGGACATTGGTTTTTATATTTATCAGCAGGTGTATCCCTTTTTTGGCATTGTCATGGTTTTATCTACATATGGATTTCCGGTTGTCATTTCAAAGCTTTATACGGAGCAGCAGGCGGCCGGTAATAGTGGCAGGGCTGATCGCCTATTGGCCATTTCGCTCGTATTTCTCGGTATCATTGGGTTGTTCCTTTTTTCCTTTTTCTATATTGGTGCTGGATGGATTGCCAATAAAATCGGTGATCCTGAACTGAAGCCCTTATTTAAGGTTGTATCTGTGCCATTTCTGATCTTCCCCTTCACCGCAGTGTTCAGGGGATATTTCCAGGGGAAGGGTAACATGGTGCCGACAGCGATTTCTCAGGTTTCAGAACAGTTTATCCGGGTCGCGACCATTCTTACCTTGTCAGCGGTGCTTGTACAGCAGGGTTTCTCTCTATATGTCACTGGGGCCGGAGCTGTATTCGGATCGATAACAGGCGGGGTTATCTCCGTTTTGATACTCGGATTTTTTTATCTGAAAAATGGAGGAGCCAATCCCTTCACCTATTTTCACTTCAAGGATTTATTTAAGGACGCAGCCTGGGTCGTAAAAGCATTGATCATTCAGGGATTTGCGATCAGCATCAGTGGCATGCTGTTAATATTGCTGCAGCTTGCGGATTCCTTGAATATGTATTCTTCATTGCTGGCAAGGGGGCTGACAGCCGAGGAAGCAAAGTCGGCAAAAGGCATTTTTGACAGAGGGCAGCCGCTGATCCAGCTTGGGACAGTTGTCGCCACTTCGATGTCCTTAAGCCTTGTTCCGGCAATTTCAGGTGACAAATCAAGTAATCGCCGCGATAGAATCCTGCCCAAAGTGAGACTCGCCCTTCAGACAAGCTTGATTTTTGGAGCTGCCGCTGCGGTTGGGTTATATAGCATCATCGTTCCAGCTAATATCATGCTGTTTGAGAATGCTGATGGATCTAATGTGCTTGGAGTGCTCAGCTTGATGATTTTATTTGGATCTGTCATCCTGACGATTATGAGCATTTTGCAGGGTCTTGATAAGTCAATTTTTCCGGCTGCAGTCATACTTGCCGGATTTGGCTTGAAATACATATTGAACCTGATACTGATCCCGGATATTGGGACAATGGGGGCAGCTTATGCCACATTGGCGGCGATGCTGGCAGTCATGTTCATCCTCATTTTTAAGCTGAGACATGAACTCGGCCAACCAGTTCTATCACTTGTTTTCATTGGAAAAATCCTGTTTTCCTCGGCAGTGATGGTTATAGTTTTACGATTATTTCTATATATAACGGATTTCGGTTATGACTATATTGAACCCGACAGGCTCGGAGCTGTATTCCAAGCATTAAGCTCTATAGTTATCGGAGCACTTGTTTATTTTTTCATATTAATCAAAACGAAGGCTTTGACTGAAGATGAACTAGTGACTTTGCCATTCGGCAGCAGGATGGTCCAGTTATTCTTTAAATAGGGTTTTACATGAAGGAGGAAAAAAGGGAAATGACAAACAAGATTTTGATCATCGGACTGGGAGCGGGCGACCTCGACCAGCTTCCGCTTGGTGTATATAAAAAATTGAAGCAGGAGAAAAACCTGTTTTTGCGGACAAAAGAGCATCCGGTCGTTGCTGAGCTTGAGAAGGAAGGGCTGCAGTTTCAATCGTTCGATGGAATTTATGAGAAGCATGACCAGTTTGAGGATGTTTATGAGGAAATCACCGAGTTTTTGCTTGCTGAAAGTGCCGAGGCTCCTGTAATCTATGCCGTTCCAGGACATCCCTTGATTGCGGAGCGGACGGTGCAGCTCCTGCTCGAACGAGGACCAGGGCGGAATACGGAAATTGAGATCGGCGGCGGCCAGAGTTTCCTGGACGCCATGTTCCAGTCCCTGGCGATCGATCCGATCGAAGGTTTTCAGCTGCTAGATGGCACAGCATTGTCAAAGGAAGATTTGCTGCTGAAGAACCACACAATCATCGGACAGGTGTATGATGCGTTCGTAGCATCTGAGGTCAAGCTGACACTTATGGAAAGATTGCCCGATGATTATGAGGTATGGATCGTGACAGCGGCGGGAAGCAGTGATGAGGTCATCAAAAAGGTCCCATTATACGAATTGGACAGGGAGATGGAGCTAAGCAATCTGACATCGGTTTATGTTCCGCCGGTTGAAGATGAACAAATTTTATACAAGGATTTTCTGAAGCTGCGTGGAATTATATCAGAACTGCGCGGTCCGAATGGCTGTCCTTGGGATAAGAAGCAGACCCACCAGTCTCTCAAGAAATACTTGATTGAAGAATCATATGAATTGCTGGAGGCAATCGATCATGATGATATCGATCATATGATTGAAGAGCTGGGCGATGTGCTGCTTCAAGTCATGCTTCATGCGCAGATAGGTGAGGACGACGGCTACTTTACCATCGATGATGTAATTGAAGGCATATCTGCAAAAATGGTCCGCAGGCACCCCCATGTTTTCGGGGACAAAACGGCGGAGAACGAAGAAGATGTCATGAAAAACTGGCAGGAAATCAAGGAGCAGGAAAAAGGCGGTGCGACAAAGTCTATGCTGGAGGGAGCCGGAAAAGGGCTTCCGAATCTGCTAAAGGCATATGAGCTGCAGAAGGAAGCGGCTAAAGTTGGATTTGACTGGAAGACGGCGGCACCCATCCTTGATAAGGTAAAGGAAGAAATTGAAGAGCTATCCGAGGAAATCACCGAAAAAGGCATTCAGGAAGATATCGAGCTGGAATACGGAGATCTTTTGTTTGCGCTTGTCAATTTCGCAAGGCATTACGATATCAATCCGGAAATGGCACTGAACAAGACCAACAGGAAGTTCATGCGCCGCTTTGCCTATATCGAACAAAAAGCAGCAGACAGTGGGCGAAGTGTCGAGGACTACACGCTGGATGAATTGGATGCTTTTTGGGAGGAAGCTAAGACACAAGGTTTATAGGTAAAGGGTATTTCGCATTGTTTGTTGCTTTTCGAACAACACTTACAGTTATGCGCATTTTAGAGTTTCGGGCTCTTTTCGAAGATGCTGCCGAAATGAATATGCGTGCATAATCGTAAAAATCCAGATGGGTGTGGAAGCAACAAAGCTTATGAAAAGAGCGCAGGTAAAACAAACCAATAATGAAAAAGGGGTTTAAATACGATGAGGCTGGATAAATTTTTAAAAGTATCAAGATTAATCAAAAGAAGGACATTGGCGAAAGAAGTATCCGATCAAGGGAGGATTTCCGTCAACGGTGTGCCGGCGAAAGCAAGTACGAATGTAAAAGTGGGCGATGAATTGGCGATCCGCTTTGGACAAAAAGTCGTCTCTGCAAAAATCGAGAGAATACAGGAAACATCCCGTAAAGATGAAGCTGCCGGAATGTATACCCTTCTCGGGGAAGAACGTATCCCAGGGGACGATGAAGAGTAAGCTGAGCTTCGTGTGAAGGCTTGTTCTATTCTCCCTTATTCAATCATAAACATGTACAAAAGTGCATTATGATTGTGAGGGATATTAATGAGCCAATATTATGAAACGAATCAGACAAAAAGCAATGTGCCAGACCACGATTTAGTGATGAGAGGCAGACGGACACTGGATATCACCGGAGTAAAGCAGGTTGAAAGCTTCGATAATGAAGAGTTTTTATTAGAGACAGTCATGGGATTCCTTGCGATCAAGGGACAGAATCTTCAAATGAAGAATCTGGACGTCGACAAAGGGATTGTGTCGATCAAAGGGAAAATCTTTGACCTGGTCTATCTTGATGACCAGCATGGGGAGAAGGCTAAAGGCTTCTTTAGCAAGTTATTCCGATGACGCTTTCGACCCAATTTTTGACCATGCTCGCCATGATTTGGATGGGCAGTCTATTCGGTGCTTCACTTGATACGCATAATCGGTTTCTGAAAAGATCTAAGCGAAAATCCTGGATCGTCTTCATCAATGACATCCTGTTCTGGGTAGTCCAGGGCCTGTCGATTTTCTATGTATTATTTTCAGTGAATATGGGAGAATTGCGTTTTTATATCTTCCTTGCCTTATTATGCGGTTTTGCGGCCTATCAGAGCCTGTTCAAGAAACTTTATCTGAAGATGCTGGAACGGTCTATCACCTATACGATCAATGTATATGTATTCATGGTGAAGGCTGTCAGGATCCTTGTGGTCAGGCCTCTCCAGTTTTTGGCCGCCACCGCACTGTCACTATTGCTTTTGACGGGAAGAGGCCTTTATTCTCTTTTAAAATGGCTTCTTGCCGTTTTGCTATGGCTGCTCAATAACTTAATTTGGAAGCCAGTCAAGATGATTCTCCTGCTTTTTTGGAAACTTTTGCCGAAAACAGTTAAAAAAAGCGTCGAGAAATTATATAATAAATTGGCAGGATTTCTAATTATAGTAAAGAATTATTTTACTAAGCCGATAAAATGGATAAAGAAGTTAAAAAAATAGGCTGTATGAAAGCAATTGTTATTCAATGTCTTGTTGAACGGAATCAACAGCAAAAAAATATATAAGGAGGACTGCGGGGAATGAGTGCCATCAGGAAAAAAAGCATAGCCAAGATTGAAAATCAATATGTACAACAGCGTGAAAAAGCCGGGATTGCAGAAAGCAGGAAGCGAAAACTGCTTTTCAGGCGCCTCGCAGTCTTTGCCCTATTCGCATCGGTCATTTCTTATTTGATGATCTCAACCTACATTTCCCAGTCTGCAGCCCTCGAAAAGAAGCAGTCGGAAAAGGAACAGCTAGAGCAAAAATTAGCAAGCCTTCAAAAGCAGCAGGAAATCCTGGATGAGGAAATCGTCAAATTGAACGATGATGAATACATAGCAAAGCTTGCCCGCAAGGAATATTTCCTGTCCGAAAAGAATGAAATCATCTTCAACCTTCCTAAAGAGAAAAAGGACTCCCAAGATTCGCCTTATTGACACTCTTTTTTCATATTCTGTATAATATAATGTAAGTTTGATTTTTTATATCTTTAAGGAGGCAAAACTTTTTTATGTCAATCGAAGTAGGCAGCAAGTTACAGGGAAAGGTAACAGGTATTACAAATTTCGGGGCGTTCGTCGAGCTGCCGGGTGGCTCAACAGGACTTGTTCACATCAGTGAGGTTGCAGACAACTATGTCAAGGATATCAATGACCACCTGAAAGTTGGCGACCAGGTTGAAGTAAAGGTTATCAATGTTGAGAAAGACGGTAAAATCGGTTTATCTATCAAGAAGGCAGTTGATAGGCCTGAACGACCTGCAAGACCAGAAAGATCTGAATCAAGACCTTACTCACAGCGTCCACGCGGCGGCGGGGGCGGCAGAGGAAACGACAACCGCAATGCCCGTCCTGAAAATTTCGAATCAAAAATGGCGAAATTCTTGAAGGACAGTGAAGACCGCCTGTCCACTCTAAAACGTGCTACTGAATCCAAGCGCGGAGGAAGAGGAGCTAGAAGAGGGTAACTTGCTGCTAAGTGAATATATATAATAGCAGGAATCATGCTATACCAAGACAAGTCTCTTACAGGGCTTGTCTTTTTGTTTTTTTTCGAGGCCTGATTGCAGGAGAGAATTTGGTGCTGTTTTTTCACTGATTAATAGGATAAAAGCCAATGAAAGATGATTCTCCGCATTAATTGCTCATTCAATATGGAAAATCGGGCAGAAGCACGCCTGATTTAATGAATAATGGTAACTGGAAAAATTATTCTCTTAATGAACATCGATAATTGCCCAGTCATTCTGCGTAATCTCCCGATCAAAAGGAATAATCTCCCGAAAAAGGACCGTAATTGCCCAAACAAACGCAATAATCATGCCGTCATCCAAATTAAGGGAAATTATACTAATGTGGAAATGGAATCAAGACTAAAAGCACACCAAGTCTGGAATTAAAAAGGTAATTGGAGAGATTAATCTTTTGACTGATTGAAGAATTGGGCGATGTGTACTGCTTTTAACATAAGACACTGCCTGAATAATAGTGTTTGAGCGAATTTGGGTAAAAGAAAAAGCGCCGCATTGCCCGAAAAGTGCTGCCGAAGCGAATTTGGATAAAAGCAAAGTGTCTGGATTTCCCGAAAAACAGTGCAGGAGTGAATAAAGGTAAAAGCAGGAGTGCTGATGCATTCCACAGCCCGAAAATAAACAAAAAAAACCTCGCTCCCAAAGGAACGAGGTTTTCGTACGCGGATGACCCCTACGGGATTCGAACCCGTGTTACCGCCGTGAAAGGGCGGTGTCTTAACCGCTTGACCAAGGGGCCATATATTGTTGTCCAGCTTCGGCTCCTAGCTCCTCGAGTCGCTTCGGTCCGTCCGATGAAGTCAAAGAACGACTTCACCTGCCGGCCCTCCAGCGCTTGTCGGAGCTAAGCAGTCGCCTACGCTTTTCGTTAGTAGCGGCGGAGGGGATCGAACCCCCGACCTTACGGGTATGAACCGTACGCTCTAGCCAGCTGAGCTACACCGCCATATTGTTAATGTGTTTTGAGGCACAAGAAATATAATACATAGATATTAAAATAGTGTCAATGCATTTTAAAAAGAAAAGAGAAAAATATTATCAGGTAAATTTTAGTGGCGTTTGGCGTGAAGGTTAAAATAATCCGTGGTATTTCGAGGAATTGCATTATTTTCGGGGAAATGCGTCGAACGAAACTTTCATGCTTGTCCTTATTTTTGACAAACTTCTGGATGACTCCCTTTTATAATAATCAGCAACGATAAAAAAACGGGGAGTGTATTAAATGCAAAAGGTAGAAAGGAACATGATGGAACCGATCGGTGAAGTTCATCTCGAGGAATCACGATTCAGGTTTGCAAAAGGCATGTCGAAGCTGCAATCCAAAATTGAAAACCTTTTCCTGAAAAAAGGCTATATTTTCTTGATCATTGGATTTTTGCTTGGCCGTGCCTTGATACTGGCAAAGTTGACCCCTTTTAGCCTTCCATTTTTTGCGGCTGTGTATCTTATCCGGAAAGACCGTGCGCCTATTGCGCTGTTTGGTTTGGTTGCCGGGGCTGCAACCTTGTCATTTACTGACGCCGTCTTCACCTTCGCTTCTGTATTTTTATTTTTACTGCTATATAAGCTTACGGAAAAATGGGTCAAGAATTCTATGAAAGTCCTTCCGCTTTATATATTTTTCACTATTTTAATAGCCAAAATGTTAAAAGCTCTTATTTTGTCAGGAAATATCACTATGTATGAGGGAATGATGACTGGAGTCGAAGCCGGGTTAGGTCTTGTGTTGACATTCATCTTCATGCAAAGCATTCCATTGATGACAGCCAGCAAGCGAAAGCAGTCATTGAAAACGGAGGAAATAGTCTGTTTGATCATCATGCTTGCTTCGGTGATGACAGGAACCATTGGGTGGACAATCTATGATTTGTCGGTAGAACACATAATGTCCCGGTATTTAGTCCTCATTTTTTCATTTGTCGCTGGAGCCACAGTAGGTTCTACAGTCGGGGTCGTTACTGGACTGATCTTCAGTCTCGCAAATGTGTCTAGTTTTTACCATATGAGCCTTCTGGCTTTCTCAGGATTGCTTGGCGGCTTGCTAAAAGAAGGAAAGAAGCCAGGGGTTGCACTTGGCCTTTTCATCGCCACCCTGTTGATTGGAATGTATGGTGAAGGCGGAGGTGCGCTTAGCCAGACGCTGACCGAATCGGCAGCAGCCGTCCTGTTATTTTTCCTGACGCCACAATCACTTACATCAAAAATCGCCAAACATATTCCGGGAACGCCGGAGTATTCAGCCGAACAGCAGCAATATATGAGAAAAATGAGAGATGTGACAGCGCAGCGTGTCGTCCAGTTCTCAAATGTATTTGAAGCTCTGTCGAAAAGCTTTACTACTCTGCAGGTGCAGGATGAAACACTTGAAACCGACCGCGATATGGATTATTTCTTGAGCAATGTCACAGAAAAAACATGCCAGACATGCTTCAAGAAGGATCATTGCTGGACAAGGAACTTTAATACAACCTATGACTATATGAGCGAGATTATGCAGGAGATGGATCAAAATTCTGGCGCCGTACCGCAAAAACTTTCGCGCGAATGGGACAAACATTGCACCAGGTCGAAAAAGGTCATGGAAATCATGCAGCAGCAGCTAACCTATTATCAAGCAAACAAAAAACTCAAGAAACAGGTCCAGGAAAGCAGGCGTCTCGTGGCAGACCAATTGCTTGGTGTTTCGGAAGTCATGGGGGATTTCGCCAAGGAAATCCAGCGTGAGCGTGAAAACCACTCAAAGCAGGAAGAACAAATTCTGGAGGCCCTCCAGGACTTCGGCATCCATATCGAGCATGTGGAAATCTACAGTCTGGAACAAGGAAATGTGGATATTGACATGACGATTCCATATTGCCAGGGGCATGGCGAATGCGAAAAGTTAATCGCACCGATGCTTTCGGATATCCTGAAAGAAAATATCGTGGTCAATTCAGAAGAATGCTCGACGTTCCCGAATGGTTATTGCCATGTGACATTCCGATCTGCCAAGGCCTATGCTGTATCTACAGGGGTCGCCCATGCGGCCAAGGATGGAGACCTTATATCAGGAGATAGTTATTCCACCATTGAGCTGAGCGGCGGAAAGTATGCAATCGCCATCAGTGATGGAATGGGTAATGGGGAAAGGGCTCATTCCGAAAGCCGTGACACTTTATTGTTGCTGCAGCAAATCCTGCAATCTGGAATTGAGGAAAAAGTAGCGATTAAGTCCGTGAACTCGATTTTATCACTAAGAACCACGGATGAAATGTTCTCTACCCTGGATTTGGTCATGGTGGACCTTCAAAACGCATCTGCCCGTTTCTTGAAAATCGGTTCGACGCCGAGCTTCATCAAACGCGGAGGAAAGGTAATGAAAGTCCAGGCGAGCAATCTGCCGATGGGAATATTGCAGGAATTTGAGGTGGATGTAGTTAGTGAACAGCTTAAAGCGGGCGACTTGCTGGTCATGATGAGCGATGGCGTATTCGAAGGGCCAAAGCATGTCGAGAATTATGATTTATGGATGAAGCGGAAAATCAATGAGCTCCAGACAGAAGATCCGCAGGCGATCGCCGACTTGATCATGGAGGAAGTCATCCGTTCCCGCGATGGCTCAATTGAAGATGACATGACAGTAGTAGTCGCAAAAATCGATCACAATATCCCGAAATGGGCATCCATACCGGTGACTAATTATCAAAAGAGAGCTTAACTGATTAATTTGAGCATAGAGTCTTGACTTTGAGAAATGTCTAGCTCCAGCGCCTAGCCCCTCGAGACGCTTGTCTAGTGTCGCCTCCTAGAAACTCCGAAACTTCAACTCCGTCGGCAGAAGCAAAAAGCGCTTCTTTGTCGGAGTCTCCAGTTTCTGCGTTTCTGGACAGTCGGCTATACATTTCAATTTCGGGCCTGCCAATGAAGTCAAAGAACGACTTCACTGTCAGGCCCTCCAGCGCTTGTCGGGGCTGACCAAGGCGCTTTCGCTTTTCTTATGTATATTTCCCCTCTACTTCGTCGAAAATGGTAACAAATTTATTATAGGCTTCTTTCTTTTACTAGATTGTAAAAAATAGAGCCTGGAAGTGAGGGGATTGCATGAAAACAGGTACAATCAGGCAAATATTGCTCATTACGGATGGCTGCTCGAACCAGGGGGAAGATCCAATTGCAATGGCTGCGCTGGCCAAGGAGCAGGGGATTACGGTCAATGTCATCGGTGTGATGGAACAGGATGTAATAGATGAACAGGGCATGACAGAAATCGAGGGAATCGCTATGTCTGGCGGCGGTGTCAGCCAGATTGTGTACGCGCAGCAATTATCGCAAACTGTCCAGATGGTGACAAGGAAAGCGATGACCCAGACACTTCAGGGGGTAGTGAACAAGGAACTGCAGCAAATCCTTGGGGGCAGCCGGACAGTGGAAGACCTTCCGCCAGAGCAGCGCGGCGAGGTTATGGAGGTTGTGGATGAGCTCGGGGAGACGGTCGAGCTCGATGTGTTGATTCTTGTCGATACCAGTGCAAGCATGAAGCACAAGCTGCCCACAGTAAAAGAAGCCTTGCTGGACTTGAGCTTAAGTTTGAATGCAAGGTCAGGGGATAACCGCTTTTCTGTATTTGTATTTCCCGGGAAACGAAAAGATGTCGAAAAGTTGTTGGATTGGACTCCGAAACTTGAGTCACTCACGAGCATTTTTGCCAAGCTGACAACCGGAGGAATTACGCCAACAGGCCCTGCCATTCGCGAGGCACTTTCCCATTTTAATAAAAAACGATCTTTAAGGAGCCTATTGTCCGGTGATGATGAATCCTTCTTTGAAGAATCTGTGTAAAGTCATTCCTGGTACGATCATCGAAGGGCAATGGCATCACAACCGATATACAATCATAAAAGAGCTTGGTTTTGGAGCGAATGGAATTGTCTATCTGGCAAGGTACGATAACAGACAAGTCGCATTGAAAATGAGTGACAATGGAATGTCGATCACCTCTGAGGTCAATGTGTTGAAATCTTTTGCCAAGGTCCAGGGATCTGCCCTCGGACCTTCTTTACTGGATGTGGATGATTGGGAACGTCCGGGTAAAAAAGTGAGCTTTTATGTAATGGAATTCATTAAGGGACCTGATTTCCTGGCTTTCCTGCAGCAAAAAGGGCCGGACTGGACCGGTGTGATAATCCTGCAACTGCTTGCTGATTTGCAGCTGCTCCATGAAAACGGCTGGGTATTTGGCGATCTGAAGCCGGAAAATATGATAGTGACCGGCCCCCCGGCAAGGATTCGCTGCATAGATGTCGGCGGTACGACAATAAAAGGGAGGGCGATAAAAGAGTTCACAGAATTCTATGACCGGGGCTATTGGGGTCTTGGCAGCAGGAAAGCAGATCCGGGCTATGATTTATTCGCTGTCGGGATGATCATGGTGAACACGGCCTATCCGAAAAGATTTACGAAGAAGTCTGGCGGAATGAACGAAATTATGGATAAAGTAAAACAAAGCCGGGAACTGAAAATCTATGAAAAGATAATCTATAACGCGCTTGCAGGTAAATATCATTCTGCCAGAGAGATGAGGACAGAGCTTCTGCAAGTCCATCAGCCTGCTCCGGAACCGAAAAAAAGTACCCGGCATCATAACGCACCGCCGCAACCAAAAGCACAACCGCAAAAAAAAGCAAATATATCGAGGGCGAATTCAAACCCAGCTGGCCGGCAAACACGGATGGGATACAGCAAGAAAAAGAAAAAATCCTCGGCGCTTGAAACAGTCACCATCATTTTGGTGATCTCTTTGTTATATTTTTTCTATATTTATAGCCAAATTACCTGAGATTTTTTGAAACCTTTGCCCGTCTCGTCCGTACATAAGGGATTAAGCTCTGACTTTTGAAAAAAGATGGCTGAAAGTGTTAAGCTGAAAAATAATAAACCTGTGTTATTAGAAGATTAATGGTTTGCCGGCATGGGTATAGTCTTAAACCGGCAATACTAGTAAGGAAGAACAAGATGATTGATACAAAGGTAAATGACTTTCTTGAAAAGCATGGTTTTCAGCTGAATAACAAGTCAATTGCAGTGGGGGTTTCTGGTGGTCCGGACTCGCTCGCGCTGCTCCACTTTTTATCCGGGCAGCGGGAAAGGAACTCCCTGAAGATCGTAGCTGTCCATGTGGACCATATGTTCCGAGGCGAAGAGTCTTACCAGGATGCCTTATTTGTGAAAGATTTTTGTGAAAAAAGGGGTATCCCCTTTGAGATGAAAAGAATCGATGTACCTTCCTATATGCGCGAGACAGGGCTAAGCTCCCAGCAGGCTGCCCGTGCATGCCGATACGGCTTTTTTGAGCAAGTAATGGAAAAGCATCATCTTCAATATCTTGCATTGGGCCATCATGGCGATGACCAGGTAGAGACGGTACTAATGAGGCTCACCAGGGGAAGTTCCGGGAAAGCCAGGGCAGGAATGCCTTTTATGCGGGAATTCGGTCCGTTCACCGTTTTCAGGCCATTTTTATGCCTGGCAAAAGAGGAATTGGAAGAATATTGCTCTGTGAATTTATTGGAGCCAAGGATCGATCCCAGCAATGAAAAGGCATACTATAGCAGGAATCGATTCAGGAAAACAGTTCTCCCTTTTTTAAAAGAAGAGAATCCGGCGGTCCATGAGCACTTCCAGCGTTTTGCCGAGGAACTTCAGATGGATGAAGAGTATCTTATTGAATTAACAAGCGAAGAATTGAATAAAGTAATGAAGAAAGAGGACAAAAAGATAAGTATTAGTATCCGTTCTTTTCAGGAAATGCCAATGCCTTTACAAAGAAGAGGGATTAAACTAATATTAAATTATCTTTACAATGATCGACCTGCTTCTCTTTCCGCTATACATATTGAAAAGATTTTTTCAATAATTCGCAACCCCCATCCATCTGGTACTCTTGATTTCCCCGGCGGTTTAAGAATTATACGATCGTATGGAAATTGCCACTTTGAATTGAATCCGCCAGAAAGGCAAAGCTATCGTTTCGAATTATCAGGTCCTGATCAGCTGGTTTTGCCAAATGGTAATGCCATTGATGCTCAATTGCTCAATGGTGCTCATGACAAAGAGTTTTCCAATAATGATCGCTTTACCGTTGACCTGGAGCAAACAGGAACTCCGCTGATCATCCGGACAAGGCAAAATGGCGACCGGATGTCATTGAAGGGGATGGATGGTTCAAGGAAGGTAAAGGATATTTTCATCGATATGAAAATTCCATTAGCCCAAAGAGATGAATGGCCGATTGTGACAGACAGTGAGGGCAGGATCCTTTGGCTTCCAGGGCTTAAAAAATCGAACAGTGAAGCAACAGAAGGAAACAGGTTATTACTATTAACTTATATAAAGTATTGATATCTTCCAGGGGGCACAAGGATCATGATGAAAAATGATATTGAAAAGGTATTATTTACAGAAGAGGAAATTCAGGAAAAGACAAGGCAGCTGGCGGCTCAATTAACAGATGAGTACAAGGACCGCTTCCCACTGGCAATTGGTGTTTTAAAAGGTGCCATGCCATTCATGGGAGACCTGCTAAAGCGCATGGATGCGTATCTTGAGATGGATTTCATGGATGTTTCCAGCTATGGAAATGCCATGGTATCTTCCGGAGAGGTGAAAATCCTAAAAGACCTCGATACTTCCGTAGAAGGAAGGGATATCCTGATCATTGAGGACATCATCGACAGCGGTTTGACTCTCAGTTATCTAGTTGAGCTATTCAGATACCGCAAGGCAAAATCAATTAAAATCGTCACTCTGCTTGATAAACCAACAGGAAGAAAGGCTGATATAACTGCTGACTATGTTGGATTCATTGTTCCTGACGAGTTTGTTGTCGGATATGGTCTTGATTACGCGGAAAAATATCGCAATCTGCCGTATATCGGCGTCCTGAAGCCAGAAGTTTATTCAAAATAAAAACGGTTGCGATTTAGTGAATGAAATTCAACATTTCGATTAAGAAGCAAATATTCTGAATGTTAATTTCTTGTATTAGCATAATTTGCTATGATACTATTTAGTATAGTTTGTCTACCGTGGGAGGAGGTAAGGGATGAATCGGATCTTCCGTAATACCATCTTTTATTTATTGATATTTTTAGTCATTATCGGAGTTGTGAGTTTCTTTAATGGCAATAACCAGCCAACTGAACCAATCTCTTACGATAAATTCATGCAGGAACTAGAGGCAGGCAATGTTGACGGTGAACTGACGCTTCAGCCTGAACGTGGTGTGTATGAAGTAAGAGGCCAGATGAAAGGCCAAGAGGAAGGCAAAGGCTTCATCACCTATGTCTGGAACAATCCTGAAACGCTTAACAGAATCGAACAGGCGGCAGCCGACGCAGATGTCGAAATCCTGCCTGCTAAAGAAACAAGCGGATGGGTGACCTTCTTTACGTCGATCATTCCATTTATCATCATTTTCATTTTGTTCTTCTTCTTGCTGAACCAGGCTCAGGGCGGCGGAAGCCGTGTCATGAACTTCGGCAAGAGCAAAGCGAAGCTTTATAACGAAGAAAAGAAGAAAGTCCGCTTCAAGGATGTCGCGGGCGCAGACGAAGAAAAGCAAGAGCTTGTCGAGGTTGTTGAATTCTTGAAGGATCCTCGCAAATTTGCTGATCTTGGGGCTCGTATTCCAAAGGGTATCCTTTTGGTAGGACCTCCGGGTACTGGTAAGACATTGCTTGCCCGTGCAGTTGCAGGGGAAGCTGGAGTGCCATTTTTCTCAATCAGTGGCTCAGACTTCGTAGAAATGTTTGTTGGTGTCGGTGCATCACGTGTACGTGATTTATTCGAAACAGCTAAAAAGAATGCTCCATGTATCATATTCATAGATGAAATTGATGCAGTCGGCCGCCAGCGTGGCGCTGGTCTCGGCGGAGGACATGATGAGCGAGAACAGACGCTTAACCAATTGCTAGTGGAAATGGATGGATTCGGTGCCAACGAAGGGATCATCATCGTAGCCGCTACCAACCGCCCTGATATCCTTGACCCAGCATTACTGCGTCCAGGACGTTTTGACCGCCAGATCACAGTAGACCGTCCTGATGTTGCAGGCCGTGAAGCTGTATTGAAGGTACATGCTAGAAATAAGCCACTTGATGAGTCCGTTAACTTGAAAAGTATTGCGTCTCGTACTCCAGGTTTCTCTGGAGCGGATCTTGAAAACTTATTGAACGAAGCTGCGCTTGTTGCAGCCAGGAGAGATAAGAAGAAGATAGACATGGAAGATCTTGATGAAGCAACAGACCGCATCATAGCCGGTCCTGCCAAGAAAAATCGTGTCATCTCCAAAAAGGAAAGAAATATCGTTGCGTTCCATGAAGCTGGCCATACCGTCATCGGGGTTGTCCTTGATGAAGCTGAAATGGTCCACAAGGTAACGATTGTTCCTCGCGGACAGGCAGGCGGTTATGCTGTCATGCTTCCAAAGGAAGACCGTTACTTCATGACTAAACCAGAGCTTTTGGATAAAATCACTGGACTCCTTGGCGGCCGTGTAGCTGAAGAAATCGTCTTTGGTGAAGTAAGCACAGGTGCACACAATGACTTCCAGCGTGCCACAGGCATTGCGAGAAGAATGGTTACTGAATTCGGTATGAGTGATAAGCTCGGACCAATGCAGTTTGGCCAGGCGCAGGGCCAAGTATTCTTAGGCCGTGACCTGAACAATGAGCAGAATTACTCTGACAAGATCGCATATGAAATCGACCTTGAAATCCAGGCAATCATTAAGGAAAGTTATGCAAGAGCGAAAAAACTGCTGACAGAGAATCGTGATAAGCTTGATATAATTGCGAACACGTTATTAGAGGTTGAAACTCTTGATGCAGAACAAATCAAGTATTTGATCGACCATGGCCGTCTACCTGACCGCAAAGTCAGTGTTGAGAATGACGACATGAAAGTAACGATCAATAAGAAAAAAGATGAGATGCCTGCAATCGAAGAGACTGATAAGAATGTTGACACAGTTATCGAAGATCCAAAGGCTATTGACGAAAATCCAAAACCAAAAGAATAGAATTCATGAAGCAGGTGTTCTTAACGGAGCATCTGCTTTTTTTTGTTTTGGTTGTATTAAAGCCTATCGGTGTTTTAAGCCCTGTTGATTGGAGTGGAAGGCGCGTAGACTCCTCCGAAAATGCTAACGCATTTCCCTCGTGCGTGGGCTGATTCAAGGAAGCTAATCAAAGTCCTGCGGGATCAACTGGACAGGTGAGACCCCGCAGGAGCTTGCGACGAGGAGGCTCAGCGCCAGCAAGGAAGAATTTGATCTTGAAAAAGACGGTAGTTGGGCTTTTTCATAATTCTTCCCCGCGCAAAGCGAAGCGTCTGGAACGGAAATCAACAGCCAAGTTTTTTTAAAAAGCCTTTGTTTTAAAAGGATGTTTACTTTACTTAGTGAATTCCTGGCGATTATGATATGATATTTTCAGTATTGATTAAGAAAACTATTAATAAGTTGGTGAATAGCTTGATTTTTGTTTTTGACGTCGGGAATACAAATATCGTGTTAGGTGTATATGATAAAGAAGAGTTGAAGCACCATTGGAGAATAGAGACAAACCGTCATCGAACGGAAGATGAATTTGGCATGATCGTCAAAAATCTGTTTGACCATGTCAACCTTTCTTTTTCAGATATAGATGGAATTATTATATCGTCTGTCGTGCCGCCGATCATGTTCTCGCTTGAGCGGATGTGCCAGAAATACTTCCACCTTAAGCCATTGGTCGTTGGTCCTGGCATTAAGACAGGGCTGGACATTAAATATGAAAATCCGAGGGAAGTTGGAGCGGACCGGATTGTCAATGCGGTCGCAGCCATCCATGAATATGGAAGCCCGCTGGTCATTGTCGACTTTGGGACTGCTACAACCTACTGCTACATCAATGAGCATAATCAATATATGGGCGGAGCGATTGCACCGGGGATAGGCATCTCCACTGAGGCCCTCTATTCAAGGGCAGCGAAGCTCCCGCGAATTGAGATCAGCAGACCTGACGACGTGGTTGGAAAGAATACCGTTTCGGCCATGCAAGCTGGCATTCTATATGGATATGTTGGACAAGTAGAGGGAATAGTTAAACGGATGAAAGATAAGAGTAAAGTCCCTCCAAAAGTCATCGCGACAGGCGGCCTGGCAAACCTGATCGCCCAGGAATCGAATATGATCGATGCTGTCGATCCATTTTTGACGTTAAAGGGACTTCAGCTTATCTATAAGCGCAATATCGAAAAAAACAATTAAGCTTCCTTAAGAGGACGCATACAACTTTACAGCACGAAGGGAGTAAAAAAATGAGCGATTATTTAGTAAGAGCACTTGCTTTTGACGGGCAGGTAAGAGCATATGCAGCAAAAACAACGGAAACAGTTGGGGAGGCACAGCGCCGCCATTATACATGGCCGGTAGCCTCTGCCGCACTTGGCCGGACAATGACAGCTGGGGTTATGATGGGTGCCATGCTCAAGGGCGATGATAAAATGACAATCAAAATCGAAGGCGGAGGTCCGCTTGGACTCATTCTTGTGGACAGCAATGCCAAAGGGCAGGTAAGGGGCTATGTATCAAACCCTCATGTCCACTTCGAATTGAATGAACACGGCAAGCTTGATGTAAGACAAGGTGTCGGTACAGATGGAACGCTTACGGTCGTGAAGGATTTAGGCTTGCGCGACTATTTTACAGGACAGGTGCCGATTGTCTCTGGTGAGCTAGGAGAGGACTTCACTTATTATTTCGCAACTTCCGAACAGGTCAATTCTTCAGTTGGTGTCGGGGTACTGGTTAATCCCGATAACTCCATTAAAGCAGCGGGAGGATTCATCATCCAGCTGATGCCTGGGACAACAGAAGAAACGATCACAGCAATCGAACAACGTTTGCAGTCTATTCCGCCAGTTTCAAAGCTGATTGAAAAAGGATTATCTCCTGAAGAGTTGCTGGAAGAATTGCTTGGAAAAGAGAATGTAAAAGTCCTTGATACAATGCCGGTGAATTTTGAATGCAATTGCTCCAAGGACCGATTCAGCAATGCCATGATCAGCCTTGGTTCAGATGAAATCCGTGATATGATCGAGACAGAGGGACAGGCAGAAGCACACTGCCATTTCTGCAATGAGAAATACATGTTTACAAAAGAAGAACTGGAAGAGATAGAGAAAGAAGCAAAATAAGCGATATCTGGGGGAAAAGAAGTGGAAAAGAAGCAGCTTTGGTACATTATTGCCGGGTTAGCCATTTTGAACGCAATAACTCTTGTGATGCTGCTAGCCAAGCCTGCAATCCTTGAAGGAAACAAAGAATCAGTTGCGGAAATTGGCAATGAGTCGATTTCCCGCCAGGAATGGCTCACTGAGCTTGAAGAACGATACGGCCAAGATACGTTAAGGGACATGATCGACCAGGAAGTAGTCAAACAAATGGCTGAGAAGTATGATGTCAAGTTGTCTGATGAGGCTGTCGAACGCGAATTGACTATTTATAAGGCACTGTATTCCACCACAGGTAACGAACCAAAAACAGAGGAGAAATGGAAACAGCAGATTAAATACAGTCTGCTGCTCGAAGAAATTTTAACAAGGGATGTTAAAGTATCGGAAAAGGATATGAAGTCCTTTTACGCACAGAATAACAGTCTTTTTGATATCCCTGGATCCTATCACCTGTCACAAATAGTCGTTGAAACAAAAGAAGAGGCTGATTCAGCGGTGAAGGAGCTGAAGAATGGCTCCAGCTTCGCTGCTCTCGCGATGGAGCGGTCTGTCGATGAGTTTTCGGCTAATGCAGGTGGTGATATTGGCTTTGTTACTGCAGAAGATGAGCTTGTTTCCCCGGAGATAATAGATGCAGCAAAAATGCTGAAATCCGGAGAGTGGACAGGCCCTGTTAAAGTGGAGAATGGTTATGTTATCGTTTATCTTCATGAGAAGCTTGAAGGAAAGAAATACGCATACAATGAAGTTGAAAACCAGATTCGCAGGCAAATAGCCCTCGAACAAATGGATATCCCTGTTTCTGCCCGGGCTTTCTGGAATGATGCAGAAGTCAGCTGGTTTTATGGAGACAGTGAGAAGAAATAATGAAGGAAGCACCGGGTTTTGTCACCGGTGCTTTTTTTGTTTAGGGATATTCAAAAAAGGTTAGTTTAAAAAGGATGGGGCTCTTTTCGGTGATGCTTTTGAACAGGCTAGGCTGTTCAGCAGCAAAGTCTACGATAAGAGCCTAGGCAAAAGAATGATTTCAGTTTTTGTCGAAGCATACTGATTGACATATACTTAAAGTACTGGTAAATTTTAATAAAACCAATTAAAATAGTCGGATTAAAGGGGTGGATAATTTGGTACGTATTGCAAATTCAATTACAGAGTTGATCGGCCAGACACCAATTGTGAAGCTGAACGGACTTGGCGATGACCAAAGTGCAGAGGTATATTTGAAGCTTGAATACATGAATCCGGGGAGCAGTGTTAAGGATCGTATCGCATTGGCAATGATTGAGGATGCTGAAGCAAAGGGAGCCCTGAAGCAAGGGGATACGATCATCGAGCCAACGAGCGGCAACACAGGGATCGGGCTTGCGATGGTGGCTGCAGCCAAAGGTTACAAAGCAATCCTTGTCATGCCAGAAACGATGAGCATGGAGCGCAGGAATCTCCTCCGTGCTTATGGAGCGGAACTTGTGTTGACTCCTGGACCAGAAGGTATGGGCGGTGCTATCCGCAAAGCGGATGAACTGGCAAAGGAAAATGGTTACTTCATGCCGCAACAGTTCGAGAATGAAGCAAACCCATCCATCCATGAAAGAACGACTGGACCGGAAATTGTCGAGCAGATGGGTGACCAGCTGGATGCTTTCATCTCTGGTATCGGCACAGGCGGAACAATTACAGGAGCAGGAAAAGTCCTTCGCGAAAAATACAAGAATATCAAGATAATTGCAGTCGAGCCAACGGATTCTCCGGTATTATCCGGCGGAAAACCTGGACCACACAAGATTCAGGGAATCGGTGCAGGGTTCGTTCCTGGAGTACTTGATACAAACGTATATGATGAGATCATCAAGGTTGAAAATGAGCAGGCATTTGACTATGCCCGCCGTGCGGCAAAAGAAGCAGGCATCCTCGGCGGAATCTCATCAGGTGCAGCCATCTATGCAGCACTTGAAACAGCGAAAAAGCTGGGCAAAGGCAAAAAGGTATTGGCAGTGATCCCAAGTAACGGAGAACGCTATCTAAGTACCCCGCTATACCAATTTGAAGAATAGTTTTTGAAGAGGCAGGCTTTTATAAGCTTGTCTCTTTTTTGTCTATGAAATAGGGTTATTCTTATAAATCAACAGACTAGTTTAAGATGACCAAAAAAATAGCCAAGTTTTCATGAAAAACCATCATTTTAAAAATGAAAGCGCGCCCTTCATCATGTATGATGGATAAAGAGAAAAAAATTGAGGTGAAAAACTTGCCGAACTATAGCATTCAATCAAAGATGATTCCATATACAGCTTCACGTTTTTTTCATCAATACGACCATATTGCACAACAATATAAAGAGCATGTCATCCTCGAAAGCGGGAGGGGCGGGCGATACAGTATTGCAGCGTTTAATCCCTGGATTGTATTTTCGGGTAAAAATAATCAACTGACGATCACCCAGGATGGTTCTTCAAACATTTTTGAAGGAAATCCTCTTGAAATTATGAAAAATCAAATGGAAATATATCATGTGCCTGAAGAAGAAGGCTTGCCGGATTTCCAGGGCGGCGCGATCGGCTATTTGAGCTATGATTATGCCCGCTATATCGAAAAGCTTCCCGTACTTGCCAAGGATGATTCCGGGATCCCAGAGGTCTACTTCCAGCTATTCAAGGAGTGGTTTGTTTTTGACCATAAGACTGAAAATCTCTGGCTGATGGCCCTGACGAAAAAAGGCCAGGAAAAGCAGGCAGAGGACAGGCTTTTAGGGTGGTTAGCGAACTGGCAGGCTGATGTGCCAGCAGCTGCCGCCGAAAAAAAGCCTGCTGCAGATGAACTGCAAGTATCCATGGATGAAGCTGAATTCATCGCGGCGGTTGAGAAGGTGCAGCAATACATTGCCCAGGGGGACGTCTTCCAGGTGAATCTATCCGTCAGGCAGTCCAAGCCAATCGAAACGGAAGCGCTGGAAGTGTACCGGCAGCTGCGCAAGCTAAACCCGTCTCCTTATATGGGTTATTTGCATACGGAGGACTTCCAGCTCGTCAGCGGTTCGCCTGAACTTTTGGCAAAAATAAAAGGGTCGGAGGTCAGTACAAGGCCGATTGCCGGTACAAGATCAAGGGGCATAACTGACGAAGAAGATTTACAGCTTGCCAATGAACTGATCAATAATGAAAAAGAGCGTGCCGAACACGTCATGCTTGTCGACCTGGAAAGGAACGACCTTGGCAGGGTGTGCAAGTACGGTACGGTAGAGGTCAATGAGTTCATGGTCATTGAAAAGTACTCGCATGTCATGCATATTGTCTCCAATGTCAGGGGGGAGCTGGCAGAGGGTGAAACATGGTTCGATGTTGTCAATGCGACCTTCCCTGGCGGCACGATTACAGGAGCACCGAAGGTAAGGACAATGGAAATCATTGAGGAACTCGAGCCGGTGAGGCGCGGACCGTATACCGGCTCGCTAGGCTGGTTCGGTTTTAACGGCAATATGGAACTGAACATCATCATCCGGACAATGCTCATCAAGGATGGGATGGCGCATGTCCAGGCAGGAGCAGGTGTTGTTATCGACTCTATCCCTGCCAATGAATACAAAGAATCCTTAAAGAAAGCTATTGCTCTTTGGAAGGCGAAAGAGCTTGCGGAGGGTAAAGTATGATTTTGATGATCGATAATTATGATTCATTCACATATAATCTTGTTCAGTATTTAGGTGAAATGGGCGAAGAGCTTAAAGTCATCCGCAATGACCAGACGTCCATCAGGGGAATTGCAGAGCTCGATCCGCAGTTCTTGATGATTTCACCTGGGCCATGCAGCCCGAATGAAGCGGGCATTAGCCTGGAGGCAATCAAGAATTTTTCAGGCAAGACGCCAATCTTTGGTGTCTGTCTGGGCCATCAGTCCATTGCCCAGGTATTTGGCGGTGACGTGGTCCGTGCGGAGCGTCTCATGCATGGAAAAACGTCCATGGTCTATCATGACGGCAAGACGATTTTTGAAGGACTTGAAAATCCGTTTCCTGCAGCACGCTACCATTCGCTTATTGTAAAAAAAGAAACCCTTCCTGACTGTCTGGAGGTTTCAGCTTGGACGGAGGAAGGCGAAATCATGGCAATCCGCCATAAAAAACTGCCAGTCGAAGGCGTCCAATTCCACCCGGAATCCATTCTAACGACGCCAGGAAAGCAGCTGCTGCGCAATTTCGTAGCTCATTACAAGACTGCAAAGGAAGTTAGTTTATAATGTTCGTATACATGAATGGCAGTTTCGTTAAAAAAGATGAGGCCACCATTTCTCCTTTTGACCATGGGTTTTTATATGGGTTAGGTGTCTTTGAAACGTTCAGGATCTACAATGGCCACCCTTTTTTGCTGGATGACCATCTGGAGCGGCTGAATGCCAGTCTTCGAATTTTGGATATTGAAGCAGAATTTAACCGGGAGGAAAGCGTAAAGATCCTTGAAGGTTTATTAGCTAAAAATAAACTCAAGGATTCCTATATCCGCTTCAATGTTTCGGCAGGTAATGGCGAAATAGGCTTGCAGACAGAAAGCTACCTGGAGCCGAACGTGATTGTTTTTGCGAAGCCGCTGCCGCAAGCGGGGAGTATGAGTGAGAAAAAAGCTGTGCTGTTGGAATTGAGGCGCAACACACCCGAGGGAACAGAGCGGCTGAAGTCACACCATTATCTAAACAATGTACTGGCCAAGCGTGAGGCAGGCCCTGAAATGGATACGGAAGGGATTTTTCTGACACGTGATGGCTTTTTAGCCGAAGGAATTGTCTCTAATATTTTCTGGTACAGGGATGGCCATCTTTTCACGCCTGCAATCGAGACCGGGATTTTAAATGGAGTCACCCGCAGGTTCGTCATTGCGCTTGCCCGCAATGCAGGCATCGAGGTTCGTGAAGGCTTTTACAAAAAGGAAGAAGCGGAAGAAGCTGAGGAAATATTCCTGACTAACTCGATTCAGGAAATCGTTCCGGTCACAGATTTTTCAGGTAAAAGCTTTCCCGGGAAATCAGGGGTGTTGGCGAACAGCCTGTTCGGCAAATATGAAGCTTGCCGGGAAACGTTATGGAGCAGAACAAAATTGGATGGAGGACCTCGAAAATGAATACCGTGATAAAAGCCGGTCCATATGCACTGGACTTTACACATAAAACATTGATCATGGGAATATTGAACGTCACGCCTGATTCCTTTTCAGACGGCGGTAAATACAATCACCTTGAAAATGCTGTTGCACATGCCAGGCAGATGATTGCCGATGGAGCGGATATTCTTGATATCGGCGGCGAATCGACAAGGCCGGGGCATGAGCGGATTTCCGATGAAGAGGAGATCAGCAGGGTGGTGCCTGCGATCGGAGCCATTTCGAAGGAAGTCCAGGTACCGATTTCCATAGACACTTATAAATCGAAGGTTGCCAAAAGTGCTGTCGATGCTGGTGCGGCCATTATCAATGATATCTGGGGAGCGAAGGAAGACCCGGAAATTGCCGATGTCGCGGCAGAAACCGGAGTTCCAATCATCCTGATGCACAATCGGAAAGAACGCAATTATTCAAACTTCATCCGAGATGTATTGAACGACTTATATGAAAGCATCACAATCGCGAAAAAAGCAGGGGTAAGCGATGAGCAAATCATCCTGGACCCGGGCATCGGCTTTGCGAAAGACCTCCGGGAAAACCTTGAGATGATGCGTCACCTTGATACGCTTGTGTCCTTGAGATATCCCGTACTGCTTGGCACATCGAAAAAGTCGATGATCGGCGGTGTGCTCGATCTTCCTGTATCTGAACGGACAGAGGGTACGGGAGCGACCATTTGTTATGGAATCCAGAAAGGATGCCAAATCGTCAGGATCCATGATGTGAAAGAGATGTCGCGCATGGCAAAAATGATGGACGCGATGATGGGAAAGGGTGAATATTGTGGATAAAATACATGTCAATCATATGGAGTTTTACGGATACCACGGTGTTTTTCCTGAAGAAACAAGATTAGGCCAGCGTTTTGCAGTGGACCTGACGGTAGATCTGGACCTATCGAAAGCGGGAAAAAGCGATGAACTGGAGCATTCGATCAACTATGCGGAGTTATATCAGGCTTGCAAGGAAATAGTGGAAGGCAAACCATTCAAGCTAGTGGAAGCCATTGCTGAGAAAATCGCAGGCACTATTCTGGAGCGCTTTTCACTTGTAGAGGCATGCCATGTAAAGGTCATCAAGCCAGACCCGCCGATCCCTGGACACTACAAATCCGTCGCAGTCGAAATCACAAGGAGTAGATGACAGTGGAAAACAAAGCATATATTGCGCTAGGCTCCAATATGGGGGACCGGTTCGGATATTTGACACAGGCCATCATCCTCCTGGAAAGCCATGAGAAAATCTCGGTGGTAAATACTTCTTCCGTCTATGAGACAGACCCGGTAGGCTACACGGACCAGGACCAATTTTTAAACATGGCAATCCAAGTAGAGACAAGCCTTGCGCCTGTCGAACTACTCGATACATGCCTTGAGATCGAATTGAAACTTGGGAGAAAAAGGGAAGTGAAATGGGGCCCAAGAACTTTGGACCTTGACATTTTGCTGTTCAATCACGAAAATATTGTAACAGAGAAGCTTACAATTCCGCACCCTCGGATGAGCGAACGCGCATTTGTAATCCTTCCATTGCTTGATATGGACCCAAATATCACGCTCCCGACCATGAAGGAGCCGCTGAAAAACAGTCTACTAAGTATACCGGATAGAGAAGGAGTACGGATATGGAAGCAGAAAAATGGGGAAGACGTATTCGCGCTTATCGAAAGCTGAAGGGTTTTACACAGGAAAGCTTCGCTAAAGAGCTGGGTGTATCGGTTTCCATCCTTGGAGAAATCGAACGCGGCAACAGGATGCCTGATGAAAGGCTGATTGTCAAAATCGCAGAATTCCTGGGTGTCGGCATAGATGAATTAACACCGCAATAGGTTTGATATATGGATAAATTAAAAGGAGGCAGAGTATGCTCAAGATTGGCGATATCGAAATGAAAAACCAGGTTGTCCTTGCGCCAATGGCTGGCATCTGCAACTCAGCGTTCCGTTTGACGGTAAAAGAATTCGGCGCCGGCCTTGTCTGTGCCGAAATGGTCAGCGACAAAGGGATTGTTTCTCAAAACAATAGAACACTCGACATGTTATATATAGATGAACGGGAAAAGCCGCTCAGCCTGCAGATTTTTGGCGGTGAAAAGGAAACGCTTGTCCAGGCTGCGCAATACGTGGATAAAAATACGAATGCCGATATCATTGATATCAACATGGGCTGTCCGGTACCAAAGATCACGAAATGTGATGCAGGTGCGAAATGGCTGCTTGACCCAAATAAAATCTATGAAATGGTATCAGCTGTGGTAGATGCAGTAGAAAAGCCAGTTACGGTAAAAATGCGCATGGGCTGGGATGACGAACATATTTTCGCAATCGAGAATGCCCGAGCTGTAGAACGTGCAGGCGGAAATGCCGTAGCCCTTCACGGCCGTACACGTTTACAGATGTATGAAGGAACAGCAAACTGGGATATCATCCGTGACGTGAAGCAGGCTGTAAACATTCCGGTAATCGGCAACGGGGATGTACAGACTCCACAGGATGCCCGGAGAATGCTTGACGAGACAGGCGCAGATGGAGTCATGATTGGCCGTGCTGCTCTCGGAAACCCATGGATGATCTACCGTACGGTAAAATTCCTCGAAACAGGGGAATTAATGGGGGAACCAGGTGCGCGCGAAAAAATCGACGTCAGCATCCTGCACCTTGACCGCCTGATTGCTTTAAAGAACGAACATATTGCCGTCCGTGAAATGCGCAAGCATGCAGCGTGGTACCTAAAGGGTATCCGCGGGAACGCAACTGTCCGTAACGGTATCAATGAATGCTCAACAAGAGACGAGCTTGTCAGCTTGCTGAAAACCTTCGCGGATGAAGCGGAAGCAAAAGAGCAAATAGCACACCAGGTTGGATAAATTGACATTAATCGTCACTTTTCCTATAATACCTTTATCCTTAAATGTAACTGCCAGTGGTCAAACTGGCAGTTTTTATTCTATTAAGGCATTAAAAAAAGAGATTTTTAATGTCTGAATACGTTTGTTTGTGTAAAATAATAAAAGTATCCGCCAAACATACTCAGGATTACATAATAAATCTATTATATATATTGGAGTGAAAGCGATATGAGTCATGAAGAGTTAAATGACCAGCTCAGAGTCAGAAGAGACAAAATGAGTTCATTGCGTGAAAAGGGTATGGATCCTTTCGGTAAAAGATTTGAACGCACCCATCTTACTGATGAGCTGATTAGCGAATACGGTGAATTGGAAAAAGAAGAGATTGAAGCAAAGAATGTATCGGTCAAAATAGCTGGACGGATCATGACGAAGCGCGGAAAAGGAAAAGCTGGCTTCGCGCATATCCAGGACCTAAATGGCCAAATCCAGATTTATGTCCGCCAGGATGCAGTCGGTGAAGAACAATATGAAGTATTTGATTCTGCTGACCTCGGTGATATTATCGGTATCGAAGGAACACTCTTCAAAACAAAAGTTGGTGAGCTTTCAATTAAAGCACAAGACTTTGTGTTCTTGACGAAGGCGCTCCGTCCGCTGCCTGAAAAGTTCCACGGATTGAAGGATGTCGAGCAGCGCTACCGTCAGCGTTATCTTGACCTGATAACCAGCAATGACAGCAAGACGACTTTCATCAACCGCAGCCGTATCATCCAGTCCATGCGCCGCTATTTAGATGGACAGGGATATCTGGAAGTGGAAACGCCATTGATGCACTCAATAGCTGGCGGAGCTTCGGCACGTCCGTTCATCACGCATCATAACGCGCTGGATATGCAGCTTTACATGCGAATCGCAATCGAGCTTCACCTGAAGCGCCTGATTGTCGGCGGCCTTGAAAAGGTATATGAGATTGGCCGTGTATTCCGTAATGAAGGTGTTTCGACAAGACATAACCCAGAATTCACGATGCTTGAGCTTTATGAAGCATATGCTGACTGGAGAGACATCATGTCCCTTACTGAGAACATGGTTGCGTACATCGCCCAGGATGTTCTTGGAACAACAACAATCCAGTACGGCGAGTATGAAATCGATCTTAAGCCAGAGTGGAAGAGAGTCCACATGGTAGATGCGATCAAGGAACATACAGGAGTGGACTTCTGGCCGCAAATGAGCACTGAAGAAGCTCGTGCGCTTGCTAAGGAGAATGGAGTGGAAATCACTGAGCATATGCAGTATGGCCACATCGTCAATGAATTCTTCGAGCAAAAGGTAGAAGAGCACCTGATCCAGCCAACATTCATCTACGGCCATCCGGTGGATATTTCTCCTTTGGCTAAAAAGAATGATGATGATTCGCGCTTCACTGACCGTTTTGAATTATTCATCGTGGCAAGGGAGCATGCAAACGCATTTACCGAGCTTAATGATCCGATTGACCAAAGAGAGCGTTTTGAAGCACAGCTGAAAGAAAAAGAACAAGGAAATGACGAAGCGCATGAAATGGATGAAGATTTTATCGAAGCATTGGAATACGGTATGCCTCCAACAGGCGGACTGGGAATCGGCATCGACCGACTCGTTATGCTCCTGACTAATTCACCTTCCATTAGGGATGTCCTATTATTCCCGTTGATGCGTCATCGTTAATAGATAGAAGAAAGGCAAAGCGGCATAAGCTGCTTTGCCTTTTCTTTTAACAAGCTAGAATGGCTTAGGGATCATAGTTAAACTGCAGACGCTTTTACAGACTGATTTGACCACAGAAATATGAATTGTCTTTCTTTTAATTCGATGAATAAAAATCGAAAAAAGATATTGCTATTGCAGAATAAAGGTGCTATATTTATATCTGTTGCTACGAGCTACTTAGTTAGCAGCAAAGAAAATAAAAAACTTATTGACATTGGGTTTTGAACCTGGTAATATATAAGAGTTGCTTCTAACGGAGCGACAAAACAAATTGTTCTTTGAAAACTAAACAAACAAGCGTCAACAAACAATAAATGATCATGTTTCTTTTATAAGAACATGAGCCAACGTTTTAACTTATGAGCTAACTCATAACTCTTTTTTGGAGAGTTTGATCCTGGCTCAGGACGAACGCTGGCGGCGTGCCTAATACATGCAAGTCGAGCGAATCTTCATTAGCTTTCGTTTGAAGTGCAGCGGCGTACGGGTG
>NZ_JAGGQQ010000015.1 GCF_018613195.1 Bacillus sp. ISL-45
TTGAGGGTGCAAAAACCTCAAACCAAATAGTCTGGTGGCGATGGCGAGAAGGTCACACCCGTTCCCATACCGAACACGGAAGTTAAGCTTCTCAGCGCCGATGGTAGTTGGGGGTTTCCCCCTGTGAGAGTAGGACGCCGCCGGGCACGCAAAAGAACAGCTGTAATGGCTGTTCTTTTTTGTATGCTGATTTATAAAAGATGTGTGAAATATGGAAGCAACTGAATTTATTTGGCCTGACTTCGGACAAGTTTGGAGGTAATGAACGAAAAGTTGTCTGAACTTGATGCAACTTCAGACAGGTCTGAAGGAAAAACACGAAAAGTTGTCTGAACTTGAGCCAACTTCAGACAGGTTTAAGGGAAAACAACGAAAAGTTGTCTGAACTTGAGGCAACTTCGGACAGGTTTAAGGGAAAACAACGAAAAGTTGTTTGAACTTGATGCAACTTCAGACAGGTTTGTAGGAAAAACACGAAAAGTTGTCTGAACTTGATGCAACTTCGGACAGGTTTAAGGGAAAACAACGAAAAGTTGTCTGAACTTGATGCAACTTCGGACAGGTTTAAGGGAAAACAACGAAAAGTTGTCTGAACTTGAGGCAACTTCAGACAGGTTTGGTAGAAAAGCACACAAAGTTGTCTGAACTTGAGGCAACTTCAGACAGGTTTGGTGGAAAAGCACACAAAGTTGTCTGAACTTGAGCCAACTTCAGACAGGTTTGGTGGAAATGCACACAAAGTTGTCTGAACCTGAGTCAACTTCAGACAGGTTTAAGGGAAAACAACGAAAAGTTGTCTGAACTTGATGCAACTTCAGACAGGTTTGAAGGAAAAAATCAGAAAGTTGTCTGAACCTGGTGCAACTTCAGACAGGTTTAAATGAAAAAGCCGAAAAGTTGTCAGAACCTGGTGCAACTTCAGACAGGTTTGGAGGAAAAACACGAAAAATTGTCTGAACTTAATGCAACTTCAGACAGGTTTAGAGGGCAATAACGAAAAGTAGTCCAAACCAAGGGCAACTTCAGACAAGGTCGCAATAAGAGATTGAAAAAGCTGTCAGAACTTAATACGATTCCTCAATAACAACTAAAAGTATCTTGCCCACATAACAAAGACCTTCTGAATTAATTCAGAAGGTCTTATTATATGTTATTTCTTTTTCTTCCCAAGGGATTGCAATTGATCCATTACCTTCGCACGTGACTTTTGATCTTTTAGCAAGTATGCTGTACCTAGAGCTACAGTTGTCATCATTAGTTTTTTTCTATCCATAATAAAACCTCCTCGGTTGTGCAAAGTTCATATAAATGAAATTCCCGATATCGGCTCATCTAAACTTATCTATAATCCGCAGTATTTGATTTAGAAACTTCAACCCTTGATATTACTACTTACTCATCAGGTACTGGTGAATTAAGTAAGGTCCTTTTCTCAATGTTGATTTTAAAAAGGACTGGATCAATGGATAGTCTTCATTGGGCATCATCTTGATTAACTCACTCCACCATTCTGTTTCATAGCGGGCAATCATTCCAAGATTATATAACAGTAAGTAGTGCAGCAGCAGTTCTGGAAATAAAAATAAGTCACCTTTATTTAAGGGAATTACATAATGCTGCTCTTCAAGATTGTATTTTAACGGAAGGGGTTCTTGTGTTTCACTTAAGTGTGCTTCAAACATGATTTGATTAGGGTCCTCTACAAAGGAGACAGGAATAGAGGATTTGGTCTGATAGAACTCCTTAAAGCGGTTCTCCGTCATATGGAAATGGTCGATTATTGATTTTGGAATCGAGAAACCTGAATCGCTGGCAGTCACTGCTTCAAATATTTGCTTGCCTCTCAAGTCAGAAAAGATGCCGGACAATTCCGGGATCAGTTCCATCACATCACCCATTGTTGCTTTTTCACCTTCCAATTGTTTCATGTGGAACATTTTTTCTGCCATAAGAGAGAATAGCCCATTCTTTTGGATTTTTACTTCATCGTCTGTGAAGCTGTACTGTTGTTTTTTTCGTTTCCTTGTGGAGACGCCATGAGCAAGAACGGAAGTGGTTTCAGGGTAATCAGGTTCGACTGTCAGGATGCATGCTTTTATTAGATGGACAAGTCCGTAAAAGAGCAGGATTGGCTGTATGGCCAGCGGAGACTTTTCTGCCTGTTCATAGTAAAGCTTCCCATGTTCTAGATAATACATGAAGGGATAACAGTTTTCGAAGCTTTTCATGTCAGGCTGTTCGACGTTGATTTTACGATAACATTTTTTCAGATAGGCTTGTGAATACTCTGCTGAAAAGAAGAGTGTATAACTGTTCCATTCCTTATAAGGCATAGACACATGAAAAACCTCCAAGTTATTTGAAAAATCGGACAAATAATAACCTTCTTGACAGTATTTTAACCAATTGATAACCTACAAATAATATTTTCTTAAAGGGGGTCATTTACTATGTGGGAAAGTAAGTTTGTAAAAGAAGGATTAACGTTTGATGATGTGCTGTTAGTACCGGCCAAATCTGAGGTGCTGCCAAAGGATGTGAGCCTGAAGGTCAGTCTGACTGAGACTTTGAGGTTGAATATACCGATCATCAGTGCGGGCATGGATACTGTAACAGAATCTGAACTGGCCATTTCGATTGCCAGGCAGGGCGGCCTTGGTATCATACATAAAAACATGTCCATAGAACAGCAGGCTGACCAGGTCGATAAAGTAAAGCGTTCTGAAAGTGGAGTCATTACCGATCCATTCTTTTTAACTCCTGAGCATCAGGTATTTGATGCTGAACATTTAATGGGTAAATACCGCATTTCTGGTGTCCCGATTGTTAATAATGAAGAGGACCAAAAGCTTGTTGGAATCATTACAAACCGTGATATGCGTTTTATCCAGGATTACTCTATTAAAATCGAAGAAGTCATGACGAAAAATGATTTGGTGACCGCTTCTGTGGGAACTACCCTTGAAGAAGCAGAGAAGATCCTTCAGCGCCATAAGATTGAAAAACTCCCACTAGTAAATGACGAAGGCGTACTGAAAGGGCTCATTACCATAAAGGATATTGAAAAAGTGATTGAGTTCCCGAACTCTTCGAAGGATTTGCAAGGCCGCTTACTTTGCGGTGCTGCAGTCGGTGTTACAGCAGATACGATGAAACGTGTGGAGATGCTGGTGAAATCACATGTAGATGTCATCGTTGTTGATACTGCCCACGGCCACTCAAGAGGGGTTATTGAAACGGTAAAGCAAATCCGTGAAAGCTACCCGGAATTGAATATTATTGCGGGGAACGTTGCGACTGCAGAAGCGACAAGAGATTTGATAGAAGCAGGTGCGGATATTGTCAAGGTTGGCATCGGTCCTGGTTCAATCTGTACGACAAGGGTTGTAGCAGGTGTAGGTGTTCCGCAAATTACCGCTGTATATGATTGTGCGACAGAAGCACGAAAGCACGGGAAGGCAATCATAGCAGATGGCGGAATCAAATATTCTGGGGATATCGTCAAGGCTCTTGCTGCCGGAGGCCATGCTGTCATGCTCGGAAGCTTGCTTGCAGGTGTCAGTGAAAGTCCGGGAGAAACTGAAATCTATCAGGGAAGGCGCTTCAAAGTATATCGTGGAATGGGCTCTGTCGGAGCAATGGAAAAGGGATCTAAAGATCGTTACTTCCAGGAAGATAATAAGAAGTTCGTTCCGGAAGGCATTGAAGGAAGAATCCCATATAAAGGACCGCTTACAGATACAATCTATCAACTTGTTGGCGGCATTCGCTCAGGTATGGGATATTGCGGTACAGCTAATCTTGAGGAGTTAAGGGAGAATGCCCAATTCATCAAGATGACAGGAGCGGGTCTGAGAGAGAGCCATCCGCATGATGTCCAGATCACGAAAGAAGCACCCAACTACTCCATGAGCTAATTTTATAAATGGGCATCAGCAGGAACTACGACTTTTTACCTGCATATCAGTTGTTTTTTCCTGATTTTACAATAGACAGAGTGACTATTCTCTGTCTATTTTTTTCATTTTTTTTATGGTAAACTATACGGGTGTGATTTTTTAGGGGTCAACAAAAATGAAAGTTTCATAGATATTTTATAAAAATTTGGAGGGAAATTTGTCTTGAATCGTAAACAGAAACAGCTTTCAGTGTTCTTTGCAGCATTCATTTTAACGATTACAACTATGTTTTCCGGATTTTCAATGGAAGCTGAAGCAGCAGAGGGACAATTGGGCATCGATGCCGAAGCAGCCATGCTGATTGATGCAGATACGGGAAGAGTTTTATATGAGAAAAATTCAGATGTTGTCCTGGGCGTAGCTTCCATGGCAAAAATGATGACAGAATATATGGTTCTCGAAGCGGTCAAAGAAGGAAAGCTGAAATGGGACCAAAAGGTAAAGATCAATGAGTATGTCCATAAGTTATCAGCTGCCCCTGGCCTATCGAATGTTGGGTTAACTCAAGGTGAGGATTATACGGTACAAGAGTTGTATGAAGCAATGGCAATCCATTCTGGCAATGCAGCTACCGTAGCGCTCGCTGAGGTCCTTTCTGGAACAGAAAAGAACCATGTTGAAAAAATGAACAAAAAAGCTGCTGAGCTTGGTTTGAAGGATTATAAATTTGTTAACTCCTCAGGGTTGAACAATAGCGATCTTTTAGGACAGCATCCTGCCGGAAGTCCGGATGAAGAGAATGTCATGTCTGCCCGCTCATTGGCGAAGCTTGCATACCGACTATTGAAGGATTACCCGGAAGTGTTGGATACAGCAAGCATGCCTTCCTTGAAGTTCCGTGACGGACGTGAGTATAAGAACTTTAACTGGATGCTTCCAGGCCTGATTTACCAATACGATGGTGTAGACGGCTTAAAAACCGGTTCGACTGATTTTGCAGGCTATGGTTTTACAGCTACTGCGATGAGAAATGACCAAAGATTCATTTCGGTTATCATGAAGGCAGACTCAAAGGACAGCCGTTTTTCTGAAACGCGTAAAATCCTTGACTTTGCTTTCAGCAATTTCACAGAAGAAGAACTTGTGAAAAAGAATCATCAGGTAAAAGGAAAGAAAAACCTTCCGGTAACAAAAGGGAAGGAAGACAGTGTGAAGATCCAGTCTAAAGAGCCCATTACGATGACTATAAGGAATGGCGAAAAGGATCAATATGAACCGGTACTTGTACTGGATAAAAAGAAGCTGAATGAAAATGGCGAACTGACTGCTCCTATCAAGAAGGGTGAGCAAGTCGGCTATATGACTGTTAAGTCCAATAAGGAAGAAAACATCAGCTTCTTAACTGAAGAAGGGCAAAAGCAAGTCCAGGTACCAGTTGTTGCTGCTGAAAATGTTGAAAAAGCGAACTGGTTCGTGCTTATGATGCGAGGAATCGGCGGATTCTTCGGAGATCTTTTTGGCGGAGTTGCTGATACTGTAAAAGGCTGGTTTTAAATAAATTGGAAAGGTTTCCTGTCTTGACAGGAAACCTTTTTTATTGTTTATTTTCAATAGGGGTAGCTGTAATTCCGACCAAAAAAGTCTGAATATCCAGTTATTTGCAATTGCTTACATAGTAACCCTTTTACAGGGACAAGGGGGAAAAATAATGAAGACAGGTACTGATCGTGTTAAACGTGGTATGGCAGAGATGCAAAAAGGCGGCGTCATCATGGACGTTGTCAATGCCGAACAAGCAAAGATTGCTGAAGAGGCTGGTGCAGTTGCGGTAATGGCATTGGAACGTGTCCCTTCGGATATCCGTGCAGCTGGCGGAGTAGCTAGAATGGCTGACCCAAGGATCGTCGAAGAGGTAATGGGTGCTGTCACAATTCCCGTTATGGCAAAAGCACGGATTGGCCACATCGTAGAAGCACGAGTGCTCGAAGCGATGGGTGTTGACTATATTGACGAGAGTGAAGTCTTGACTCCTGCTGATGAAGAATTCCATCTGAATAAAAGAGATTATACAGTTCCTTTCGTATGCGGATGCCGCGATCTTGGCGAGGCGGCGAGAAGGATCGGCGAAGGAGCTTCGATGCTACGTACAAAGGGAGAGCCTGGTACGGGCAATATCGTAGAAGCTGTCCGTCATATCCGCAAGGTAAACGCACAGGTTCGCAAAGTCGTGGCAATGGATATGGATGAACTAATGACTGAAGCCAAGCTTCTGGGAGCACCATATGAGCTTCTGCTGGAAATCAAGCAGCTTGGACGCCTTCCAGTCGTGAACTTTGCTGCAGGCGGTGTTGCTACTCCGGCAGACGCAGCATTAATGATGCAGCTGGGTGCTGATGGGGTGTTTGTAGGATCAGGCATCTTCAAATCTGATAATCCGGCGAAGTTTGCAAAGGCAATTGTCGAAGCGACTACTCATTATCAGGATTATGAACTGATTGCGAACATTTCGAAGGGTCTTGGTATCCCGATGAAGGGCATGGAAATTTCATCATTGGCACCTGAAGCCCGTATGCAGGACCGCGGCTGGTAAGGGTATGCCTATGATGAAGATTGGAGTACTTGGCCTTCAGGGGGCCGTACGTGAGCATATATGGGCAATTGAGGCATCTGGAGCAGAAGGTACTGTCATTAAGCGTCCCGATCAGCTCTCAGAAGTCGATGGCCTGATCATTCCTGGGGGAGAAAGCACCACAATTCGCCGTCTGATCGATAAATATGGCTTTATGGAAAAGTTGAAGAAATTCGCAGCTGATGGCAAACCAATGTTCGGAACATGCGCTGGCTTGATTTTACTTGCGAATGATCTGGCTGGTTATGATGCACCACATCTCGGTGTCATGGATGTGAAAGTGGAACGCAACTCATTCGGCCGCCAGCGTGAAAGCTTTGAAGCTGACATCAATATTGCTGGAGTGGCGGAAAATTTCTCGGCAGTATTCATCCGGGCACCTCATATTGTGGAAGCTGGAGAAAATGTCGAGGTGCTGGCGAAGCATGATGGCAGAATTGTCGCTGCTCGTGATGGACAGTTCCTCGGCTGTTCTTTTCATCCAGAGTTGACGGATGATTATAGACTTATGAGCTACTTTGTGAAAATGGTCGAGGAGACAAAGAGTAAAAATTTTGCATAAACAGCTTGCATGGAGAACATAATTGTAGTAAATTATGAATTAAAATTCGATAGTAAAAAAGCGATGAGAGGGAATAGTAGCTTGTATCCATTCCAAAGAGAGCCGGTGGTTGGTGCGAACCGGTGTCTGGAGCAAAGGAATCCGCCCTTGAGCAGAGTATGGAACGCCATTAATGGCCAGTAAATACTTTCGGTAAAAACCGTTATTTTATGAGTGGAAAGCATTTTCTTGCTTTCAACTAGGGTGGCAACGCGGGTTAACTCTCGTCCCTTTTTGGGGACGGGAGTTTTTTATTTTATCAAAGGTTTTTTTACTTCAGGTAAAAGGGAGGAAATCGCAGTGTTAGATGTAAAATATTTAAGAGCGAATTTTGAAGAAGTTAAACAAAAACTGCAGCACCGTGGCGAAGACATGACCGACTTCGGCAAGTTCGAGGACCTGGATGTAAGGCGCAGGGAATTGATTCTTGACGCTGAACAGCTGAAGAGCAGAAGGAATGAAGTGTCCCAGCAGGTTGCGCAGTTGAAGCGTGAAAAGCAGGACGCTGACCACTTGATCGCTGAGATGCGTGAGGTAGGCGACAAAATCAAGGTTCTGGATGACCAGCTTCGCGAGGTAGAAGAAGAGCTAGAAAACCTGATGCTCAGCATTCCGAATATCCCTCATGAGAGTGTTCCAATCGGAGAAACAGAAGATGATAATGTAGAGGTTCGCAAATGGGGAGAAATCCGTGATTTTGAATTCGAAGCAAAGCCGCACTGGGATGTTGCAGATCACTTGAAAATCCTTGATTTCGAACGCGCTGGAAAAGTAACAGGCAGCCGTTTTGTCTTTTACAAAGGATTGGGTGCACGCCTTGAGCGAGCGTTGATCAGTTTCATGCTTGACCTTCATGTTGACGAACATGGGTACAAGGAAGTCATTCCTCCGTACATGGTCAATCGTGCAAGCATGACAGGGACAGGACAGCTTCCTAAGTTTGAAGAGGATGCATTCCGAATCGAGAGCGAAGATTACTTCCTGATTCCGACTGCAGAGGTACCTGTTACGAATATGCACCGGGATGAAATCCTGACTCCAGATGAGCTTCCGATCAATTATGCAGCGTACAGCGCATGTTTCCGTTCTGAGGCAGGTTCTGCAGGGCGCGATACGCGCGGTTTGATCCGTCAGCACCAGTTTAACAAAGTCGAATTAGTGAAGTTTGTTAAGCCCGAAGACTCTTATGAGGAGCTTGAAAGGCTGACTGGACATGCTGAGAAAGTGCTTCAGCTATTAGGCCTGCCTTATCGCGTATTGAGCATGTGCTCTGCAGACCTCGGATTCACAGCTGCTAAGAAATACGATATCGAAGTCTGGATCCCAAGCTACGGCACCTACAGGGAAATCTCTTCTTGCAGTAACTTCGAAGGATTCCAGGCAAGACGCGCGAATATCCGGTTCCGCCGCGAAGCAAAGGCGAAGCCAGAGCATGTGCATACACTGAATGGATCAGGCCTTGCGATCGGCCGCACAGTTGCCGCCATCCTCGAGAACTACCAGCAGGCTGACGGCAGTGTCATCATTCCGGAAGTATTGCGTCCATACATGGGCAACAGGGAAGTTATTGCTCCGGAATAAGTGTCATTGATAGGAGAGTTTAACTCTGTTTCGGGCAGGATGTCCTCCTGCCCGAAAAAAACTTTTAAAGAAGTGTTGACTCGTTTTTAAATACATGATATTATATTTCTTGTCTCGGAGGTATACCCAAGTCTGGCTGAAGGGATCGGTCTTGAAAACCGACAGGCGGGTAACACCGCGCGGGGGTTCGAATCCCTCTACCTCCTCCATTAATTTTTTCAATTAAAGCATTAACGCATAAAACAATTTGGAGATTGTGTAAAAAAACCCGTTACTATGTAGCGGGTTTTTTTATGTCCTGTTTTGCTGTATTCGGGGGTCGCTTTATTACTCTATCAGTCACTTTGTAGGTTTCTCGAGCGGTTTGAGCTTACAGAGAGTTTCTATGTGCCCTTTTGGAGGTTCCTCTCTCTATTTGGGCTTATAGATAACAAAAAACCGCCAATCGGCGGTTTTATTTTTTCAGTAATTGAGTTTGTTTGATATGTGTCGCGATTTTTTCAACGATTGGTTCGATTGATTCAGGATTATTGAACAAATCGTAATCATTGATGTTCAGACGAAGGACTGGGCATGCGTTGAAGTTATTGATCCAGTTTTCATAGCGTCCGTGCATTTCTTCCCAATATGTGATTGGTGTTTGCTGTTCCATTGGACGTCCTCTTAGCTTAATGCGCTCAAGAATATCGTCTAGTGACCCTTCAAGGTAGATCAGCAAATCTGGATGCGGGAAGTACGGAGTCATGACCATTGCTTCGAACAGACTCTTGTATGTTTGGTAGTCCACAGGGGACATTGTGCCTTTTTCATAATGCATTTTTGCGAAGATGCCTGTATCTTCATAGATGGAACGGTCCTGGATAAAGCCGCCGCCATATTCAAAAATCCTCTTCTGCTCCTTGAAGCGCTCAGCAAGGAAGTAGATTTGCAGGTGGAAGCTCCAGCGTTCGAAATCGGCATAGAACTTATCGAGGTATGGATTTGTATCTACTTTTTCAAAGGATGTACGGAACCGAAGGGCATCCGCCAGGGCATTCGTCATAGTCGATTTGCCGACTCCAACTGTACCGGCAATCGTGATGACCGCATTAGCCGGGATGTCATATTTTGTTCTTAGATTCATGGTTGTACGCTCCTTTTTCTTAATGATGCGGTTAGCTGGTCGATGATCAGCTGGAGATCTTCTTCATTCTTAACAAAATCCAGATCGTCCCCGCTGAAACGAAGAACAGGGATTTCGGGGTGGTCTTTCTCGAACTGAAGCATTGCTTGTTCATAATCAAGGGATAATTGCTCTAAATATAATGGACTGATGTTCTTTTCGACTTCGCGGCCGCGCATTTTGATTCGCTTCAGCAAGGTATCGAGACTTGCATTCAAGTAAATGATGACATTTGGCTTAGGCATATCTTTTGTCAGGATTTGATAAATATCTAGGTATTTTTTATATTCCTGTTCATTTAATGTGCGCTGGGCGAAAATGAGGTTTTTCATGATATGATAATCAGCTACGACAGACATGTCTTTGCTGAGGTAATGTTCATTGATATCTCCAAGCTGCTTATATCGATTGCAGAGGAAAAACATTTCTGTCTGGAAACTCCATTCTTCGATGTTATCGTAGAACTTCCCCAAAAATGGATTTTCATCGACTATTTCTTTTAAAAGTGCAAATTGAAACCTTTCGGAAATGGCGCGGGCAAGTGACGTTTTCCCGATCCCGATTGGTCCTTCAACCGTTATAAAAGGTGTTCCTTCCACAACATGTCCTCCCTCTCTGTTGTATCTATCTCTTTTTTACATTTCTGTCAGTTAAATTACGCAAAGTCCATTTTATCACACCACAGTATGGTATGGGTATGGAATATTAAGAGGCAATTTTAGCAAAATGCTGCTTTCCTATTTCATATTGCTTATCGAATATATGCCTCCATCCGCTTTATTAAAAGCTTTGGGGCTCTTTTCGAGGTTATTTCTAATCAAAATTCCGGAATTAGCCGTGAAAACCCAAGTGCCGGTTTTTACTCTTGTTGATTAAGCGTTCAAGTTTGCGAACAGAGCTTAGCAAAAAAGAAGACAGCCGCAAAAATACTGCGCCTGTCATATATTATCGGAATTTGTAAAATTATTTTAACAGAAAATTTCATCTTTTTACGACATTGAAGTTCTCCTGGATGAGAAGCCAGTTTTGTGGGAAGGAAAGTCCGAGCTTCCAGTAGCTCATTCCTCTCAAATTCAGTTCCTTGATCAGGTCGAATTTTGCCTGGATGGATCTTGCGTCCTCAAACCAGACTTCATGCTGTTTTCCATCTGACGCTGTATATCGGAAGGTCGGCGCCTGAGATCTTGTATTGTACTGGATTGGTACATTATTATCGGCCGCAATCTGGATCGCCTGCTGCGGACTGACGGCCCTTGCGATCGTTCCCTGGACAAATGGAAGAGTCCAGTCATATCCATAAAGATTCTGGCCCATCATGACTTTTTGCGATGGCATTTCACTGACGGCATACTCTAGTACCTCACGCACAGGGCCGATAGGGGAGACTGCCTGTGCAGGTCCGCCGCTGTACCCCCATTCATAGGTCATAATGACGACGAAATCGACAATTTCCCCATGTGCTTTGTAGTCATGAGCCGTATACCAGGGCCCTGTCTGTTCTGCACTTGTTTTTGGGGCGAGTGCAGTCGAGATGAACCAGCCTTCCTGTTTAAAACGGTCCCTCGCTTTGCGCAGGAAAGTGTTATAGGCTTCACGGTCTTCTGGACGCAGGAATTCAAAATCAAAATGGATATCGCGGAATCCATATTTTTTGGCGGTGGCAACGATATTGTTCAGGAATTTGTCCTGGACTGCCATGTCATTCAAGAGGATACGGCCAAGCTCATCGCTGAACTGGTCGTTTTCCTGGTTGGTGATCACCATCATCAATATATTATTGTTCGCCTCGGCAATCGCCGGGAAATTGTTCAGCAGCGGCTCCTTCAACGACCCATCGCGCAAAGCCTGGAAGCTGAACGGCGCAAGATAGGTCAAATAGGGGGCAGCTTCCCGGGCAGCTGTTTCCAATGCAGGCGCCACTGTGTTCCCGCGAGGCTCTACATATGCATTAAATTCCGCATTTGTTTTCGGCCGCTGTGGAATATATAAGCGGAATCCGACTGACAATGGCTGGTTGACCGAGATGCCATTGATCCTTGCGAGTTCCTGTGGAGTGATACCGAACCTTCTTGAAATTGCCCATAGACTGTCACCCGGCTGGACAAAGTAAAAACTGCCGACGATTGGGATGACCATCGCCTGGCCGACCACTAAATTATTTGGATTAGGCAGCTCGTTCGCCTCGGTTATATCCGTAACAGAAGACCCGTATAATTGAGCGATCTGTGTCAATGTCTGTCCTTGCTGTACCACATGAATTTGCATCTTCTTCCCTCCCTGGCATTTTTAGCGCTACAACCATTGTATGAAGGAAGAAAATGCAGTATGTTATAAATCAAGCTCCATTGAAGGTCTTGTTTCAGCGGACAGGACGTTTTTCATCATGGTCAGTGCGTATTGATTATCCTCGTCATAATTGGAGGCAATGAAGTCCTCAGGTATGATCAGGTTGTATTCGCGCATATACGCATCATTCGCGGTGAAAAGGACGCAAATATTGCCTGCAATCCCTGACAGGATCAAGGTATCTACCTTCAATTGCTGAAGCAGGGTGTGAAGCGCCGTTCCATAAAAAGCGGAGTGCTTTGGCTTGATCAAAAAATAGTCCTGATTCTTCTCAGGGGCGATCTTTTTTATGATTTCACCGCTTGTTTCATTTGAGCAGTGATCCATGATTTTTTCGAAATCAGCCTGCCATAGATTATAATGGTCATTAATATAGATAACGGGCAGGTCTTTTTCATTGAAAGATTTCTTTAACTTTAAAATGGGATTAATGATTTTTTTAGTGTTTTTTGCAAGTTCTTCCCCTGCGTCAAAGTTAAAATCATTGATCATATCGATAATCAATAGAGCAGTCTTTGCCATGAATAATCCTCTCCTTATCCTTTATATTTTTACCGGCGGGGGATTATTAAACCAATTGGAAATATAAAACACTTTTATGGAGGAAAAGATGGAATATACTCCAGATGAACGATATATGTTAGAAGCAATTGAAGAAGCGAAAAAAGCAGGGCAGATAGATGAGGTGCCAATCGGTGCGGTCATCGTCCTGGATGGGGAAATCATTGCCCGTGCCCATAATCTCCGCGAAACTAAGCAAAGTTCCATTGCCCATGCAGAGGTGCTGGCGATTGACGAGGCGTGCCAGAAGCTCGGAACATGGAGGCTGGAGGATGCCATTCTCTATGTGACACTGGAGCCATGCCCGATGTGTGCAGGGGCGATCATGCTTTCCCGCGTGAAAAAAGTGGTCTATGGGGCAAAGGATCCTAAGGGCGGCTGTGTCGGGACCTTCATGAATATCCTCCAGGATGAACGCTTCAACCATCAAAGTGAAGTCGTGACTGGTGTACTGGAAGCAGAATGCGGAGCACTATTATCCGATTTTTTCAGGACTCTGCGGGAAAAGAAAAAGATGAAAAAGAAACAGGAGAAAGACGAACTGGAACAACAGACAGGAATTGACAGGGGATAAGCATTGCATTTTGGGCCGTGAGTTAGTATACTATGTATGTGTCCTTGAGACACACCTAAATAAGGTTTCAATTTTGCCGTGCTAGTCGGGGAGGTAGCGGTGCCCTGTACCCGCAATCCGCTCTAGCGGGGATGAATCCCTTCCTGAGGCTGATTTACTGTAGGGTCTGCCTTAAGCAAGTGGTGTTGACGCCCGGGTCCTGCGCAATGGGAATCCATGAACCATGTCAGGTCCGGAAGGAAGCAGCATTAAGTGGACGCTCCCATGTGCCGCAGGGTTGCCTGGGCCGAGCTAACTGCTTAAGTAACGCTTATGGTATTCAGTCGACGGAAGGTGCGCGGCAGTTAAATATTATACATTCAACTCATCTCTTTAGCGGAGATGAGTTTTTTGTCGTTTTAAAAGGCTCTTTTCTCAAACTTTGTTGCTATTGACTACAAAAATAGGATTGAATGACCTATGTTTCTTCACAAAATAAAAGCATTTTATGAGAAAAGAGCTTGCAGACTTATTACCGACCTACAAAATGGCTTTTTGTCACGTTAAAATCGGCTTTAGGATTTTAACAATAACCTTTACGAAAACAGCTTATTAAAAAGCTTAAAAACTTCCTTTGGTAAAAGTGAAATTGAAAGTTATTTGCGTTATAATAGATAAGATAATAAAAGGAAGGGAGCGGTGTCATTGGCCTACCAAGCTTTATATCGTGTCTGGCGTCCACAACAGTTCATTGATGTGGTCGGACAGGAACATGTCACAACGACACTGCAAAACGCTCTGCTTCAACAAAAAATATCACATGCCTATCTATTTTCCGGCCCCAGGGGGACTGGGAAAACGAGTGCTGCGAAAATTTTGGCAAAAGCGGTCAACTGTGAAAAAGCTCCAACGGCCGAGCCTTGCAATGAATGCGATGCCTGCCGTGGAATAACGGATGGATCGATTCCTGATGTAATTGAAATCGATGCCGCTTCCAATAACGGTGTCGAAGAAATTCGGGATATCCGAGATAAGGTTAAGTACGCGCCGAACGTCGTGAAGTATAAAGTATACATCATTGATGAAGTGCATATGCTTTCCATTGGAGCATTCAACGCCTTGCTGAAAACCCTTGAAGAGCCTCCGAAGCATGTCATCTTTATCCTCGCAACGACTGAGCCCCATAAGATTCCACTCACAATCATTTCACGATGCCAGCGATTTGATTTTAAGAGGATCACTGCTCAGGCAATCGTTGGCAGGATGAAGCAAATTGTTGAGGAATCTGGAGTGGATTGCGATGAAAAAGCCCTGCAGATCATTTCCAGGGCTGCAGAAGGCGGAATGCGTGATGCCTTAAGCCTGCTTGATCAGGCGATTTCATTCAGCCAGGATCGAGTTACGATTGAAGATGCCCTCACGGTAACTGGTACTGTATCACAGAACTTCCTGAACCAGCTGGCCAGGGCGATTGATGAACGAAATGCGGCCGCCGGGCTGGAAGCTTTGGAAGAATTGCTTTTACAAGGAAAGGATCCAGCCAGGTTCATAGAGGATCTGATTTTCTTTTACCGTGATATGCTCCTGTACAAGGCAGCACCTGCATTGGAGGAATCTATGGAACGGGTGATGCTCGACGATGATTTCCAGGAACTTGCCAATCAGGTCGAGCCAGCTCAAATCTATGAATTGATTGAGGTATTGAATAAAGCGCAGCAAGAGATGCGTTGGACAAACCATCCACGTATCTTCCTTGAGGTAGCAATCGTCAAACTCTGTCAGCTGGAAAATCAGAATCCGTCAAGCAATGTCCAGGTTGAACCCTTGCTGAGAAGGATTGAGCAGCTCGAGGAAAAACTGGCACAGTTCCAGCAGAATCCTGGAATGGCAGCAAGTGAACCGGCTGCGGCTGCTAAAAAAGCGCCTCGTCCAAACCGGAAAGGATTCCAGGCTCCGACCGGAAAAATCAACGAGGTACTGAAAAGCGCTACCAAGACAAATCTCCATACCATCAAGGGACGATGGGGAGACCTGCTCGAAATGCTTGCCGCGAACCAGATGCGTTCCCAGGCTGCATTGTTGAATGAAGCGGAACCAGTTGCTGCATCGGATGAGGCAGTAGTGATAAAATTCAAATATGAAATCCACTGTCAGATGGCAATGGAAAACACCAGATTCACTGAAATTGTCAGCGGTGCGATGAACGATTACACCGGTAAAAGGATGCAGGTGATTGGTGTGCCGGAGGACCAGTGGCTTAAAATAAGGGAAAACTTTATCAGCCAAAGAGGCGACGGGACATCGGATGGTCAGGCTGCTGCAGCCGAAGACCCGCTGATCGCGGAAGCTAAAAAACTATTTGGCGATGAATTAATACAAATACAAGAATAAATTTGGAGGTACGTTTACATGATGCGAGGAAATGGTAATATGCAAAATATGATGAAGCAAATGCAAAAAATGCAAAAGAAAATGGAAGAAGCTCAAGTCCAATTAGGAGAAGAGAAAATTGAAGGTACTGCAGGCGGCGGTATGGTAACAGTAATCGTTACAGGTCACAAGGAGATTGTAGATGTGCAAATCAAGCAGGAAGTTGTTGACCCTGATGATGTGGAGATGCTTCAAGACCTAGTGCTTGCTGCAACGAACGATGCGTTGAAAAAAGCAGAAGAATTAACTAATAAGACAATGGGCCAATTTACAAAGGGCATGAACCTTCCTGGGGGAATGTTCTAGGAGGAATATAACAGAATGCATTATCCTGAACCAATATCAAAGCTGATCGACAGCTTTATGAAATTGCCAGGTATCGGCCCGAAAACGGCCGCTCGTCTGGCTTTTTTCGTATTAAGCATGAAGGAAGAAACCGTTTTGGATTTCGCTAAGGCATTGGTCAACGCTAAGCGTAACCTGACTTACTGCTCTGTCTGCGGCCATATAACCGATCAGGATCCTTGCTATATCGATGAGGATCCTCGACGAGACAAATCTGTCATCTGCGTTGTACAGGATCCCAAGGATGTTATTGCGATGGAAAAGATGAAGGAATACAACGGCTTATATCATGTCTTGCAGGGTGCAATTTCACCTATGGATGGTATTGGCCCGGAAGATATAAATATTCCAGATCTATTGAAGAGACTGCAGGATGAAACTGTCCAGGAAGTCATACTTGCGACTAACCCGAATATTGAAGGGGAAGCAACAGCCATGTATATATCAAGACTGCTGAAGCCGTCAGGAATAAAGATCACCAGGATTGCGCACGGTCTTCCGGTCGGCGGAGATCTTGAATATGCGGATGAAGTCACGCTCTCTAAAGCGCTGGAAGGCCGCAGGGAAGTTTAACTCCATTTTTAAAGAAGAAACTCTACTGGAGGAAAGTCATGTTATTTCGTAAAAAGAAATGGCTTAGGAAAGAATTCGACCATAAACTATTGGCACAGCTGGACAGCATGAAGAGGAACTGGAATAATCAAAAGCTATTGGTTGAAAGAAGCTTCGATCCATCAGAAGAGTTTATAACTGAAGCAAAAATTGCCGAAGCCAAGTACTTCTTTCTTTTTAAAGAAGCGAAGCACAGGAAAATCACCATCAAGACGAAGTGATGTTTTTTCCATACAATAAGGTCTTATTTTGATAACTTGTACATAAAAATGTACAAGACATTGAAGTAAGGGGGAAGAGTATGGATCCTATAGTTGTCATATCGGTCCTTGGTGGATTGATTTTTCTGCTGCTCATAATCGGTGCACCGACAAAGCCGCTCCGTCTCATCGGCCAGAGTGCTGTGAAGGTCTTGATCGGAGCCATCTTTTTATTTTTTCTTAACGCCTTCGGAACCAGCTTCGGAATTTATGTTCCAATCAATATTGCAACCGCAGCAGTATCAGGACTGTTAGGAATCCCCGGTGTGTTTGCGCTGGTTGCAATTCAGACGTGGATTATATAAAGAAGGAACGCCGCTTTTGAAGCGGCGTTTTATATTTTTTGTGTGCTCTTTCCGTAAACTTTATTGCTTATATAACCTTTTTGAAAAAATTCAATTCGCAACCATCTATGAACAAGCTCTAAACCACTCGGAACTCAGATAATTGTATGTGTTCGCAAAGCAACAATTAATGCTGAAAGAACATTTTTGTAAAAAGCTATTGACCAAGCAAGCAGAAGTTGTTATTATATAAAATGTTGCTGTTGAACGCAGTTAATAACTTTTAAAAAAAGTGTTGACGAAACAACGACAGCGTGATATATTATTTAAGTCGCCTACGGGTGACACTGAAAAATTGCTCTTTGAAAACTAAACAAACAAGCGTCAACAAACAATAAATGATCATGTTTCTTCTATAAGAACATGAGCCAACGTTTTAACTTATGAGCTAACTCATAACTCTTTTTTGGAGAGTTTGATCCTGGCTCAGGACGAACGCTGGCGGCGTGCCTAATACATGCAAGTCGAGCGGATCTTCATTAGCTTGCTTTTGAAGATCAGCGG
>NZ_JAGGQQ010000016.1 GCF_018613195.1 Bacillus sp. ISL-45
TGGAGCTGACTGATACTAATCGTTCGAGGACTTAACCAAAATAGATTGCTCGTTCTTCTTGAATTCTTCTTACAACATTATCTAGTTTTGAGGGTACAAAACCTCAAATCAAATAGTCTGGTGGCGATGGCGAGAAGGTCACACCCGTTCCCATACCGAACACGGAAGTTAAGCTTCTCAGCGCCGATGGTAGTTGGGGGTTTCCCCCTGTGAGAGTAGGACGCCGCCGGGCACACGAAAGAACAGCTGTAATGGCTGTTCTTTTTTTGTATGCTGATTTATAAATGATGCGTGAAATATGGCAATAACCGATTATATTTGGCCTGACTACGGACAAGTTTCGTGGAAAAGCACACAAAGTTGTCTAACCTGAGTCAACTTCAGACAGGTTTGGAGGTAATGAACGAAAAGATGTCTGAACTTGATTCAACTTCAGACAGATTTGAAGGAAAAACACAAAAACTTGTCTGAACTTGATGCAACTTCAGACAAGTTTGAAGGAAAAACACGAAAAGTTGTCTGAACTTGAGCCAACTTCAGACAAGTTTAAGGGAAAACAACGAAAAGTTGTCTGAACTTGATTCAACTTCAGACAGGTTTGAAGGAAAAACACGAAAAGTTGTCTGAACTTGATGCAACTTCAGACAGGTTTGAAGGAAAAATACGAAAAGTTGTTTGAACTTGAGCCAACTTCAGACAGGTTTAACGGAAAACAACGAAAAGTTGTCTGAACTTGATGCAACTTCAGACAGGTTTGAAGGAAAAATACGAAAAGTTGTCTGAACTTGAGCCAACTTCAGACAGGTTTAAGGGGAAACAACGAAAAGTTGTCTGAACTTGAGCCAACTTCAGACAGGTTTAAGGGAAAACAACGAAAAGTTGTCTGAACTTAAGCCAACTTCAGACAGGTTTAGAGGAAAAAGCCGAAAAGTTGTCTGAACCTGAAGCAACTTCAGACAAGTTTGGTGGAAAAACACAAAAAGTTGTCTGAACTTAAGCCAACTTCAGACAGGTTTGAAGGAAAAACACAAAAAGTTGTCTGAACCTGAGTCACCTTCAGACAAGTTTGGAGGAAAAGCATAAATAGCTGCCCTATCAAGGCCAACGGCAACCTCAAAACACAGCAAGGACTTGTGAAAACAGCTATATTAGCTGTTCTTTAATTTACACCAACAATCAAAATAAGTTGAATGTGTCCATTTTATGAAAACCTTTCACCGATTATGGATATATGCTCTACACTTACCGATATTACTTTAGCGGGAATGGTTTGTATCTTGCAGTAATTTCATCAAGGGGGAGCACGAATTGTGGGGAAGAAAAAGTCTGGTCTGCGCTTGAAATTAGGGACTAAAATCAATTTAATTGTACTGGGCACGGTTCTGTTGTTATCTGTGATTATCGGCGTAGTCGTGACCAGGGAAGTGACAAAGGGAATCAAGTCTTTTGCGGTGGAGAAGGCAAGGGGAGACCTTGCTCTTAGTGAGCGGTATATCAACAATAAGTTTCCGGGTGAATGGGAAATCAAAAATGATAAGTTATATAAGGGTGATAAGCTTTTTAATGATTACTATGAGATTGTAGACACGATTGGTAATGATACAGGTGATACGGTAACGATTTTTCAGGGGGATACCCGGATAGCGACAAATGTCATGCTTGAGGGCGAGCGTGCTGTAGGAACGAAGGTTTCTGAGGAGGTGGCTGATGTTGTCCTGAAGCAAGGGAAACCATATTATGGTGAAGCAATGGTTGCCGGCCATTCTTATCAAACAGCTTATACGCCTATTAAAGATCAGAATGGTAAAGCAATCGGGATATTCTATGTAGGAGCTTCGGAAAAGACGATTGAACAGATACTTTCTTCTTTCATGACTAAGTTTATCATCCAGGTAATTGTCGTGGTCATCATCGCTTCGATAGGGATCTACTGGTTTACACGCAGTCTGAGAAGAAGGCTTGTGGCGGTATCGGAAGCGATGACAAATGCTGGAGCGGGGGATTTTACCGCAGTGGTTGAGGATCATAGTGGCGATGAACTTACTGATCTGGCATATAGTTTTAATAAAATGAAAGACAATCTAAGCTCGATGTTGAGAGAGGTTCTGGAAACATCCGAACAAGTGGCAGCATCATCTGAAGAATTGAATGCAGGCGCTGAACAGACAAGCAGGGCGACTGAGCAGATAACAGAGGCGATTCAACAAATTGCCGGCGGCTCGGTTAGCCAGACACAGGGTATAGAGGAGAGTGCCATGTCGTTGGAGGAGCTGGCCAGGGGAGTCGCTAATATTGCGGAGACTTCTTCCTTGATCGCTGAATCCAGTTCGGAGGCAAGTGACCATGCCAAACAGGGTGAGTCATTTGTCCAGCAGACTGCAAGCCAGATGAGTTTGATTCATGCTTCTGTCAATGAAACGGGAGAGGTCATCCGCTTGCTGAATGAAAGGTCGAGACAGATTGGAAGCATTTCCGAGGCTATTACCCAAATAGCGGATCAAACCAATTTACTTGCCCTTAACGCAGCCATTGAAGCAGCAAGAGCGGGAGACCATGGAAAAGGGTTTGCCGTGGTTGCGGCGGAGGTTAGGAAATTGGCTGAGCAGTCCCAGATTTCTTCATCCCAGATTTCGGATTTGATCAGGCATATCCAAACTGATATGGAGCATTCAAGTGATTCGATGGATACTGTCAAAAAAGAGGTGATGAGTGGTCTGGAGATAGTTGAAGGCTCGCAAAGAAGCTTTCAGGAAATCCTTCGATCCATGGAGAATCTGGGCGGACAAGTCGAAGGGATGGCTGCTACCGCAGAACAGATGTCTGCGAGTACAGAAGAAATATCAGCAACAGTCAATGGAATGGCCTCCATTTCCAGAGATTCCTCACTGCATAGCCAGAATGTTGCCGCATCGGCTGAAGAGCAATTAGCATCCATGGAGGAAATAACTGCTTCAGCAAATAACCTGTCGGCCATGGCAGAAACACTGAAGGATGCAGTATCAGCTTTTAAAATATAAAATCATAATCTCCAAGAACCCAAACATCAAGCCAATTCATGAATGGCTTGATGTTTTTTAAACTATGGAGACGGTGGAAAGCAGCTTTTCATTCCTGGCTTCCAAAAAGTATTGTTTTTGAATATACTCCTTCCCGCCATTCTCTTCGTACCAATTTTTAATGCGTTGCAGATGTTCCTGATCACAACTAACTTTATTTTCTATTTCTATGTAATTCTCATAGCTGTCGTATTCCCAGATAGCAAATATTTCTGTTGTATCATCATCATGTGGCAGCATCCATCTTCCTGTCAGTCTGGCTCCGTGCTTCAGTTGATTTGGCAAGTTTATCTCGGTGAAAAGCTTATTGAATGGTTCTACAAAATCATTTTTTACTAAGTAGAATTTACGCCGATAAAACAATACTTACAACCCCTTATAATCGTTTATCCTAAAATGGTATACTTATCCATCATACTCGTCAATCAACATCATTTTTAATGTAAAAAAGTTTCAAATCATGAGGTTAAGGAAACCTTAAAATAAGAATCTTTTTAGTTATGGTATTTAAAAATAGTGTCTAGCTCCAGCGCCTAGTCCCTCGAATCGCTTCGGTCCGTCCAATGAAGTCAAAAAGCGACTTCACTGGTCGGCCCTCTGAGGCATAGGAAGTGCAGACCCGCCAGCCACACGATGTGGCGTTTAGGCGGGCAGCGCTTGTCGGGACTGACCAAGACGCTTGCGCTTTTCCCTTTACAAGTGATTTGATTAATGCGAACATTAAGGCTTATTAGATGAGATGTCTGGAGGGTTTTGAATGCTGGAAAATAGTTTTGTCATGGTGGCCATCATCTTAATCATCAATATTGTGTATGTGTCTTTTTTTACAATCAGGATGATCTTAACGTTGAAGGGGCAGCGTTATTTGGCTGCTGGGCTAAGCACGATTGAGGTTGTGATTTATGTGGTTGGACTTGGTCTGGTACTTGAGAATTTAAATCAGATACAGAATCTGGTTGCATATGCTGTTGGCTATGGTATTGGTGTCATTGTCGGGATGAAAATTGAAGAGAAGCTGGCACTGGGCTATATTACGATCAATGTGATTACGAAAGAATATGATGTGGATCTGCCGAAGGCCTTGCGTGCTCTAGGTTATGGTGTGACGGACTGGGCTGCCCATGGGCTTGAGGGCGACCGGATGGCAATGCAAATTTTAACGCCGCGAAAATATGAGTTGAAACTATATGAGAAGATTAAGGAATTGGACCCGAAGGCATTTATCATCGCGTATGAACCAAAATCGATCCATGGCGGATTCTGGGTTAAATCGGTACGGAAAGGAAAGCTGTTTTCATGAGCAAGGGAAAAAAGAAGCAAATGTATGAAGTCGGTGAACATGAATCAATCGATGATTGTCTTAATAGAATGAAGAAAGATGGATTCGCCCCTGTCCGCAGGATGGAAAAGCCGATTTTTAAAGAAGTAGAAAAGAATGGCACCGTTGAATATGAGCCTGCTGGCAGGCAGACCATATTTGAAGCAAAGTTGATTGAAAGCTGACTTGCGTTAGTTGTTTAAAGACCTAAACACGAACAATATAAAATGGAAATTATCTAATGTTCGATTATTGATTGACAATAAGTCGAATTAGTTGTTAATATGTAAGTGTCGAAAGTGAAATTTAGTTTTCCCTCGTATAATAATGGGGATATGGCCCATGAGTCTCTACCCGGCAACCGTAAATCGCCGGACTATGAGGGAAAGTAGTTTTTTAAGTGAAGGGAAAAGAAATCGCGTTCACTTATGGATTTCTTTACTTATGCACCCGGACAGACTACTTTCTCTTCTATCAAGAGGAAGAAGTCTATCCGGGTTTTTTGTTGTGATACTCCAAAGGGAGGTTAGAGAAATGACGGTTGCAGTCATTATGGGGAGCAAGTCAGATTGGGAAACGATGAAGCACGCGTGTGACATACTTGATCAGTTAGAAGTTTCTTATATAAAGAAGGTCGTTTCAGCGCATCGGACGCCAGATTTGATGTTTCAGTTTGCGGAGAGTGCGAGAGACGCGGGAATTAAAGTTATCATCGCTGGAGCTGGCGGAGCCGCACATTTGCCGGGGATGGTAGCGGCGAAGACCACACTTCCGGTTATCGGGGTGCCAGTGCAATCGAGGGCTCTCAACGGCTTGGATTCACTTTTATCGATTGTCCAGATGCCTGGCGGAGTGCCAGTTGCGACGGTCGCGATTGGGAAAGCAGGTGCAACGAACGCAGGTCTCCTTGCGGCACAGATTCTTGGGGCATTTGACAGTGAAGTTGCCGGGAGATTGGAGTGGCTGAGGGAAGAAACAAAAATGTCAGTGATGGAAAGCAGTGATGAGCTTGTCTAAATTGATTTTTCCAGGAGAGACAATCGGGATCATTGGCGGCGGCCAGCTTGGCAAGATGATGGCGCTGTCGGCTAAAGCGATGGGATTCAAAGTCATTGTGCTTGATCCAACAGAGGATTGCCCGTGCGGCCAGGTGGCTGACGAGCAGATTGTCGGCGGATACGATGATCTTGTTAAAATAAAACAGCTGTCTGATAGCAGTGATGTAATTACTTATGAGTTCGAGAATATTGATGCGGATGCGCTTGACTGGCTGAATAAACATGCCTATGTGCCGCAGGGAACGGAATTGCTGCGGGTCACTCAGGACAGGATAGAAGAGAAGCGCAATATCCAGGCAGCTGGCGTCAGGGTTGCTCCATATACGACTGTGACAAGAGTGGAGGATGTCAGGGCAGGTGTCGAGGAACTGGGATTGCCAGCAGTATTGAAAACAGCACGCGGCGGCTATGACGGCAAGGGCCAGCTGGTCATCAGGTCTGTGGATGATATCCCATTGGCTGAAACATTAGTCAGCCAGGGGGCATGTGTGCTGGAGAAATGGATTCCTTTTGAAAAAGAAATTTCGGTGATCATCACTCGCAGTACGAAAGGTGAAAGTACCGTTTTTCCGGTAGCGGAAAACATCCATAAGGACAACATCCTGCACCAGACCATCGTGCCGGCGAGAATCAGTTCCGCGGCTGAAGCAAAGGCAATGGAAGCAGCTGAACAAATCGCGTCAGCATTAGGATTGGTCGGGACGCTGGCGGTTGAGATGTTTTTAGCGGCCAATGATGAGCTCTACATAAATGAACTGGCACCAAGGCCGCATAACTCGGGGCATTATACGATTGAAGCATGTGAGACTTCGCAGTTCGAGCAGCATATCAGGGCAGTTTGCGGCTGGCCAATGGGAAGCACGAATTTGCTGAAGCCAGCTGTGATGGTGAATATCCTCGGGCAGCACCAGCAGCCATTGCTGGATAAAATCGCCGACTTGCAGGATTGGAAAATCCATCTATATGGTAAAAAGGAAGCCAAATATAAACGGAAAATGGGGCATGTGACCCTTTTGCGAGAGACAGTAGAGCAAGCGCTGACAGAAGCGGAGCAAAGCAGCATCTGGGAAGGCGCAGCAGAAATGATCGGAGGACAAAAGAGATGATAGATCGTTATACAAGACCGGAAATGGGTGCAATCTGGACGGAGGAGAATCGCTTCAAGGCATGGCTTGAGGTTGAGATCCTTGCATGTGAGGCATGGGCTGAGCTTGGGGAGATTCCTAAGGAAGACGTAAAGAAACTGCGTGAGAATGCATCTTTTGATATTGACAGGATCAAGGAAATCGAAGAAGAGACGCGCCATGATGTGGTTGCTTTTACAAGAGCGGTTTCTGAAACGCTTGGCGAGGAGCGCAAATGGGTGCATTATGGCCTAACTTCCACAGACGTGGTGGATACGGCTTTATCGTATGTGCTTAAACAGGCGAATGAGGTTTTGCTGAAAGACCTTGAGAACTTTGTAGAGATCCTGGCTAATAAGGCCAAAGAACATAAATACACGGTCATGATGGGCCGTACTCACGGTGTTCATGCTGAGCCTACTACTTTTGGCTTGAAGCTGGCGCTATGGCTGGAGGAAATGAAGCGCAATCTCGAGCGATTCAAAATGGCGTCCCGTGATGTCGAGTTCGGCAAGATTTCCGGTGCGGTCGGAACATATGCGAATATCGATCCTTTCGTTGAAGCTTACGTCTGTGAAAAATTAGGGCTGCAGCCGGCACCGATTTCGACTCAGACCTTGCAGCGTGACCGCCATGCTTTTTATATGTCGACGCTTGCACTGATTGCGACTTCGATCGAGAAGTTTGCGGTTGAGATTCGCGGCCTGCAAAAGAGTGAAACACGCGAGGCAGAGGAGTTTTTTGCAAAAGGGCAGAAGGGTTCTTCGGCCATGCCGCATAAGCGCAACCCGATTGGCTCTGAGAATATGACAGGGATGGCCAGGGTCATCCGCGGCTATATGACGACTGCTTACGAGAATGTGCCTCTATGGCATGAGCGCGATATCTCGCATTCCTCTGCAGAGAGAATTATTTTACCAGATGCGACAATCGCATTGAACTATATGCTGAACCGCTTCGGCAATATCGTGAAGAATTTGACGGTGTATCCGGAGAACATGAAGCGCAATATGGACCGGACGCTTGGCTTGATTTACTCCCAGCGTGTGCTGCTTGCCTTGATTGACAAGGGCATGTCCCGTGAGGAAGCATATGACACTGTCCAGCCGCGAGCGATGGAGGCATGGGAAAAGCAAGTGCAGTTCCGCAGCCTGATCGAGCAGGATGAAAAGATTGCCGGACTGCTGAGTGAAGCGGAAATCGATGACTGCTTTGATTACAACTACCATATCAAGCATGTTGATATGATATTTGAACGACTGGGGCTTTAATATGAACGGGCAAGGTTTCTTGCCCTTCTTTTATCTAATAGTGACTGAAGATTGCTAATTATCTCAATCGGAGGGCGTTAAAATGGAAAATCTGTTATACGAAGGGAAAGCGAAACGGATATACGCAACAGATGACGAGCAGGTAGTAAGGGTCCAATACAAGGATTCGGCGACGGCCTACAATGGCGAGAAAAAAGCGGAGATTGTCGGCAAGGGCAGGCTGAATAACGAAATTACGAGTCTATTATTCTTGAAGCTTAGCGATGCGGGAATCCAATCGCATTTTATCGAAAAAATTTCCGGAAATGAGCAGCTGGTCAAGCGGGTTTCCATCATTCCGCTTGAGGTGGTAGTGAGGAATTTTGCTGCAGGCAGTTTTTCGAAGCGTCTTGGTGTTGAAGAGGGCCAGAAGCTTTCCCGCCCGATTGTCGAGTTTTATCTGAAGGATGATTCGCTGGGCGATCCGCTGATTACGGATGAGCATGTCGATGTGCTGAATTTAGCAACTTCAGAGGAAGTGGCTGAGCTGAAGACAGCAGCTTTGAAAATCAATGATGTACTTGGCGGTTTTTTTGCAGAGATTGGCGTGAGGTTAATAGATTTCAAGCTTGAGTTCGGCAAGGATGCAGACGGGAAGATTTTGCTGGCAGATGAGATTTCACCTGATACTTGCCGCCTGTGGGACATGGAGACACAGCAGAAGCTTGATAAAGATGTATTCCGCCGTGATTTGGGAAATCTGACAGATGCTTACGAAACCATTTTAACGAGATTGGGAGGACAATTGCATGTATAAAGTGAAGGTGTATGTGACGTTAAGGGAAAGTGTTTTGGATCCACAGGGGACGGCTGTTAAAAACTCGCTGGCAACCCACGGTTACGAAGGCATCCAGGAGGTTCGCATCGGAAAGTATATGGAGCTGACTTTGGATGAAACCGTGAAGGACGTTGATTCAGCGGTCAAGGAAATGTGCGAGCGCCTGCTGGCGAATCCGGTGATCGAGGACTACAGGTATGAAGTTGAGGAGGTTGTTGCACAGTGAAATTTGCGGTGATTGTCTTTCCGGGTTCGAACTGTGACATCGACATGTACCACGCGGTAAAAGATGAGCTTGGCGAAGAAGCGCAATATGTCTGGCATGATGCTGAAAGCCTTGAAGACTTTGATGCGGTGCTTTTGCCTGGCGGTTTTTCATATGGAGATTACTTAAGATCTGGCGCAATCGCGCAGTTCAGCAATGTCATGAAGGAAGTTGTGAAGGCTGCTGAAGCAGGAAAGCCCGTGCTAGGTGTCTGCAATGGTTTTCAGATTTTGCTTGAAGCGGGCCTGCTTCCAGGAGCGATGCGCCGCAATGACAGCCTGAAGTTCATTTGCAAGCAGGTGGAACTGAAGGTTGAGAATAACGAAACCATGTTTTCAGCTGGCTATGAAAAAGGCGAGGTCATCACAGTTCCGGTTGCGCATGGTGAGGGCAACTATTATTGCGACGAAGAAACCCTTGCTCGTTTAAAGGCAAATAATCAAATCGTGTTCACATACAAAGGCGAGAATCCGAACGGAAGCCTTGAAAATATCGCGGGAATCATCAACGAACGAGGAAACGTCCTCGGAATGATGCCGCATCCGGAGCGCGCGGTCGATGAGCTGCTTGGCGGCGCGGACGGGTTGAAGCTTTTCAAATCGATCGTCAAACAATGGAGGGAAGCATATGCGCTTAATGCTTGAACCAAGTCCAGAGCAAATTAAACAAGATAAGATTTATCAGGAAATGGGACTGTCAGACAGCGAGTTTGCTTCTGCCGAAAAGATCCTTGGACGTACTCCTAACTATACAGAAACAGGTTTGTTCTCTGTCATGTGGTCAGAGCATTGCAGCTACAAGAACTCAAAGCCTGTGTTGAAAAAGTTCCCTGTCACCGGAGAGCGTGTTTTACAGGGGCCAGGTGAGGGAGCGGGAATCGTTGATATAGGTGATGGCCAGGCGGTCGTGTTCAAAATTGAAAGTCATAATCATCCATCTGCAATCGAGCCTTACCAGGGTGCCGCTACGGGTGTTGGCGGAATCATCCGCGACGTTTTTTCGATGGGAGCAAGGCCGATTGCTTTACTGAATTCCCTCCGATTTGGCGAACTTGAGTCACCAAGGGTGAAATATTTGTTTGAACAGGTTGTTGCCGGAATTGCCGGATATGGAAACTGCATTGGAATACCGACAGTGGGCGGAGAAGTCCAGTTTGATGCTGCTTATGAGGGCAATCCTTTAGTTAACGCGATGTGCGTTGGACTGATCAACCACGAAGACATCAAGAAGGGCCAGGCACATGGGGTCGGCAATACGGTGATGTATGTTGGTGCGAAGACGGGCCGCGACGGGATTCATGGCGCCACATTTGCGTCCGAGGAATTGACTGAGGCATCGGAAGAGAAGCGTCCGGCTGTCCAGGTCGGCGATCCGTTCATGGAAAAATTACTGCTGGAAGCTTGTCTCGAGCTTGTAAAAAATGATGCTCTTGTTGGTATCCAGGACATGGGCGCTGCTGGTTTGACCAGTTCATCTGCAGAGATGGCGAGCAAAGCGGGTTCCGGGATCGAGATGAATCTAGACCTCGTGCCGCAGCGTGAAACAGGCATGACGGCTTATGAGATGATGCTTTCCGAATCACAGGAGCGCATGCTGATTGTTGTTGAAAAAGGCCGTGAGCAGGAAATTATTGATCTTTTTTCAAGGTATGAGCTTGAAGCAGTTACAATCGGAAAAGTAACGGACGACAGGAAGCTTCGACTTTTGCATAAAGGGGAAGTGGTGGCTGAGGTTCCTGCAGATGCGCTCGCTGAAGAGGCTCCTGTCTATTACAAGCCTTCCAGTGAACCGGCTTATTTCCGCGAGTTCCAGAACATGGACAATCAGGTTCCTGAAGTCGAAAACTATGAAGCGACTCTTTTGCAGCTGCTCCAGCAGCCAACGATTGCGAGCAAAGAGTGGGTGTATGACCAGTATGACCATATGGTGCGTACCAGCACGGTCGTTTCACCTGGTTCTGATGCAGCGGTTGTAAGGATTCGCGGCACAGAGAAGGGCCTGGCGATGACGACAGACTGCAACTCTCGCTATATCTATCTTGATCCTGAAACAGGAGGAAAGATTGCCGTTGCAGAGGCGGCGCGCAATATTGTCTGCTCTGGCGGCGAGCCTTTGGCAATCACGGACTGCCTGAACTTCGGAAATCCAGAGAAGCCGGAGATTTTCTGGCAGTTTGAAAAAGCGGTCGATGGCATGAGCGAAGCGTGCCGGACATTGAGCACACCTGTTATCGGCGGAAATGTGAGTCTTTATAACGAAACGAATGGCACAGCTGTCTATCCGACACCAGTTGTCGGCATGGTCGGTCTTGTTGAAAACTTAAAGCATGTGACGACTCAGCATTATAAAAATGCCGGCGACCTGATTTATCTGCTTGGTGATACGAAGGATGAGTATGGCGGCAGCGAGCTGCAGAAGCTTACGTATGGCCGGATTTTCGGCAAGGCGCCTGAACTTGATTTAGATGTGGAAGCCAGCTATCAAGCACAGATTTTAACAGCGATCAAAAATGGGCTTGTGGCTTCTGCGCATGATGTTGCGGAGGGCGGCGTGGCGGTTGCACTTGCTGAATCCGTGATTGGCAGCAAGGGGCTGGGAGCTAAGGTTACACTGGAAGGCAACACAGTTTCAGCCTTGTTCAGCGAATCGCAATCCCGCTTTATTTTATCGGTAAAACCAGAGCACCAAATCGAGTTTGAAAGCTTAACAGACGCGGTGCTGATTGGTGAAGTCGTTGAAACGCCGGTTTTAAAGATTGATGTCAATGGAGTGAACGTGATCAATCATGATGCAGAGGGGCTGAAAAAGGCCTGGAAAGGAGCCATCCCATGCTTGCTGAACTAAAAGGCTTGAATGAGGAATGCGGCGTTTTTGGAATCTGGGGACATCCCGAGGCAGCACAAATCACGTATTACGGCCTTCACAGCCTGCAGCATCGCGGCCAGGAAGGCACGGGAATCGTTGTCAGTGATGGTCAGCAGCTTAAGGGCCGAAAAGGCGAAGGGCTTGTGACAGAAATTTTTACGGCAGATGCGATGGACGACCTCCAGGGTGTCGGCGCCATTGGTCATGTCCGCTATGCAACTGCGGGAGGAGGCGGCTATGAGAATGTCCAGCCGCTTCTGTTCCAATCGCAAAGCGGCGGCCTGGCCCTTGCGCATAATGGCAATCTTGTAAATGCAGATGCGCTTAGGAACCAGCTTGAGGCCCAGGGAAGCATTTTTCAGACTAGCTCTGATACCGAAGTGCTCGCCCATTTGATTAAGCGAGGCGGCTTCAGCCAGCTGAGGGATCGCGTAAAAAATGCCTTGCCGATGCTGAAGGGTGCTTATGCCTTTTTGATCATGACCGAGACAGAATTCATTGTTGCGCTCGATCCGCACGGACTGCGCCCGCTCTCATTAGGCAGGCTGGGCGATGCTTATGTCGTCGCGTCTGAAACCTGCGCGTTCGACATTGTCGGAGCCGAGTTTGTCAGGGACATCCTGCCAGGCGAATTGCTCGTGATCGATGCAGACGGCCTGCATTCTGAAATGTACTCCATGAATTCAACCACGGCCATCTGTACAATGGAATATATTTATTTTTCCAGACCCGACAGCAATATCCACGGAATCAACGTCCATGCCGCACGTAAAAATCTCGGCAAGCAGCTGGCGAAGGAAGTGCCGATCGAGGCTGATGTGGTGACTGGTGTACCCGATTCCAGCATTTCTGCAGCGATTGGGTATGCAGAGGAATCTGGCATTCCTTATGAGATGGGTTTGATCAAGAACCGTTATGTCGGCCGGACCTTCATCCAGCCATCGCAGTCATTGAGGGAGCAGGGTGTGAAGATGAAGCTTTCGCCGGTGCGCGGAATTGTTGAGGGCAAGCGTGTCATCATGGTGGACGATTCGATCGTGCGCGGCACGACCAGCCGCCGGATCGTAAAAATGCTGAAGGAAGCAGGTGCGACAGAAGTACATGTCGTCATCAGCTCACCACCGATCCAGAATCCATGCTTTTACGGCATCGACACCTCGACACGTGAGGAGTTGATCGCTTCTGAACACTCAGTAGAGGAGATTCGCCAGTTAATTGGAGCAGACACATTGACGTTCTTGAGTGTCGAGGGCATGCTCGAGGCGATTGGGCGCAATGATGGCGGGGAGACCCGCGGCCAGTGCCTGGCATGCTTTACCGGGAAGTACCCGACGGAAATCTATCCGCAGGCCGTGCCTGCCGGACAGAAGTGTTGATTGGTTTTCGAGTTGTTTTTTCCGAATTTAGGATGGCGGCATGATTATCACGAGTTTTCGGGCAATTATGGGAAAAGTTTTGGAGATTATGGTCATGAATTGGGAGATTCCGGCCAGTGATTGGGAGAATATGAGTACTCATTAGGAGATTAGGGAAAATCATTGGGCAGCTGTGATTACTTATTAGAGGATTCCCGCTAGTAATCGAGAAAATTTGAATGTTTTTTCCGGGAATCCGCGGTGAGACCGTACATTCAGGTGCATTTCGTGGAACGATTGAACAAAAAACAGGTAACTAAAGATGAAAACAGCCAAATCGGAGGTAGTGAACATGGCAAATGCGTATAAGCAGGCTGGTGTGGATATTGAGGCCGGGTATGAAGCGGTCAAACGGATTAAAAAGCATGTGAATCGGACGGTCAGGCCTGGTGTAATGGGTGCGCTGGGCGGATTCGGCGGTATGTTCGACCTTTCCAGCCTTGGGCTGAAGGAGCCGGTGCTCGTTTCAGGTACGGATGGTGTCGGCACTAAGCTGATGCTGGCCTTTATGATGGACCGCCATGATACAATCGGCATAGACGCGGTCGCGATGTGTGTGAATGACATCGTCGTCCAGGGAGCGGAACCTTTATATTTCCTTGATTACATCGCCTGCGGCAAGGCTCAGCCTGAAAAAATCGAGGCGATTGTCAAAGGGATTGCCGATGGCTGTGAGCAGGCCGGATGTGCGCTTGTCGGTGGTGAAACTGCCGAAATGCCGGGGATGTATTCTCCGGAAGAATATGATCTGGCTGGGTTTGCGGTGGGAGCCTGTGAAAAAGCAGATATTATCACCGGCCAGCAAATCAAAGAAGGCGATGTGCTGATCGGGCTGGCGTCGAGCGGTATCCACAGCAATGGTTACTCGCTTGTGCGCAAGGTGTTTTTTGAACAGGCCGGCTGGGAGCTTGACCGCCATGTCGAGGAGTTCGGCTGCACGCTTGGGGAAGAGCTGCTCAAGCCGACGCGGATTTATGTAAAATCGGTGCTTGCCGCTATGAAGCAGTTCGAGCTTAAAGGTCTTGCCCACATCACGGGCGGCGGATTTATTGAAAATATCCCAAGGATGCTTCCGGAAGGGCTTGGCGCTGAAATCGAGGAAGGCAGCTGGGAGATTCCGCAGGTATTCAAAACATTGGAATCTTTAGCAGAACTTGATCGTACGGACATGTATAATACATTTAATATGGGCATTGGGATGGTAGCTGTTGTCGATAGTGAAATCGCCCATGAAGTTGCAGCGTTTTTTAACGAGCAGGGCGAGAAGGCTGCTATAATAGGCACAGTTACCGTTTCTGAAGGAATCCAGGCGAAAATGGCTGGTGAGCAGGCATGAAAAAAATAGCTGTTTTTGCATCGGGCAGCGGGAGCAACTTTCAGGCAATCGCGGTCGCGGCCCAGGCCGGCACATTGAAGGCTGACATCAGCCTGCTCGTTTGCGACAAGCCGGGCGCTTTTGCAATCGATCGCGCTGAAATGCTTGGAATTCCTGCATTCGTCATCAGCCCGAAGAGCTATCCTTCCAAGGCAGCATATGAGGCAGAGATTTTGCAAAAACTCGCTGGTCTTGAAATCGAGATGATTGTCCTTGCTGGCTACATGCGCCTGATCGGGCCGACACTTCTCGAGGCGTATGAAGGAAAGATAGTCAATATCCACCCGTCATTATTGCCTGCTTTTCCTGGAAAGGATGCGATTGGCCAGGCGCTGGCAGCTGGTGTGGAGAAAACCGGAGTGACGATCCATTACGTCGATGAAGGGATGGATACCGGACCGGCCATCGCAAGTGCGACAGTGAAAATCGCGCCAGGCGAGACGAGAGAGACACTTCAAAAGAAAATACAGCGGATTGAACACAGCCTGTTTCCAGAGGTTTTGGAGCAGCTGTTGAACGGAGAAGGGGAGGCAGTACAATGGGAAAAAAGCGTGCACTGATCAGTGTTTCAAATAAGGAAGGAATTGTCGAATTAGCGAAAGAGCTTGTACAGCTTGGATTTGAAATCGTCTCGACAGGAGGTACAAAGCAGGCGCTCAAGGATGGCGGCGTCCCGGTCATCGGCATCAGCGATGTGACAGGTTTCTCGGAGATCCTTGAGGGGCGGGTGAAGACGCTTCATCCAAAAATTCATGGCGGCCTGCTTGCGAAGTATGACGATCCATCCCACCAGGCTCAGCTATCTGAAAATGAAATCGAGAAAATTGAGCTTGTCTGCGTGAATTTGTATCCTTTTAAAGAAACAATCTCAAAACCTGGTGTTACGCCTGAGGATGCGATCGAAAACATCGACATCGGCGGCCCGGCGATGCTGCGTGCCTCTGCGAAAAACCATCAATACATAACAGTAATTGTCGACCCTGCGGATTACCAGCAGGTGATTGAAGAGTACAAAAGTCAGAACGAAACCACCCTCGAAACCCGCCGACGCCTGGCTGCGAAAGTATTCCGCCACACGGCTGCCTATGATGCGCTGATTGCAGAATACATGACCAACCTTGCGGGCGAGGAACAGCCGGAAAAAATGACGGTGACTTACGAATTGAAGCAAAGTCTGCGCTATGGAGAAAATCCTCATCAAAAAGCAGCTTTTTACCAGAAGCCGCTTGGCTCGGCATTTTCAGTTGCGGCAGCGGAACAGCTTCACGGAAAAGAGCTTTCCTATAACAATATTAACGATGCTAACGCTGCCTTGCAGATTGTAAAAGAATTTACTGAACCCGCAGCGGTTGCGGTCAAGCATATGAACCCTTGCGGAGTTGGCACTGGAAAAGATATTTTTGATGCTTTTGGAAGAGCATTTGAAGCAGATCCTGTTTCGATTTTTGGCGGCATTATCGCCCTGAACCGCGAAGTGGACGGAGAAACTGCCCGAAAGCTATATGAAATATTCCTTGAGATTATCATTGCGCCTTCATTTAGTGAGGAGGCCATAGAAATTTTAACGGCCAAGAAAAATCTTCGTTTATTGAAGGTCTCATTTGACGGGGAAGCTTCAAAGGAAAACACACTTTCCTCGATTGAAGGCGGATTGCTCCTCCAGGAACAGGATGCTTTTGGCTTTGATGAGGCAGAAATTTCTGTACCGACGAAACGTGAACCGACGGAAGCCGAGTGGGAAGCGTTAAAGCTAGGCTGGAAGGTTGTTAAGCATGTTAAGTCAAATGCAATCGTTGTATCAGATAAAGATATGACCTTAGGGATTGGAGCCGGACAAATGAACCGTGTCGGTGCCGCTAAAATTGCCCTTGAACAGGCTGGTTCGAAAGCGGATGGAGCAGCACTCGCATCGGACGCGTTCTTCCCGATGGACGACACCGTCGAGGCAGCGGCAAAAGCCGGTGTCACTGCGATTATCCAGCCAGGCGGATCTGTCCGCGATGCTGATTCAATCAAAAAAGCGGATGAATATGGCATTGCGATGGTGTTTACAGGCATAAGGCATTTCAGGCATTAATGGATGGCCAAATGCGGTTTTTGGCTTGAGTAAGGTGTCAATTTAATCAGTTATTCTGAAATTTACGGGGGTGTGTGTTATGAAGGTTCTTGTGGTTGGCAAAGGTGGCCGTGAGCATGCGATTTGCCGGAAGATCAGCGAAAGTCCGCTTGTGTCAGAGGTATTGGCGGCACCGGGAAATCCAGGGATGGCAGACTATGCTAAGCTAGTGGCGATCAATGAAAACGAATTGGATAAACTTGTTTCTTTTGCGAAGGAGGAGCAAGTCGGTCTGACAATCATCGGGCCTGAGGTTCCTCTGCTTGAGGGTCTGGCAGATCGTTTCATTGAGGAAGGGCTGAAGGTGTTCGGTCCGCGTAAAGCTGCGGCAATCATTGAGGGAAGCAAGTCGTTCGCGAAGGATCTTATGAAAAAGTACGGCATCCCAACTGCAGCGTATGAAACATTCACAGATTATTCGGAAGCACGTGATTATCTTGCCCAAGTTGGAGCGCCGATTGTCATAAAGGCGGACGGACTCGCGGCTGGCAAGGGTGTTGTCGTGGCGATGACAGTACAGGAAGCAGAACAGGCTTTGCAGGAAATGATGCTGGAGAGTAAATTCGGCGAGGCTTCTGCGAGCGTGGTAATGGAGCAATTTTTAACAGGAGAAGAGTTTTCGCTGATGGCGTTTGTGAACGGGGATAGTGTGATTCCACTGGAAATCGCTCAGGACCATAAGCGTGCCTTTGATGGAGATAAAGGGCCGAATACCGGCGGCATGGGGGCGTATTCACCAGTGCCGCATATCAGCAAGGAATCAATCGAGGTTGCAGTGGAGCAAATCCTTAAACCGGCGGCGATTGCGATGGAGATGGAAGGGCGCAGCTTTACCGGAATTCTGTATGCAGGGCTTATTGAAACAGTGGACGGTCCTAAGGTGATTGAGTTCAACGCGCGCTTCGGCGATCCGGAAACACAAGTGATTTTGCCAAGGATGAAATCAGATCTGGTCAAAGTCATGCTAGAAGTGCTGGAAGGAAATAAGCCAGAGATTGAATGGCATGATGAAGCAGTGGTCGGTGTAGTCGTCGCGGCCAAAGGCTATCCTGAGGAATATGAAAAAGGCGCTGTATTGAAGGGTCTTGAAAATATATCGCAGGTATTTCATGCAGGCACGGCGAAAAACAGTAGTGGTGAGTTTGTAACCAATGGCGGCAGAGTGCTGCTTGTCGGGGCAAAAGCGTCTTCATTAAAAGAAGCACAGCAAAAGGTATATGCTGAGCTTGAGAAACTGGACTGCCCGGAAACCTTTTACCGAAAGGACATAGGCAGCAGAGCTATCGGGCACGTCTCCTGTTAGAGCCCTTAGCGTAAACAAGCACAAGAGCGATGATGCTTCCGATCAATGCAATCCAGACGAAGCTGACATCCATTATATATTCCCAAAACATAAAATCATCTCCTTTAGATTAAGCCCCCGGTTTATTGGGGGCTTTTTAATTATGGCTCTTTTCTCAAACTTTGTTGCTATTGACTACATTGAATGACCTAACTTTCTTCGCAAAGTTGATCTTTTTATGAGAAAAGAGCCTGCAAACTTAATACCGACCTCCAAAATAACCTTTTATTACGTTAAAATCGGCAGTAGGATTTTAACAACAATCTTTACGAAAACAGCCTTAATTATTACATCAACTCGGGTTATAAGGAATCCAGCCTTCAGAATCCCCATTCTCAGCGTTCCGATCCTCCATCATGTCCTGGCCTTTTTCGTATGCGGCAGTCAGCGGACAATAGCGGACAATTCCTTCGCCGACCTTCATTGCGCCCATCATTGCCATGAAAATATAGGAATCCCTCCAGGGCCGTTTCACCATTTTCGATGTCGACCATGCCAGAATTGTAAGACCTGCTGTAATCCTGATCAGCGCGTTGATAATTCCGATATTCGGACGTACATTCATATCCTCATCGCTCCTTTACACTATTTTTACAGTTAATTTGAAATTCTTTAATGCGTTAAACAATGAAATATGTTACGATAGTACAATAATGTAAGGGCTTTCTTTTTAAGTGAATTACGATTTAAGCATGAGGCTCTGTTAAATCCATGTTATATATAACACTCTGTTGATTGAAGTGGAAGGCGTGTAGACTCCTCGGAAATTGCTAATGCAATTTCCTCGTGCGTGGGCCAATTCGCAGAAGCCTTTCAATGTCCTGCGGAATCAGCCGGCTAGGTGAGACCCCGCAGGAGCTTGCGACGAGGAGGCTCAGCGCCGGCCCCGAGGAAAGCGAAGCGCCTGGAACGAAAATCAACAGCCATTTTTAACAGAGCCCTAACATAGAGAAAAGGGGAACATGGTATGGAACAACGTTATCGATGGAAAAACAAACAATTGCGCGACCATGCTGCTGTTTTGGACGGCACCCTTTCACCGACGGTTCTATTGAAGAATGCGACATATTTGAACCAGACATTCCGCAAGTGGATGACTGCGAACATTTGGATTTACAATGACAGGATTGTGTATGTTGGTGAAAACCTGCCTGAAAATACAAAGCAATGTGAAATAGTGGATTGCACCGGGATGAAGCTGGTGCCGGGCTATATTGAACCTCATGCCCATCCATTTCAACTTTATAATCCCCATTCTTTCGCTGCCTATGCATCCCAGACGGGGACGACAACACTGATTAATGACAATATGGTGCTGGCTTTACAATTAGGAAAAAAGAAAGCGTTTTCTTTTATAAATGAGCTGAATGATAATCCGGTCACAATGTACTGGTGGTGCCGTTTTGATGCCCAGACTGAAATCCAGCATGAGGAGGAAGTCTTCTCCAACAGCAATGTAAGGGCATGGCTTGAGCATGAGAATGTCGTCCAGGGCGGTGAGCTGACGAGCTGGCCGAAGCTGATGAACGGCGACGACATGATCCTTCACTGGATGCAGGAAACGAAGCGCCGTCACAAGAAAATTGAGGGGCATTTTCCTGGTGCATCAGAAAAGACGCTGGCGAAGATGATGCTGTTTGGCGCAGATTGCGACCATGAGGCGATGACTGGCGAGGAAGTCCGCAGAAGGCTGATGCAAGGTTATATGGTTTCCTTGAGGCATTCATCGATCAGACCGGATTTGCCGAAGCTACTCGATGAGATCCATGAACTGGATATTGCGGTGTACGATCGGTTTATGATGACAACGGACGGGGCATCGTCTGCGTTTTACGAAAATGGCGTGATCGATGAACTGATCCGCATTGCCATCGATCGAGGCGTCCCAGTCATTGATGCTTATAATATGGCAAGTATCAACGTGGCCCGTTATTATAACTTCGAGCATCTTCACGGCAATATTGCGACAGGCCGGGTTGCGAACATCAATATTTTGAGTGATAAGTTGAACCCGACACCTGTGTCAGTATTAGCAAAAGGCCAGTGGGTAAAGCGTGATGGAGAAGCGATCGATGCAGCGAAAGAAATTGACTGGGCTCAAATGGGATTTGAGCCGCTTAAAATGGATTGGGACCTGACGGTGGATGATATGCAATTCTCGATGCCTTTTGGAATAAAAATGGAGAATTCGGTCATTACAAAACCGTACTCGATTTCAATTGATGTGTCCGCTGAGGAATTATCTTCAAATCATGATGAGTGCTTTTTCATGCTGATCGACCGTCATGGCAAATGGCGTATCAATACCATGCTGAAAGGGTTCGCGACAGACTTGCAGGGACTGGCAAGCTCGTTTTCCAATACTGGAGACATCATTCTGATTGGTAAAAACAAGCAGGATATGATGGCTGCTTTTAACAGGATGAAGGAACTTGGCGGTGGCATTGTAGCGTGTGAAAATGGCGTGACTGTCAGGGAAATCCCGTTGAGGCTGCAGGGCATCATGTCGAGCCATCCTGTGACTGAGCTGATGGCTGAGGAGAAGAAGCTGCTTGACTATTTAAAGGAAAAAGGCTACAAATTCGCCGATCCGATTTATTCACTATTATTCTTCAGTTCAACGCATTTACCATATATCCGTATCACACAGGAGGGTATCTATGATGTGATGAAAAAAACGGTACTCTTTCCAACGATAATGCGTTAAAATATAAAAGTGCATCTAGACATAGACAGCCATGAACGAACTGGGAGTTCAAGGGGTGGCTCAATAATGAAAAAATGGATCGCTGTGCTGGCAGCCGCAATTTTTCTTACGGCGGGGTGCAGCAGTAAAGAGACAGAGAAAAAAGAAGCAACAGAACATAAAGAAAAAGAGATTGTAGTAGATGAGGTTGTTCCACCGGAGGAACTTCCTTATCAATTCCCGCTGACCGGGATGGGTACTGCAGAAGAGAGCTTCGACCGGGCAGTGGCCGTGGTGGTCAATAACCACCCAAAGGCGCGGCCGCAATCAGGTCTTGACAAAGCTGACATCGTCCACGAGGTTCTTGCTGAAGGAGACGTGACAAGGTTCATCGCGATTTTTCAAAGTGAACATCCTGAAAAAATAGGGCCGGTCCGCAGCGCGAGGGAATACTTTATCGACCTGGCATCCGGATATGACAGCTTTTTTATCGCACACGGCTACAGTCCTGAAGCGAAGGACATGCTTGAACGCGGAGTGATCGATAACATCAACGGCATGCAGTATGATGGAACATTGTTCAAACGGGCCGATTTCCGCAAGGCGCCTCATAATTCTTATATTACCTATAAGAATATTGTGAAGGGAGCGGAAAAGAAAGGCTACGCACTTGATGAAGCACCGGCTTCTGCAGTATTCTTGAGCAGTGAGGAAGCGGAAGGCCATGAAGGTGCTCCAGCCGGGGAAATCATGGTCAACTACGGAACGCCGTCGTTCGATGCGATCTACGAATATGACGCGGAACAACAGAAGTACCACCGTTTTAATGGCAGTGAGGAAAGTGTTGACTTTGAATCGAAGGAACCAATTCTGATTGACAACATCCTTGTCGTGCAAATGGACCATCGCATCGTGGATGATGTGGGCCGCAGGGTCATTGACATGGCATCCGGCGGCAAGGGATATCTGTTCCAAAAAGGCAAAGTGAATGAGATACAATGGAAAAATGAAGCTGGCAGAATCGTCCCTTATAAGGATGGAGCAAGAGCTGGTTTCGTTCCCGGGAAAACATGGATCAACATTGTCCCATCGATCAGCGATGTCTCATTCGACTCTCAACAATAAAATTCTGAGTGAAATAAGGGGTAGACTATATGCAAATTGATAAATTAAGAGGCAAGGAACTCGATCAATTATTCAAGGCGATTTTATCGCTGAAAGATCTCGATGAGGCGTATCGCTTCTTCGACGACCTTGCGACAGTGAACGAAATCCAGTCACTTGCACAGCGCCTTGAGGTTGCCCGCATGCTTCGCGAGGGCAAGACTTATCATAAGATCGAAACAGAAACAGGCGCGAGCACGGCAACGATTTCCCGTGTGAAGCGATGCCTGAACTATGGAAACGATGCATACGAAATGGCGCTCGAAAGATTGAAAGAGCAGGACAACGCTGAAAAAGCGAAATAGTATTTTGATGAAGGACGGAACCGGGTATGGTTCCGTTCTTTTTTATGGGTGGCAGAATTGGAAAAAAGCGCAGGTAATTTCCAATTCCTATAAAGAAATTTTTTTCGTTATAAAAAAGAAAAAGTCGCTATAAAAAAATAATTCTTCATTATATCAGTCTAATCTGCTCGAATAAGTTTCCCAACTCAACAAAAAACTGCTAATAAAATTGGAAAAACAGACTGTAAATTTCCAGTTCGCCAATAAAAATAAAAAATCGCTAATAAAATATTATTTTCGCCAATAAATCCTGTGGAATAGCCAATAAAACTGTGAACTCTGCTAATAAGACAGGTTAACCTTGTTCCTAGGAAGTCTGGCAGTCTATCTTGGCGAAAAAGAGATCATCAGCTTCTTCGGACTTGATCCAATCTATCTTGCGCTGATTGTCAGCGGTATCAGCTTCTATGTTTTTTCAAGGTTGTTCACCGAGCAATATGAGCACCGAGATTTATAATTTTACATCAAAATGCGTTCCGGCATTTGGAGCGCTTTTTTCATATGTTTCCTTTTTTATATACAGGCAACAAATGCTATAATGGTGGAATGGATAGATAGAATGGGGGCAATTCAAGGATGTACGATGTTCGCGAGTGGAGACATGTGTTCAAGCTCGATCCAAATAAAGAGATAACTGATGAAGAATTAGATAGAATTTGCGAGTCTGGAACCGACGCGATCATGGTGGGAGGGACGGATGGAGTCACTCTTGAAGGAGTCCTTGATTTGATGTCCCGAGTCCGCCGCTATACGGTTCCATGCATTCTCGAGGTTTCGACGATTGACTCGATCACACCGGGATTCGATTTTTATTTTATCCCGACAGTATTGAACAGCCGCAATCCACAGTGGATCACCGGCCTGCACCATGAGGCGGTCAAGGAGTATGGCGAACTGATGGATTGGGACGAGCTGAAAATGGAAGGCTATTGCATCCTGAATCCGGATTGCAAGGCGGCTAAGCTTACTGATGCGAAGACGGAGCTTTCGATTGACGATGTACGGGCATACGCGATGATGGCAGAAAAAATGTTCAGCCTGCCGATTTTCTATTTGGAATACAGCGGGGTATATGGCAATCCTGAGTATGTTAAAGCAGCCAAAAGCGTCCTCGAAAAAACGGTTCTCTTTTACGGCGGAGGAATTGAAACAGCGCAGCAGGCAGAAGAAATGGCCGGGCATGCCGATGTCATCGTGGTTGGGAATGTTGTATACAGCAACCTTGATGAGGCATTGAAGACTGTAGCTGCAGCAAAGAAATAACGAAGTTGTATATAAGGGTTTTATGAGATAAAATAAGAACAAATGTTTGTATGGTGGTGACGAGTGTGCAATTTTTAACGGATAAATTATTGAATGGCTTGAACCCTGAGCAGCAGAAGGCGGTCAAGGCAGTGGACGGGCCTTTGCTATTGATGGCAGGGGCAGGCTCTGGTAAAACAAGAGTCCTGACACACAGAATTGCGTATTTAATGGTGGAAAAAGGGGTAAATCCTTATAACATCCTTGCAATTACGTTTACGAATAAAGCAGCGCGTGAAATGCGCGAGAGGATCCAGAAAATGATGGGCGGAGCGGCAGACGATATCTGGATTTCGACGTTCCACTCAATGTGTGTGCGCATTTTGCGCAGGGACATCGACCGTCTTGGCTATAACCGCAACTTCACGATCCTTGACTCGACTGACCAGCAGTCTGTCATCAAGTCGATTTTGAAGGACAAGAATATGGATCCGAAAAAATATGATCCTCGTGCGATCCTTGGTACGATCAGCTCGGCGAAAAATGAGTTGATTACGCCCGAGGAATATGCGAAGTCGGCGGGGGATTATTTTTCCCAGAAGGTCAGCGATGTGTATACGGAATACCAGCGCAGGCTGCGAAAAAATAACGCGCTCGATTTCGACGATTTAATCATGACGACGATCACGCTGTTCATCCGCGTGCCGGAAGTGCTTGAATATTACCAGCGCAAGTTCCAGTACATCCATGTCGATGAGTATCAGGATACGAACAGGGCACAATACATGCTGGTAAAATTGCTTGCGCAAAGATTCCAGAACCTATGTGTCGTAGGTGACTCGGATCAGTCGATCTATCGCTGGCGCGGTGCGGACATCACGAATATCCTTTCTTTTGAAAAAGACTACCCAAGGGCAAGCGTCATTTTGCTAGAGCAGAACTACCGCTCGACAAAGAAGATTTTGCTGGCGGCGAATATGGTCATCCAGAACAACATGAACCGCAAGCCGAAAAACCTTTGGACAGAGAACCCAGAGGGAAACAAAATCATGTACTATCGCGCGGACAGCGAACAGGGCGAGGCGCAGTTTGTCATCGGCAAAATCCAGGAGCAGCTTCGCAATGGCCGCAAGCTGTCTGATATCGCGATTCTTTACCGTACGAACGCCCAGTCCCGTGTGATCGAGGAATCTTTCTTGAAGTCGAACATCGATTACTCAATCGTCGGCGGCATCAAATTCTATGACAGGAAGGAAATCAAGGATATCCTTGCCTACCTTCGCTTGATTTCGAACCCTGATGATGATATCAGTTTGCAGAGGATCATCAATGTTCCGAAGCGCGCGATCGGTTCAACCTCGATTGATAAAATCGCCAACTTCGCGACAATGCATGATTTGTCGATGTTCCAGGCCTTGGAGACGATTGAAATGATTGGCCTGAGCCCGAAAGCGGAAAAAGCTGCGGCTGAATTCCGCAACCTGGTCAGCAATTACACTCATCAGCAGGAATATCTGTCCGTGACGGAGCTGGTGGAGGAAGTTCTTGATAAAACAGGCTACCGTGACATGTTGAAGGCGGAAAAATCGTTGGAGTCACAGAGCCGACTTGAGAACATAGATGAATTTTTAACGGTAACAAAAAGCTTTGAAGAAAGCAGTGAAGACAAGAGTCTGGTCGCATTCCTGACAGATTTGGCACTTGTCGCTGATATTGACCGCCTGGATGATGACGGCGAGAAAAAAACAGATTTCGTCACATTGATGACACTGCACTCAGCCAAGGGACTCGAGTTCCCCGTTGTCTTCCTGATTGGTATGGAAGAGGGAGTATTCCCGCACAGCCGCTCCTTGATGGAGGAGGATGAGATGGAGGAAGAACGCCGTCTTGCCTATGTAGGAATAACCCGTGCCGAAGAAGAACTATTCATCACGAATGCACAGATGCGTACCCTTTTCGGCCGTACCAATATGAACCCGGAATCACGGTTCATTAAGGAAATACCGGCTGATTTGGTTGAAGACGCCGTTCCGAAAGTGAGAAGGCCTGCGCCAGCAAGCGGCGGCAGACCTGCCCCTTCAGCAAGACCGTCCATGCCGACTCGCGGTGCTGTCTCCCGTCCGGTCGCAGCTGCAAGCGGCGGCGAAGGCATCGATTGGAAGGTTGGCGACAAAGCCCAGCATGGCAAGTGGGGAACAGGAACGGTTGTCAGCGTAAAAGGGTCAGGAGAAGGCACAGAGCTTGACATTGCATTCCCAAGCCCAACAGGAATCAAGCGATTGCTGGCTAAGTTCGCACCGATTACAAAGGCTTAAACAATTTTTAATAACACATTGAATACTGTCTAGCTCCAGCGCCTAGCCCCTCGAGTCGCTTGTCTGGGCTGACCAAGGCGCTTGCGCTTTCTGTTTTCACTTCATTTATGAAAGGGCTGGATTTATGGATTTTCAAAGTGCTGAGAGAAAAGCCAAGGATTTGCAAAATCTGCTTAATCAATATAGTTATGAATATCATGTTCTTGACCAGCCGTCGGTTCCGGATGCGGAGTATGACAGGCTTTTGAGGGAACTGATTGAAATCGAGGAGCAATTCCCTGAACTGCAGACTCCCGACTCTCCTACACAGCGTGTTGGCGGCGAGATTTTAACGATGTTCAATAAGGTGCAGCATGCAATTCCGATGCTGAGCCTGGGAAATGCCTTTGATGAGCAGGACCTGCGGGATTTTGACCGCCGTGTCCGCCAGGGTGTTGGCGACAATGTTTCTTATGTTTGCGAACTGAAGATCGATGGTCTGGCAGTTTCGCTTATTTATGAGGACGGGATGCTTGTCCGAGGTGCGACTCGCGGTGATGGAACGACTGGTGAGGATATTACGTCTAATCTGAAGACGATCCGTTCTTTGCCGATCCGCTTGAAAGAGCAGGTTTCGCTTGAGGTGCGCGGTGAGGCGTTCATGCCGAAGAAATCATTCGAAGCATTGAACAAAGCAAGAAAAGAGCTTGAAGAAGAACCTTTTGCCAACCCGCGTAATGCGGCCGCTGGCTCCCTTCGCCAGCTTGATCCGAAGATTGCTGCTTCAAGAAATCTGGATGTATTCCTATATGGTATTGCAAATGTCGGTAATACTGGAATCCGCGCACATAGCGAGGGACTGGATTATCTGGAGAATCTTGGATTTAAAACCAATAAAGAGCGCCGGAAAGTTGACAGCATTGAAGGTGTCATCGAGTATGTGAACAGCTGGGTCGAAAAGCGCCCTGACCTGCCATACGATATTGATGGAATTGTAATCAAGGTTGATTCACTCGACCAGCAGGCTGAGCTTGGGACGACAGCGAAGAGTCCTAGGTGGGCGGTCGCTTATAAATTCCCTGCCGAAGAAGTCGTGACAACTTTGAAGGAGATTGAATTGAGCGTTGGCCGCACAGGTGTCGTCACACCGACTGCCATCCTTGAACCAGTCCAGGTAGCTGGTACTACCGTTGGACGTGCTTCCTTGCACAATGAAGACTTGATCCGGGAAAAAGATATCAAAATCGGTGATAAAGTTGTCATCAAAAAAGCAGGAGATATTATCCCGGAAGTTGTTAATGTCCTTGCTGAGCAGCGCACAGGCGATGAAGTCGAGTTCCACATGCCTACAGAATGCCCTGAATGCGGCAGCGAGCTTGTCAGGATTGAAGGAGAAGTCGCGCTTCGCTGTATCAATCCGAAATGCCCTGCTCAAATCAGGGAAGGCCTGATCCACTTCGTTTCCCGAGATGCGATGAATATTGACGGACTCGGAGAGAGAGTGGTCAGCCAACTGTTTGTACAAGAGCTGATCAAGGATGTAGCCGACATTTATAAGCTGACACGCGAGCAGCTTCTGGCTCTTGAGCGAATGGGCGAGAAGTCCGTCAACAATTTGCTGTCAGCAATCGAAGCCACGAAGGATAATTCATTGGAAAAGCTATTGTTCGGACTGGGTATCCGTCTGGTTGGGGCAAAAGCCGCAAAGACTTTGGCTCAGCAATTTGAAACAATGGATCATTTGATGAAGGCGACGAAGGAAGAATTGACGGCCATTAATGAAATCGGCGACAAAATGGCCGACTCCATCGTTACATTCTTTGACAGTGATGAAGTGCGCGAGCTGGTTTCCGAGCTGAAGGCTGTCGGCGTCAATATGGAATACAAAGGGCCTAAGAAGGTTACCGCTGAAGAATCGGATTCATTTTTTGCCGGCAAAACAATCGTGTTGACCGGGAAGCTCGAGCAAATGGGCCGAAACGAAGCAAAAGAAAAAATCGAGGCGCTCGGCGGCAATGTAGCCGGAAGCGTCAGCAAGAAAACGGATTTACTCATTGCCGGGGAAGATGCAGGTTCAAAGCTGACAAAAGCAGAAAGCCTGGGGATTGAAGTGTGGAACGAGGAGAGAATGCTTGAAGAATTAAATAAATAAGCTCTTTTCGTAAGCTTTGTTGCTTTCACATCCAAAGTAAAAACCGGGTTTTGGGTTTTTACGGATATTTCCGCATCTCCGGTTCGGAAGTCTCCTCGAAAAGAACCCGATACTTTAAGGAATGCGGTTATTAATATGTGTTCGAAAAGCTGCAATGACTGCGAAAACAGCTAATAGATAAGAGGTGTACACGCCATGAGGAAGCTCTCAATGGTCGCTCTATCTCTTGTCCTTTTGCTGACGGCCTGTGCCCCTAATTTTCAAAAGCAGGAAGAGGTCGTCCAGGAGAAGGATGATGAAACAAAGGAAAAAGCGATTATTCCGAAATATAAAATTTCGGACAAATACTACCGTACTATTATGCCGTTCGAGCCTGGGGAAGCCCGCGGCATGGTCGTTAACAATCTGAATACGCGTTATGACATCACCGAGTTCGAGACCGGACTGATGAGGGTTGCCCAAAACTCTTTCCCAACAGACAAGTATGTCTTTAAAGAAGGCCAGTATCTCGACAGCAGTACCGTAGCATCCTGGCTGGAACGCGAAATGACTCCGGCTCAGGTCGATGCTAAGGAAAAAGAATTGCAGGCTAAGGCTAAAAAAGAAAAAAGTAATAAAAAGGTCACAGTGAAAAACCTGGGTCTGAATCCTGCCAATTCTGGCAAGGGCGACGCCCATGAACAGAATAAAAAGAATCCTATTTATCTAGCACATATCCTGGAGCATAATTATCTCGTCCAATCAGGGGAGAAGGATACGTACCAGCTTGGCGGCATCGCCATTGGACTGGCACTTAATTCCGTCCATTATTATCAAGAGGTTGAATTTGGGGCAGTATTTGAGAAGAATATTTCCCGATCCGTTCTTGAAGCTGAAGGGAAGAAAATTGCCCAGGAAGTCGTCAACAGGTTAAGAGGAATCGAAGAACTGAAAAATATACCGATTACCATCGGATTGTTTGAACAGGAAAGCCGATCTTCTGTTGTTCCTGGCAACTTTTTCACCTATGCAGAAGTATCACAGGGCAGCAACAATATCGGCAGCTGGAAGGATGTAAAAGAAGAATACATCCTGTTTCCGTCGGATAAAGCCGAGAAGGAACACCGGGATGACCTGACATTTTTCCAGAATTTCAAGCAGGATGTTGAGGAATATTTCCCTAACTTCAACGGCGTCATCGGCAAAGGCTTTTATCTGGATGGCCAGCTTCAGGAAATAAACATCGAAATACCGATCCAGTTCTACGGCGAAGCCGAGGCTATTGGCTTCACCCAGTATGTAACGGGACTGGTCATGGAGCACTTCCCTAACTACATTTCCGTGCAGGTCAGCGTATCATCCGTACTGGGGCAGGAAGCCTTGATCGTTAAAAAGCCGGATCAGGATGAACCATTTGTGCATATCTATCAGTAACGAGTAAAGGGCTTTTAGTCCTTTACTTTTTTTATTAAAGAAAAGTAAAGCAAACACTGCAAATTAAATTTCAGATTCCAAAAAGAAAAATATTTAAGCAAGGTAATAAAACCCGGATTTGCTAGTTTAATAAATAGTTATTCTGCACTTGGAGCCGTATTTTCCACTATGACTTTCCATCTATAAAATTATTTAGTAAACCAAAATAATATGACTATTCTATCAATTTGATTCCATTGCTGACTTATTATTTTATATTTTCCAATATTTATAATAACCTTACACTGTAAGCACTTACATATTGAAGGGAGGAGAAGAAAGTAACTTATTTGTGAAAATAAAGTCTATAGGAGGAATAAAATGAAGAAACTAAGTACCATGATTAGCGTTCTTGTGTTAGCTTCAACTCTTGTAGTGCCACTTGGAAGTAATGCTCAATCTTCTAACGACCTCAACTATCCTGATCCGCCAACAGATAAAGCAAGGAATGGTATGGTTCAAAGAATCATTGCCCATATGTCTGATAAAGAGAAAATCGGACAACTTGTGATGCCTTCTACTCATGATAATCAAAACCAGATGCCAGATGAACGCACTCGAAAATTAATTGAAGAGTACAATGTCGGTTCTGTCATAGTTTATGGTGACAGAGATGCAAAGAAAACCGCTGAATACAATAATCAGTTGCAAGGATGGGCTTCCCAAACCCGTTTGAATATTCCATTATTTATATCTGCCGACTTGGAATATGGCTCTGTCCAGCATGTTTCTGATGGTACAGCCTTCCCGCGTCAAATGGGGATTGGTGCAACAAGAGATCTTCAAGCTGCAGAAGAAGTAGCTAAAATTACAGCCATTGAGTCAAAGGCGACGGGATTTAACTGGAACTATTCCCCTGTAGCGGATGTCAACACAAATCCGGCCAATCCAGTCATTGGTGTCAGGTCCTTCAGCGAAAAAACTCAACTTGTATCAGATATGACCAAAGCACAAATCAAGGGATACCAGGATAACGGTGTCCTAGCAACAGCCAAACACTTCCCAGGTCACGGTGATACCAGTGTCGATTCGCATTATGGACTGGCTGCGGTAACCTATGATCGTGAAACGCTGGAGGAAGTACATTTACCACCGTTTAAAGCGGCAATTGATGCTGGCGTAGATTCCATTATGACAGCTCACGTCATCATTAATGCTATTGACCCTGAGCTTCCAGCGACTCTTTCTAAAAAAGTCCTTACTGGGCTCCTTCGTGAAGAAATGGGCTTTGATGGCATAATAGTCACTGATGCAATGAGTATGCATGCGATTGATAAAGAGTGGGGCGCAGGCGAGGCAGGTGTGATGGCGATTAATGCTGGCGCTGATATTGTTATGGCAACCGGAACATATGAACAGCAACTTGAAACTTATGATGCGTTATATAATGCTTTGAAATCAGGTGATTTAACGGAAAAGAGGGTTGACGAATCTGTAAAAAGAATTCTGACGGCAAAGTTTAAATATGATTTATTCAATGACCGTTATGACGACCCTGCAACTGCAACAAAAGTTGTCAATACTACTGCCCACAAAGAAGCAGCGTCAGAGGTAGCTAGAAAGTCAATAACTCTGTTGAAAAATGATGGAGTACTGCCGTTTGAGACAGCTAATGACGAAACTACACTTGTTGTTGGTCCAAAAATTTATGGATCAGCTAAACATATCAGTGAAGTCATAAATGCTGTGGATGCTAAGACTTCAGAAACAGTGCTGAGTGCGATTACCGAGACGAACTCTACTAATGCTGATATTGCAAACGCAGTTCAATTGGCAGAACAGGCAGATCGAATAATAGTAGCCACTTTCTCACCGGGTGAACTAGCTGAAGGACAGGTGGATTTGGTACAAGCTTTAAAGGCTACTGGTAAGCCAGTTGTAGCACTATCATTGGGATTGCCTTATGATATAAAACATTTCCCTGAAGTAGATGCATATTTAGCATCCTATGCTATTGAGCGGTGGGGCTCACCCGTCCCAACCTCATGGAACGCCGCAGTTGATGTTATCTTTGGTGCTCAGCCGGGAGGAAGGCTGCCGGTGAACATCGAAGGGTTTTATCAATTTGGGGACGGTTTAAGTTACTAGTGGAAAACAATCCGATTCGGAAAAAAGCAAAGAGCATCTTGGGCTCTTTGCTTTTTTGAATCAGTTTATGTTAAATACACTTCTTAATATCAAGGATTGTCTGTAAATGCATGCCTTCATGGAAAATGGTCCGAACCAGGACTTGCTCGATTGTATGCATCCCCATTTCGGTTGGGGTGAATTCATCATCCAATCTGTCACCATAAGATTCTTTTATTCTAGCAGGCTGTGTTTTCAGCAAGTCTTTTAACTCGCTGACGGTAGGGGTTTCCTCTGTAAAATTGGCCGGGGAGGTACCATAGCCAAACCAGGACTTGAACTCTTCCGGGACATCTGCCGGCTCTTTTGTCACCGCCTGGATCCATAAATATTGATCAAGGTAAATATGCCCAAGGTTCCAGCGGATATTATTGTTAAAGCCTGCAGGGATTTTCTCCGCATCTTCCTCAGAAACTGTATCTGTTACACCCAAAATATAGCTTCGATAGGATTCAAGCTGATTGAACAGCACTTCATGGCGTTTTTTCATGTATTATAGGCTCCTTTTTTGCATGGATAGAGTAATATTCGCTAGATTAAAGGGATTCCCTGCTGTTCATTAATGCGATTTTTACTAATCTATTAATTTTACTTTCGGAAAAAAATTTTGACCACCTTGAGAGATTATTCGTCCAATTTCACACTTCATTCGACCACATCTACGATTAAATCGACCAACACCAAAAAAGCAAACAAAAAACGAGCAAATTACAATATTGGCATAATAAAGATTGCGAAAATTCTCAATCCAAGACTTGCTAGTACGTTGACGTTGAACACTGTGAGACTCTCATGATAGAATGGGGAAGGAATGAAAACGTTTTAATACATAGGAGGGGATAGAATGGTTCAGCCATACAAACACGAGCCTTTCACGAATTTTAAAGATGAGGAAAACCGTGAAGGATACCTTACAGGATTGAAGACCGTAGAAGGCTATCTTGGCCAGGATTATGACTTGGTGATTGGCGGAGAGAGAATCTCGACTGAAGACAAAATTGTATCTTACAACCCATCCAATAAAGAGGAAGTTATTGGACGCGTATCAAAGGCAAACCGCGACCTGGCTGAAAAAGCAATGCAGGCTGCTGTTGAAGCGTTCAAGACTTGGAAAAAAGTAAAGCCTGAGACACGTGCAGATGTATTATTCAAGGCTGCAGCAATCATTCGCCGCCGCAAGCATGAATTCTCAGCGCTTTTAACAAAAGAAGCTGGTAAGCCATGGAACGAGGCGGATGCTGATACAGCAGAAGCAATCGACTTCCTTGAGTACTATGCTCGCCAAATGCTAAGAATCAAAGAGGGCGTGAAAGTAGAAAGCCGTCCAAATGAATATAACCGTTATGATTACATTCCTCTTGGAGTGGGAGTCATCATTTCTCCATGGAACTTCCCGTTGGCAATCATGGCTGGTACAACTGTAGCAGCGATCGTTACAGGAAACACAGTTCTTTTGAAGCCAGCTTCAACTACTCCAGTTGTTGCGGCTAAGTTCGTTGAAGTAATGGAAGAAGCAGGTCTGCCTGCGGGTGTCCTTAACTTCGTACCAGGAAGCGGCGCAGAAGTGGGCGACTACCTTGTTGACCACAAAGACACTCGCTTCATCAGCTTTACAGGTTCACGTGACGTAGGTCTGCGCATTAACGAGCGCGCATCAAAGCTGAACGAAGGCCAAATCTGGCTTAAGCGCGTAGTCGCTGAAATGGGCGGAAAAGACACAATGGTTGTCGACAAAGACGCTGATCTTGAATTGGCTGCTCAAGCGATCACTGCTTCAGCATTCGGCTTCTCTGGCCAGAAGTGCTCTGCATGTTCACGTGCTGTCATCGTTGAGGATGTATATGACCAGGTTCTTAACCGCGTGGTTGAATTGACAAATGAGCTTAAGCTCGATGATCCAACTGATCAAAGCACATTCATGGGTCCTGTAAACGACCAGGGTGCGTTCGACAAGATCATGAGCTACATCGAAATCGGCAAGCAGGAAGGCCGTTTGATGACTGGCGGCGAAGGAGACAGCTCTAAAGGCTACTTCATCAAGCCAACAATATTTGCTGATGTGGATCCAAAAGCCCGCATCATGCAGGAAGAAATCTTTGGACCAGTTGTGGCATTCGCAAAAGCGAAGGATTTCGACCATGCGCTTGAAATCGCGAACAACACGGAATACGGCCTGACTGGTGCGGTGATCACGCGCAACCGTGAAAACATCCAGAAGGCACGTGAAGATTTCCATGTCGGAAACCTTTACTTCAACCGCGGCTGCACAGGCGCAATCGTCGGTTACCAGCCATTCGGCGGCTTCAACATGTCTGGAACAGATTCAAAAGCTGGCGGACCAGACTATCTGCTTCTGCACATGCAAGCGAAGACTACTTCTGAAATGTACTAATACAGAATTGGAATCCCCTTCTCGTTTGAGAAGGGGATTTTTTGTGCGTTTAATCTGGGATGAACTGTTCAATGCCGCAACAGAGGTGTTCCTTTTGCCGTTTTTTGTAAGGGAACAGCAATTTGGGTAAAATAAGAAGCGCTCAAAATGACATTTGAATACAATAGCGTGTTCTCGGTTGTACTTTTCTACGAGTCCATGAAAAAAGTAACAACAATCTAAACTTTGATACATCAGTCCTCATGACCCTTTTCTATTGAGAAAAGGTTTTTTTTATAGGACGAAATTCTCACTCTTAAAAATTTTTCAGAAAAATTCAACAAAATAGTTGCAATCTAAAACCTCTGTTATATAATACATATTAGGGTTATTGATACTGTACTATAACAAAGGGGTGAAGACAGTCTATGTCGACACAAACTACAGGAATTGAAATAGTGGGCAGCATGAAAAAAGGATACGAAGAAATTTTGACACCAGAGGCTCTTGATTTTGTAGAGCGGCTTGAAAGGCATTTTGGCGAGCGTCGGGTGGAATTGCTGGCCGCGCGTGAAATGCGCCAGGCGGAAATCAACGGAGGGAAGCTGCCGGACTTCTTGCCGGAAACAAAGCACATCCGTGAGAGCGAGTGGACAATCGCGCCGCTCCCGAAAGATCTTCAGGATCGCAGAGTCGAGATCACTGGTCCGACTGACAGGAAAATGGTCATCAATGCGCTCAATTCTGGAGCGAAGATTTTTATGGCAGACTGCGAGGATTCAACTTCGCCGACATGGGAAGCGATTGTTGAAGGGCAGATCAATCTTAGGGACGCCGTTAACAAAACGATCTCTTTTGAAAATGCAAATGGCAAAAAGTATCAACTGAATGAAAAAACAGCTGTTTTAATGGTTCGCCCAAGAGGCTGGCACCTAGAAGAAAAACATGTATTGCTTGATGGCAACCCCATTTCTGGCGGCTTATTCGATTTCGCGATGTACTTTTTCCATAATGCGAAAAAGCTGGTGGAGCAGGGCACAGGCCCATACTTCTACCTTCCTAAGATGGAGAGCCACCTTGAAGCGCGCCTATGGAACGATGTGTTCGTTTATGCACAGAATCATCTTGGCATTCCACAGGGAACGATTAAAGCAACTGTTTTGATTGAAACGATCCTGGCTTCATTCGAAATGAATGAGATTCTATATGAACTGAAAGAGCACTCCGCTGGTTTGAACTGCGGCCGATGGGATTATATTTTCAGCTATCTGAAAAAGCTGCGTTCACAGGACGATGTGATTTTACCGGATCGCTCACAGGTAACAATGACGGTTCCGTTCATGAGGTCATACTCGTTGCTGACGATCCAGACCTGCCACCGCCGCAAGGCTCCGGCAATGGGCGGAATGGCGGCGCAAATCCCGATCAAAAATGACGAGGAAGCAAATGCTGAAGCATTCGCCAAGGTACGCGCTGATAAAGAGCGTGAAGCCCGCGACGGCCATGATGGCACATGGGTAGCACATCCAGGACTGGTACCGGTAGCACTTGAGGCGTTCAACAAGGAAATGCCAGAACCGAACCAGATAGAATCTGGCAAGCAGATGGATGTTGAAGTGAATGCAGCTGACCTGCTTGCTGTACCAGAAGGGACTATAACAGAAGCCGGTGTGCGAATGAACATCAATGTTGGCATCCAGTACGTGGCCAGCTGGCTGAATGGCCGCGGCGCAGCTCCGATTCATAACCTGATGGAGGATGCAGCAACAGCAGAGATTTCCCGTGCTCAGCTATGGCAATGGATTCGCCATCCAAAAGGACTTCTGGAAGATGGCCGCAAAGTGACGGTTGAAATGTACCACGAGCTGAAGGAAGAGGAACTTGAGAAAATCAAGCTGGAAGTCGGCGAAGCGGTATTTGAAAATGGGAAATTCGAGCAGGCGGCAGAGATGTTTGATGAATTGATTTTAAATGAAGACTTCGTTGAATTTTTAACATTGCCTGGCTATCAGGCTTTAGCTTAATAGATTGATAGATTCATATAAAACAAACACTAGGAGGAATAAAAAATGACTCAAGATCGTGTAAAGAAATTGCAGGAAAGCTGGGAAATGGATAGCAGATGGGTTGGAGTGGAAAGAACTTATACGGCGGAGGATGTCATCAAGCTTCGCGGTTCGATTGATATTGAACATACACTGGCTCGCCGCGGTGCAGAGAAGCTGTGGAAGCTTGTACATGAAGAGGATTTCGTTAACGCTCTTGGTGCTTTAACTGGCAACCAGGCTGTCCAGCAGGTAAAAGCTGGCCTTAAGGCAATCTACTTGAGCGGCTGGCAGGTTGCAGCGGATGCAAACCTTTCCGGAAACATGTATCCTGACCAGAGCTTGTACCCGGCGAACAGCGTTCCCGCTGTAGTTAAGCGTATCAACCAGGCGCTGCAGCGTGCTGACCAGATCACTCATGGAGAAGGAGATGATTCCATCGACTGGTTCGCACCAATCGTGGCGGATGCAGAAGCAGGATTCGGCGGACAGCTGAATGTATTCGAATTGATGAAGGGTATGATTGAAGCTGGTGCAGCTGGCGTACACTTTGAGGACCAGCTTTCTTCTGAAAAGAAATGCGGACACCTTGGCGGAAAAGTTTTGCTTCCGACACAGACGGCAGTCCGCAACCTGATTGCTGCCCGTCTTGCAGCCGATGTAATGGGAACACCAACTTTGATTGTAGCCCGTACTGATGCGAATGCGGCAGATTTGATCACTAGCGATGTCGATCCATATGATGCTCCATTCATCACGGGGGACAGGACACCGGAAGGCTTCTTCCGCGTAAATGCTGGCCTTGACCAGGCAATCGCCCGCGGTTTGGCATATGCTCCATATGCTGATTTGGTTTGGTGCGAAACATCTGAGCCGGATCTGGATGAAGCCCGCCGCTTTGCTGAAGCGATCCATGCGAAGTATCCTGGCAAGCTGCTTGCTTACAACTGCTCACCATCATTTAACTGGAAAAAGAAGCTGGATGACGAAACAATCGCGAAGTTCCAAACCGAGCTTGGCAAAATGGGTTACAAGTTCCAGTTCGTGACACTTGCTGGCTTCCACGCCTTGAACCACAGCATGTTCGAACTGGCTCGCGGCTACAAAGAACGCGGAATGGCTGCCTACTCCGAACTGCAGCAGGCTGAGTTCGACAGCGAGCAGTACGGCTACACTGCAACAAGGCACCAGCGCGAAGTCGGAACAGGTTACTTCGATGATGTATCAATGGTCATTTCCGGAGGAACTTCCTCAACGACTGCGCTAAAAGGATCTACCGAAGAAGCACAGTTTACTGCTTCCTGATCACGGGTTTTCTCTTCGCTTGAGCCCTCCAACTCAGGCGAAGATTCACCATAACTGTTTTTGATTTTTTACCTTGCATTCTCCTATTTGTGTCCTTCTCTTCGATTCGAAGAGGAGGTTTTTTTTGCTCAAAATAGGTTAACCTTAAACTAGCACAGACTTTTGGGCGGGAACATACATATAAGGGTGAATAATCCACATAGGAATTTAGAATTGCGGACGTAAAAAATAAATTCAAAAGGATAAAAACGTGTATCGATAATGGATAAGAATAAGGATGTACCCGAAAAGGCTGGACCCAGGATTGCTAGACTAATATGTGCCCGAAAAAGGAGAGGACCGAGAATTTCGGTAACAAGTGAGGCCAACATGTGCCCGAAAAGGGAGACAACCGAGAATTTCGGTAACAAGTCAGGCCAACATGTGCCCGAAAAACGAGAGAACTGAGGATTCCGGTAACAAGTAAGGCCAACATGTGCCCGCAAAGGAGAGAATCCAAGATCTCGGTAACAAGCTAGACTAACATGAGCCCGAAAAGAAAGTAACGAGAATTCGGCAAGAAAACTAAATGCATTGTATTTCATCAGGACATAAGCGACTGCCTGGGTTAAGATAAAAATGTATTTAAGGACTGCGGAACCAAGTATATGTGGAGGGGGTGACGATTATGGGCAGCAATAAAGTGGATGATTATCTGCAGCAGGGGATTCATGGTGCTAAACAGACAAAGCCTGATGAGAGACGGCGTTTCCTGACGACACTCAGGGAGCGGGTGGTCATTGCGCTTACGCAGGGCGAGGTCATGAGGAAGGGTGTTGAACCTGAAGTTGAGGAGCTTATGGATGAAAACCGCGAAGCCCACCTCTTTTTAAACGGCAATATATCATATTCTTATTTATCTGAGTACATTAAAGCGGCTGAAAAACGGGGCATCGAGTTTACAATCGTGACAAATAAGGATTACGATTCAGAACTCGGACTCGTTTTAGCGCACGGCCATGCTATTGATAAAGAGGAGATTTATCTTGGCAAAAAGAAACCCGTGATTCAAACAGCTGAACCTAAGAAGAAAAAGGGATTCTTATCTGGGTTTGGTAAGTTTTTTAGGAAATAGAGCAGCCTTTTAGGTTGGCTCTTTTTTTTTGGCCATTTTTCCAATGATTACAGTTACTGAAATCCAAAAAATTACAAAAATAAGTTGTAAATCGACAGCGGTGTCGTTATAATGAAAATAACAAACCGACATAAGTGTCGCTTTAGTCTGGAGGGATGAGAATGGGCGGTCTTTTAAAGAACAAGGGGTTTATCACCTTAATGCTTGCGCAGTTAATATCAAGTATTGGTGACTGGTTGAGTGTGATTGCAATCATCACGATGGTTGGCCTGAAGTGGGAGGCTTCTCCAATGGAGGTTTCCTTTATCATTTTATGTTTGGCTGTTCCGATGGCGCTGCTTGGACCATTCACCGGAACGATTGCTGACAGGATGAACAGAAAGGCGATCATGATCTTCTCAGACGTAGTCAGAGCGGGATTAATTCTGACTCTGGCATTTGCTGATTCCTTATGGATGGTCTATATTTGCTTGTTCATGGTCGGAATGCTCTCGGCTATATTTGTCCCGGCGAAGAATGGTAAGCTTAAAGAACTAATTGATCAAGAACATATGAAAAGTGCCATGTCCATTACCTCGATGATTGATTCCGGGACGAAGGTGTTGGGGCCATTATTAAGCGGTCTGCTGGTCTCGGTCTTTGGGACAAAAATGGTATTCATTATGGATTCAGGCACATTTATTATTTCAGCGTTACTGCTGATCACTTTACCAAAGGCAGCAGCATCTGTAAGAGTAGATTCGGGTGAACAAGGAGGAGCTTCGTTTAAGGAGGATTTCCTCGAGGGAATCAGGTTCATCAAAGGCAGTCGTTACTTAGTTATTGGTATGATTGTTATGGGGGTAAGCCTCCTGATCTTACAATTGTCTGATTCGCAAATCATTGTTTTATTGAGGGAACTATCGAATGCATCTCCTGATTTGTTTGGTTATATTGTTACGGCATCAGGTGTTGGAATGTTTTTTACAGGATTGCTGTTGGCTAAAAAAACAGATTACAATGCGCTGGTTCTATTGTTCATTGGAGTTTGCGGGATGGGGATCAGTTTTAGTATTCTGGCTTTATTGACCCAATTGGATTTAGCACTGCCGGTGTTATGGGGGCCAGCTCTGGGATTGGCGGCTGGATTTTCAGCAGGGTTGGTATTCATCCCTTTTCAGGCAGCAGTCCAAACCGAGACTCCTGTTCACATGACAGGCAGGGTTTTCGGAGTGTTGAACAGCGTGACCACCACGGCCACAGTCATTGGGCCATTGGCTGGCGGATTGCTTGCCACTGTCCTGGGAGTCATACCGACATTTGTGATAACTGGATTATTGTTGGTTGCAGTCTCGATTATTGGTCTGGTTTTCAAGAGTAAAATAGAACGGGGGAGAGCAAATGTCTCCGAAAGTCAGTCGGGAACACATGGAACAGCGTCGAGCTGAAATTTTGAAGGCGGCAGAGAAGGTTTTCATTGAATATGGATATGAGCGGGCCACGATGAAGCACATAATGGACGCTGCGAATGTCAGCAGAGGCGGGCTGTATCAATATTTTTCAAATAAAGAAGCAGTATTCGAAACGATTCTAGAAGAAGGATTATCGATAGAATTGGATGAGACATTGGAGATGTTAAAGGACAATGCCACATCCTATTGGGATCTGCTCATGCAAACCATCTTTGGCGAGACCGGGGAGCCTGATGATGAAATGGATCCTTTGGCGCCGGCAAAACTTGAGTTTTTTATAATCGGAAGAAATGATGAACATAGAAGAGAATACGGATCAGTTCGATACAATAATGGCTTGAAATTATATGCTCATATTATTGAACATGGCCAAAGAAGCGGGGAATTCAGCACAAGATTTGATCATGAAATCATTGCCCGTTCGATCATTGCCTTCATCGACGGCTTAGCAGTAGAGGATGCAATGTTATCCAAGGAAGATTTGAGGATTAAAGAGCAATCGATACTATTTGTGGAATATTTAAAACTGGCGTTGGGAATAGGTGATCAATCTACACGTGGTTTATAACTCATTTAGCAGATTCATAAGTTTTCTTAGAGGATTCGACAGCAAAATGGGCAAGGGGTGGATTTAACTTCCACCCCTTTTATTAAATCAGCTTTAAATCAAAATGAACAATAATGTTGAAGCCACAACTCCTAAAATGAACGGAAGCAGCTTGCTTTTGCGATCTTTAGGCAGTTCTTCCTTTATGGTGTTCAATAAGATGCCTCCAGCCAGCCAGCTGAACCACAGGGCGAAAATGAAGGTAGGAAGTGTGACGAGGTAGCCGAGCAGCCATCCACCCACCACAGAAACAGCCAGGATCAGCGAACCCCATGGATCATAACGCTTTTTATGGTCCAGCCGGAGTCCGACATCATTAACCATGAGGTGCAGGACGAAAACGGCCGTGAAAATGATTAACGCTTTAGGCTCCTGCTTCAAGCCTTTGATCAGGTAATAGCCAATGAACGAATTATAGAGGACAAAGGCTCCTATATGAAAAATAAAGACAGGAAGATTGGGCCTGTTCTGTTCAGAAGCTTTTACAAAATGATTGATAGAATAAAAAGCGATGAAGCCAATTGTCGCGATCAGGTACAAACTGTATTCTTCATAATGTTTGGGTAAGTGTATCAGCTTATTGAATTCCTTCTGCACCTTCTGGAATTCAGGCAGCAGATGCACGGTCACATAGGCAACGGATGCACCGCCGGCGAAGCTGAGTATTGGTTTACGCGGCTGTTCCATTAATTTTGAGTAGTATTTTACCGATAGATGAACTCCTGCTAACAGGATAACCAGGAAAAAAGTTAATATAGCCAAGTTTTTAACCTCCTTTGGCTATCCCTTCCCGCTGTCCTTCATCTGCAAACTAATTTAATGAACGAAAATGTCCTATATGTCTGCGATCAAGCTCTGCTTCTGTTAAAATAGTACAAACGGCAAGCTTGTATTGCTTTAACGTGGAAAACTTTGCTATGATCATTATTATTGTTATTATCAGACGATTAAGATGGAGGTGCTTTTATGTCAAGGATTTCTGAGGAACAGGTGAAGCATGTCGCGCACCTGGCAAGACTGGCTATTACGGAAAAAGAAGCGAAAATGCTGACGGACCAGCTGGATAAAATCATTACATATGCGGAGCAGTTGAATGAGCTGAATACAGATAATGTAGAGCCAACTGCACATGTGCTTGAAATAAAGAATGTCATGCGGGAAGATCGTGCAAAAGAGGGCCTTCCGCGTGAAGAGGTATTGAAAAATGCGCCTGAGCACCAGGATGGTCAGATCAAAGTGCCAGGAATTATGGAGTAGGAGGATCGGCGATGAGTTTATTTGAACACAAGATTTCGGAGCTTCATGAGCTTTTACATAAAAGAGACCTCAGCGTTTCCGACCTGGTCGACGAATCGTACAAGCGGATTGGCGAGGTTGAAGGCAAGGTCCAGGCGTTTTTAACATTGGATGAAGAAAATGCAAGAGCAGCAGCAAAGGCATTGGATGATAAGGCAATCCAACATGCTCCAACCAGTAAGTTATACGGACTGCCGATTGGCATCAAGGACAATATCGTCACGAAAGGTCTGCGTACAACGGCTGCAAGCAAGATCCTCGAAAACTTTGATCCTATTTATGATGCGACAGTTATCCAGAAGCTCCAACAGGCAGAAACGGTGACGATCGGCAAGCTGAACATGGACGAGTTCGCAATGGGATCCTCAAACGAAAACTCCGGCTTCAAAAAAACGTTCAACCCCTGGAATCTTGACCGTGTACCTGGTGGTTCTTCTGGCGGTTCGGCTGCATCGGTAGCGGCGGGGGAAGTACTGTTCTCGCTTGGTTCCGATACAGGCGGATCGATTCGCCAGCCGGCATCTTTCTGTGGTGTGGTCGGCATGAAGCCAACTTATGGACTTGTTTCACGCTTTGGATTGATCGCATTTGCCTCTTCTTTGGACCAGATTGGACCAATTACTCGGAATGTAGAAGACAATGCTTTTCTTTTAAAAGCGATCGCGGGGCACGATGAAATGGATTCGACCTCCGCAAACGTGGACATCCCTGACTATATCGCTTCTTTGACTGGCGATATAAAAGGCTTGCGAATCGCTGTGCCGAAGGAATACCTCGGTGAGGGCGTGAATGAAGAAGTCCGTAAATCAGTAATGGACGCACTTGTCATTCTAGAGCGACTGGGGGCGACTTGGGAAGAAGTTTCCCTGCCGCACTCCAAGTATGCTTTGGCTACATACTATCTGTTATCATCATCGGAAGCTTCAGCAAACCTGGCGCGCTTTGACGGCGTGCGTTATGGATACAGAACGCCGAACGCTGAAAACTTGCTCAATATGTATAAGATGACTCGCGAAGAAGGCTTCGGTGAGGAAGTAAAACGCCGAATCATGCTTGGTACATTTGCGCTGAGTGCAGGTTATTATGATGCCCATTATAAAAAAGCACAGAAGGTCCGCACGCTGATCAAGCAGGACTTTGAAAAGGTGTTTGAACAGTACGATGTCATCATCGGACCGACCGCACCAACACCGGCATTCAAACTTGGCGAAAACACAAGAGACCCACTGACGATGTATGCCAATGATATTTTGACGATTCCGGTCAACCTTGCAGGTGTGCCAGCCATCTCGGTTCCGTGCGGCTTTGACAAAGGTCTGCCGCTTGGCCTGCAAATCATCGGGCGTCATTTTGATGAAAGCACTGTATATAAAGTTGCCCATGCATTCGAGCAGGCAACAGATTACCATAAACAACAACCTGAGCTGTAAAGGGGTGAAAATGATGAAGTTTGAAACGGTAATTGGCCTTGAGGTCCATGTTGAATTAAAAACAGAATCAAAAATCTTTTCGGCGAGCCCGAACCATTTTGGTGCCGAGCCGAATACAAATACAAGCGTAATCGACCTGGGTTATCCGGGAGTACTCCCAGTCGTGAATAAAAAAGCGGTTGAATACGCGATGAAAGCCGCAATGGCTTTGAACTGCGAAATCGCGGAGCATACAAAGTTCGATCGAAAAAACTATTTTTATCCGGACAATCCTAAGGCCTATCAGATTTCCCAGTTCGACAAGCCTATTGGCGAGAACGGCTGGATTGAGATCGAGGTGAATGGCTATAAAAAGAAAATCGGCATCACGCGAATTCATATGGAAGAAGATGCTGGCAAACTGACTCACGGTAATGGTTATTCGCTGGTGGATTACAACCGCCAGGGAACACCGCTCGTTGAGATCGTATCGGAACCCGATATACGCACGCCGGATGAGGCATATGCCTATCTTGAGAAATTAAAGTCAATCATCCAATATACGGGCGTATCGGATTGCAAAATGGAAGAGGGCTCACTTCGATGTGATGCGAATATCTCCATCAGGCCGGTTGGGCAAAAGGAATTCGGTACGAAAACTGAGTTGAAAAACCTGAACTCTTTCAACTTCGTACGCAGAGGCCTTGAGTACGAGGAAAAGCGGCAGGAAGAGGAAATCCTTGCTGGCCGTGAAATCCAGCAGGAAACAAGGCGATATGATGAATCCACGAACACCACTCTCTTAATGCGTGTAAAAGAAGGATCAGATGATTATCGATATTTCCCTGAACCGGATCTTCCTGACCTTTATATCGACGAAGAATGGAAGACAAGGGTTCGTGCGGAAATCCCTGAACTTCCGGACGAGCGGAAAAAGCGATATATCGAGGGAATGGGACTGCCAGCTTACGATGCAGAGGTGCTAACGGTATCAAAAGAAATGGCTGATTTCTTTGAATCGGCTGTGAAAGCCGGGGCGGATCCTAAGCAGGCATCCAACTGGCTGATGGGAGAATTCTCAGCCTACCTGAAGGCCGAATCGAAAGAGCTGCATGAAACAGCACTGACTTCTGAAGGACTTGCTGGCTTGATCAAGCTGATTGAAAACGGCACAATCTCTTCCAAGATTGCCAAGCAGGTGTTCAAGGAATTGATCGAAAAGGGCGGCGATCCGGAGAAAATCGTCAAGGAAAAAGGACTTGTCCAAATTTCCGACGAAGGCGAACTGCTTAAGATCATTATTGAAATAATCGATGCGAATCCTCAATCAGTAGAAGATTTCAAGGGTGGCAAGGATAAAGCAAAAGGCTTCCTCGTCGGCCAGATCATGAAAGCAACAAAGGGCCAGGCAAACCCGCCGCTTGTAAACAAATTGCTTGTTGAAGAGTTGAATAAAAGATAATTGCGAAAGCTGGCGAACCACTCGCCAGCTTTTTTGTCGATATTTCCCGGGAAAGGGGGAAAAGAATCGGGATTTATATTGTTTTAGTAACCAGAGCCTTGTATATCAACCCCGACCATCATCCATCACACGTTCGATCAACTTTTCCTTATCATGGACGGTTTGCTGGAGAAACGCGCGATCAAAAATCATATACACTGGAGTTATATTGGTTAGAAGCTCAGGATATTTCTTCTTAAGTCCATCCAAATCATCTGATATTTGGAAGGACTCAAGTTTTTCCTTTACTTCGTCTGGAATGTCATACTTTTCTGAATCTCCACGTGGAACAATTGCCAGGACTGATAGTTTCTCAGGATCCTTTGAGAGGAAATCATAGAAAAGTGGCAGGTCCTCTATATCCGTTTTAATATAATATGTGCTGTAACCCTTTTTCCATTCTGCTTTTATTTTAAAATATATATTTTCTGGGGTAAGGCTTTTAGGAATTGGCAGGGTGTTTTCTTTAGCTTTTTGCTTTTCCATGCCAGGGGCTGCGTTAACCTGGCTGATTGAAATAGTTTCAGGCTCTATTTCTGGAGGAAATGAGACCTCGAGTGTTTCTCTTTCCTTCACCTTGGAGGGATTCGTGCCAGCCATGGCTTTGATTGGATCCATTTTCTCCGTTTTCGTGCCATGCCAATCATATTGACCGAGAATGTGGGGGATCTCCTGCCCATTCACCGTTACGGTCGGTATAGGCGGCTTTTCCTCTTTATATAATTTATAGCGGTCCATGGCAATCAAGACGGTTAAAAGCAATATAGCAGATGTTCCGTAGAATAGCAGCTTTCTCTTCATCATTTTCCCCTCAGACTTTTAGTTATCATTATATGAATTCGATTATCGATATGTAATTTCCTGTAAGTTTTTATCGGAAAATCAAATTAAAATACCACAGAGAAAGGCTCTCTGTGGCATCAATTTTAGGATTTTAAGTTTTCAACACTCATATCGAATTCTTTTTCAATCTCAGGGTTTGGTTTATAAGTTACCAAGCTGACAGCAACAGAAATAATCAGGTTGATAATGAAACCCGGAACGATTTCGTACATCACATCGCTCAGGCCGAAATTGCTCCAGATGACGACGGTAGCGGCCCCGGCAATCATACCGAGAATCGCGCCCCAGTTGGTCATCTTCTTCCAGTACAGGCTAAGGATGATGATTGGTCCGAACGCTGCGCCGAAGCCAGCCCAGGCGTACGCAACCAGGCCAAGGATCGTGTCGTTCTGCACCCAGGCAAGTGATGCAGCGATGATGGCTACTAAGAGTACCGCCAAACGTCCAAAAAACACGTATTGCTTATCAGTTTTTTCTTTTTTGAACAAGATTTTATACAAGTCCTCAGTCAGGGCGCTGGACGTTACGATCAGCTGGGAGGAGATTGTGCTCATGATTGCTGCCAGTACGGCTGCCAGCATGAGGCCGGCGAACAATGGATGGAAGAAGATTTGCCCGAGTACGATAAATACTGCTTCAGGGTTATCCAGCTTAACATCCGGATTCTGTGTAAAATAAGCAAGACCGATCAAAGCTGTCAGCATTGCTCCAATCAAGGAGAAGATCATCCAGCCCATTCCGATTCTTCTGGCGCTCTTTGTTTCTTTTATTGAGGTGATTGCCATGAAGCGGGTGATGATATGAGGCTGGCCGAAGTAGCCAAGACCCCATGCTGCAGTTGATATGATACCGAGCACCGTCGTACCTTTAAATAAATCTAGCAATGCAGGGTCAATCGAACGGATGGTATCGAATGTTTCTGCAGGTCCCCCAGTTTTTGAGAAGCCGATAATCGGCACTAGCAGCAGGGCGAGAAGCATCATCATTCCCTGGATAAAATCTGTATAGCTTACTGCCAGAAAGCCGCCGAATAATGTGTAGGCAACTACGACTGCAGAGACCAGCAGCAAGCCGGTATGGTAATCAAGGCCGAATGAATTCTCGAAGAAAACAGCTCCGGCGACCATCCCGGAGGAAACGTAGAAAGTAAAAAATAGAAGAATAACAATTCCGGATACAATTCTTAAAAGCTTTGTATCATCTTTAAAACGGTTTTCCAGGAAGCTTGGAATCGTGATGGAGTCATTCGCCACATGGGTGTATGAGCGAAGTCGAGGTGCTACATAAAGCCAGTTGAGATACGCGCCGACGGTCAATCCTATGGCAATCCATGCATTCGCTAAACCGCTTACATAAATTCCTCCTGGAAGGCCCATCAAAAGCCATCCGCTCATGTCAGCCGCACCGGCGCTGAGCGCTGTGACTGCCGGACCGAGTGATCTGCCGCCAAGCATGTAGTCAGTCAAATTGCTTGTCTTTTTGTAGGAATACCAGCCGATATAAAGCATCGCGGCCATGTAGATCCCGATGGCAATGATTTGATACATTTCATTGGACATAATCTTTCCCCCTTTGTTATTGTGAAAAATTATTGAAAAAATATTGCTAATACAAATAATATTCTATCATTTCATATTAATGAATAACAATCTATTTTTTCTCCAAAAATACTATTATATAAATAGTATTTTATTTTACTAATATATCTATAGAGTAAAATAATAACCATGGCTGATGGAAGCCATGGTTAAAGTTTACGTCTTAAGATCTTTTGGAGGGAGACGGTCACCCTTCACCTTTTTATCATTGATTTTTGGTTCCTTGCCGATGAAAAAGTTCTGCAGATTAGAACGATGGAGGAAAATTAAAAATATAATAAAAGCAGTAAAGATGATTGGTTCATTAATCTCCGGAGAGTAAAATGAAAAAATGAGCATCGCGATACCCACCGAAATCGAACCCATGAACACATATTTGGTCAGAAAAATGACCGCGAAAAAGGTCACATACACGGCCAGGAACATTCCGATGTCAACTACCAGCAGTGCGCCCGCCGTCGTTGCGATCGCCTTGCCGCCGCGGAATCCTGCGAAAATCGGGAAGCAGTGTCCGATGACGGCAATCAGGCCGGCATACAGCGGTTCAACAGGAGTATTGAAGATCAGCGGAAGCGAAGTTGCCAGCATCCCTTTTGCTACATCCACAAGCAGCACGACAATCGCTGCCCGCTTGCCCATGACCCGCAATGTATTCGTCGCGCCTGGGTTTTTGCTGCCATGATCCCTGATATCCACATGGAAAAAATATTTACCAATCAATAAAGCAGTAGGGATGGAACCAACCAAATATGCTGCAAAAAGACAAATCCAAGTCATATAGCGTCACCCTTTTAATCTAGTTAAAGAATTTTATTCTGAAATAGTCCTGGTTAGAAGGTTTTTATTACCGTGCCAAAAGTATTTTGATACTAAAACTGGTGTTGTGCATGCAGATAACCTTCGGGAACTTTTATACCGTTTTTAACGTCTGTAATATCAGAAAGCAGTTTGTATCCTTTTTTTATTGAAGCACTTAAATATGAAAACACGCATGGAAATAGAGTCGAGCAAGACAATGGGTTCATGTCCAATTGAGTAAATCAATAGTGCAGCCCGAAACGCAGCTTGTACTTTTGCCAAGATTGTAAATTGGGTAATAAGGTTTGAATGGGCTATAAATTTATATCCTAAATCACAGGTGGAGGTTTCCAATTTATGTAACCACCCTCTTTGTATTGTAAAAAAGAAAGAGGATGAATGGAAGAGTTTTTCGAAAAATACGATAGTTAACACTTTGAATAAATAGTGGGTTCTTTTTGGCAAATGGGCAGAAATTAGTTTATGATATATCCGGTACCATCGATATTCAGGTAATTGCCTGGATAGTCGTAATGGGCTATGATGTAAAAGAATGGAATTTAAAACCATATTAAGTAGGATGATGGGTATGAAAAGAGCAAGAATCATTTATAATCCGACTTCAGGTCGTGAAATTTTTAAAAAGCATCTTGCTGAGGTCTTGGTGAAGCTGGAGAATGCCGGCTATGAGACTTCATGCCATGCAACGACAGGTGAAGGGGACGCGACGCAGGCAGCAAGGATTGCGGTCGAGCGGCGCTATGACCTGGTGATTGCGGCTGGCGGGGATGGTACGATCAATGAAGTAGTCAATGGGATAGCTGAACAGGAATACCGCCCGAAAATCGGTGTCATTCCGGTCGGCACAACAAATGACTTTGCACGCGCGCTCCATATCCCAAGGGATATCGATGCTGCGGTCGACATTATTGTTAAAGGTGACACGATCCCGGTGGACGTAGGCCGGATCAACGATAAATATTTCATTAATATAGCAGGCGGCGGCAGACTGACGGAGCTGACATACGAAGTGCCGAGCAAGCTCAAGACCATGCTGGGACAGCTCGCTTATTATCTAAAAGGAATCGAGATGGTGCCATCCATTCGTGCTTCTGAAGTAACAATTGAGTATGATGGAAAGCTTTACGAAGGCGAAGTCATGATGTTCCTTGTCGGGCTGACGAATTCCGTCGGAGGCTTTGAACGCTTGGCTCCAAACTCATCAATCAATGATGGAATGTTTTCTTTGTTGATTTTGAAAAAGACGAACCTGGCTGATTTTATCAGAATTGCCTCACTCGCAGTCCGCGGTGAGCACATTAATGACCCGGGTGTGATTTACACACAGGCAAACCGTATCAAGGTTCAATCTAAGGAAACTGTGCAATTGAACCTCGACGGTGAATATGGCGGCAATCTGCCAGCAGAATTCGAAAACCTGTTCAGGCACATTCAAGTCTATGTGCCGCTGGATGAAATTCGTCCCGAAGACCGTCCGGAGAATCTGGAATTGAATTTTAAAGCGGAATGATCGGAAGCCACTCCTTGGTTTGGAGTGGTTTTTCTGTGCGCTGAGATAGGGTATAGGAGGATATTATAGATTACTTGAAACAAGGCTAGTGTATTTACTTGGTCTTCGGACAACAGCAAGAGGAGAATCCGCGAAAATGTCCGAACCTGGTATGACTTCGGACAAAATGAAGAGGAGAAGCCGCGAAAATGTCCGAACCTGGTAGACTTCGGACAAAATCAAGAGGAGAATCCGCGAAATTGTCCGAACCTGATGTGACTTCGGACAAAATCATGAGGAGAGGCAGAGGTTTTTTCTGATGACTGGTTTTGGAGGTAATTTCTAAAAAGCAATCAACCAAAATATCCTGCCAAGATGAAAAATTTGCCTGTACATCATATTTGGAAGAAAATAAAAGATAATAAGATAAAAGGATGTGGATACATAATGGGGAAGAAGGCGTTGATCAATATCGACTATACATATGACTTTGTTGCGGATGATGGGCGGCTGACTTGCGGAGAGCCGGGGCAGGCGATTGAAGAGAAGCTTGTCGGCGTGACGAAGGGGTTCATCGGAAATAGTGACTATGTTGTATTCGCGATTGATGTCCATGATGAAGGCGATGAGTTCCATCCGGAGACAAAGCTGTATCCGCCGCACAATATCCGCGGTACGAAGGGCAGGGATTTGTACGGAAGCCTGCAGGAGGTTTATGAGGAAAATAAGCATCTTGACTATGTACACTATATTGACAAGACCAGATACTCGGCGTTCGCAGGCACGGACCTGGAGATCAAGCTGCGCGAGCGGGGAATCACTGAAGTACATCTCGTCGGCGTCTGCACGGATATATGTGTCCTTCACACGGCAGTTGACGCTTATAACAGGGGATTTAAGGTTATTGTGTATAAAGATGCTGTTGCTTCCTTTGACCAAATAGGCCATGAGTGGTCGCTCCGTCATTTTGAGAGCTCGATTGGAGCCGAGGTCAAGTAATGCCCAACGAAGTTATAACTGCTCGATTTGAAGCCAGGGCAGGTAGTGCCGACCGGCGTTAAAAATAGCTCTCTATTGATGGCAGTAAATTTGGAGGTTTTTTGATGAGCACTAAATTCACAGATGACAGCTTGATGCTGCATACGGACTTATACCAATTGAATATGATGGAAACATACTGGCGCGATGGCGTTCACAATCGCCGCGCAGTCTTTGATTTATTTTTCCGGAAGCTTCCTTTCGGCAATGGCTATGCCGTTTTTGCCGGGCTAGAAAAAATCATCAGCTATATCGAAAACTTTGGCTTTACGGAAGATGATATTCAATACTTAAGAGAAGAAGGAAAGTTCGATGAGGATTTTCTTGCCTTTTTAAAAGATTTGCGTTTTACAGGATCAATCCGTGCGATGCAGGAGGGCGAGATTGTTTTTGCCAATGAGCCCCTGGTCAGAGTGGATGCACCCCTGGTTCAAGCGCAATTGATTGAAACGGCGCTGCTTAATATTGTGAACTATCAGACACTAATTGCGACCAAGGCCTCAAGGATCAAACAGGTTGTAAAGAACGAAATCGCGATGGAGTTCGGCAGCCGCCGTGCGCATGAAATGGATGCAGCACTGTGGGGCACACGCGCCGCGTATGTTGGAGGCTTTGATTCCACAAGCAACGTGCGTGCTGGCAAGCTGTTCGGAATCCCGATTTCCGGAACGCATGCACACTCAATGGTACAGGCGTACAGAGATGACTACACCGCTTTTAAAAAATACGCGGAGACGCACAGGGACTGCGTTTTCCTTGTCGATACGTATGATACGCTGAGATCCGGAGTGCCAAACGCAATAAAAGTGGCAAAGGAATTCGGCGATAAAATCAATTTCGTCGGCATCCGTCTCGACAGCGGCGACCTTGCCTACCTTTCAAAGGAAGCTCGTAAAATGCTTGATGAAGCAGGTTTTAAGGATGCTAAAATCGTAGCATCCAGCGATCTGGATGAGTATACGATTATGAACTTGAAAGCTCAGGGTGCGAAAATCGATACTTGGGGAGTCGGAACAAAGCTGATTACTGCCTATGAACAGGCTGCCCTAGGTGCTGTATATAAAATCGTCTCAGTCGAGCAGGGTGACGGAACGATGGAGGACACCATCAAGATTTCTTCCAACCCCGAAAAAGTGACGACGCCGGGCATTAAAAATGTATACAGGATCATCAACAAAGCCAATAATCGCTCTGAAGGGGATTACATCACGCTTGAAGGTGAAGATCCACAGCAGGAAAAGCGCCTGAAGATGTTCCACCCGGTCCATACTTTTGTCAGCAAATTCGTCACCAATTTCGACGCGCGGGATCTGCATCACGATATTTTCAAGGAGGGCAAGCTTGTGTACACCCAGCCGAGCCTGGAAGAAGTCCGAAAGCATTCTAAATACTGCCTCGGCGTTCTCTGGGAAGAATACACACGTATGCTTAATCCCGAAGAATATCCAGTCGACCTCAGCCAGAAATGCTGGGACAACAAAATGCGCAATATAGAAGAAGTGAAAGAAAAGGTCATGGAGATGACTGGAGAGAAGACGGAATAGAATGGGCTGCTTTCCTTAGGGGGAAGCAGTTTTTTATATTGCGTGGATATTATTGAAGCACAAATGAACCTAATCCAGGTTCATTTTTTATTGGAAAAATAAACAAAAACCTTGTCCAAATGTGTTAACTTTTCAATAGGATAAACGTTATATAAGCGGGAGGTCGGTATGGGAGATGTAAATCAAGATCTTAATAATGAGCTGAACATTGTGTATCGGTATCTGCTGAAGCAGGGAATTGCCCATGTCGATGCAGAAGATATTGTTCAGGAAACCGCATATAAATATTTGCTTTATAGTGATTCGATCCAGCCGGCAAAAACCCGCAGCTGGCTGATTCGTGTCGCCTTGAATTTTCATTATGACCAATACCGGAAGCTTAGACGCATTGAGCTTACTTTGGAGAATGATCAGCACACGTCCAATAGTGACGAACAGCCTGAAGCAGCCATTTTAACAAAGGAAAGCGCAAGTGAGCTTGGAGAATCGCTGGGCCAGTTAAAGCCCCAATACCAGGAGTTATTATTATTGAAATATCAGAGCGGGCTTTCCTACCAGGAAATTGCGCAATTATTGGGCGTTAGTATGAGTTCAGTCAAAACTAATTTGTTCAGGGCCAGGCAGCGGTTAGCTAAGGTATTAAAGGAGGCAGACTATGACTGAGAATAACAGAGAAAAAACCTCGCAGGATATTGACTTTATGAGCAGTCCTTCCATGCAGAGAGCATTAAGGAAATCGAGACTGAAGCAGACCATTAGGTACACAGTCATTGCATTCCTTGCGTCGGCGTTATTGTTGACTGTGGTATTTATAGGCAGTGATTATCTCATGAATAAAAAACTGCGGGACAACCGGAACTTCATGCAACGCATGGTGAAGGGCGCAAATATTACTGGGGAAAACACTTATTATATTCATAATCTCTTCAGCGTCTTAGGGGAAACAACTTATTATAAAACAATTGGTGGCAGGCAGATTGTCTGGGATAAAACAACTAAAAAAATCCCTCTTTTCGGGCGGACCCAAATCATCCACCGCGGCAGCGGAATGGTTGCAACGAATGGCATGGACGAAGAAGCGAAAAGGACGGTCCGTTATAATGATTTTAATAATGAACGGAAGATTGATTTCTATTATCCGGGCCTGTCATATGATTTTTTGCCAAAGGAATTGGATCTTGCTGCAAGTTTGGATCAGAATATGCTTGTTGAGGTTGCCCTGTCTTTCAAGGAGCCGATGACATTGGATCAGCTGAGCAAAACTCTTGGGCATGAAAATGTCAATTGGTTATGGGTGGATACGACGTCTGAATCACAAAGGGCAAGGATGAATGATGAATTAGACGATGACAGCTTAAAAGTAAAGGGCGGAGGCAATGCTTTTGGATTTGAAGTGACAGAAGCTTATCCTTATTCAGCAAGTAATGGCCCAGGGTATATTGGCGCCTTAGAAGGAGCAAGCCAATCAAGCTCTTCTGCAAAAAAAGCCCTGAATGCGATCAAGGCTAATGCCCAAAATGGTGAAATTTTGATCAGCGGTGCAGTCGTTACCGGGACCCCGGAAGAATTGCAGCGTTTCAGGACGCTGGATTTTATCAGGGCATCGGTACTTGGAGTGACAATTGATAAATATTAGTTCTAATCCGTCACTATTTCACTGTTTTTTTAGAGGATTTCCCCTAGTGATAAAGAATTATTAGGGTACGAATCTTTTCTAGGGGTGCTGCCGTGTGAATGACAAGTATATCGGTGTAGATTATGAACAGTTCATACCTAGGGAAACAGGCTTTATATTTAAATTCATCAAAAAAGACAACCAATTCATCCATACTTTTATTGAAGGGAAGCTCATAGAAAAGATCGGTCTTTACTCAGACCTTATAATCGGAAAAACGTTGATCGAATTTTTGCCGGCTGACCAGGTAAAACGCAAAGAGATTTTTTACGAAAAGGCCTGGAATGGGGAGCAAGTCAACTATGAAGGCAACCTTGGAGGCATTTATTATTTGGCGGTTCTGAATCCAATTCAAATAAATGGAGAGACGGTTGAGGTCATCGGGACAGCGATAGATATAACCAGCGAAAAAACGAGGGAGAAGCAGGCGCAGCAAATGGAGAAGCTCTCTGTAGTTGGAGAACTGGCAGCAGGGATTGCGCATGAAATCAGGAATCCGCTCACCTCGCTAAAAGGTTTTGCTAAAATCGTCAAAGAAAGCGTTGCAGATCAAAAGTTGATTCCTTACCTCGATATCATGCTGGATGAAATGGACCGAATCAATCAAATCGTCAATGAGTTCATGTTCATTGCCAAACCGAATGAGAATGTTCATTTTCAATATGTGAATTTTAGTAAGCTGGTTTCCGATTGCATTCACTTCATGGAACCCCAGGCCAACCTTAAAAGTATAAAAGTTGATTTTGAAGTTGATAGGGAAATCATTTTGAATTGTGACCGGAACCAGATGAAGCAGGTGTTGATTAACCTTCTCCAGAATGCGATTGAAGCGACGGATGATAATGGCCATTTTATCAGCGTAAGGCTTGATGAAGTGGTTGGGGAATCGGTCATGGTCACCATTCGTGATAAGGGCTGCGGAATACCAGAATCCCGGTTGAAGCGATTGTTTGAACCTTTTTATTCAACGAAGGAAAAGGGCACCGGATTGGGTTTGCTCACCTGCAAACGGATCATCGACCTTCACCAAGGCAGCATCGATATTGAAAGCCAGCCTGGGGAAGGCACACTCATCCGTATCGTGCTGCCTCGCAATAAAAATGCAGAAACATTGTTGATTGCAGAATAGACGGTGCCATGCTTTTTTGAAGCATGGCATTTTTGCTGTCGTTCTAGAAGGTTTATCTGTTAAAATGAAAGAGTAACCCTCTATTTCCCCCACATTTTCTCACTGAAAGGAGCCACCTCGTTATGCTGCAAAAAGCTCATGAATTATTGCAAAATCATTTTGGTTATTCCTCATTCCGCTTGGGGCAGGAACAGGCGATTTCATCTGTGCTTGAAGGAAAAAACACGGTCTGCGTCATGCCGACTGGAGGAGGTAAATCGATCGTCTATCAAATCCCGGCGCTCGTGCTGCCTGGGACAACCATCGTCATTTCTCCGCTGATCTCTCTGATGAAGGACCAGGTCGATACGCTCACCCAGCTTGGCATTCCGGCAACATATATCAATAGCTCGCTGACTGCGGGTGAAGCTGCCGCTCGAATGGATGACGCCAGGAACGGAAAGTACAAGCTATTGTACATCGCGCCCGAGCGGCTGGGGTCCTGGGAGTTCATCGATGACCTGCAGGACATGGAAATCCCGCTAATCGCCGTCGATGAAGCACACTGTATTTCCCAGTGGGGACATGATTTCCGCCCAAGCTATCTGCAGATTTCGGGACTTGCTGACCGTTTGCCGAGAAAGCCGATTGTTCTTGCCTTGACGGCAACAGCAACACCTAAAGTACGGGAAGACATTTGCGCTTCGTTAAAAATAAACCCTGAGAATACGGTGATTACCGGGTTTGAGCGCAGCAATCTCAGTTTTTCTGTAGTAAAAGGGCAGGATCGCCAGGCGTATTTAAGGGATTTTATCAAAAAGAATGAAAAGGAAGCTGGCATCATTTATGCGGCGACAAGGAAGATTGTCGACCAGCTGTATGAATGGCTGCAGAAAGAAGGTTTCGATGCGGCACGCTACCACGCGGGCATGAACGATGAAGACCGCAACAGAGAACAGGAACGATTTTTGCAGGATGAAGCGACCGTGATGGTTGCGACATCGGCATTCGGAATGGGCATCGATAAAAGCAATATCAGATATGTCCTCCACTTCCAGCTGCCGAAGAATATGGAGAGTTACTATCAGGAGGCCGGCCGTGCCGGTCGTGATGGACTGGACAGCGAATGTACCGTGCTTTATTCGTCGCAGGATGTCCAGGTTCAGCGCTTTTTGATTGACCAGTCCCCCGATCGCGAACGAATAGGGCCTGAGCTGGAAAAATTGCAACAAATGGTCGGTTACTGCCATACCGAGGAATGCCTGCAATCCTACATCCTTCACTATTTTGGCGAGACAGAGACGGAGCCGTGCGGACGCTGCGGCAATTGTACGGATGCTCGTGATACGGAGGATGTCACGAAGGATGCTCAGATGGTGCTGTCTTGCATCATCCGGATGGGACAGAAATACGGTAAAGCAATGACGGCCAATGTTTTGACCGGCTCTAGGAATAAAAAGGTCCTCGAGTTCCGGCTTGATAAATTGCCGACGTATGGCTTGATGAAGGATCGGAATGCCAAGCAGGTCAATGACCTGATTGAGTTCCTGATTTCCCAGGAGCTGATTGGCGTCGAGCATGGGACCTACCCGACGATTTATGTGCCGGAGAAAGGGAAGGATGTTTTGCTCGGCAAGACAAAGGTTTTCAGGAAGGAAGCCATCAAGGTCAAGCAGGTTTCAAATGATGATCCGTTGTTTGAAGAACTGCGTGAATTGCGCAGGGAGGTTGCCGCTGCGGAAAAGGTGCCGCCGTTTATGATTTTCTCCGATTCCTCATTGAAGGATATGTGCCTGAAGCTGCCGCTGACGGATGCTGAGTTTCTCAATGTGGCTGGTGTCGGGGAACACAAGCTGCAGAAATATGGTGCTCCGTTCATACAAAGGATTATCGAGTTCTGCGAGGAGCATCCTGAGCGCCAGCCAGTGATGAATGCCGTTGCAGAACCAGTGGGGAAACCGGCGAAAAAAGCCGTCGGGGATTCTCATCTTGAAACCTACAAGCTCCATCAGGAGAAACTGTCCGTAGCCGAGATTGCCGCGAAGCGCGAGCTGGTCGAAAGCACGGTCGAAAATCACCTGATCCAGTGCATCCAGCAGGGAATGGAAGTTGATTATGGGGTGCTGATCCCTGCTCGGCATATCGATGGCCTTGAAAAGGCCGTCGCAGAAGCCGGCCGCGAAAGGCTCAAGCCAATCAAGGAACTGCTGCCTGATGAAGTCAGCTATTTTATGATCAAGGCATTTCTGTATATGTCGAAAAAGAAGGTCCATTAAGAAGAGACGAAGCCCGCGGGCTTCGTCTTTTTTAATACCTCTGAACGATTATGACCATCTAAGCTGAAAATTCTGAGGTAAGTGGCCGTTGTGGGACCCTAAAGACCATCGGAGCCGGAAAAACAGCCCAAGGTGGTCATTAAAAGAGTTCTATAGACCTCCAATACCAGAATATTTAAGTAAGGTGGTCGTAAGAGCAGTCAGAAGGTATAGAGAGATATAAAAACTTTTAAATAATACTTTTCTGAAAAATTAAAAATGGTAAAATATAACTAGTGTCAAAAAAAGGCTGGTGTTAGGATGCATCCGATTACAGTTATTGAGATATTGTCGGCCTTGGGTTTCATCTTGCTGATATTAGGTGTTGGTTATTTTTTGCCCGGAAAAAAGAGAAATACTGCGATAAAGATTATGTAATTGTCGCAGAGCTCGCTTTCTTTTCGGTCCGGCCGCTTTGGATCGACTACCATCGCGGAATCAAAACGGAACAGCTGACTGATTACCTGGAAGAGAGGTATCCGGGTGAGGAGTTTAAGATTAGTTACCGAACGAGCAGGAGCTATAATCCATACCATTTGGAAGTGACGTTCGCTAATGAGCCTGGCTGGATTTACTCCTATTCTGTCAATGATGAAAGGATCAAGCAGGTAAGCGTAGGTGTACCGGATGCTCAATTGCCGGATGAAGGCCTCCATTATGAGGGTTTGGGAGATTGAGAGAAAAATAGTTTGTTGTTTGATCAGTGCAGCTTATTAGTTCAATAAAATATCGTCCACCAGGAGGCTTCATGGTTTATTTTAAAAAGGCAATCGAGCAGTTTGTTTTATGGGTCATCTGCGTATTTTTGTTTATTGGGATATTGTTTTTGCCGGCTAAGACAAATTTTGAGACGGGGCAAGGCGGACAGTTCAAATCCGCGAGCTACGATTATGAATTGGACACGCATGTCAAAAATATCACGGGTTTCTTTGCTTATATAAAGGAAAACCCTGACCTTGGGGAGTTTGTCCCGGGCCAGTCTTATGCGAATCGGATTGCGGACAAGGCGTGGAAGAGCTTGCTTTTAATTGTTCCGACCCTGATTTTGGCCTATATTTTAGGCGTCTTGAAAGGAATCTTTGATTTCAGGATGCAAAAAAGAAAGCTGAATTTTCTTGGCAATGGGACGACGTGGCTGTTCATTTCGATGCCGGACCTCTTTTTCATCATCATCGTCCAGATTGGCCTGATGTTTTTATATGAAAAAGGTTTGTTTTTCCATGTAACGTTATATGGAAGCGAAAAGCTAGAAACCTATGTAGTTGGGATTCTATTTTTGCTGATTTATCCTGTTTTCTACCTTGCGAATATCACCAATGTGAGTCTGCAGGAACAGGCGGGGAACGATTACATCCGGACCGCTAAATCAAAAGGGACTCCCGGTTTCAAAATATTATTCCTGCATATCTTGAAAAATTCGTTTCCGAGAATTTTGGCGCATGGAAATACAATCACACTCTATGTATTATCGAACCTGTTTATTGTTGAAAAATTGATGGATTTCCAGGGAGCCGCGGACGGCCTGTTTGACGCGGTGCTGAGGGGCACAGGCTTCAGGATTGGGCTGGAAATCATGGTGGACGGTATTTCGGCAGTCGGTTATACGGTCTTCTTTGCCTCAATCATTCTGGTTTCGAATCTGGTCACACAGATTTTTAAAAGTCTTGTCACTCCGGCTTCACAGGAGATGAATCATGAATAAATCATTACTATTTGGCCTGACGATCTTGTCTTTTCTGTTGGTTATTGTCCTTATAGCACCATACCTTCCGTTCGTTGACACCTCATTAAAAGAAACCGTGATGAGGCAAAAAGAAGGCGGAGGATTCGAGCTTCCGCCGTTCGCGCCGTCTGCTGATTTCCCAATTGGCTCTGATGCGAATGGCAAAGATTTATTGAGCAGGGTGCTTTTGGGTACGAAAGAAACGCTGTTAACGATCCTCGCAATTGTCCTGATTCGTTATCTTATTGCGATTCCGCTTGCGATGGCAAGTTTTTATATGAAATTATTCCGTCGCATACTGATCATGTGGAATCGATTGTTCTCATTTATGCCGCCGATTTTCTTTGTGATCTTGATTATTGGCACACCATTCGTTACTTTTTCGAGTAACCGATTTCTATGGATCATGCTTGTGCTCGCTTTAATTGAAGCAGGCAGGGTTGCCGATATCTTTTACCAGGGAATGGTCGACATCTCGAAGAAACCTTATGTGGAGGCCGGAATTGTCTCAGGCTCATCGGCTTTGACCATGCTGAGAAATTATTATTGGCCGCCGCTAAGGCCGTTTTTCATTGTCCAGTTTTTCTCCGACCTAGGGAGAACTTTATTTCTTATCGGCCAGCTCGGAATCGTGGAAATCTTTTTGAGTGTCGAATTCGTTTCCCAGCTCGGTGGAGGATATCAGGCGATGAATGCATCTAACGCTTGGCCAACCTACTTCGCGAAGATTACCCGCCATATCTGGTCGCACCCATGGCTGCCGATTACCGGTACCGCTGCCATTGGGATTACCATATTGGCTTTCTCGATGACAAGCAGCGGCCTGCAGCAATATTTTGATAAAAAGTATAAAAGAGCATAAAGTGAAGGGGGAGGGCTAACAGGCACTTACCCCTTTAGTTTGAAAATGGGTGATTTAGTTTATCTATTTATGTAACCTTTTGAACAGTTCTCCTGACAAATAGATAAAGAGTTTATTCAACAGGAGGTTCGGAAGATGAAAAAGCTATGGATGATATTGCTGCTTGGACTGCTGATCACGGGTTGTGGGACGGGGAACCAGGTTTCGAATAATGATGAGGATAAAGGAGGTGCCGGAATCGTGGCGGGAGAAATGGCTGCAAGTTTGACAGAGGAAAGCCCGTTGATTTTTCAATATGAAGTGAAGAATCAGACGGAGGAAGAAGTGACTCTTGAATTTACGAGTTCGCAAAGATACGATTATTCGGTGAAAACGAAGGATGGCAAAGAGGTTTTTCTGTTCTCAAGCGTTGCGGCCTTTTTACAGGTATTGGGAGAAGAGAAGTTGAGCCAGGGGGATTCGCTGACATATGAAATGGATCTCCATGAATTGTCGCTTGAAAAAGGCGAATATGTCCTCACTGCGTGGATGACTCCTAAAGACGGGAAGAAATACGAAGTGACGAAGGAATTCTCTGTACAGTAAAAATAGATGTTCAGAAAGCGGATGGACCTTTACCTCCGCTTTTTTATTTTAGGAATTCAAATAAACCAACAACAATCGAAATTGTACTGATTCCCGTTCCGACAATCCATTTAATTAATTGTACCTGGCTTTTGCTTAAGCTTTTTTCCATCTCCGGTGTTGTGACAAAGTCTTTTTCGTTTAAGATTTGATTCATTAAAGTTCGTACATCATTGTTGTCCAGCTGGCTCTGGATTGTTACCTGGAAGTTTTCCTGCAGGCTTTCCAATTCCTCGATTTTCATCTCTAGTTCTTTTATTTTAAGTTCGATTTCCTTCATGCCCATCACCCCCCTTTAACAAATATCCTATTCATATATTGGAATGAAGAGATGGTAGTTTACCTAAACGCAGCGTAAATGGCTGCCCAATTTCATGCAGAATAGGCGGGTTACCCAAACCATTTGCCCATTCTCACATAGGGTGTTAGAGGGACATAATAAACACACTTATTGAGAGGGGACAATTTACATGTATATGTATTCACATAATATGCCTTATTTGCATGATTCCAGATCCTACGAAACTGGTGCTGCCGGAACCCTGGCTGCTGGTTTATTAGGGGCTGGGATAGGTTATCTGGGAGGACAATTGCTTAATGGTCCAGGTTATGGATATCCAGGAGGAGCTGGTTTTGGAGGGTATGGTTATCAAGGAGGTCCGGGATTCGGAGGCTATGGTTACCAGGGAGGCCCAGGGTATGGCTTTCAGGGTGGCCCGGGATATGGCTACCAGGGAGGTCCAGGATATGGATTCCAGGGTTCTCCCAGTTACGGAGCTTATGGTTACCAGGGAACACCGGGCATTGGCGGATATGGGTACCAGTCTGCACCGTGGTCCGGAGGGTATCGACCACAGGGTTGGTAATATTTTTCGAAAAGGGAGCAAAGCGGCTCGGTCGTTTTGCTTCAGTATTTGAAAACAGGTTGATGAGTTTCGCAATCCCCCATTCAATATGATAAAATCTGACTTAGCTAATTCACAGCAAAGGACGGAAATGATGAGCAAAACGATACCGGTTAAAAAGAATGATTTTATAGATGTAGTGTTTGAGGATTTGACGCATGACGGAGCGGGTGTGGCCAAGGTTGATGGCTACCCGATTTTTGTCCAGGGCGGACTCCCTGGCGAAAAGGCAAACATCAAAGTGACCAAGGTGAACAAGGGTTACGGCTTTGGCCGCCTGATGGAGACTCTTGAAAGAAGCACCTTCCGTGTTGAGTGTCCTGCAGAGGATGCCCATAAATACGGTGGCTGCCAGCTGCAGCATATTAGCTATGAGGGTCAGCTGAAGTATAAGGAAAACCAGGTGAAGCAGGTGCTGGCAAGGATCGGCAAGCTTGAGGATGTTGTGGTGCACCCGATTCTTGGAATGGACAACCCTTGGCATTACCGGAACAAAGCCCAGGTACCTGTTGGCGAGAAGGATGGCAAGCTGATTGCTGGCTTTTTCAAGCCGCGCAGCCACGAAATCGTCGATACGGATGAAAGCCTGCTGCATCTCCAGGAAATTAACGAGGCAATCAAGGCGGTAAAAGAAATCGCCAGCGAGCTGGGCATTCAGCCTTATAATGAGGAAAAACATAAAGGTGTGCTTCGCCACATCATGGCCCGTTATGGTAGACAAACCGGTGAGCTGATGGTTGTGATTGTGACCAGGACGAATGAGATTCCACAGCAAAATAAGCTGATTGATGAAATCGTCGCAAGGCTGCCTAAGGTAAAATCGATCGTCCATAATGTTAACTCGAAGAAAACGAATGTCATCATGGGAGATAAAACCGAAGTCCTCTGGGGAAGCGAAGTCATCTATGACTATATCGGTGACATCAAGTTCGCGATTTCCGCTCGTTCGTTCTATCAGGTCAACCCTGAACAGACAAAGGTTCTCTACGACAAAGCACTCGAATACGCAGAGCTGACAGGCGAAGAGTCCGTTATTGACGCCTACTGCGGCATCGGCACAATCTCGTTATTTTTAGCGCAAAAAGCAAAGAAGGTATTCGGAGTCGAAATCGTCCCCGAAGCCATCGAAGACGCAAAAAGAAACGCCGAACTGAATGGAATCACCAATTCAGAATTCGCAGTCGGAGAAGCCGAAAAAGTCATCCCGGCATGGTATGGAGAAGGAAACAGCGCCGATGTGTTGGTCGTCGACCCGCCGCGAAAAGGCTGTGACGAAGCGCTGCTGCAAACCATCATCGACATGAAACCGAAGAAGGTTGTGTACGTGTCGTGTAACCCGGCTACCTTAGCCAGGGACCTGCGAATTCTAGAGGACGGCGGATATAAGACCGTTGAAGTACAGCCAGTTGATATGTTTCCGCAGACGACGCACGTCGAGTGCGTAGCGTTGATAGAGTTAAAATAGCTTGGTTAAGTGGCTTGTTACTAAAAATTGAAGTGCTTTTTATGTTCCCTCGGACTAATTGTTCGAGGGATTTTTGACCCCCGGGGTCTTACTTTTATCGCAGAATTAGATGTTCAAAGATATAGATAAGAGTTTTGCGTTGCCATGGATTGAGAAATAGAGGGGATTTATAAGCCATTAAATAAAGGGTTTTCGAGATTGGGGTCAGTTATGCGGTGGATATTCTCAGCCTCGAGAACCCTTGTTTTTTTATGTGGAAACATATCGATTGAAGAATTTGGCACAGAGTTGAGGAGATAGAATGGATATTTTATAGGGGGTGTGGGATAGGGATGCTGGCATAAGGGGGGGGGGCAAATTGACAAGATAGATTTGATTTTAGTAATCCACTAGACTATCGATTTTTTAGTGTTGTGAATAACCAGAAAGCAAAGACTAAGATAAAATAGTAATTATCTTTTAGGTGCAAATAACAAATTAAATAAATAGCTATACGTGTTATAATAATTAGAAAAGGTGGATTGAGATATGGGGAAAGAAGATAAAATACAAAAACAGCCAATGGAATTTTATAATATGTCAGATTTTCTCAGAGGACAATCATCAAAGTTAATCACAGGATTATCTGTCGAAGATAAAACTGCTTTTGTACTAAAAAACGGAAAACCCGTAGCTGTTCTTATCTCCCAAGAGAGATATGAAAGGTTATTAAAAGCAGGAATTGACATAACAGAATACTAATAAAATATTAAATGAGCGAGGTAAAATAAATGGCCGTGAAAAAATCAGAATTGTATTCCCTTTTATGGGATGCTTGTAACAAATTAAGAGGTGGAGTGGAGCCGTCAAGATACAAAGATTACGTACTTGTACTATTGTTTTTTAAATACGTATCAGATAGGTACAAAGGTCAACGCTTTGCCGAGTTTACAGTAAGTGAAGGTGCATCATTTGATGATTTAATTGCTGCAAAGGGCAAAAGTGATGTAGGTGAGCGAGTAGATAAGATTATTCAGAAGTTCCTAGAAGAGAACCGTCTTCAAGGTTCTTTACCTGATGTTAGTTTTAATAATCCTGATGAACTAGGTTCTGGTAAGGAACTAGTTGATAAAGTTTCTGGGCTTATTGCTATATTCCAAAACCCTGCTATCGACTTCAAAAGTAACAGAGCTAGTGGTGATGACATCATCGGAGATGCTTATGAGTATTTCATGATGAAATTTGCTCAAGAGTCTGGTAAGAGCAAGGGGCAATTCTATACGCCGAGTGAGGTATCACGTATTATTGCAAGGCTTATTGGTGTCGGTGACATTAAACAAGAAACGGGCAAAAAGTGGACGCTTCATGACCCTGCAGCGGGCAGTGGCTCTTTACTAATTCGTGCAGCAGATGAAGCTCCTATAGATGAAAATGGTGACTCTATTGTTACAATATTTGGTCAAGAAAAATATCCTGATACTGCAGGTTTGGCAAAGATGAACTTTATCCTTCACAATAAAGGTACAGGTGAAATCAAGAGTGGTAATACATTAGCAAAACCAGCATATACGGATGATTTTGGTGGACTTAAGAAGTTTGACTTTATTGTTATGAACCCACCCTTCTCAGATAAGGATTGGACTGATGGAATTAAACCATCAGAAGATAAATATAAAAGATTTGATGGTTATGGCATTCCACCAGAGAAGAATGGTGACTATGCTTGGTTTTTACATGTTTTAAAGGCATTAGAGAGTAACGGTAAGGCAGGCATTATTCTACCTCATGGTGTACTGTTTAGGGGGAATGCTGAAGAAACTATCAGAAAAGCTGTTCTTGATAAGCGCTATATCAAGGGGATCGTTGGGTTGCCTGCAAACTTATTTTATGGTACAGGAATTCCTGCTAGTATCATCATCATTGATAAAGAGAATGCTGATAAACGTGAAGGCATCTTTATGATTGATGCAAGCCGTGGATTTAAGAAAGACGGAAACAAGAACCGTCTTCGTGAACAAGACATTGAGAAAATAGTGCAAACCTTTATAAACCAAGAGAAAAATGAGGGATACTCTCACTTTATTCCCTATAAAGAAATTTTAGAAGAAAACGATGGAAGTCTATATGTGTCTCGTTATATCCAAAAAATTGATGATACGTTGCCACAAAACATCGCATCACATCTTAAGGGAGGTATTCCAGAAGCTGATATTGATTCAATAGAAAAGTTGTGGAAAATATCACCGAGGTTAAAGGAAAAGATATTTAACTGCAATGATGGGGAACACAATATCTATAACCTTGCCATGTCACCAAATGAGATAGAAACGGTTATCTCTGAAGATGATAACATCAAGAGCGAAAGGGAAAACGAGTGCGGGGAGTTATTCAGGGCTTGGAGAAATGAAGTAAAAGATGTCCTACTAAACATCAATGCAGATACAAATCCAAAAGAGTTAATCCGCAATATCGGTGTAGAAATTTTACGCGGATTTGAGTCAGCTCGACTTTTAGATAATTACGATGTGTATGACTTCCTGCTTAATTACTGGAATGAGAAACTGCAAGATGATGTATATGTTATCAAGGCTAGTGGGTATGAGGCAGGCAGTAACATTGAATATGTGTATGCTCAAAAGAAACAAAAAGATGAGAACGGTGAAACTGTATCAGTCGATGATACTTCTAAAATAAAATCTTTTGAAGGTGCGTTAATTTCACGAGAGATTATTGAACATGAGTATTTTGAAAAAGAGCTATTGGCACTTAATAAACTGATTGAAAAATCAGCATTGCTTGAATCTGAACTCGATGAAATGCGTGAAGAAGAATCCGGAGATGAAGGTTTACTTGTAAATGCCTTAAATGAAAAAGGAGACGGTATTCCTAAGGCGAATCTTAATAAGCAAATTAAGGAACTCGAAAGTAAAAAGACATCACCTGTAATGAGTGATATTACAAAGTTGCTTGAATTATTTGATGCAGGCAACACAGACGAAATGGAAAGAATCGTCAAATTGAATGGTGAGCTAAAGGGTTACGAACTTAGAAATAAGAACGGTTCATTTGGTAAAGCAAAGTTAAAAGCGGCATTAAAAGATGTAATCGACAATGCAGTAATGCCTGAACTTTATGCTGATGAATATAACGCTCTGCTTGCATATCAAACGAAGATGACAGAAAAAGAAGAAGTCGACAAAGCAGTAAAAGAAGCACAAAAAGCACTCGATGAGATAGTGCTTGCTAAATATGGGGAGTTATCAGTTGATGAAATTAAACACTTATTATTTGATAAAAAGTGGATGGCAAGACTTGAGGGTGATATTGCTGACGCAATAGATCAAGTACTCAATGCACTTGCATCAAGAGTTACTTTAATCGCAAAACGCTATGAACATACTTTAGGTGAGATTGAGGAAAAGACAGCTCATTCGAGAGTCAAGGTGAAGTCGGCCTTAGAAAGGATGGGGTACACATGGTAACTTATCCTTTAGATTGGAAAGAATGCTGCCTTAATGATGTCATTAAAATAAAAAGAGGTGCATCTCCACGTCCAATAGATAGTTATTTAACTCTCAGCTCTTCTGGAGTGAACTGGATAAAAATCGGCGATGCTCCACAAAACGGGAAATATATTGTTTCTACAGCTGAGAAAATAACAAAAGGTGGGGCTAACCATTCGGTAAGGGTATATCAAGGTGACTTCATATTGTCTAACTCCATGAGTTTTGGAAGACCTTACCTTTTAGGTATTGATGGATGTATACATGACGGATGGTTAACGCTGTACGATTTTCAAGATGAAGTCGATAAGGATTTTCTTTATTATCTTCTCTCATCTCCAGTTGTAAAAGAACAATATGCTTCTTTTGCTGCGGGTAGTGGAGTGCAAAACCTTAATAAAGAAGTGGTAAAAAAAGTACAAGTTCTATTACCTTCTCTCCCAGAACAACAATCCATCGCCTCAATCCTATCTGACTTTGATGAGCATATCGACAACTTAACCAAACTAATCGAAAAGAAAAAAGCAATCCGTGATGGTGCTTTGGAGGATTTGGTTAATGGCAAGTCAAGGCTTGATGGATTTGATGGGGAGTGGGAAGAAAAAACACTAGAAGATATTTGTATACCAAATGGACTTGTTAGAGGTCCTTTTGGCGGTTCATTAAAAAAAGATATGTTTGTAAGACAAGGCAATAAAGTATATGAGCAAAGAAATGCAATTTATAAATCTGTAAAAATAGGAAACTATTATGTTGCAGATGAAAAATATTATGAACTTTCCAGATTCGCTGTTAAAGCAAATGATTTTATTGTTAGTTGTTCTGGAACAATTGGGAAAATTTATAGAATCCCCAAGAACCATCCAAAAGGAATAATTAACCAAGCGCTATTAAAAATCACTATTGATGTCAACAAGTGCGATTTAGATTATTTTTATAAATATTTTGTATGGGATAAATTTCAACATGAAATTATTGATAATACACAAGGTGGAGCAATGAAAAATCTTGTTGGAATGGATGTTTTTAGAAACTCTTTAATACGCATGCCAAAAGATATCGCTGAACAACAAGCCATCGCCTCTGTCCTAACAGCAATGGATGAAGAAATCGAAGCTTTGGAAGTAGAAAAAGCGAAGATGGTAGGGATTAGAGAAGGTGCAATGGTCGACCTTTTAACTGGTCGTGTGCGTCTTAAGGTATAGGAGGGAGGTTAAGTTTATGTCTGTTGATTTAGAAAAAAAGTTACAAAATAAGGTTGTCCACTGGCTAATAGATGAAGAGAAAGATGGTGGATTAGGTTACACATATCTTGGCAATCTTGAAGACCAAGACAACACACCAATTAAAGAGGATTTGCTAAAGAAGAATCTTGAAAAGCGTGGGTACAAAAAAGACCAAATTTCAAAGGCGGTAACTGAACTTGTTTCAAAAGCAAGCAATCAGGTAGACAGGCTTTATCAAATTAATAATGAAGTTTATTCTCTTCTTCGTTATGGCAAGCAAGGTGTCAAAGATGAAAATAGAAATCGTCAAACGGTGCATTATATTGATTGGGAGAATGTAGAAAATAATGATTTTTATGTTGCTGAAGAAGTAAGCGTTCGTTGCTTTGATCATGTGACAAGAAAACGCCCCGATGTAGTGCTATATATAAACGGCATCGCTCTGGGTGTGTTTGAATTAAAGCGTTCATGCGTAAGCATTGGCGAGGGCATCCGTCAAAACCTTACTAACCAAAAGAAAGAGTATATTCAAAGTTTCTTTAGCACTGCTCAGTTACTTTTTGCTGGTAACGAAGCAGAGGGCCTCAAGTATGGGACAATCGAAACTTCTGAGAAGTATTATCTAAAGTGGAAAGAAGACTTAAAAGCGACAGACAATCTATCTGCTACAGTCAAAAATATTCAATCTAAAGAAAAAAACAAGCTAAGAGATGCAATCGTTTCTCTTTGCCAAAAAGAACGCTTTTTGTCGTTGATACACGACTTCATTATCTTTGATGCAGGTGTGAAGAAGGTAGCTAGGCATAATCAATACTTCGCCAATATCGCAGCTAGAAAAAGGATTCTTTCAGATGAAGGCGGTATTATCTGGAACACCCAAGGTTCAGGCAAGTCCCTAATTATGGTCTGGCTTACCAAGTGGATTATTGAAAATGTAGCAGATAGCCGTGTAGTCATTATTACAGACCGTGACGAACTTGATGACCAAATAGAGAGCTTGTTTATTGATGTTAACGAGAAAGTAAAAAGAGCAAAGAGTACATCCGATTTAAGGGATTTACTAAATAAAAATGAAGATTCTATCATATGCTCTTTGATTCATAAGTATGGACATAATGCAGGTAAACAATCTGATGTGGATCAGTACCGTAAAGAATTATTAAAAAATTTGCCTGCTGATTTTAAAGCAAAAGGAAACATTATTGCTTTTATCGACGAATGTCACCGCACAAATTCTGGAAAGTTGCACGAGGCTGTTAAGGTGCTAATGCCAGAAGCGTTACTTATCGGTTTTACAGGTACACCACTTTTGAAAAAAGATAAATCTACTAGTATTGAAACTTTTGGTCCATATATCCATACCTATAAATTTAATGAGGGCGTTGAGGATGGAGTGGTTCTTGACTTGCGTTATGAGGCAAGAGATGTTGACCAAGATTTAAGCAATAATAAAAAGGTTGATATATGGTTCGATAATAAGACCACAGGCTTAACGGATAGAGCGAAGACAAAACTAAAGCAAAGTTGGACTTCTATCAATAAGTTGTACAGTTCAAGACAAAGACTTGAAAAGATTGCTGGCGATATCATCTTCGATATGAACTTAAAACCACGTCTTAAAAACGACCGTGGAACAGCTATGCTTGTTGCAAATAGTATTTACGAGGCTTGCAGATACTGGGATATTTTTACGAGTAACGGCTTTAATAGATGTGCAATTGTTACTTCGTATGATGCTTCTGATGCAAGTGTTAGAACTGCTACAAGCGACTTAAATCAAGAAGGCGAAGAAGAGTACAAGAAGTCTATTTATGAGCGTATGCTTAGAGGTGAAAAACTGTCTCAGTTCGAAAAAGAAGTAAAGGAGCAATTCAAAAAAACCCCTGCCAAAATGAAACTTCTTATTGTGGTGGATAAACTTTTGACAGGTTTCGATGCTCCAAGTGCGACATACTTATACATCGATAAATCCATGCGAGACCATGACTTGTTCCAAGCAATATGTAGAGTGAATAGACCAGATGGCGAGGATAAAGACTATGGTTATATCGTAGATTATATGGACTTATTCCGTAATGTGCAGCTTGCGGTTGCTGATTATACAACTGAGGCGTTTGATAACTTTGATAAAGAAGATGTTGAAGGACTTATTAAAAATCGTTATGATGAGGCGAAATCTGAAATGGTAGGTGCAATTGCATCGCTTAAGGATTTGCTTGAAAATGTAAATGCACCAAAAGAGGATACAGATTATATTGAATATTTCTGTGGTGAAAATAGCGAGGATGATGAGAATATAGGTCGTAGAGATATATTTTACACTTTAACTGCCTCTCTGACTCGTTCCTTTGCGAATTGTTGTGATAAACTTGTGAGCGACTATGGTTATTCAGACAATCAAGTGAAACAGCTTAGAAGTAATATTGCTGGATATAATAAAATAAAGGAAATGGTTAAACTTGCAAGCTGTGATTATATCGACCTAAAGCCTTACGAAGCTGATATGCGTTATATCCTTGATACTTACATCCGTGCCGATGATTCTAAAATAGTAAGTGAACTTGGCAACATGTCATTGGTTGAGTTACTACTAGACAACACAACTACAACGCCAATAGATGCATTGGTGAAAGAACTTCCAGGAAATGATAACGCTAAGGCTGAGACCATTGAAAATAACTTGCAACATGAAATCGTCAAGAAGATGTCTTCAAATAAGGTCTACTATGGTAAGCTATCGGAAATGCTACAAGTAATTATTGACCAAAGACGGATTGAGGCTATGAGTTATGAGGAGTACCTGCGTCAAGTTGTAGAATTAGCACAGGCGATTTTACATCCGGAAGAAAATTCTGGATATCCTGATGCTGTTAAAAATAGCGAAGCCAGAAGAGCTTTCTTTGATTACTTTGATAGAGATGAAAAACTGGCTGTAAATATTGACAGTGCTATCCGTCATGCAATACGCCCTGATTGGAAGAGGAATTTCCAAAAACAACAAAATATTAGACTTGCTATATATCAAAATCTATTGGTAAATGGTTATGACGAAGACGAAGCAACTGAAAAAACCAATGCCGTCTTTGATATAGTTGGAAGGCAGGTAGAATACGATGAGTAATGAAGCAATAATTGGTGGTATGCCAATAGAAATTATCAAAAAGAAAAACCTTAAAAATCTTTATATAAGAGTTAATCCTCCAGAAGGTAATGTAACCGTCAGCACTCCTAGTGATTATCCTGATGAAGAAATAAGGCTTTTTGTTTTAAAGAAAATGCCAGAGATCACCAAGGTGAGAGATAGGATGCTGTCACAACCACGTCAAACTGAACGTGAATATGTTTCTGGCGAATCACATTATTTATGGGGAAAGCCCTATCGTTTGCAAGTCGTTTATGAAGGAAACAAATATGAGATTAAAAAACTACCAAATAAAATTATTTTAACTGCACCCGAAAGATCAACTAAAGAATCTAGGGAGAGTGCTTTTAACGATTGGTACAGAGAAGAACTTAAACGAGTCTTGAATGGTGTTATTTCAAGGTGCGAGTCAAAGACAAATCTACATGCTAATGAATACAAAATTAAGAACATGAGGACAAAGTGGGGCACTTGTAATATTGATAAGAAAAGAATATGGATTAATTTGCAACTTGCTAAAAAGCCAGTTGAATGCCTTGAGTATGTAGTTATTCATGAACTGGTACACTTGATAGAAAAGAATCACACTCATAGATTCCATGCACTTGTTGAGGAGTTCTACCCTACTTGGAAAGAGGCAAGAAAGCTATTAGCAGAGATGCCTTTAGATTATATGGAAAAAGGAGAAGGGTAGAGAATGAAAAGCAAAATAACAACAAGTGATATTTTTGATATAAATAGAAAATCAGGTGCTTTGATTCTTGGTAAAAACAGACTTGATGACTATGCAACTAAATTTCTAAATAAATATTGTAAAGAGGCATTGGTTAATCCAATGCCTCTTCCAGTCGATGAGATACTTCAGGAAATGGGACTCACAGTACAAGAAGTTTCCCTATCTAGTAATTTGGACGTTTTTGGTTGCTGTTTGCTACTTGATGCACATATAGATGTTTATAACCGGGAAACAAGACAATATACATCAACTGCCTTTAATGCCGGAACTGTATTAATCGATCCCTTCTCTGAAGCTGTCTATGGTGAAGGCTCGAAAAGAAATACACTAATTCATGAGGCACTGCATTGGGAAAAAGATAAGAGATATTTTGAAATCCTTGAGATGAAAAATAAAAATGCATCTGAAAAGCTATACCCTATTTTATGCCGTCAATCCGAGACTTTCTTTACACCATCTGAAGGAAAGAACTCAAAGGAAAATGAAGTAAGGTGGCTGGAATGGCAGGCACATAGAATAGCACCAAGGGTCCTGATGCCAAAAAATAGCTTTAAAAAGAAAGCGCTAGAATTTATTCAGCAATATAAAATGGCTGGAGAGAACGCTATTTTATCCTGTGACGATTTAATTGATGATTTAAGTAGCTTCTTTATAACGTCACGGTTATCAGTAAAATATAGATTGATTGAGGTTGGTCTTAAAGATACAATTTCAGAGTTTGTAGACTATGAAGATGTCTATGAAGAAATCAATAGCGAGAAAGACTTTGTCAAATTAACTCCAGTAGAAGCACTAAAGATTATTGATGAAGATTCAGTTCTTAAACGATGGATAAGTGAGGGACGATTTGTATTTGCTGACGGGTACTTTGTGCTTGCTGATAACCAGTATGTAATACAAAAAGATGGATTTCTTCATTTAACCGCTAAGGCAAAAAAGAATCTTGCGAAATGTGTTATAAATATTCGGGAGCAAAAGTTCACTACATATACAAATACTGACAAAGATTTGCTTGGTTATGCGGCACTTAGAAGGATTGAAGGAGTTGATAGCAGGCTCCTTACATTTCACCCCAAATATCAGTCTTCTTTAAAATATGAACCGGAAGAGGCTTATAAAGCATTTTATAAACAATTAGCTTCTTATGACGAACAAGAAGAAATTGAACTTATGAAGATGATAGGAGATCCGACTAGATCTCTTTGTGAGTGTTTATGGTTTTTAATGCAGAACAGAAAATGGAATTATCCAGAACAGTTTAATGAGCAAACTGGATTAAATAAAAATTATCATGGAAAAATTAAAAATAACAAGCATAACAACATGACTACTAGTGTTTTGATTGCAATTTGTGTAGGTATGAAATTAAGTTTTAGAATAACTGAAAAATTGTTTTGTAAGTCAAAGAATAAACTCGACTATTATAATGACCCCGACAAGACCTATATTCGTATAATGGAGATGATGCCAGGACTTTCTCTTAATGAGTTTAATGGTGTTCTAGAGCATTGTGGTATCCAGGAATTAGGTAGTGAAATAAAAAATTGAAAACTCGTTAACTCGTGAGTTGGTTTTGAACCCCGGAAGGGGTTCTTTTTTTATGCTCAAATTCGGAAAAACCCTGTATATAAGCAATAAGAGCCAACTCAGTGAGTTGGTCGTGAAAATATAAAATTTTTTATATTTATAGATGTAAGTCAAAAGTCTTACGAAATTTTAAGTACGTCTAACACTGGCCAGGAGGAAGACGGCGGATACATTAGGAGGGAAGATTAAACCATGAGCAAAACCAAACTAATGCTTGATATCGTGAATGACTTACGAAATGTAGCAGGAAGTATTGAAGGATGGCAGACTGGGGAAAATATGCTCTCTTTAACGAGAGTATGCTTTATGTGTCAGTAGACGGCCTGACATGGGAAGGTGTGGAGCAACCGGGATTTACTACTTCAACCTATGACACATTTGGCGGTGCTATTTATATTTCTGGGGATGGCTTTTATGTGAAGGCAAGTGGTTATGTTTATTATGCGCAGTATTAGAATGGAAAACTCAAGAACCTTGTCGGGTTCTTTTTTTAATAGATACGAAGTTAGATAGTCGGGAGGGAATTGGAGAATGAAAGAGTTGTGGACATATATGCAAGTAGTAGTTGCAACAGTTGGTGGTTGGTTCGGGTGGGCTCTTGGTGGCTTTGATGGATTTTTGTATGCACTTATTGCTTTCGTAGTAATTGATTATATTACCGGCCTTATGAGTGCGATTATAGAAAAGCGCCTTTCTAGTGAAATTGGAGCAAAAGGTATTTTTAAGAAGGTACTTATTTTCTTCTTAGTAGGAGTTGCTCATATTATAGATAGCCAGATTATTGGTGACGGTAGTGCTATTCGCACAGCGGTTATCTTTTTCTATCTCTCAAATGAAGGGATCAGCATTATCGAAAATGCTTCAAGAATTGGGTTGCCTGTTCCTGAAAAACTAAAGGATATACTAGCTCAGCTGAAAGGAAAAAAGGGAGATGGTAAAGATGAAACTAAATACTAGATTCATGACAAAAAACGATTGTTATAAAGCAGGAAGAAAGATTTCACCCCAAGGGATAATGATTCATTCCACAGCGACACCCGGTGTGATGGCTGCAGATTGGTTTAGTCGCTGGAATAAATCATACCAAGCGGGTGAAACAAGCAGGCAGGTTTGTGTTCATGCCTTTGTTGATCATAAAGAAGTGTGGCAGTATCTACCATGGAATCACCGAGGATGGCATTCCGGTGGCAGAGCCAATAACACGCATATTGGAATTGAAATTTGTGAACCTGGTGGCTTTTCTTATGGTAGTGGATCTACAATGGTTGGCTATGATACCAAAAAGAATGAGGTCTATTTTAGAAAAGCCTGGAACAATACTGTAGAGCTTTGTGTTCAGTTGTGTAAAACCTATAATCTCACTGAACGAGATATCATTTGTCATTCAGAAGGACACAAGAAGGGGATTGCGAGTAATCACTCTGATGTGATGCACTGGTTACCTAAACATGGTGAGAGTATGGATACTTTTCGTGCTGCGGTTAGGTCAGCATTAAATGATACAAATGCTGGTCCAGAATCATCGACTAGCATTAAGGTTGGGGATGTGGTAGAAGTTAAATCTTCGGTAACTAAGTATTTCCCCGGTGGAGCAACCATTCCTTCTTGGGTCAAAACAGGTTCGTATCACAAAGTGACCCAGATTGATTCAAATGGAAAACCAGTTATTAAAGGTGGAAAGACTTGTGTTCTACTAGGAAAAACTATAGATAAAAACAATGGCAAAGAATCTGCTGGGATCATGAGTTGGATTAGTGAAGATGCCGTCAAAATTATTCACAGTTTAACTAGTGAAACTAGAAAATCTTCTAATACACCAAAATACTACCGAGTGCAGGTAGGTGCATTTTCAGAAAAAGATAAGGCAGAATCGATGGTTAAGAAGCTGAAAGTAGCGGGCTTTGACGGGTTTGTTAAGTATGAATAATGGCTCTATTAACTTGACTATTTAGGCCTTCAGAGTGATATATGTTAGTACCAAATTGATAGAAAGGAGGTCTAAAATGCGGGTTAGAATCATAGAACCAACTGTACAGAAAGAATCGAAGAAAAGAGTATGTGCATATGCTCGAGTTTCAACTGACCATGAGAAACAAGGTGAGTCGTTAGACAACCAAATTAGTTATTATGAAAGGCTGATTGGGACAAACCCAGAATATGAATTCGTAGGGGTGTTTGCAGATCGAGGAATTAGCGGTACTACTGAAAACCGCCCGGAGTTTAAGAGAATGTTAGAACTCGCAAATCAAGGTGAAATAGACCTCATTATTACTAAATCCATTTCGAGGTTTGCAAGAAATACAACAGTGATGCTAAAAACTGTTAGAGAACTTAAAAATATATGTGTGGAAATAAGGTTTGAAAAAGAGAATATCAATACATTATCGGGGGACGGAGAGTTAATGCTTACCGTCCTCTCTTCTTTTGCCCAGGAAGAAAGTAAAAATATAAGTGAGAATACCAAATGGGCAATAAAGAAAAAGTTTGAACGAGGGGAACTAATGATAAACACAAATAGGTTCCTCGGCTATGATAAGAACGAACATGGAGAACTGATAATAAATGAAAACGAGGCAGAGATAGTAAGGAGGATTTTTGAGAATTATCTAAAGGGGAAAGGGGCCTTTACGATAGCTAAAGAATTAAATGCAGCTTACATTCCTACAGTGGCAGGTGGGACATGGCAGGAAAGTACAATCTTGAATATTCTTAAAAACGAAAAATATAAAGGAGCCGCAATATTGCAGAAATACTATACCCCAGACCATTTAAGGAGAGGGACCGTTCGAAATAATGGTAAAGTGGATAGCTATTACATTGAAGAAAACCATCCACCGATTATTTCAGAAAAAATGTGGGATGAAGTTCAGAAAGAGATGAAGTCTAGGGCTGAAGCTAAGGGGAACGTGGGAGATCCAACAAAGTACCAAAAAAGATATCCCCTAACAGGAAAGTTGTTCTGTGGAAAGTGTGGTTCAACGTTAAAAAGGCGAACTTGGAATAGCAAACTTCCATGTAGAAAAATTGTATGGCAATGCAGCAATTATATTAAAAATGGAAAGAATGCGTGTTCAGGAACATCGATTGATGGCGAGGTTGTTGGAAGGCTCAATATAAAAGAAGAAACTATTGTGAAGGAGGTTATAAAGGATGGCAAGAAACATTACAGTTATTCCAGCAATGGCAACCATTCCGAACAACTCAGAACAGTTAGAGCCACAGAAAAAGAGAATGGCAGCCTATTGCAGAGTATCGACAGACCAATTAGAACAGTTATCAAGTTATGAGGCCCAGGTAGAATATTATACAACTTACATTACCAACCACCCGGATTATGAACTTGCAGGGATATATGCAGATGAAGGAATTTCAGGAACCAACACGAAGAAGCGTGAACAGTTTAATAAAATGATTAAAGACTGTAAGAATCGAAAAATTGACATGATTATAACCAAATCTATATCGCGCTTTGCAAGAAATACTCTAGACTGCTTGAATTTTGTAAGGCAGCTAAAGGATCTAGGGATTGGTATTATTTTTGAGAAAGAAAACATTAATACGTTAGATGCCAAGGGTGAGGTTTTGTTAAGTATCCTTTCAAGCCTTGCACAAGATGAAAGTAGATCTATTTCGGAGAACTCTACCTGGGGAATCAGGCGACGGTTTGAACAAGGGAAGGTAGCAGTGAATCATATCAAATTCCTTGGTTATGACAAGGACGAGGATGGCAACCTTATCATTAATGAGAATCAAGCTAAGATAGTTAGAAGGATTTATAAAGACTATCTGGATGGGAAAGGGCCAAATAGGATAGCAAGAGAACTGGAGGAAGAGAATATTCCAAACTGGAACGGCAAAGCCAAATGGTATGAAGGCAGCATAAGAAAGATGCTTAGCAATGAGAAGTATAAAGGGGATGCTCTTCTTCAGAAGACTTATACGGTCGACTTCCTGACGAAAAAGAGAGTACAAAATACCGGACAAATTCCAAGATACTATGTTGAAGAAAGTCATCCTGCAATCATACCAAAAGATATGTGGGAAGCGGTACAGCTAGAGATGGAGAAAAGGCGGGCCTTTGCAGAGAAACATGGGATTGTAAAAGTTGATTATGCTACGGTTGAGAATCCTTTTGCAGGAAGAGTTATATGTGGCCATTGTGGCAGCCCATTTGGAAGGAAGGTTTGGAACTCTACAAACGAAACGCTTCGAAGAAAAATATGGAGATGCAACAAAAAATATACCATTAAAGGTGAAAAGAGTTGTGGGAATAAACATATTGATGATAGAACTTTATACCAGGCATTTATAGATGTATTTAACGCCATTTTAGAAAACAAGGAACACTTTATAAATAAGTGGAGCCAGCAAGATAGCCACGATCTCCTTCAAAAATATAAAAAAGAACAGTTTAATGAACTTTTTAGGGAAGCTATTCCATTATCAGAGTTTGACATAGATTTATACTTTAAACTCATTGAAAAAATAACGGTGTTTAACGGAGAAAAAATTATTGTGACTTTGCTAGATGGTACAGAAGTTGAGTGCCAAATTGAATAAAAAGGCTTGGAATAATATCCAAGCCTTTGAACTAATTGTTATTATGCAATCTTTTCAGATTACCATGGTAGATCATCATCAAAATTGATGACTTCTGGTGGTGGTTCCAATAAAGTTGTTATTAGTTGGGGAGTTGCTTGTGTTGGTCGGCCATCTCCGCAACTTGGACATATAACGTACCATTTTCTACGACTTTCTACTTGTAGATGGTAGTTATTCATGTGCTTTACAAGTTTATGACGATTAGAGCGGCAGTGTACCTTCACCCAGAATTCATTACATTTTTTGCATGTATAATAGTATTTTGGGTACCCACCTTGAGTTAGAAGTTGACGCTCATGTACTTCTTCAGCCTCTCCACAATTCCAACATACTTTATGCTCACCGAGATGGTATTCCATAATTAATCGGAACCAATTTTTAAAAACATAGGTTTTAGAAGGTATCATATAAATAGAACCGTACTTATGTGCCTTCTCGTTACTTAAATTAGTGTTAAAAAGCGATTCATTATACATGACATGGTATGGGTTATACTTATCTTCAGCGTTTTCGGAAATTGCTATATCAGAATGTATAATACCAGATGACAAAATTGGAGCTTGCCACTTTGAATCAATCGGTTGCATGTTTCCGTATTTATTAATTGCAATATCAATAATATCCTCTACCCACTGTTCCGTTCCCTGTGAATTATAATTTCGATATTTTGCATCTAAAACAACAATCCCCAAAGATCTATTATCCTTTTTAAATTTCAGAACGAAGTCTGGTGTAAGGTATTGGCTAAAAGGTAAATCTATTTTTGGCTCATAATAGAGTTCAACTTGCCAATGCTGCCAATAGAGTGTAACAGAGAAATTTTGAAGCCCTTTTTGATTTCCAACGAGTAAGTAGTCATCTAAGCAGGCAGTCACATCTTTATAACCATCTAACCTCCAGCCTATTTCCTTAGTTAGTAGGTATAAAATTTTATAAAGAGTCCAAACTTCGAAAATATGCTCTACTTTTCCTGTACTAATCTGTCGTTGATGCTGTTCTACATATAATGATGCGGAAAGCTCATGCTTAATCCGTTTGACTGCTTGCCATGCTACACGGTAGGTTGGATTATGCAAGAATACTTGAGTTGGTCTTATTGGGAGTCGTTCATTTAAATTAAGTGTTGAAAATAAAGGTAACATCAATAAACTCTGTGCAGTTTCTCGTAACTCATCAAACTCCGCAGCAGCACTATGAATTTCTTCTTTAAATTTGGTAAGTGCCTGGAGTTTCTCAAGTTGCTTTAAACGCATAAACGCTTCTTCACTTTGGTCTGCACCATGCATCATAACCGGTAATTCGTTATCTAAAAAATCTAGGAGAGAAACTCTATCTTCCGGAACAAGTATTTCGTTACCGTTTACGTGAATGCTAGAAATATGCACAAAGTCAAATGTATAATCATAAAAATTATCAAGTCTTGGAGTGGCGACAGCATCAACACCATTAGGTTGTGGTCGCACAAATCCACCAATATTAATGGTTCTAGGTCGATGCTCTGATTGTATTTGTGCTTCTTCACAGAAAGCCTTATAAAATCTGATTTGGGACCGTACATGATTACTACCAAGTTGGATTGTACCAAAATGGCTATTTGGAACCTGTGGTATTCGGCCAAAAGGAGTCTCGATAGCATAGTTTCTGATCGTTAATTGATGTTCACGTCTATCATACTTTAATTGTGCTCTCATTCCATGAACGGATTGATGATGATAATAGTGATTACTATTCGTAAATATGCCATTCATCTCAAGTGTTAGTTCAACATATTGGGTATCACGTACTGTATTTGGATTTGCTGTAAAGTTTGCTATATCTTTGATATTCTCGCGAATACTGCTTTCTTCATCTAAGTATCGTTGCATATCCTGTGTTAACTTACTATGTATCCTGTTGTATGTATTTATATCTTCTATCTTATCAACAGAACCAAGTAATCTTTGAATTTCTAAATCACTTTTACGGAAATGCATTTCACGCTCATTTATTACATTACGTAATAGAGACTTTGTTGTAATTTCATTTGAACCCATTGCAGCTGCATATCGAATTAAATCTTCTAATAGTTGTTTTATTAGCTTATTCTCATACGTAGCGACCATAGGTTTGAGAGATCGACTTCGATAATTTGGTTTTCCAGGATTCATATATTGTTCAATTTCCATACGAAGGTCAAAGCGTCCGTGACTCTGCGGCTTTTTCTTCGTCGTATGCAATTCTAGTACTGTATGTGGGTTAGCATTAATCTGTTTAATTGCAGTTGTTAGTTTTTTTAATTGTTCCTGCAGTTCCATCACAACTTTATTTGAACTAATTGCAACTTTGGCAACATTTCGGTCATCTCGTACAAAATCCTCCCGGATTCTGTATAGATCGGCGATTATCTCTTCATAATCCTCAATTGGTAAGGAGGATGGAACAAAGTGGATGGCGGCAAAATTGTTAGGTTGACCATTTGCTGTACAGCTTAACTTCGCTGTTCCTGCATTTGTTAGTCCAGTTAAAATACTAGATTCTTCATAAAGATAATAGCTCTTGCGCTTCTTATTTGAAAAAAGCGTTGGTTCAAACCAAATGTTCTTGTCGGAATGATAAACAAAATTATGACTAGATTTTTCGTCGGGTGAAATAATAGAAACTTTTTCAACATTGTTATCCTTATCAACGAAGCGAACACCAATTTGTCGCATGAAATTTTCATTTTGGCTGCGATAATGGTTTGGAATAACCCACTCTTCTTTATTTTTTCTTGCAATTTTATCGCCAATATCTATAGATTTTATCGGCAGTAGTTTTTGGTTTGGTTTTACGCTATGGTCATACCTCACCTTGATCATGAATAACTCTACATACATGCCTTATCAACTCCAATATGAGTATAAGCCAGTTTGTTCAAATCTTTGCTGCATTTTTTTGAGTTTTCTCTTACTTAATAATTCATCTTTTACATGACGCTCAACTACTTCTATTAATCTTGTAATTAGCTGTTCATCATCTACCATTTCATGAATCCTAGGTAAAAGTTTCATTATTGTAATATCATCCGCTAGTTGCTTAGTAGAAATTCCTAGGTTTTTCGCAGCTACGTAGTACAATAAAATATGTCTTTCTACACGTTCATTATATTCGATATGCCAGTTTTTAAGTTCTTGTTGTATATCCTTTACTGCTTCACGTAATTGATTAGAGATTCTTGGTGTTTCTGTTGTATTGGTTGTAAAGTACTGGGCAGAAATATCGTACTGTCCAATTTTTGAAACTGATGCTACTTTTTCACTATCCTGACGATAAAGTGGGATGACAAAGCTACGATCAATTACTTTTGGGCTTAGAGCTTGTACAGCACCATCCACATTCATTGTTCCTATAATACGAACATTTTGAGGAATATTAAGAATCGGCGCGTATCGTTTCAAATTTTCAAATCTAGTAACCATCTCATAATGTGCTAACGAATCCATTTGAATCTTTCTTAAGGCTTCCTCAATTTCTAGTGTTTCTTCTTGAGACATTCTTTGAATGAACCATCTTATTTCATTCATATTTTGTTCGTATTCAAAATCACTATATAAACGAAGCTTTCCATCTTCTAATTCCCTTATACTAAGTACATCAGCTAAATAGTATTCGATCTGTGCAAGGTTCATTTCATCTAAACAAATAAAGTATAGCTTATCCTCATTTTGCTTCGCTTCGATAAGACAATCTAAAAATGCAGAAGGTACATATAGTTTTCTAATAGGATTATAAAAGCCAAGTAAATCTTGTTTATCAGTCCAGCTTGGCTGAACCGGAATTATTTCATACTTTGCATTAATAATCGACGCCAGCTGCTTTACAATTGTTGTCTTTCCAGTGCCTGAGGGTCCAGACAAGATAATCATTTGCTCTGTCATTAGTGCTAGTAATAGCTGACGTAATGTTTTTTCTTCATAATGATAGCCACGAGCACTAAGTTGTCCTTGGATACCTTTAAGTAATTCCGAAGTTGATGCTGGTGTCTCTAGAAATGTTTCATTTATCTTTTCAGTTTGTACTCCAGATTGCTCATCTAATACAAAACCTAGTTTTCTAAGTTTTTCTTGAAGTGAATTGAGATTTAGTTTTGTTTTTTCTAAAAGGTCTTCTTGCCTCTCCATATATGAAAGCTGTTGATTATTTTCTTCAAATTTTTTATTGAGATTTTCTATATCATTTTCAATTTTAGCTTTTATGATATCCGCTGCAACATCAACAAATCGGCTTTCTCCGTCTTTATACAGGGATGGCTTTGCTAAAGCGATAATACCTAAGTCCTCTTTGTTCATTCCGATTAAATCAAAGATTTCATCAGTATCTTCAATTTGGTAGACATCATTATAGCTGGTATTAAATATATTCCCTTTTTTTACCTCATTATCAAATTCAGTGAGTGTAACCTTTGCAGCAACTAATATACCATCTTCATAGTGTGTTGCCTTTCCCTTTGTTCGGCAAAAAATAGATAGTGGACGACTAAAATCACTAAAAATTTGAGACTCCAAAACTACTCCTGTATACGGGTTGATCAATTGTTCTATAAAGAAAAATGGTTTTTCTTCAAAAGGATTTCTTACACGTCCAATAAGCCAGAAATCTTCTAACTGTGCTCTATCCAATATGTATGATTCTCTATTATTAGACGATAATTCTGCAAACGCTTCTATAGTAATAGCCTCAATCATCTATAAGCCCCCAATAAAATGTATATAGTTTGATTTTATCATAAATACTCATACTAATTTCCTACATATACCAAAAAACTGTTAAAATAAAATAGTATACCTACATATTAAAATGAGGTGTTAGGATTGCTTACAATTGAAGAATATGTTGCAAGGAGAAAAAGAGAAGATAAGATAGATGAATTTAATATAGATGAACGAAATGAAAACATGAGACTGTGCGTTAATTACATCTTTGAATACTTTAATAATTACTTAAATATTACAGAGGCTGAAGAAAAAACCGCACTAAAAGACGAGAAATTAACTAAATATCAACAGCAACTGAAGGAATACGATCCAGAAATAATTGACTGGTTAACAGGTATTTATTCTGAGTATGGTAAGCAGATACACAAGAACATTGGAAATATTTTAAAGGAAGATGAGTTCTTTTTTCTATACAGCTCTGATAAAGAATTTAGGTCGGTATCCTATGACTCTTATTCGAAGTTGATTAAAAAGCATCCTTATATAAAGGATCAAACAGAGATGTTGTTTTTATTTATTAAGGATTATCACAGGGTAATGAGTCAGAGGGGAATGCAAAGTGAGAGTGTTTTCATTTCAGCTGAAATAAATGAATGGATACAAAAAACGTGGACAAAGTACCAGGTTAATCTGCATGAATTTTCCTTCCAGTGGGTGAATTACTTCTGGGACAATGACAATTTATGGCCAGCTTCTCATAGGAAAAAGAGTACTACTAATTATAGGAAATACGATTATGATTATAAGCAAAAAAGCAATTTGTTTAATTTAGATTCTCTTTATAGGAAAATGCCGAAAAAGTCATATACAAAAGGAAGAAAACAGGAATTTGAGATACTGATGATGTATTACTGGCTCCATGAATTAAATGGTGATGAAGATTATTGGCAGGAATATCTTTCTAAGACATTGCCTTACTTGCAATCGGAATAAATAAAATGGGTGATTAGCTAGAATATTATATTAAATCACTGGAGGCGAGACTTTTGCCAAGTTTTAAATTACACGGGAGAGATGTTAATAGCATTTTTCAGTTAATGGGCTACAAAGAGAATGATATTAGTCATAGTACTGCCTGGGTATTAAGTAAATGTGGCTCTATGCTTGAAATTTTTATAAAGGATGTTTGTGGAGTAGTTGGTTTCAACAAGGAGAACGTTGAGATATGTGTACAGGAATATGACAAAGGTTCTGGCATTACGGATATTGAGATTAGAGATGATAAAGATTTTTTCATAATAGTCGAAGCTAAGCGGGGATGGGTCCTTCCTTCAAAGGGGCAGTTACTTAAGTACGCGAATCGCGAATCTTTTAAAAAGAGTTATGCAAAGAACAAGGTGATTGTAACCCTTTCAGAATGTTCGAGAGAGTATGCGTATCATAATTTAGAAATAAAAGATGCGAATGGTATTCCAATTAAGCATGTATCGTGGAAAGATGTTCATGATTTTACTGCAGCTGCCTATTCATCTTCTTCCAATTCAGAAAAAAAGCTACTAAAGGAGTTGCAGGTTTATTTAAGGGGGTTAGTGACAATGCAAAATCAAAATTCAAATGAAGTATATGTTGTATCACTTGGTTCTGGTAAGCCAGATGATTGCTCATTGACCTGGATTGGTATAGTGAAGAAAAAGAATAAATATTTTCATCCAATGGGTGGTAGTGGCTGGCCAAAAGAACCACCAAATTACATAGCATTCAGGTACGTTGGAAAGCTCCAATCAATCCACCATATAGAAGAATATGATGTTTCAACTAACCCACACAATAATATACCTGAAATGCCGGATAGGGAATGGGAACCACACTTTATTTATTCCCTAGGTCCTGCAATCAAGCCGTCAAAAGAAGTCAAGACGGGAAAGATTTATCCAAGTGGTCGAGTGTGGTGTCATTTAGATACATTACTTACATGCGATACTATTTCAGATGCTAGAGACCTAACAAAGAAAAGAATGGAGTAAAGTCTTTAACGGGAGGTGTCGAAATGATTACACTTACTACAGATCAAATAAAACTTGCAGAACAACTATTAATTACTGTGAAGAAAAGGGAGCCTATTGTGGAGTATAAGGAGTTGGGAGACAGAGTCTCACCACCAATTCACCATCGGCAGGTTCCAAGGAATATTGGAGTTGTTTCGGAACTGTGTTTTCAGCTTGGGTTACCTTTTCTATCAGCAAAGGTTGTAACTAAAGGAGTAAATGAGGCAGGTGCAGGTTTTTATAAACTTTGCACAGAGTATTTTCCTGAAGCAAAGAAGCTAACCCCTAAAGAGGTGTTTTCTGAAGAACTGAAAAAAATTAGAGAATGTACCGAATGGTATAAGCTTGCAGATTATTTACATATTAATATTGATTTGCCAAGGCCGACTTCGAAAAATGATTCGCCGCCATCTATAAGGATATTACCCATGAATAGTAGAGAAGAATTTCCTGAAATGAGCATAGAGGATGTTCAAAAGAACTATTTCTTAGGTAACCTTATTGATAATCGAGAAGGCCTGTATTACTTTAGAAAAACCGGAATGAATGCAACTGAGGGTTGTCTAGTACTCTTTCAATTTGATAATTTGATTATTGCATCGGCAAATCTCCAGAACATTGAAAAGTATGATAGTCCAATTGAGGGACAATATTATGGAGCTTATAAATTTGATATAAACACGGTCAGAATCTTTCAACCTATTACGATAGCAGAACTAAATAAGATTGACAGTAGTCTAACTAGATTTTCACAGTCGAAACAGGAAATTAATGTTTCATATTGGCCTGAAATTGATAGTCTGATAAAAAGAAAGCAAATGACTCTTATGGCAGAAGAATTGCCGGCACAAGAATCTCCTAAGCTTAAAGAAGGAGCAAAGAAGCAGGTTTTGGTTAATTCATATGAAAGAAATTACAAAGCAAGACAACAATGTATAGACCATTATGGTTGTCACTGTTCAGTTTGTGGATTTGATTTTGCTAAGTTTTATGGGGACGAATTTGAAGGGAAAATTCATGTTCATCATCTGAGAGCACTATCTGAAGTTAATGAGGAATATGAGGTGGATCCAATAATTGATCTACGTCCAGTATGTCCAAACTGCCATTTAGCTCTTCACTCCAAAGTTGGGGATAAGCCTTATACAATAGAAGAATTGAAAGAAAAAATCTACAGAAATTAATCTTTGAATTAGAGGGGTTAAGTTTATGATATCTAATGAAAAGACCGAGGAGATAGTTTAAATGTCTGAAGATAATATGTTAAATAACTCAAATAAAATCAATAAAATTGTTGTCTCTAATTCTATAGGTGATGAGCTTTCTTTGGAAAAAGTAACTGATGATAAATTGGAAGTAAAGAATAAATACAAGGAAGTCTTTTCATCTGACTTGTCATTGATGACGGGTAACGTTTCACAGACGGCATTGCAAGTTGCTAATCAAGGAATGACTTTAGCTCAAATTGCAAAACAAGCACCTAATGGCTTGTTTACTGCCACTGCAAATCCCTCCCAATTGTCTAAATTTGCAAATGGAACTACAACGACCATGGTGCGAGACGCGTCGGGGCATTTAGTAGAGCACGCTGGTTTTGCAAAAATTGGATTAAGTGCTTCAGTAAATCCAGCAGTAATTCTTTCAGCAGGAATGCAAGGGATGTCAGTTGTTTCAGGGACATATTATTTACATAAAATTAATAATCAAATTAGAGATATTGATGCGAAATTAGAAAAACTTCTAAATATCCATCATGATACAAGCATTGGTCGTTTGATTGCAGCTAAAAAGGGTTTGTCTGAAATTGCAAATAGAGAATTTGTTGATACTACTGATTTATCTGCTATTAGGAACTATAAAAAAACTGCTGATGAAATTCATGAAGAATATAAAAATCGTTTAAAAAGACGAATCGAGGAAGAGGAACTTGATTTAACAATTAAGATTGCTTTTGAGGCTAATAAATTGTCTTTGGTTGCAGAAGTAATTGAGATTGGAAAAAGAATGAAGAATGGTGATCAAATAGAATTTGTTAATGGACTTATAAGGCAATTAAAACAAAATTATACTAAAAGTTTTTATCTTAATATTGATTTAGAAGTTGAGAAGATCTATTCAATGAGACAGCAGCAGAGTAGTGACGAATTGGTTGATAAAGAGAAAAAATTAGAAAAATCAAGAGAGAAATTAAATGATAGTAATAATTATTACGGTCGGGCCATTCCGTTTATAATTGAAAATGCCTTCAATTACGTTGATACTTATAAAAATATAAGAGGTGTTAATAAAGTAAAAGAAAAAGTTGAGTTAGAAAACAAAAACTTGAGCGAATTAAAAAAAGGTTTGAATAAAAACAAGGAGACAGATGGAATTGATAAAATAATTGATAAAGTCGTTGAACTACCAAATAAAGAAATAGAAATTCTTTATATTCCTACCGAAAATAATAAACAACGAGTATTTGTGGCAGTTGTAGATGAGTAGAAGAAAAAATATGATATTTAAGCCTTCAAGATAATCTTGTGACTTTTTCGAATTAAAAATGGAGTTAATGAATAAGCGTATGGTTTTACCTATCAATAATGTGAATAATGTGAGTCGTAAGATTTGAGTTATTAAATATGAGCTATAAAAATGTTTGAGCCCCCTTAAAATAGGGGGAACATCTTTACGCAAAATCAATATTTACGCGTTTCAGTATCACCATTCTATCAAAACACACGTCGAGTGTGTTGCGTTGATAGAGTTAAAATAGCTTGGTATCAAAGGTTTTAAGCTTTTAATTAAAAATTAAAGTGTGTTTTATGTTCCCTCAGACCGTTGGTTTGGGGGAATTTTGTTTTGGAGAAAATATTTGCGATAGAATTTTTAAAAAATACATAGTTAGAAGAGGAAGGTTACTCGAGAGAGAATATGTTGGTGAAATACAGGAAGAAATTTTAGAACAAGGAAATATATAATAACTATAGAAGCGAAGATAGAGAGGTGAAGGTCTATTAAAAATGAAGAAAAATGGAAAGCAGTTAGTACCTGTAATAATTATTATGATGGGTTGTTTTATTATGCAGTCATAACAACGGGGATCTTTTGCAGACCTTCCTGTAAGGCCAAGACACCTTTGGAAAAGAACACCATTTTCTTTGATAATATAGAGGATGCGCTAAAAGATGGATTTAGGCCATGCAAAATGTGTAGGCCTGATCTAAATGAAACAACTTATGAACCTAATAAAGAATTAATAGAAAGGGCAAAAGAAATAATTATTAACAGTTATAATAAGCCTCTTAACCGTAAAGAAATAGCCCAGAAACTTGGTGTGAGCAATAATCATCTAGCAAGATTATTTAAACATTATTATGGTATGACCATATCTGAATATATTATTGAGTTAAGAATGGAAGAAGCAGCCAGGCTCTTGACACATACAGACATAGAAATTACTGAAGTTGCACTAAAAGCAGGGGTTAAAAGCATGTCTAACTTTTACAAAATTTTTAAAGAGAGAACTGGTTTAACCCCAAAAGAATACAGATTGAAGAGTCTGTAAGATAGTTATTTCAAGAAATGCTTCATAACAACTAAATAAGCTTTAAAATTAAAGGGGGATAGAATATGAGAAATAACTTTCAAATCGTTGCGTTACAAGAGAAGGAATTTAATAACCTATTTTTAATGAATGAAGGAGGATTAAAAAGTATCGGGGCAGTCAAAATGATAGCAAATAAAAAGCCTGGATATCCCTGCAGGGTAAGTTTGAAGGATGCAGAGGTAGGAGAAGAGGTAATCTTACTGAATTACCAATATCATTGTGTTAATTCGCCTTATAAAGCAAGTGGGCCTATATTTATACGAAAGGGAGCAACTACCGCAAAGCTAGATGTAAATGAAATTCCGGATATGTTACATCATAGGTATCTTTCTGTACGCGGCTACAATACTGACTCAATGATTGTAGAAGCAAGGGTTACAGAAGGTGTGAATTTGAGAGAAAATATAGATGAAATTTTTGATAACAAAGAAGTAGAATATATTCACATCCTTAACGCTAAACCAGGATGCTATAACTGCCTTGTTAATAGAGTGTGAAAAAGCTGCAAAATGCAAACATCTATAATCCTATTAGAATAATTATACTTTGCCATATGATCATTAGATCTAATAAGAGCTTAGTAGGCAAGTGGACTTTTTTAGACCACTTTTATTACGCAATACAGCGTTATAGATATATTATTCTGGACCTAGAGTTAGCAAATATGAAAACTTGAAATGGCAAGAGAAGAAAAAGTAAGTTGCAAAAAATTAGTTGAACGGGAGTGAAATGAATTGGATAGTATCATTTTTGATTTAGATGGAACCATCTGGGATCCGATAGACACTGTACTTAGTGCTTGGAATAACGTTATAAGAAAAAGTAATCTCATAAATAGTGAATTAACCCGGAAAGATTTTGAAGGTACGATGGGTTTACAGATGAATGAAATAAGTAAGAAACTCTTTCCTGCCTTAAATGATAAAGAACGTCAAAAATTAATAATAGATTGTTGCGAAGCAGAACAATCTATCTTAGAAAAGAATGGAGGGGTTCTTTTTTACAATGTAGAGAATGTTCTAAAGGAACTTTCTCAAATATACAAACTATACATCGTCAGTAACTGTCAAGATGGTTACATAGAAGCTTTTTACAAGTCTCATAGGCTTGATAAGTATTTTTTAGACTTCGAAAACCCAGGTAGAACCGGTCTGTCAAAAGGTGAAAATATTAATTTGGTTATTCAGAGAAATAACTTATTAAATCCAGTCTATGTGGGTGACACACAAGGTGATTTAGAAGCAGCCAGATTTGCTAATATTCCCTTTATTTATGCTGAATATGGATTTGGCCAAGTAAGTGAATATGATAAGAAGGTTAAGAGTTTTGAAGAACTTTTAAAAGTATTCTAGTGTAAATATACATGTAATCAAATTGAATACGTGAATAACCTTGCTGAATGTTCATTAAGCTAAATCGGGAATTGTTTATACAGCCTGTAATATGGAAGTGAGGGAGGTTATATGAGAGTAATCGGAATCGATTTATCAGGGCCAAGAAATCATAAGGATACGGTTCTCGCTATTTTTAAACAAGAGGGAAGACATCTGCAACTTATTAAGTGGGCAAATAATTTAAGTGATCAGGACATATTGCGAGAGGTTTTTGAGCAAAGTCAATTGGATGAGTTAGTTATCGGAATTGATGCACCTTTATCTTATGAAGACGGTGGAGGAGATAGAAAGAGTGACCGGGAACTAAGAAAGTTTATTGTGAATTTAGGGATGAAATCCGGGTCAATCATGCCGCCAACCTTAAATAGAATGGTGTACTTAACATTAAGAGGAATAAAACTTAGTAGAGAAATAGAGAATTTAAACGCCGCGTATTCCATTTCTCTAGTAGAAGTCCATCCAGGGGCAGTGATTGGATCGAGACTGTCCAAACAAAATATTGAATATGTGTTGGCTTACAAACAAGAACAATCAGCTAGAAGTTATATTCGAAATTGCCTTGTGGAGCAGGGGCTTACACAACTACCTATTGAAATAGAAGCAGAAAGCCATTCTATCGATGCATGTGCCGCTGCGTTAGGTGCATGGCACTGGAAGGCTTCTCCCTATGAAGCCAAATGGATTTACCCAGCTTGCCCCCCGTTGCATCCTTATGACTATTGCTGTTAATTCAGCAAAATATATTGTTTTATTTACCCTCGGACTAATGTTCGGGGGATTTTTAATACTCGGAGCTATCTTTTACGCAGAACTAAGAATTTATAATAATTCCACAGTAGGAAATACTGTAAAAATAAATTGTAAAATTGGGGGACAAAATGATGCCTGAATTGCCAGAGATGGAAACATATAAAACTTTACTGGGGTCATTGATCGGCGGGCAAAAGATTTCGGGTGTTGAGATTGGGCGGGAAAAGTCTATTAACGTACCAGTTGACAGGTTTACTGCGCAAGTTTCAAATCAAGCCATAAAAACGGTTACCAGAAGAGCGAAATATTTAATTTTTCAATTGCAGGACGGAAAATGTTTATTATTGCACCTAATGCTTGGCGGATGGATGTTTTTTGGCAAAGAGGAAAATAGGCCAAACAGGACAATTCAAGTAAAGCTATCATTCGGGGAACAACATTTATTTTTCATTGGACTGCGATTGGGCTACCTCCATCTTTTATCACGTGAAGAGGTCCAGGAAGAGTTTGGAAAACTGGGACCTGAAGTGCTTGATCCTGATTTTACATTGAACGCCTTTCATCGACTAATGCAAAAAAGAAGAGGAACAATTAAAACAACATTAATCAATCAAGAAGTGCTGGCTGGAATAGGGAATGGGTATTCTGATGAGATTCTTTGGCATGCAGAGATTCGTCCTGATAAAAAAATCAATGATCTTGACGATCAACAATTATCACGGCTATATCATTCGATTCAGTTTATCCTTAAGCGAGGAATTGAACAAGGTGGTTATATGGAAAATCCGCTATATAAAGGAGATGGAAAAACAGGAGGCTACCAATTTTATGTTTATGACAGAGAAGGAAAAGAATGTTCTCGCTGCAATACTTCCATTTTAAAAAAAGAAATCTCTTCACGGAAAACTTACTTCTGTCCCAATTGCCAGCAATAAATGACATTACTGTAACACCCCAGTGCAGCCACATAAACTCAGCACAGTTTAAAGCTGTTGTAAGAGTTGTACTTGCATAAATAGTAAAGCCTTATCCTTTTTGGATGAGGCTTTTTTGTATTCAAAGAAGGCATATGTGGATTTTCCCCGACGATTCAGTCTTTTATATAAATAGTCCAATCCTCTGTATAGAAATATCCATAAGATATTGTGTTCTCAATACAAAAAAAGGGAGTGAGATTATTGAGAGATAAAGAGAATCACAATAAGGATTTTCTGGCAAATATTAGTAATTGTTCAAACAGAAACGTAGCACCAGACGTGAATTTTGATGCAAGGATAAGCAAGGTACCTGTAGTCTTAGCTGAAATTGAAGTAAGTACCTCGGTTAAAGCTGATATTACATTCCCGGAAGATGTACTGGAAATCAAGGATATAAAAAAACGAGTAGTCCTTGTTCAATGTCGCCTTCTGGTTCCAACCAATCAGCTATTCATTAAAGGATATGTAGAAAAAAATATCAGATACGCAGCTGCACCAACGGGATGGAAGGGGAAGTGTATAGACTCAAATATCCGATCTTTTACCGTGAAAGTGCCATTTGAGTGTGCCACTACAATTAGGGAGTTCATAACTCGTCCAGTAGAGGTTCGGTTAAACCAGCGCAGGGAATTTGATTTCTTGGTCACTGAACCTTTATCGGAAGGCTTTCCTGAAAAAGATGAGCTGCTAACGAGCGACCTTTCACAATATCATCAATCCAGTATCCAACACTATAATGAACTTCCATACTGTGATTTGGTCTCCAGCAGTATTGTTGAGTACGATGAAGCAACAGACAGGGTGCCTCTACAAGAGGGAGCAATATTTGAAGGAACCTTTAGGAACATCGTGGAAAAGATGCTCGTCAAGTTTACAATTAAGCTGCTTCAAAAACAACAAGTTCCAATTGGTGGAGGAGCACCGGGACCGACTGGGCCAACAGGGCCAACAGGACCAACGGGACCAACGGGAGCGACTGGAGCAACTGGGCCGACAGGAGCAACCGGAGCGACCGGACCAACAGGACCAACCGCACCAACAGGTCCAACCGGAGCAACCGGAGCGACAGGACCGACTGGGCCAACAGGGCCGACCGGAGCAACTGGAGCGACCGGAGCAACCGGACCGACTGGGCCAACAGGGCCGACCGGAGCAACTGGAGCGACCGGAGCAACTGGAGCAACCGGAGCGACAGGGCCAACAGGGCCGA
>NZ_JAGGQQ010000017.1 GCF_018613195.1 Bacillus sp. ISL-45
TCCTGAGCCAGGATCAAACTCTCCAAAAAAGAGTTATGAGTTAGCTCATAAGTTAAAACGTTGGCTCATGTTCTTCTATAATAGAAGCCATGATAATTTATTGTTTGTTGACGCTTGTTTGTTTAGTTTTCAAAGAGCAAGTTGTGCGCGCCGCTCAGAAGCGACTTTAATAATTTATCATATCACAGCGTTAAAAGTCAACAGCTTTTTTGAATTTATTTTTTTAACTTCAAAATGTTGTTAACCTGTTCGCGACTGTTTCTATATACTATCATCGGACGTGCCCAGAGTCAACACGAATAACCCTTGAAATAATTGGGAAATATTTTGCTACTGCTTTTTCTTCTATATATAAAAACAGCCGGCCTCCATTCAGGAGACCGGCTGTTTAGTTTCAATCTTATTTAGAAATTGTAATGATATTCTCGTCCTTCACATCCACATTGCCTTTCTTGTTGATGACAATGCTTTCCCCTTCTGAAAGGTTAGTGAATACGATTGGAGTGATAATGGATGTTGCGTTTTTCTTGATGTAATCAAGGTCAACCTTCAACAATGGCTGCCCTTTTTTCACAGCGTCATTTTCAGATACAAGTGTTTCAAATCCTTGTCCCTTCAGGTTCACTGTATCTATGCCCACATGGATAAGGATTTCCCGTCCAGAGTCAGATAGGATTCCGATTGCATGCTTTGTCGGGAACAGGTTGACGATTTTTCCGTCTACTGGTGATACAATTGTACCTTCAGCAGGAACAATAGCAAATCCGTCTCCCATCATCTTTCCTGAGAATACCTGGTCAGGGACTTCTGTGATTGGCAGGATTTCACCTTTAATAGGAGAAACGAATGCTTCTGCTGCAGAATCTGCATCATGATGCGTCTGCAATGCTTCCGGATTTACTTCTTCAATTTGCTGCTCAACCTCTGTTGCCTGGTTTGTTTCAACCGGACGAGGCCTTTTACCATTCATGATATCTCTCATCTGACCCTTAATCGTCTCTGAACGCGGCCCGAAAATGGCCTGGATGTTGTTGCCGACTTCAAGTACTCCGGCAGCACCCAGCTTTTTCAGACGATTTTTATCGACATTGTTAATGTCATTTACAGATACACGTAGTCGAGTGATACACGCATCAAGGTGAGCGATGTTTTCTTTGCCGCCCATTGCGTCAAGAACTTCATATGGAAGGTCGCTAGCTTGGCCTTTTGTACCGCCTTCTTCCTGATCTTCTTCAACCGCTTCACGGCCAGGAGTCATCAGGTTAAACTTGCGGATCGCGAAACGGAAACCAAAGTAGTAGATTACCGCGAACACTAAACCTACCGGAATGACAATCCACGCATTTGTCTGAGGATTGATCAGTCCAAACAGAATGTAGTCAATAAGACCACCAGAGAAAGTCATACCGATTTTTACATCTAATAGATGCATCGTCATGAATGAAAGACCTGCGAAAATCGCGTGAACTCCGAATAGTACTGGAGCTACGAACAGGAATGAGAACTCAAGAGGTTCTGTGATACCTGTCAGGAATGAAGTCAAAGCAGCAGATACCATCAAACCGCCGACTACTACTTTTCTTTCCGGACGTGCTTCATGGTAAATCGCTAATGCTGCAGCCGGAAGGCCAAACATCATGAACGGGAATTTACCAGTCATAAATGTACCAGCAGTCAGGTTTTGAACATTGTCCGCAATCTGAGCCATGAAAATACGCTGGTCACCACGGACTACATTGCCTGCCTCAGTCGTATAAGAACCAAACTCAAACCAGAATGGTGAATAGAAAATGTGGTGCAATCCGAATGGAATCAATGAACGTTCAACTACACCAAAGATAAATGCTGATAGTGTCAAGTTTGCGTGAACCATGTTTTGCGAGAATGCATTCAGTCCATTTTGGATAGGAGGCCAGATGACAAGCATGGCCAGGCCAAGCAAAATTGCTGTTCCTGCTGTGATGATCGGCACGAAACGCTTACCAGCGAAGAATCCAAGATAAGATGGCAGCTCGATTTCAAAGAATTTATTGTAAAGAGCTGCGGCAATAATACCAACGATGATACCGCCGAAGACACCCGTTTGCAGGGTCGGAATACCAAGGATGCTCTGGTAGTTAAGACCGTTCACATCCTCTGGAGTGATTTGAAGAACAGTACCCATTGTCACGTTCATGATCAGGTATCCGATGATTGCTGCCAGACCGGCAACACCTTCACCGCCAGCCAAACCAACAGCTACACCGACCGCGAACAACAACGGAAGATTTCCGAAGACAACGTCCCCGGCATTTTGCATAACAGCAGCCACCATATCGACGCCGCTGTTATCTAAAAACGGAGCAAGCTCCAATAAAGCAGGGTTTCTAAGCGCGGCACCAAGAGCTAGCAGAATACCTGCTGCTGGCAGCAGTGCAACTGGAAGCATCAGCGCTTTACCTACTTTTTGAAGAACACCAAAAGCTTTCTTAAACATAGGAAGACCTCCTGAAATTTTTTCTCCTAAAGCGGTTACAAACAGTAAAAAAACAAATAAAAAAGGCATGAGAAAGATGTCTCGAAAGAAGCATACGGATATATTACCCATAAAACTCCATTTCAATTACATTCTTTACTCATGCCTGATCGAATCAGTAACACGTAAGATATAACTGCTTTATTTAACTTTTTTCTGAAGCCTTTGCAAATGCATCGTCAGATACACGGCTTCAGCATCGCATACTTGTTTTTTCAAGGTCTGTTGCATCACTTTAATGAGTTTCCACGAAAGATTGTAGCACACTGGATATTCTTCTTTCAAGAGGATTGCAAATTTTTCTGGCTCCTCTACCGTTTCACCATTATTGACCCTTTCGATCGTAAAACGTATGTGGCGTATAAGCCTTGTGTAGTCTATACCTTCTTTATCGATGGTTATATCGAGATTTTCTTCAATTATCTGTACCAGTTTTGTCACAAGTTGCGAGTGTTTATTAACATCAGACAAATTTCGGTTCATTACCGCACTGTGGATATGGAGAGCAACAAATCCGATCTCCCCATCAGGAAGTTCAATCCCTGACTTCTCTTTAATCAGCTGCACAACATCTTTCGCGATTTCAAATTCGGTAGGATACAGTGTTTTTGTTTCCACCAAAAAAGGGTTTTTGAATTCCATGCCTTGTGCGATCCTATTCACCGCAAACATTAAGTGATCTGTCAGGGCAACGTGGATGTGTTCGTTCAGCTGGCTGTCTGTCCTTTTCTTGATTAATTCAATAGAAGAAATGATGGCCTCATGCAGATCATTCTCAACAAAAGGCAAAAGCTTGATATAGTTCGCCTGCTCCTTTTCATCCTTAAGGACAAACATCTTCTCTGCCTGCCCCTCTTCAAGCCTGTCTCCTTTTTTTCGATTAAAGCCAATGCCCTTGCCGATCAGGATGACTTCCCCTAATGTTGGGTGGTTAGCAATCAAGACATTATTATTTAAACCTTTTTTTACTTCGATATTGTCCATGCCGGATCCCCGTTTCAGCTTGTTCTATGGGAATATCGTATAAAAGGAAGATTTATAAGTCAATCCGGAGTAATTAACACGACCTGTTCAATTTTTGCCAAAAAAAGATCCAGCGTCATCCGCTGGACCTCCTTGCTATTCTGTCAAAAACACAAAGTAAAGAACGAAAATCACAAAGAACAGGTACATAATCGGGTGTACTTCTTTTGACTTTCCTTTTACAATCATCGTGATTGGATAAAAAATGAAACCTGCTGCGATTCCAGTTGCAATGCTGGATGACAATGGCATCGCAATCATAGTCAGGAATGATGGTACCGCGATTTCAAAGCGGCCCCATTCGATTTTACCAAGAGAAGAAACCATCAGGACTCCAACAATAATCAATGCTGGCGCTGTTACAGCAGAAGTAACGACTGAGAGCAGCGGGAAAAAGAATAGTGATAACAGGAAGAATCCAGCCGTAACAAGCGAAGCAAATCCGCTTCTTGCTCCTGATGCTACACCCGCAGAGGATTCAATATAAGATGTCGTTGTCGATGTTCCGAAAATGGAACCAACAAGTGAAGCGATTGAATCTGCAAACAATGCGCGGCCGGCGCGCGGAAGCTTGTTATCCTTCATTAAACCCGCCTGGTTGGCAACCGCCACAAGTGTACCGGCGTTATCAAAGAAATCAACGAACAGGAATGTCAGGATGATCCCGAGCATGGTTGATGTATAGAATGATGGATCGCCGAAAGCGCTGAAAACTGCTCCAAAGGTTGGTGCAACACTTGGTACTGCTCCGACTACTTTTTCAGGTGTTTCAATAAGGTTGAAAATCATTCCGACAATGACGCTTAGGATAATTCCGAAGAATACTGCCCCATGAATCCCTCTTGTCAGCATAATGACTGTAATCAATAAACCAAAAAGCGCTAGTAATGTATTGGCACTTGTCAGATCGCCCAGACCAACTAGGGTTGCTGGATTATCGACGATAATGCCCGCATTTTTCAATCCGATAAATGTGATGAACAATCCAATACCGGCTCCGACTGCGTGCTTTAGTTCAACCGGGATGGCATTGATCAATTTTTCCCGCCAGCCTGAAATCGTCAGGATCAGGAAGAACACACTGGAGATGAACACTGCTGCAAGCGCATGCTGCCATGGTGCTCCGTGGCTTAGGACGACTGCGTAAGCAAAGAATGCGTTCAAGCCCATTCCAGGAGCAAGGGCGATTGGGTACTTACCGATCAGGCCCATGATGATGGAGCCAACAGCTGCGGCAAGTGCTGTCGCTACGAATACAGCTCCTGTATCCATCCTCAATGCTTCCGGAAGGTCGGGTACGTCTGCCAGTGTGAGTATATTAGGATTAACAACCAGGATGTAGGCCATGGCGAGGAATGTGGTCATTCCGCCAATGAATTCGCGGCGATAGTTTGTGCCGAGCTTTTCAAATTCAAAATACTTCTTCATTTTTCTTTCCCCCTGAATAGAATTCAGGAAATAAGGCCAAAAAGAAAACGCCACGGGATACCGGGCGTTGACTGAAGGTAATAGGAAAAATGATGGCAGCAATCGAGTATTAGTTTGATAGATCGCCAGCCATGATTTATATACCTCGTAGTCAAGCCATTTACGGTAGCTCGGTAGAAACTTTTGGGCCATATCCCCAAGATTATACGACGAATTATGACAAATTATTAAGGTTCAGTTTTATTCTAACAGGGCTTTTGACCCGAGTCAATAAAAAAACGAACATTTTCATGTTCGTTTTTAAAATCGTTCGGATTTTATTCCCATTCAATTGTTGCAGGCGGTTTGCTGGTGATGTCATAAACGACCCGGTTCACGTGAGCCACTTCATTGACGATTCTTGTTGAGATGATTTCAAGGACATCCCAAGGAATCCTTGCCCAGTCTGATGTCATTCCATCAATCGACGTTACCGCACGGATTCCGATTGTGTAATCATAGGTTCTCGCATCACCCATAACGCCAACACTGCGGATATCAGGCAGGACGGTAAAGTATTGCCAGATTTCACGGTCAAGACCGGCTTTCTTGATTTCATCGCGGAGGATGGCGTCTGATTCACGAACAATCTCCAGCTTTTCTTCGGAAATGGCTCCAAGGACACGGATACCGAGACCTGGTCCAGGGAATGGCTGGCGCCAGACGATTTCATCCGGTAGGCCAAGCTCTGTTCCGAGGGCACGCACTTCATCCTTGAATAATGTATTTAAAGGCTCGATCAATTTGAACTGCATATCCTCAGGCAATCCGCCAACATTATGGTGGGACTTGATCGTCTGTGCTGTCGCCGTACCGCTTTCGATAATATCGGTATACAATGTTCCCTGCGCAAGGAACTCGATGCCTTTCAGTTTTTCGGCCTCATCATCAAACACATAAATGAACTCATTTCCAATGATCTTACGTTTCTGCTCCGGATCGGAAACTCCCTCAAGCTTGCTGAGGAAACGGTCCTTCGCATCGACTTTGATGACATTCATGTTGAAGCCATCAGCAAAAGTCTTCATGACTCCCTCTGCTTCATCTTTACGCAATAAACCGTGATCAACAAAGATACAAGTCAGCTGGTCGCCAATCGCTTTGTGGATCAGCACCGCTACTACCGAGGAATCCACACCCCCGCTTAGCGCGCAAAGCACTTTCTTGTCACCGACCTGCTGGCGGATTTTCTCCATCTCGATTTCGATGAAGTTTTCCATCGACCAGTTGCCTTCGCATTCGCACACTTTGAACACGAAGTTTTTCAAAAGTTCATTTCCGTAGATGGAATGGCGAACCTCAGGATGGAATTGGACTGCGTAAAGCTTGCGGCCCTCGTCACTCATTGCTGCAATTGGGCAAGATGGATTGACGCCATCCACTGAAAATCCCGACGGTGACATTGTGACGAGGTCTCCATGGCTCATCCAGACAATCTGTTCGCCCGGTGTTCCTTCAAATAGTCTGTTTTGGTTATGCAGAGTCAGCAAGGCCTTTCCGTATTCACGGTTCTTTGCCTTCTCGACCTTGCCGCCGAAATGCATCGTCATCAGCTGCATTCCGTAGCAGATGCCCAAAATTGGCAAACCAAGCTCAAATATTTCTTCATCACATCGGAAAGCCCCTTCATCATAGACAGAGTTCGGCCCTCCGGAGAAAATGATTCCTTTTGGATTCATCTCCTTGATTTCAGCTGCCGTAACCGTATGTGGATGAAGCTCGCTGTAGACGCCAAATTCCCTGATCCTTCTCGTGATCAGCTGGTTATACTGGCTGCCAAAATCTAATACAATAATCTTTTCCTGGTCTTGCAGCTCGGTTTTCATAAAGTCACCTCATTTAAAAAATAGAAACGCGGAAACTCACATAAGCAGAAGGATGCAGATAGTATGGTTTGCCGCCGCGTTTTTTGTACATACAGAAAAGCACAGGCAGAAGCTGGACAATAAAAAAAGCCAGAATCCTGCCTCCAAAAAAAATAGGAAAGCAGGATTCCAGCCCGTTACGAACAAAAAGAAGCCTGCCTTCATAGTCAAATCATTTCCGGTGATTTGGTAGATACTTTCGAACCATATTATCGAGGATATATGAAGGTTGATTCTATATAGTTGCAAACATTGTATCAGTATAATAATTTATCGGTCAAGCACTAACTTTCCGGATCATGAACTCCCAATACTTTTTCGCATCCTGCCACATTTCTTCATCCATATCGCCGCGGTAAAGATACTCTTCATATTTTTCCGTTAGCCAGCGCATCTCGTTTGTAGAGAAGAATGAATCCACATAGTTGGCAAAGTCGCGCAATGTCTGGCCTTTCTCTCTCTTCAGGCCATATCTCCCTAGCTCTTTCAATAGGACGATATAGGCTTTCTCCAAGTACTTGTTTTGCTTTTTGTACTTATAGAGAAGGATATACACGATAGGGAGCCATTTTCCTCTCAATCTATATGAGATTGCGGTGAACACAGCAACTACGAGTAATGTGAGGAAAATCTTCTGCAGGTTATCCTTCAGGAATGCTTCTGCATTTTTCAAGCCTTCTGAAAAAGAGGCCTCTGGCTTACCGACCATTGCCTGCTCCTCTGGCAGTTCAGGCTTCACCGGAGCTGCTGGTGTTGTATCTTCCTCTTCTCCTTGGCCCGTTTGGTTTTGTGAGCCATTTTTATTGTCATACTCAAATTGAACGTTATTTGAAAATCCTTGCGTCGGCTCAAATGGCACCCAGCCGACACCAGGGAAATAACCCTCTACCCATGAGTGGGCATTGTTATTGGTAACCTCATAAAGACGGCGGCCATTCCCTAGTGTATCGATATATTCACCTTCTGTATAACCCTTTACCCATCGCGCTGGAATGCCGACGGAGCGCATCATGACAACCATCGATGTTGAGAAATTGTCACAGTAGCCGCGCTGTGTTTCAAACAGGAATTGGTCGACATAATCCTGATCTTCATCTGGGATTGCCACATTCGATTGATCATAGACAAATTCGTTCGACCGGAAGTACTTTTCAATCGCCTGTGCTTTTTCCAGCCACGTCCCTTTGTCTTTCGTAATCTCCTCGGCAAGCTCAACTACCCGCTCCGGAAGCTCTTCAGGTACCTGTGTATATTTTGAGAGAAAGGCAAACTCTGCTTCCACCTCTTCAGGTCCGGCTGCCTTAAGCTTTTCTACACTGTAGACCGGGTGATCAAAAGTAAGCGAGTATGGTCCAATCGAACCCGCTTGTCCATCCGCCATTGACATAATTTTTTCGGTTGTCGGATCAAGGCTGAATTGGAGCGAGGATTGCCCCGCAGATGCCTTGACTTGTGTCACCCCCAACGGATAGACAAGGTGAGGATAACCAATCTTGGGGATAACCTTGCTCGTCCGCTGTTCCGTTTTGACTTCTTCTTCAAAAGGCTGCATCGGGATGGTCTGCTCAGGTGAAAATTCCACTGGCACAGCAGTCCCCTTGTCTGTAATCCACCCTTTACCTGTATAGACGTCTTTGGTCTCGATCCGCCAGTAATGACGACCATCGGCTTCCGCAGTAAAAACGACCCGATCGTCTCCGATGAACGGCCCGCCAAGTGCGGAATCATCCGTTCCGTAACCGATTTTTTTAACCCCTCCGCCGCCTTCACCTGAATCCTCATTATATGAGGTGATGAACGGAACAGGGTCCGGCCAGATTGGGTCAGCCTTCGGGGCTGCATAGCCAATCCCTACGCTCAGGACAATCATGGCGACTAGCGGTACCATCCACCTTTTCGCACTTTTCAGGTTCTTATTTATCTCTTCCTTATCTGCAATCCGGTAATACGCCAGAATCCCCATCACAGCAAAACCCGCAATCACGGTCCGGACGATCGCCAGGTCTGCTTCATAAGGAGTAAACGTATCCAGTACCGTAATATAAACGAGAGTCATGAAGAAAAACACGAAAATTTGTTTCCTGTTAATCAGCCAGTATTGAATCAGGTATGCCATCAGCCAAAGCAAGGTGAAAAACAGCAACGTCCTGAACACATTGGAAATTTCGGTCCATTCTGCATTCATGATAATCCCTGAATTAGCGACAACCTCATTGAACAACTGGCCAAACCACTCCAGGCTAAAGAAAGTTCCCTCATAATACATAAAGTGGACGGAATATAGGATAATGATAATTTTTATGATAGATGACGGAAGAAACGGCATATTGAAGTAGAACATCATCAATGAAACAAACACAAAACCGAGAAACACACTTAGGTGTCCGGTATCTGTCAGTTCCTTCAATGGCCGAAGCCACTCCCACAGCAGCAAAAAGCTGAAAATATATAGCAAAAAGAAAGTGATGTCTTTTTTTGGATTATCGTTCCTCAACCTCTATTCACCTCCGAGAAGGCTTCCGCGAACTGTCCGTCATGTACCATAACAAGATGGATTCCCCTTGCATTGGCCGAGGCTCTTAAATTTTTCTCCGTATTCGCCAGGGATTCCTGACGATTCTTGACCAGGAAAATGCTGACTGATCCGTTCCGTTGATTATAGAAGGCAGCTTTTTCAATCAACTCTTTTGTCAATTGTGCGGTTATCAGCATGATGGAATTGTTCTGCTGCGCTAAAAAGCTCTCTGCCTCAAGGACCCGGTTAAACGGGACTGGGGACTCATCCCGGATTTTAGCAAGATGGTAGAGCAACTGTTGCTGCTGACCTTCACCGCCACGGGCAGGAAATGCCTTTCGCTCAGCACTTAGCGTCAATAAGCCTACCTGCGCGCCTTTTCGTAAAATCGCCCTGATGACTGAAGCAGTGAAAGATACGACAACTTCAAAGCGCGGTTCAGGGGCACAGTCCATCAGAACGGTCACATCATGCGATTGCCTCTGTTCGAATTCCTTTGTCATAATGTCATTCCGCCTTGCAGTCGCCTTCCAGTTAATCCATGAGAACCGGTCTCCCGGCTGGTATTCACGGACACCAATAGCCATTGAAGTATCACGCTGGACACGCTCCTTCGAGGCCGTCATCCCCTGGTCAAAATGATGGGCGGCCGGCCTGTAAACCATATCCTGATACGCAGGATAAACCAGAATCTTGTTTTCAACCGGCAGCAGCTTTTCTTTTTCAATTAATCCGAGCGGATCCCCCGTTTTAAACTTGATGCCCTGTAATGTATGCTCACCGCGAGGAAGGTTTTCAATCGAGTAATCAAAGCCGAATACCCGGTTGAATCTTGGAAACAGCATAGTCCTCGCCTTTTGCAAATCCCGATGACCGGAAAGTGTATCCCCGACCACTTCTTCGCCAATCGCATAAAACAGCGGGAATATCCTTTTCCTTTCAAGTATGATGCTGGCTTTGAACTTCTCTCCAGCGTTAAATTCCTGTTTCGTATACACCCTTTCCGCCTTGATATCTTTTATGGAATAAAAAGCGAGGCCTAATGCATACAGAGCGAATGGCAAGAAGCTGTAAAACAGGAACCAGCTGACAAATCCGCCCTGGAACATGGCATAAGAAAAGGTAATCAAAATCAACAATAGTAAAACGATGAGCTTCCAAACTTCTTTGAACTTTTGGAAATATTTTTTCATATTACTTCACGAGCCTTTGAACCGGCACAGGCACTCTCGCCAACACTCTGTTGACAACATCCTCGGTTGTGATCCCTTCGAACCTGGCCTCTGATTTCAAAATGATCCTGTGGGCGAAAACATATGGTGCAAGGTACTGAATATCATCGGGAATGACATAATCCCTTCCGTAAATAAATGCATATGCCTGGGCAGCCTTCATCAAGGCGATGGATCCACGAGGGCTGACACCAAGATATACACTTGAATGACCGCGAGTCCGGCTAGCCAGTTCTACGATATATCGCTTGATCGTATCATCTACCACTACTTCTTTAATGCTCTGTTGCAGGTCACGCAGATCTTCAAGCGTTACAACAGGCTGCAGGTTTTCGATCGGAAGATTCCGCTGCGCCCGATGCAAAACTTCCATTTCCTCCTCCAGAGCAGGATAACCCATCTTCATTTTTAACAGGAAACGGTCAAGCTGTGCCTCCGGCAATGGATAGGTACCCTCATAATCAATTGGATTCTGTGTCGCCATGACGAAAAACGGCTTGCCAAGTATATGGGTCACACCATCAACCGTCACACTATGCTCTTCCATTCCTTCCAAAAGAGCCGACTGTGTCTTTGGAGATGTCCTGTTGATCTCATCAGCAAGAATGATATTTCCCATGATTGGGCCTGGCCTGAATTCAAACTCCATCTCTTTTGGATTGTATATCGAAACCCCTGTCACATCGGAAGGCAGCAGGTCTGGTGTGAACTGGATCCTCCTGAACTTGGCGCTGACAGACTTCGCGAGCGCACGGACCATCATCGTCTTTCCGACACCGGGTACGTCCTCAAGCAGCACATGTCCTCCGGCAAGCAATGCAATCAAGCTAAGCTCCGACACATTCCTCTTACCCGTCATCACCTTATCAATATTCGCTAATATTCTTTCAACTATTGGATTCATATGATTCCCCACTGAAACTTCCCCCTTAAAATCTATTTATCTATTTAAACTATTACTTTTTTACTCTAATAAGTCTATATTCGCTATTTTCTGCCAAAATCCTGTAATGTTCAGGGTGAAATTATTTCCACTTTGTGATAGACGGAAGATTTATCAGGAATGTTTCATCAAAAAAAAATAACGGCCTCATCCCCGAGAAGCCGTCATCAACACTTATATGAACTCTCTTTAACTTGCTGCCTTTGGTATCGCTCCCATGCCCTCAAGGATGATTTTCGCATCCGTATTTAAGTAGGCTTCAATATCATTCCGTAAAAATAATAGTGAGTGGTCCCTGATGATTACCTTCAAGCCTCTCAAGTCAAACTTTGAAGCATAGCTGTTCACCGTATTGATGACCGCCATTTCTTTCCTCGTAAGCGGCTGCTGTCCAGCTTCCATCCTTTTCGTCAAAAATTCGAGCAATTCCCTCGCATTTGATTTTAAACGGCTGCGATGTTCATTCAGGATTTCGATGTTCTCCTCCATATACATCCTTGCGCCAGCAAAATCGAGTTCTTCGACACAATTGTTGATTCTCGCAACCAAATCCAAAACATGCATTACTTTCTCCTCCTGGTGTTCAAACTCTGCTTATCTTCTATATCGGACGGTAATCCTTCCACTCCATCATTTATGTATAATTTAGTGAATAAGACTTAGTGGCAGAATTTGATTTTAGGTAGAACAGGCTATATTAGAAGTGGGGCTGCATATGGGCACATTTCAGGGATAAATACACCCCTTTACATCGGATTTCCCTTACATAAGGGCACACTTTATGGATAAATGTACCAAGAAGCTCCGTCAAACCTCCCATTCTTAAGAAGCAGCAGCTGGTTTCCACCAGCCGCCTCTTCCTTTATCTATGAGTCTTTCCATTTTCATCGACATAGATGGATTCAATAATGGTTCTTTCGAAAGGCTTCGCTTTTGCGTCTATTCCTGTTACTTCTGTTGTCAGGTTGTATACACCTGGCTCGGCAAGATCACCGTCGAGGACTTTGCCAGCTTTCGAACCTTTTCCTGCTTCCTTAAGCTTCTTTTTGCCATCATGCTCATATTTGATCCACTTTGTTTTATATGAAGCTTTCACACCTTGACTTACTTCCTTTTTCAGTTCAGCATCAAGCGGACTGTCAATGCTGACAACCATCAGGTATGAGGCGGCTGGCCCTGTCACTTTCCAATTCCCTGCCTCTGGATTTCCGATTTTAAAAGTATGGACCCATGCACCTTTGAAGAAGTCACCGGCATCCTGTTCGACTTTTGCCGCCTTATACTCCTGGCCATCCGGCCCCTTCAGTTTGAGCGAAGCCATCTTCTTTTCACTGAGGAATGCCATTTGGAAGCTTTCTGCGCCTTCCTCGATCACGAAACTTTCTCTGATCGCTTTCTCAGCTTTGCCGCCTTTGACAATTCGATTTGTCTCAGGTTCTGCCATGCTCTCGGTAGCTGAGAATGTATTTGAAATGGCCGGCTGTTCTGACATTGTATATGGTTTGAATATGGAAAAAGTATATGAGCCTTCGCGAATGGTCGTATGGTTCCAGGCCCCTTCCCGGATGATTGATCCGCCAGGCAAACGGGAGCTGGAAACCGTGACAACGCCATCATTGGAACCATAGCTGCTTAAATACAGACCTCCCCAATATAAAGCACTGCCGAATGAACCCCATTTGTATCCGCCTAACGTATAATAGCGGTTCAATTTTGCCTCAGCCTTTCCATCCGTAATGCTTCGGACATATCTCATATTCCCTGTCTGCAGTGAACGTGTCGCATCATTATTGTTTCCAAGCAAGGCTGCCAGCCACCAGGCAGAGCTGCTGTGGGCTAGGTCTGATAGCTGTGTGCCATGATGCGGTGATGAAAGAGTGATGACATTCGATACATACTGGTGCGCCCCGTAATGGACAAGCGCGGTCTGGGTATCGACTCCGCCTTTGCTGTGGCCAACCACGACCAGCTTCTTGGAGTCGAAATACTCATAAATTTGCCTTAGCTTTCCAGCCAGCATTGCCCCATTTTCCCACATATCTTTTTCCGGATAAAGGTCGATGAATGCTGTTTGATAACCATTGGCCAAAGCGGTCTCATACATATCATTGCCGTCCCACCAGACTGAGGCCGAACTGTTGTAACCATGAATGAAGACGATCGGCGACTTGGCTGGATCTACCCATGAAGGGTTAGAACCTACATACCATGTTCCAGGAGTTCCGGAAGATCCCCCGCCTAAATCTCCAGCTTTTGCAGCAACCGGCACCATCAGCAATAAAACCATCAATAATGACATAATCCTCTTACTCCTTCGCAAACCCATACCCCCTTTTTTCACATCGTTAAAAAGTATTATGTTTTGGTTTTATTTAGAAGGGTATTTTGGTTTATTTAGATTAGGAAAATAGTATTATCTGGTCAGTTGAACAAGAAATGCGAAAGCGCCTTGGTCAGCCCCGACAAGCGTTGGAGGGCCTGACAGTGAAGTCGTTCTTTGACTTCATTGGCAGGACTGAAACGTCTCGAGGGGCTAGGCGCTGGAGCTGAACATTTCTCGAAGTAAAATTTATACTTTCTTTTTTATTAATAAGAGCCTGCAAAAACCCTGCAGGCTCCACCCTATTATTCTCCTACAATTTTTGCATCTTTGATCATATCCTCAGTCAGCGTGATTCCTTCCTCTTCAGCGGCTTTTTTGTTGATGACCAATTCCAGGTTTTCCGGATAGCCAACCGGAATATCGCCAGGCTTTTTGCCCTTGAGGATTTCGACTGCCATTTTACCAGTGGTGTAGCCAAGGTCGTGATAATCTAGTCCATAGGAAGCGAAGGCTCCTCGTTTTACAGAATCTCCTTCACCCACGAACATCGGAATATCTTTATCAATTGCAACTGTGATCACAGATTCGAGCGCTGCTACGACAGTGTTATCCTTGGGGATATAGAGAACATCTACACGGCCAACCAGGGATTCAGCGGCCTGCTTCACTTCAGAGCTGGCTGAAATAGTAGTCTCTACCGCTTCGAGTCCCTCTGCTTCCAAAGCTTCCTTTGCATTTTTCACATTTACGACAGAGTTGGATTCCCCATTGTTATAAATAATCCCGACCTTCTTGGCATTTGGGATGAACTTTTTGATGGCAGCGATTGTATTCTGAATGGCATCCGGATGTGTATCTGTTGTACCCGTAGCATTTCCTCCTGGCTTCTCCATGGATTGGACCAGTTCAGCACCGACAGGATCCGTAATGGCAGTGAACAGAACTGGAATATCCTTTGTCGCCTGGACCGCCGCCTGGGCACTAGGTGTCGCTATCGCTAAAATAAGGTCATTTTTATCCGAAACGAACTTTTGCGCAATAGACGCATTATTGTTCATATCACCCTGGGCATTCTGGTAATCAAGCTTCAGATTCTTTCCTTCCTCATAACCTGCATCCTTAAGCGCTTCAATAAATCCTTCCCTCGCTGCATCAAGAGACGGATGTTCCACAATCTGGGTAATCCCTATTGTGACTGTTTTCTCTTTCTTGTCACCACTCGCCTGGTTACTGCCTCCGCCACCGCACGCAGCAAACAGGAGCATCGCACCGCTTAGTATAACTGCCAGACTCTTCTTCATCTTTTATCCTCCCCAACTTTATGAAAATGGTTATGTAATGTCTTTGGTGAGTGAAAAGCCCCTCCTCCTCCTGTAAATATTTTTTATATTATTTTTAATATTCTGATATTAACACGTGTACTTAGGTTTGGACAATATAAACTTTCAAAATGTTATCTAAGGAAAAATAAAATATTTAGACCTTCTGGATTAATAAAAAAGCCAGAGATACTGAAAACAAAAACGACCTATCCTCAAGGGACAGGTCCTCATTTTTCCGTTATACTCTTGAAGGCTTGAAACCTTTTAATCTCAATGCATTCAACAATACTGATACCGAACTTAGGCTCATGGCCGCACCGGCAATCATTGGATTCAGCAATGGTCCGCCGAACAGGTACAAAATTCCCATTGCGATTGGGATTCCTACGACATTATAGGCAAATGCCCAGAACAGGTTTTGTTTTACGTTGCGGATGGTTGCTTTGCTTAATTCGATTGCAGTCGGTACATCCATCAAATCGCTCCTCATCAGGACTATATCTGCTGACTCCATCGCAACATCTGTTCCGGAGCCAATGGCAATCCCGATGTCAGCCTGTGCAAGGGCAGGTGCGTCATTGATGCCGTCTCCAACCATTGCCACCTTCTGGCCTTCGTCCTGGAGCTTTTTGACTTCATTTGCTTTGTCTTCTGGTAAAACTTCGCTCAAAACGCGGTCGATTCCGACTTGTCTGGCGATTGCTTCAGCTGTGCGTTTGTTGTCGCCGGTAATCATTGCGACTTCAATTCCCATTTTATGAAGCTTTTCAACAGCTTTGAGGCTTGTTTCTTTTACCGTGTCAGCAACGGCGATGATTCCGGCAATTTTGCCTTCCTTTGCGATATACATTGGAGTTTTGCCTTCGTTAGCAAGTTGGTCAGAGATCTGTGCCAAATCTGCAAGTTGTATTCCTCGGTCATCCATTAGTTTGCGGTTTCCGAGCAATAAATTCTGGCCTTCGATCGTCACCTCGATTCCGTGGCCGACAATTGCGTTAAAGCCTACTGTTTTTGCCAGGCTGAGACCTTTCACTTGCGCCTCCCTTACAATCGCTTCGCCCAGCGGGTGTTCGGAACCCTTTTCAGCGGACGCTGCAAGGGTGAGAAGCTCCTCTTCTGTGATGCCATTAACCGTGACAATATCAGTCACAACAGGCTTGCCTTCAGTGATCGTACCGGTTTTATCAAATACGATAGTATCAACTTTGTGGGCCGTCTCCAGTGCCGCGCCGCTCTTGATCAATACGCCGTTCTCGGCACCTTTACCTGTTCCGACCATGATCGCAGTAGGAGTGGCCAACCCAAGCGCACATGGGCAGGCAATGACAAGTATAGAAATCGTGATTGTAAAGGCGAAGAGACCTGTCTGCCCTCCGAAATACCAGGCAAGACCCGTAAGAATTGCAAGTACTATGACGATTGGAACAAAAATCCCCGAAATGATATCCGCCATTTTCGCGATCGGCGCCTTTGATCCCTGTGCATCTTCAACCAGCTTAATGATTTGGGAAAGAGCTGTATCCTTTCCGACCTTTGTTGCTTCATAACGGACTGTCCCGGTTTTATTGATGCTGGCACCGATAATGTTAGAGCCAACCGTTTTTTCGACCGGGATGCTTTCTCCTGTCAGCATCGCTTCATCTACAGAAGTCGTTCCCTCGACGACAATCCCATCTACAGGCATCTTTTCCCCTGGTTTTACGATAACGATATCGCCAACCCGGACTTCATCGACAGAGACTTCCACCTCTTCTCCATCTTTTAAAACAGTAGCTGTCTTCGGTGCAAGGCCCATCAGCTTCTTGATTGCTTCAGATGTTTTACCCTTAGAAAGGGCTTCGAAGTATTTACCCAGCGTGATCAGCGTTAAAATAACCGCCGCCGATTCATAATATAGATTCCCCGCGTAGCTTTCATCGCCAATGACAATCATGACTGTCGCGAACAGACTATAGAGAAATGCGGCACTTGTTCCCAAAGCAACAAGTGAATCCATGTTAGGGTGCCGCTTAATCAGTGTCTTGAAGCCGACTGTGAAAAATGGCTTCCCTAAATACATCACTGGAATTGTCAGGATCAGCTGGACAATTGCAAATGCAGCTGGATTTTGCATCGGGTCAATCACTTCTGGAAGCGGCATTCGGAGCATATGGCCCATTGATACAAGCAGCAATGGGATTGTAAATACACCTGAAATCCAGAAGCGTCTCCACATTTCCTTGATATGCAATTCCTTTTTCTCTCTGTCTGCATCAGCAGAAATCTCAGCGCCAATATCCTCCTGTGCTTCATAGCCGGCATCGGCAACTGCATTCTTGATGTCAGCCACCGTAACAGAAGTCGGATCGAATTGGATCACCATTTTTTCTGTTGCCATATTTACATTTGATTCCATGACTCCATCCAGTTTCCTTGTCGCTTTCTCAACCGACTGGACGCAGGATGAACAGGTCATCCCGTTAATAATGAAGGTCTTTTTTACAACATCTGTGATCGCCTTGTATCCCGCACCCTCTACAGCATCCTGGATATCTTTTATTGTCAGAGCATTTTCATCGAAATTAACCTTTAATTTTTCAGTCGCCAGGTTTACACTTGCTTCCTTAATGCCTGGCAGCTTTTTCGCAGCCTTTTCAACAGACTGAGCACATGATGCACAGGTCATGCCTTCAATCGTCAATGTTTTTTCAGTCATCTTAAATCAGCCACCTTTTGGATGTGGATTCAGATTCATAACCAGCTTCACGGACCGCCTCATTCATCTTATCTATTGTTTGTTTGGAATCATCATATTTCACTTTTGCCGTACCCTTCTTTAAATCCACCTTGGCTACTTCTACGCCAGGGAGCGATTTCAAGGATTTTTCAACCTTTCCAACACAGTGTCCGCATGTCATACCATCTATCTTCAATATAATCTTTTCCATTAGTAAACACTCCTTTGATTTAATGGCATTCCATATCATGATTTTCTTGGCAATGGCACTGACCGGGAACACAATTGCAGACAATCAGCTCCACTGCTTCCTTTTTCTTTGACTGTAAAACTTTCTCAAGCATCGCAATATCGTCATGGCTCAGTGTCGCTTCTGCAATGAGATCGGCGATTGTTTTTCCTACCGCCGTATTGCAGATGTGATTGAATAATCCAGCCTTCAGTGATTTAAGGCTTTCCTCCTCACTGACAGCCGCAGTGTATATAAATTTTTTTCCAGACGCCTCTGTGTTTAGGGCACCTTTTTTGACAAGGCGGCCAATGAAGGTTTTCGTAGTCGCAGGCTTCCAGTCTTTCTTATCCTGCAGCACATCAATGATCTCTTTGCTGGTCGCCTTCCTGCGCGTCCAAACAACCCTCATAACTTCCCATTCAGAATCGGTAATCTCTAGATTTTCTTCTTTTTGCATAGCCAGCACCTCCCTTGTTTACAATTGTAATCGATTTGTATTTACAGTTTACAACCGTAAACGATTATTGTCAACAGCTGAAATCCCAAATATATTTTTGATGTTTTACAAACGATGATACCCGCTGCAGTATTAGGTAAACAGTCTTTAAATAATGACTTGTCCCTTTGCTGCTGAATCTCTTCGAATCTTAGATAGAGCAATAAATTGAAATGCAGGGGAGCTTTTTTCTATAAGCGGAAAGGCAAAAGAATTTATAAAATTAGCTCAATAAAAAAGTCCCCCGCCAGTTGTGTAAACTGAGAAGAGACCTGTATGGCTGATTAGCAATATATAAGGTAATTGGTTTGATCCATTACTTCACCTAATTGAACCGGAGCAACCACGCCCCAAATCACAAATCCACTCGCAAGAACGAGAGAAATCCAGAACATATTTGATACCTTACTCACTTCTGCCAACTCCCCATGATCGATTTCCAAATAAGATATCGTTATGTTTCCCTATATCAATGCATCGATTCGCGAACACAACATAAGGGAGAAGAGCAAAATTCCCAAAATTCTGTACAAGTGTATATTATTACGTATTTATTAAGTTACCAATAAGGAGTATGATAGTAAGTAAAAAGGAAGTTTCGAGGCATACGAAAAGGTCCTGAACAGAGAAAGAGGTTTCCAAATGAATACAGCATATACTCCAACCAAAGAAACAACTAAAACAAAAGTTTTAGTCATTAATGCTCTATTTATTGCATTGACTGTCGTGGCAACCATGTTCATTAACATCAGGCTGCCAATTATGGGTAATGGAGGCCTGATCCATATGGGCAACATTCCCCTATTTATTGCCGCTTTCGTCTACGGAAGGAAAACAGGTGCAATAGCAGGAGCCTTCGGTATGGGCTTGTTCGACATCATCTCTGGCTGGGCGTTGTGGGCGCCGTTCACTTTCGTTATCGTCGGTGCAATGGGGTATGTAGCGGGATTGATGGCTGAAAAAATGCCAGGCAAGAAAGTGATTGTTTATTCCTTGGCAGTTGTCGTTGCCCTTGTCATTAAAATCGTCGGCTACTATTTTACAGAAGTAATCCTATACGGAAACTGGATCCAGCCATTTGGCTCTATCCCAGGAAATGTCATGCAGGTAGTGATTGCAGGTCTGATTGTCATCCCACTTGCAGGACGCATGAAGAAGTTGTTATAACTATGAAAAGTGCAAGCGCCTTGATCAGCCCCGACAAGCGCTGGAAGGCCGCACAGTGAAGTCGCTCTTTGACTTCATTGGGTGGATCGAAGCGACTCGAGGGGCTAGGCGCTGGAGCTAGACCCTAATCTTAGTGCAGAGATGCTATACTTTCTTATAAAGATAAAATCCCCTATGGACCATAATCCATAGGGGATTTTATTATGTATTCATTGATCCGAGTTCAGTTAATATGGAAGTGCTAATTTTTTGTCGAATGCGTAATCATAAATTGTAGATATTTCTCGGGAAATTGTTGAATTTTGAAGGTGGGGTAATCGACACCTGGCTTTGCAGTCCGGAGGCATATTGAATGTATTTCGCATAGCGTATCGTCAGGCGATATATCGTAAAGCTTTCTGAAACACACAAATACTCACTTTTAGCAGTGCTCTTGTTCATATCGGTCAGCAATACGCTCTGTTCTTCTTGTTTTTTCAGTTTATTGAAGGTCTTTCATGCAACTTATTTCCGGAAAATCGCGGAAAGCCAACCCCATTTTCTATTCTTTAATTCTACTTCTAAACGTTTATTGAAATCACTTTGGGAGTTCCACTCATTCTTTTGCTCTTCCCGCATTTTCTGAATCTCTTTTTGCAGGAGCTCACTTCTCTCTCTTTCCTGCTGCAGCAAGTCTTCGTAATGGGCATTTTGCTGTTCGAGGATTTTTTCAATCTTCGCATTTGTTCTTTGTGCTGAATTCCCAATGCTGGAACTGATCACATGATGGTCCTGCTGAAGCTGGGAAACACTTGTTTTCATCTGGGCCATATCGTTTTTCAGCTGCATATTCATTTCACGTGCTGCTGCCAGTTCATTGACCACGAAAAGCAAAACCTCTTTCAATTGCTCAGGGTCCTGCGGTAAATTATTGCCATATGTATCGTTGATTGCAATCTCCGTGCTGCCTGATCCATTGAGCCTTTGTTTTTGCTCGGCCACAAGATCTTTAGCTGTATCGTCCAGTGGCTTGTCTGTATCGCGCAGCGCTATAAGCGCTTTTATATCAGACTGGACAAAGATTCGGCGGTCGCCATCTTTCAAAAACTCGTAACCGTTGCGCTCCAGAATTTGTCCATACTTTCGGACAGTTGGAGTAGCAATTCCTACTTCCTCCGCCACTTCTTTCGTTGAGAATGCCTGTTCATTCGGCTGTATATCGTTTCGCATATCGCACCTCCTATCTACAATATGACGAGTTTCAACAATATTTGCAAGAGTCATATCGTCTATATTTATATTTTAGCAGATATATCGCTATCCCTATATCGTTTGGAGATTATCTTCTTCACTCTGAATAAACACAGAAAGCTGGCTTTATTGTGAATTTGTTTTTAACTTTGGACCCTGTCTAGTTGTAAAAAAACCTCAGAGCCATTCCAGCTCTGAGATTTTTCTCAATACGATATTCCCGTTCTTGTATGTGTTTTTTCAAACTCGGCCATATTGGGATCAAAATACTTTTCATCGTATTTTGCCACAAACTTGCCATCATCTACATACCCGGAACCCCAGGTCGGATCCATGGTGATCCATTCACCGTCAATTTTGGCTTCGACCCACGCATGTCTTGAAGGCCACCAGCCGCCGCGGGCCATGCCTTCAACGAACCGTGATTCAATATCGCTCGCTCTCAATAAAGCAATTGCCAGCTAAGAATAGTCCTGGCAGACACCTGTTTTTAAATCAAGTGTTTTCAGTGCGCTATCATCCCACTCAAAATCATCCGTCTCCAGCTTTTCAACATCATAGGCAACAGTTTTGGCTACATACTCATAGATTGATTTAGCCTTATCCCTCTCCATGCTCTTTCCTGCGGTGATTTCACTTGCCAGCTGTCTGATCGGCTCTGAGTCGGATTGAACGCCCCTTGATGGCAGCAGGTCGCGCTGATCTTCACCTGTTGATTCAACCTCGAAGCGGGCAAACCCGTAAAATCGGAAGTAATCACTATTTTCTTCTTTTATCTCAGGCACGCTAAGTATAACCTCATATGTTCCGGGACCGAACCGCAGATAAAAGGAGTCATCAAATGTAAAGTCCTTAACCGGTATGACATCTAACGCTTCATCTTCTCCCTTTTTAGTCGTGATATAGATATGTGTTGTTTCTGGACCAAACTCGGCACTAGGATCAATTTTCCCTTTTATACTGTACATTCCATCCGTCTCTTCTCCGCCATCCAGGGGACTCGAGAGTAACGCCGCGCTCTAGGTATTGATCCATATACTCAATCGGCAGCATCGTCTTGTCTGACTCATTATCAATTAAAATAGTCGTAGCCGTCTGGTAGTAATTCTCACGTTCTTCATCCGGAACGAGAACCTCGAGTTCATGGACACCTTTACCGTAAAATAAAGGCACGTCATAGCTGAATTTGCCATCCTTGATCGGCATAATATGCTTCCAGCTCTCCATATCCTTAGTCAGCTGAAGCATGACGGTATCTTCATCTGTCAGATTTCCAACTTCCCCTTCCAATCTAAAAAACTCGTTTTCTTTCACATAGCCAGATTCCATATCCAGCGCAACTTCCGCCTCTTGGCCAAACGGCGTCAGCACAAGATCACGCTGAATTTCAGGATTCACATTGTAGACATCAAAGGCGGTCGCTTCAAAATAATAATTCTCCGTTTCATCGCTAGGGATATGGACACTCACATGGTACTTGCCTTCCCCATTAAAAAAACGAATTGTCTGCTTGTACTTCCCATCCTTCAGCTTAGCGTAGTACTCATGCTGCTGTCCCGCAGGCCCTTCTTCATCTGCCGATACTTTGATCAATATATAATCCGACATCAAAGAAGAAAACTTGTCAATCTTCCCTTCGACAACAACCTTCCCGTTGACCGCGAATTCTTTATGCTCCGGACTGGAAAAAGTGGAGCCAATCTCCCCGGCATAGGAACCCAGTTCAAGCGGCTGAAGCTCAAGCTCCTTGTTTTTTTCCTTCACCAGCTTTTTGTATTTATCCTCTTGTTTCTTCTCAGCCTTTTATATTGACCCTTCCGTTCTGTCACGACATAGATGCGAAAATCCTCGGGGATAAATGTCATTTGTTTTATTTTGTCATTCTGGTTTTCCTTTGCGAATTTTTCTGCTTCCTTACGGGCATCCGTCAAATTGTCCCTGACCGCCTTGCAGGCAATATCCCTAACGCCATCGTCATCAAAGAAGAACTTCATGGCTGTCTTTGCTTTGACTTCGACAGAATGATCCAGGATCCAGCTGAGCATATCGCCAGGCATATTCCGGCCATCATAATTGTCTTCCATCATTTCTACAAACTCTGCTAATAGTTCACTTTCAGAAGGAGGCGGCGGTGGTTCCTCTCCTTCCGCAGGAGGCTCTGAATCTGCAGAATCCTCCAGGAACTGTTCCCAGGCTTCTCCTAATGCATCCAGCTCTTCCTGGGTTTTCTCCTGCAGCGTTTCCTTCATCGTGTCCTTGGAGGACTTTGCCGCCGCCAAGGCCGCTGAGTCAGCGCCTGTTTGGGTCACCCGCTTATTAATGAATACATTTGAGAAATCAAAGAACATCAAAGCTATGAAAATAGCAGCTATAAGCATGCCAACCATGATGATCAGCATGCCGCTGCCTCTCTCGTTGTTAAGATAGTTTTTTAGATTCTTAATCGTCATCCGGTTCTTCCTCCATTGGCATCACTGCATCCATCGCAAAGGAGAATTTCATTTCCGAAATCAGCGGAAGGGCCACGATTGGCGCCTGGACCTCCACCTTAACCCTGGCTTCATCAGAACCAGGACCACCTGATATATTTATAATTTTTACGCCATAGGCCGACTTTTTTGTGACATTTTCCCAGTCAGGATCATGTACAGAAGCTGCCCTTGCACCATCCCGGGCAGCCGATTCTGCTGCGTCTAAATATATGACTTGATTGCTCCTAGATAATTGTTCCACATCACTTTCATCCTCAGGCGGGCGAAACGCTTCAAAGGCTAACCTTGTTTTACCTAAACCTGATAATCCTATAATTCGTGCAACCTTTCTAACACCAATAAAATGGCTTCTTAATTGAGAGATATTAGAATCATTTGTATCATCCAAAACGTATGTGTAGTTATTTTCTTGATAACCACTCCACTCTTTCCAAGTCTTTGCACCATTCGGTAAGTGTTTACCAACCCATTTCTAAACAGCAACAACCGCTGAAATTGATTCATTTGCCCAAGCCGCAATTTTACCAGCATCATAAATATGAATACATACGGATACGCTATCTACTTGTAGCGTAGACTCATCGATAGCTTTTCTAAATTGATCAATCCTCATCTGCTGTTGTTGTTCATTTAAGGTCTGATTATGGAAGAGAATATATGCTCCTTCCTCTTCTATTACTTCCTTAACCATTGGCTTGAGTTCTCTAGTGCTTGTTAATATTTCATCTTTACATTTCGAAGGAGGCATATCTGTTGCTTTGCATTGAAACAGCGTAAATCGTTTTGGAAGCCAATTTGTTTTATCTATTTCTCCGGCCCATTTTATCCTTCCATCTTCACCACCATCTGGGACAGTAATATTAAGAGCTACTCCAACAGAATTAGCCGAAATCCCCCACTTTTCAGCTTCAAAGTACAACAACATTGATAATAGTTCTGTTAGTTGCCGATCCGATAATTTCTCTATATCCGTATTATCAACTCTTAAAAATTCCACTTTACTCTCCCCTTATTTGCGAATGATTAATTCTGGACTATATAAGAAGTTCCAGTTTTTAAGCGACCCTTTCTGATTTCCCCAGTTTGAGTATTTCTTACAACTTCCCTCAAATATTTTTGCATATTGGGATTTGTAGCATATACATAACAACCATTTATACCACGTGACAGTAGTACGTAGTAAATACGTTTGATATAAGACTTTAATTCTTCATTGTTCATGTCAGTTCCTTTAATAGGAAGACCATTACGGTCTTTATATTTTTCAGGATTAACTATGATGTTTGCTTTACTTAAATCATAGCTGTCATCATCTTCACCAGCATAATCACAATCAATTTCCTCTCCCAATATAACACCAACATAATTTAGATCTGCACCTTGGGTAGTATGAATACAACCTATTTCTTCAACGCTATTTTCTAGGTTAATCCAACCTTTCGTTTTTGAGTTCCACTTAAATTCATCACCTGTAATAGGATCTGTTATATCATGCAGATTTGCATCTTTTTGTGTAGCCCACTCCCAAGAAAAAATACGGACTATTAGGAATTCAACATCCCGAGGATGGACAAGTGAATTCTCAAGCTCCCGCCATTAAGGCAACCTTGCAACCAAAATTCATATTTAATAACTATGGTTTTAGTGTTTTTGAGCCTATTGAATTATGGCAATGGCATATAAATGAAGTAAAAAAAATTTTAAAATTATATAATGCCGTCAGAAAAGGCAGTTCTGATGAGGTGATGTACAAAATTATTGAAATTAAAATGCATAGTGGAATGTTCGGAAGTCTAGCTGAGGATAGAACGATATCAGAAAGGTATTTTGTTCATTGGACCGATGGGGAAGCATTTCCATGTTACCTGAGTACCTAGAAGATAAAGACATACTCGAAATTGCGCAATATGCATTAGCCAAAGTTCTTGAGTTTCATATATCAGGAGGAATTAATATAGGTGTCGATGACCTTATCTCAAATCCTTCAACTAAAGGATTTAGGATTACAGAAAAAAGATATACTCGTTTTTTGCTTGCTGCAATTTATTATGAACTATGGCAAACGATCAACGATGCTAAGAATGTGTACCTTTGTGAAAATAAGAAGTGCAGGAACCCCTTTGTAAAATCTGGACGTAAAAAAAAATATTGTAATGAGGCCTGCAAGCAAGGAGCATACAGAACTCGTTTAGAAGAAAAGGAAGGGAGAAATAACCTATGAGTTATATATATAGACCACGTTGTAAATGTAATAGCAAGAAATGTAAATGTGGAGCAAGTTGGGCATACATTGTCGATGTAGGGAAAGACCCTAAAACCGGCAAACGTAAACAAAAGAAAAAAAGCGGTTTCCGGACGAAAAAAGAAGCTGAAACAGCTGCCTCTATTCTTGAAAATGAAATAAATCAGGGCTTCTATGTTAAAGAAAGTGATATGACATTTGAAGACTTTGCTTACGAATGGTTATCCCTTTATGAAGGAACTGGGATTGTCAAAGTAAGCACTGTACGAATCCGAAGACATGAAATTAAACGGTTATTGGACTATTTTGCTAAGCTAAAATTAAAAGACATCAGCAGAAGGCAATATCAAAACGCCTTAAATGATTTAAAGAAAAGAGGATATGCTCAGAACACAATTGACGGCGCCCATCGAACGGGCCGAATGATCTTTAAAAAAGCAGTAGAATTAGAAATTCTAAAAAAAGACCCAACTGAGTATACTCAGGTTCCTAAACAGCAAAAAACTATTGAAGAGTTGGAGGGACAAAAAAGGTTACCAAAATATTTAGAGAAAGAGGAACTAAAGCACTTCCTCCACATAGCAAAAAAGTTTGGAATAGACCAAGATTATCCAATCTTTTTATTACTGGCATATACCGGTGTACGTGCAGGCGAACTCAGCGCCCTTAAGTGGCGTGATATTGATTTTGATAAACACACAATAAGCATTTCAAAAACATATTACAATCCAACTAACAACAGAAAAGAATACATGCTTTTAACCCCAAAAACTCCAACAGCGGTACGGATTATTGATGTTGATGAAACTGTGATTAATGAGCTAAACAAGCATAATTTAGCTCAAAAACAAACAATTATGAAGCATCGAGATATTTACCATAATAATGATTTTGTTTTTGCAAGCATTGATGAGGAACTACCTGGTTACCCGCTTTATATAAAAAAAATAGAGAACCGCATGAGACGTTTATTAAAAATGGCAGAATTAAATCCTGAGCTTACGCCACATTCATTACGTCATACTCATACATCTCTTTTAGCTCAGGCAGGTGTAAGTCTTCCACAAATAATGGAACGATTAGGACACAAGGATGAAGATACAACAAAAAATGTATATCTACATGTGACCAAAGAGATGAAAAAAGAGGCTTCCCAAAAGTTCAAAAAGCTTATGGAAAACCTTTAATAAATTTAGAATTTCACAAATAATAGAGCTCAGATTTGAGCTCTTTTTTGGCTTTACAGAATGTGGGATTATCCAGCTCCCTTTCCCTGGAATAAAAATATTTTACCAATCCTCTAATTCAAATAGTTTTATAACCTTTGATGCATCGTCATCTTCACCACTTTTGTACAAACATACATGATTTTCATCTACTGGGGAAATAAACAAAGAACATCGTTCAGTGTCGCTCATTCTACCTTCTATGCTACTTACATGTTCGTTAAACTCACCAATGTACTCCCATTCTCCATTTTTTTCGCGGTGAACTTTTACTACGAAATTTGCATCGTGTGTCCTCCTCGACCTTTTCTGATCGTGTTTGCCTGGCTCAAGTAGTGACTCAAGACTTTGCCCTTGGTCTGTATCATCACTCCATGTTAGGAATAGAGTTCTTCCATATTTCTCGTCCTTTCTATTAGTATTATTAGTAACAATTAAATATTGCCGAGGACGTCTAGTGTCCCACAAGGGTTCAGTTTTTGTTTTTTCTAAGTTATCAAATATGTTATCCATAAAAAGCTCCTCATTTCTATATTATTTGTACAACAAGAATTACAGAAGTTATTCAAAATAAATAGTAGCGCTCCAAGTTCCACCACCATGTTTGCAACCATATGTTCCGGTGACTGTTTTACCATCTTCGCCAATGGTACCTGTGTATTCACAATCATTACCATCACTACTAAGTCCCCTGTAAATAGTAACAACGTTACCATGTCGATAAACTTTTAAAACAGCAGTTACATTTGGATGGCCGGTTTGTGTCCAAGTTGCATGAAATTTATTTGGATCATCTTCCGATTTTTCCCATTTACCGCTCCATCCCATTTCCTCTTCGATCCAATATTTTCCCACATCCGTTTCCACCCAATGAATAGTTGCTTCCCAAGGACCTCCATCTCCGTCGTGATTATCACAATTAAAATGTCCTGATGCTGTTTTACCATCATCAGCAATTGTACCTGTGTAGTAACAATTATTATCATCACTGGAATTTCTTCTTTGAATGGTTATATCATTATCATTTATTTCCATGGACAAATTAGCAGTCACTATCTCACCCCTACGTCTTGTCCATTTTGCAATGAAGCGGTTAGAGTCTCCCATTCTTCGCCATATACCAACCCAATCACCTTCATGCGTATGCCATTCGTTGCCTAAGTCCATAAGTTGTTCATTCTGTCCGGAAAACGATACAGAGACCATATTATCGTTGTTCTGTATAGACTGTTCCAATTTCATACCCGTAAGCACCTCCTGAATAAGAAAATTCTGCCGTTTATTTATTATCAACAATAGATTGTGCAATGCATTAATAAGTTATTATTCATTCCTTTAAAGTCTGTCTATTTGTGAATTAAATGCGGAGCCTTTCTGGCAGAAAACTATTATTTTTCTGAATAACATACCATTGGATCATATCTATCCTTAGTCTGTTTTCTATAAAAATCTTGTTATTCAAACTCCAGAAGAAATAAAAAAGAGGCTTCCCAAAAGTTCAAAGAACTTATGGAAAACCTCTGATTTAGTCCTTATTCAAGAAAATGTTACCCTTTCGTTACCCATAGGTTACTAACCGGGTATCATAGGTCCAAAAAACCCCGAATGTATTGGGATTATAGGTGCATGATTACATCATGCCGCCCATGCCGCCCATGCCGCTCATGTCAGGCATTCCGCCGCCGCCTTCTTCTGGAATGTCAGCAACTACTGCTTCAGTAGTCAAGAACATTGCAGAAACGGATGCTGCGTTTTGAAGTGCATAACGAGTCACTTTAGTTGGGTCCACGATACCGGATTCGATCATGTTTACCCACTCGCCAGTTGCAGCGTTGAAGCCTGTGCCGACTTCTTCGCGCTTCAGGCGCTCAACGATGACTGATCCTTCAAGGCCAGCGTTGTGAGCGATTTGGCGAACTGGTTCTTCCATAGCGCGAAGGACGATGTTCACGCCAGTAGCTTCGTCGCCTTCAGCCTGGATTCCAGCCACTTTGTTGTATACGTTAAGAAGCGCTACGCCACCGCCTGATACGATTCCTTCTTCAACTGCAGCGCGAGTTGAGTTAAGGGCATCTTCAATGCGAAGCTTGCGTTCTTTCAATTCAGTTTCAGTAGCAGCACCAACCTTGATGACTGCAACACCGCCAGCTAGCTTAGCAAGGCGCTCTTGCAGCTTTTCACGGTCAAATTCAGAAGTTGTTTCTTCCATTTGAACGCGGATTTGGTTTACGCGGCTTTCGATTGCAGCGCTGTCTCCAGCACCTTCAACGACTGTTGTGTTTTCTTTTGTAACCACAACTTTAGAAGCGCGTCCAAGTGATGTGATTGTAGCAGACTTAAGTTCACGGCCAAGCTCTTCAGTGATCACTTCACCGCCAGTCAATGCAGCGATGTCTTCAAGCATAGCCTTACGGCGGTCACCAAAGCCAGGAGCCTTGACAGCTACTGCGTTGAATGTTCCGCGAAGCTTGTTGACTACTAATGTAGCAAGTGCTTCACCTTCCACATCTTCAGCAACGATCAATAATGGCTTGCCTTGCTGGACAACCTGCTCAAGAACAGGAAGGATTTCCTGGATATTGCCGATCTTCTTGTCAGTGATCAGGATATATGGATTTTCAAGAACTGCTTCCATTTTGTCAGAATCAGTTACCATGTAAGGAGATGCATATCCGCGGTCGAACTGCATACCTTCAACAACGTCCAATTCTGTAGTGAAGCCTTTAGATTCTTCGATTGTGATAACGCCGTCGTTGCCAACGCGCTCCATTGCTTCTGCAATCAATTGGCCTACTTCTTCGTCAGCAGCAGAGATTGCCGCTACTTGTGCGATCGAAGCTTTGCCTTCGATTGGCTTGGAAATAGCCTTTAACTCTTCAACAGCTGTAACAACAGCCTTTTCCATACCTTTGCGGATGCCCATTGGGTTAGCGCCGGCCGTTACGTTCTTAAGACCTTCGCGGATCATCGCTTGAGCAAGAACTGTTGCAGTAGTCGTTCCGTCCCCAGCAACATCGTTTGTCTTGCTTGCTACTTCAGCAACAAGCTTAGCACCCATGTTTTCGAATGCATCTTCAAGCTCGATTTCTTTTGCGATCGTTACACCATCATTCGTGATAAGAGGTGAACCGAATTTCTTCTCAAGAACCACGTTGCGTCCCTTTGGTCCAAGAGTTACTTTTACTGCATTTGCAAGAGAATCTACCCCGCGAAGCATCGCGCGGCGTGCTTCTTCACTGAACTTAATTTCTTTTGCCATTGTAAAAAGACCTCCTCAGAATTTTAATTTATATTCACTACACCCTTGTTAGTGTCTAGCTCCAGCGCCTAGTCCCTCGAGACGCTTCGGTCCTGCCAATGAAGTCAAAGAACGACTTCACTGTCAGGCCCTCCAGCGCTTGTCGGACCTGACCAAGGCGCTTCCGCTTTTCTATTCCACTACTGCTAGAATGTCGTTTTCACGTAGGATCAGGTACTCAGTTCCCTGGTACTTTACTTCTGTGCCTGCGTATTTTGAGAAGATAATGCGGTCTCCGACTGCAACTTCAAGAGCAACACGCTCGCCGCTTTCAAGAACTCGGCCAGTTCCAACAGCTACGACTTTACCTTCTTGAGGTTTTTCTTTCGCTGTGTCTGGTAAAACGATACCGCTTGCAGTTTTTTCTTCAGACTCAACAAGCTCGATAATAATGCGATCTCCTAGTGGCTTGATCAAGTGAAACAACCTCCTCAAATTATATGTAGATTATTTTTTATTAGCACTCGCCTCAATAGAGTGCTAACACAATTTATATAATAATGAATCTCCATTTTTTTTGCAAGCGTGAAGCCTAATTTTTTTTATAAATTTTAGCATTATAATCCGGCCTCTTTCCCTTCGACAGCATGTACTATTTTTCACCTATTTGCGGGAACCTGGCTAAAAAAGACCACCCTAAAAAGTATGCCAGTTCACAGGAATTTTAACCAAAATATTCACGAGACACCCTGATATTTGAACTTTCCCGATGATTACTAGTAAAATGGATAGATAGCATTCTTATAATAGCTTTTATGGCATACACATAGACCGATCCGAATAGAAGGAGATTATCATATTGAAAAAGGAATACTGGTACGTCATTATCGCCTATATCGCCATGCAGCTTTCAAGCTTGATCGGCATCCCGATTGTTGCCTTTATCGGAGCCGCAATGGGAAAAAGCCTGGAGGAAATGGAGACCCTTTCGATTCCCTACTGGCTCGTGATCAGCTTTTCGCTGACACTTGTGATTGTGCTCCTGCTCCTAAGGAAAGAACGCAGGACAGGCGCTGACCTGCGTGATGCTTCATCACCGGCAAGCTCAGCTGTCTGGGCATTCGCAGGTGTATTCCTTGCTCTGTTCGCCCAATCGATTGCTGCAAGCATCGAGAACATGCTTGGGATCGAAATGGGCTCGGAGAATACACAGGAAATCATCAAGCTGATTGAAATGTTCCCGATTGTCATTTTGGTCAGTTCGATTATCGGCCCAATTTTAGAAGAAATCGTCTTCCGAAAAATCATTTTCGGCAGCCTGCATAAGAAAATGAATTTCTTTTTCGCCGGACTGATCAGCTCCGTCATTTTCGCGCTTGCGCATATGGAGCCGGAGCACGTGATCCTGTACTCAGCAATGGGGTTCACCTTTGCTTTCCTTTATGTAAAAACAAAGCGGATCATCGTGCCTATCATTGCCCATGTTACAATGAATACGATGGTTGTACTGATTCAATCCGTATTTAGGGAAGACATTGAGAGAATGATAAAAGAAGCAGAGAAAATTCAAAGCTTTATTGGGGGATTTTAAGTTATGAAGCAATCGCCTATATTTTCAGGCATTGTCTATATCTTGTTAGGCAGCTTATTCACCTATTTCGCCATCCAGAATGTAAATGAGACAGGCTGGGGATTCTTCAGCTATTTGCTTGTAGCCCTTGCCACGTTCGACTTTGGCTCTGGCATCAGGATGATCATGTTCCATTTCAAACTGAAGAATATACAGAATAAATAGCTCCTTCATCGTGAAGGAGCTGTTTTTTATTCTACCGATTCAGTTGTTTCAGTATCTGTTGGATAATGTTTTAAGAAATAAATCAATGACTGCAATTCAACCGCCAAATCAATGTGATGAATCCTGATAGATGCCGGCACATTCAGTCTCGCTGGCGTGAAATTAAGGATTCCCTTGATATTCGCCTGCACCAATCGGTCTGTTATCGGCTGTGCTACTGCTGAAGGAACAGTCAGGATCGCGACCTGGATTCCTTCCTCGACGACAACCTTGTCCAGGTCATCCATATGATATACTGCTACGTCGCCAATCTTCGTGCCGACCTTGTCAGGGTCAACATCAAAGGCTATCTCAATCTTCGTGTTATTGTTTTTGGAAAAATTATAATTCAAAAACGCTGTTCCCAGATTCCCGACTCCAATCAAGGCTACCTTCGTCAGTTCATCCTGATCAAGTGTCTTTCGGAAGAAAGTCAGCAGGTAATTCACATTGTACCCGTACCCTTTTTTACCCAAAGCTCCAAAGTAGGAAAAATCCCTTCGGATAGTCGCTGAATCCACTTTTACCGCTTCACTTAATTCCGCGGATGACACCCTTTGCTTCCCTGAAGAATGCAAGTTCAATAAGAACCGATAATATAGTGGCAAACGTTTTGCGGTTGCCTGCGGAATCTTCATAGCATCATTCGTCATTCTCCATCCTCCACCCTCTGTCCGTATTTCTATCTCAACTTTTCTTCTCGCTTGAAATCACCGTTTTTACCGCCGGTTTTTTCAACAAGATATGTCTTGCCGATCACCATGCCCTTATCTACGGCCTTGCACATATCATAAACAGTCAGCGCACATGCTGAAGCTGCTGTTAGCGCTTCCATTTCCACACCTGTATTCCCTTTTGTTTTTACAGCTGCGGCGATGTTCAAAATATAGTCATTTTCATTTTGCTCCCAATCGAATGAAAGGTCAATGCCTGTCAATGGAATCGGGTGGCACATCGGGATGATTTCAGACGTCTTCTTCGCTGCCATGATGCCTGCTACCTGCGCGACAGCAAGTACATCCCCTTTTTTCATTTTATTTTCAGTGATTCTCACATATATATCTTCGTTCACGGTTATGCTTGAATGGGCGACTGCCGTACGGACCGTCTCTGGTTTTTCGCTGACATCGACCATCTTCGCTCTGCCCTCTTCGTTAAAATGCGTAAATTCTGCCATAATAAAGCTCCTTTCTACCAAATGATACACTATTTTGTCAAACTTGTGTGTGAACTTTGTTTCAATGTTCTCAATAATATAGCGGAATTTTAATACCATGGGACCTATAGCAGGGCGCACATATTGCCGTGCCTATATTATTGGGTTACACTATCTCTAAGGCAATAGAGGTGAAAAATAATGATATTATTACAAGTTAATCAGCTATCAAAATATTTTGCTGCTGATCTTATTTTATCGAATATAAAGTTTGAAATACAGACTAATGACCGAGTAGCGCTTGTCGGCCGGAACGGGGCAGGAAAATCAACCCTGCTGAAAATCATCGCCGGGTACGAATCACATGACGGCGGTGAGATCATCCGACCAAAAGGTACGACAATTGGCTATCTGGCCCAAAATACAGGGCTTGAATCCGAGAAAAGCATCTGGGATGAAATGCTGGGTGTTTTTGATCATCTGCACAACATGGAAAAAGACTTGCGCCGGCTGGAGGAAAAAATGTCGGATCCTGGAATCCTGTCTAATCAGACAGAATACGACAGAGTCCTCAAAGAGTATGACTTGCTGCAGGTTCAGTTCAAGGAAAAAGGCGGCTATCAATATGAAGCGGATATCCGTTCCGTCCTTCACGGCCTGAACTTCCATTCTTTTGATTATTCCACAAAGATATCCACTTTAAGCGGCGGACAGAAAACTAGACTCGCATTGGCGAAGCTATTATTGACGCGCCCGGATATTCTGATTCTGGATGAGCCAACGAACCACCTGGATATTGACACGCTTTCCTGGCTTGAGCAGTATTTGCAAGGCTATAGCGGAGCCATCCTGATCGTCTCACATGACCGCTACTTCCTTGATAAGGTCGTGAACCAGGTATATGAAATCTCCCGCCATCAGCTGACGAAGTTTCCTGGCAATTACAGCTCGTATTTAGAGCAGAAAGCCGCGAATTATGAGCGGGATTTGAAACTGTATGAGAAGCAGCAGGATGAGATCTCCAAGCTGCAGGACTTTATCCAGCGCAACCTGGCCAGGGCATCAACAACTAAGCGTGCCCAGAGCCGACGGAAACAGCTTGAAAAAATCGACCGTATGGACAGGCCTAGGGGTGATGAAAAATCCGCCACGTTCAGCTTCCAAATTGAGCGCCAGAGCGGGAATGATGTCCTGAAGGTGAATACACTTGCTGTCGGCTATCAGAATGACATCGTATCTGAAAATATCTCGTTCAATCTTTCCCGTGGGGACAGTACGGCACTGGTTGGACCGAATGGCGTTGGAAAATCAACTTTACTAAAAACAATCGTTGAGAAACTGCCCTCGATTAACGGCAATATTCAATATGGTTCCAATGTTTCGATCGGCTACTATGATCAGGAACAGGCAGAGCTCAGCTCGAATAAAAAGGTATTGAATGAACTTTGGGATGAATACCCCCTGAAGTCTGAAAAAGAAATCCGCACAGTACTTGGGAACTTTCTTTTCTCAGGTGATGATGTCTTAAAAATCGTCTCTACCCTGAGCGGTGGTGAAAAGGCCCGTCTGGCACTGGCCAAGCTGATGCTGCAGAATTCCAATTTCTTAATTTTGGACGAGCCGACAAACCACCTTGACCTGGACAGCAAGGAAGTTCTCGAAAATGCCCTGATTGATTATCCAGGCACCATCCTGTTCGTCTCACATGACCGCTATTTTATCAACAGGATCGCGACAAAGGTTCTCGAGCTCGACCGTGCTGGTTCAACTGAATACCTTGGCGATTACGATTATTACGTCGAGAAAAAGCTTGAGCAGGAAGAGCTGAAGGCATTGGCAGAACAGGCCGCCAAAGCATCTGGAAGCTTTGTGGACAACTCAAAGCAGGACAAAACCTCCTATCAGCAGGACAAAGAAGCGAAAAAACTCGAACGCCAGCGCAAACGCCGCATGGAAGAAGTGGAAGCGAAGATTGAACAGCTGGAATTAGAAGTTGCTGAATACGAAGAATTGCTCTGTGATCCAGAGGTTTTCCAGGATCACGAAAAAGCAGGAGAGATCAATAGTAAGATTGAAGCCGCAAAAAAGAAACTCGATGAACTGATGGATGAGTGGACAGAGCTGGCTTAATGATGAATAACCGGACATGAGGGTGTCCGGTATTTTTTTGTACTGAAAAATTGGTAAAAACTGAGGAATTTCCAATTCGCTATAAAAATGAGATTTTCGCTATATTATTAAGTTTTGCGCTATAAAAAATAAAATGGCGCTATATTATCCTCTGATTTGCGCTATAAAAAGTAAATTTGCGCTATATTATTCTAATTTATGTTATAAAAGTTTTTTAGCAAACCAGACTGAGCACTAAAAATCCTTTTACTTTAATTTAAAATGACATAAATATCATTTTTTCGACAATTTCTACGACAGAACTAAAATAATCCACAAAAAAAGTCCCGAGTAAAAACCGGGACTTTTTGTTCACATAGTTATTCACATAGTAAAGACTGATTTATAGCTTATCCAGAGAGTTTTCCACATCATCCACAAAAACAGCGGTTTTTATCCACATTATGCACATTTTCGCATCTGAAACATCAACATATCCACAGAAGAGTCTGACAACATTTTTTTGCTTGCGACTTTAGTTGTGGATAGTTATCTCCAGACCTGGATTTCCATTCAAAGTTAAATCCGCTCGCTGGCCCTTTTCATATAAAACGCTTCCTGCCGCGGCAATCATTGCAGCATTGTCTGTGCATAAAAACAATGGGGGAATAACTATTTCCACATCCGAGCCTGTAAATTCTGCGGATAGTTTTTCTCTTAATCCTTTATTTGCTGCAACTCCTCCAGCAAGCAGTACTTGTTTTACTCCGTATTCCTTAACTGCCTTCTGCGTTTTAGTGACAAGTACATCAATCACACTCTCCTGGAAGCTGGCTGCAAGGTCTTCAGGTGCAATTTCCTCTCCACGCTGCTGTGCGTTATGCACAACGTTGATCACAGCTGACTTCAATCCACTGAAGCTGAAATCATAGGAACCTTCCTCCAGCCATGCTCGAGGCAGATTGATTGTTGCCTTTCCTTCATGAGCCAGCCGGTCGATATGCGGACCGCCGGGATATGGAAGGTGCAATGTCCTTGCAACCTTGTCATAGGCTTCACCGGCTGCATCATCCCGAGTCTCGCCAATCACCTCGAAATGACCGTGTTCCTTCATATAAACGAGCTCAGTATGTCCGCCAGACACGACAAGTGAAAGCAGCGGGAAGTTCATCTCCGCCACAAGCCGGTTCGCATAGATATGACCGGCAATATGATGGACTCCAACTAGTGGAATGCCATTCGCAAACGCCAAAGCCTTTGCAGCGTTCACTCCGATTAATAGAGCGCCAACCAGGCCAGGGCCTTCGGTCACTGCAATAGCATTCAAATCCTTAATATCCACATTAGCCTGAGCTAATGCTTCCTCTAACACAAGCGTCACCTGTTCAACATGATGCCTGGATGCGATTTCAGGTACAACTCCGCCGAACCGCTTATGGCTCTCAATCTGGGAGGCAACGACATTCGCAAGGATTTCACGTCCATTTTTTACGATTGCGACTGCTGTCTCATCACAGCTTGTCTCTATTCCCATTATTAATTGGTCTTTTGTCATTATAAATTCACCCACATTACTATAGCGTCTTCCATATTGTCAGTATAATATTGTTTTCTTATAGCCCCTTCTTCGAAACCAAACTTGCGATAAAGATTCTGGGCCCTTTCATTGCTGACCCTGACTTCAAGTGTCATCCTAAATGCACCCATTTCCCGAGCCAGCTCCATGACCTTTGCCATAAGCGCCTCTCCAAGCTTCATGCCTCTATATTCCGGAAGCAAGGCAATATTTGTGATATGTGCTTCATCTATGATGATCCATACTCCACAGTAACCAACTACCCTTTGATCCACTTCCACTATCAGATAATGCGCAAACTGGTTCTTCGTCAACTCATTGAAAAAAGCTTCCTTGCTCCATGGAACAGTAAAGGATTTGAGCTCTACCTCCATCACTTCATCCAGATCATCAACCGTCATATTGCGGAACGTTATCGTCTTATTCATTTTCTCTTCCCACTTATTGTTTAGTCTCTTGTGCTTTCAGCCAATTAGCCTCTGCTTCTGCCAGGCGGATATAATTTGGGACGAATGTATGAAGGTCCACAGCCTCTTTATCCCGTCCCAATAATGCAAGCTCTGCCGGTCTAGGGTTCAGCTCCGTAATCTCTGCCAAGACAGCTTTGTCACCAAGCTCTTCCCTAATGACCTCTTCATGAAGTTTCAAATCATTGCTCGTGAACAAAACCCTGCTGTCCAACTCATTCAATGTTTTTACCCAATCGGCTGACATGACAAGCTGATCCTTTTTTACCGCCTGCAACTTTTGATCTTCGAATTTATATAAACCTGTATAAATCTGTCCTCTCCTTGCATCAAAGAAAGGAGAAACATACCCGTCAAAATAACGTCCTGCCGATGCTGCAGCCACCTGAAGACTCGAGACACCTGACAGCGGAATCTTCAAGGTCCAGGCCATGGTCTTCGCAATCGTCACGCCGATACGGACACCCGTGTACGATCCAGGTCCTTCAGCGACTACAATCTTTGATAGGTCTGCTGGCTTTATGTTGCATTCTTCCATCAATGTCTGGATCGCCGGCATGACCCGAACAGAATGATTCTTTTTTATATTGGAAATATACTCGCCCAAAACAGTCTCGCCATCAAGCAAACCAATACCCAAAACATAATTGGACGTATCAATCGATAATACCTTCATTTAAAAAATCTCCTTACACAATTCTTCATACCGACTGCCCTTCGGCTCAGCAACGATTCTTCTAGCCCCATTTTCATCAAGAAATAATTGAAGAAGCAATAGCTCTTCAGGCAGCTGGGCTTTAATCAAATGAGCCCATTCCACAACCGTCACACCATTACCTTCAAAGTATTCTTCAAAACCAAGATCTTCAAACGCATCCTCGACACGGTAGACATCCATATGGTACAACGGCAGCCTTCCCTGGTACTCCTTGATGATGGTAAACGTCGGGCTGTTCACATTCCTGGTGATGCCCAAACCTTCGGCAAGACCTTTTGTAAAAGTCGTCTTACCCGCACCTAAATCCCCTTCAAGGGCAATGACATCTCCCGCTTGAAGAAGACCAGACAGCCTCTTGGCAAAACCCTTTGTGTCTTCAGGCTGTTCTGAAATGTATTGATAAGTCGCCATATATATCACCTAACTAACAGTCAATTTTTTAATAAAAAGCGCAAGCACCTTGGTCAGCCCCGACTAGCTTTGGAGCCAGACACTTATCTAAGTAAAACATCCTTTAAAAGATAAAAAAACCTTAGGAAGCCTCCTAAGGATGAAGATTCTATATGTAGTTTACACGATTTATCAAAGACGAGCAAAAAAACCAGCTATTTTTCCAATTTAGACAATAAAAAAAACGAAACCCTGTTTCGTCCTGAAAAACTACCAAACTATAAAAATGGCGGTCCCGACCGGGATCGAACCGGCGATCTCCTGCGTGACAGGCAGGCATGTTAACCGCTACACCACGGGACCAATATGTAGTAAAAGATGGATTATTGCGGGGGCAGGATTTGAACCTGCGACCTTCGGGTTATGAGCCCGACGAGCTACCGGGCTGCTCCACCCCGCGTCGATAATAATAATTAATCCATTAAATTGTTCAAACAGCCCGGCGGCGTCCTACTCTCACAGGGGGAAACCCCCAACTACCATCGGCGCTGAGAAGCTTAACTTCCGTGTTCGGTATGGGAACGGGTGTGACCTTCTCGCCATCGCCACCAGACTATTTAATTGAAAGGAAAGTATTTATTCCTTCAAAACTAGATAATGTTGTAAGAAGAATTCAAGAAGAACGAGTAATCTATTTTGGTTAAGTCCTCGAACGATTAGTATCAGTCAGCTCCACACGTCACCGCGCTTCCA
>NZ_JAGGQQ010000018.1 GCF_018613195.1 Bacillus sp. ISL-45
TCCTGAGCCAGGATCAAACTCTCCAAGAAAGAGTTATGAGTTAGCTCATAAGTTAAAACGTTGGCTCATGTTCTTCTATAATAGAAGCCATGATAATTTATTGTTTGTTGACGCTTGTTTGTTTAGTTTTCAAAGAGCAATTCTTGCATCGTCGCCCAGAAGCGACTTTAATAATATAACATTTACTAACTGTATAAGTCAATAACTTTTTTCAAAAACTATTGATTTAAACGTTATTGTCTCCTTACTGACTTTGAAGATTATATCAGGCAAATTATTTTAATGCAATACTTTTTAGCCACTTTCTTAAAACTATACAATTTTTTAGTCATAACTCTTTTTCAGATCCCAAAAGACAGCGTCATAATCTCTATTTAAAAGGCTGTTTTCGTAATGATTGTTGTTAAAATCCTAAAACCGATTTTAACTTAATATAAGGCCATTTTGCAGGTCGGTATTAAGTTTGCATGCTCTTTTCTCACAAAAGAATCAACTTTTCGAAGGTAAATAGGTCATTCAATCCTATTTTGTAGTCAATAGCAACAAAGTTTGAGAAAACAGCCATTAAAAAAAACAAAAGCCGGCTTGGAACGCCAGCTTACTGGATGATGTCCTCGATATGCAAGTATCTGTTCTTTTCCAAGGCAAGGATCTGTTCTGTCTCAAGCAACTTAACCAGTGGCCTTGCCGGGTTCTTTTCTTCAACAAAAATGATTTCTGCTGCCTGTCCATCTGAAAGGCGGATTTTTGTTCCAACTGAATAATTCATGATGGCAGAACTCAAAGCTTTCAAGGCGGTAATGTCGAATTCGCCAAATAGCTCCTCATTGATCATCTCTATTACTTTAAATGGAGAGTGTTTTGGCTTATAAATCCTTTCCGAAGTCATCGCATGAAAAGAATCAGCTACAGCGAGGATCTTTGCAAAAGGATGGATCCTATTTGCCTTTTCCCCAAATGGATAGCCGCTGCCATCCATTCTTTCATGATGATGAAGAATCGCAATTTTTGTAGCGTCCTTCAGCAATGGACTGTTTTTTACCATTTGATAGCTGTATGTAGGGTGCTTTTTGATTTCTTCAAATTCATCTACAGTTAAAGTCGAGTTTTTATTAAGAAGTGATGGACTGATTTTCGCCATTCCGCAATCCGATAAACATCCAGCCAGTGCAATCTGGGTGATATCCCCTTTGCTGTAATTCAGCTTTTTGGCGATGAAGGCACTGATGATTCCTACAGCCAATGGATGATCGTAGATGTATTCAGTCTTGGTTGAATAATGATGAAGATTGAATATATCCGAAGATGTCATCTCTGTCTGCTCAATCAAAGGAACAATAATCGTTCTTAGTTTAGCAATATCTATCTGCATTCCTGATTGCCAGGAGATAAACTCTTTCCTGAATTTCTGCCTGGCCTGTAAAAACAGATCGATAAAAGTCTTTCCATCCTCGTTAGACTTTAAGCTCACTTTTTTATCGCTGCCAGACGAAGGTGCCTGAAAAGGCAAACCATTCACTAGTGTTTTCTCCACATCTACTTCTTTAATTAGAAAGACTTTAAGGATTCCTATCAGCTGTTCTGATAATACTGTTTTTTTATTCATGATGGGTCTACTCGTTTTACTAAGAACATCATCAGTAAGGATACAGCCCTCTTTAAGGTTGTCTACTAGTACACGCAAGGCCTTCCACCCCAGAATTTAAATTTTCTTACAATTTATTTTACTTTATTTTACCAAAAAAGAGGAACACATTTTTGTGTTCCTCTCAAAAGTTTATTCTTCATCCACTTCAGTTGGCAGTTCTTCAGTCTTTTCTGTTCCTTCACTGGCAACTTCTTCAGGGTCAATTGTTGCTTCAGCATTTTCATCCAGTTCGACGTCTTCAGGCTTTTCTTCTTCTTCCTTATCGACTTTCGCAACTGTTGCAACATATTCATTTTCTGCTTTGTTGAGGCTGATCAATTTTACACCCTGTGTATTACGGCCTGTCATGGAGATCGAGCTTACAGGGATGCGGATCAGGACACCGCCTGTTGTGATCAGCATAAGGTCTTCCTCACCAGTCACGACTTTCATCGTCACAAGGTCGCCGTTTTTATCAGTGATGTTACATGTCTTGATTCCCTTTCCGCCTCTTCCTTGCCTTCTATATTCTTCGGAAGGGGTTCTTTTGCCGTATCCGTTCTTCGTTACAACGAGGATTTCAGCACTTTCTTCAAGTACTTCCATGCCGACAACTTCATCGTCATCAGACAGGGTAATACCTTTTACTCCTGTGGCAGTACGGCCCATGGAGCGGACATCGGTTTCAGGGAAACGGATCAATAAGCCGTTCTTCGTGCCGATGATCATTTCTTTGCTGCCGTCTGTCATTCTGACAGAGATCAATTCATCGCCTTCACGCAGGTTCAGGGCAATTAGTCCATTGTTGCGGATATTCGCGAATGATGAAAGTGGAGAACGTTTTGAAATTCCTTCTTTCGTTGTGAAGAACAGGAACCAGTCATCCACAAATTCTGAAACAGGAATAATGGCGTTGACCCATTCGCCCTTTTCGATTTCCAAAAGGTTGATGATTGGGATTCCCTTCGCCGTACGGCTGAATTCCGGTATTTCGTAACCCTTCGAACGATACACCTTACCCTTGTTTGTAAAGAAGAGGATCGTATCGTGCGTCGATGTGGTAACCAGATGTTCAACAAAATCATCCTCATTTGTTCCCATACCTTGGATGCCGCGGCCTCCGCGTCGCTGTGCTCTATATGTTGAAACAGGCAGGCGCTTAACGTAGCCGTTATGTGTAAGGGTAATGACGATATTTTCACGAGGAATTAAGTCTTCATCCTCTATCATTTCCAATCCGCCCGATACGATTTCCGTTCGGCGCTCATCGTTGAAGCGCTCTTTGATTTCAGTAAGTTCTTCGCGGATGATTTCCAGCACTTTTTCATTATCAGCAAGGATCGCTTTTAATTCCGAGATTAGCTGCATAAGGTTTTGGAACTCTTCTTCGATCTTTTCGCGTTCCAAGCCTGTAAGCCTCTGCAGACGCATGTCAAGAATAGCCTGTGCTTGCTTTTCGGATAGCTTGAACTGTGTCATTAATCCTTCTCTTGCTATATCCGTAGTGCGTGAGCTTCTGATCAGGCTAATGACCGCATCAAGATTATCAAGCGCGATTCGCAGACCTTCGAGAATGTGGGCACGTGCTTCTGCCTTTCTAAGTTCAAACTCTGTACGGCGTCTAATGACGACTACCTGATGGTCAAGATAGTATTCCAGGCATTGCTTGAGGTTAAGAACCTTCGGCTGTCCATCGACTAAAGCAAGAAGGTTGATCCCAAAGCTTGTCTGCAATGCAGTTTGTTTGTAAAGGTTATTTAAAAGCACATTGGCATTCGCATCCTTACGAACTTCAATGACGATCCTCATACCCTTGCGGTCAGATTCATCCCGCAGGTCTGTAATGCCGTCAAGCCTCTTGTCGCGGACTAATTCAGCGATTTTTTCAATCAGCTTGGCTTTATTAACCTGGTAAGGCAGTTCCCTGACGATGATGACTTCCTTGCCGTTTGATTTTTGTTCGATTTCAACTTTCGCACGGAGGGTGATCGATCCGCGGCCTGTCTCATAAGCCTTGCGGATGCCACTGCGGCCCAGTATCATACCTGCAGTCGGAAAGTCCGGTCCTGTGATGATTTCCATCAGTTCCATAATTGTCATGTCAGGATCCTTACTGATTGCCAATACTCCATCTATCACCTCGCCAAGCTGGTGAGGTGGGATGTTTGTCGCCATTCCGACAGCGATACCGGAAGTACCATTGACGAGCAGGTTCGGGAACCGTGAAGGCATGACAATCGGTTCCCTTTCAGAACCGTCATAGTTATCCTGATAATCTATTGTATCTTTATTGATGTCTCGTAAAAGCTCCATCGAAATTTTTGACATTCGAGCTTCTGTATAACGCATCGCGGCTGCCGCGTCGCCATCGACAGATCCAAAGTTTCCATGACCATCAACAAGCATATAGCGGTAGTTAAAATCCTGAGCCATACGGACCATTGTGTCGTATACGGCAGAGTCACCGTGCGGGTGATACTTACCGATAACTTCGCCGACGATCCTCGCCGATTTTTTGTAGGCCTTATCTGAATGCATGCCAAGGTCATGCATCGCGTACAGGATCCTTCTGTGTACAGGCTTCAAGCCGTCACGGACATCCGGTAACGCACGTGCCACGATAACACTCATGGCATAATCCAGGAAGGATGATCGCATTTCCTGGCTAATATTAATCTCTTTTACACGTGGATTTGGTGTTTCAGCCATTTAAGAGAAACCTCCTTTAGGAACTCTGTTCAGCACGGCCATATAGGGGAAAAGCGCTCTGCGCGCCCCTTGGCCATTTCAGAAAAAGCAGGATAGAGGCAGAACCTTCTATCCTGACCATATATTATTAAATATCCAGGTTTTTTACATAAAGTGCATTCTGCTCGATGAAATTGCGTCGAGGCTCTACCTTATCACCCATCAGGATTTCAAAGGTTTCATCCGATTCGATTGCATCTTCAAGGCTTACCTGGAGCAGTGTCCTTGTTTCAGGATTCATCGTTGTCTCCCATAGCTGCTCAGGATTCATCTCACCAAGCCCCTTATAGCGCTGGATGCCTGGCTTCGGCTGCTGTGGAAGCTCCGCGAGGATCTGTTCGAGCTGCTTGTCGTTATAAGCATATTCGATTTTTTTGCCCTGCTGGATTTTGTATAAAGGCGGCTGGGCAATATAAATGTATCCTGCTTCTAGGATCTTTCTCATATAGCGGTAGAAGAACGTCAACAATAGAGTACGGATATGGGCGCCGTCGACATCGGCATCGGTCATGATGACGATTTTTTGGTAACGAGCTTTTGAAAGGTCGAAATCTTCGCCAATCCCTGTACCGATTGCCGTAATGATCGCTCTAACCTCATTATTGGATAAAATTTTATCAAGACGCGATTTTTCAACGTTCAGGATTTTACCGCGCAATGGCAGGATCGCCTGGAAGTGGCGGTCACGGCCCTGCTTGGCCGATCCGCCCGCAGAGTCACCCTCAACAACATATATTTCACTGATGGCCGGGTCCTTTGAAGAGCAGTCAGCCAGTTTACCCGGCAAGCTTGAAATTTCAAGCGCGCTCTTTCTTCTTGTCAGCTCACGTGCCTTTTTCGCTGCCAGTCTCGCTCTTGCTGCCATTAGTCCTTTGTCGACAATCTTTCTTGCGATATTCGGGTTTTCCAGCATGAATTTTTCAAAGTGGTCGGAAAACAGTGTGTCAGTTACCGTACGGACTTCTGAATTCCCGAGCTTTGTTTTCGTCTGGCCTTCGAATTGTGGATTAGGGTGCTTGACCGACACGATTGACGTCAAACCTTCACGAACGTCATCTCCTGAGAGATTTGAATCACTTTCCTTGAAGATTCCGTGTTTGCGTGCATAATCATTAATCACACGAGTCAAAGCTGTTTTGAAGCCAAATTCGTGTGTACCACCTTCATAGGTATGGATATTATTCGCGAATGAATAGATGTTCCCTGTATAGCTATCGTTATATTGAAGAGCAACCTCAATAGTAATGCCTTCTTTTTCACCTTCAATATAAATCGGTTCTTCGTGAAGGACTTCCCTGGTACGGTTTAAATGCTCAACATAGGATTTAATTCCGCCCTCGTAGTAATATTCATTATTTTTGCCTTCACCGCGCTTATCCTCAATCGTGATTTTGATTGCTCTGTTCAGGAAGGCAAGTTCACGCAGACGGTTTGCGAGTGTTTCATAGTCATATTCCAATGTCTCAGTGAAAATTTCCGGGTCCGGCTTGAAGTGTACAGTCGTTCCTGTACGGTCTGTTTCACCAATGATTTTCAATGGATCGCCTACAGCACCGCGTTCGAATTTCTGATAATGGACTTTGCCATCACGATGGACAAATACTTCAAGATAAGTAGACAGGGCATTAACAACGGATGCACCAACACCGTGGAGACCTCCGGATACCTTATAGCCTCCGCCGCCGAATTTACCTCCGGCGTGAAGTACTGTCATGATGACCTCAACTGCTGGCCTTCCCATTTTCTCGTGGATACCGACAGGGATTCCGCGGCCATTATCCTGAACTGTGATACTGTTATCTTCTTCGATAATGACATTGATCTCGTCACAGTAGCCGGCAAGTGCTTCATCTATACTATTATCAACGATTTCCCATACAAGATGGTGCAAGCCTTTTACACTCGTTGATCCGATATACATCCCTGGACGTTTGCGTACAGCTTCCAGGCCCTCAAGCACTTGTATCTGGTTTTCATCGTACGCTTGTCCTTGCATGGATTGTTCCTCCATAGCCATATCGATCACCTACACTTTCATTTTGACTCAACTTTTTGAAAACATATCTATTGGCTATTTTCGCATATATCGTTGTTTTTCGACATTTTTTGCGAAGATGCCGATCTATTAAAATTCCTGAACGGATAATTTTTGGGAGCGTTTCTTTAATGTTCCTGATGCAAGTGGGGAATAATATATATGATTTCCTGTTACCACGATTGATTTGACCGTTCCCTTGGCCAAATGGATAATCTGCTGGTCCTGGCGCGTTATGAACTCCTCCATGAATGGAGAAGAACTGGCGCTTTCAATGTCTAATATCGCTATTATATCTTTTGTCCTGACTAGGACTTCTTCACCAACATGCAAATACATGTAGTCCACCTCATTGGATTCTTGACATTTCGCCGGTTTTCACTTTGTAAGTGGCTGCTTCCCTTAATGTCTGATGGTCAATTCCATCCACACTAGTGGTCGTGACGAAGGTTTGAACTTTCCCCTGGATGGTATTTAATAAATGGGATTGGCGATAATCATCCAGCTCAGACAGGACATCATCAAGCAGCAGGATTGGATATTCGCCAATTTCTGAATTGATCAATTCAATCTCCGCCAATTTCACGGAAAGTGCTGTCGTCCGCTGCTGACCCTGCGATCCAAACGTCTGGACATCACGGCCATTTACGAAAAATTGCAGATCATCCCGGTGCGGCCCGAACATGGTGGTACCCCGGTCAATCTCTCTCATCTTCATTTTAGCAAATTTTTCTTCATACACTGCTATCATTTTCGACAAATCATCATCTTCTGATACCTCTGCTGAGGGTTTGTAGACTATTTTTAAGTCCTCAAGCCCTCTTGTTATTCCCTGGTGGATCGGCAATGCCCACTGTTCGAGCAAATTCAGGAATTCAAACCGCTTCACAATGATTCTGGCAGCAGCCTGGATAAATTGTTCAGTCAGAATCTCGAGCATTGTATGGTCTGAAGCCTTTTTGATCTGCAGCTGCTTCAGATAATGATTCCGCTGCTGAAGGATTTTGTTGTACTGGCCCATATCATGCAAATAAATTGCCGATACCTGACCAATTTCCATATCGACAAACCGTCGTCTTACTTGAGGGCTCCCTTTTACAAGATTAAGATCCTCAGGAGCAAACATGACGACATTCATATTGCCGACATACTGGCTTAGCTTCCGCTGTTCAAGATGATTGACCTTTGCCTTCTTGCCTTTTTTGGAAATGACAAGCTGCATCGGCAATGATCCGTTGTTTTTTTTAATCCGTCCCTCTATTTTAGCATATTCCTCATCCCAGCGAATTAAATCTTTATCATTGGAGGTACGGTGCGATTTTGCCATTGCCAGCACGTAGATTGACTCCATGACATTCGTTTTTCCCTGGGCATTCTCCCCGAGGATGACATTTACCTTATTTTCAAATATCGCCTCTAATCCCTGGTAATTGCGGTAATTCCTTAACTGCAGTTCCTCTATATACATGAACAGTTCATCCTCTGGATTATTGCGTTATGCTGAACTCGCCTAAACCAGGAATCGATACCTGATCTCCGGAACGAAGCTTCCTGCCTCTTCGCTGATCTTGTTCACCATTGATAAAAACATCATGTTCACTTAAAAACCACTTTGCCATTCCGCCTGATTGGATTACATCGGCAAGTTTCAGGAATTGGCCAAGCGTGATATATTCCGTATCAATTTTTATTTTCTCATTCACGTTTCTCACCCTTTTCTTCCAAAAGGACTTAATACTTTATTTTACTAAATTTTTTCCATAGAAACAAATTTTCTTATTTTTTTCCTATGATCTTGGCCTGTTGATTTACGTTCCAGGCGTTTCGCTTTCCGTGGGGCTGGAGGTGAGCCTCCTCGGAGCAAGCTCCTGCGGGTCTCACCTGTTCAGCTGATACCACAGGACATTGAATTGCTTCCCGGACCTGCCCGCGCACGATGGAAATGCGGTAGCATTTTCGGAGGAGTCTACGCGCCTTCCACTACAATCAACAGGTTGCTAAGAATCACCTTCAGACTATAACAAAGTCCATTTTTTCAACATATAGAAAAAAACCACCAGCAATTAAAACTGGTGGCAGTATGGATTTTAGTACGTTCTTACCGGCAGGATCAGCTGCAGGATGGAATCGTCGTGAAGCGGTCGGATGACGAATGGTCTCATTGCGCCTGTAAAGCTGATTTGGATTTCTGTTCCTTCCAATGCTTTCAGGGCATCCATCATATATTTCGCGCTGAATGAAATTTTCAGATCCTCACCATCGATGGATTGGCTTTGGATTTCTTCGACAACAGTACCGATTTCCGGCGTGTTGGAGGAAACCTCGATAGCGCCGCCTTCGATTGTAGAAAACTTAACCACATTGTTTCTTCCTTCTCTGGCAAGCAGGGATGCACGATCGATTGCATGAAGAAATTCCTTTGTGTTAACGACTACATCTGTTTTGCTCTCAGTTGGGATCAATCTTCCAGTGTCAGGATAATTTCCCTCAAGCAGTCTTGAGAAGAACAATAAGTGCTTTGCTTTGAACAATACCTGGTTTTCTGTAATGACGATATCCACTGATTCTGAGCTGTCATCCAGAATCTTGCTCAATTCTGTCAAGCTTTTACCCGGGATGACCACATTATAGCTTCCAGTGTTCTCCGCTTCGAGTTTCGCCTTTCTCAACGCAAGCCTGTGGCTGTCTGTTGCAATACAGATTAACTCATTGTTTTCGACCTTCCAGTTTACACCTGTCAAGATTGGGCGTGTTTCTGAGGTGGACACTGAAAAGACAGTCTGGCGAATCAGACCTTTCAATAAGTCTGTAGGAATTTTGAATACATGCTCTTCCGAAATTTGCGGAAGATGTGGATATTCCTCAGCATCCAGGCCATTCAGGTTAAATTCTGATTTGCCAGAACGGATAATGGTCTGGAGATTATTGTGGACATCGATTTCTACTGAATCTGTAGGAAGCTTCTTAACGATTTCACTAAAGAAACGAGCTTGCAAAACAATAGATCCTGGCTGTTTGATTTCGACGATTTCATCCCCGTTTTCTTCTTTAGGAATGAAAGATTCGATGGAAATATCAGAATCGCTGCCTGTAAGAGTTACTCCCTCTTCATTCGCAACAATCTTAATACCTGTCAAAATGGGGATTGTTGTTCTGCTCGTCACTGCCTTCATTACGTCTTGGACGCTTTGGAGCAATGAATCGCGCTGGATAATAAATCTCATTTTTTAGCCTCCATTTAGGAATATTTTTTTCTGTAATGCATATATTAATATGTTTTAAAAAATAGTAGAAGTACTAGTAGGGCCTGTGGATTTGTGGATAAGTGGATTTATTCAAAGGAAACACAGCCTATCCACATGTGGACAGACTGTGCGTAACCAATGGAGAGTTATTCACACTTTCCTAAACCCTTAATTGTTCATTTATTTCTTTCAGCTGCTTTTGCAGGCTTGAATCAACTGAAATCATCTTTGAAATTTTTTCATGGGCATGGATGACCGTCGTATGGTCACGCCCTCCAAATTCTTCGCCAATTTTAGGCAGAGAGAAATCTGTCAGCTCTCTAGATAAGTACATAGCGATTTGCCTAGGGAAAGCGACGGATTTCGTCCTTTTCTTCGCTTTAAAGTCCTCTAGCTTTACATTGAAATGCTGGCCTACAACCCTCTGGATGTCGAGAATCGTGATTACCTTCGGCTTGGAACTAGGGATTATATCCTTTAGCGCTTCAGCCGCCAGGTCCGCATTGATATCCTTGTTGATCAGTGAAGAATAAGCGACGACACGAATCAAAGCTCCTTCAAGTTCGCGGATGTTGGAGTCGATTTGGTTCGCGATATAGAGCATAACCTCATTCGGAATATCCAGGCCTTCTGCTTTCGCCTTTTTACGGAGAATCGCAATCCTGGTCTCGAGATCTGGCGGTGTGATATCCGTAATTAACCCCCATTCGAAGCGGGATCTCAGCCTGTCTTCAAGCGTTGGGATTTCTTTTGGCGGACGGTCACTGGAGATGACAATCTGCTTGCTTTCCTCGTGCAGTGTATTGAAGGTATGGAAAAACTCTTCCTGTGTTTGTTCTTTTCCAGCCAAAAATTGAATATCATCTATGAGCAGGACATCGACATTGCGGTACTTATTGCGGAAATCTCCCGCTTTATTGTCCCTTATCGAATTGATAAATTCATTCGTGAATTTTTCGGATGACAAATAAACCACTTTCGCATTTGGATTATGATCCTGTACATAGTGCCCGATTGCATGCATCAAGTGGGTCTTACCAAGTCCGACGCCCCCATAAATGAATAAGGGATTATAGGCTTTTGCCGGCGCTTCTGCTACAGCAAGCGAGGCTGCGTGTGCGAAACGGTTGCCCGAACCAATGACAAAAGTATCGAATGTATATTTCGGGTTGAGCATGCTGACAGGCAAATCTGGAATATCGTTTTCTTTCTTCACTCGTTTTGGCGGCAATGGAATGTCGAGATCTTCTTCGTTCTGGTTCTGCGGAATGATGAATTTTACAGAAAGCTCTTCACCAGTGATTTCATATAAAATACCGCTGATTAACTGGGAATAACGTTCCTCCAGCCAGTCACGGGCAAACTCATTCGGGGCTGTAATCGTAAGGACGTCCCCCTGCAAGGAATGCGCCTTCGTTGATTTGAGCCATGTATCGAAACTTGGCTTGCTGATCTTTTTCTCGATTTTAGCGAGAGCGTTGTTCCAGAGATCTGCAATGTTCTCCAACAATTATCCCTCCTTTTCTAGTCGTTTTACGCATTTTTTCTCTATATCTGGCTGCATTGCACTCACAGTTTCATATTTAATCTTTTGCATCCATGCCCGAAAAGCACAAAATCAAAGGTTATACATGCTGTACAACCCCTGGATTAATAAATATACAAAACTATTAATGTGGAAAAATATATAATAAGGAAGAAATGAAGCTTTTCGACAATATCCACTTTCTGTGGACAAAGTTTTACAACAGGCCTGAATAACCTATCCACAGCTTATCCACAATTTGTGGATAAGTATATTTTCGTTATCGAATTATTAAGAGTGAAAACACAAATATAATATCAGATAATCTAGCATGGCGCAACGCTTTTTAATACATTATCCACAATACACTATCACTGTGGAGATTAATTGTCCACAGGCACTTGAATTGTGTAAAAGCTGTCAGAAAGGGTTGTGGATAATAAAAAATGTGTCGAATTTTGTCCACAGGACGCTGTAAAGAGGAAAAATAGCGGATAAATATTGAGATTAATATTTATTTTATGGGCGGATAATATTCTTCAAAAATTAATTGTGAGCCTTTGTAAATTTTATAATGGCCAGCTAGCTTTTGGATGAGGATCATATATAGAAGTTCGGAAAGTGTTCCGAAATGTAGAGGGATGGTCCGAATTCATTTTAGAAAGTAGAGATTGCAGAAGTCCCAGGAGATAAGTAATTAAAATTATGCCAATGCCAGCGAATTCCGAATAGGCACTTGACAATATACGCTGCCCCTCTTTATAATTACAAAGACTGTCTGTAACAGCTATTCCTCAGGGAGGTGTAACATATATGAAACGCACTTATCAACCAAATAAACGTAAACACAGCAAAGTTCACGGATTCCGTGCCCGCATGAGCAGTGCAAATGGCCGTAAGGTTCTTGCTCGCCGTCGTCGCAAAGGAAGAAAAGTATTATCAGCTTAGGCCACTGAAATGTCAGTGGTCTTTTTTCTCTTTGGGCAATACTATTTTGGGAGCTGAGCTTGCTGAGCGAGATGGGCTTTAAGGGATTTATTTTTGGCTATACTTTTTAAATAGGCTGTGTAAAAATGTATCATTTATTTTGATATCCTGTTGATTGTAGCGGAAGGCTCAACGCCTGGAACGAAAATCAACAGTCTGATTTACACAGCCTTTAAATAAATCCATTTATCACTATTCCAAACAAGTTCCCGTAAAGATCCATAGAGAATTGAAGGTGTTATAGATGAAAAAAGACTTTAGAGTGAAAAAAAATAAAGAATTTCAAGAGGCTTTCAAAAAGGGAAGATCTGTTGCGAACCGGCAATTCGTTGTCTATATCCTGAAAAAACCCGACCAGGAAAATTTCCGCATCGGGCTGTCGGTCAGCAAAAAAATCGGCAATGCCGTCATGCGCAACCAGATCAAGCGATATATCCGGCAATCCTTCCATGAATTCCAGGACCGCGTCCATAACGGGAATGACTACATCATCATCGCCCGGAAGCCAACTAGTGAAATGGACATGCATGAAGTGAAGAAAAGCCTTGAGCATGTCTTGAAGGTCGGGAAGGTTTTGAAGAAGCCGAAACCTGGAGATAATGAGTGAGGCAAAAATATTTGCCGAATTGCATTTTTTAAAAGCGCTTCCCTATAAAAGATGTTAAAATACTCTTGATTGCATGGCGCTGACAAAGCTAAATGTACATAAATTTTGGGACAAACTTTTGAAAATAAATGAACGTACCGGGAAGTTAGGAGGAAATGAAGCTTGAAAAAAAGAATATTATTGATAATGGGCTTGCTTTTGGTGATGACCGTGCTGACAGGCTGTATGGAGTATGACCAGCCAATCACTGAGGAAAGCAAGGGTTTTTGGAATGAATACATTGTTTATCCATTGTCCTTGTTAATCGTCAAGATGGCTGAATGGCTCTGGGGCAGCTTCGGATTATCGATTATCGCTGTTACTTTGATCATCCGCCTGGCTATCCTGCCGCTTATGATCAAGCAGACAAAGAGCTCCAAGGCGATGCAGGCGTTGCAGCCGGAAATGCAGAAGCTGAAGGAAAAATACAGCTCGAAGGACCAGAAAACCCAGCAGAAGCTGCAGCAGGAAACGATGGCACTGTTCCAAAAGCATGGTGTCAATCCGCTTGCAGGCTGTTTCCCGCTAATCGTCCAGATGCCGATCCTGATTGGTTTCTACCACGCGATTTCAAGAACAAGGGAGATTGCCGAGCATAACTTCATGTGGTTCGACCTTGGTTCACCGGATCCATATTATATCCTGCCGTTAGTCGCAGGTGCTACAACGTTCATCCAGCAAAAAATGATGATGGCCGGCCAGGAAGCAAATCCGCAAATGGCGATGATGCTATGGCTGATGCCAATCATGATCATTGTATTCGCGATCAACTTCCCAGCAGCACTTTCATTGTACTGGGTAGTCGGTAACTTATTCATGATTGTTCAAACTTACTTTATTAAAGGGCCGGATCTTAAGGCAACTGCTGCCGGCAATGCGGGAGGAGCAAAAAAGTGAAACAGGTAACTGCTACAGGACAAAATGTCGACGAAGCAGTAGAATCCGCTTTAGCTCAATTAAACACAACCAAAGACCGCACAGAAATTGATGTAATTGATGAAGGCAAAAAGGGGATTTTCGGACTTTTCGGCACACGCCCGGCTGTCGTCAAGGTGACAGTTAAAATTGATGCTGTTGAAGAAGCCGTAAATTATTTGAAATCGGTTGGCTTGCAAATGGGAGCTCCAATTGAAGTTGATGTGAAGAAGGAAGGGAAAACAGTACTCTTTACGATGTCAGGCGAGAAGATCGCTTTGCTGATCGGAAAAAGAGGACAAACACTGAATTCCCTGCAATTTTTGACCCAGCTCGTAATGAACCGTTATTCTGAACAGTATGCTACTGTCTTGCTTGATGCGGAGGATTATCGCCAGCGCAGGAGCGATACACTCGTGCAATTGGCTGAACGCCTTGCGCAAAAAGCAGTCAGAACCGGACAGACCGTTGCGCTCGAACCTATGCCTTCGTATGAACGCAAAGTGATTCATACTGCATTGATGTCAAATAAAAAAATCAAAACCTATTCCGATGGCACAGAGCCACATAGACATATTGTGATCGCGCCTTCAAAGTAATTAATGAGTGAAAAAACCCGAACCCAGCGCTGGTTCGGGTTTTTTGTGCGATATATTTAAGGATTTGGCATATTTTTTGAAGTATCTGCTTCATAAGTCCTTCATGAGAGTTGAAATTCATTATTTTTTGGACTCTCAGTGATATAATTTTGATCATTTAAAAATTTTATTGGCGATAATCAAGATTTATTGGCGAAAAACGAATTATATTGGCGAAAATGAGCAGTTTATTGGCAATATTTCATTTTTATTGGCGAATTGGAATTTATCGCGGACTTTTTCCAATTTATCATTCCAACCACCCATCTTAATCACATCAATTGTCATTATTCATATCCAAACTCCTGCCAACATCGAGAGATCTAGTTGAATCATATTCAAGTTTTATTCACTGGTACGCTAGAAATTAAAATCAAAATTCAACATCCAGTATTTCAGGTCAGACAACACTTCTGCGTCAATCATCCCTCCAGCTAACTCAACCCAATCCATTTTTCCACAACACAAATAAAAATCATTTATTTCCTCATTTGGTTTTATTGTTATTCACATGTGGATAAGTTAAAATTAAATAAGTTTATTTAATGAGTTGTGGATAAATTCACAGTTGAAAGTATTACTTTCTTTTTTTCGCTAAAGTGATGTGATATTCTAGTAATTTGTAGAAAACAAACTTTAATCTTTTTTGATATAAATCATTTTTATGGAAAAAGCGGGGTGAGCAAATGGAATTTGATACGATTGCGGCGATTTCTACGCCGATGGGTGAAGGAGCGATTGCGATTGTCCGTTTAAGCGGTGATCAGGCTTTCGAAATAGCAGATCGCCTGTTCAAAGGGGTTGGCAGCAAGAAGCTGAGTGAGGTTGCCTCGCATACAATCCATTACGGCCATCTGATTGATCCGAAAACTGGACAAGTCGCGGAAGAAGTAATGGTCTCTGTCATGAGAGGGCCAAAAACGTTCACGAAAGAGGATGTAGTTGAAATCAACTGCCATGGGGGTCTTGTTTCTGTAAACCGTGTGCTCCAGCTTGTTCTGAATCAGGGAGCGAGACTGGCGGAGCCGGGGGAATTTACAAAACGGGCTTTTTTAAATGGACGTATCGACCTTTCCCAGGCTGAGGCAGTCATCGACTTGATCAGAGCAAAAACAGACCGTGCGATGAACCTGGCTCTTGGTCAGATGGAAGGACGCCTATCCAGGCTGATCCAGAAGCTGCGTCAGGAAATCTTAGAAGTTCTTGCGCATGTCGAAGTGAATATCGATTATCCGGAATATGACGATGTAGAAGAAATGACGCATAATATGCTTTTGGAGAAGGCGAAGTATGTAAAAGGGGAGCTTGAGAAGCTTCTCCAAACCTCACAGCAGGGAAAAATCCTCCGTGAAGGATTGTCCACCGTCATAGTTGGCCGCCCAAATGTAGGGAAATCTTCGCTGCTTAACAGCCTTGTGCATGAAAATAAAGCGATTGTTACTGATATACCAGGGACCACGCGTGATGTCATCGAGGAATATGTGAATGTCCGTGGTGTTCCTTTAAGGCTGCTTGATACAGCGGGAATCCGCGAAACGGAAGATATTGTCGAAAGAATTGGTGTAGAACGGTCCCGTCAGGTCTTGAAGGAAGCTGATTTGATTTTGCTTGTTCTGAATTATTCGGATGAGCTTTCGGAAGAGGATCGGAACATTTTCAAAGCGGTTGAGGGAATGGACGTGATTGTCATCGTCAACAAAACCGACCTGCCGCAAAAAATTGATATGGACCAGGTGAAGGAGCTTGGGAAGAGTTATTCTCTTGTCACAACTTCATTGCTGGAGGACAAGGGAGTGGATGAGCTGGAAGAAGCGATATCCAGCCTGTTCTTCTCAGGTGCGATCGAATCGGGAGATATGACGTATGTTTCGAACAGCCGCCATATCGCACTCCTGAATCAGGCTGTCCATTCAATTGAAGAAGCAATCTCGGGTGTCGAAATGGGAACTCCAATTGATATCGTCCAGATCGATCTGACTCGTTCCTGGGAGCTGCTTGGCGAAATTATTGGAGAAAGCGTGCATGAAAGCTTAATCGACCAGTTATTTTCCCAGTTCTGCTTAGGGAAGTAATAATAAAGAAACTATTTTCATAAAATTTTCTCTCTTGCTATTAGATTTATTTGATGTAGCGCTTTTGGACTATACAGATGTTTGAATGGGGCATAAAAAGGAGGCAGCAGGATGGGCTATGAAGCCGGAAATTATGATGTGGTTGTAGTTGGTGCCGGCCATGCGGGTGTTGAGGCAGCACTTGCGCCGGCACGCATGGGTGCGAAAACCGCGATAATTACCATCAATCTTGATATGATTGCGTTCATGCCGTGCAACCCGTCAATCGGCGGACCTGCAAAGGGTATTGTTGTACGGGAAATTGACGCATTGGGCGGCGAAATGGGCCGCAATATCGATAAAACATACATCCAGATGAGGATGCTGAATACAGGAAAAGGACCTGCAGTTCGTGCGTTGAGGGCTCAGGCCGATAAATTCGATTATCAAAATGAAATGAAAAAGACGCTGGAAAATGAAAAGAACCTTACATTGGTACAAGGCATGGTTGAGCGCCTGATCGTAGAGGACGGAGAATGTAAAGGGGTCATTACGCAGACTGGAGCCATTTATCGCACAAAAACAGTTGTCATCACGACTGGTACGTATATGCGCGGGGAAATCATCCTCGGCGAATTGAAATATTCAAGCGGCCCGAACAACCAGCAGCCGTCAATCAAGCTTTCGGAGCACCTCGAGGAGCTTGGCTTTGACCTGGTTCGTTTTAAAACGGGAACGCCGCCTCGTGTGCACAGTGAGAGTATCGATTATACAAAAACAGAAATCCAGCCTGGTGATGATGTCCACCGTGCATTTTCCTATGAAACGACGAAATACATCACAGATCAGCTTCCTTGCTGGCTGACATATACGAATGAGCGCACACACCAGCTGATTGATGACAATTTGCACCGGTCACCAATGTATTCCGGAATGATCAAGGGAACTGGCCCGCGCTACTGCCCATCCATCGAGGATAAGGTTGTCCGCTTTAATGACAAGCCGCGCCACCAGATCTTCCTCGAGCCGGAAGGAAGGAACACTCAGGAAGTGTATGTGCAGGGATTATCAACCAGCTTGCCTGAAGAGGTCCAGCATAAAATCCTCCAGACGATACCTGGACTGGAAAAGGTACAAATGATGCGTGCCGGCTATGCGATTGAGTATGATGCCGTCGTGCCGACGCAGCTGTGGCCAACATTGGAAACGAAACTAATCAAAAATCTTTATACTGCAGGCCAAATCAACGGTACATCAGGCTATGAAGAGGCAGCTGGCCAGGGAATCATGGCTGGAATCAATGCCGGCAGAAGGGCGTTGGACAAAGAAGAAGTCATCCTGAGCCGCGCCGATGCCTATATCGGTGTATTGATTGATGACCTCGTGACAAAAGGAACAAATGAACCATACCGTCTGTTGACATCTAGAGCAGAATACCGCCTGCTTCTGCGTCATGACAATGCGGATCTTCGCTTGACTCAAAAAGGCTACGAAATCGGCTTGATTACCGAAGAACGCTACCAGAAGTTTTTAGCGAAAAAAGAAGCAATCGAAGGTGAGAAACAACGCCTGCAATCCATCATCATCAAACCGACAGCCGAGGTCCAGGAACTGATCCGTTCGCTTGGCGGCAGTGAGTTGAAGGATGGCATCCGTGCTTCAGATTTATTGAAGCGTCCTGAGGTTTCTTATGAGCATATCAAGCAGCTTGTTCCTGCAGCTGGCGACCTTGATTTTGAAACAGAAGAACAGACAGAAATTCAAATCAAATATGAGGGATACATCGAGAAATCTCTTCAGCAGGTTGAAAGGCTGAAAAAGATGGAAGACAAGAAAATCCCGGAAAATATTGATTATGATGCGATTTCCGGATTGGCGACAGAGGCTCGCCAAAAACTGAAGGAAGTACGTCCGCTAACATTGGCACAGGCATCGAGAATCTCAGGTGTGAATCCTGCTGACATCTCTATTCTGCTTGTTTATTTGGAACAAGGGCGTATTGCACGGATTCAATCGTAAAATTTTTAATTGGAGAAAGTATAATTTATCCAGATAGATTAGTGTCTAGCTCCAGCCTAGCCCCTCGAGACGTTTGTCTAGTGTCGCCTCCTAGAAATTTCGAAACTTCAACTCCGCCGGCAGGGTCGGAGTCTCCAGTTTCTGCGTTTCTGGGCAGTCGGCTATACTTTTCGAATTCGGTCCGCCCGATGAAGTCAAAGAGCGACTTCACTGGTCGGCCCTCTGGGGCACAGGACGTGCAGACCCGACAGCCACAGGACAAGGAAAGCTTCGAAGCGATTCATCGCACGACCGAAAGCGGTAGCTTTTGGGAGGACGTGGCGTTATTGTCGGGCAACGCTTGTCGGGGCTGACCAAGGCGCTTGCGCTTTTCTTATAAAATCACCAGCAAGGACAGAAAGGGTTGGCTTATGAATACAGATCAATTTAAAACTTTGCTCGCTGAAAAGGGGATTGAGCTTTCCCAGAAGCAAATGGAGCAATATGAAAAGTATTACCAAATGCTCGTCGAGTGGAATGAAAAAATGAATTTAACTGCGATCACAGAAAAGCCTGATGTGTATTTGAAGCATTTCTATGATTCCGTTTCCGCAGCATTTTATTTTGATTTTAACAAGCCGCTCAATTTATGTGATGTTGGTGCCGGTGCCGGCTTCCCAAGTATCCCGATTAAAATTGCCTTCCCGGAAATCAAGGTGACAATTGTTGATTCCCTGAATAAGCGAATTACATTTCTGGAGCAGCTTTCGAAGGAATTGGGACTGGAAGGAACGACTTTCATTCACGATCGTGCCGAGACATTCGGACAGAATCCTTCTCACCGTGAAAAATATGATGTTGTGATGGCAAGGGCAGTTGCAAGGATGTCAGTATTAAGCGAGCTTTGTATTCCGCTGGTAAAAGTAGGCGGGACATTCGTCGCCATGAAGGGCAACCAGGCAGGAGAGGAACTGCAGGTTGGCGAAAAAGCGATCGCTGTCCTTGGCGGGAAGCTGAGATCCGCTCATTCATTCACTTTGCCGGTGGAAGAGAGCGAACGGAATATTTTAATCATTAACAAATTAAAAGCAACACCTAAGAAGTACCCAAGAAAACCGGGAACTCCGAATAAAACGCCGATTGAATAGAGGCATCCATCATCCACAGCACCTCCAGTCAAAGACCCGAGGTGCACGTTTGATGAAACCAGCCATGTTCGCGTATGCTCTTTGGTCTATTTTGAATAATGAATTTAGTTTATAATAGAGTCTATAGGCAGGAACTTGTCATTTTTATAGAGAATATGTAATAGGGAGTTCATAAAGGTGGTGTAGGTGATGAAGCCTTCTTTTTCGCGCTTTTTTGGCCTTGGGGAAAAGGAAAAAGAACGGAATCAAATGGAAGAACAGAACCAAGTGGAAGAACAGACGGTTGAGGAAATTGACAGCATAGAAAACGAAGAAATAAAGAAAATTCCGATTGACCATATTATTCCAAATAGATACCAGCCAAGAACTGTATTTGATGATGAAAAAATTGAAGAATTGGCCCGTACCATTCACATACATGGAGTAATCCAGCCAATCGTCGTCCGGGAATTCGATCAGGATCGGTTTGAAATCATCGCAGGTGAACGCCGCTGGCGGGCGATGAAAAAGCTTGAGTGGGAAGAAGTTCCTGCAATTGTTAAGAATCTATCCGATTCCGAAACGGCATCCGTTGCTTTGATCGAGAACCTCCAGCGTGAGGAGCTGTCACCGATTGAAGAAGCAATGGCTTATGGTAAATTGCTGGAAATCCATAACCTTACCCAGGAAGCCCTGGCGCAAAGACTGGGAAAAGGTCAATCAACCGTTGCGAATAAGCTGCGATTGCTAAAGCTTCCGCAGGAAGTGCAGGATGCGCTTTTAAATAAGTTGATTACAGAACGTCATGCCCGTTCGTTAATCCCGTTAAAAAACCCTCAGCTGCAAGTGCAGCTATTGGCAGAGGTCATTGAGAAAGCCCTCAATGTCAAACAAACGGAAGAACGCGTCGTAAAGCTACTGAGTCAGAATGAAGAGAAACCAAAGCCAAAGCGGAAGGCATTCAGCAAGGATATGAGGATTGCCGTCAATACCATCCGCCAGTCGCTGACAATGGTTTCCGACAGCGGCATCAATCTCGATTCGGAAGAAGAAGAATTTGAAGAGTTCTACCAATTCACGATTCGCATACCAAAAAAGAAATAATAGATTGCTAGCGGGGGACAGGCTGTCTCCCGTTTTTTTTGTTGTGAAATACAATCCAATCAATTTCGAGGTAATAGTGCTTTTAAGTTAACTAACTTCTCTTATCACAGTGTTTTTCTTTAAAAAGGCTCTGTTATAGCCCAATGTTGGTTTTAACACCTGTTGATTGTAGTGGAAGGCGCGAAGACTCCTGGAGCATCAGCTGAAAGAAGAGACCCCGCAGACGCCAGCAGCGGCGAGGAGGCTCAGCGTCGCCCTGCGGAAAGAGAAGCACCTGGAACGAAAATCAACAGCCTTATTTAAGAGCCTTTTCTTCTGATAGGGCGTAATATTACCGCATTATTTCTTTTTAATAAAAATTCTATCAACTATCTTGATTCATGATAAAATAGAATACATGATTGCTTTTTTCGGTCAGTTTTATCAGAAACTGCGGGAAATGCCTGATCTTTAATGCGTTTTTTGCTTATAAAAGCTGAAAATATACTATTTTACTGGTTTGAAAGAAGGTGACAATGTGGGAAAAATCATCGCGATTGCGAATCAAAAAGGCGGAGTCGGGAAAACGACGACATCGGTGAATCTTGGTGCTTGCCTTGCATACATAGGAAAGAAAGTGCTGCTTGTTGATACGGATCCTCAGGGAAACGCTACCAGCGGTGTGGGGATTGAGAAAGCGGATGTTGAGCAATGCATCTATGATGTTCTTGTTGACGATGTTGAAGCTAAAAATGTAATCCAGCCAACAGCCGTAGAGAATCTATATACAATTCCAGCGACCATCCAGCTTGCTGGAGCGGAAATTGAGCTTGTGCCCACGATCTCAAGGGAGGTTCGCTTGAAGCGGGCCCTCGAGGAAGTGAAGGATCGTTTTGATTATATTATCATTGACTGTCCTCCGTCCCTTGGTTTATTGACACTGAATGCTTTGACGGCTTCAGATGCCGTCATCATCCCTGTCCAGTGTGAGTATTATGCTCTGGAGGGACTAAGTCAGCTCCTGAATACTGTCCGCCTCGTACAGAAGCATTTGAACCAGGATCTGAAGATTGAAGGCGTCCTGCTGACGATGCTGGATGCGCGTACGAATCTTGGTCTCCAAGTCATCGAGGAAGTGAAGAAGTACTTCCAGGACAAAGTGTACAAGACAGTCATTCCAAGGAATGTCCGGTTGAGTGAAGCTCCAAGCCATGGAGAGCCAATTATCATATATGATCCAAAGTCCCGCGGGGCAGAGGTTTATTTAGATCTTGCAAAGGAAGTGGTTGCAAATGGCTAAAGGCTTAGGTAAAGGATTGAATGCTTTCTTTAACATGGAAGCTGAAAAAGAAGAAAAGGTTCAGGAAATCAGCATCAAAGAAATAAGGCCGAATCCTTATCAACCACGAAAAGTTTTCCAGCCGGAAGCGATCGAGGAATTGAAACTATCAATCCAGGAACATGGTATCCTTCAGCCGATTATTGTCAGGAAAACTATAAAAGGCTATGAAATTGTTGTTGGGGAAAGACGTTTCCGGGCAGCGAAGGAAGCAAAGCTTGAGACAGTTCCGGCAGTTGTCCGCGAATTGAATGAACAGCAAATGATGGAGCTTGCCGTATTGGAGAATCTTCAGCGTGAAGACCTGAATCCAATCGAAGAGGGTATCGCCTATCAAACCTTGATTGAAAAGCTGAAGCTCACTCAGGAAGAGTTAGCGAAAAGGCTGGGCAAAAGCCGGCCGCATTTGGCAAACCATATCCGTTTGCTGTCGCTCCCCCCTAAAATCCAGCAGCTGATTTCAGATGGCAAGATTTCAATGGGGCATGGACGCGCGCTTCTGGGGCTGAGAAAGAAAGATAAGCTTCCGATCCTGGTGGATAAAATCCTTAAGGATGGAATGAATGTCCGCCAGCTTGAGCAGCTGATCCAGCAGATGAACGAAGTTGTTCCACGTGAAACAAAAAAGGAAAAAGTGACAAAAGATGTTTTCATCCGTGAACGGGAGACGACGCTTCGAGAGCGTTTCGGGACAACTGTAAACATCAAACAATCCAAAAACAAAGGGAAGATTGAAATAGAATTCTTCTCAAAGGATGATCTCGAACGGATTCTGGAACTGTTAGATCAGCAAAACTCCTAAGCTATCAATTTGATGGCTTCTTTTTTTACTAGGCTCTTTTCGTAAACTTTGATGCTTTCTCAACCAAAAGTAATCCTTATTAAGAAGTCTCCTCGAAAAGAGCCCCGACCTCTTTTTTAGCGCGAATATAGAACATGTACGAAAAGCAACAATTAATGCGAAAACAACTTTTACATACGCGTATCATACAAAATCTGAAGATAGGTGAACAATATGTTTTTACTTGGCACCATTGTAAATGGGTTATTGATTATCATAGGGACCCTGCTTGGCCGGCTATTGACAAGAATCCCTGAAAATATGAAAGCCACAGTCATGCATGGCATCGGGCTTGCCGTCATGGTATTGGGACTGCAAATGGGCTTTAAAAGCGCCAACTTCCTGATTGTCATTTTAAGTCTGGTCATTGGTGCAGTGCTCGGGGAAGCCTGGAAGCTGGAGGATAAGCTGAATTCAGTTGGAGACTGGCTTGAAAAAAGGCTTGGTTCAAAAGGGGAAGGAAGTATTTCACAGGGATTTGTGACGGCGACCCTGATCTTTGTCATTGGCGCCATGGCGATTATCGGCGCTCTCGACAGCGGGATTCGCGGCGATCATGACGTCCTCTATACAAAGGCCATCATTGACGGCTTTACTGCATTGATTCTCACTACAACGCTAGGGATTGGTGTTCTTTTCTCCGCCATTCCGGTTATGCTTTACCAGGGGACGATTGCATTATTCGCGACTCAAATTGATAAGTTTATTCCACAGGCCTTGATGGACAGCTTCATCCTTGAATTGACTGCTACCGGAGGCGTCATGATTTTTGCCATCGGCCTGAACATGATCGGTTTGACAACAATCAGGGTTGCGAACCTTTTGCCAGGTATCCTGGTTACTGGCGTTCTTGTCACCATTTCACATTATATGATTGGAGTTTAAAATTGAAAAATGCCTGGATAGCCTCCAGGCATTTTTAGACTTATTATTCGGCAACCGTTGGCTGCTCGGTTTCAAGGTCCCAGTTGATTTTAGGCCATTCCTGTTTCTTAGGTAGCTTCTGGCTGCTCTCGAAAATACCGTTCGCGATTGTTTTTGCCATTTTTAAAACGAGGTTCAACCTGGTGTTTTGCAAGACAAAGAATTCCATGAACCCGCTGACATTGACGATGCCTGTAATGTGCATATTGCCGACCTCAGGCAGTTCCTTATTCACTCCGGCACCTGGCTTGACTGGCCCATTTCCTACCTGGATGGATCCGACGCTTTTTAATCTGCCCAGGCAGGCGTCTATGCCGATAATAAAAGGATTGAAGTGCTTTTCTTTAATTTCTGCCAGTTTAGCATCCATATTGACAGCATGTATCGGGTCATCGAGAGTTCCATATACATGGTAAGGCGCAATTTCTTTTTCCTCGAGAAGCGTTCCGATTAGCGGACCCAATGAATCACCGGTAGAGCGGTCAGTTCCAATACAGACAAAAACAATTGGGCGTGTGCTGAAATTAGGCAAATGGTCCAGGATTTCAGAAGCCAGCTTTTCCGCAGCCAGCTCATCCTCATGGTTAATTTTTGCCAGATTGTTTTTCCGCTCGAAAAAATGGTTTTTGAGATTCATTGGATCAACTCCTTAAAAATTCGTACTATCAGTATACGGACTTTTTTTGTAATCTATACATACCTGTAAACAGAAAGATTTAAACAGGGTCTTTTGGAGCAGTGGATTTTTTTTGGAGGAAGAAGGACTTATTTTTTATGAAAGACTTTATAATGGTTGAGTGCCTATCATAAAATGATTATTCTATATTAAAATAATAAAATGCTGACTTTGAATGAAACCTTCATACTATCTACTTATACCACCAACTTGCAGAAACAGCCTTCTTTAACTACATTATAAAACTTGTTAAAATGGTTGTGTTTGTATGAAATCTTCTACTTTGTTACATAACGTATGATATTGTAAGCATGAAATTTACAGGCGGGTGAAAATATGACTAAAACGGAAGAAAGTCTTACGAAGACAGAAGCGTTTTTTAATAAAATGAGTCAAAAGCTGATGGATGAAGATCTCTGGTTTGCAGTCGGGGAAGGTACCCTGAAAATCCTGGCGATCCTGATCGTTTCCGTTTTGCTGATTCGAGTTGGCAAGCTTGCGATCCATAATGTCTTTAAAATGAAGACAAGGGGGCCAATCAGGGTCTCCGAGCGGCGGGAAATGACTTTGATGAAGCTGCTTGAAAATGTATTGACATATGTTGTCTACTTTATTGCAATTATGTCCATTCTTGCGGCGATGACGATCGATGTCAAGGCAATGCTTGCCGGTGCCGGGATTGTCGGTCTGGCAGTCGGTTTCGGGGCACAGAGTCTTGTAAAAGACATCATTACTGGTTTCTTCATTATTTTTGAAGATCAGTTCTCTGTAGGTGATTATGTCCGGATCGGACAATTTGAAGGAACGGTGGAGGAAATTGGGCTGCGGACGACGAAGATTAAAAGCTTTACAGGGGAAATGAATATCCTTCCTAATGGCAGCATCATAGAAGTCACCAACTTCTCGATTTATAACAGTGTTTCGGTTCTCGATATAGGAATTGCTTATGAAGGGGATATTGAATACGCTGAAAAAGTACTGCAGGAATATCTTGATACAACGACTGAAAAGTATCCAGAACTGGTGAAGGCACCTGAGCTTTTAGGCGTCCAGCAATTTGGCGCTTCAGAGGTTGTCATGCGGATTGTCGCGGAAACACTGCCGATGAAACACTGGTATATCGGAAGACAGCTCCGCAAGGATATCAAGCTTCTGCTGGATCAGCACGGAATTGAAATTCCATTCCCAAGAATGGTTATGTACTCACGCCAGGAAGGCGGAGAGCAAAAAGAATTAGGTAAATAAACAAGGAGGTTTTAAAATTGGAGCACGAGTTTCAACTTAATGATGTTGTTGAAATGAAAAAACCACATCCTTGCGGCACCAATAAGTGGAAAATCATTCGCCTTGGCATGGATTTCCGAATCAAATGTGTAGGCTGCGAGCACAGTGTTTTGATTCCCAGAAAAGAGTTCACTCGAAAAGTAAAGAAGGTTTTATCGAAGCAGGGAGAATAATCCTGCTTCTTTTTTTGGCCTTCTTGTATTATTCTTATAGATAAAATTAATGAACATATAGAGAGAACGTTGGGAGATGAGGAAGTGGCGACAGTACATCATTCAGCATGTCCATTGAATTGCTGGGACAGCTGCGGTTTCCTTGTTACCGTAGAAGACGGAAAGGTAACCAAGGTCGAAGGCAATCCAGATCATCCAATTACACAGGGGAAAATTTGCGGCCGCGGCAGAATGCTTGAGAACAGGGCGAATTCCGAAGACAGGTTGCTCTATCCTCTGAAAAAAATAGATGGCAGATTCCAGCAGATTTCCTGGGAGCAGGCGCTCGATGAGATTGCTGGAAAACTGGCCTATTATAAAGAAAGCTTTGGGACCACCTCCGTATTGCACAGCCATGATTACGCCAACGGCGGTTTGCTATCCAATCTTGACAGCCGCTTTTTCAATCTGTTTGGCGGTGTGACTGAATTGACCGGTTCCCTTTGCTGGGGAGCGGGAATTGAAGCGCAGAACTGGGATTTTGGCGATGCCTACAGCCATGCACCAGAGGATTTGAAAAACAGCAAGCATGTCGTCATCTGGGGCAGGAATGTCGCCCGGACGAATATGCATCTTTTCCAAAACCTCCAGGCTGCGAAAAAGAATGGAACTCAGATCTATGTGATTGATCCTATTTATAATGCTACGGCCAAGCTGGCACATCAATATATCTCCATTAAGCCAGGTTTTGATGGACTTCTAGCGGCGGGCATCATGAAAGAGTTGCTCAGGATGGATTTACAGGATGGCGAGTTCCTGGAGAATCATACAGTAGGGTTCGCGGACTTAAAAGCATTGCTCGATAGTGTTTCATTAGACTATATCTGTGAAGTGACAGAAGTTCCGGCCGACATCATTACCCATCTGGCCGAGGTATATGCTGATAAGCCGGTTTCGACCATTATGGGACTTGGTATGCAGCGCTATGAAAATGGCGGAAATACGATCAGGCTGCTGGACGCTTTGGTCGCTGTCAGCGGCAATATCGGCATTCCAGGCGGAGGCGCGAACTATGCGAACAAGCAGGTAGGACAAAGTTTTGACTACCAGAATATGACCATGCCAGAACGGAAAAAGTCATCACGTACGTTTACAATGATGAGGCAGGCAGAAGAAATTTTATCAACAGTTGACCCTGTGATTAAGATGGGAATCGTAACCTGTGGTAATCCGCTGACTCAAGTTCCAGATACGAACAGAGTGCGCGAGGCTTTTGAATCGCTCGAAACCCTCGTTGTGATTGACCATTTCATGACGGATACAGCAGAGCTAGCGGATTATGTGCTGCCAGCTGCGACAGCCTTTGAGGTAGAAGATGTATACTATTCTTCTATGTACCATCATTATGTGAACCACGGCCCGAAGCTGGTCGAACCGCCGGGAGAAGCGAAGCCTGACGCATGGATATGGGCTGAACTAGCGGCTAGATTAGGCTTCGGTGACGAGTTTGATTTTACAAGAGAAGAATTCATCGAGATGGGTCTGGCATCACTGACTGCAAAGGGAATCAGCCTTGATAAAATCCGTGTGGATAAATTTGCGGAACTTCCCGTGGATAAAATCCCTTGGGCAGACAGGAAATTCAAAACGCCAAGCGGCATGTATGAATTCACATCTTCTGCAGCCGCTGACGGGAGGATCAAACTGTCACTGCCAACAGAAACAAAGTGGACGAATCCAGAGCTGGCAGAGAAATATCCATATACTTTGCTGACGATCCATCCGCTGCGTTCCAACCATTCTCAGCATTTCCACCTGTTCCAGCCAGAGCCGTATGTGAAAGTCGAGATCGCTGGCAGCGTGGCTGCTGAAAAGGATTTGAAAGATCAGGACTATGTCCGGGTGTGGAATGATAGAGGCGAACTGAAAGGAACTGTTTCGATTTTAAAAATGGCCCATCCGGGAACGGTGAATATTGATGAGGGATTGAGCGCCCGATTCGGTGGTTCCGTCAATCAGCTGACATCCAGCCGGGAATCAGACAACGGACTTGGAAGCACACTCTATGATTGTCTGGTCAACATCGAAAAAACTGAAAAAGAATAAGGTTCGTTTTGCCGCACTTTTCATTGAGAGTGCGGTTTTTCTTTTTCCGAAACAGAGGGACCGATAATTCATTGGCACCTGAAAACTTAGGCATTCGGGGCAAGAGTTTGCCAATGGTTGTTGCTGGTGCGCAGAAATTTGGGAAGGGTAGGGCTCGAGTCGAAAGATACCCTTATGCAAGCCAATTCACCTTCATAAGGGTACGATTCAAGCGGAAAGATGCCCTTATGCGAGCCAATTCACCTTCATAAGGGTACGATTCAAGCGGAAAGATGCCCTTATGCGAGCCATTTGACCTTCATAAGGGTACGATTCAAGCGGAAAGATGCCCTTATGCGAGCCATTTCACCTTCATAAGGTACGATTC
>NZ_JAGGQQ010000001.1:0-108856 GCF_018613195.1 Bacillus sp. ISL-45
CATTAATATGGACTTGACTTTTCCCGGCACCTGTTTAGGCACTGAAACGAGGTTCCGTTTCCTTTCAAGCTTTCCCGGCACCTGTTTGGGCACTGAAACAAGATTTCCGTTCCCTTTCAAACCTTTCCGGCACCTGTTTGGGCACTGAAACAAGATTTCCGTTCCCTTTTAAGCTTTTCCGGCACCTGTTTTGGGCAATGAAACGAGGTTTCCGTTTCCTTTTAAGCTTCCCGGCACCTGTTTGGGCACTGAAACAAGGTTTCCGTTTCCTTTTAAGCTTTCCCGTTACCTGTTTGGGCACTAAAATGAGATTTCGGTTACGGTTTAAGCTTCCCCGAGACCCTGTTTGAGAAGATTCTCCCCCCCATTTGTAATTAAACCCCAATCGGCTATTAGATCGGCAAGCTTGCAATCAGGCTGTTATACACTTTTACCGCAAGATAAATAATACCCAGCACGAGCGTACTCCAGAGGATGACCTGGAAGAACACTGTTCCAATCAGTCCTGCCGCTGTGAGCTTGGGGCTGATTTTATAAACAAAGTAAATGAAATAGACCATAGTTGCCAATAAAAATATGGACCCTATCCCAGTGAAGCTGAAGAAGCTGGCCAGTGCTGCGATTCCGCCAGCAAAGTAAACAATGGCTCCTTTTCGGATCAGTTTCAGGCTCTCTCCTTCATGGTCCCTAGAAAATAATAAAAGGCTGACCTCATTGATGGTATCGGCAATCAGCTTCAAAGCCGCGAATACCATGAAATAGACCACCATCAGCAAAGCCAGCAAGGATAGCTTAATTCCGGTATCTGAAAAGAATTCCAGCATCCCATCGTAAATCCCGGCATTTTTCAGGATGGAGATTAACTCGATTTCCGTTCGCAAAGACAGGGCCAGGCTGAACATAATAATCGACAGTAGCGGAAAGTAGCCTGTTAAGTATGGGTTTCTCATAGAACAATTCACTCAATTCTTTCATTTCCTGCTTCTCATTATGAAAGAAATTATAGTGACCGGCAACAAGAATATGAACCGTAATCCTCCCAGAGCTAACCAGCAGAAAAATCCCACAAGAAAAAAGCCCCTTTTCAGGAACTTTAATTTTTTTTGAAACCTTTTTGTATCTTGTCCGTATAAAAAGGTTGGTGTTACTGCGGAACAATCCGGACGTATTCTCTTGAACCAAATGGTACATAAGTGGCTGTTTCAACCTCGTCCATATCTGATTGCTGGATTTCCAGCACTCCAGGTCCTTTATTTGACAACTCTTTTTCATCGTTTTGATCGAGAATCATGAACCCCGTGAACAAACTCAGGAATATCCCAACGCATACAATCAGCTTTCGGGCCATGGCTTATCCCCCCTATTCACTGTTAGTATGCAAAAAGAATCATGATTTTATTCAGCAAAGGATAAAACCTTGATTTTTCAAGGTCGATGACATGCATCGCCAACTTTTTTACGATATAATTTTCACATCAGTGAGTTGGAGGCATGAACTTGGTTAAATTGGCAAAAAATATAATGTTAAGCCATGAATATGGAATTAAATAAGGAGGTATTATCTTTTGTCTTTACTTCACCTTGCAGTTTTATCACCGCTTTTACTCGCGATCTTAATTCCATTTTTACATAAGTATTTCAAGAGTATCCATACGGGCTGGTTCCTGCTGCCGCTTCCGGCCGTGCTGTTTGCCTATTTCCTGCAGTTCATCAGCACAACAGGACATGGCGGGACGGTTATGGAGACCGTACCCTGGATTTCTTCGCTTGGAATTGATTTCACGTTAAAAGTTGACGGCCTTGGGCTATTGTTCGCCCTGCTGATCACTGGAATCGGCGCATTGGTTGTCCTGTATTCGATTTATTATCTAAATCCGGACAAAGAGAAGCTGAATACTTTCTATGTCTACCTGCTTTTGTTCATGGGCGCGATGCTCGGAGTCGTTTTGTCGGACAACCTGATTGTGCTCTATACTTTCTGGGAATTGACCAGTTTTTCGTCTTTCTTGCTGATTGGCTACTGGAACCATCGTGAACGATCTCGCTACGGTGCGCAAAAATCGATGCTAATCACCGTTTTCGGAGGATTATCGATGCTCGGGGGCATCCTGATGCTGTATATCATCACAGGGACCTTCAGCATTACAGAAACAATCGAAATGTCCAATGAAGTCGTGAACCACCCTTTATTTACCGCGACACTGATTCTGTTCTTGCTGGGGGCTTTTACAAAATCAGCTCAGTTCCCATTCCACATCTGGCTTCCTGATGCAATGGAAGCACCAACGCCGGTCAGTGCGTACCTGCACTCTGCGACGATGGTAAAAGCGGGAATCTATCTTGTTGCCCGTATGACTCCTGTGTTCGCACATTCAGGCACCTGGGTCTGGCTCGTTGCCGGAGTTGGAGTGATTACATTATTCTGGGGTTCGTTCTCAGCGGTAAAACAAACGGATTTAAAAGCGATTCTTGCTTTTTCGACTGTCAGCCAGCTCGGAATGATCATGTCGCTTCTTGGCGCGGGTGCCGCTGCGCTGCATTATGGCACAATTGAAAATGGCTATTATATCGTTGCCGTCACTGCCGCAGTGTTTCACCTGATCAACCACGCAACTTTTAAAGGAAGCCTGTTCATGGTAACAGGGATCATTGATCATGAAACGGGTACAAGGGATATACGCAAGCTTGGCGGATTGATGAATTTCATGCCGATCACCTTCACGCTTGCGATCATCGGCACTTTTTCCATGGCCGGGATTCCGCCGTTCAACGGGTTCCTGAGCAAGGAAATGTTTTTCACTGGCATGCTGCGTGTAGCAGAAATGGATATTTTCAATATGGACACATGGGGCATCCTGTTCCCAATCATTGCCTGGACAGCAAGTGTTTTCACATTCCTGTACAGCATGATGTACGTCTTCAAGACCTTCATGGGCAAATATCAGCCTGAGAAATTGGAAAAGAAACCGCATGAGGCACCAATCGGCATGCTGATTTCACCGGTTATCCTGGCTTCACTTGTGATCATTTTCGGTATTTTCCCGAACGTCCTGTCTCATAACATCATTTCGCCGGCAATGGGATCGATCCTGCCATCACTGCTCGAAAGCGGGGAAGGATTCGATGTCCATATCTCTCACTGGCACGGGCCGACTGCTGAATTGTTCATGACAATTGGTGTTATCACATTCGGGTTATTGCTCTATAAGTTCATGCCTAAATGGGCAGGAATTTATAGCAAGCTTCCATCACGCATGTCATTCAATCGTTTCTATGACCGAGGCCTTGAACTCATGGAGCTGACATCAAGAAACATCACAAAGTCGTACATGACCGGATTTATACGGTCATATCTCGTTTATATTTTTTCATTCTTTATTTTGGCTCTGGCTTCGACACTGATCTTCAAGAACGCATTCAAACTGGATTTGAGCAGTGTCGCACCAATTCACTTTTTTGAAGTTGTGCTTGTTCTGATCATGGCCGTATCCGCAATTACCATCTTGTTTGCCAAATCAAGGCTGACTTCCATCATCCTGCTTGGTGCGGTTGGCTATACGGTAGCACTCTTTTTCGTCCTGTTCAGGGCGCCTGATCTTGCACTTACACAGCTGGTCATTGAGACTGTATCTGTTTCACTGTTCCTTCTGGCGTTTTATCACCTGCCGCAAATCAGGAGAGATGAAGAGAGAATCCGGTTCAGGGCTGCTAATGCACTGATCTCGATTGGTGTAGGGGCGATTGTGACGATGATTGCCTTATCTGCCCACAGCAATAAGATCTTCGGCTCCATTTCAGAGTATTATGTTGAAAATACTTATAAAAAAGCCGGCGGTGAAAATATGGTCAACGTCATCCTCGTTGATTTCCGCGGCTTCGATACAATGTTTGAAATTGCCGTTCTTGGCATTGCTGCACTTGGTATTTTTGCGATGATCAAGCTTCGGCTGACAAGGGGGAGAGAACTTGATGAAAACAAATGATATCATCCTCCAGACTGTTACAAAGTTCGTCCTGTTCGTCATCATCCTGTTCTCAATCCACCTGTTTTTCGCAGGCCATTATTATCCGGGCGGTGGGTTCATCGGCGGATTGATGACGTCTGGAGCAATTGTATTGCTTTTACTGGCATTCGATATCAAGACTGTCAAAATGATTTTGCCGTTTGATTATATTAAAGTTGTCGCTGTCGGTCTGCTCATTGCGATTGGAACAGGTGCTGGTGCGTTATTTTTCAATATGCCGTTCCTGACACATGCATTTACTTACGCTTATTTGCCGCTCCTCGGCAAGACATCTTTACATACAGCGGTATTGTTTGATACAGGGGTCTTCCTTGTCGTCATTGGTGTGACAATGACCATTATTCAAACGATTGGAGAGAGCGAATAATGGAAATCTTAATGGCTTTTCTAATTGGAATTTTATTTATGACAGCCACTTACCTCATGCTTTCAAAAAGCTTGCTCAGGATCATTATTGGGACAGGGCTGTTAAGTCACGGTGCCCACCTTCTCCTGCTGACAATGGGAGGCTTAAAAAGAGGTGCGGCCCCGCTCCTGGGAGAGCATGCCCCATCCTATGCCGATCCGCTGCCACAGGCACTGATCCTGACAGCGATCGTCATCAGCTTTGGTGTTACAGCATTCTTCCTGGTTGTGGCCTACCGTGCCTACCAGGAGCTTGGAACTGATAATATGGATCGCTTGAGAGGAAAGGAAGGACATGAATAATCTAATCATATTACCCATCTTGATTCCTCTGATTACAGGGGTTGTACTTATTTTTTTCACTAAAAACATCATGGCCCAGCGATGGATTTCAGCGATAAGCGCACTGCTCACGATAGTGGTTTCCTTCATGCTGGCTAACCATGTTTATCGGAATGGCATCCAGACGATGAATCTCAGTAACTGGGAAGCACCATACGGCATCACGCTTGTATCGGATATGCTTTCTGCCCTGCTTGTATTGACGACAAGTATCATCGCATTTGCAGCGTTGTTTTACTCCTTCAAATCCATAGGAGAAGATCGTGAAAGATTTTTCTATTATCCAGTCGTCAACTTTTTGATTGTCGGGGTTAATGGAGCCTTTACTACGGGTGATATTTTCAACTTGTTTGTATTCTTCGAAGTGATGCTGATGTCATCATATGTATTGATTGTGTTGGGCGGAACCAAAATCCAGCTCCGAGAATCGATTAAATACATACTCGTGAACGTTATTTCATCTGCCTTGTTCGTCATCGCTGTCGCCTATTTGTATTCAGTGGTAGGGACGCTGAATATGGCGCATATTTCCGTAAGGCTCAGCGAGGTCGGAAGCGCAGGGATCATAACAGTTATTGCCGTCCTGTTCCTTATTGTCTTCGGACTGAAAGGCGCGATCTTCCCGCTTTATTTCTGGCTGCCAGGATCGTATTACGCGCCGCCAGCACCTGTCATGGCGCTGTTCGGGGCATTGCTGACCAAGGTTGGCGTATACTCGATCACCAGAACCTATACATTATTCTTTTACCATGATGTCGGCTATACACATCAATTGCTGCAAGTCCTCGCTATCATGACGATCATTGCCGGGGTAATTGGGGCACTGGCTTATACTGATATCAAAAAAATCATTATCTATAACATCATCGTTGCCGTCGGTGTCATCTTATTCGGGGTATCCGTCCTGACACCTGAATCTCTCACTGGATCGATTTTTTACCTGATCCACGACATGAACATTAAGGCGACACTGTTCCTGTTGATTGGGATTATCATCGTGATAACCGGGACGAGCGACCTTGAGAAAATCAGCGGACTGATCAACAGATACCCTGCACTTGGGTGGACATTCTTCATTGCTACAGCCGCACTTGCCGGCATTCCGCCGCTCAGCGGTTTCGCAGGCAAATTGATGGTTGTGCGCTCTGGATTTGAAGCTGAAAGTTATATTGGTTCCTTCGTTGTACTGATGTCGAGCTTGCTTGTCCTGTTTTCAGTCATGAGGATTTTTATAAGAGGCTTCTGGGGAACACCAAGAGCCTATAAGAATGAGGAAAAAGCACCTGTAAAATGGCTGCTCGTTGCCCCTGCAATTTTAACTGTGTTCGCTGTGTTATACGGCTTCGGAACCGAGGCTATTTATCCGGTTATTTCAACAGCCGCCGAAACGCTTGCCAATCCGGAAATCTACATCAATGCTGTTTTAAAGGAGTGATGAGCTATGGCTTTTCAAATCTTGCTGAATTTCATTCTGGCCTTTGTCTGGATGTTCCTTAAGACATCCTACTCCCCGGCCTCCTTTTTTGTCGGGTATTTCTTCGGCCTGCTCATCATTTATATTTTCCGGCGCTTCTTCACTTCCCGCTTCTATTTATTGAGGGTAGTGGCCGTATTGAACTTGATTTATATTTTCACTCTGGAACTGATCCTTTCAAATATTTCCGTTTTAAAGGCAGTACTTAGGCCAAAGCTTAATATCAAGCCTGGCATCTTCGCCTTCCCGACAGAATTGAAGGAAGACTGGGAAATTACGATGCTCGCAAACCTGATCACTTTGACTCCTGGAACGCTTGTCGTCGATGTTTCACCTGACAACAGGATATTGTATGTTCATGCGATGGATATCAGTGATGCGGATGAAGCAATCCAGAGTATCAAAAATACGTTTGAAAAAGCGATTATGGAGGTGAGCCGATAATGTTTGAAGCGGTTTTATGGGTTTCAGTTACCTTCATATCACTTTCGATGATCGGTCTTATTTATCGAGTGATCAAGGGCCCAACCGTAGCAGACCGGGTAGTGGCCCTCGACGCAATCGGCATAAGCCTAGTTTCTGTGATTGCTTTAGTATCAGTTGTTCTTGAAACCAGTGCTTTCCTTGATATCATCCTGCTGATTGGGATCCTGGCATTCATCGGAACAGTTGCCTTTTCAAAATTCCTTGAGAAGGGAGTAATCATGGAATATGACAGAAATAGAGATCGTTAAGTTTTTTGCTGGCTTGTTCATCCTGTTCGGAGCATTTCTAAGCCTTGTGACTGCTTTTGGTCTGATCAGACTTCCAGACGTTTATACAAGGACCCACGCAGCATCGAAAAGTGCCACTATGGGAGTGATGCTCGTATTGCTGGGCACCTTTCTTTACTTCTGGTTGATTGAACATCATTTCAATTCCCGTTTATTGCTCGGGGTAGCATTCATTTTCCTCACTTCTCCTGTTGCAGGGCATTTGATCGCAAGAGCTGCCTATAACAGCGGGGTCAAGCTATCAGACCGCACTGTCCAGGACGACCTTGCAAAAGCACGGAAAGCTATGAAAGCTAAAGAATTGAAATAATTTAGATAAAAGGTCATCAGGTATATCCACCTGATGGCTTTTTTTGTCCATGTAAAATTCAATTTTTATCCATACCAACCAAAGGATTAGTCACGTATAGTTAAGATATGATTAGGATTCCTGTTTTGCGGAATGGAGGTTAAGTGTTATGAACGATGCAAGAATCTCAATTGTCGGCGGCGGAATCAGCGGGTTAAGCACAGCAATCGCACTGCAAAGAAATGGAATATATGTGGAGGTGTATGAAAAAGAAAAAAATGCACATGAACCTGATACCGGAATCATCCTAAGCGGCAATGCCATTCGAGCCTTCTATATTATGGGATTGGGACCCGAATTGCGTGCAGGCGGATTAGATGCTGACGGCTGTTTGCTTAAATCCGATTCGGGCAGTACCATCGCCGAATTCGACTATCACGCACCATCCCATATCCCAAATTACCTGTTCATCCACCGTTCAGAACTTCATAGAATTTTGACAGATGCACTCCTTCCTGGATCTCTCCACTTTGAAAAGCATATGATTGATTTTAAACACGGTGATGCATTGACATTATTTTTCGAAGATGGCACCAGTATAGAATCTGACTATCTTATCAGCTGCGACGGTGCTGCCTCAAAAACTCGGAGAAAACTGTTCCCGAATAGCAGCCTGGTTTATTCAGGTTTCTCCTGCTGGAGAGGCATCTTGGATGATCCGCCAATACAGGTGCATGACTACACTGAAACATGGGGGGCAAGGGGAAGATTTGGGATTGCCCCGTTAACAGATAATCAGGTGTTTTGGTATGCATTGAAAAAATCCTCTACAGAAAACAGCGACATGAGCGAATGGTCCCCTATCGATTTATTGTTCAACTTTTTTTACTACCATCAACCAATACAGGAAATACTGGAAAATACTTCCCACGACCAGATCATTTACGATAATTTATATGAATTGCAACCTTTAACACCGATTCATAAAGGTAATATCCTATTGCTCGGTGATTCTGCACACGCATCCATGCCCAATATAGGCCAGGGCGCATCACAGGCTGCTGAAGATGCTGTATATCTGGCAAAATGGATCAGCATGGAAGAAACAATTGATCAGGCATTTATAAAGTATGAAGTACACAGGCAGGAGCGTATGAAGGTAGTTAAAGACGAAATGAAAATTTATGGGTTGGCAGCGCGGATTGATTTCCCCGTCCTTTGCTCAATCCGGAACAAATTACTCCAGATGACGCCGGCTGCCTTTCATAACGAGAAGCTGAGGAGGGTGTTTGAAATAGAAGAAGATATGGATGCATTGTGATGGGAATGACTTTTGACAACTTTCCTTGATTTCCTATGAAAGCTGTCTGAACTTGGGCTCACTTCTGACAGGTTTTCTTTGTTTCCTGTGAAAGCTGTCTGTACTTGGGGTTACTTCTGACAGCTTTTCCTCTTCAAAAACTAAACCTGTCACAATCACGGCTGTTTCTTGACAGCTTTTCCTATTCCCACCCCAAACCTGTCAAAATAATCACTTTTTCTTGACAGCTTTTCCCCTTCACGAGCCAAACCTGTCATAATAACGGCTGTTTCTTGACAGCTTTTCCTCTTTACACCCTAAACTTGTCACAATACCGGTTTCTTGACAGCTTTTCCCCTTCACGAGCCAAACTTGTCATAATAACGGCTGTTTCTTGACAGCTTTGCTCCTCCCCAAGCCAAACCTGTCACAATAACCTCCTTTTCTTGACAGCTTTTCCCCTTCACGAGTCAAACCTGTCACAATAACCTCCTTTTCTTGACAGCTTTTCCCCTTCACGAGTCAAACCTGTCACAATTACCCCATTTTCCTGACAGCTTTTCCCTTTCACAAGCCAAACCTGTCACAATAACCTCCTTTTCTTGACAGCTTTGCTCCTCCCCAAGCCAAACCTGTCACAATCACCAAGCGATAATCATTTACTTTCTGCACTCTTCCTTTCAAAACCTGACCAAATGCAAAAACCAGCCAATTTGGCTGGTTCATTTCCTTCGTTTTATCACGGCGATTGTACATCTTGAAATGCAAACAAGGTTTTCTTCTTCATCGGTGATTTTTATATCCCAAACCATTGTTGTTTTTCCTTGGTGGAGGACAGTACCGACAGCTGTTACCAGGCCGTCCTTTTTTGCCTTGATATGGTTTGCGTTGATTTCAAGGCCGACCACTACTTCGTTTTCCTTGTCGACTAGTTCGAATGCTCCAACGCTGGCGACCGTCTCTGCAAGTGCGACAGAGGCTCCTCCGTGCAGCAAACCGAATGGCTGCCTCGTTCGTTCATCGACAGGCATTGTAGCGACTACTTTCCCTTTCTGCAGCTCGGTTATTTCTATTCCCAGTGATCCAAGAAGTGTGTTGTTAAGTTCCAATCTTATTACCTCCTTATATTTGGCAAACAATTTACTATCAAGAACAGGAAAAACTATTATTGTCCTTCACAAAAGGACGCATCATAAAAATGAGGTGATCCATATGAACCGAGTTCGTGAAGGCATGATTCCTGCGGTGCTAGGAACGGCTGTAACAGCAGCGGGCTACGCTATGAAACAAAATCGCAAAATCGATAAGATGGTTTCCAACACCATATTTGGTTTCGGGTTAGCCCATATTGTTCTGGGAGCCATTGACCTGGTTGAACACCGGAATGAGTTTTAGCCTGCCAATTAGGATACCCGGCATATCATTGCAATGACTGCTTTGTTGGAATGCGGCTTTTGAGCCACCTTTCCAAATGAATACACTCTTCAGGAGGCGGCTATTTTTGGCTGCCTCTCCTGATGAATACCCTCTTCAGGAAGACGGCTATTTTGGCTGCCTCTCCTGATGAATCCCCCTCATCAGCAGCAGCTATTTTGGCTGCCTCTCCTGATGAATCCCCCTCATCAGCAGCAGCTATTTTGGCTGTCTCTCCTGAAGAATCCCCTCATCAGCAATCAGCTATTTTGACTGCCTTTCCTGAAGGATAACTTCTTCAGTTCCAATCGCGGCCTTTATTTTTCTCCGGCGCAGGACGAAAATGAAAGTTATAATGGCGAGAGCAAGGATCACCAACCAGACTTCTTTGTTGTACTTCATGACAATGTCCATTTTATCTCCAAATAGATAGCCTAGGACAAAAATGATGGAGACCCACACGAAGGCGCCACTATAGGCAAAAATGGCAAAGGTTTTAAACGGAAGCCTGCTGAAGCCATAGAGCAAAGGCACCAAATATCGGACTCCCGGGGCAAAACAGCTCAACGACAATGAAAAAGCATGGTACTTCTCCATTAGCTTTATCGCAGACTCAATCGAATTCGCGAACCGTTTCTTTTTTTCCAATAACCGCAGCACTCTTCTCCCTATGATTCTTCCCAGTGAATAGCTGGAGGTAAAGGCTGCAGAAATCCCCATGTATGTAACCAAAAATGCAAGGACTGGATTCAATGCCCCTTTAGCCGAAGCGAGTCCTACAGTCATCAGAATAACCTCATTGGGAACTGGAATGACGAATACTCCGAACCATAGCCACAAAAACAAGCCCAAATAGCCATTATCTTCAATTATATTGATAACCAGCTCCAGATCCATGGGTCACCCCTCCATCCCACCTTGGTCCGATTCTATTTCACAATAGAAGTTAATATGTATAACAATTCTCCTTTCGTCCTTATTTCACCTCTTTTTTTCCTATTTTGCAGTGCTTTAGCTTTTCTCTTCTTCATACTTGAGGACTTATGTTCATACATTGAAAAAGGTCGAAAACTTACCCGTTAGGAAGGGGAAGCTGCTAATGCATTGTTTATTTTTTCATAAAAAGCATGCCAGGAATGTTAAAGCTCGTCCATATCCGGAAGTGAATGCAACACTGTTCAAAACTTCAGCAAAAAAAGCCATTTCTTTGATGGAAGACGCCAATCTCGTGATGACTAAAATAACTTCATCCACTTCTTTTTCCAGTGATTTAATGGCTGCCGCACAGCAATCTCAGCAAAATGAAGTAGAAAGATTGATCCACTCAACCGGGATTAAGAAGAAACCAAAAATCAAGTTTAACCCGGATGGTCTCACGATGAATTTCGTGGATTATGCAGGAGACAAAGAATGCTGCCATATCATCACGCAGCTGAGATGGGAATGAGGAATCTTAAAAAATGCCGCTGTTTCTAAACAGCGGCGATGTTAATTGGTTTCTGCATTTAATAATAAAACGGATATCCATAGCCGTATCCATAGCCGTATGGCGGGAATCCGCCGTATCCATAGCCATATGGACGCGGATATAATAGGGCGCTGCCTAACAGTCCTCCGAGTACTCCTCCAATAAACGGACCTCCAAAGCCATAACCAAAGCCAAATGGGCGTCTTCCACCATAGAATGGTCTTCTATACATCAAGCTACCTCCCTCATATATTTGCCTACATTACTTCATATGCAAACATAGAGGCTATTGAATGGGCGTTTGTCCATTAGATTAGAAAAAAAGCCTAATCCCAGGTCATCCGCTGTTCCTTCCATGGATCTCCATACATATGGTAACCATTTTCTTCCCAGAAACCGGGCCTGTTTTCAGAGACGAACTCAATGCCTCTGATCCATTTCGCGCTCTTCCAAAAGTACAGATGGGGAATCACGGCTCTCAATGGATAGCCATGTTCCGGGGTTAGCTCCTCCCCGTTATGGGAATGGGCAAGCAGGCTCGTTTCCTTAAGAAAATCCCCAATCGGAAGATTCGTCGTCCAATTTTCCTCAGCATGGAGAATGACATATTTAGCACTTTCGACCGGCCCGGCCAGCCTGGCTAACTCCTTGGCGGCAATCCCTTCCCACACATTATCCAGCTTCGACCAGCCAGTCACACAATGAATGTCGTTGCCGGATGTCATTTGCGGCAACGCCATTATATCCTTATATCGTAAAATTACTTCTTTTTCTACAAGACCAAAAATCTTCAAGCTCCACTCTTCCAGGTTCTTATAATACGGCACATTGCCATAATGCAGGACAGGAAAAGAGGTTGTGACATTTTGGTTCGGCGGGACTCTGTCCGATGGGCCCTTTTTACGCGTTTTTCCGAAATACATGTTTGATCACCCCTTTTTATCAGATAAGAAGGCTGTTTTCGTAACGATTGTTGTTAAAATCCTAAAGCAGATTTTAACTTGTATAAATCTCTTAGATGCGCTTTTCTTATTATCCTACCGAATTTCCTTTTTAAAATAAACAAAGCCGCCCTGCCCAAAGAGCAAGACGGCTATATTTTTCCGAACTATAAAACCATTGCAGCAATCCAGCCGAAAATGATCAACGGAATATTATAGTGAACGAATGTTGGGACAACCGTGTCCCAGATGTGGTTGTGCTGAGTATCAGCATTCAAACCGGCTGTCGGACCAAGTGTACTGTCAGATGCAGGTGAACCTGCGTCACCAAGTGCAGCAGCTGTTCCAACAATCGCAATCGTTGCCATCGGGCTGAAACCGAGTTGAAGGCTTAGCGGTACAAATATCGTAGCGATAATTGGAATCGTAGAGAAAGAAGAACCGATCCCCATTGTAACCAGCAGTCCGACAATAAGCATCGCCAACGCACCAAGGGCCTTATTATTTCCAATCGCGTCAGCAGCCTGCGCTACCAGCGTTTCAACGTGTCCGGTTTCCTTCAGGACATCAGCGAAACCGAAAGCAGCAAGCATGACGAATCCGATGAATGCCATCATCTTCATGCCTTCTGTTAAAAGATTGTCGGCTTCACGCCACTTGATTGCTCCACTCGCATATACAACAAGGATACCAGCCAGCGCGCCGATAATCATCGAACCATAGTAAAGCTGGGCAGCAAGCGCAGCAACAATCGCAACAATGGAGAAAATAATCCCGACTTTGGAATACTCGCTTTTTTCTACCTGGACTACTTGATAATCCTGATAGATTCTAGGCTTTCGGTAAGATACAAAAATGGCGATCAGCAATCCAACAACAAGACCAGCAACTGGCAGCATCATTGCTGTCGGGATATCGCCCATATCGATTTCCATTCCACTTTCAGCCATGTTCGTTGCCAGGATATCGTGGAAAATACCTCCGAATCCCACTGGCAGCAAAATATAAGGCGCCGTCAGGCCGAATGTCAATACAGAAGCAATTAACCGGCGATCTATTTTCAGTTCGTTGAAGATAATCAACAACGGCGGAATCAAAATTGGAATAAACGCGATGTGAATCGGAATTAAGTTTTGTGAGAAGATCGCCATCATTAAAATCAGGATGACAATAATCGCTTTAGAATAAGTTTTGGCTTTCGACTCTCCGTTTTTGCCAATCATGCCGACCATCCAGTCAACAATCAGATTGGGCAAGCCTGTCTTGGAAATAGCGACAGCAAATCCTCCAAGCAGCGCGTAACTAAGCGCAACCTCTGCACTGCCTCCAAGGCCTCCGGTAAAAACCTCAATCGTTTTCTCTATACTCAAGCCGCCTGTCAGCCCGCCGATCAGCGCTCCCGCAATCAATGCCAAAACAACGTTGACACGAAGCAGGCTCAGGATCAGCATCGCCAGGACAGCAATAATAACTGCATTCATTAGGAGTTCTCCTCTCGATGATAATGTGTGTTTTACTTTAGTTTGGTAAATTGGTAGAGAATTAAAATGACAAATATTAAATTATCATAGATTTGTTTTTGGTGTCAATGGTTTGTTTGAAGTTAGTATTTGGAAACATGGGCAGGAATGAGGGGATTCCGGGCCGCAATAAAAAACCCCCGAGCCGCATGATCAGCTTCAGGGGTGTTAAATCTGGTTATTCTCTATCTGCTGCTGTCTCGAATCTTTCGACAAGCAATGCCAGTGTGCGGGCCATGACGCCGGTTGCGCCTGCTGGTCCCAGGTCATATTCTTTGCTGGTTGTCGCTGTCCCGGCGATATCCAGGTGCACCCATGGAGTGCCTTCTGCGAATTCGCCGACAAAAGCTCCTCCCATGATGGCATGGCCTTCAGGGCCTGGGGAATTATTCAGGTCAGCGATTTTGCTGCCCCGGACACGTTCTATGTCCCGCTCGAACAACGGCAGGCGCCAGATTGGCTCACCTGATTCATAAGAAGCCTCCAGCACTTGTTCAAAAAACTCTTCGTTGTTCGTCAATGCTCCCGATGTATGCAGTCCTAACGCGGTAATGACACCGCCTGTCAGAGTTGCGATATCCACCAGATAGTCCGCACCGTGATGCTTCGCGTATGTCATTGCGTCTGCTAGGACGAGGCGTCCTTCCGCATCTGTGTTCAATACTTCAATTGTTTTTCCGCTCATGGACGTAATCACGTCATCCGGCTTGAATGCTGTACCCGAGATCATATTGTCTGTAGACGGAATCACCGCTACAACGTTTTGCTCCGGCTTCAGTTCCCCGATAATTTCCATTGCGCCAAGCACCGCTGCCGCACCGCCCATATCAGACTTCATGCCGACGATGCCAGCCTTCGTTTTGATTGAGTAACCGCCTGTGTCGAACGTAATACCCTTGCCGACAAGGCCAATTACATCCTTCCACTCTTCTTTTCCCTGATACTTCAGGACAATCATTTTCGGCGGCTGTGAAGATCCCTGGTTGACGGCAAGCAGCGCGCCCATTCCCAGCTTCTCCATTTCTTCTTTTTCCAAAATTTCTGCTTCGAATTCATATTTCTCTGCCAGCTTCAGCGCATATTCAGCCATGTCTGTCGCAGTCAAAAGGTTGCCCGGCGTATTTACAAGCGTTCGTGCCGAATTTGTTCCTTTTCCAAAAACATAGCCAACCTCAACTGCTGCTTCCACTTCGCCCTCTTCGTCTGCGCTGTAGATTGTCAGGCTTTCGATCCGCTTTTCAGGCTCGTTTGATTTTTGTTTGTAGCCTGCGAATTCATATGCAGCCATCGGGAATGCTTCCCCTAAAGCATGCGCCGCGTCGTTAAGCTCAACCTTCTCGCTTGTAAAAGTATCTAAAAGCACGGCTGCTTCCGTCCATTTTTCCTTCTTAGCACTCTTGAACAAACGGCCAAACGCGTCCCTCAATGTTTCGAAATTATATTCCTTTTCATGTCCAAGTCCGACGAAATATACTTTTTTCGCACCAATTTTACCGAAAGTATGTATCTTGGAAACTGCCTTTTTCTTAGTTGAAATATCCCCGCTTTTCACAAGTTCAGTCAGCTGTCCGTCAAAAAGCTGGTCGGCTTCTGCCATGGTGCCTTCAAAGCCGGACGGCTTGTTGAACAAACCAATAACCAGACAATCATGGCTGTTTGAAAATTTAAATTGATCATTTACTTTAAACAAAGAATTCACCCCTACAGATTGATAAGTTCATTATATCGAAACTCTTGAAATATTTCGACTTCCTAATCTTACTGACTGGGTACAATCTTAAATTTATGATCATGATGCAGTACAATTTCAATCTTCAAGATACAAATACAAAACCGGAAGCACTGGCAGCATCGTAACTTCCTCATATGCAACCCGGTCCAGATCCGCCGGGAATGTACCCAGGCACTCTTCGATGAAGGGATAGACCATCTCTAAATTCAGTCCCCAGTATACCGGACGGTACGTTTGCAGATAGTCGTGGGCTGCCTGCATCATCAGCCGTGCTCCCTTCACATTTCCATAGCTGTAGTGGTAAATTGCGACACTCATCTGCAGCAGGCCTTTTAAAAATAGATTGCCTTTATCCGTCATCCACATATCTTCAAGCAAGTCATGGCAGGTATAATAGTCTCCTTCGTTGAACTTAATAAAGAACTCGTAATACTCAACAGGGTAGTCCGTCAAATTCTTCACCTCAATCCTGAAGTATAAAAACTATTTTATCAGACCTTTAAAATTTGCTGTAATGTTATAATTGAACTTGGGTATTACTTAAAAAGGTACTTTTATATATATAGGGGGAACAGCTATGGAATTATTTTCGAATTTCCCATTATGGGCTTCACTTGCTGCGATTTTTTTCGCCCAGTTCGTAAAGGTCCCGATTCAATATATTGCAACGAGGAAAATCGACTGGTCGCTTTTGACAAGTACAGGGGGAATGCCAAGTTCCCACTCTGCTGCGGTTACAGCATTGGCGACAGGTGTGGCGCTTGAAACCGGGCTGGAATCAGCCGTTTTCGCAGTTGCCGCTGTGTTTGCGATTATCACGATGTTTGACGCATCTGGCGTCCGCAGGCAGGCGGGGGAGCAGGCCATCGTCTTGAACCAGCTCGTGGCTGATTTCGGCCGGTTCGCCCAGGAGGCAAAGGGCTGGCAGGATAAGCCTGAAAAAGAGAAACAGAAAGAATTGAAAGAATTGCTCGGCCACAAGCCAATCGAAGTATTTTTCGGCGGGCTGACAGGTGTAATATTGACATTACTTCTTCACTATTTCCTTTAAGACTTGATGGAATTAGATTAAAAGCAGGTGAATCAATTGAGAGTTATATCATTATGTCCCAGCAATACAGAAATCATGGAATTCCTTGGGCTGACGAATCTCCTCGTCGGTGTCGATGATTTTTCAGACTGGCCTGAATCGGTAAAATCACTGCCTCAGCTCGGACCAGACCTATCGATTAATCTTGACCTCGTCGAGGAATTGAAGCCAGACCTCGTCCTTGCGTCTTTAAGCGTTCCTGGAATGGAAAAGAATATTGAAGGTTTGGCGGCACGCAATATTCCACATATCATACTGAACCCGCAATCGCTGGCGGATATCGAAAACGATATGATCAAAACCGCCAATGCCCTGAACGTTCCAGAACGCGGCCGGGAAGCCGCTGGACAGTTCAGGAGCAGACTGGAGAACATCAAGCAAAAAGCAGCCAGTGCCCGCCAGAGACCAAAGCTTTACTGGGAATGGTGGCCCAAGCCGGTATTTACTCCCGGAAGCATCAACTGGCTGACAGAAGTGTCCGAGGCTGCCGGTGCTGAAAATATTTTCAAGGACGTTGAACTCGCAAGCGTGCAGACGGACTGGGATGATGTGAAATCGCGAAACCCGGATTACATCTGTGTCGCCTGGGTCGGCGTCAGGAAGCAAAAGGTGAAGAAAGAATTGATCATCAACAGGCCCGGATGGGAAGAACTTGAAGCTGTCAGAAACGACAGGATCCTGATTCTCGAAGAAGAGCTATATTGCCGTCCCTCCCCAAGGCTCCTCGATGGCCTGGAAAAACTGCATCATCTCATTCATGCGTAATATCATCAAATCAATAAAAAGGCACTTTCCACGGAGGAAAGTGCCTAAACTTTTTATGATTTTTTGCCGCCTGTATATTGCTGGCGGAAAACCTGCATGGATTCATTCTCGTTAAGGGCCTTTAAATCAGCTTCTGTCAGCTTTCCGTTGCCCATCTCAATGACATATACATCCAATGTCTTCTTGCCCCACTGCTCGTATACATCCTTTACCGTATCATAATAAAGGTCAACTTTATTCCCCTTGATTGCGCCGCCTTTATCGGCAACCACACCGAATCCGTATCCCGGAATGAACAGGATTGTCCCGATCGGGAATACGTTAAGATCAGCTGCGACAGTTGAATACAAGTCACGCTTCACTTTTACACCAGAATAAGTAATTCCATACCCTGGATGCCCAGGATTTTTTCCAGTGGATTCAACCCCTGCTGTATACCCTGTTGCAACGATTTTCTTGGTCGGGTATTGCGACCAGTTCAATGACTCCTCAAGGGTGGGCTGCGTCCCAGCTACCTTTTCACTCGAAGAAATCTTTGTTGTAAAATCGGATATTTTTTTCAAAAACTTAAAAGCGAGTCCCATGGATTTCTTTTTATGATCTATAATTGAGTTTTCCTCTTGTGGTAATCCTGCACTATCAAAAACGTATGTAGAAACAGTAGAAGCTTCCACTCCCGATATCGAATGAAAAGTAGAAGTTATAGCAGCAAAAAATAATACCACCATTGCTGAGCGTTTTGCCCACATTTTTAAAATATTCATAAAATTTTTCACTCCTCCCAAAACTATTAATTTCCCAACAAAACAAGAAATATTCCAAAAGGAGCAAAAAAGTGACAAAAGTCCTATTTACACTTCCAATAAAAGTAAAATATTACTGATACTTAGTTATAGTATCCAACAACTAGACCGATTTCATGCATATAAAAAAACCTCCAAATTTTTGAAGGTTTTTTCTATCAGAACATTTGATATCCTTTTTTTCGCAAAAGCCTTATGACTATACCAGCTAAAATGGCACCTGCCAAACCGCTGCTTAGGATCAGTACGTCGGCCATTGCCAATTGTGTAAGCCGCTTTCCGAGATCACTGAATGCTTCACCGCTATTCCTGAAATAGTCGATAAACGGATACTTATCAATTATGAAAATCGCAATTAATGGATAAACTACCGCCATGATCCATGACATCCTCAGCAGCATATTCAATAAAAAGCCAATCCCGAAGAACAGGACAAAAAACAATAACATCGAAATGATCAGTGTGACAACCGTCATCATGCCTATATCCCCCCATTAAACATCATTTCTAGTTTACTGTTTGTCCGTTTTCGAGTCAATGGAATGGTGTAAGTCTCATGATTTTAGGCAAGGCTCTTTTCTCAAACTTTGTTGCTATTGACTACAAAATAGGATTGTATTACCTAAGTTTCTTTACAAAATTAAAGCTTATTATGAGAAAAGAGCTTGCAAACTTAGTACCGACATACAAAATGACTTTACATCACGTTAAAATCGGCTTTAGGATTTTAACAACACTCTTTACGAAAACAGCCTTGGACAAAAAGAAAAACCCCGCATTCTGCGAAGGTCCAAGATGCAGTGCCTTATTATTTTGATTTGCCGGATCCGCTGCAGCATGTGCATGTTTCTGAACCGCCAAGCAACAGTTGGAAATAGCCTTTACCTGAGCAATATGGACATTCCTTTGAATCGTGTGTGTGCATTTTCATTTATGAACCTCTCCTTTTATTATTGAATTTTCTGATAATATATCAGACATTCTCTAATTTTGAAAAGGTTCAAATTTGACCAAAAAACCACATTGAAAACGGATACATCATCTATTTTCTTTAAATATCTGTCACTATCTTAAAATTTCAGAAAATTATAAAAATAATTGATATGCACTATAATGAAATTGCTCTCCGGGATTCAATCCAACCTGTCCGGGGACAACTTGATTGATTGGTTTGCTTAAGAGATAGTGCAGGAGCAGCGATGTAGCGGGGTCCGCTTTCAGTTGTTCAGGCAGTATGAATCTCGCATCATACAACTCACTTTCTTCAACTTTTACCTTTTGATCTGTCAATGGTGCCAGCAGAAAAACGAGCATATTATCGCTGATAGATTCCCGGATCACTCCGGTCCGCAGGCCTAGGAGCCCAGCAACCGTACATTCTATACCTGTTTCTTCATATACTTCCCTGAGTACCGCCTGATCGGCTGTTTCCCCTTCATCTACAAAGCCTGCCGGCAGCGACCAGCTGCCTTTTAAGCCGCCATACCGCTTTTTGACGACCAGCCAGCGCCCATCCTCTGAAATCACAACTCCGGCCACACCAAGCCATACATTTTCACGTTTCCCCATTCCATTCCCCATCCTATTGCTAGTTTGTACTATTATTGTAACCTGCCAGGCGGGATTCGTCAGGGTATCCGTCCGCGTGTGCAAGACTCGCATGAACATGAAAAAAACAGACCCCCTTAGGAGCCTGTTTCCCATTATCTATTATAGAATGTTGAATTTACCTTTTTTAAGAACCATTGAAGGACCGCCGATCATGTAAAGCGCTCGGTTATCGATCATTTTTTTCATGAAGGAAGCTTTCGTGCCGACCATTTTTTTGCCAAATGCAACGCCGATTGCGTCATCTTCTCCAAGTGAACATACTGTTCCCTTGATATCCGGAGTGAAGGTTTCAAGCTCTGATTTGCCGCGGACTAGAGCTGTAAGATTCCTTGCACAAACTTCACCCTGCTGCATTGCGATTTGTGCCGTCGGTGGATATGGACGATTGATTTCTTCATTGATGATCAATGAGCAGTCACCGACAATAAATACATCTTCTGAACCTGGCAGGCGAAGGTCCGGCTGGACTTTCACACGGCCGCGCATTGCTTCAATTCCTGATTTTTCAATGACAGAGTTTCCACGGACACCCGCAGCCCAAACCACTGTTCCAGCTTTGATTTCTTCGACTTCTTCTTCTCCTTTGGCAACGACAATGCCTTCTGGAGTCGCTTCTTTGATGGCTGTACCGATGCGGAATTCCACACCTTTTTTCTCGAGCTGGGCAACCGCATAGTTCACTAGCTCAGGATCGAATCCAGGAAGAACCATTGGCGCAGCTTCGACACATACGATTTTCACCTTATGGTAGTCTACATCATATTCACGGCAAAGTTCCGGAACTCGGTTTGTCAGTTCACCAAGGAACTCGATTCCTGTGAAGCCTGCACCGCCAACGACGATTGTCAGGCGCTCATCTTTCTTTTCCGCTTCAGTATTATAAGTTGCGAATTGGTACTCGATATGCTCACGGATTTGTCTGGCTGAGTTGACATTGACGATAGAGAAAGCATGCTCTTTCAAGCCTTTAATACCAAAAGTTTCAGGTTCAGCACCAAGGGCGATGACTAGGTAATCATAGACGACGTCACCACTATCAAGGATTACTCGCTTTTCCTCCAGCTTGATTTCTTCAACAGAACCCTGGACGAACTCAACTTTATGGCGATCGATTACATCACGTACATCATAACGGACTTTGTCATGGTGCAAAGTTCCTGCTGATGCTTCATGCAGCCATGTAGTTTCATAGTGGTAATCATTTTTGTTGATAAGGACAATGTCAGCTTCGTTTACTCCTACAGCTTTTTGTAAACGGGTAGCTGTCATTAATCCCCCGTATCCTGCTCCTAAAATTACGATCTTTGGCTTTCTCAAAGTGATCACTTCCACCTTTTTAAAATATTTTTGTCGATGGGCTCATCTCTATCTGCCGCCATCTTTTTCCGGATAAGTTTGTGATATTATTCACTAAAGTGTTCAAAAAAATGTCCTAAAAATGTCACAAAATCTTAACATTATTGCCTACCATCCATCTTATTCTTTTTGCGCCGCATTTTCAAGCGATAGAGTTAACTTGGAAATATTCAGAAAATAGTCTGATTTCACTATTTTTTAGTCATGAAAAGGGATTTTTCTATGAAATATATTGTTCCACAAGGAATCTTCTATTATGATTAGGAGTTTATTTTTTTGTTTTATGGTATTATAAAAATTGGAGCAATTTTACTACATGTGAGGGGGATATGGAGTGAAAGAAGATCAAAAAGTTTATGACATCACGATTATCGGCGGGGGGCCTGCTGGTCTGTTCACTGCTTTCTACGGCGGAATGAGACAAGCATCTGTAAAGATTATTGAAAGTTTGCCACAATTAGGCGGGCAATTGTCAGCACTTTATCCTGAAAAGTACATATATGATGTTGCCGGTTTTCCAAAAGTCCGTGCCCAGGAGCTGATCAACAACCTGAAGGAGCAAATGGCGAAATTCGAGCCTGCTACTGCTCTTGAGCAGTCAGTTGAAAAGTTGGAAAAACTGGAAGATGGAACAATTAAGCTTACTACTGATAAAGAAGTTCATTATACAAAAACAGTCATCATTACAGCAGGAAACGGTGCATTCCAGCCTCGCAGACTTGAACTTGAAAGCGCTGCCCAATATGAAGGCAAAAACCTGCACTATTTTATCGACGACTTAAATCAATTCGCTGGCCAAAAGGTTGCCGTATTAGGCGGTGGGGATTCAGCCGTTGACTGGGCATTAATGCTTGAGCCAATCGCTGAACAAGTAACCATCGTCCACCGCCGCGATAAGTTCCGCGCCCATGAGCACAGTGTTGAGAACCTGCAAAACTCAAAGGTTGATATCAAGACTCCTTATGTGCCAACAGAGCTTATTGGCGATGGCAATGCAATCAGCCAAATTGTTCTTAAGGACGCAAATAGCGATGATACTGTAGCCGTTGACGTTGACGCAGTCATCTGTAACTTCGGATTCGTTTCATCTCTTGGACCAATCAAGGAATGGGGCCTTGAAATCGAAAAGAACTCTATCGTCGTCAACTCGAAAATGGAGACGAATATCCCGGGCGTTTATGCTGCAGGCGACATCTGCACATATGAAGGGAAAGTCAAGCTGATCGCAACAGGATTCGGTGAAGCTCCGACAGCTGTCAACAACGCAAAATCCTATATGGATCCAAAAGCGAAGACACAGCCGCTTCACAGTTCATCGATGTTTAAATAAATTGAAATGCGCAAGCGCCTTGGTCAGCCCCGACAAGCGCTGGAGGCCCTGACAGTGAAGTCGTTCTTTGACTTCATTGGCAGGACCGAAGCGACTCGAGGGGCTAGGCGCTGGAGCTAGACACTAATCTAAGTGTGAAAGTTTATATTTCTCTTTGTGCTAAAAAAGCAAGGTCCGAATGTGGACCTTGCTTTTTGTTTAACACTCTTCAGGTGTTCCTTCACGAGTTGCCGTTTTGAAACTAGAACCACAGCCGCATGATGCGATCGCGTTCGGGTTGTCAATCGTAAAGCCGCCGCCCATCAAAGACTGCTTATAGCTGATCTTCGTCCCGTTCAGGACTGGTGCGCTTTCCTTATCAACAAGGATTTTGATGCCATGCTGCTCCAGCTGAGTGTCGCCTTCTTCCACTTCATGGGCGAAACCCATGCCGTAAGAAAGGCCGCTGCAGCCGCCGCCTTTTACAGAAACGCGAAGGTAAGCGTCTTCCGTCTCGTTTTGTTTCATCATATCTTTAACCTGCAATGCAGCTTCTTCAGTAAGAATCACAATATTGTCCACGATAAAACCTCCTTGATCCCTATTTGTCCAGCTTCAGCGCCTAGCCCCTCGAGTCGCTTGTCTAGTGTCACCTCCTAGAAACTCCGAAACTTCAACTCCGCCGGCAGAAGCAAAAAGCGCTTCTTTGTCGGAGTCTTCAGTTTCTGCGTTTCTGGACAGTCGGCTATACTTTTCGATTTCGGTCCGCCCAATGAAGTCAAAGAACGACTTCACCGGCCGGACCTCCAGCGCTTGTCGGGGCTGACCAAGGCACTTACGCTTTTCTTATAGTATATACAGCATTTTTCCAATCCTCAACCAATCAAGCCGAAAAAGAATGATCTTCATATTTTTCCACCGGAAAACCAATTTTACTGGTATAATATACCCATAATCTATAGGGAATTGGGCAGGTGACGAAAATGACTCAAATAGAACCGCTCTATGATAAAAAGTACACATGCGCAATGTGCGAGAATTCCTTCACTACCAAGAAGGTTCGCTCGCGTTTTGTTAAAGTCCTCAGCTTTGATACTGATTTTGCCCCTCTGTATGCCGATGGTTTTGAAAACCCCAACTTTTACTATATCAATGTCTGTCCTGACTGTGGCTATTCCTTTACCGACGACTTCAGCAGTTATTTTCCGCCAGGCGCTAAACAAGTCATTCAGGATAAAATCTGCAATCAGTGGGTGCCGCACGACTATGGTGCAGAGCGGACAAGCCAGGATGCATTGAATACTTTTAAACTTGCAGCTTACAGCTCGATGCTAAAAAAGGAGAAGCATATCGTTTCCGCCGGGTTGTATATAAGACTTGCCTGGCTGTATCGCTCAACCGAAAACCTCGATCAGGAATTGCGCTTTTTAAAACTCGCACTTAAGGAATATACTAATTCGTACAGTACCGGAGACTATAAAGGAACCCAAGTTTCAGAGCTGCGGCTAATGTACCTGATTGGCGAACTCTCAAGAAGGATTGGCCTTACTCAGGACGCAGTCCGCTTTTTCTCAAAAGTAATCGAAAAGCAGAGGCAGTCAGTTGAACCGCAGATCATCCAGCTGGCAAAGGATCGCTGGCAGGAGATGCGTGAAGATAAAGTCGTTTCGGGCAGCTAGGCCCTGCCCTGCTCACATGAAAAAAGGCTGGCGATGGTCCGAAACCATGCCAGCCTATTTCTATATTAAAACATCGGATTCTCGTCCAAATATTTATAAATATTTTCTACCAGCTCTTCAGGAGTATCTCCCACTACCGGATCCCCGTTTACAAGCGCGAACATGGACTGGGCGCATTTTCCGCAGTAACCAAGGCAGCCGTATTCAATGACATCCAGATCGTAATCCTTCTCCAGCTCCGCCCTGGCTTTTTGCGAACCGCTCGCTAGATTGCTGATACAAAATTCAATGATTGGCTTAATCATTTGTTTCACCTCTCTACTAATTTTTAATCGTAACCTTTTTCAGGAAAATCGTCAATTTCCCCGGCTTACGGCATCCATAAAATTGTTGTTATTTTGTCACAATTTCGTTATACTTTTTATGGTGATTTATTGAACATAAAAATATTGCAGAATAATTTCGAAAAATGTATCCGTTTACGGATTTTGTAGAACGAGTTGTAGAAACTTCATTAACTGTCTTTCGAAGAGTTAAAAAGGGGAAATTCACATGAAAAATCTCGTTATTCTAGGCGGCGGCTATGGCGGCATGCGTGTCCTTAATAAATTGCTGCCGAATGATCTGCCGGAAGATGTATCGATCACTCTGATTGACCGTGTTCCTTACCACTGTTTAAAAACAGAATACTATGCCCTGGCCGCAGGTACGATTTCAGACCAGCACATCCGGGTAGCCTTTCCTGAGCACCCCCGCCTTCAATTAAAATTTGCCGAAGTCACTGCCGTCAATCTCGAGGATCAAAAGGTTGAGCTGCAAGGAGATGAGTCCGTTCAATTTGATGACCTTATTATCGGACTTGGCTGTGAAGATAAATATCATAATGTTCCAGGAGCTGACCAGTTCACATACAGTATCCAATCAATCGAAAAATCCCGCGCAACCTATCAGGCACTGAACAATTTGCCAGCAGGTTCCACCGTTTCAATCGTCGGCGCTGGATTAAGCGGGGTTGAGCTTGCAAGTGAATTGGCTGAAAGCCGCAAAGACCTGAAAATTAAACTTTTTGACCGCGGCAACCATATCTTGTCTGCCTTTTCTGAACGCCTGAGCACGTATGTCGAAAATTGGTTCGATAATCATAATGTTGAGATCATCAACAACGCGAATATCACGGAAGTACAGAAAAATGTACTCTATAACCACGATGAACCGATTGTTTGCGACGCGATCGTATGGACGGCCGGAATTCAGGCGAATCGACTTGTACGTGAGATGGACGTCGAGAAAGATAGCATGGGCCGGGCAATGGTAACACTGCAACATAATCTGCCAGGCTATGAAAATGTATATATCGTCGGAGACTGCGCGAGCCTTCCACACGCACCAAGCGCCCAGCTTGCTGAAGGCCAGGCAGAACAAATCGTCCAGGTACTGCAAAAACGCTGGAAGGGTGAAGAGCCGCCTGAATCATTCCCGCCGATCAAGCTGAAAGGCGTCATCGGTTCACTCGGCAAAAAGCACGGCTTCGGCCTTGTCGCCGAACGCCCGATAACAGGCCGCGTCGCACGCTTGCTGAAGTCAGGTATTTTATGGATGTATAAATATCATAATGGTTGATCATTTTTGAACCGGGCGAAGTGCCCGGTTTTTTAATTCAAACGAAAACTTAAAATTGGTAAAAATCGAGTAAAATTTCCAATTCGCTATAAAAATCAAATTTCCGCTATATAATCTTAAAAGTCGCTATAAAAATCATTTTTCCGCTATATAATCTTAAAAGTCGCTATAAAAAGAAGATTTTCGCTACTTAAAGAAGTCGTGATTTTCATCATAAATCTTCTCAAAAAGAGAGAAAAGCACACCCCATTTCGGAATGCTTTTAACAGATTAAGCCGGAACGTACCCATATTTCTCTAATTCTGCGTAAATTGTTTTCAATTTCGGGTTTCCTTCGCCCACAATCTTGCCTTCGAGCAGGACGACAGGGTAAAACATGTCTTCTTCGATTACTTTTTCGGCAAATTCCTTTTTATCTTCCTCTGCTGGAGGGTTGTGGATATCAACATAAACAATTTTAAATGGCTGGTCTGCGTATTTGCGGCCGATCGCGGCTTCAAGCCATTCATATGTTTCTTTTGAGGATGGCAGGTTCACACAGCTTGGGCATAACACTTCTGCACCGTAAACGACGATTTCTACCTCTTTACGTTCCATTATCAATTACCCCCTGTTATTTTCTTTTATTTTACTATACGATGAAATAGATGCATAAGGAAAAAACTGTGTTCACTGGTTTTTCAGTTTATTGGATAGATTTTTCCGGCCGATAAGATTATAATAAGTATTATGAAAGGAGTCGATTTGCATGACTGAACAGCAAATGTTTGAGCAAGTACAGGAAGTATTAGATAAATTGCGCCCATTCCTTCTTCGCGATGGCGGAGACTGTGAACTAGTTGATATTGAGGATGGCATTGTTAAACTTCGCCTGCTTGGTGCATGCGGAAGCTGCCCGAGCTCCACAATCACGCTTAAGGCTGGAATTGAACGCGCACTTTTAGAAGAAGTACCTGGTGTTGTTGAGGTTGAACAGGTATTCTAATTAACCAATAATAAAGCGGTTTTGCCTGTGGATGGCAAAACCGCTTTTTTTTAAGGCTCTTTTTTAAAAACAGATTCAAATAATCATCACCTAAATGATGACCTGCAGCCTTCTTGATCAATCTGCAGGCTGAAAATTTCCATCCCCGTTAGATGATGCCTCAGTTTGTCTGCAACTTCTTCCCCTTTTCCGGGCTGTGCCAGGCAGAGGAGTGATGGCCCCGCCCCGCTCAGTGCTGCGCCGAATGCTCCTGATTGAATTACTTTTACATAAACTTCTTCATAAAATGGCACAAGTGCTTTCCTATACGGCTGATGGAATAAATCAGCTCCCATCATCCTGCCTGCGAGAGCCCAATTTTGAGTCATCAGTGCAGCAAGCAGCTGGTTAGCAACAGCACTTGCCTGGACACTTCGCTGAAATTCCATCACAGCCGGGAGGACATCACGTGAAGCTTCTGTCAGCAGCTCCTGTTTAGGGACGACCAGCACTGGGTCAAACTGTATCTGGTCGAGAACGGTTAAATCAACCTCATCTCCAATTTGACTGCCTACTACGACGCCTCCGAACAGACTCGCTCCTGCATTGTCAGGGTGGCCTTCAAACCCGGAAGCGACCGCCAATTTTTCATAACGTGTCAATTGCAAACCGCAAAATTCATTGGCCAGTTCGACTCCAGCGACGATGGCTGCTGCGCTGGAACCAAGTCCCCTCGCAAGCGGAATCTCGCTTTTCACTGAGATATGGAGCGAAGGCATTTCTTGCTTGTACATCTCAGCCGTTTTGATCGCAATCTGGCAAATAAAATTTTGTTCATCACCAGGAAAACCTGTTAAGGAATCGGATAAGGGAACAACCGCCCATTTTCCGCTTATTTCAGCTTGAACTTCCATATAGAGATTCAAAGCGACGCCGAGGGAGTCAAAACCAGGGCCCAGGTTCGCTGAGCTGGCCGGAACTTTTACACATAAAGCTCTTCCTCTGCCTACCCCGGCAGCTAATGGCTCCTCGACTCCCTTCATTGCCGGACCACTCCTCTGATATAGTCACTGACGATGCTCTCGTCATTTGGAAGCAGCACCGGCGAAATCGAGCTGATGTCAATCGCTGTTGAAGGGTCCTTCAAACCATTTCCGGTAAGCACAGCAACGATTCGGGAGCCTTGCGGTATTTCGCCCCGTTGTAAAAGCTTATGGATACCGGCAAGCGATGCGCAGGATCCTGGCTCAGCGAAAATCCCTTCAGTGCTCGCCAGTTTGCTGTATGCTTGTAGTATTTCGTCATCTGAGACGAAATCGATTTTTCCTTCAGATTCATCACGGGCTGAAACGGCGAGATCCCAGCTTGCCGGGTTGCCAATGCGGATTGCCGTCGCAATCGTCTCCGGCTGTTCAATCGGCTGCCCCTTGACAATTGCGGCTGCCCCTTCCGCCTCAAAACCGAACATCCGCGGCAAACCAGTGCGCTTACTGGCATCGTATTCTTTGAAGCCTTTCCAATAGGCACTAATATTCCCGGCATTTCCTACTGGAATCGCGAGGATATCAGGTGCGCCGCCTAGCTGGTCACAAATTTCAAAGGCAGCTGTTTTTTGCCCCTCAAGTCGGTAAGGGTTGACTGAATTTACGAGGGTCACAGGTTCTGTTTCACTGATCGCCCTGACCATTTTCAATGCTTCATCAAAGTTTCCTTCAATCGAAACGATGCTTGCGCCATACATCACCGCCTGGGCGAGTTTACCCATTGCGATTTTTCCATCAGGGATAACGATGATGGCCCTTAACCCGGCCCTTGCCGCATAAGCTGCCGCGGAGGCGGAAGTATTGCCTGTGGAGGCGCATATGACAGTGTCACTGCCTGCCTCCTTGGCCTTGGCGACTGCCATGACCATCCCTCTATCTTTGAATGAGCCGGTAGGATTTACTCCTTCTACCTTTACATATAGTTCGATACCCCACTCCTCTGACAGCTGGTCGAGCCTGATCAGCGGGGTATTGCCTTCATGGAGAGTGAGCAATGGTGTTTCATCATTGACCGGCAAGTATTCACGATATTCACTCAAAAGACCTCGCCATCTCATTAGCTGACACTTCCTTCGACCCTGTATGAACTTTTGACGTCCTTCACAACCCTCAGGTCACGCAGTTCCATTAAAATATTCTGGTAATCCCTCAAAGAAGCCTGATGTGTAACGACCACAATTTCCGCAAGTTCCTTTTCCTTCAAAGGCATCTGGAGGATTTTTTCAAAGCTGACGCCATGGCTCGCGAATAGAGAGGTGATTTCCGAGAATACACCCACTTCGTCATGAACATGGAGACGCAGGAAGTACTTTGAATTCACTTCTCCATCATCCTTCAGCTGCTTCTCATACTGCGGAGTGACAAAAGAATTGCCATTTACTCCAAGGCGCATATTTTTGACGACGCCAACAAGGTCCGAGACCACTGCAGTGGCGGTTGGCAAGCTTCCAGCTCCAGGACCGTAAAACATGGTCTCCCCAACTGCTTCTCCATAGACATATACCGCATTGTATTCATTATTGACAGATGCAAGCGGGTGCGATGAAGGCAGCAGTGCCGGCTCTACACAAACCTCTACTTTATCACCTTCACGAACCGCGATGCCGAGCAGTTTCATCGTATAGCCCAGCTGTTTCGCATATTGCAGGTCTTCCTCGGTTACAGAAGTTATTCCTTTGAATTTGACATCATCCAGATCAATCTTCATCGAAAACCCTAATGTGGCCATGATCGCCATTTTCCGCGCCGCATCCAGTCCTTCTACGTCAGATGCAGGGTTTGACTCCGCGTACCCAAGCTGCTGTGCTTCTTTTAACACGCTATCATATGCCAGTCCCTCCTGGCTCATCTTCGTTAAAATGTAGTTTGTTGTGCCATTCACAATTCCCATCATCTTTGTGATTCTGTCAGATGCAAGACCATCTACCAGACTTCGCAAAATCGGGATTCCTCCGGCGACGCTCGCTTCAAAAAAGAGATCGCAGCCATTTTCATTGGCAACTGTTAAAAGCTCGGAACCATGGACAGCCATCAAATCCTTGTTTGCCGTCACAATATTCTTTTTGCTCCTTAATGCCTGTAGCAAATGTTCCCGAGTATCCTCAATGCCTCCCATCACCTCGATGACTACCTCAATCTCCGGGTCTTCCATAATATCTGCTGGATTCACCGTCAGGAGAGAAGGATCCACTTTAACCGATCTTTCTTTTTCAACATCCTGAACAAGGATTTTCTTGACTTTAATGGGACACCCAACCTGGTGCATTAATTTATCCTGGTGGTTTTCAATAATCCTGACCACACCTGAACCTACTGTTCCTAAACCTAGAAGTCCAACCGAGATTGCCTGCATTTTCTCTTCCCCTCTCTTATGTCTACACTGAATGTACACTTGTATTTGTATAGTAGACATTATAAAGACCAAAAACAGCTTTTACAAGGAATATTTAGGATGCTTTTCCTGTGTAAACGCTTAACCCTATGGTGCTGTAAGAATAAAAAATTCTAAAGATTGTGATAAAAAAATCCTTCCCGTTTATAAGGGAAGGATTTGAAGGTATTAGAGAACTTCTTTATTGACGATTGTCTTCGGACTGTCTCCTGTCAGTACCGCTTTCACATTTGTGCAGCACAGCTTGATCATGGTTGTCCTCGTTTCGGTGCTTGCGCTGCCAATGTGCGGGATCGCAGTCACGTTTGGCAGTTCGAGTAAAGGATGCTCGGAGGAAATAGGTTCTTTTTCAAAGACATCGAGACCTGCACCTGCAATCTCACCATTCTTAAGTGCATCATATAATGCCTGCTCGTCTACAACCGGCCCGCGGCCTGCATTAATGAAAATCGCGTTTTGTTTCATTTTTGCGAAGACATCGGCTGTAAAAAGATTTCTCGTTTCCGGCGTCAATGGAGCGAGAGACACAACAAAATCAGATTTTGCTGTAAGATCTTCGAGAGAACTGTAGACAGCGCCCAATTCTTTTTCAGCTTCGTGTTTGCGGGAGCGGTTGTGGTAAAGGATTTCCATGCCAAAGCCTTTAGCCCTGCGTGCGACTGCTTCACCAATTTTACCCATGCCGACAATCCCGATAGTCTTTCCAAACACATCATGCCCGGCAAGCAGGTACGGGCTCCAGCCACCCCACTTGCCATCCTTTATATATTCCGCTGCTTCAACAATCCGCCTGGCTGAAGCCATCAACAAAGCAAAAGTAAGGTCTGCTGTTGTCTCAGTCAGCACATCCGGCGTGTTCGTCACGATGATTCCGCGCTTTGTGGCTGCTTCAAGGTCAATATTGTCAAAACCAACTGCCAGATTGGCGACTACTTTTAGACTCTTTCCTGCAGACAACACTTCCACGTCGACTTTGTCAGAAAGCATTGTAATTAAAGCACTGGCTCTTTGGGCTTCTTTTAAAATTACTTCCCTTGGGGCAGGGATATCTTCATGATCCCACATTTTCACCTCAAAAAGCTCAGTGAGATCAGCAATCGTTTCTTCAGGCAATTTCCTGGTGATATAAACATACGGCTTCATAATCTAACTCCTTTTGAAAGCGTTTAATATTGTAGAATAACTTCATTCTACCATAAAATCACACTTTCTTAAGGAGGAAAGCTCGGTTACCTTAATAGCCAATCGACTCCCGGAAGTTTTGCCGCTTTTACAGGTGCGTCACTAAGCTGATAAAAATGGCTCAAAAATCGCTCATGATCACTGCTTTGATTCAAATACTTCCGCAACCGGTCTTCGAGCTGGCGTTTCGTCTGTTCCGATTGGGTAATATAATAATTTTCAACTGTCTCATAATAATGGAGAGGGAATAGCAATCTGGCGTAAAGCAGCCGCCACGAAAAAGGCGACAGCATCGTCAGGGATTGGTACTCAGCCAGGAAGTTCTTGATCTCCGGCTGACTCGTCTGGATATTGGCAAAATAACGGTCCCTGACCCATTCAGCGAGGTCCCGGCTTGCATGGTCAAATACCCATTCAAAAGGATTTTTGACAAAATAGTCTCCTCTCCAGACCGTGTTAGTAAAGCGCTCATGGCAGACAGTGCCATGGTCAGTCCTTGTCGGCTTATCATCAATCTCTGTATCAGCGAGATATTGAATGGCATTTTCAGACAGCCCCATGTAATATGGAAAAGATTCCATAAACATTTTTTCAAAGTCGTTCTCCGGTTCAGTGTAAAGCTTTCCGCTCCAAACCTTCTCCATTTGGTCGAGCCGCTTTTCCCACAGCTGTTTCCATTGTCCCACCCGGCTCATGCTTTCCACCTTGAAGGGGATTTGCCGGCCTCTTGCATGAAATTTAGCCAATTTCCTGCCTGTTTTCATTTTCCCTGGCATCGGGATGGCCCTGTTCAATAACACGCAGTATTTCCGGCCCTCCCAGTCACAAATTTGCTTTCCTTCCTTATCTGCAAGAAGCATCGACACATTACGGTCCCCAGACTTCTGCATATGCTCAGCAATCCTCGCCAGCTCGCTTATCTCTTGCTCTTTCGCCCCATTAGCGTCCATAATCAGATAAAGCCCTTCATTATGCTTATATCCATGATATCTTCCAAGAGATACTTCTGAATCTGCCGAAATCCCATATACTTCTTTTAACATCTTTTGAAACATATTAGCACCTCATTTCCAAGCCACTCTTTTACAAATATATGTATTGGATTGTAAAACTTGATTGAACTTTATAATGAATAAGCGGCTCCATTAAGGAAATGATTTAAAGGAATGAATTCTTTCACTAAAACGGATTAAGCGGAATATTTTAGGTTAAATAGGATAATGAGTATTGAGTATGAGTATGCTGCAATCAAAAATAGAAAGGTGATGCAGATGTTAGAAAAGAAACGCGCCATCCATATGACAGAGGAAACTGCCCGAAAGTGGCTCCATGAACGTGGGGTTGAAATAGAAGATATCGCCAATCTCGTCTATTTCCTGCAGGAAAAGTACCACCCGAACCTGCAAATGGAGGACTGTATCGAAAACGTAGAACGAGTCCTCTCCAAACGTGAGGTTCAGAATGCGATTTTGACAGGAATCCAGCTGGATATCCTCGCAGAGCAAAAGAAGCTTGGCGAACCGCTGCAATCAATTATTGAAACAGACGAAAGTTTGTACGGCGTCGATGAAATCCTCGCATTTTCAATCGTAAATATATATGGATCGATCGGTTTCACGAATTATGGATTCATTGATAAAGCGAAACCAGGCATTCTGGAAAAGCTTAATGACAAGGAAGCATCCGGAAAATGCCATACTTTCCTCGATGATATCGTGGGGGCTGTTGCGGCAGCAGCATCAAGCCGACTGGCGCACCGAGCGGCGAATGTAGAGGATTAAATGAAAAGCGCAAGCGCCTTGGTCAGCCCCGACAACCGCTGGAGGGCCGACCGGTGAAGTCGTTCTTTGACTTCATTGGGCGGACCGAAGCGACTCGAGGGGCTAGGCGCTGGAGCTAGACAGTAGTCCTAGTATAAAAAGTTAACTTTATAATTTTTAAAAAGGGACTTGATACCGAATACGGCTCAAGTCCCTTTTTTTTCATACTTCCCAATCGTCCAGCGAATCCACTGTATAGGTTGGCATTTCTTGATACCCTTTAAGAAGTTCCTTCGTTGTTACCCCTGTGTGGACGAGGAGTGTGTCCATCCCTGCCCTCATGCCTGCAAGGATGTCGGTATCATAGTAATCCCCGACCATAAGAGTCTCCTCTTTCTTTGTACCAAGTACCTTTAAAGCCTGTTCCATGATCACTGATTCCGGCTTTCCAATAAAAATTGGATCTGTTTGTGTAGAAACAGCAATTACGGAAGTCAGCGAACCGTTCCCCGGAAGCAAGCCTCGTTCAGTCGGAATGGCAATGTCCCCATTTGTCGAAATGAAGGTTGCCCCGTTCCTGACCGCAAGACAGCCTACAGCCAGCTTTTCATATGTAATGCCGCGGTCGATTCCGGAAACAACGAAATCAGCATCTTCTCCGGCAAATTTCAATCCCTTTTCCTGGATTGCCGTCTGGATTCCCTCTTCACCAATCACATATACCGTCGCATCATTTTTTTGCTCATAAATATAGTTGGCCGTTGCCTGGCTTGTCGTGAAAACTTGCTCCTCAGTCGTTGGGATATCAAAGCCACGGAGCTTTTCCGCCACCTGTGACGGTGTGCGTGATGAATTATTCGTTACAAATAAATACGGGATTTCAGCTTCAATCAGCCTTTTTATAAAATCAGAAGCGGCTTCGATGCGCTCTGAACCTCGATACATTGTTCCATCTAAATCAATTAAATAACCTTTATACTTTTTCATGGTGATCACTCCTAATTATATCGTTCCCATCTTGTTTAAAAACGAATACTCCTATTTTATAAAAGCCAGGCAGCAAGTGCAAAGGACAAAGCTCACTGTTCACCTTTCAAAGGACAATAAACATAAAAGAGACCGCAATATAACGGTCTCTTCTGTCATATTTACTTTTTAAAAGCGGAAACCGGTCCTAGTTCATTCGTAAGGTACTCTCTCACTTTTTCCGAAAAAAGCTTGAGATGAGGAAGCTCAGATTTGAAGTTTTCAATCAGGCTGGCATGGTCCACGGCAGTGTACTGCTGGACAAGCATCTTCCGAAAAAGGACGATTTTTTTCAATCCTGCGCTCATTTCCTTCGTAACCACTTTTTCATCATCCAAAATATCAATGATGTCTTCATAGCTTCCCGGGTCGCGCATGATGAAGCCATCAATCATCGCGTTTCCCACATCGAGAACAGCTTCAATCATCGTATGCGCTGAACGCTCGAGGGCTGATTTTTCCATTGGCGTTTCCCATGGCCCATTGCTTTCGAAAAAGTCGATTTGCCTGTCTAAAAACTGCAATGTTTCTTCAATTTGTTCCCTGTCGACAAAGTACATTCCATATCACCTCATAAGATGCTAGACGGTTTTCAGTAATCCGGGGCGGGCATAAAAATACCCCTGTGCCAGTTCTACTTTATTCCTAGAGAGAACAGATGCTTCGTGTTCATTTTCGATCCCTTCGGCAATGACGGTGGACCCTGCTTCCCTGGCAACAAGCAGCAGACCTTTCAGCATCGACTCCTTAACAGAGTTCTTATCAATATTCTCGATGACGGAACGGTCGATCTTAATGACATCTGGCATGATTTCACTGATCGTATTCAAGCTGGCATATCCTGCTCCAGTATCATCAACCGCTATTTTGATTCCCATTCCTCTTAAGACCTTTATATTATAAATAAAATTCTCGATTCCCTCAATCGAGTCCCTCTCGGTGATTTCCAACGTGATCTGATTCGGCTGGATGCTTTCAAATGATTGCATCAGATTTTTCAGGTCCCGGATGAATCTGGAATTCCCGAGGGTAATCGGCGTGAAATTAATGAAAATATCATCACGGCAGCCAGTCGACGTGATTTGCTCAAGCGTTTTTCTCAGCACAATCATTTCCAGGTCATACAGCATATTTGTCTGCCGGGCAACGGAAAATAGCTGCAATGGACTCTCAAGCTCCGTTCCCTCAGGCCCTCTGGTCAGCATCTCCCAGGCGCGGATTTCCTTTGTGGCGACGTCTATGATAGGCTGCGCTAAAAGCTTGATATTTTGCTCCGCAATAATTCTTCTCATTTCATAGACCATTTCATTGAATTCAGTTTGGATTCGTTTCTCGGCCATCGCAAAAGCTTGCTGGTGTGCCTTTAAGACAGCACCATGAATGGAACCAACCGATTTATCGATAAAAATAAATCCGGTATCAAAGGCAGGCTGGACAGTAGGGTGCTCAAGGAAAATCCTGCTTTCCGCTTCTCTGAGGATTTTCTTCATTTTCGCATCGATTTCGGAGATACAGTACCTGTTATGGTCAATCCGCATGAACAGGCTCAGGCTGTCGCTAAAGTAATCATGCAGGACAATCATGTCCTCTTTATCGATTTCCTTTTCGATCACCGCTTTGAAATGCCGTTTCAAAGACTGATGAAACTTCCAGTTCTCCTCACCAAGCTGTGAAGCAAGGTCCTGATGATTCTTGATCGTGTATGCGATAACAGCAACTTCAAATCCATTATTAAAAGCCTTCTTCACCCCAGATACGACAGGATCCCTCAAAATGAACTGCGGAGGGTAATAACAAATTGATGAATGAGGCAACATTATTTTCCCCCAACCAAGCAGGTTGTCTAATATGCTAGTAACACGGCGGGCCATAGGTTTCAATCCTCTCAGAAGATCGCTAGAACTTTTTCTTAATTGTACCATATTTAGCTAAATTAGACCTTTTTTACTAGAGAGTTATTTCGAAATATTTTTACTTCTTTTTTATAGTGCAAATGTGGGTAAAGGGTGGGGTGTATTGTTGTTTTATTTAAAGCTGATGTGAGTCCAGGATGATCTTGACAGGTTTTCCTGGTTTCCTTTCAAACCTGTCACGATTACGGCTTTTTCTTGACAGCTTTTACTGCTTTCCTTTCAAACCTGTCACGATTACGGCTTTTTCTTGACAGCTTTTACTGCTTTCCTTTCAAACCTGTCACGATTACGGCTTTTTCTTGACAGCTTTTCCTCTTTTCCTTTCAAACCTGTCACGATTACGGTTTTTTCTTGACAGCTTTTCCCCTTTTCACACCAAACCTGTCTTAAGTTGGGCTTTCTTTTGACAGCTTTTCCTCATAACCAGCCATAGCTGTCAGGATTTGAACTTGCCATGTAAAATGACAAAAAATCCTCTGAAAAATTCAGAAATCGGGATTTTTCTGGTAAGATTGTTGTTGAGTGAGATGCTGTCGATAATGGAGGAGAATCATTTGGAACGCGAATTGGCACTTGAAATTGTAAGGGTTACGGAGGCTGCTGCGCTGGCATCTGCACAGTGGATGGGCCGCGGCAAGAAAAATGAAGCGGATGATGCAGCCACAACGGCCATGCGCAGAATGTTCGATTCAGTCAATATGGATGGGATTGTCGTCATTGGTGAAGGGGAATTGGATGAGGCTCCAATGCTTTATATAGGTGAAAGGCTTGGCACTAGGATGGGCCCAAAAGTCGACATTGCGGTGGACCCGCTGGAAGGGACGAATATCGTCGCCAAGGGTCATAATAATGCAATGGCCGTAATAGCGGTCGCAGATAAAGGCACCCTTCTTCATGCACCAGACATGTACATGCAAAAAATCGCGGTCGGCAAAAGTGCAGCTGGCAAAATCAGTCTTGATGACCCAATTGAGAAGACGATCGAAATCGTAGCCGAAGCCAACAATAAACGAATCCAGGATTTAACGGTCATCATTCAGGAACGTGACCGCCATGATGACCTTATTGAACGTGTCAGGCAAAAAGGCGCCAGAGTGAAGCTGTTCGGCGATGGCGATGTAGGTGTTGTCGATTGCGACCGCCCTGCCCCATACAGGTGTCGACCTTTTTGTAGGAACAGGCGGTGCGCCTGAGGGAGTCATCTCGGCGGCAGCCATTAAAGCTCTTGGCGGCGATATGCAGGCAAGGCTAGTTCCGCAGACGATTGAGGAAGAAGAGCGCTGCATCGCAATGGGATTGAAGGATCCAAGACAATTGCTGATGCTTGATGACCTTGTTTCCGGAGACGATGCGATTTTTGCTGCGACAGGCGTTTCGAGCGGTGAATTGCTCGACGGAGTTCGCTTCCTTGGCGGAGATCTTGTTGAAACCCACTCCATTGTTATGCGTTCAAAAACCAAGACAGTCCGTTACATCACAGCACACCATCATCTTGAACATAAGCCGCATTTAGTGATGGTTTAGCAGGAATTACATATCTAGGAGGATCACGATGACTGAACAATTTTTTTTATACGATGAAACCGAAGAAACAAAAACGCGTTATGTAAGCTTTGTAGGCGAGAACCAGCGCTTTGATCTTGCCATTATGCAGACTGGCCGATATTATGGCAAAAGCATCGTGATGGATATCCAGGGAAGCCGATTTGCCATCCTCGGCCAGGATGATCTCGATGAAGAAGGGTATCTCGAATTTGCTTACAATCTTTCTGAAGAAGACGCAGAGGAACTTCGCTCTTTCCTGCGGCCAATTCTTTAACTTTGGAACGAACTGTTTGTTTGATTTGTCTTTAGTAAGAAATACTAAAAACATATCAAGCAAAAGAAGGTGAGTTCTATGAGCAAGGAAGACAGTGAAAAGTACTCTGATTTTTCGAATGTAGAAAAGCAGCGCAACTATGTAACGGCTGAAGACTATCCAGAAGGTCCATATGGTTCACCGTTCAGGAAAGATGAACCTGTAGAAGGCAAAAGCACGCCGTGGCGTGAAGGGCAGCGGTCCTACAGTAACTTCAACTATGAGTTCAAGTCCCTTCATCAGGGAACTCCACGGAAAGAAGCGGGCGCCCACCCAACCCATGATGACCCGAATGAAAGTGAACAGCCGCCGTATAGCGATTTATAAGAACGAACAGAAAGCGCAAGCGCCTCGTTAAGCCCCGACAAGCGCTGCCCGCCTATGACGCCACGTCCTGTGGCTGGCGGGTCTAGCATCATGTGCCTCGGAGGGCCTGACAGTGAAGTCGTTCTTTGACTTCATTGGCAGGACCGAAGCGACTCGAGGGGCTAGGCGCTGGAGCTGGATTAAGAAAACTTCAGAGAGTTATCCACAACTCAATAACTTTTATAAATTCCTTAACCACAAGAAATGCTCCAATCATGTTGATTGGAGCATTTTTTCATTCTTTCTTTATATATCCTGGGCTTGTTTCGCGACCTTCTTGACGACGAAATAGGCACAGCCAAAATTGCAATACTCATATAAGTACTCGCTGACGGTACTGATTTTCGTATCGAAAGTTGACTTCTGGTTTTGATCATCGAAAAAGCCTCTTAACCGAAGCTGTCCGTACCCCCAGTCCCCAACAATATAGTCGTATTTCGTCAATATCTCGCTGTATCTGGCGCGAAAGGCTTCCTCATTAAAGCCGTCCCTGCTTTCATCCACTATTTCATAGCATAGATTATTGATGCAAATCATCGGTAGGTCCACCTCTTTTTCCGTAACAATCTGTCTTTATCCTTAGCTTTTCTTAATTATAACTTATTCCCCATCAATTACTAAGCAAAAAAAATAATTTCAGAGCCATTCTAATGATTAGGGGGTGTTTTTAATTGAAAAAAGCATTAATGGCTCTTGGCATCTGGGGAACCGTGGCTATGACGGGTTGTGCAGGCGGTGACGATAACGCGTCACCAGCAGGCCGTGATGGCGGAGCTGGAATCTACCAGCAAAGCGGTAACACACTGAATGTAAACGATCAGCGTCCAGACTTATACAATGAAGGTGGACGCAAAGGAATGCAAAACAGAAGCGAGGACTTCGGGTATGTGCGCCATCAAAGAACAGGAGTGATGGGCGCCGATAATGGGCAAAACGCATACCAGGCAATCGACCGCGAGCAAATTGCGGACATGATCAGCAGATTTAGCTTGATGGCCCAAAATGTGGATGATGTATCTACACTCGTGACGGATGAAGAAGTGCTGATTGTATACGCAACAGATTCTCAAAATCGCAACGAGACAGCTGACCAGGTGAAGCGTATGGCAATGTCAGTCGTACCGCGCTGGTTCCATGTGTACGTATCAGATGATACCACTCTGCGCAATGAAGTCGAAAACTTTGCTTCACTTGATACCGATAACCGTGATGTCGATGAGTTAGTTGATGGAGTGGTTAAACAAATGCTTAAATCTCCTCAAGGCCGCGATATGAGCACTGGTGAAAATGCGAATGGCGAAGCCAAGGGTGAATTGAACGAAGAAACGGACAAAGACGATCTTTCTAGACAGATGCAACAAGGAAAATAATGAAAAGAGTTCAGCATGGATGCTGAACTCTTTTTTAGGTTTTCAAAAAACGAATATTAGTGTCTAGCTCCAGCGCTTGTAAGGGCTGACCAAGACGCTTGCGCTTTTCAATTACGCCTGCTGGGCTTCCTGCTCCGCAAGCTGCTGTCTGTGCTTTGCTGCAGAGTTGACCTGTTCGTCGGCATGGTAGGATGAACGGACAAGAGGACCAGCTTCACAATGGCTGAAGCCTTTCTTGAGCGCTAATTCCCTAAGCTCGGCAAACTCATCAGGATGATAGTATTTTTGAACCTCAAGATGCTTCTTGGAAGGCTGCAGGTATTGACCAAGCGTAAGAATGTCCACATTGTTGGCACGTAAATCGTCCATCGCTTCAATTAACTCTTCCTTGGTTTCACCCAGTCCAACCATGATGCTGGATTTCGTAGGAATATCTGGCTGCATTTCTTTTGCACGGCGCAAAAACTCCAGTGAACGCTCGTAAGTTGCGCGGGCACGGATTCTTGGCGTCAGGCTTCTAACAGTTTCGATGTTATGGTTCAGGATATCTGGACGTGCATCCATAAGTGTTTTCAGGTTCTCCTCAACTCCGCCCATATCTGAAGGCAATACTTCAATTGAGGTGAACGGATTTTTCTCGCGGATTGCTCTAACCGTCTCGGCAAAAACAGCTGCTCCCCCATCCTTCAGGTCATCACGGGCAACAGCCGTTACGACGACATGCTTCAGATTCATAAGTGTCACGGATTCCGCCACTCTTTCTGGCTCCTGCCAGTCAAGCTCAGTTGGAAGGCCCGTTTTTACAGCACAAAAACGGCATGCACGCGTACATACATCCCCGAGGATCATGAAGGTAGCCGTCCGTCTAACAGCCCAGCACTCGTGTATGTTTGGACATTTGGCTTCTTCACAAACAGTATGTAAATTTTTCTCGCGCATCATCTTTTTTAAGCCAGTATAGTTTTCATTCGTATTTAACTTTATTTTCAGCCAGTCAGGCTTTCTCTGTACCTCTTTTTTGCTCATTATTTTCACTCCATTCCTGCTGCATTACATCAAGAACACCATGTAAAAATACAGGCCGGTATACAGCTTCTGATGTCACTTTAACACAATGAAAAACTATCGACAAGTACGATAGCTTTGCGATTACCATTATTTGATATTTATGAAAAATCCCCATCATCGCAAACTATAACAAGAAAAGCGGATGCGCCTTGGTCAGCCCCCCATGCGCTGGAGGGCCGACGGTGAAGATGTTCTTTGACTTCATTGGGCGGACCGAAGCGTCTCGAGGGGCTAGGCGCTGGAGCTAGACAAAAAAAAGCGGATGCGCTGGCTTTTATCAAAATGAAGCGCTGGCGCTGGAAATTAACGGGATCCATATCCTGAAGGGAGGATTACGGTGAAATTCCTTAAAGCAGTTATCGTTCTTTTTTTACTTTCCCCGGTCCTGTTAAATGATAATGCATATGCAGCTGAGCAGGATCAAGAAGATGTTTACAAAAAAAGAATGGAACTCTATACAAAAGTTGAAGCGGTCAGCCAGATTCCCTGGTACTACATTGCTGCGGTGGACCAATATGAGCGGAATGTCCGCCAGGCAAGAAAAGATTTACCAAAGGCGGAAGGAATAGCCGGGATTTATTTTAAGCCGGAAGAATGGGCAGGACTCCTGAACCCTGATGTTGAAGATGACAATCCCGTTTCCATTCAATTTTTCAATGGAATTGGGTTTGATGGGAATGGTGATGGCAAAGCAAGTTTGAGGGATGACGAGGACGTACTCCAGGCTTTTGCCCAATACTTGCTTTCATATGGTACAGACCATGAAAACTTAAAAATTGGGCTGTGGAACTACTATAAGCGTGATAAAACTGTTGGTATCATTATTGGAAAAGCGATGATTTACAAGCATTTTGGACGTTTAGACCTTGATACTCATGCCTTTCCTATGCCACTAAGAAGCAATCACAGCTATAACAATACCTGGGGTGACGCCCGCGGCTGGGGTGGCAGAAGGATCCATGAAGGAACAGATATTTTTGCTGGCTATGGAGTGCCTGTACGTGCGACAGGGTATGGCATCGTGGAAATGAAAGGCTGGAACAAGTATGGCGGATGGCGTGTCGGAATCCGAGATATCAATAATACCTATCATTACTATGCCCACTTGAGCGGTTTCGCGAAAGACCTTAAAGTTGGGCAAATCGTCGAACCAGGCACAGTCATTGGCGGTGTCGGCAGCTCGGGGTATGGCCCTCCAGGAACTAGCGGAAAATTCCCTCCCCACCTGCATTATGGCATGTACAAGGACAATGGATATACTGAATGGTCCTTTGACCCATACCCACATCTTAAATCATGGGCAAGGCAGGAGAGGGCAAGGCTCAAGAAAAAGTAAGCATTCAAAAAGGCCAACCATTTCGGTTGGCCTTTCCATTTTATGAACGGGCTTTCTTGACAGCATACAAAACACTCGCTGCAAGTCCTCCCCAAATAATGACCATACCCACAACCATCATTGCTAATGCGCTAGCATCCATTATTTAGAAACCCCCTTGTCTTGTGGAACTTCATAAAGTGCTGCATCCCACTTCTTTGCTTTTGCAAAAATAAACCCGACTAAAATCGCACCGATTGCGACAAACCATCCGAAGTAGACGTTGAACATAACCGGATAACCGCCATAGCTAGTTTTAATATCTGTCATGATGTTCATGACCATCATGATACCCAGAACGATTGGAGTGATGTATTTCAAAGAAATGACCCACCAGCTGCCAAGGCGAATATCAGAGATGGCATCAGCATGGTTTTGCAAGTTGTTCAGTTCTTTTGCTACCCATACAATGAAGACTACTTCTACCAGACCAGCTAGAGCAACACCATAGTTATTGATGAAGGCATCCGCTGTATCAAGGAAATTCAAGCCGCCCTGTGTCGCGAACAGGATGGAGATCAAGGCAGACAAACCGCCGCCGATTGCAACAGCCTTTGTACGGGAAACATTGAATTTATCCTGTACACCGGCAACATAAGTTTCAACGATTGAAATCAATGAAGAAAGTCCTGCCAGTGTCAAGCTTACGAAGAACAGTACTCCGAATGCCGCACTGAACGCCGGCAATTCATTGATGATCTGCGGGAATACTGCGAATGCAAGGATTACACCTTTGCTTACTACTTGGTCAATTGGCTGACCTGACTGCATGGCCATGAAGCCCAATGCTGCGAATACTCCGATACCAGCAAGCAACTCAAAAGAAGAGTTAGCAAAAGCGGTAATGAATGCGTTGTTTGTAATATCAGATTTCTTAGGAAGATAACTTGAATATGTGATCATAATTGCAAATGCAATGGATAAACTGAAGAAAATCTGTCCATATGCCGCAACCCATACTTTACCATTAAAGATCTGGCTCCAGTCTGGCTTGAAGAATGCGTTGACGCCATCGATTGCTCCATCCAGAGTTAAAGCGCGAACGACAATCACAAAGAATAAAATAACAAGTGCAGGAATAAAAACCTTGTTCGCAACTTCAATACCTTTCTTTACTCCCTTGAACAAAATACCAAGAGTGATGACCCAGACAATGACCAATGGAAGGAATACACCAGGTACGATACTTCCAACCTGGCCAGCGTCAACTACTTTTAAATAGTCACCGACAAGGAAAGTCAGCGGGTCGTCTCCCCATTGCTTGCTTAGCGAGAAATAAGCGTAAGACATAGCCCATGCGATAATTACTGCATAATAAGTCGAGATGACAAAAGAAACGGCAAGCTGCCACCAGCCAATCCACTCGGCACCTTTACGCATCCTGAAGTAGCTTAATGGTGCAGAACCACGGTATTTATGGCCAATCGTGAATTCCAATATCAAAATTGGAATACCAGCTGTCAGAAGTGCAAACAAGTATGGGAAGAAGAATGCTCCCCCGCCATTTTCATAAGCTACTCCCGGGAAACGCCAAATATTTCCCAACCCTACTGCCGACCCTACTGCGGCAAGAATAAATCCTGCTCTCGATCCCCACTGTGGACGATTTTCCATTTTTAATCCCCCTTACCTTCTAATCACCTGGAAAATGTTGATAATTAGAAAGTTTTATATTTTCAGATTATTTAGTCTAGGAATAGTATAGCTAGTTTTTAATTGCTTGTCAAAATATTATTTGAGTCATAATAAAATTTTTTTCAAAATAATTTCCCAACTATACCAAAACACCCTATTAATTAGGATTCTATTCCCCCTTTCTTAAAAATATGAAAAAGGCTGTCTGAGAGTCAGACAGCCATAACATTATTCTGCTAGATTTTCTTTTAGCACTTCTTCCTGGGTTGTCCTGCTTCCGAAAATGAAAGCAAAAGCAATAAGCAAAATTGCCACAGCTGCAAGTGCACCCACCGTGCTTCCAGTGAAACCAATGATCAGGAATCCGACAGATGAAATCGCCGCAGAAATCAAAGCGTACGGAAGCTGGGTCATGACATGGTCTAAGTGATGTGAGCCAGCCCCAGTGGATGACAGGATCGTCGTATCGGAGATTGGTGAACAGTGGTCACCAAAAACCGCACCCGCCAATACAGCCGCCAACGCTGGCAGCATCATGGTGATATCAGCTGCAGCTGCGATATCCCCTGCAATTGGCAGCAGGATGCCGAATGATCCCCATGAAGTTCCTGTTGAGAAAGCCATGATTCCAGCTACTAGGAATAGCAGGAACGGCAGAAATGAGATATTGATATTCGAGCTTTCAACAATACCAGCAAGATATTTGCCAGTTTCAAGTCTTCCAATCAAATCAACAATGACCCATGCGAAGATCAGAATATAAATAGCCGGAAGCATGGATTTAATGCCCTCAACCATTCCTTTTCCAAATACACTGGCATTGACGCCTTTTAAGACAACTGCCTGTCTCACAAAGAGAATCAACGCGACAGCAAGGCCAAGCAATCCGCCAGTTACGAGAGACTTAGTAACATCTGTATTTTCAAAAATACCGAAAATGGTTACTTCACCTTCAACAGCGCTTGCGCCAGTCCAAAGCATCATGCCAACTGTTCCAGCAACAAGGGCAACAATCGGCCATACAAGGTCTCCAACTGTCCCTTTTGTGCTTGTAGGCAGGTCATCCTTCAGTTCGCCAGGTACAGGCTTGTCCTGAGGAACGACAATTCCTTCCATGATTGCACGCTCTTCATGCTTTTTCATAGGTCCAATTTCGATGTTTCGAAGAGCTACGATAAAGACCATTGCTAATGCTGCAAGTGCGTAGAAGTTCATTGGCACAATTTGCATGAATCCTGAGAACGCACTATATTCATTAACACCGTGGGCAGCAAGGATTGTACCGATCAAAGCAATGATGTATGCACCCCAGCTGGAAATCGGTGAGATGACACACATAGGCGCTGAGGTTGAATCGATGATATAAGCAAGCTTGGCACGTGAAACTTTCTGTCGGTCTGTGATCGGACGTGTAATTTGGCCGACTGCCAGAGCATTGAAATAATCATCAATGAAAATTATTACTCCCAAAAATGCGCCGACAAGCTGTGCTCCGACTCTTGTTTTCACACGCTTCATCGCCCATTCGCCGAACGCACGGCTACCGCCTGAAATGGAAATGAACGCAGTGATTGTACCCAATAATAATAAGAAAAGGATGATGTACAGGCTATATGTGTTCAATTCCCCATCAGCGACAACGATTCCTTTAGCCGCGTCCCACATAATAGCAAATGTTTCTGCGATATTAAAGTCAGCCAGCAAAAAAGCAGCTGCGACGATGCCGGTCCCCAAGGACAACAGCACTCGCCTTGTGATTACTACCATTAAGATTGCCACTAATGGCGGCAGCAATGAAAAAATTGTGTTTTCCATTCTTTCTTTCTCCTCCTTGTTTTTGACAGGGGGAAACTTTTACATGAAAAGAGTTTAGTTACTTTCTTTTAAAAAAATACAAAAAAGGGCAACGATAGAGAACATTCTATCGCTGCCCTTAATAAGCAACTAGTGTCTCCATCACGATCTGTAGCTCCCCATTATGGATTTATCTCCATAATGACAGTGATACTCTTGTTCAAAGTATCCCCAGCAATAAAAAATGTGACTCACTTATTATTGCTTCGGCAAAATTCCCTTTGAGCTGTGATCAACGTTGTCATCCTCACACAGCTTACTCATGAACCCTGCGCCTCTACCCCATCGGAATGATGTGGTTTATTATTCAATTGATTTTATAATATAACAATATCGTTAATTTGACAACTGTTTTTATTCTCCAGGAAGCTGGATGGCTGGTGATGTATCTCCGCCGCCATTGTAGAACTGGGGAACTTTTCCTGGGTAGTAGAAGCTGCCAATTGGAATATTTTCCTGCACAGTCGCAATTTCGGTCGCGAAAGGAATGATGATCTGTACGTTTACTTTGACTCTGACCGAAACATTGATCAGTGTATTGTTGATTCCATGTTCTTCTGTCTCCCACACGACATCGGCTGTCACATCGCCAATCGCATTGAATTTCACTGGAACTCTCGGCCCCATATTGCCTAGTAGTGCATTATTGGTGGCCTGGCCCAAAGGAACATAATAGATGATCCCAGCTTCCCTGTCTTCTTCGTCGGTAACAAGCTCGACATCAGATAGCATCTCAAGCGAGGTGAGATTCCCTCTTTCCGCTTCCTTCAGGTTCATTTGCACAATATTAGTCGTTTCTGCTTTTACCCTGTTGATGATTTCAGTATTGAATTTCACTACAGTGGTCGTTCCGCCATCGACAGGGACGAATTCTATGACCTTATCAATATCCATCCCGCTGGCGATTTTTTTATTGATGGCCTTGTTGATCACCAAGGTGGCAATCTTCCTTGTCTGGGATTCTGCGTACTTCATCAATGTGGGCTCGAGCCCTTTATCTATAATCCACAATCCTCCTGCTGTTGAAAAGGAAAAAAAGACGAATGTCAGCAGGAATACATACCTGAAAGGCAAGGGCCCTTTCCGAGGCAGCCGCCGGCCGAATTTTGCCAAAACAAATCCCCCCTCTAAAGCTATATGTATGCTTCAAAGGGGGGAACTAGCCTAAAAACTTGTTCTAATACTGCTTGGACTATCCAATCAGCAAACTTAAATCAATGATTATTAGCGTAATCATATTTAATGATCGTATCGCAGCTGACAATCATTAAAGATAGATGTGATTGTAAATCAAGATTATACGGCGTGATTTTTCGGCCGCTTTCCTCCAAAATGCGGACAACAGGCCGCTCACTCAAGCCGGGATTCTGTTCGGCCACAACTCCCTTGCGTCCATCACTCAGGATGACTGTCAAACCGACCGGATAGATCGCCACAGCCCTTCGGAAGGCGTCGACCACTTTCGGATCAAACAGGCTGCCTGAGCCTGAATAAAGTATTTCAAGTCCTTCATGCGGCAGCATGGCAGGTCTGTAAACACGATTGGACGTAACCGCATCAAACACATCTGCCACACCAAGTATTTTACCGAATAAGTGGATTTCATCCTCTTTCAATCCACGGGGATACCCGGCACCATTCAATCGTTCATGATGCTGGTATGCACAATGGGCGACAATCAGCGAAACAGTCGGGATATTCCTTAGAAGCTCAAAGCCATCCTCTGCATGGGCCTTAATAATCTGGAACTCTTCCGCAGTCAGCTTGCCTGGCTTCGATAAAATGTCCTCAGGCACTTTCATTTTCCCAACATCATGCAAAATTGCTCCCAGCCCAAGCTGTTCCAATTCCTTTGGGGGCAGTTTCATTTCTATTCCAATCGCAAGAGCGTAGAGTGTTACATTCAGGGAATGCGAAAAGATATAATGGTCATGAATGAATACATCAGAAAGCAGGTTTAAAAGCTCCTTGCTGTTGTTCAGTTCATCAAGCAAAGCAACAACCAGCTTCTTGAATTTCCTCGCCGATTTTTCGAGTACGAAGGTTTGCGATATCTTTGAATCCAGCTGAATCTGCTTGAACGTTTCACCTATCGTCATGACCGCATTGATCCGCAGGTCATCTGATATCGAATTTTTCACGATAATATCTTCAGTATCAGGATCCTTTATATAAATATAATCAATCCCAAACTCTTCAAGCCGATTCAGAATCTTCCGCTCGAGCCGCGCACCCACATTAAGCAGGATTTGGCCCTTGTCATTATAGATGGCTTTCCCGAGTAAAGCCCCTTCCTCTACCGATGTGGTGGCTACGAGTCTCATGTCTATTCCCACTTTATCTGTTAGTTGGTGTTGGCTAATTCCGCCGATAACTTTCGAAAAAAAAGAAAATTTTACATAAAACGACAATATTTCCTTATATTCTATCACAATAATTATTTGAATGGTGATACCTTTTGTTTTTCGAATTGGGAAAAAAGCAGTTCAGTTAATATATCGGATAGGGATATTCATTCTTAACAAATGCCACAATATATTCATATAAATACGCAAAAAGACAGCCTGCTCGGGCTGTCTTTTTAATTCATGAGCAATAATGCTTCTTTGCCGATCATACCTTTTGTTGCGCCAAGATTCTCCGCTTCATAGGTAACGGACTCCAGCGGGGCTTCAAGCAATTCATCAATCGTTTTTACCCCAACCGCCCTGCCGGCAATAACCTTCCTGCCCTTTAGTTTTTCATTGAGAAGTGCGACATCCAGAGCTCCGCACATAATGTATCCTTTATCTCCTGTAACGACAAGCAGGTTTGTCTTTGGCAGTTTTACAGAAATGCATAAAAATGTCCTGCCTTCTATTTCTATAGGTGACATGTCGATCATGATTACAACTCCCTCCTTCAATCCCAATAACACTCTATGAAGGAGAGGGGAAAAGCGTGATATCTTGATCACATAATGGTGAAAATTGATGAGAATTTCTGCTCATACAAAAACAGCCTTTTAATAAGACGCCAGCTTCCACTCAAGCAAATTTCGAAGGAATTCAGGAAGCCAATATCGTTTTTCCTCAGCACGCTGGATTTCCGGGAAGAAGCGGCCGAATGTGAACATATCAGGAATGGCCAGTGTATAGTGTTCCTTAGGGTTTATCAGCTTTCCATTGATGAGAACCTGCTGCACATTCCCTTTTTGCTGAAACTTGATACCATCGTACTCCATGATCCCCATGACGGTGCCGCGGAAGCCGAGACCCTTTATCTGCAGATGGGGCCATTTTTCATCCCTGGTCTGCAGGAGTACTTCTTTTAACTCTGCTCCTGACATCCTGATCGTACAAGGATTGATTGGATGGGGACAGATCTCCAGCAAGTCGAATTTCGTGACTTCTCCCCGGTTCAGGCCTTTAAGGATCATGCCGGCATTCATGAAAGCGCAATCGGCATCGCACCATTCTCGTAATGCCTGAGTGAGCATCTTTGTTAGCTCTGAATGCTGCAGTGGGTCTGCCTTTAATTCTTGTGGCAGAGATGCAACACTTTCTGCCATCAGCCTTTTGCCTTCGAGAAAATACCCTTCTGCCATTGCTTTTTCGCCTTGAGCCTGATCTGCCTCATTCATATCATAAAGAACGGCACTCCTGTGTAAAATCCGCTTTGTTTTTTCATCCAGCTTCAGGGTTACATGACCGGTATAGTACCCAAACTTCCCTGCTCCCGCCAGCAAGCTGGAGCCCACTTCCTTGCCCTCATGTAAAATGTGGTGGGTATGGCCGCCAAGAATGACATCAATCTCCGGAAACTTCGCGGCAATCAGTTCATCATCATGTATCCCTAGATGTGACAGGAGAATAATAATGTCGGTTTCATCTCTCAGTTGGTCGATGCATTTTTCCAGCTCATCAATCGGGTCATTCAGCTTCCAGCCCAGCTGTGCATAAAACCGTGCAAAATTCACTGTGACGCCAATAACACCGATCCTCGTTCCTTTGCTGCTTATGTATACATGATATGGCTTCGCCCACGCCGGTCTGTTTCCATCCTGTTTATAAAGATTCGCAACCAGCAGTTCGAAACTTTTTTCAAGGTACATCGAATCCAGATCCTCGAAAGGAAGAGTGATGCCTTCGTTATTCCCTATCGTCGCTGCATCGTACCCCGCTTCGTTCAGAAGGCGGCAATTCGCCTTTCCCCTAGTCGCATCAGATAAAGGGTGCCAGCGGTCCATATGGTCGCCGATATCGAACACAAGAACCTCATCACCGGCTTCTTCATGCCAGCGTCGACGCTCGGTCACAAGCTTATGGATGCTTGGCCAGTGCTCCAAATGGCTATGCAAATCATTCGTATGGTAAATATGAATAACTTCTTCCATCTAACCATCCATCCTCTTTTTAAAATGAAGTGCCCCCCTGCATGGTGCCAGGAGGGTGCAAATTATCTAAAACAAATCAAGCTGCCTTGGGTTTAACCCTTCATATTCGATATCCAACAGCTCGACCATCTGTTTAGCATTATCCGCAGCATCCCCGCCGGAATTGTTGTTGAACAATGCGAAAACCTGGGAAGTACTCTCGTTCAGCTTTTTCAGGTGATCTGACCATTCCTGTAATTCTGCCTGATTATAGCGATATAGATAGCGAACCTCGCGCCAGTCCTCGCCTTTCCCTTTCTTGTTCCAGCCATGGACATTGCGGCCATGAAAGCGGACTAGTACCTTATCATTGGAAGTGGATTCGAGAACTGTAGGAATGGAGCCCTCCCCTGCTTGCGGTTCATCGCAAATGCTGTGGATCCATTTTTCCTTTCTCATAAACTCCAGTGTCTTCTCGCGCATTTCATCTCTGAACCATGATTGGTTGCGGAACTCGAGCGCACAATCGATATCCCCCATTTGGTCGCGACACCAGCGCAAATAATCGACATTCTCCTTGCGCAGGTCAAACCACGGCGGAAACTGGAAAAGCGTCATCGCATGCTTATTCGACTCAAGATAAGGCTGGAGCGACTCTTTGTACGCATTGAACATCTCATGTTTATCAGTAAAAGGAATTTCGCCGCGCTGATGCCCGGTCATTCCCTGGTACGCTTTTACGATGAACTGAAAATTGTCTGGTGTATCCTCTACCCATTTCGCGGCATTCCTCACAGGCTGCACAGCGTAAAAAGAGGCATCGACCTCAACTGCAGGAAAGTGGCTGGAGTACTCCTTCAGTTTATCACGCGGTGAAACCTTGCCTTCATATAAACTGTCATGGTCCCCCCAGCCCGTTAAGCCAACAATAATCATCTGTGCACCTCCATTTTAGTTTCATGATAGCATATTTCCCCACAATTGAAATGGAGAAACAACCTGGGGTCCGCCATTAAAGGGAATATTGCATTTTGTTATCGATTGATGGCAGATTGTTTTGCATAATTGCCCGTTAGGCTGCGTTTTATATTAAAAAATCACATTAATCTCATGAAAATCGAGGTGGATTGTACTAAGAATTGAAACTATTGTACAAGAAATTGATTGATTTGCATCGAAAAGTGAATTTTTTGTACAAGAAATTGATTTTCACCAGGAAGTTGAAACTATTGTACAAGAATTTGATTGATTTGCATCGAAAAGTGAAACTACAGCACAAGAAATTGATTGATTTGCATCAAAAGTCGTATTTTATTGTAAAAGTATTTGATTGATCTTCACCAAAAGTTGAATCTATTGGACAAGAAATTGATTGATTACACCAAAATCTAACGAAATTGCACTGAATTCCTTTTTATGTGGTAATTCACCGCTTGATTTTGAAGCTAAGTAACGAGCTGGAAAAATTATTCTCCTAATCAAAGGGCTTAATCTCCCAAACTTATCGCATATTTATTCCGTTCAATTCAATAATCTCCCACTAATCATCATTAATCTTTCCAAAGTACACGATAATCGTGCCGTCTTCCTATTTATGTAAAAAAATCACGAGCTTATACTGCTGTTTTTAAAAAGAACAAAAAAATCCACCTGCCATAAGCAGGTGGATTCCAGTATCTATCATTATTAACCGATAGAACCTTCCATTTCGAACTTGATCAGGCGGTTCATTTCGACAGCGTATTCCATTGGCAATTCTTTTGTGAATGGCTCGATGAAGCCCATTACAATCATTTCTGTTGCTTCTTCTTCGGAGACTCCACGGCTCATCAGGTAGAACAATTGCTCTTCTGAAACCTTGGAAACCTTCGCTTCGTGCTCAAGAGAAATGTTGTCGTTCAGGATTTCATTGTATGGAATCGTGTCTGAAGTAGACTTGTTATCCATGATCAGCGTATCGCACTCAATGTTTGAGCGGGCGCCGTCGGCTTTGCGTCCGAAGTGGACGATACCGCGGTATGTTACTTTTCCGCCCTGCTTTGAGATCGATTTTGATACGATGGTTGATGATGTGTTTGGCGCAAGGTGGATCATTTTCGCACCTGCATCCTGGTGCTGGCCTTTACCAGCGATTGCGATTGATAGTGTCATACCGCGTGCGCCTTCACCCTTGAGGATGACTGCCGGGTATTTCATTGTCAGCTTGGAGCCGATGTTGCCATCGATCCATTCCATTGTCGCGTTCGCTTCACAGACCGCACGCTTTGTAACAAGGTTGAAGACGTTGTTTGCCCAGTTCTGGATGGTTGTATAGCGGCAATATGCGTCCTTTTTGATGATGATTTCAACGACCGCACTGTGAAGCGAGTTCGTTGTGTAAACAGGAGCTGTACATCCTTCAACATAGTGTACGTGCGCGCCTTCATCAACGATGATCAGTGTACGCTCGAACTGGCCCATGTTTTCAGAGTTGATGCGGAAATACGCCTGAAGTGGAGTATCCACTTTGATGCCCTTTGGAACATAGATGAAAGATCCGCCAGACCAGACCGCAGAGTTCAATGCTGAAAACTTGTTGTCTGTTGGAGGGATGACTTTCCCGAAATGCTCACGGAAAATGTCTTCATTTTCTTTCAAAGCAGAATCTGTGTCCTTAAAGACAATTCCAAGGTCTTCAAGTTCTTCCTTCATGTTGTGGTATACAACCTCTGATTCGTACTGCGCAGAAACACCGGCAAGGTATTTTTGCTCAGCTTCAGGGATTCCAAGCTTGTCAAACGTCTGCTTGATTTCATCTGGAACTTCATCCCATGATTTTTCAGAGCGCTCAGAAGGTTTTACATAGTAAGTGATTTCATCAAAATTTAATGAAGCCATGTCGCCGCCCCATTGAGGCATTGGCATATTGTAGAAGTGCTCCAATGATTTTAAACGGAAGTCCAGCATCCACTGGGGCTCTTCCTTCATTTTTGAAATTTCTTCAACGATTTCACGCGTCAGGCCGCGCTTAGACCGGAAGATGGAAACGTCTTTATCGGAAAATCCGTACTTATAATCACCGATCTCTGGCATTTTTTTAGCCATCGTCGAATTCCTCCATTCTTAAAGCAAGGAAACCAGGTTTCCTGCTTTGTAGTTGTTCGCTGCAGGCCAATCCCCTGCAGCCCTTTCGGAAAAAATCATCAGATGATGATTTCTTATTGGCTGTCTTCCTCTTCCTTCAGGCCTTTCTCCATTGCCTTCCATGCAAGAGTAGCACATTTGATCCTTGCTGGGAATTTCGCCACACCTTGCAGTGCTTCGATATCCCCGAGGTCGAGATCATCCTCTTCATAATCTTTTCCCTGCATGATGTCAGAAAAAACCGTTGAAAGCTTTAAAGCTTCCTCGATGGGTCTTCCTTTGACCGCCTGCGTCATCATTGAAGCAGAGGACATGGAAATCGAGCAGCCTTCCCCTTCGAATTTTGCGTCCGCTACCTTGCCGTCTTCGACTTTCATCGTCAGCTGGATGCGGTCGCCGCATGTCGGGTTGTTCATATTGACTGTCAGGCTGCCTTCTTCCAAAACACCTTTATTGCGAGGGTTCTTATAGTGATCCATAATAACTTGACGATAAAGGTTATCTAAATTATTAAAAGACATCGCTGAAATACTCCTTTGTTTTGACAAGTCCGGCTACGAGCTTGTCAATATCTTCTTCTGTGTTGTACAGGTAGAAGCTTGCACGTGCTGTCGCGGATGCCTTCAGCCACTTCATCAAAGGCTGAGCACAATGGTGTCCCGCGCGGACGGCGATTCCTTCAGCATCTAATACAGTTGCCACATCATGTGGATGCACATCATCAATATTGAAAGTTACGAGTCCAGCACGCTTGCCGGCTTCCTTGGGTCCATAGATCGTCATGCCTTCGATTTCAGACATTTTATCCATGGCATAGGCCGCAAGTGCGTGTTCATGCTTTTCGATATTGTCGAGTCCGATCTCATTCAGGAAGTCGATTGCGGCACCAAGACCAATCGCACCAGCAATGATCGGTGTTCCGGCTTCAAATTTCCACGGCAGCTCTTTCCATGTTGATTCGTAAAGACCTACGAAATCAATCATTTCGCCGCCAAATTCAACCGGCTCCATTTTTTCAAGAAGTGCCTTCTTGCCATATAATACGCCGATACCGGTCGGCCCGCACATCTTATGTCCGGAAAAAGCGAGAAAATCGCAGTTTAGGTCCTGAACATCAATCTTCATATGCGGAGCGCTCTGGGCACCATCGACAACCATGATTGCACCATTCTGGTGTGCGATCTCGGCAATCTCCTTGATCGGGTTCATGACACCCAGTACATTGGAAACCTGCATGATGGAGACGATTTTCGTATTCTCTGTCACGGTTTCTCTGACAGTATCAAGTGAAATCGTGCCATCCTCCTGCAAGTCGATATATTTCAAAGTTGCGCCCGTTTGTTTTGCCACCTGCTGCCACGGGATGATATTGCTGTGATGTTCCATATAGGAGATGACTATTTCATCGCCCTCTTTTAGATGATCACGGCCATAGCTTGCAGCTATCGTGTTGATTGCAGTTGTGGTACCACGGGTGAAAATGACTTCTTCGATTGATTTTGCGTTAATGAACTTTCGGACTTTTTCCCTTGACCCTTCATACCCATCAGTGGCTCTTGTTCCAAGAGTGTGCACACCGCGATGGACGTTGGAGTTGTATTCGCGATAATATTTGTCCAGCGCTTCGATTACCTGCACCGGCTTTTGTGATGTTGCCGCACTATCAAGGTAGACTAGCGGGCTGCCATTGACTTCCTGATTTAAAATCGGAAATAATTCACGAATTTCGCGGGCGTTCATTATTTAACTTTCCTTTCGATTACCTCAACCAACTGCTTCTTAACTCCCTCAATCGGAAGCTCATTAACAACTGGTGCAAGGAATCCGTGGATGACAAGGCGCTCTGCCTCAGTTTTTGGAATACCGCGGCTCATCAAGTAGTAAAGCTGCAATGGATCGACACGTCCAACAGATGCAGCGTGACCAGCAGTTACATCATCTTCATCGATCAGAAGAATCGGGTTCGCGTCTCCACGTGCTTTTTCGCTAAGCATAAGAACGCGTGATTCCTGTTCTGCATTAGACTTGGAAGCGCCATGCTCGATTTTACCAATTCCGTTAAAAATTGAAGTTGCGCTATCCTTCACAACACCGTGCTTCAGAATATAGCCTTCGGAATTTTTACCGAAATGGATGATGCTAGTTGTGAAATTCTGTGTCTGTTCTCCACGTCCGACAACAACAGTCTTTGTGTCGCCGTAAGAACCGTCACCAACAAGGTTGGTTACATTATCAGAAATTGTGTTTCCATCGTTCATCATGCCAAGAGCCCATTCGATGCGAGCATCTCTTCCTGCGTGGCCGCGGCGGTTCACATAAGTTGTAACGCCTTCAGCCAATGTATCAACCGCACCATACTGGATTTTCGCGTTTTGGCCAGCGATTGCTTCAGTTACGATGTTCACCAATCCGTTCACTTTGCCAGTTGTTGAGATATAGTTCTCGACATATGTCACAGAACTATTATCTTCAGCAACTACAAGCACATGATTGAAAAGGTTCGCTTCAGCATCATCATGCAGGAAGATTGCCTGAATAGGGTTGTTCAGCTGAACGTTTTTAGGAACATAAAGGAATGCTCCGCCGTTCATGAAAGCTGTGTGAAGAGCAGTCAAACGGTGCTCGTCATTTTTAACAGCTGTCATGAAATATTTCTTCAGCAAGTCGCTGTATTCCCGTGCGGCTGTGAAAATATCTGTGAAAATAACGCCCTGCTCCTGCATTTCCTTTGAAAGCTGCAGGTATGCAGGCTTATTGTTACGCTGCACATAAAGGCTATTTTCCTTTGCTTCCTGGTCTACTAGCGCTTTAACATCCTCAGGAAGTTCGTCGATGGATGAAAAGACATCGCTTTTCACAAGCAGTTTTTCAAACTGAGTGAAATTCCACTTGTCAATTTTCGTTTTATCCGGTCTTGGCATGGAAAGATCTTCAGCTTTCGCAAGTGATTGTACACGAAGCTCTGTCAGCCATTCCGGTTCATTCATTTCTTTTGAGAAGGAAGTAATGTACTCCTGGTCAAAAGCCCATTTCGTTTCCGTAGTCATTATAAATCCCCCCAACGCTTAAGCTTCTTGCCCAACTGTTTCGTCTTCGATGCCCAGTTCTTGTTTAATCCAGTCGTATCCTTCTGCTTCTAAGCGCTGTGCAAGTTCTGGTCCACCAGACTTAACAATGCGGCCCTGCATCATAACATGAACATAGTCAGGAGTGATGTAGTCAAGAAGGCGCTGGTAGTGAGTGATAATCAAGCAGCCGAAATCTTCGCCGCGCATTTGGTTGATTCCTTTAGAAACAACCTTCAATGCATCGATATCAAGACCTGAGTCGATTTCGTCAAGGATTGCAATTTTTGGTTCAAGCATCATCAATTGTAGAATCTCGTTACGCTTCTTCTCGCCGCCGGAGAAACCTTCGTTAAGATAACGCTGTGCCATATCCAGATCCATCTCTAGGAATTCCATTTGCTTATCCATCTTGCGGATGAACTTCATAAGTGAAATTTCATTTCCTTCGCCAAGACGGCTGTTCAGAGCAGAACGCAAGAAGTCAGCATTCGTTACACCGCTGATTTCGCTTGGATATTGCATCGCAAGGAAAAGACCAGCACGAGCTCTTTCATCAACTTCCATTTCCAGAACATCTTCGCCATCTAAAGTTACGGAACCGTTTGTTACTTCATATTTCGGGTGACCCATGATTGCAGAAGACAAAGTGGATTTACCAGTACCGTTTGGTCCCATGATCGCATGGATTTCTCCACCCTTTACTTCGATGTCCACACCTTTTAATATCTGCTTGCCTTCAATCTCAACTTGAAGGTCCTTAATTGATAATACAGATCCTGCCATAATATTACCTCCGTCAATATAGAAAAGATTTTAAGCCGACTATTGCCGTCTTTAGCTCTATTCTCATTTTATTCTCATTACAATCTTATAACAAATGAAAAGTGTTAGCAACACTTTAGAAGTGGAAAGAAATACAACGAACCCCGCAGATTTTTGTCAAACCCCCATTGATTTTTGGCTCATGCCGAGTGGGAAGGAAACGACCGAGCAAATTCATTTGCTCGCAGCGTTTCATTTCCACTCGGCAGCTTTTCAGCCGTGGATGAAAAGCAAGTGAAGCGGCAGCTTCACGATGTGAGCCAAAAATCAGCAGAAACCCTGACATACACCCTATTCTGCAGATGGACCTCCTAGTCTTCTTTTCACTTCCCCCACCCCGCCATTCAGCTTGCTGAATGGCGACAGGACACGACGACATAACACCATTTCATTTTAACAGAACAAGCAATTTAAAGTCGGGATATCCGCTCAAAGCTTGTACATCATTTTATTTTTCACCTTCTGTTATAAAAAAATGTACTCCGAAGCTGAAGTAACTCCTTCTTCTGACAGCCTATCCCTTTTGGACCCCAAACCTGTCTGAAGTTACCTCGACTTCTGACAGCTTTTCGTCTTTTGGCACCGAACCTGTCTGAACTTCCCCTTACTTCTGACAGCTTTTTCTCTTTTAGCACCAAACCTGTCACAATAACAGTTTTTTCTTGACAGCTTTTCCCTCTAACACCTCAAACCTGTCACAATAACGGTTTTTTCTTGACAGCTTTTCGTCCTTACACCTCGAACCTGTCACGATAACGGCTTTTTCTTGACAGCTTTTCGTCCTGACACCTAGAACCTGTCACGATAACTGCTTGATCTTGACAACTCTTAACCTAACACCTCAAACCGCTCTGAATATCATCTTGATAAGGACAAATCTCTGTAGTGTTTTCAATTCCACCTTAATGTTAACCACAACAAATAATAAAGAAACCAGTGCATCATTCACACTGGTTCCCAAAGAGTTTCTTCTATATAATATATTCTCTCGCTTACGAGTGGACTTTTCTGTCCAGGTCTGCGACCATCCGTTGGCTTTTGATATAATCTCTTTCGCGTTTTCTTTCGACTTCCATTCTTGCGTCATGGTTCATGCTGTATACCTCGTAACTAATTCCATGAGCTCCATGCATTGCTTTTTCCATTTCACTTGTGTAGTTCAGTTTGAGCTGACTAATAGTGAATCATCCCTTCGGTTTTTCGCTTTAATAAGCGTTTTTTTGATAATGCAATCTTAACACCTTTTATTTACCACTATCAAAGCGGTTAAAACCGTTAATTTTTGGATGTAATGGAATATGGCGGCCTAACGCGACTTCACCTCTGTCATTCTTAGAATACTGGCAATATCCTCCCAATTGAAGCCTTTCCTGTTATTTAACAGCCATTTGAACTGAATTTAACAGTTTTTACTGCTTCAAAGTATTCAGTTCGGACATTGCTTCCTGGACGAGTGTCACGGCCTGGCTCATTGCTGCGCCGCCGCCAAATGCAGCTGTAACTCCAACCGCCTCCAGAATTTGCTCCTCGGACGCCCCCTGATCAAGGCATCCTTTCAAATGGTAGATAATGCAATATTCATCCTGGGAATACAAAGAAATCCCAAGTGCAATCAATTGTTTTTCTTTTTGCGTCAAGGTTCCTTCCTGAAAACATACTTCCGTGAATGCATTATAGTGGCTTGCAAGCTCCGGCATTTTTTGCGTGAAAATGCCCAATCCTTGCTTATATTCATGAAGAGCTGCTTCTGTTGAATTCCGGGGTTCATAATGATGCTCCATTGTTTCCACTCCAATCTGCTTTTTTCTCGGTTAGTATGTTAATTTTCCTGGCCCGTTATGCGGCAAAAAGAAAAAGCAGGCTGCCCGCCTGCTTTTTTTAGGAGTTATTCTTTTACTGGTACGACTGCACCTTCATATTTTTCAAGGATGAAGTCCTGGATTTCTTTTGAATGAAGCACTTCAACCAGCGCCTTGATTGCTGGCTTGTCGGCATCTCCTTCACGTACAGCAATTACGTTTACATAAGGAGAATCGCTCTCCTCGATTGCGATAGAATCCTTTAGAGGGTTCAAACCAGCGTCAATTGCATAGTTGGAGTTGATCAATACTGCGTCGCCTTCACCATTGTTGAAGATCTGCGGAAGCATTGCTGCTTCATACTCTGTATCAAACTTTAGTTCTTTAGGATTTTCTGCAATATCATCAATTGTAGCTGTTACTTTTTCTACGCCTTCTTCAAGGGTGATCAATCCCTCTTTTTCAAGCATTGTCAAAATACGGCCATGGTCTGCTACTGAGCTGCTCATAATGATGTGCGCACCCTTTGGCAGATCATCCAGTGTAGTATGTTCCTGGGAATATATACCGATAGGCTCGATGTGGATGCCGCCAGCATTTTCAAACTTATAGCCATGTTCAGCCATTTGTGACTCAAGGTAAGGGATATGCTGGAAGTAGTTAGCATCTAGCTCACCTGAATCAAGGGCCTGGTTTGGCACAACATAGTCATTGAATGTCTTGATTTCCATCTCGTAACCTTTTTCTTCAAGTAATGCTTTTGCTTCTTCCAGAATTTCTGCGTGAGGTACGTTTGAAGCACCTACGACGATTTTTTTGCTTTCTTCCTTGCCGCCTTCTCCTCCAGTGTTTTCCTCAGAAGTTCCGCAAGCTGCAAGTCCCGCTGTTAAAATTAGTGCTAACAGTGCTAATAACCATTTTTTCATTTCAATTCTCTCCTTTATCTCTTATCTAATTTTCTAGTGAAGAAATCCCCTGCAAACTGGATTATAAACACAATTATCAAAATAATGATGGTGGCCATCAAGGTGACATCATTCCGGCTTCTCTGGAAACCTTCAAGGTATGCCAGGTTCCCAAGTCCGCCTGCGCCGATGACTCCGGCCATCGCAGTGTAACTGACCAGCGCGATTGCCGTCACTGTAATACCGGAAACCAATGCTGGCATCGATTCCGGCAGCAGCACCTTCCAGATGATCGTTGTCGTCTTGGCCCCCATAGACTTTGCTGCTTCAATGACCCCTTTATCAATCTCACGCAAGCCAATTTCAACCATCCTTGCGTAAAATGGAGCCGATCCAATGATCAGTGCAGGCAATGCAGCGTTTTCCCCGATCATCGAGCCCACGATGACCTTTGTAAAAGGAATCAATAGGACGATTAAAATAATGAATGGGATCGATCTGAAAATATTAACAATTGCGCTCAATACTAAATTGACCGGTTTGTTTTCCCAAATATTGCCCTTAGATGTCAAAAACAGCAGCAGTCCCAGGATTGCTCCAAGGATGAAAGTAGCCACAACGGAAATGGCACTCATGTATAGTGTCTCAACTGTCGCTTCCCACATTCTGTCCCAGTTGACATTCGGAAACAATGTCTCAGCCATTCGAAATCACCTCCACGCCGACTTCATGCTGGCCGATATACTCTATTGCCCGGGCTACTTCGCCCTCTTCACCATCAAGATGGATGAACAAGGTTCCATATGAACCATTTTGTGTCTGCGAAATTTTACCCTGGACAATATTGACCGTTATTGAAAACTTACGGATCAAGTTGGTGATCAGCGGCTGTTCGGTCCCTTCACCTACGAATGTCAGCTGGATAACACGACCATGTGGATATCGCTCAAGTAAGTGGTCAACTGTTTCCTTTGTTTCCTCCGGTTCTGTCACCTGCTGGACGAATCTTTTCGTGATTGGCTGCTGTGGATTCTTGAATACTTCCAAAACAGGTCCTGTTTCAACAACCTTTCCGCCTTCCATTACGGCGACACGGTGACAGATTTTCCTGATAACGTGCATTTCATGAGTGATCAGGACAATCGTAAGACCGAGCCTTTTATTAATATCAACAAGGAGATCAAGAATCTGGTCAGTCGTCTGCGGATCAAGTGCTGACGTTGCTTCATCCCCAAGCAGTACCTTAGGATTATTGGCAAGCGCCCTGGCGATTCCGACCCTTTGCTTCTGACCGCCGCTCAACTGGGAAGGATAGGCATCTCCCCGGCCCTCGAGACCTACAAGTGTGATTAACTCTTTTACCCGTTTCTCTCTCTCAGCACTTGGAACTCCTGCAATTTCAAGCGGGAACGCGATATTCTCTGCCACTGTTCTTGACCAGAGCAGGTTGAAATGCTGGAAAATCATGCTGATTTCCTGGCGGGCCTTGCGCAGTTCTGCTCCCTTAATCCTGGAAACTTCCTTGCCGGCTACAACTACAGAACCTGATGTCGGGATCTCCAGCCCATTCAGCATTCGAATCAAAGTACTTTTACCGGCACCACTGTAGCCGATGACTCCGTAGATTTCTCCTTCCTTGACTTCAAGGTTGACATCATCGACTGCCTTAACCTCTCCCTTGTTGGAAGGATAAATCTTTCTGGCATTTTTTATTGTAATCAATTGACTCCCCCTCTTTGCATCCGAGTATTCCACACTTATTAAAACCGTTAAATTTCCCTAAAAATAAGAAGGTTATCAATCTAGTTTCCCATTCCCTAACCGAAAAAATTCAAACTCAGTAAAATCGGGCAATAGGCTCTTATCCTTAACGGGAAAGTTGTGCTCTTGTGATAAAATCTTTTCGGACATGCTTTTTGGCTATAACTTTTTAGCATTTATTCGAAAAGAACAAAATAAAAGCCTTCCTGCAAGTGAGCAGAAAGGCATAGTAATAGTGGATTCCTTTCTCTCATCTGTCAAAGCGATCGCTTTGCGTGAATTGGCACCATTTCAGCAAGCAATGCTTACTGACGGTTGCCGGGCTTCATAGGGCACTTCCCTCCACCTCTCTTGATAAGAGCACGCTATTAAATTATCTAATCGGTTTTAAGTTACGAGTGTGATTGTAGCACGGAGTAAAAAAGTGTGTCAATAAAATTATTTTCAAATATTTTCTGGAAGGTTATGGATTTCAAATTTTAGCCGGGACTCCAGGTACTCCGGTCGCTTTTTCGATCGCCTGCTCCAGGTCTTCAATGATGTCCTCAACGTTTTCAATCCCCACTGACAGGCGGATTAAATCTTCAGGAACCCCAGCTGCTTTAAGGCCTTCTGAGTCCAGTTGCTGATGGGTTGTGCTTGCAGGATGGATAATCAGACTTTTTGCGTCGCCGACGTTCGCGACATGGGACCATAATTCTAATGAGTTGATCAGCTTTGCTCCGGCTTCCCTGCCGCCTTCAATTCCAAAAATGACTACTGCCCCGGCTCCCTTTGGAAGATAACGATCTGCCAATTCTTTGTCAGGATGTGACTCATGACCTGGATAGCTGACCCATGTAACAGCAGGATGGGACTCAAGGTAACCTACGATTTTACGGGTATTGGCGATATGCTCCTTCATGCGGACATGCAAAGTTTCTATGCCAAGATTGAATTGGAACGCACTCTGCGGACTGATTGCCGGTCCAAGGTCACGCAAAAGCTGTACTCTTGCCTTTACGATATAGGCGGCAGCACCGATTGCTTCACTGTAGACAATGTTATGGTAGCTGTTGTCCGGCTCATTGAAGCCTGGGAATTTAGGAGACTTCCAATCAAAGTTTCCTCCATCCACAATAATCCCGCCCATGACTGTCCCATTTCCTAATAGCCACTTGGTTGCCGAGTGGACGACGATATCTGCGCCATGTTCAATTGGCCGGCATAGATATGGTGTTGCAAATGTGTTATCGATGATCAGCGGAACACCTGCTTCGTGAGCAACTTCGGCCACAGCTTCAATATCCAGAACCCTGAGACTTGGATTGCCGATTGTTTCTGCATAGACTGCTTTTGTTTTTGGAGTGATCGCCTTTCGGAAATTTTCAGGATCAACAGAATCAACTAAGTGAACTTTTATTCCATACTTTGGAAGGGTGACAGCAAATAGATTGTATGTGCCCCCATATAGATTAGCGGCTGCGACAATCTCATCACCCGCATGCGCAATGTTCAGGATGGCCATCGTGATGGCAGACATCCCGCTTGATAAAGCGAGCGCACCTACACCGCCTTCAAGCAAAGCCACTTTTTCTTCCAGGGCAGTAACAGTCGGATTATGTATCCTTGAATAAATATAACCCGGTTCTTTAAGTGCAAATAAATCTGCTGCATGTTCTGTGTTTTCGAATTGGAATGCATTGCTCGAATAAATTGGTACTGCCCTTGCTCCGGTCACCGGGTCTGGTGACTGGCCGCCATGTACCCCCAGCGTTTCTATCCTGTAAGTCTTTTGCTCATTAGTCATCTCCATCTCTCCAATCTAAATAATTTATCTGAAAAAACAAAAACCCTCTTCCTAAGAAGAGGGTCATTTATCATCTCTCCTTATCTTTTCAGAGCAAAAACTCTGCTGGAATTAGCACCGTGTTTCACAACCGGTTGCCGGGCTTCATGGGGCCAGTCCCTCCGCCTCTCTGGATAAGAATATTCAATTTCGTTTTTACTGCGTTAAAGTGATAATAGCACGTCACAAATTACCAGTCAATATATTTAGATTATTCAGATATAAATTTATACACGAACTGGTCCCGCAAGATAAAATAACGATTCCAAAACCAATTGGGCGCGAAAAGGACAATCAGTTGTAAAATAATTCATCTTTATTCCTTGCAGCAATTTAAGATTCCCATCAAATAAATGCTCAAAATACGCATTCATCCCCGAGATCGTTGCAGTTTTTCCCGTATCCATGCAGGGATCACAGCGGGCAACCCTGCCATCCTTAAAAGACATGTAGTATGTGTTACCCTCTGCTTCTATTTTTAAGATTAAATCCAGTTTTTTTACTAGTTGCAGAATATGCTCCTTGTTGGGAATCTCATTTACAAACCTGTCTATTCGTTCTTGCATTCCGATCAACTCCCTCATATTACATATTCCTTGTAATTAGGGAAAAACCTGTTGGAATCCTTCGACAAATAATTCGATGAAAAATGAATTTACATCGTGAATAACGTAAAAAAAGACAATACCGTGTGATATTTCGGCATTGTCTTTCATTTCCCGAGAAATATATCCAAAGAAATACAGTAATCAAGCCGTTTTTGTATTCACTATGCCGGATTTTGGCTTATCCATCGTTTTGAAGACTACGAAGAAATAAGTGGATCCAACTAAATACAGACAAGCAGTGATAGTAAAAACTGTTGCATATCCCCAATAGGAACCGTATTTCAAGACAATCCCAGTCGATACCGGCCCCATCACTGCCCAGCCGAGATTAAACACCATTTGATTCACAGAGTTGGCCAAACCCTTCATGGAATCATCAACCTTCGACATCATTAACGACATCTGGATTGGATTGCCCGCGTTCATTAGTGCCTGACGGAATAAAAAGCCTAGAGCTGCCAGCCAAAAATTCTGAGTGTACGCTGTCAGCAGCAAAAACGGCAAAGAAAGCATCTGTAAAACAACTACCGCTCTTACTTCCCCAAGTCTGCGCACAACCAAAGGCCCGATGATCATCGCAACAGCTGTTGCTCCTTGCCCCAGTGAAATGACCAGGCCAATCAATGAATTGGAAGCCATGAACCGATCCGCAAAATAGAGGTTCAAGTATGGGATGACCAATCCTGCTCCAAAGCCTATCATCAATTGGGCTACCGCAAACAGCAGGATGATTTTGAAGCTGGCTTTTTGGGGGATGATTTTGGATTTTCCTTTTATATCGCCAGCCGATATGCGGGATGGCCGATTTTCATTTAACCTCATAATCGGAAGCAGGGCAGCCATAAACAAGAACGATCCAATCATCAATGTATATCTGATACTTTCAAGTCCAGGTACCACCATGCCGAATAAGTCTGTGAGGATTCCACCCAAAAGACTTCCTATTACATTGGCACCCGTCATTATCGCAAAGTGAATACTGAATAAATGTACGCGTTGTTCAGGTTTCGAATTCTCCGCCAGCCAGGGAATGATCGACACCTGGATAAATGCGGAAGCAAGGCCTGTTCCAAACGCAAAAAGAATTAATAAGGACTGACTTTCAACAATACTCCGGCTGAATAAGATCAGCCCTGTCGCGACGGCTCCATACAGCATCAATTTTTTCCTGCCTGCTTTATCACTCAGTATGCCTGCTGGGATAAGAATGAGAGCAGTTGCCAGCGAGGTCATGGCTATGACCTTTCCGTTTACAAGCTCATTATAGCCTAACTCCCTGATGTAAAAATTATAAATGACCATGAAAATTCCAAGGCCAATCTGGGTCAATATGTTCGCAATGAAGGTAAGTCGTATGTTTCGATTATAAGTTTTAATTTGTGCCGCCCATTCCTGGTATAGAGCCATTTTATTTCGCCCCTCAATTATTTCGCTAATCTAAATATAATATTTATGGAACGATATGTAAATCTATTTTGTCGGTTCATTTTTATTAGAAAAGGATCTCTATCCAACGGGGAAGTATCGCTTCTATCCGGCAATATCATCTTTTATAGGTAAAAACAAAACACATATCTGAAATGGGCAAAAAAAAAACGGCATAGCCGCTTTTACATCAATTTAAACCTTTTAGTTTTTCATAAAGATAAGGAACAGATTGAAATGCGTAGATTTTTTCTAGCACCTCTCCCTTGTTCAACACAATCAGACATGGGACACTTTCAATCTCAAATCGTTCCGCCATCTCAGGCAGATAATTCAAGTCTGCTTTGCCTGAAGGAATTTCCGGCAGCAGCTGATCGATGACAGTGAGCATCTTTCCAGCTACCTGGCAGGTACCGCACATTGGTGTGTAAAAATATAGGTAACCTGTTCTTTTTTCCTCCAGGAAGGTTTCCATCTCTGATTTAGTCCATTCTTCCATCTACAGTCATCCTTTTTCTAAATACTCTGCATGAACATCAATATTTGCGCCAATTAAAACTGTAGCAAGGTGATTTTCCGGTGCCGTAGCCACTTCCCTGTACATCCTGTCAATATACAAATGGTTCGCCTCAGGAAATTCCCTTTTAAATTGCTTTCTCAATTTTTCCCCTGACGCATCTGCATCCACGAGGATATATACATCTTTATCAAAAAGGGAATCAATCAGTTCATCAAGCTTCGAAACACCAATAGTCCCATTAGTACAAATAATTTCAACCGGTTCATTTAGCACGGTTTGAACTTTCTTTTTGTCTGACGAACCCTCTACTATGATCACCTTGTGATTTTCGTCCATCGCCATAACCACCTATGCACCAGAGATAATTACCTTACAATATTATAAACATGAATATTGAATTTGTGCTGTTATGTTCATATTTCTATTGTCACTGTTTTTAAAGGAGATTGCAAAAAATTAGACTAGCATGCTGACAGGAAAGCTGCTTAAACTTTTCTTATATGACCATATTGAGCGTTGCGCTGTGTTTTGGGTTTATAGAAACTTCCTGTGTGACCTTTTTCATGATCTAGCGTGATTTAGGGCTTATAGAATTTTCTATGTGATCTAACCAGCATTGCTTACTTGGAGCACATAGAGAAAAACAGCGGCATGTCTGGCCGCTGTTCTGATTTGTCTAACACCAGCCGCCTTCATCACAATCAGTATACCGAGGTTGTGATTGATCCGGCACTGATACATGCTGGTAAATCTTATTCTGTTCTGCCTCATAGTGATGCTCCAATTTCATCTGCATTCCTTCTGGAAGCTCTATGGATCCAATGTGTTCGTTTTCCAGGTAAAGCTGTACCTGGCCGTTTTCAAGCTTTCCTGTCACTCTGTCCGTTATATCAAGCTTTTGTTGGTTCAGTGTCATAAGTTTCACCCTTCTTCGATAGTTGATTGCTTTTAGTTTGTCCGAATTCAGGCAATGAATTGATGGAAAAATGAAGGAGTTTATAAGAAAAGCGGAAGCGCCTTGTTCAGCCCTGACAAGCGTTGGAGGGCCGGCCAATGAAGTCGCTCTTTGACTTCATTGGCCGGACCGAAACGTCTCGAGCTGCTCAAAGCTAACGCCTTTCGCAAGATACTCGAGGAAGCAATAGCAGGGATGAAAACTGGTTAGGCGCTGGAGCTGGAGCTGGACAATCTTCATCATAAAATTTCCAATAAATTATTCACAATAGAAAACGCCTTGAATTATCAAGGCGTCAGTTTAAATTATTCTTTGATCATGTCTTCGTATTGTTCAGATGTCATTAGCTTTTCAACTTCACTGTTGTCAGATAGCTCAACAGTAATCATCCAAGCTTTTTCGTATGGTGATTCGTTAACAAATTCAGGGCTGTCATTTAATTCTTCGTTAATTTCCACTACCTTGCCGCTTACTGGTGCATAAAGCTCTGATACCGTTTTTACGGATTCTACACTTCCGAATGGCTGGTCAACAGTGATTTCGTCGCCCACTTCCGGCAGTTCGACGAATACGATGTCGCCAAGTTCAGATTGCGCGAAATCTGTGATTCCGATGCGAACCTTTTCTCCTTCTACCTTTACCCATTCGTGTTCTTCAGAATAACGCAACTCTTTCGGTGCATTCATTGACTATCCCTCCAATTGTATATCTCTATCGATTAATATCGATGGGACCAAAATTACAGCCAGGCTTTTTCAAATTCATCCTCTTTAAAGCCTACAGTTACTTTTTCCCCGTCTGTCATCAGCGGGCGTTTGATGAGCATGCCGTCAGATGCAAGCAGTTCAAGCAGCTCATCTTTAGATGCTGTCTTGATTTTGTCTTTCATCCCCAGTTCCCTGTATTTCTGGCCGCTCGTATTGAAAAATTTCTTGATATCGAGGCCACTTTTTTCCAGCATTTCTTCCAGCTGGGATTGGGAAGGCGGGTTTTCGACAATATGTACTTCATTATAGTTTACTTCATGCTGGTCCAACCATTTTTTGGCGTTCCTGCATGTGCCGCATTTAGGGTACCAATAAAACGTCTTTGCCATATTTTTCACCACCCTTTGCTAGTATCCCAATAATAAAACCCTCTAATCGGATAGTAACATAATAAGGCTGAAAAATACTAACATTCCGTGTTTAATTTCCCCGATATTTTAGGCATCCATTACTTAATTCTACATAATTCGAAAAATTCCTGCATGAATTAAAAGGCAGTCCAAAAAAGTAAACACTCCTCCCGGAAAACAGGAGAAGTGTTCAAAAACATTAGATTAAACGATGAAACGCTCTGCTTCGATCAGCTTTTCAGATGCTTCACGCTTCTTCGCAATGACATTGATCGGAGTATGTCTTGTGAACTTGCGCAATGCAGAAGTCAACATGCGAAGCGCGTCGCCTTCTTCTGTTGCAACAAGAGTTTCTTTTGCGTCACGCTCGATTTCATTGAATGCTTCCTGGCAGAAGATTTGCGTGTAAAGAAGCTTTTGCTTGCTCTTTTCAAGACCTTCTTTGTCGATCGCTTTTTCTGTACGAAGAACAGCAGATTCCATTGAATAAGCGTTAGAGATGATATCCGCGATATTAACGAGGATCTCCTGCTCTTTTTCCAATGCTTTGCCAAACTTTTGTGCAGCTAATCCAGCTGCAAGCAAGCCGATTTTCTTCGCGTTTTTAACAAGGTATTTCTCCTGTGCCAACGGCTCATCGCCTGGCTCTTCAGGCATTAGCATCATGAGCTCTTCCTGCAGCTGTTGAGCTTTTTGCAATAATGGAAGCTCGCCCTTCATAGCTTTACGCAGGAATGTTCCTGGTACCAACAGGCGGTTGATTTCGTTCGTACCTTCGAAAATACGGTTGATCCTTGAATCACGGTAAGCTCTTTCGATTTCATACTCCTGCATGAAGCCATATCCACCGTGGATCTGTACACCTTCATCTACAACATAGTCAAGTGTTTCTGTTGCGAAGACTTTGTTCATTGAGCACTCGATTGCGTACTCAGCGATTGAGTCAGCGACTGCTTTACCGTTGTTGATTTCTTCCTCAGACAACTGGTTCATTCTTTCTTCGAACAAGCCTACTGTACGGTATACAGAGCTCTCAGTTGCGTATATTTTGGAAGCCATTGTCGCAAGCTTCTCTTTTGTAAGGTTGAATTGTGAAATAGGTGTCTTGAACTGCTGGCGCTGGTTAGCATACTTTACAGTCAGACCGAATGCCTGCTTGGCACCGCCAGTTGCGCCTACACCCAGCTTATAACGGCCAATGTTCAGGATATTGAATGCAATAAGGTGGCCTTTTCCAGCTTCACCAAGAAGGTTTTCGACAGGAATTTGAGCATCCTCAAGAATCAATGTACGTGTAGAAGAGCTCTTGATCCCCATTTTCTTTTCTTCTGCGCCTACTGATACTCCAGGATATTCTCTTTCAACGATGAAAGCGGTGAATTGTTCGCCATCGATTTTAGCATAAACAACGAATACGTCCGCAAAGCCAGCGTTTGTGATCCATTGCTTTTCTCCGTTCAGAACGTAGTGAGTGCCTTCAGCATTCAGCTTAGCAGTTGTCTTAGCACCAAGTGCGTCTGATCCCGATCCTGGCTCAGTAAGAGCGTAAGCTGCAAGCTTTTCACCAGTAGCCAATGGTGGAAGATATTTTTGTTTTTGCTCTTCATTACCGAATAGAACGATTGGCAATGAACCGATTCCAACGTGTGCACCGTGGGAGATGGAGAAACCGCCGGCAACTGCCATCTTCTCAGCGATTAAAGCTGAGCTGATTTTATCAAGGCTTAAACCGCCGTATTCTTCAGGAACGTCAGCTCCAAGAAGGCCAAGCTCTCCAGCTTCCTTCAATAGTTTCACAGTGCGGTCAAACTCATGCTGCTCGATATATTCAACCTGAGGCAATACTTCGTTCGTGACGAAATCCTCAGTTGTTTTTGCAATCATTTTATGCTCATCTGTGTAATCCTCTGGAGTGAAAACATGGTCATAAGTTACATCTTCGATTAAGAAGCTTCCGCCTTTTACAAGCTTTTCTGTTTGGTTACCCATTTATTGTTCCTCCTATCCATTTTGGGGAGAGGCTGAGGCCTCTCCATATATTGTTTAAAGTAGTTCAAATACTCCAGCTGCACCCATGCCGCCGCCGATACACATTGTGACGACGCCGAATTGCTCATTTCTGCGTTTCATTTCGTGGATCACCGTCAAAGTCAGCTTCGCGCCAGTTGTTCCCAGTGGGTGTCCCAATGCAATCGCTCCACCGTTCACGTTGACTTTATCTTCATCAAGACCCAGCTCGCGGATGACCTGGATTGATTGTGAAGCGAAGGCTTCGTTCAATTCGAATACACCGATATCTGAAACTTGAAGTCCAGCAAGCTTCAATGCTTTAGGGATTGCTGCCACGGGACCGATTCCCATGATTTCAGGAGGTACTCCGCCAAGTGCGAATGACCTGAATTTAGCCAGAGGCTTCAATCCAAGAGATTCAGCTTTTTCGCGGTCCATGACCATGACTGCCGCTGCTCCGTCACTAGTCTGTGATGAGTTACCTGCAGTTACTGTGCCGTTGATATTGAACGCCGGACGCAGCTTCGCAAGTGTTTCCAGGTTCGTGTCAGGACGTACTCCCTCATCCTGTTTGAATTGGATTGTCTTTTCAACAAGCTTATTGTCTTTTCCTACTGTACGGAGGGTTACATCGACAGGAACGATTTCATTCTCGAATTTGCCTTCCTGGATTGCTTTTGCCGCGCGCTGATGGCTTCTTACTGCAAATGCATCCTGGTCTTCACGGGATATGCCGTACTTCTTGGCTACTTCCTCAGCTGTGTGGCCCATTCCCATATAATATTGCGGAGCACTTTCAGCCAATTTAGAATTAGGGCGGACGACATGGCCCATCATTGGAACAAGGCTCATTGATTCGGCACCACCAGCGATAATGGTGTCTGCATGGCCAAGCATGATTCTTTCCGATGCATTCGCAATAGCCTGCAGTCCTGAAGAACAATAACGGTTGATTGTAATGGCCGGCACTTCATGTGACAGACCAGCAAGTGCACCGATATTACGCGCCATATTCAAGCCCTGTTCTGCTTCTGGCATTGCACAGCCAATGATTAAATCATCAATATTCCCTTCATAATTGCCTGCTCTTTTTAGAGTTTCTCTTACTACAAGAGCTCCAAGATCGTCAGGCCGGACATTAGCAAGAGTTCCTTTTTTTGCTTTTCCGACCGGTGTCCGTGCTCCGGCTACGATTACCGCTTCTCTCATCTCATTCCCTCTCTTTCCTTTGATGTTAAAATATATTTCACTGTGAAACTATAAATCTATTAGTTGCGCAATGGCTTGCCTTTTAAGAGCATATGCTGCATGCGCTGCTGTGATTTCGGTTCTGCCACAAGGCTTAGGAACGCTTCTCTTTCAAGGTCAAGCAAGTATTGCTCATCTACTTCGGTTCCGTATGGCACTTTTCCGCCGGCGATGACATACGCAAGCTTCTTCGCGATTTTCAAGTCATGTTCAGAAATGTAACCTGATAGATGCATCGTTTGAGCACCCAGCAGCAGGGTTGCATATCCCGGTTCGCCTGTTACAGGAACCTTCTTCCTCACAGGTGCTTTATAACCGCTTTCATATAAGTTCAATGCAGCCTGTTTGGCATCATATAACAAGTGATCGCTGTTAACGCTGATACCATCTGCTTCATTCAGGAAGTTATTTTCACGGGCCTCTTCTCCTGAAGTGGAGACTTTAGCCATTGCGATTGTTTCGAATACTTTATTCGCAACCTTTTGAAGGTCGAAATCAACGCCTTTTGGCAGTCCTTCAAGATGCTTGATATAAAGCTCCTTGTTTCCGCCGCCGCCCGGAATCAAGCCTACACCAGCTTCTACCAGACCCATATATGTTTCCATGGATGCCTGGATATGAGCTGCCGGCAAGCACATTTCAGCGCCTCCGCCAAGCGTCATTCCAAATGGAGCAGCTACAATTGGCTTAGAGCTGTATTTGATTTTCATCGTCGTCTGCTGGAATTGGCGTACGACCATATCAAGATCCCAGATATTATCATCCTGGGCTTCCATCAGGATCATGGCAAGGTTGGCACCAACTGAGAAGTTTTTGCCCTGATTGCCGATTACAAGACCCTTAAAATTCTTTTCTACTTCATCGATCGCGAAGTTGATCATCTGAAGGATATCTGGTCCGATTGAGTTGCTGTGTGAGTGGAATTCCAGAAGGGCGATTCCATCTCCAAGATCAATAAGGCTTGCGCCGCCATTCTTTTTAATGACACCCTTTTGCTTCTTCAAGAGCTTCAGGTTAATTGCCTTTGGATTTTCTTCTACAGCTGCGTATTCACCATTATGGTAATAGCTCAGTCTGCCATCTTCTTCTTTGTAGAATGAAGTGAAGCCTTTTTCGACCATTTCTTTTACCCACGCAGGAACAGTCTTGCCTTCAGACTCCATTTTGCTGATTGCTTTTTCGACGCCTAGTGCATCCCAAGCTTCGAAAGGCCCCATTTCCCAGCCGAATCCCCACTTCATTGCACGGTCAACCGCGACGATATCATCGGCAATTGTCCCAAGCAACTCAGCTGAGTAAACAAGCACAGGGCTGAAAATATTCCATAAAAGTTCACCGGAGCGATCCTTACCATAAACAAGCGCTTTCATTTTATTGGCAAGGCCTTTTTCCTGCTTAGCCATTTCAGTAGACGCTGTCTTTAATTTTTTACGCGGGCCGTATTCCAGTGTCTGTGGATCGAGTTCAAGAATTTCCTTGCCCTGTTTCAGGAAGAATCCCTGCCCTGACTTGCTTCCAAGCCAGCCGTTCTCAAGCATCTTCTTCATGAACTCAGGTACTTCAAAGACTTCCTTTTCTTCCCCTTCAACCTGGTCATACACGTTCTTTGCAACATGGGCGAATGTATCGAGACCAACTACATCCAGTGTTCGGAATGTTGCGCTCTTAGGACGGCCGATCATTGGGCCAGTTACAGAGTCAACTTCACCAACACTGTAGCCGCCTTTCACCATTTCTCTTACTGTTACCAGCAATCCGTAAGTACCGATACGGTTTGCGATGAAGTTAGGTGTATCCTTCGCCTCAACGACACCTTTTCCTAGCTGGTCTTCACCGAAAGTCTTAATGAATGAAAGGACTTCAGGATCCGTATCCTTAGTAGGGATCACTTCAAGCAGCTTCAGATAGCGCGGCGGGTTGAAGAAATGCGTGCCCAGGAAATGCTTCCTGAAATCTTCGGAACGTCCTTCCGCCATTGCCTCGACTGAGATTCCTGAGGTATTTGAGCTGATGATGCTTCCCTGCTTGCGGTATTTATCTACATCAGTGAAAACTTTCTTTTTAATATCAAGGTTTTCAACCACTACTTCAATAACCCAGTCGACATCTTTGAGTTTTTCCATATCATCTTCGAAATTGCCTGCTTCAATTAGAGCAAGATTCTTTTTGGAAGCCAAGGGTGCCGGCTTTTGCTTCAATAACTTCTGCAGTGCTCCTGCACTGATTCGATTGCGCACCTGCTTGTCATCAAGTGTCAGGCCTTTCGCTTTTTCCTGTTCCGTTAATTCCCGAGGTACAATATCCAGCAGCAATGTCGGAATCCCGATGTTTGCCAGATGTGCGGCAATCCCTGATCCCATGACACCTGAACCAAGCACCGCTGCCTTTTGAATTTGTCGCATCAATTTTGTCTCCCCCTTTGACTCTTTTTGAATGAATACTCATTCATTTTTGCACCAAAAAAAATATGCATATAAATGAGCTCTGTTAATTACTACTATAAAATATTTAAAAAATTTCCGCAATAATAAGGTGCGGAAAAAAGAAAATTTTTTGAATCTTTAATCCCCATGCTTATTTCTCCTGACTTGGGCACTCTATAAAGGCAGTACCTTTATCTTTAAAAACACGGAGGTATGATCATGGCTAGATTGAAAAAAGATCCATCCAAGGCTGGCGTCAGCGCTGCAAGTGTAAAAGGAAATGCTGGCCCGTCTATGGGTAAGGGCGGCGAAAGAAAACAGAACAGCCAGAACAGCCAGTATAAAAAATAAAAGCGTAAGCGCCTTGGTCGGCGTAGACAAGCGTCTCTAGGAGTTAGGAGCCCCAGCTAGACAAGTCTCGAGAGGCTACGCGCTGAAGCTGGATAATTCTCAAAGTAGAGTTGTACACCCTCCTAAATGAAATAAATAAAACAGGCTGACAAGTTTGTCAGCCTGATCATTATTTCTTTAACATTCCTTTTAAAACAAATGCCACGTTTGCCGGACGCTCTGCAAGACGGCGCATGAAGTAACCGTACCAGTCTGTTCCGAATGGGACATAAACGCGCATCGTATAGCCTTCTTCGGCAAGCTGCAGCTGCCTTTCCGGCATGATTCCAAACAGCATCTGGAATTCGAACTGGCTTTTCGGGATATTGTTTTCTTTTGCAAATTCTTTTGTAAAATTGATGATATTGTCATCATGTGAAGCAACTGCAGTGTAGTTGCCATTCATTAAGTGCATTTTGATGATTTTCTTGAAGTTCTCGTCAACATCCTTCTTCTCCGGGAAGGCCACTTCCGGCGACTCTTTGTACGCACCCTTCACAAGGCGGAGGTTTGGAGAATATTGATTCAAATCCTCGATATCTTTTTCAGTCCTGTATAAATAAGCCTGGATGACCGTGCCGATGTTGTCATATTCGGACTTCAGCTGCTTGAAAATATCCAGAGTCCTCTGGCAGCGCTCGTAGTCCTCCATGTCGATTGTCACAAATACATTATTCTCTTTGGCTGTATCCATGATTCGGCGCATATTGTTCATGACTACTTTTTCAGAAATATCAAAGCCGAGCGAAGTCATTTTGACGCTCATCTGCGAGTTTAATTTTTCGCGGCCAATCGCTTTTATCATTGCAATCGAGCTTTCAGCTCTCTCATTCGCTTCTCTTTCATTGTCGACAAATTCGCCAAGGAAATCGACGGTTGCCGCAAGGTTCTTGCTGTTAAGCTCTTTGATGACTTCCACTGATTGCTCGACTGTTTCGCCGGAAACGAAGCGTTTTGCCCCTAGACGAAGGCCGTATTTCTTGGCCATCTTCGTAAAAAATTTATTTTTCGATAGAAAAAGAAAGAAGTTCCTCATTAATTGTTCCATAGCTTTTCCTCCCCTTAATGAAAACGATTACAACACCCTTTAAAAAAATTGCTTCATCTATATATATTTTGCAAAATTATTTTATCACTTTTTATTAGCTTTGAATATTACTTTCGTAGGAAAATGTTCTTTTTTGACGAATCTTGTCCTGCATACTTTATTTCGGCCCGGGAACGATAATATCCGTAGGAATGAACATAAAACAGGAGGTTCTATTATGCAGCAGCAAAACGTGAATTTTCAAGGCCAGCAGCAAGGGGTCATGCAGACGCCGCCGTCAGTTGTATCGACTAAAGATTCTTTATACTTAACAGATATGCTTTCATGGAACTTACTTGCGATGAAAAAAGCACATTTCTTTGCCCAACAGTGCCAGGACCAGGAGTTGAAGATGGAAATCGAAAAGTGCGGACAAATGCATCAGAGACACTACCAGAACATCCTTACACACTTGAACAGCCCGCAAAATCAGGCATATTCCCAAACCCCAGGAATGCAATAATCGAACAAGACAGGAGGAAAAGCGGATGAACCAGAATCAGCAAAAAATCCAAAACCCGGAAACACAGGTCCAAAAGACACCGCAGATGAATGATCGTGATTTTATCAATGATATTTTAACGACTGAAAAATACATGACTCACGGGTATGATACTGTTCTTAATGAATTAAGCCACGACCAACTTTATCAGGATGTACTCGGAATCTACACCGAAACAGCCAATGCCCAGCGCAGCCTTTATAACCTGATGTTCAAGAAAGGCTGGTACGGAGTCGAAGCGGCAGACGCACAGAAGCTTCAGCAATCTCATCAGCAATTCCAGGGATACTCAAATCAATTCCCGTATGGCGGACAGCAGCTTCAATAATGGAAGCTGTCATTATGATGGAACCGGGCTTGTTTGACCGGTTCTTATCTTTTCTCTTTGGTTGGTTCTTCAACTTTTCCCTTACATTGGTGCACTGATACTCTCTCTTCCCCCCTTAACCCCTTGTTCTTTTTCTGGACACTGAAACAACTTATCCCTTCTCTTGCTTAGCCTTTAACATTTGTTCGGGTACTGAAACTTCGTTTACATGTCTTTTCACTTTTCTCCGCTAAAAGCAGACAATAAAAAACCACCTCGCTAAGAGATGGTTCTTCGTTATTTCTGACGTTTTTGCTCATTCAGTTCTTTGACTTCTGCTATAACGTTCTTGATCTGTTCCTTGGCATCCGGGTATTCTGCATTCCAGTGCTTTGCCAGGGGAGGCATCGACTTAGCGATATGGCTGTACACTATCCATGTTTTAACCTTTTCAATGTTATCTGCGGAGGCTTCGCCAACCAGCAGCTCGGTATATTTTTCGAGCAAGCCATTGATTTGTTCTGAGAATTCGTTATCCAATTTCCATCCTCCTTTAATTTATGCCGCATGTCCTTGGACAGGTTTTGCAGTAACCGCCTTTTTCCTTTAGCAGATAGCTGTAACAACAGGTTTTTCGTATCCTGATATAAGAATTTGCTTCTTCCTGATAGACTGGTTCACTGTAATACCTCGCGATTGGGTTGTTGTGATAGCGTCCGAACAACTTCCCGGGGGCCGACTTGATCAGAAAGGAAAAGTCATCTTCTGCCCTCATCTTTACCTCGAGATCCTCGGTCTGGCTTAATATTTTTTCATAGAGCCAAAAAATATAGACTGCGACATTTTCCCATAAAATCAATTTTGAGATTTTCGCAGATTTTGAGATGGCATCCATGACTGGAAATAGATTATCCGCAAACAAATGCCTGACTGCTTCCTTCCTCCACTCTTCCCGCTGCCCCGAAGGACACACGTCGGTGCTTTTGTTTTTCAGATAAAACCCAGGCAGCCAAAGTCCATCCTTAATGGCGTCTGCCAGGATAATATTTTCCGGTGAAACATCCAGCTTTTTGTTAAAAGCCGTCATGGAGTATAGATACAGGACGGCAAGAAAGGCATGGCGTTTGATGAAAACGGATGCCGCCGTTTTAGCATCTGGAGCCTTTAACCCTTCATTGAACCTTTCCAGATAAGTCCCCATTGCCGAAGCATCCGTAAACGGCCTGAAATCGATCTGAATATCTGTTTCAGGCTCGGAAACGACAAAACGGTAGTTGGCGAGAATTCCGCTTTCAGCTGCAGTCAGTTCCGCCTTCATACGGGTGCTCCTACTTTGTCCCTGACGATGCGGCGCCCTTTGCCATGGGGAATGCAAAGCGGCGTGCCGAACAACGGATCGATGGTCACTTCACAGTCCATTCCAAAAACATGTTTCACAAGACCGCAGTTAATGACAACTTCCGGCTTTCCCTGATCAAAGATTTTCTGGTCCTTGATCGCGACGATATTATGGGCATATCGGCAGGCAAGATTCAGGTCATGTAAAACCATGACAATCGTTCTGCCTTCGTTTTCATTCAATTCAAAAAGAAGGTCGAGGATCTCGATTTGATGAGTCATATCCAGATAAGTTGTCGGTTCATCGAGCAGGATGATATCCGTATCCTGCGCCAGGGTCATCGCAATCCAGGCACGCTGACGCTGTCCCCCAGACAATGAATCGACAGTGCGGTCCTTCAGGTGGTCAATGCCTGTTGCCTTCAAAGCATTTTCAACACTTCTTTCATCTTCTTCCGACCATTGCTTCAGCCAGGTCTGGTAAGGGTATCTGCCTTGTTTTACAAGCTGCAGGACGGTCAATCCTTCCGGAGCTGAGGGTGACTGGGGCAGAATCGCCATCTTACGCGCAACTTCCTTCGTAGACAGCTTGGAGATCGCCTCGCCTTCCAGGAGGATCGCTCCTGCCTGCGGCTTTAGCAGCCTGGCGATTGAGCGGAGCAAGGTGGATTTACCGCAGCCATTCCCTCCGATAAAAACGGTAATTTCCCCTTTGGGAATTTTTATGTCTAATTCATTTATGATAATGGAATCTCCATAGGAAAGCGTCAGTTTTTCCGTTTCTATTGCCTGGTTCATGTCGATTCCCCTTTCTGTCAGGTTTAGGAATTTCTCGTCTTATATAGCAGGTAAATAAAATAGGGTGCGCCGATTCCGGCGGTGAAAACTCCTGCAGGGACCTCTAGTGGCGAAAACATCGTACGTCCGATCAAATCAGCCAGCATGACCAAGATCCCGCCAATTACAGCCGATACTGGTAAAAGTGCCCCGAATGCTGAACCGACAAGCCTTCTCGCCATATGCGGAGCCATCAGGCCAACGAAACCGATTCCTCCGGCAAAAGCGACCGAACTGGCAATCAATGCCGTGCTGACGAGCAGCAGTACGAACCGCTGCCTCTGTACATGGCCTCCAACGCCTGTGGCTATATCTTCCCCAAGCTCCTGGACATTGACATTCCTTGCAAAAATAAACGCAATCAGCAGCATGATGACCGTCCATGGAACAAGCACGGCAACATTGCTCCAGGTGGATCCATAGACCGTTCCCGTAATCCAGATATTCGCCTGGCTTGCGCGATAAATAGGACCCATGATCATCATCAGTGTGGTCAATGCCTGCATCAGCGCAGAAATCCCGATGCCAATCAATACTAGGCGTACAGGCGATACGCCATTTTTCCAGGAAAGAAAATAAACAAGGAATGCTACAATAGAAGCACCCGCAAAAGCCGCTACCGGCATCCATTCTATGCTCACTGTCAGTGCATTATTATCACCGCTGAAAACTGCCAGAAACCCGACTACCGCCACTGCTGCGCCACCAGTGATTCCAAGGATATCAGGTGAAGCAAGCGGATTCCTGATCATCCCCTGGAGTATCCCTCCAGCAACTGCCAGACTGATGCCAACCATCAGGGCGACGATGATTCTCGGCAAGCGGAAGGATTGCACAACCAATCTCTCCATATCGCTTCCCCCGCCAAAAAACACCGCAATCACGCTTAATGGACTTATCGCCATATCGCCCATGCCTGTACTGATGACAAACACGGCTATTGCGGCAATCAGCAGTCCCAATAAAATCCCGGCTGCCCTTTTATCTATCAGAAAAGATACTTTATCTTTAAAAATCCTTAGGCCTTTATACTGGCTCATTTTCCGTTGAACCCCTTTCTCGCTATATAAATGAAAAATGGAGTCCCGATCATCGCTGTCATGACACCGACAGGGATTTCCTGGGGCATCAGCACGTAGCGGGCAGCGATATCCGCCGCCAACAACAGCATTCCTCCAAATATTGCCGAGAAAGGAATCACCCAGCGGTGGTCAATGCCGACAACCGCCCTTGTCAAATGCGGAATGACAATCCCGATAAATCCAATTGGTCCAGCAACAGCAACGGCTCCGCCAGATAAAAGAACAATGATCACACCTGCACCAAGCTTTACAAGACCAGTATTCATTCCAAGCCCCTTCGCAACGTCCTCATCCATTGACAGAACGTTCATTTTCGAGGAAATCAGGATAGCTGCCAGCCAGCCAACAACTAAATATGGAAGAACACTGATGAGCGTTTCCAGCTTACGCCCCTGTACGGAGCCAGCCAGCCAGTATAGTACCTGTTCAAGTGCTGCCTCATCCAGAACAAGAAGCCCCTGGGTGAAGGAGGAAAACATTGCTGTCATCGCTGCACCTGCAAGAGTCAACTTCATCGGTGTCAATCCTTCACGTCCGGCAGAGCCAATCACATAGACACTGACTGCTGCCAGTGCTGCACCCAGGAAGGAAATCCACGCAAAGGCCTGAAGACTGCCGACAGAAAATACCGTAACAGCCACAACTACCGCAAAACCGGCTCCGGCATTGACCCCAAAAATCCCCGGTGAAGCAAGGGGGTTTTTTGTTAACGTCTGCATCAGGACACCGGCAATTGCCAGGCTCGCACCTACAGCAGCCGCAATCAGCGCCCTGGGAAGCCGGACGGATTGAATGATGATATGTTCATTTGAACCATCATAATCGGTGAACGTGTTAAAAGCTGTTCCCCACGATGTATCGGTATAGCCGTATACGATACTTGCACATATTAAAAATAAAATAAAAAAAAGGGCCGCTACTAATCCGATCCATCTTTGGCCGTTGGTTTTCAGAAGCATGCTGGTTACCTATCTTTCTGCCGGGAATACTGTTATTTATTCTTTCTTCTCAAATAGCATTGATCACAGCTAATAAAAGTATTTTTAAAAAGTTGCTTATGTTGTTAATTTAACTTTACGTGAAAAAAGGGTTCTTTTCACCGGTTTGGCTGACAAGTTCACAAAATCGTCAATGATGATGAAAATCATTATCAATTAGTGTTGACATCTCACTCTATTGCATTTTATCATAAGGAGGCAGTAATTGAAAACGATTATCACTAACAGTCTAGGAGGAACTACATATGAAAGTTTCAAAACATTTACTGGCTCTTCTCAGCATCTTCACCGTCCTGCTTTTGGCAGCATGCGGCAGCAACGAAGATGATGCTAAGAAAACAGCAGAAGCACCAAAGGAAAAGGAAGAAGGATACACAGTTGAACATGCAATGGGTGAGACCACCCTGGACAAGACTCCAGAAAAGGTTGTCATCCTGACAAATGAAGGGACAGAAGCACTTCTTGCGCTTGGAGTCACTCCAGTCGGTGCCGTCCAGTCATGGACAGGCGACCCTTGGTATGACCATATTGCTGAGGATATGAAAGATGTGGAAGTCGTTGGTGTTGAGAGCCAGGTTAATGTAGAAGCCATTGCTGCGCTCCAGCCAGACCTGATCATTGGCAATAAAATGCGCCAGGAAGATATTTATGAACAGCTTAAAGCAATCGCACCTACTGTTTTTGCAGAGGACCTTCGCGGAAATTGGAAGAACAACTTCGAACTTTACGCAAAGGCTGTAAACAAAGAGGAAAAAGGCAAAGAAGTACTTGGTGATTATGACCAGCGTATCGAAGGTCTGAAAGAAAAGCTTGGAGAAAAGTTAGATACAAAAGTATCGATGGTCCGCTTCATGGCAGGCGATGTACGTATTTACCACAAAGATTCATTCTCAGGCGTTATTCTTGAACAAATCGGCCTGGCTCGTCCAGAAAGCCAGGATAAAGAAGACTTTGCTGAAAAAGGCGTAACAAAGGAAAGAATCCCGGCAATGGACGGAGATATCCTCTTCTACTTCACATATGATGAAGGCGACGGCAAAGCAACAGAAGTCGAAAAGGAATGGATTGAAGACCCGTTATTCCAAAACCTTGAAGTAGCGAAAAAAGGTGAAGTCCACAAAGTGGATGATGCTATCTGGAACACAGCAGGCGGCGTATTGGCAGCCAACTTGATGCTTGATGATCTTGAAAAACATATGTTGAAATAGGCTTTTTTCTCGAACCAGGATTTTTACAATAATTTTTACAAATGCAGCTTTAAATAAAATCCCCCCAAGATTTTATTTAACTAATCCCCCTTCCCCATATATATATAAGAGCAGAAACCCCGCAAAATTTTGCGGGTTTTTCTTTTTTGTTCCTCCCCCATTCACTTACAAATCAAATCAAGAAAACAATCTTCATAATCCTCCCATTTCCGGAAAGAATAAGTGTAAATCTAGATTGGCGGAGATTAACAATGAGACATCCATTCAAGAAAAAACTAATGCAAGAAATCGAGAAGGAAGCTGCACGTCAAGATACCGAAGGACAAAAGCCAGAGCAATATCTCAATGAGCACGAATGGGAAAAAGCGCTTTTAAGGTCACATGATTTTAAAAAGACTTTTTACGTGAATCAAAAATCAGAAAAAAAGTTCTGCTTCTCTTTTATGTCAACTTTAGTAGATGAAAGCATCCTTCAGAACAATGCCCTCCCGTATCTGCTGGAAGGCGAATTAACGGAAATCGAAGATGTTAAAAGCCTGATCCCCATTGCTGATGTCCAGGTTTCAGACAACAATGAGGATATTGAAACGAAATTATTCAACGGATATGTACTCCTGACACTTGAGGGTGAAGAAAAATTTTTCGCCTTTATTGCTGCCCAAAAAGAGGTTGTCCGAACAGTCGCCCAGCCTGAGGTAGAATTCAGTGTTATCGGGCCAAAGGAATCTTTTGTAGAGTCCCTGGACCATAATCTCAATATGATCCGCAAAAGGGTCCCTGTGAAAGAGCTGATCATTGAGAATTACACGGTAGGTTCCATTTCTAAATCAGGTGTGGCTATCCTGTATATTGATGGAATTACAAATAAAGATAATGTCAATACTGTAGTTCAGCGGGTCAAAGATATTGAGTTTGATGAAATTACCGATAGCTCCTATATCGTCCAGTTGATTTCAGATAACCAGAACTCTCCTTTTCCGCAGCTTCTTGATACAGAAAGGCCAGACCGTATTGCGGCAATACTTGCAGAAGGTAAAGTCGCCATCCTTGTAGATGGTTCGCCGCACGCATTGATCGGGCCAACTACCCTGGTGGAATTTTTCGGGTCTTTCGAAGACTATTTCCTGAATTATTTATTGTCTTCTTTTTTCCGGCTGATCCGTCTATTCGCCGTTGCTTTCTCGATCCTGATCACACCGATTTATGTAGCAGCCCTTTCCTATCATTATGAATTGATCCCGAAGGACCTGCTAAGTACATTGATTACGTCAAGAAGGGAGATTCCGCTCCCTCCTATCCTTGAAGCGTTGTTCCTTGAATTGACGATCGAGCTATTGCGTGAGGCCGGGGCCCGCCTGCCAACCAAGGTCGGCCAGACGATCGGTATCGTAGGAGGAATCGTAATCGGGACAGCTTCCGTTGAAGCTGGCCTGACGAGTAATGTCCTGCTGATCATTGTCGCACTGGCAGCACTGGCGTCTTTTACTACACCAGTATACCGGATGGGCAATACAATCAGGCTGCTGCGATTCCCGTTCCTGTTTTTCGCTGAGCTTTGGGGAATGCTGGGAATCGTCGTATCTTTCTCGTTCCTCCTGGCGCATTTGCTTAAACTGACATCATTGGGCAGGCCATTCCTTGAGCCTTTATATCCTCCGAGAGTGTCAGATTTCAAAGATGCGATCATTCGGTTGCCATTTACAATGCAATATAATCGGCCTCAATATTTGAGGACAGAAAATCCAGTCCGTTTCAGTGAGAAAAAGGCAAAGGAAAAAAAGGACATCGACGAGTGAGCATTGGAGGTTTTGAAAAAACATGCAGCAGCCAATACCTGAAAGATTGCAAGTGTCACCATTCCTCGTCCTCTATTTAATCATGTCCATGCAGATTGGAATCGGTGTCCTTGGCTACCAGCGCATCATCGCAAAGGACGCTGGCTATGATGCCTGGATATCGGTCATTGTTGCTGGTTTAAGCATCCATATCATCGTTTGGATGATCTATAAAATATGCGGGACGGTTGAAGGAGATATTGTCTCTGTCCATGCCTTTGTCTTTGGCAAAATCATCGGCAATATTTTAAGTACTGTTTTTATTGTCTACCTGCTAATCTTTGCGTTGGCTGTTTTAAGGACTTACCTCGAAGTCGTTCAGGCATGGATGTTCCCAGAGATCAGTCCTTTCTGGTACAGCCTTGTCTTTTTGATTCTTTCGGTTTATATCGTATTTGGCGGATTTCGAACAGTGACCGGTATAGCTTTTTTCTGTATCGTCCTCCCTAGCTATCTGCTGCTGACGTTTGGCTTTGCACTCAGGTTTGCAGAATTCAGGAATCTGCTGCCGATACTCGATCATTCTCTAAAAGACATGGCGATCAGTGCGTTCAATATGTCCCTTACGTATGTCGGGTTTGAAATACCGCTGTTTTTCTATCCATTTATCAAGGATGCACCTAAATCACAAAAATGGGCCCATCTAGGTGTCTTTATAACGACCATTATTTATACCATACTGGCGATTATAACTTTTACTTATTTTTCTGAAGCACAACTGGCCAAATCCATCTGGGCAACACTTGAAATGTGGAAAATTGTCAGCATGCCCTTTGTTGAACGATTTGAATATATCGGAATCGCAAACTGGAACCTGATTATCCTCCCGAATATTTGCATCGCTCTTTGGGGCGCCAGCATGATTTTAAAAAGATCCTTTAAGCTGCAGCAAAAAAAAGGAGTGATTGCCCTCGCTATCGTCTGCTTAATCGCTATTCCTTTTTTGGATACAAGGGCTAAAATAAATTTACTGAATGACTGGGTCGCACGGATTGGGTTCAGTGTGACCTTCGTCTATATTCCTTTTTTATTTATCGCAACGATGATCGCCAAGAAGGTGAAAAAAAATGATGAATAGGATTTTGGTCGTACTTTCGTTTATTTCCCTTTTGCTTACAGGATGTGTCGAAAAGGAAATTATTGATGATGTTAATATCGAAATGGGCGTGGGTTATGACCAGAAGGAAAATGATAAAATTGAAGGCACGATCATGGTCCCTATTTTTAACCCCGATAAGAAAATTGGTAATTTCACCTTTTCTGCAACAGCTTCGAGCAACAGAGATTTAGTACAAGAGATTCAGCGCAAGTCCGCACAGCCACTCGTAACAGGCTCCCTGGAAATTGCCATCTTTGGTGAAGAGATCGCTAAAAAAGGGATCAGGGAATTCATCGATGCTTTTGAGCGTGATCCGAGTATCGGCGCCAGGGTATATTTTGCAGTTGCAGATGACAAGGCAAAAGAAATTTTAACAGGAACATATGGCAATAGAGGGAATGCTGTTCATTTATCTCAATTGATCAAGCACAACACTGAAAGTCGCAATTTGCCGATTACCAACATGCACCTCTTTTTATTCGATCTATACCAGGAGGGAATAGACCCCTATCTGCCAATCCTGAAAAAAACGGAACCTGAAGTAATCGATATCGTCGGAATTGCCTTATTCAAGGATGAAAAAATGGTGAGTGAACTGCCTTCAGATAAAATGTTCTTCCTTAAGCTTCTTACTGATAAATTCAGCGAAGGATCTTATAGATTGGAAATGGATGAAGAGCAAGTCGCAATCAAAGATCTGGATTCGAAAAATAAGTTAAAAATAAGGAAACGGGAACCCTATGTTGTAGACGTAGAAATTGAGATTAAAGGACTTATTCGTGAGTATACCGGAAAGATTGTGACACCTGAAGTGATCAAGAAGATTGAAAAGGAATTTGAGGATCAAGTCAACAAAGAAACCACAGCGATGATACAGGATTTCCAGGAAAAAGGAATCGACCCAGTTGGTTTTGGCCAATTCATCAAAACCAAAACAAGAGGCTTTGATTTTAAAAGATGGGAAGATGAGTATAAGAATTTAACGGTGAATGTAAAAACTGATGTGATCATAACAGAGGTAGGGATTGTTGAGTAAATGAAAGAGGGTGTCCATATATGGCACCCTCTTTCATTTTTATGCAGAAGTCGAGAACATGTATTTCTTATAATGGTACCGTATCGAGAAAATCAAGCTTACCGCGAGCATATTGCCCATTAACGAGCTACCGCCGTAGCTGATGAATGGCAAAGGGATACCCGTGATTGGCAGCAGGCCGATAGTCATGCCAATATTCTGGAATACGTGGAAGGTAATCATGCTGATGACACCGACACAGATGTAAGTGTAGAAATCGTTTTTTGTTTCCATGCCAATCTTCGTGATTTGATAGATCAGCAGGAAAAACAAGCTTACGATGATGCTTGCACCTACAAAGCCGAATTCCTCGCCGATGATGCTGAATATGAAGTCAGTATGGCTTTCTGGCAGGTATACTTCCCTTGTGCCATAGCCTTTCCCGACAGTTTCACCTGAGCCGATCGCCAGCAGCGACCTCGTCAGCTGAAACCCGGTTGTGCTCTGGTAATTATAAGGGTCAAGCCAGGAGTAGATCCTCCCGAATTGATATTCCTTCACCCCAAGATATTTTTCAAGGATTTCAGGCTTCCAGATCACAAAATAAAATATGATTGAAATCAGTGTCAGGCCTGTCCCGAAAATAGGGACAAGCAGCTTCCAGGTGATGCCCGAGATGAAAATCATCCCAAGCATGATGGCAATATAAACGAGTGAAGTACCAAGGTCAGGCTGCTGCATGACAAGCAAGAGCGGCACCATCGTGACAATACCGATTTTAATCAAAAGCCAGAAGTCCGTTTGCATCGATTTCAGCCGATACTTCTGATGATGGTCGACAATCACCCGAGCAAGCGCCAGGATGATGAACACCTTCACCAGCTCGGAAGGCTGAAGGGTACCCATTGCCGGCACCCTGTACCAGCTTTTCGCGCCATTGATGACAGGAGCAATACTTGAAGGTGCGACAATCAGCCCTGCCAGCAGGACCAGTCCAAAACCATACGCATACCAGCTCAATTTTTGCAGCTGGTCGGAGTCAAGAGTGATGACCGCGGCAATAATGCCGACACCTATTATGTACCAGATGATTTGCTTAATCAAAAAGTTTTCAGAGCCATACTGTCCCGTCGTTTGGGCACTGTAAATGGCGATGCAGCTTGACAGAAATAATAAGATCAATATCGTAACCAGCCCATAGTCGAGCCGGGAAGTCGTTTTAGGATTCGAAGTCATTTTTATTCCCCTTTTAAATGAAGGCAGATTCCATCTGACATTTGAGTAAGCTTTTTATTAGGGCATAGAATCGAGCCCTGAATGAAGAACTGTTCAATACTTCATTATATTTTTTTCGACAATAAATCACAACTTCTGACTATGAAATGGTTATTATTACATATCTGAATAATATTATTCAGGAAATTTGACGGAGGTAAATGGAGGAGGTTTCCTTTTCAACTTTTAGCCCTTAATGACGGACAGTTTTGCGGCTTTGCCTGGGATTTTTGTCCGTCATGACCTCGATGACGGACAGTTTTACTGCTTCCCCCGGGATTTTTGTCCGTCATCGAGTCATCTGTAAATTTACGTGCATACTGCTGGGACATGTTTCATAGCTTTGTAAGGGACAAAGTCTTTGAAAAAGTGGGGATTCGTATGCTATCAAAAATTGAAGCTTTCATACTTGGAATTATCCAGGGCTTGACGGAGTTTTTGCCGATCAGCAGTACCGGGCACCTTTATCTTGGCAGGAATTTGTTCGGTCTTGAAGAGGCCGGCTTGCTGCTCGATACGATGCTTCACGTAGGTACGCTGCTGGCGGTGTTTGTGTTTTATAGATATGAGTTTATCAAGATTTTGAAAGATCCGTTTGGGAAGCTGACCTTCCTCCTTGTTGTCGGCACGCTGCCGGCTGTCGTGGTCGGACTGCTTTTTGAGGATTACTTTGATGAGATATCGAAAACCGGCGTGACGATTGGCTGGGAATTCCTGATTACGGGGACCATGATGTGGTTCGCCGACTCAATCAAAAATGGTCGCAAAAAGATGGAGGAGATCAGCTATACAGATGCACTGGTGATTGGCAGCTTCCAGGCAGCGGCTATTTTTCCTGCGATTTCCCGTTCCGGATTAACGATTGTCGCGGCGCTATGGCGTAAGCTCGACCGCGAGACTGCAGCCTACTTCTCTTTCCTGCTTTCAACTCCTGCGATTCTGGGAGCGATTGTCCTGCAGGGAAAAGATCTTTTCAGCGGCGGAAGTGAGACAATTTCGATTCAGGGTTTGCTGATTGGGATCATTTCAGCAGCGATTTTCGGTTATATCGCGGTCAAATGGATGATTGGCTATTTGACAAATCATTCTTTGAAGCCTTTTGCGATTTATGTGTGGATCATGGGGCTTGTTGTTCTGTATTTTCAGTATGCAGGGCAGTTCTAATAAGGTTAGCGATAATTTAATTTTATTGGCGGAGTTCACAATTTTATTGGCGATAATTTCGTTGTATTGGCGATTTTATAACTTTATTGGCGAAAATCCAGTTTTATTGGCGAATTGGAAATTCTCGCTGATTTTTACCAGTTCAGTTCAGCTAATCACCATAAAAATGCACACCTTTCACTTGGTGTGCATTTTCCTTTTATCAGCAGCCGCCGTCTCCGCCCATTAGGACAAGACCTTCACGATACTCGTCATATTCAAGTGCCATACCTTGAGTATAGTCGACGATATTGGATTCGATTGCGACTTGGATTTCATTGATTACTGTTACATGATCATCTTCTTCCGGCTCCTCCAGAGCCAGACCAATCTGCGGGCCTCCTCAGCCAAAGCCGCCGAAGTATACGCGGATACCTTCTGCGTTGCGCTCAGCGAGGATCTCTTTTAAAATGTCGCGCGCTTTATCTGAAATCTGCATTCTCCCTTTTCCTTTCTTCATCAATTCTGTCTAGTGCTTAGTTTACCATGGTATCAATAATAAATACACAATACTGCCCGGAGTATTTTGTGAAGGTTATATTTGGAAAAAATTGTGCATCTCCAGCTGTAATTGTGAACGATTTTTGATTGAAACACGACGAAACTAAACGAAACTTAACAAAACTAAACAAAAAGTATACCCATCTACTAAATATTCTATTATATTTAGTTTAGGATGAAAAGGAGGGAAACCATTTGCAAATCTACACTCCAGATGAAATCGCTTCCATGCTGAAAATTTCCAAGCATACTGTCTATGAAATGATTAAGCGTGGTGATCTTGCAGCCTTTAAAGTAGGCAATAAAATGCGGATTGAAGAAAGCGAGTTTGAAAGATATAAAGCCAGCATGTCCGCAAATCCGGTGAAAGCGCAGGAATCAAAGGCGGCAGGCCAGCATTCTTTGCAGCTCGCAGGCAGCCATGATTTCCTGGTCGAACAGCTGGTAAAGTACATAGCGTCTGAAGGAACAGGACTTTCCATCACTCCCTCCTACATCGGCAGTCTTGAAGGGTTGATGATGCTTTACAGAGGCAGTGCTGATATCGCTGCGGTCCACTTGCTTGACCCGGCATCGCAGCAATACAATCTTCCCTTCATCCGCCAGCTTTTTGTCCATGAGCCGATTACGGTGATGAGACTTGCTTCCCGGGACCAGGGCTTGATTGTCGCAAAAGGAAATCCAAAGAACATCACCGGTGTCAAAGACCTGGCAAGAAGTGATGTCACGATCATCAATCGGCAAAAAGGTGCCGGAACCCGCTTCCTGCTCGATTCCTTCCTGGCCGGTGAAAAACTTGAGCCAGCAGCAGTGAACGGTTATGAAAATGAAGAATGGACCCACCTTGGCGCAGCGGCCCACATCAGCAGAGGAAGTGCAGATGCTGCCTTCGGAATCAGATGTGCAGCAAGCCAGCTTGGACTAGATTTCATCCCGCTTACGAAGGAACAGTTTGATCTTGTATTCCGCTGGACTCCCGGAAACAAAGATGCTCTCATACATTTGATTGACCTAATCCAGCTTACCAATTTCAAGGACAGCATCGCCGACCTTGATGGCTATGATGCTGAGGAGTTCGGAAAAATCATCTATGGAAACCATTTATCGGAGGCATAAAAAAATGAAACTGAAAAAATTAATATCTATCTTACTTGTGCCTATGTTAGCTCTTGTAACCGGATGTTCAGATTCTGATTCTACTGCCAATGAACCAGAAAAGGCTCCAATAGAAGAAAAAAAAGACCTGATTCTCGCGACTACTACCAGTACCCAGGACAGCGGATTGCTCGAGGTGTTACTGCCTGAATTCGAGAAAGACAATAACTACAATGTAAAAACGATTGCGGTCGGCACTGGCCAGGCACTTGAAATGGGAACGCGCGGCGAAGCGGATGTCCTGCTTGTCCACGCTCCAGCTGCGGAAGAGGAGCTTGTTAAGAGCGGCGATGCAATCAACCGCCAGAAGGTCATGTACAATGATTTCATCTTTGTCGGTCCTGCTGAAGATCCAGCTAAGATAAAGGGTTTATCTGTGGCTGAAGCATTGACGAAAATCACTGAATCAAAAGCTTCATTTGTATCACGCGGTGATGATTCCGGTACACATAAAAAAGAGCTGGAGCTTTGGAAGAAATCTTCCCTTGATCCAAAATCCTTAGGCGATGCCTATATTGAGACTGGCCAGGGCATGGGTGCAACACTCATGATTGCCTCAGAGAAAACAGGCTATACCCTGACAGATCGCGCGACATTTCTGGCGCAAAAGAAAAATATGCCTGACACTGAAATGCTGGTAGAAGGTGATGAAAGCCTGCTGAATATTTATCATGTTATGCAGGTCAACGATGATAAGCATGAAAAAGTGAATGCAGAAGGTGCGAAAGCATTCGTGGAATTCATGATTGCTGAAGACACAAAAAACATCATCAAGGACTTTGGCGTGGATGAATACGGTGAGCCTCTCTTCTTCTTGTTCGAATAGGATCACTGGTAATGTATAATCATATTATGCAGAAAATTTAGAAGGAAAGCATGATTGCGCATGGAACTTTTACTAGAAGGATTAAAAAAAGCTATAGAGATGATTCTGTCAGGTGATCCGGAGATTCTTGAGATTACCTTGCTGACATTGAGGGTGTCGATTACAGCCGTGTTGGTCAGCACATTGATCGGCATACCAACAGGGATGTTCCTGGGTCTCTCCCGTTTTCCAGGAAGGCGGTTCATACTTGCCATCATTAATATTGGCATGGGCCTCCCTCCGGTCGTTGCCGGCCTGTGGATCACCCTTTTCCTGTGGCGATCTGGCCCGCTTGGCGATTGGTCCTGGCTTTATACGCCAACAGCGATCATTCTCGCGCAGATCCTGGTTTCATTGCCAATTGTCACGGCGCTGACAAGCACGGCCTTCCAGCAGATTAATCCGAAATTGATCTTACAGGTGAAAGCGCTTGGAGCGACGAAAATCCAGCTTTACTGGATCTTGATGAAAGAGGTCAAGCTGGCGATTCTTGCAGCCATCATTGCCGGGTTCGGCCGGGTCATTGCCGAAGTAGGAGCTGCCATGATGGTCGGCGGCAATATCAGCGGCGAAACACGGATTTTGACGACTTCGATTGTCATGGAGGTATCGAAAGGCAATTTCGACATTGCCCTCGCGCTCTCATTCATCCTGATGACGCTTGCTTTCATCATTACATTCAGTTTGACTTATTTACAGCAAAGGAAGCGGAGCCTATGACCCCACTGATTACTGTAAAAGACTTAGAAGTGACGGCAGGTAAAAAGAAACTGCTTTCCATCCCCTATTTTGAGATTCAAGAGGGGGATGTCCTTGGGGTCATGGGACCGAATGGCGCAGGAAAAAGCACGTTTATTAAGGCGTTATCGATGCTTGAAAAACCGGCCCATGGATCGATTTTTTTAAAAGGTCGCGATATCACTGTTGACCTGACACTGGAGGCGCGGAGACAATTCGCTGTCGCGATGCAGCAGCCGCTCCTTCTTGATACGACTGTTTTCCACAACATTGCGGTAGGACTGAAACTTAGGAACCTTCCCCGCCAGGAATTGAAAAACAAGGTCGCCTATTGGCTCGATAAATTCCAGATCGGCCATCTTGCCAAAAAGCAGGCTGCCCATCTGTCGGGCGGTGAGGCTCAGCGTGTCAATCTCGCACGGGCCATGGTGCTCGAGCCAGAAGTCCTGTTTTTGGATGAACCATTCTCAGCACTGGACTTCCCCACAAAGATCCAGTTGTTGAAGGATATCAAGTCGATCATCCAGCAGACGAAAACAACGACCGTTTTTGTCAGCCATGATCTTATGGAATTGAAATACCTGGCCGGAACGCTGGCGATTCTGATGGATGGCGAGCTGAAGCAGACCGGTCCGACAGAAGAAGTGTTGTCATCCCCCAACACATCGACATCCACTTTTATAAATGAGTGGAAAAGCCTTCTCAATTAGATTGTTTCAAGCATGGCTGCAGAAAGCCATGCTGTTTTTTCGTTTGATGAAAATCAAATAATCGATTATCCTTAGCTATAAAAATCGGGATATAGTATGATTCAATGCGAGCATTATTTTTACATAAAGGAGTGTATATAATGAAATATGCAATCATCACAGGTGCTTCAAGAGGGCTCGGAGCTTCAGCAGCACAAAAAATGGTATCTGAAGGTATTCATGTGATTACTGTGTCCCGGAGTGAGAACAATTCACTAAAGCAGGCTGCGGAACAATCCGGGGCGGGATATACCCATCACAGCTGCGACCTTAGCTCCGAGATCCAGGTTTTAAGTATATTCGCCGCAATTGCAGATGATGTTTTTAAAAAGGCAGAAGCTGTTTATGTGATTAATAACGCTGGAATCATTGAGCCGATTGACGTTGCTGGAGAGCTCGATGCATCTTTAGTGCAGAAAAATATCCAGGTTAATCTGACGGCACCAATCCTGATCAGCAACTTATTTATACAAAAGGCAAATAATGCTGGCACGAAATTGATCGTCGCTAATGTAACATCTGGCGCTGGTGAGAGGCCAATCCAGGGATGGAGCATTTATTGCAGCACAAAAGCCGCTGTCAACATGTTCACGATGACTGCAGGCCTCGAGCTTACGAACAGCAAAAGCAGCAGCAAGGTCATCGCCTTCAGTCCAGGTCTGATGGATACCGATATGCAGATGACGATCCGCTCTTCTTCTGAAGAATCATTCGCCGATGTAGATACCTTCAGGAATTACAAAGAAAGCGGCAGTCTCCGCAGCCCGGATACTGTTGCCGGAGCACTTGTAAATCTTGTATTGGCCGATGACCTCGAAAACGGAAGAATTTATAAAGTGAATGATTTGCTTTAGTATTTTGCATGTCCGGGATATAAAATTATGAAGCCAAAAAGCGAAGGAGCAATCCCTCTTCGCTTTTTTTTCATTCACATCTTCGTTTCCTTCGCCTGGTCAATTCGCTCTTCTCCATGGGATTCAATGAAAAAGGGAATATTCATTTCAAGCAAAAGGTCCAGCAGTTCCTGTTTTTTCTAGCTTAAGCCGATATTGAAAGCGGGGAATCCTGTCCTGACATTCAATCTCACAAGACGCTGTCCGCCTTTTGGCATCGAGTCGATGTACTTAGCTTCGTCAATTAAGATGATGCCCAAAGTGGCATTATTATGTACCTCGTATGGCAGAATCCCATCTATATCCTCCCATGGAATAAAACCAGGACCTGCTTTGCCTCGCAATGTCAGTCCTTTATCACTGATCGTCACATTAGCTTCTTTTTCAAAAAAAGTTTTTCCTAAAAATATCAGGCTCCATCCCAGTATGATGATCAGCGCTCCGAACAGGATCATCCCCATGCCATTTCCTTCTGGTTCGGACAGCATACTTATGAACCCGATAAAAAAACCAACGGTCACAAGTCCAATAACAGCAAAGAGAAATGCGATTCTTACCTTCGAAAAATGAAAATCCCTCTCCATGTTTCTCCCCCTATTCTAATGTTTACTTGGATAAATTACCCATATTACCTATTTCAAAAAAACAATTTATTCCATCTATAAATCAATTATTCTGCTCTGTTTTTGGATACTTTTTTAGTATGATGAAGGTAAGATTGATCATGGGAGTGGGAGTGACATAAATGGATCGGATTTCTTTTAAAATCGGGGCAGTTTTTTTCATAACGATACTGCTGGTCGAAAGTGTCTTATTTTACTACCTTCATTCTTCTATCATCCATTCAAGGATTGACGAGGAGCTGGCTTCCCTGCAAACGCGTGGCAATAACCATCGTGATATTCTTGAGACTTCCTATACCCAGGAAACCATTCACCATATTACGATCATGGAATCAAAGACGGATACCCATGTCATTATCACTGATCATACAGGCGCAATTGTTTCTTCATCGGTCCCGACCGATAACTCCATGAAGGATATCATTAGAGAAACTCCTTCTGATGTTCCGCGGGCTGGCACGATTTTAGAGGATGACTGGCAGGACAAGCAATATATAGCGTCAGTTAGTACCCTGGAGAACAATGGTGCTGTTTATATGTTCAAGAACACCCAGCGCGTCCAGAGCCTTATTGCCAAGCTGAATAAACACTTCTGGCTTGCCGGTATCCTTCTGCTGATCTCAATGGCTCTGATTACCCTTTTTCTATCCAGGTTCATCACCAAGCCAGTCATTAGGATGAATGAAGCAACTTCTAAAATTCGCCAGGGCGACTATTCCGTTACTCTGCCCCGCCGTGGAAACGATGAATTGGGAGAGCTTTCAGAGTCGATTCAGGTACTGGCTGATGACCTGAGCCACATGAAAAGGCAGCGGAATGAGTTCCTCGCGAGCATTTCCCATGAACTGCGGACACCGCTCACCTATATAAAAGGGTATGCGGACATAGCGGGCAAAGCAGGAACATCAACAGAGAACAGAAGTCATTACCTGAAAATTATCCATGAAGAGGCAACGAAGCTTTCCGGTCTGATCAAAGGGTTATTTGACCTCGCAAAAATGGACGAAAACACTTTTACCATTCGAAAAGAACGTGTAGCGCTTTGTGAATTCATGCGTGGAATACACACGAGGATGGCACCATCTTTTAGCGAAAAAAATATCGCGCTTAATTTTGCCTGTCCTGGGGAAGTCTATATCGAGGCCGACCCAACCCGCTTTGAACAAATCATCATTAATCTGCTGGATAATGCAAGAAAGTATTCTGAGGAAGGCACTGCGACTTCAATGCAGGTTTTTAAAAAGAACCGCACAGTTCATATTATCGTGAAGGATGAAGGAAAAGGAATTCCCGAAGAAGACCAGGCCTGGGTTTTTGACCGATTTTACCGTGTCGACAAATCGCGGTCAAGTGCTTTGGGGGGTTCAGGGCTAGGGCTTGCAATCGTAAAAGAGCTCGTGGAAGCGCATGGAGGAAAAATTATTCTCAGCAGCGAGCTTGGCAAGGGCACAACTTTCGAAATCATTATCTGATTGGTTTTAAAATCCTGAAACATGGAATACATAACTAGAGGGGTGATGTCATTGAAACAAGTTAATTCGTTGGTGGAAATTGTTGAAGCTGTAAAGAAAGACAACAATGGCAATAAAGTCTTGCTCAATCAGCACGAAACCTCACGCTCCGCCGTCACTTTGGGTGACGAAGACACAGAATCCGGCACGAGGCTTCATGTGAAAGCAGTGTTGGACAACACACTCTACTACTCAGAAGTATTTACCGATGACACACTGTATGAGGAAGCAAACAGCCTAATACAGGAGCTTAAAGGTCTGGCAGAGGTTGAGTTAGTAAGCGAGGAAGAGATTGACCGACTAATTGAAAAGTGAGTGATAATGGGCAGCTGTGTGCAGGCTGCCTTTTTATTATGCCTAGCCTCGGTTAAAAAGTTTTTACATATTGCCACCCTTTTACCGGGAAAACTAAGATTGTACTCACTATAAGGAGGGTTTGTAATGACGAAAAAGTTCAATAAGGGCAGCAGAAACCAAAATTCTCCCAAGCTCGGGAACCAGATGGCCGAGTTTTCCGGCGAATTGACAAGCGGGGACAACAGCAAGGGAAACAAGCACAACAAAGATCAGAGTGATAAAACCGATCGTCACCACTAAAGTTCCAGAACAAAAAGCGCAAGCACCTCGTTCAGCCCCGACAAGCGCTGGAGGGACTGACAGTGAAGTCGTTCTTTGACTTAAATTGGCAGGACCGAAATCGAAAAGTATAAATTTCCTGGTGTACAAGGAAAAAAGCCGGCAAACAATTGCCGGCTTTTAGTCCATATCTGTCAGAATGGCTGTCTGGTTATTCAGGTTTGCAGGATCGACTCCGTTGCTTTCATTTTCATCATAAAAAGCCTCCTGGATCTTCATGTTCGCTTCCGCTGTTTCTCTTTGTTCTTCTTCAGAACCTGGATTGACAGGCTTTGCGTTTGGATCGATATGAACAAACTTGTCCTTTTCCATGATGTATCCCTCCTGATGTTATTATCAGCCTTGGACTTTACTTTTACCCGCATTCTGGTTGAAGCGAACTGGAAAAATAAGGATTCACCTGCGGGCAGAGGCTGCCATCCGGACATAAGTATGCCGTTTGCCGCGTACGACAATGGAATAGGCCATGATGTTCTCGGGTGAAGCGATTCCTCCTGCCCCGGCGTCTCCAATATGGTAGAGGTCAGCACCAGCCATCTTGCTGTTCAGAGCAATTTGCTTGATTGTTTGTTCATCCGCCCCCTCCTGGCTTGTACCTGTCGTCAGGATTGCGAGCGCTCCTTTTTGGTGGACAAGCTCAACTAGCTTAGCCGTCTTTTCAACCGTGAACCCTGGTACTGTGCCTGGCGAGGGGATCAGGATAATGTCAGCACCTGCTTCGACAAAGGTATGCAAGGTTTCTTCCGTCATCATCGTGCTACCCGTCTCACCAGCCACCCCTGCACCATGCATCTTTCCCGCAATGATCAAACCATCTGGACCGAACGCTGCCCTGGCTTTCTCAATCGCCTTCGTGATCTCGGCATTCGTCACGCCTGTTTTGGGATTTCCTGTCAAGCAGACGAAATCGAAGCCAAGCTCCTTCGCTCTTTTAAGGGAAGCATCGGTAGCAATCCTTCCTTCAGGCAGCTGCTGGAGCGCCTCAAGCTTGTCCGCCTGGAGGTCGACTGGCTCAAGGTTTAAGCCCACCGGACGGCCAACGAGCTTCTTTAATTGGGCGACCACTTCCGACGGTTCTGCTTCTGGCAGGCTCTCAATCGAAGGATTCTTTACATCAAAGAAGTTCAGCAGGATCAGGTCCGCGCCGAATGCCGCCGCCAGTTCCGCATTCGTCACGGCAGGGTAAAACGGCGAGAATGCTCCGATTACCTCAGATAAAATCGTCCGTCCCTCCGAAGCAATGATGGCCTTTTTCAAATCCTGTCCCGTCATTTTTTCAAAATCAGATGCTGTGCAGTCCAACAGACGTTTCATGATCATATCCCTCCATTTTATGTATTGGCTATGTTTCTATTTTTCAGTTTGTATTTTGTTCCATTCCAGAATATTAAATTGACCTGGCATAGTAAAACGGTAAGCTAGCTGCTTTTTTTCTCTTTGGATGGTCATAAGAAGCTTTATAAAGACCACCTTGCCTCATTTTTCCTCTTTGCATGGTCATAAGAAGCCTTATAAAGACCACCTAGCCTCATTTTTCCTCTTTGCATGGTCATTAGGAGCCTTATAAAGACCACCTTGCCTCATTTTTCCTCTTTGCATGGTCATTAGGAGCCTTATAAAGACCACCTAGCCTCAGTTTTCCTCTTTGCATGGTCATTAGGAGCCTTATAAAGACCACCTAGCCTTACTTTTTCTCTTTGCATGGTCATTAGGAGCCTTATAAAGACCACCTAGCCTCATTTTCCCTCTTTGCATGGTCATTAGCGGTCTTATAAAGACCACCTTGCCTTATTTTTTCTCTTTGCATGGTCATAAGAAGCTTTATAAAGACCACCTTGCCTCAATTTTTCTCTTTGGATGGTCATAAGAAGTCTTATAAAGACCACCTTGCTGCTTTTTTTCTCTTTGCATTGTCATAAGAAGCTTTATAAAGACCACCTAGCCTCATTTTTCCTCTTTGCATGGTCATAAGCAGCCTTATAAAGACCACCTTGCTGCTTTTTTTCTCTTTGCATGGTCATAAGAAGCCTTATAAAGACCACCTTGCCTCATTTTTTCTCTTTGGATGGTCATAAGAAGTCTTATAAAGACCACCTTGCTGCTTTTTTTCTCTTTGCATTGTCATAAGCGGTTGTTATAAGGACGATCTAACATAATATTTGCGAATCATCTATGAAAAAAACTTGGCGGTACGATTACCGCCAAGCCTGCTTCTTATTGAAAAGTATAAACTTTTACACTCAGATTAGTGTCTAGCTGCGGCTCCTAACTCCTCGAGACGTTTGTCTAGTTTCGCCTCCTAGAAACTCCGAAACTTCAACTCCGCCGGCAAAAGCAAAAAGCGCTTCTTTGTCGGAGTCTCCAGTTTCTGTGTTTCTGGGCAGTCGGCTATACTTTTCGATTTCAGTCCTGCCAATGAAGTCAAAGAACAACTTCACTATCAGGCCCTCTAACGATTGTCGGAGTTGGGCAGTCGCCTCCGCTTTTCTATTTCCGCTTCATCTCATTGGCCAAAAACTCTACATCGGTTCCAACAATGACTTGAAGGTCTGTTTTATTTAGTTTTAATACACCTTTTGCTCCCAGGCGCTTGAGCTCTGCTTCATTTACTTTTGTCATATCATCGACTTTTAAGCGAAGGCGTGTGACGCAATTGTCCAGCTCCTTGAGATTGCTTTTGCCGCCTAATGCTGCAAGATAGTGATCTCCAAGCTCTGCGTAATTGCCTTTTGAAGCACCGCTATCTGTGAACTCGCCTTCAACCTCGTCTTCACGTCCTGGAGTCTTGAGGTCAAGCTTGATGATCAGGAAGTAGAAAATCACGAAATACAGAACCGCGTAAACGAGGCCGACACCAAGCAGCAGCAATGGCTTTTGCGCTATTCCATAATTCAGCACATAGTCGATTGCACCGGCTGAGAATCCGAATCCATGGTGGATATCCAGCATGTAGGTGATGGACATGGCCAAACCAGTCAACACAGCGTGAATTCCATAAAGTACAGGAGACAGGAACATGAACAAGAATTCGATAGGCTCCGTAATCCCTGTCAGGAAGGATGTGAACGCTAAACCGACAAGCGCGCCGGCAGTAGCCTTTTTGCGCTCCTTTTTCGCCGCGGCAATCATCGCGAAGGCTGCAGCTGGAAGGCCGAACATCATGACTGGGAAGAAACCGTTCATGAATATTCCAGCTTTAGGATCACCTGCGAAGAAACGGTTCAGGTCACCTTTTACAATATCCCCCGCCGCATTTGTGAATTCACCAAATTCAAACCAGACGAGCGTGTTCAGGACATGGTGAAGACCCATTGGAATCAATAAACGGTTCAAGAAACCGAATACGCCTACTCCAACTGCACCCGCGCCAACAATCCATTCACCGACATTGTTGATGCCCGCCTGGATTGGGGGCCAGACATAGCCGAAAATACCGGCTAAAACAATCATCACCAATGAAGTGATGATCGGAACAAAACGTTTGCCGCCGAAGAAGCCGAGCCAGTCCGGCAGTTTGATATCATGAAAACGGTTGTATAGCAAGCCAGCGATGACTCCGGATAAAATCCCGCCAAGCACGGCCATATTGATCTCTTCATTGACAGCACCTGCGCCCTTTGTCAAAACAAAATAGCCAATCGCTCCAGCTAGACCGGCTGCACCGTGCCCATCCTTCGATATACCGACTGCCACACCAATCGCGAATAATAATGCAAGGTTCGCAAAAATTGCGTCACCTGCCGCAGAAATAAAAGCAATATCCAATAAGTCCGGCTGCCCAAGACGCAGCAATAGTGCAGCTGCAGGCAAAACTGCGATGGGAAGCATCAACGCCTTCCCGATCCTTTGTAAGAATCCTAGCACCTTCAACACCTCTCCCATTAAAATGTAAGTGCTTACATTTATCCGTGGACCTTGTAGAAATTTGTAAACACATTCCTAGTTTAACACTTCGACTCCCTAAATAATACCCTAAAAAAAGACTATTTTTTTAAGAGATGAGCTCTCCTTTCTTCAGTGCGTCACCCTCGAAACCTGGACAGGGTTGATACTTATAGCTTATTCACTTATTTTTATAAAATTCCGATATGGCGCGCTGGCAATTAAAGAAACAAAAAAACCCGCATTTCTGCAGGTTCATCCAAATCTCACAAGGCATTTGCCTTTGTATTGCGTGAGCAGCGGTCCAGGCGTGAATACCTGACAATTCCCATAACGGCTCCGGCAACCTCCACTACCTCGCCATTGTTCATGACAGGCATGAGCGAAATCGTATACGTATTTCCGCCAATTTCAATTTCAAAAACAATCTTCTCATTATTTTTCCAGACACAGTCATAATATCGTTCAATTCTCCCTGCTTTTTCCGGCAGGAATTCACCAAGGGTCTTGCCATTGATTTCATTCGGGGTGAAGCCAAGATCGTCCAGCAGCCCGCCGCCGACAATGTGGTGAATGAAATTATTTCCCTGTTTTGACAGCTTGAAAATGACCCCATAGTGGCTATGGATCATTTCCTCGGTTTCCCTCCATAACTTTTCGGGAGGGTCCTTCAGGAAGCTGTCGTCCGTAATCGTCGAAAAGTAGAAGCCTCTCATGATGAAAAAGTAGCCAATCACCTTGTATAAATGCCCAGTAAAATTATCGATATCATAAACACTCTGGTAGATGGTGAACACGAGCTCAGATAAAAAAAGAAACGTGAATGCCAGCGCCACGTAAAGATGCTGACCGTTCTTGCCTTCATTATAAAAGTAAAGCGATATGACAATAGAGATGAAATGAAGGAAACTGACACCGTATTCTATGAGATTTTTCAAGATGGTTGTCCCTTTGCCTTCAATGACGAGCAGCGGAAGGCTTTGTTCATACTTGAAAATCACGAACATGATGACACCTATAACCGCTGAACAAATTGCCAGGCAGATACGCCTTGGATCCTGCCTCAGCTTGCGTTCGGGCAGGACAAGGACAAGCACTATCATCAATGATTCAATGCTTCGTGCCGAAACCCAGAACCATGTCGCCTTTGCGATCGAGCTTTCGGTTATAAAAAAAGGCATCCCTTTGAATGTGAGTGTATGCAATAAGTCGAGCATTCCGACTATGAAAAATAAAAAGCTCAGCATCAGGATTTTCCGGGATTTCGAAAGACCGAAAACTTTCCAGCCGTATGAAAAGATCGAAAAGGAAACAGCAATACTGAAAAATTCCAAAATCGTATGGATGGCAATATAATTTTCAGGATTCAAATAGGACGAAAGGTCGGCATGATAGAGATGGATCAGCATCAAAAGCATGACCGCAGCTACAGTATAAACGAGAAACCTTCCCTCCGACATGCTCTTCTCCATTTGCTCACCTGCTTAGGGAGGATATAAGTTACCTTTATTATAAGCACCATCCGCGCCCCTTGCTTAGCGTACATATAGCCGTTTTGTGAATATTGACAATTCCGGTTAAATACATATTAGGGTTTTGCTATTTCTCTTTTATTCGGTAAAGTGGTAGTTAGATACATTTGAAGGACGTGTAATCATGAAAGTGAAAGAACTTTTACCCCGTTTTAGCGTGCCTGTCTTCAAGGGTATTGCCTTAACCCTGGTTCTGGCACTGGCCGCGCGCTTGATCGCTGGCCTTCCATTCTTCGCGATCCTGGGACAGCTTGTCATTGCCATCATGCTTGGAATGATATGGCGGGCGTCTGTTGGAGTGAACAGCGGACTGTTGGAAGGTGCCTCATATTCCAGCAAAAAGCTGCTTCGGCTCGGAATCATATTGCTTGGATTCAGGCTGAATCTCTATGATATATACAATGCCGGAACAACGGTGTTTTTTATCGCATTCGCGAACCTTACCTTCGCTTTAATTGCTGTTTATGGACTAAGCCGGCTTTTTAAGGTGGAAAAAAGGCTTGGCATCCTGACCGCCTGCGGGACTGCGATTTGCGGAGCTGCCGCTGTCGTCGCCATCGCACCAGTCATCAAGGCAAATGAAAAAGAAACGGCTGTTGGGGCAGCCAATGTTGCTGTGCTTGGAACGATTTTCACCATTCTTTATACCTTGGTATTCTCTTACCTTGATTTGCATGCTCTCGATTATGGGGTTTTTGCAGGAGGAACCTTGCATGAAATTGCCCATGTTGTTGCTGCTGCTGACCCGGCCGGCCAGGCTGCACTCGACCTCGCTATTATCGTAAAATTGACCCGGGTTGCGCTGCTTGTTCCGGTAGCTATTTTAATAGGTTTCTTGATCCAGCGTAAGGAAACCGGTGACGCTGGTAAAAAAATGACTCTGGCTAACCTCCCGATTCCCTGGTTCATCCTTGGATTCCTAGCGGTGAGCGCATTCAATACGACAGGAGTTGTCAGCGATGGCACCGCGTCTGCCATCGTCAGCCTCGCCTACTTGCTCATCGGCATGGCCATGGCAGGACTTGGGTTGAATGTTGACTTTAAGTCCTTCCGGCAGATGGGCGGAAAGGCATTGTCTGCAGGACTTGCCGGGTCTGTGCTGCTTTCGGTGTTTGGGTATTTGTTGGTTGTGATTTTGCTGTAGATGGGGTATTTTTACGGAGATTCGGAGTTTTTAATGAAGAAAGTTTTAGAACCCTGGGTCGACTTCGGACAAAGTTCCATGAAAAATTCGCGGTTTTATCCGAACTCTACTTCACGACAAAGTAGAATATAGATCCCCAGTCAATGCAAGGCGAAGAGCTGTCCGAATCACGTTTATTTCGGACAGCTCTTATTTAGATGAACAGTATACCTTCAAACTCAATAGTCAATCCACAAATATCTTCCCAGGATTCAGAATACCGTTCGGATCGAGGGTGCTCTTGATCGACTTCATGACATCATAGGCAGCGCCATGCTCTAGTCGCTGGTATTTTGCTTTCCCCAGGCCGACACCATGTTCACCGGTGCAGGTGCCTCCGCGCTTCAATGCGTAGTGGACGATTTCTTGATTGATCCGTTCGCCTTCTTTTACTTCATCGTGATTTTCCTTGTCCATCAGCAGCAGAACGTGATAGTTTCCATCCCCTACGTGGCCGACGATCGAGCCTTCAATTGCAGAAGCATCGATCAATTTACGGGTGTGGAGAATCGCACCTGTCAGTTCAGAAACCGGAACGCTGACATCCGTCAGCATAATGCTTTTCTTGCCGGCTGTATGTTTGTAGGCATACAGCAAATTATGCCTTGCGTCCCAAAGCTGGTTCCGTGCCTTTGAGTCGGCCTCGAATTGGAAGTCCGAACATCCATGGTCCTTCAAAATTTCAGTGGCAAACTCTACATCCTGGGCAAGTCCTGCCTCGTTGCCATGGAATTCCATAAACAGCGTCGTGCTTTCTTCATAATCTGTTTCCATGAATTCATTCACTTTTTTTACCGACTCTGCATCGACGAACTCTATCCGTGCCACAGGTATGCCGCCGGCTAAAATGCCAACCACGGCATCGACGGCATTTTTCACAGATGGAAAAACTGCCCGCCCGGCGGTAATCGCCTCCGGGATGCCATATACTTTCAGCGTAAGTTCAGTGATGACACCAAGCGTTCCTTCCGAGCCGACAAACATTCCGTTCAAGTGGATTCCTGAAGATGACTTGGCTGCAAGGCTGCCAGTATGGATGATGTCACCGTTCGCAAGCACAACCTCAAGGTCCCGCACCTGGTCGCGCATGATGCCGTACCTGACCGAAGTTGTGCCGCTCGCATTTGTGGCCGCCATCCCGCCAAGCGTCGCATCAGCTCCAGGATCGACGGTAAAAAACAAACCATACTTTTTCAGCTCTTTATTCAAGACCGACCTCGTGACCCCAGGCTGGACTTTCACAAGAAAATCGCTTTCCTTCACTTCGACGATGGCATTCATCTGTGAAAGGTCAAGGGAAATCCCGCCATTCACCGGGATTACATGTCCTTCCAGACTCGTTCCCAATCCGAATGGCACAACAGGAATTTTCCGCTCGTTCGCGAATTTTAGCACCTTGCAGACATCCTCTTTATCCTGCGGGAATACAACAACATCCGGCAGGCGCGGTTCGTGATATGACTCATCCCGGCCATGAAGCTCCAAAACCGTTTCATTAACCGTCACCAGTTCTTCATCTACTACTGTCTTCAATTCTTCTATGTAGCCTGCCAAGTCAATCTCCCCTTCTAAAATGTTATGGCCCTTGGTTTTTCGCATTTCAGACTCTTGCTTTACCGGATTATCCTTTAGGAACCCATGTATCTCGCATAATAGTTTTTTGCTTTTACCGGATTATCCATTATGAACCCAGGGTCTTGAATAATAGTTTTTTGCTTTTACCGGATCATCCCTTAGGAACCCATGTATCTCGCATAATACGATTTTGCTTTTACCGTATCATTCGTGCCATGGATGAGGACCCTTCCATCTTGGAAAATGACCATTGTGATTTCTTTGTCCGGCATGAAGCGGAGCAAAAATGGATTGCCTTTGACCTCGCCACTATTTTTCAGGGTGCTGGCGAGTTTCTCCAGGTCCTGTTTCGTTTTTTTCCGCGGGTTGATCTGGATTGTGTTCCGGCCGCATAAGGATGCATAGTTAATTTGCTGGTCGGAGGACCGGTCCAAGAATTCGTAATTGTGGTGGACGCATGCGGGGCATTCTGGATTGCGCCCCTGGCTGACGTCCATTTGCAAAAAGGAGTTGTACCAGATATCCATCTGTTCAAGATTAGGATTCGACTCTGCCCCCACGAGCAGCTTGAGTGCCTCGACTGCTTCGAAGGATCCAATGATATCCGTAATCGGTGAAAGTACACCGATGCTGTCGCATGTCTCCCCCAGTCCAGCAGGAACGGATGGAAATAAACATCTGTAGCAAGGGGTTTCCCCCGGTTTGATGGCGGCGAACATCCCTCGTGAACTGACTGCCCCGCCATACACCCACGGAATGCCGTGCTTGACGGCAACATCATTAATGAGATAGCGGGCCATGAAATTATCGGTTCCATCGACAATCACATCAAAGCCTGCAAGCAGATCCTCTGCGTTGTCGAGCGTTAAGTCTGAGATGATTGGCTCTATTTTTACCTCTGAATTGATCTTTTTCAGTTTTTTTTCAGCGGCAATGACCTTCGGCAGGTTCTCACGTGCGTCATCCTCATCATAGAGAGTCTGGCGCTGAAGGTTGGAAAGCTCCACAAGGTCACGGTCGATAATTCGCACATGCCCGACACCTGATCGGACCAAATGGTTGGAAATCACCGTTCCCAGCGCGCCCATGCCGACGATGACAGCAGAGCTTTTTACTAACTTCTCCTGCCCTCCACTTCCAATTGGCTGGAATAAAATCTGCCTTGAATAACGCTCCAAATCTTTCATCCATATCCCCTCATTTCTATTTCATTATATCTTTAAATAAAGCTTTTTTTTAGGCTGAATTTTCACTATACTTAAAATTAAGAGGAAAATAGGCCTCTTGTATTATTTTTTATCCATATCAAATGAAAGAGGTGGATTAGTAAGATGAATTTTGGGGGATTTAAAAACAAAGAAGTCGTAGTTGACTTGTCAAATGGCACTGTCGATTACCGAGGCATCAATGAAGACGACGTGAAAAAGTATGTCGGCGGCCGTGGTCTTGGGGTTAAGTATGTTCTTGACAACGGACCTGAAGTAGAGCCTTTGTCAGAAGAAAACATCCTGTGCATCATGACAGGGCCTGTAACAGGTTCACGTTCATCTATGAGCGGACGTCTGGCAGTCGTGACGAAGTCTCCATTGACTGGCACGGTTACTGACTCGCACATGGGCGGATGGACAGCAGCCCGTTTGAAGTGGGCCGGAATCGACAACGTCATTTTCAAAGGCAAGAGCGACAAGCCAGTATACCTTTATATCGAAGACGGCAAGGCAGAAATCCGCGACGCTTCTCAATTGTGGGGATTGAGCACGCGCGCGACTGTACAGTCTTTAAAAGATGCACATGGCGAAGAAAATTTAAGCGTTATGACAATCGGCCAGGCTGGCGAAAACGGCGTGCGTTTTGCCGGTTTCATGAACGAGCACGACCGTTCTGCGGGACGGGGCGGTACTGGAGCGGTTGCCGGTTACAAAAAATTGAAAGCAATCGTCATCAAAGCTGCACAAAAAGGCAACATGCCTGAGCCGGCACAAAAAGACGAATACAACCAGGCGAACAAGAAAGCGGTTAAAGCGATTCTTGAAGGCGGCCTTACTGCTCCTAACAAAGGCGGATTGTCCGTATATGGAACAAACGTCCTTACCAACTTGATCAATGAAGTGGGAGCGCTTCCAACTCGCAACTCTCAATTGACACACTGGGATGAAGCAGAAAAGCATTCTGGCGAGTGGGTTAACGAGCATCTGCTTGTTGCCAACAACACATGCCACGCTTGCCCGGTCGGCTGTAAGATCGAAGTTGAAGTCAAGGAAGGCAAATATAAGACTCGCGTAGAAAGCTTTGAGTTTGAATCTGCATGGGCACTTGGTGCGAACAGCGGATTGAGCGACTCTGAAGCGATTGCATACTTAATCGATATCTGTAACGAATACGGCATGGATACAATCGAACTTGGCCACGCCATCTCTGTCACAATGGAAGCTTATGAAAAAGGCATCGTTGACGAGAAGCTTGATTGGGGCGACGCTGACGGCATGATTGAAATCGCTCGCAAAATCGCATTCCGTGAAGGCTTCGGCGGCATCCTTGCTGAAGGTCCTGCACGCGCGACTGCTGCATGGGGCGTTCCTGAACTCTCTATGTCAGTAAAAGGCCAGTCCATCCCGGCTTACGATCCACGCGGTATCCAGGGTATCGGCCTTGGCTATGCGACAAGTAACCGTGGTGCCTGCCACCTTCGCGGCTACACAATCGCATCTGAAATCGCCGGCATTCCTGAGCCAACAGACCGTACAGTAGCAGAGGGCAAGGCCGAGCTTCTAAGCGTATTCCAGAACCTGCTTTCATTCTCTGACTCTATGAATATCTGTAAGTTCTCTTCATTCTCTGAAAATGCAGAGCATTATGCTGAGCAATACAGCACAATGACTGGCATTCCGATGTCAGCGGATGATGTCATGCTAGCAGGCGAAAGAATTTACAACCTTGAGCGTTACTACAATAACCTAGCTGGCTTCAACAAGCGTGAGGACGACTTCCTGCCAAAACGCTTCACTGAAGAAGGCGCTTCTGGAAACAGTGAAGGACTTGTCTCCCGCATGGATATCATGCTTGAAGACTACTATAATGTCCGCGGCTGGAAAGATGGCGTTGTTACAGAAGAAAAACTTCGCGAACTGGGCATCATCGACGAAGAAACAGCTCCGGCTACAGAGGAAGTATAATAGATTTGAAGGAAACCAGGCAGAAATTGCCTGGTTTTTGCTTTAAATGATCAAAAAGTGATGTACGAAAATCTTTTATAACGGAACATCTTCAGAAGTCTCCTCGAAAGGAGCCCCGATACCTTTTTTAGCGCGATTATAGAACATGTACGAAATGGAACACTCAATGCGAAAGCAGCCTCCAGTAAAATAAAAAAGGCTCCGGCATTAATCTGCCGAACCCTTAACTACCCGCCTACCCGGGTTGTTTTATAACGGTAATTTTTGATCAGTTGTTCGAGCTCACCCATGGTTTCTGCAGCAAAGCGGATATGTACTGCATTGACGATGAATGTTTTTGTAAAAGCAAGCTCATCCTCGCTTAAGATTTCTGCTCTCCATCCTCCCGCCTCATACACAAACGGGAAGGAGTCGGTCACGAGCCTGCCGCCCAGCTCTTCAAAGTACATTCCAAGGTGATCCAGGTTAATTCCGCGGAATTCTAGTATTCTATCAACCATATCAGCCACCGGCAACCGGAGGGAACAGCGCGAACTGGTCGCTTTCTTTTACATACGTTTGAAGGTCCTGGTCATGGACGATGTTTCGGCCATTGATGTAGACATGCACAAATGGCTTGAGCGTCTTTTCTTCTGTAAAAATCTCTTCGTGCAAATCCGGGAACATTTCGCACATTTTATCAAGCACGTCCATTACCCGGTCTCCATCAGGCTTCACTTCGACTGTCACGCCTCCGCAAATCTCCCTGAGATTAGCAAATACCTTAACCTGCATCCTAAACGCCCCTTTCTCCTTACCTTAATAATAAATTGAAAAATGAAAAATGTCATTAGCTCATTCATCAGGGGCTCTTCACTCTCATTTACTATTTTTTATTCACTATTTCTGAGAATTGTCTGATCATCGGAGTGTTTTCAGCATCTGTATCGGTCACAAGATAAAATTCCCGTTCGTATGGTTCAAACATGTCGACGATTTTAATGCGCCCAGCTCTTTGTGCAGGCATAGCCGCCAGCCTGGAAATAAAACTGATGCCCATCCCTGCTTCAACTGCAGCGATTACGGATTCTGTGCTTCCGATGGATACGGCAACTGTCAAAGCTTCAAACGACAGGCCTTTTTCTGCTAAGTAATGCTCCATCATTTTGCGGGTGCCCGATCCTTCTTCACGGAGGACGAAATCATATTGTTGAATTTGTGAAAAATCCGCTGATTCCGTTTGGACTAATGGGTGGCCGTCTGGCGTAACTAAAACCAAAGAGTCCTTGGCAACTGGGTTGCTCTTTAACAATCGGGATTCGACCTTCATCCCGATGATCGCAGCATCAATCTGGTGGTTCTGCAGTTTTTCAAGGACCTTTTTCGAATCACCGATTTCGATTTTGACATCCACTTTCGGAAAAAGGCTGCGGAACTTTTTAACCCAGCCGGGAAGCAAATAGGTTCCCGGTATGGTACTCGCCCCAATTGTCAGTGTGCCTGTCAGGGTACCCTGGAATTCGCCGAGTTCGCCCTCCAGTACCCTCCACCGCTTGGCAATATCCTTTGCCGCTGTATAAACAAGCATCCCTGCAGGAGTCGGCCTGATTCCTGCTGCTCCCCTGTCTAGCAGTTCAAATCCCAGCTCATCTTCCAGGCTTTTGATTTTCAGGCTGACAGATGGCTGTGAGCTTTTAAGCGCGGCCGCTGCTTCAGAAAAACTATTTTTTTCGACAACCATTATGAATGCCTCAAGTTTTTTCAGATTCATGGCATTTCTCCAATTTCAGACATATTATATAATCCAATATTAATACGAATTGCCCTGATATGGACAATAAATTTAAGTTAAAAAGATTTTATTAGACATTTTAGGGGATACTGACGTCAAAGTGTCTATTAAACAGGGCTTCTTAGACATTTTGGAGAGTATCGGGCATCAAAATGTCTATTAAACAACACTTCTTAGACATTTTGGAGAGTATCGAGTGTCAAAAT
>NZ_JAGGQQ010000001.1:108910-248292 GCF_018613195.1 Bacillus sp. ISL-45
AACAACACTTCTTAGACATTTCGAAGTGTCTTGGGCGTCAAAATGTCTATTAAGAGGAGCTTCTTAGACATTTCGGAGAGTAAAGCACTCAAAAATGTCTATTAAACAGGGCTTCTTAGACATTTTGAAGAAAACGAGCTTCAAAATTGTCTATTAAGCAGGGCATTCCGAGGGTATCGGGCTTAAAATGAAAAACTTTCCTTGGCTAATAGTATTGACATATCATTATCTGAATATTAATATAGTTCTTGTTAATATATTTTACAATAATAAAATCGATGACGAGAACACGTCCTTTATGGAACCTGATCCCCAGAGAGCCGGTAATTTGCTGCAAGCCGGTGTTCAGATTATAGAGGAACATCATCTCTGAGATGCAAAGCTGAAACCAAGTTGCAGTAAGCTTTGCCGGCTGGTCCGCCGTTAAACGGAACACGTATGATGGTACGTTGATGAGAGCCGCATGTTTGTGCGGAATCAGGGTGGTAACGCGAGCGCAACTCGTCCCTAGTATTAGGGTCGAGTTTTTTGTTTTTCATTGTATAACATTCCGTTCAGAAGTTCCTATACTCTCAGTGCCAGAACATTATATTAGGAGGAGAAAAAGAATGGGAAGCTTAAGGGGTAAAGAAACACTCACAATCGGTCTTATGTTATTTGCATTATTTTTTGGAGCAGGGAATCTGATTTTCCCGCCGTTCCTGGGGCAGGAAGCAGGGGCGAATTTTTGGCCAGCCATGCTTGGTTTTGTTGTAACCGGAGTTGGACTGCCATTATTGACTGTTGTTGTCATTTCGATGGCTAAGGATGGTATAAAAGAAATCGGCTCTAAGGTACACCCAGTTTTTGCAATCGTTTTCAGCGCTGCAGTGTATTTATCGATCGGACCTTTCTTCGGAATTCCAAGGAGTGCCAATGTCGCTTTTGAAATGTCCGTTAAGCCGTTCCTTGGGGAATCCGGACTGAATTCCACAGCACTTTGGCTGTTTACACTAGTCTTTTTCGCACTCGTTTACTGGGTTACGTTAAACCCTTCAAAAATGGTCGAACGGATTGGAAGCACCCTGACGCCTGTTTTGCTTGCGGCGATCGTCCTGCTCGTGATTGGCAGCTTTTTCAAGCTGGAAGGTTCGTTTGGACAGGTATCTGAAAAATATACATCAGCTCCATTTGCTACGGGATTCCTGGAAGGGTACCTGACGATGGATACCATTGCTGCATTGGCCTTTGGTATCATTGTGGTTGGAGCTATCCAGCAGAAAAAAAAGCTGGAACGCAAGCAGGTTGTAAGGGAAACAATGAAAGCTGGCGTAATCGCTGGCATCGGATTAGCTTTTGTATATGTAACAGTCGGCCTTCTTGGTGCAAAAATAGCCTCTGTTGGTGAATACGAAAATGGCGGTGCCATTTTAACAGAATCAGCAAAGCTGATGTTCGGGGCGCCAGGCATGCTGCTGCTCGGTTTGATCGTAACGCTTGCCTGCTTCACAACGGCAGTTGGCCTTGTAGCCGCGACAAGCCAATTTTTCGCCAAAATGATGCCAAAGGTTCCTTATAAGACTTTCACACTCGTTGTGACAGTGTTCAGCTTATTGATCGCGAATCTTGGCCTCAACCAGATCATTTCGATTTCGGTACCAGTGTTGATCGTCCTTTATCCGATCACGATCGTCCTTGTCATCCTCTCCTTCCTTGACCGTTTCTTCAAGGGGGCACGCGGAGTCTATGTGGGAGCAGTTTTTGCAACAGCACTAGTGAGTGTAGTTGACGGTTTGAAGACATTCGGTGTTGAGTCAGAGGCACTCGGATCACTTCTAAAATCATTGCCGCTATATGCGGAGGGACTGGGCTGGCTGCTGCCTGCACTTGTTGGCGCACTTGCCGGCTGGGCCTGTGACAGGCTTGTTCCATCTAAAGAGTTAAAGGCGGCCTCAGAATAATAGGACTGAAATGGACCGGGCGTGAAGTATGCCCGGTCCATTATTTTTTATATGGAGAGTTCTTCCCACTCCGGCCTTAGGATTCCCATATTGATTCGGTCGTAAATTTTGCCATCACGATGGACCCCTTGCCTCACCCTGCCTTCGATTTGAAAGCCAGCTTTCTGGTAGGCACGGATTCCCCGCTCATTATATTCAATGACATCCAGGCCGACACGGTTCAGGTTTAGTTCATGAAAGGCATAGCGAAGAATCAGCTGCAGCGCTTCGGAACCATACCCTTTACCACGGTCATTGGCGTTGCCGATGCCCATTGCGAGCATTCCAGCCCGATTATTCCATTCGATGCTGTGGATGACGATAAATCCAATCAGCCTGTCATCCTCGATCGTCCGTAAGCGGAAGTAAAAGCTATTCGAACTCGGATCACCCTCACCTTCAAAATGTTCAACTGGGCGGGGAATCGCAATATCGGTGTCAACATTTCTCAAATACTCCGGGTCTTCATCCCAGGAAGCGATGATATCTATATCCCCTTCCCTTTTTGCTGTAAGCTTTAGCGTTTGGCCGCGAAAAAGATTCTTTGTCATTATTTTTTCTCCTATTTTAGTATTAATTTCACCTCTTCATCTGAAAAAACCAAGCTATATATACGCAATATACTATCCCCTTTAAGTTTGATATTTCCATCTTATGGTTTCCGCGCGTTTTAGGCAATAAAAATTATTGTAAGTTTTATGTTCGATGTATAAAGGTATAATCCAAACAAAATCTAAAGATAACAATTTTACAGGAGGCTGCTATGACACTAAATATCAAAATCTACTCTGATTACGTTTGACCATTTTGCTTTTTGGCGGAGTTTCCGCTAATGGAAGCGATAAAGGGTAAGGATGTCCGACTTGAATGGATGCCTTTTGAATTGAGACCCTATCCGAACAAAACACTGAAGCCTGAAGAACACTATCTGCAAAGCACCTGGAAGCAATCCGTCTACCCAATGGCTGAGCGGATGGGCATCGACATTGTCCTTCCGGATGTGTCTCCCCAGCCATATACGCATCTGGCATTCGAGGGCTATCAGTATGCGAAGGAGAAAGGAAAAGGAAATGAGTATAACGACCATATGCTCCGTGCTTTTTTCCAGAGAGGGCTGGATATTGGGGATGTCGAGGTATTGACGATGCTTGCTGAAGAGATCGGCCTGGATAAAACGGAGTATCGTGAAGCACTGGAAACAAGGAAATATAAAGAGGCACATCAGCAGGCTCTTCACCATGCATATAACGAGGTTGATATAACCGCTGTCCCCACCTTCATCATTGGTGACAGGGTCGTTCCGGGAATGAGGTCGAAAGAAGCGCTGGAACAAGTGATCCATTCAGAAATGGGAGACTCAGATGATGGTTTAGCATGCGGAGTGGATGGATGCTAATAGCAGAAAGAGGCAGCCACAAAGTGGTCTGCCTCTCTTTTAAAATCTAAAATGTATAAAATTCAACTTCGATAATTGTCCAGCTTCAGCGCCTAGCCACTCGAGTCGCTTGTCTAGTTTCGCCTCCTAGAAACTCCGAAACTTCAACTCCGCCGGCAGAAGCAAAAAGCGCTTCTTTGTGGAAGTCTCCAATTTCTCCGTTTCTGGGCAGTCGGCTATACATTTCGTTTTCGGTCTGCCCAATGAAGTCAAAGAGCGACTTCACTGGCCAGCCCTCCAGCACTTGTCAGGGCTGACCAAGGCGCTTACGCTTTTCTTACTATGCCCTTTTAAACGGCCACCAGTTTGCTTCGCCAAAGTTCTTTACCAGTACAGGGATGAACAACGGCAGCATGATGAATGCGTATAAGAACAATCCAACAAGAAGGATTGATGCGATTTGCAGCAGGGACATCATGCCTGATGGCATCATTGCCGCGAATGTTCCGCCGAGGATGACAGCAGCCGAAATGATGACTGTTCCCATCTTCTTCATCGACAGCAGCATGGCTTCAGAGATTGATAGATTCTTATATTCATTGAAACGGTCCATCAAGAAGATGCTGTAGTCGACTCCAAGGGCAACAAGGATGACAAAGGCGAAGAACGGTACTGCCCAGCTGATGCCTGAGTATCCAAGGATATCAACATAGATGACCTCGTTGACCGCCATCGCTGTATAATAGGTTAAAATCAGTGAGCCGATAATGTAGATTGGCATGATGATCGAGCGGAACAGGAACACCAGGATGATCCCGATCCCCAGCAGCATCAGGATGACCGTCCGCGAGTAATCCTGGCCGGACATCGTATCAAGGTCGGCGTTCGTGCTCGTGATGCCGCCAATTGCCAAATCTGCGTTCTCAAGCTTCGTCCCTTTCGTCGCTCGCTCAACTGCTTCCTCGATTTCAGCAACCTGAGCCATCGCTTCATTTGAATAAGGATTCGCTTCGAAAATAACGTCCATCGTCATGACTTTGCGGTCGTTTGACATATAAACATCGAATACCTGGGTGAATTCTTCACTCTCAAGTACATCAGCCGGCAAATAGAAGCCATTGGAATCCGATTCAGCCAGGCCATCCAGATACTCCTGTGCAGAGCCAAGGCCTTCAGATACCTGGTTCAACCCGTCCGTACTCTGGCTGAGACCATCTGTAAGTTGTTCAAGCTGGCCTCCCAGACCGCCAAATCCGGCAAGCAGCTGCTGCTGTCCGGCATTGATTCCGGTCAGGCCATTCGTCAGCCTAGGAAAGTTATCGACAATCTTTCCTTGCCCGTCAGCTAGCTGATTTAATCCTGACTGCTGCTCTTCGATTCCGTCGATGAGCTGCTGGAGGCCAGGACCGAAGTTTGCCTGCTGTGCCAGAGCTTCGGCAAAGGCTTGATTTGCTTTGGCCATCCCGCCGGTCAGCTGAGGCAATTGCTCATTAAGCTGCTCCAGGCCTGCTGAAGCTTTTGCCAGCTCACCTTCCAGATAGCCAATCTGGTCTTTGATTTGCTGATAGTTTTCGTCTGCTTGTAACGTTTGGTCTCTCTGTTCCAAATAACCAAAAAGCTCGCCATTGGCCTGTGAGATCCCGCCTGAGAGTTGGGCAATCCCATCTCCAGCCTTTTTGTAGCCGGCTTCCAGCTTTGCCAGACCTGTCTGCATCTCAACATATTTTCCCTGAAGGTCCTTATACCCAGCAAGCAATGCCTCGGCTCCCGCTTTAGCTTCTGCTAAGCCGGCCTGAATCTGGTCAGAACCAGCAGACCCCTTGCGGATGCCGTTTTCGATTTTTTCCAGGTTGGTCTGGATTTCACCAAGACCTGACTTAATTTCGGTCGTTCCATTGATTAACTGGTTGATGCCATCAGCTGTACTATCCAGTTCCGGAGCTGATTTGGACAGTTCAGATTCTGCTTCCTGAAGACCTTCGCTGATTTTATCCAGGCCTTCTTTGCCTTCTCCAAGTCCTGAACCGAGTGTTTCAGCCTGCTTGGATACGAAGAAGTCTTCGATTGGTTCGCCGGTTGGTCTTGTCACCGAGCGAACGGTGTCAACGAGGTCGACCTTTTCCAATTCAGTGCTGATTCTCTCAGCCAGCTCGATGTATTCTGCCGAATCCATTCTTTCGTCATTTTTCAAAATGACCTGGGTTGGCATTGATTCACCAGGCCCGAAGCTGTCGGCGATTGCGTTGAAGGCCTTGATTGAGTTTACATCCCCGCTGATTTCATCCAGTGAGTTATAGCTCAACTCCCCATCGTAGGAAAACAGGAATGGTACGCATACTGCCGCCACAATCAACAGGCTGAGGAATGGACGAGCCAGTGAGAAGCTGCCGACTGTTCCCCATAGCTTGCTTTCACCATGTTCAGCGCTTTGTTTTGAAGGCCAGAAAATCTTTTGTCCTAATACCGCCATAAAAAATGGGACAATAGTGAATAATCCGAGCAAGAGCATTGCGACACCAATCGCTACAGCTGCAGCGGACTGATATAAAATAAATTCTGAGAATCCTATAGCAGCGAATCCGATCATAACCGCTACACCGCTGAAAAAGACGGTACGTCCCGCGTTCTTGTATGTTGCGACAATCGCAGCCGGCACGCTTTCATTATGTGTCATCTCTTCCTTAAAGCGGCTGAGCAGCAAAATACAGTAATCCGTTCCAATCCCGAACAAGACGGCAACAAGGAAAATCTGCGTATAGTTTGAAAGCGGGAAATTTAATTGATCAACAAGCATTGCTACGATTGATTGTGAAACAAGATAGGCCATCCCGACTGTCAATAATGGAATGACAGGAGCGACGACAGACCTGAATACCAGCAAAAGCACTACGAGGATAAAGACGACTGTGATACCTTCAGTCTTTTTCAAACCTTCTTCAGAGCTTGTCATCAGGTCTTCATTGATGAGCCACTGACTTGTGTAATAGTGGTCGACTTCGATATCTTCAATCGTTTCATACAGAAGCTTGCTTACCTCCGCTGGTTCGCGGTCATTCCAATTGACCGTGACTGAGGTTAAGATCGATTTCCCATCGTCAGAAACAAGCTGTTCCTTAAGGCTTTCTTCATTGAAATGTGTCAGGATATCGGTAATCCCGATTTCTTCCCTGTTATCTTCAAGTGCGCGGATTGCTTTCTCCGCTTCCTTGATCTCGTCCTGAGTCAATTTCTTTTCGCTATGGAAGACGAGTGCGACCTGGGTATCATCCCCTCCGCCTTCCTGTTTCCTTACGTCGTCCATGATTTTGCCGGCCAATGTTGATGAGTACTCGTCAGGCACGGTAATCTGGCCTTTTTCCCGGACAAGTTCAGCCATATTCGGCGCAGCCATGAACAGGCCTGCAGCCACAAGAATCCACACAATAATGACAAACCATTTCTGCTTAATAATGAATTTCACGTTACTCCACCCTGCTCTTTCTTTCTGTTAAAATGTCATTCAGCTTGTCGTACGTCTTAAGGAACTGGACGATTTCATCCTGGTCGAATTTTTCAATAAAGGATCCTACTAGCGCCTGTATCCGCTCCTCCGTCTTCCGAAAAAGTTCATTTCCCTTGTCAGTCAAAGACAGGTATACCAGGCGCCTGTCATTTTCATCCCGTTCCCGCTGGATTAGCCCTTTTTCCCACAGCCGAGTAATGATCGCCGTGATCGCACTCTTTTTGACATCGAAAACTTCAGCCAGCTCGGAGGATGTGCAAGTGCCAACCTTATCGATATAACGCAAAGTATAATGCTGGTCATTCGTCAGGTCGGAACCTATTTCTTCCTTGATCAGTCCCTCGGCAATTTTGTTGACCGAAAAAGAAACATGGATATAATGGTCAACTAAATCCTTGATTGATTTATCACACATGTCTATATATTCACCCCGCTCTAAACTTATTCCATCGTTTAACTGTTCAACTGTTTAACTATTAACCTTTTTAACTTTAATCCTAATCACTTCCTATGTCAATAAGAAAGGCTCTTTTCTCAAACTTTGTTACTATTGAATACAAGCTAGGATTGAAATGACCTATTTTTCTTCACAAAGTTGACTCTTTTGTGAGAAAAGAGCATGCAAACTTAATACCGACCAGCAAAATGGCCTTCTATCACGTTAAAATCGGCTTTAGGATTTTAACAACAATCTTTACGAAAACAGCCCTAAGAAAACAAAAAGACTGCCCAGGTTTTCAGGCAGTCCAGCTATTTAAAATGTGTTATAAATATTTGCGCACTCTTCACCTGTTGGTTCATAAAAACAGTGAAGCTTAAACCGGCCGACATGCGGCTGATTGTACCATGTCGGCGGACAATCTCCTGAAGGCCGGAAATACCATAGGCTATATTTGGACGGCCATAGCCTCTCCCCTTTCAGCACACGCCTTGCGAGTCTCTTTTCAGCTTCTCTTGCACGTTGATAAAAATAACCCTTTTGCGTTGCCTCAAAAGCATGTTCCTGATAAATCATCTGCGGAACGGTCCTTAACCCCTTAAAATCAGAACAGTTCGCACGTATCCGGTTGATCCCTACATTTCCCACCATCAGCATTCCCTGCTGCCCTTCACCCTCAGCCTCTGCTCTTAACAATCGGGCCAACAGATCGACATCAGCCTCCGTATGCTTCACTACTGCCATGGCATAACCCCCACCGTTTTTTTGCCTCTGTTTCCTGTAAAAATCTTAATAGTGCCATTATTAAGCTTATTTGTTGATGGCTCGGGCTATAACGGATTTATTTATTTGTTTAAATCGGACTAGTCTTTGTCATATAAAAGAAAGCGGCAAAAATGTTAAGACTCGGGCGCGAGGAATCCATATGGCAATGCGAGAAAGATGACCTAGTGGATATCGTTCTCATGAGTGTAAATCCTGACGCACATTCGCGGGTCCAAATTTATCCCCTTTTTCGGACACCAGTACTTGTATGCACTAAGAAAGGGTTCTATTTACGATGGATAAGGTACCTATATAAGTCCCTATGAATATAATCTTTTGTAATTTAGGCAAATGTAAATGCATGGGTTTTTAAGATTCACTCTGCAGTGTCCATATAAAAATTCCAATCACTCAGATACCTGGAATTTAATCTAATAAACTGCTAGGGGGAGAGAACATATGAGAGTAAATATCTACCAAGGCCATCAGCATAATCTGCCGTTTTCTGATGCAAATATTGTTATCGATGTCATCAGGGCCTTCACTGTTGCACACCATGCCTTTCTTGGAGGGGCAAAGGAAATCCTCCTCGTTAATTCGGTTTCGGAAGCTGTGGCTTTAAAGGAAAAATACCCAAATTATTTTTTAGCCGGAGAAATCAAGGGACTGCCCATTGCTGGTTTCGACCTCGATAATTCTCCGAGACGAATCAGCGGTGAGGATGTCAGGGGAAGAACAATAGTCCAGAAGACGACAAATGGAGTAAGAGCACTTCTGAATGCTTTGAACGCAGAGAAAGTCTATGCGACAGGTTTTTCAAATGCAAGGAAAACAGCGGGGCATATTCTGAAAACTTGCAGGCAGGATGCCTTAATTAATATTATCGCCTCCCATCCTGACGGGGATGATGACCTCGCCTGCGCTGAATACATCAAGTCGATCATCGAGGATGATGCAACCCTCGCAGCAGAGGATGTTGTACAAAGGATAGTAAGCTGTGAGGCAGCCCGGAAATTTTTTGATCACGGACAGCCGGACTTTGACGCACGGGATCTCGATTATTGTACAAAAGAGCTTGATGAAGCCTTTGTAATGGTGGTGGATGATAAAAAGGGATTACCCAGAATTGTGAGGTTATATGATGATGAAACATTTTGGTTTAAAGCTCCCGGCGCGGCAGGAAAAGCCAAGGACCAGGGGATTGACAATCTTAATAGACAACGGTCTTCCTTGTAATTATTTTAAAGACACGATTAAAGGGGCAGGCCATTATATTGACTTTGTAAAATTCGGCTGGGGCACCTCAATCGTTTCTTTGAACCTTGAAGAGAAAATGACGTGCTTAAAGGAAAACGATGTTGACTATTTTTTCGGCGGCACCTTATTTGAGAAATTCCTGAGCCAGAACAAACTGGATGACTTTTACCGCTACTGTAAGATGTATGATTGTCGTTATATTGAGATTTCTAATGGGACGCTGCCGATCACCAATAGGGAAAAAGCTGGATATATTTCCGATTTCGCCGGAGAATTCAACATCTTCAGTGAAGTCGGGAGCAAAGACAGTATGATTTCAGGGAATTCCAGCTCACAGGAATGGATTGAATATATTCACGAAGACTTTGAAGCAGGGGCAGAGAAAGTGATCACGGAGGCGCGGGAAGGCGGAACGAGCGGCATATGCACCGGCAGCGGAGACATACGGTTCGATATCATCAAAGAGATCATTTCATCGGGACTGAACCTGGATCACCTTATTTTTGAAGCACCGAACAAGAAAATGCAAACATGCTTCCTCAGCTCGGCCGGTCCACAGGTCAATCTTGCAAATATCCCATTCGCGGATGCCATAGCTCTGGAAACACTGAGGCTGGGCTTGCGCTCAGACACTTTTCATAATTATCAGGAGGAACGGGTATGAGAGATACGGACAAAGTGTTTCATCTTGCTATCCCGTGCAAGGAGCTTGATGAAACAGTGGATTTTTACGAACGGCTTGGCTGTAAATTGGCAAGAAGATATCATGACAGGGTGACATTTGATTTTTTCGGTGACCAGGTTGTCTGTCATTTGAATCCGGAAAAAATAGACCCTGAGCCCCGAATGTATCCCCGCCATTTTGGCATTACCTTTATTAAAAAGCAGGAATTCGACCTTGCCCATGAATATGCAGTCGAAAATAAACTGACGTTTTTCCAGGAACTGATGGTCCGCTTTCCAGGAAAGAAAGAAGAGCATGTAACCTTCTTCCTGATAGACCCGGCTAATAATTTATTGGAATTCAAATATTACCATGATCCAGCGATGGTTTATTAACAGATTCGGAGCCCTTTTCCGGGGCTCTTTTATTTGGTTGTTTTTTCTAAGAGCAGGGTTGATGTTTCTATATATACATAGCGGGTAAATCTATAGTACCTTTTCCAAGGTAAACTAAAGAAAAGTGAGGGATTATTATGGCACGGGACAACAAAAACAACAATGATAATATGGAACAAGAAGAATATTTTAAAGACCGCGCAGGTACAGATGAAGCAAGATTCCATGCAGTTCCTCATGATGAAGAAGGATGGGCCGTCAAGAAAGAAGGCGAGGACGATCCACAATTTACGGCCGATTCAAAATCTGAGGCTGCAGATGAAGCAAAACGCCTGGCAGAAGAAGCGGGAACCATGGCTTACATCCATGATGAGGATGGGAAGATTGAGGAACAATTCAACTACAGCAACTAAACCAACATGAAGAAGCCTTGCAGCAAAAAGCGGCAAGGTTTCTTACTATCTATTAAGCTTTCAATACATCATGATCTACATAACGCTCGCCGTTCAGCTCACTGATGACGTTGATGGCGACCTTTGCGCCGTCTCCAGCTGTGATGATAGTGTGCATGCTGACACCTGCGCATGTACCTGCAGCCCAAACGCCTTCAACATTAGTTTTTCCGGCAGCATCTACGTCAAAGATCGTCTTGATTCTTGGCTCTGTGCCATCCTTTGTTGCAAGACCTGATGCTTCAGCCACATCCGTCATCATCCCTGATGCGATGATCACATGCTTGACTTCATACTCGCCGTTTTCAGTTACGACTTTAACGCCGCTGTCTGTTTTGCTGACAGAAGTCACTGTCGTTTCGACGAACTCAGCACCAAATTTCTTCGCTTGCTTGATGCCAGTTTCTACTAAATCAGGACCTGCAATTTCAGGAGCACCATAGTGGTTCTCCATCCAGGCACGCTTCGTTACGCTTTTATTATTGTCCAGCACGATTGTTTTTTTGCCAGCCTTTGCCGCGAAAATCGCTGCGCTTCCGCCTGCAGGGCCTGCTCCAATAATTGCTATATCATACATAGGAAAAATCCTCCTTTTCTCTATTTCATTATAATCATAACAGATTTCTTTCTGTAAGCGAAAGTTTTAGAACTAGGAGTTTTGGCATAAAAACACAGCAGAAGATCAAAAAGCTTTTTCATAACAAGGCAAAAAAACAGCCAAACACCTGGCTGATTCTTTGATTGCTTTTCTAAGTTGTCTGCTGGTACAAAAGCGCCTGGGCAATCCCGACAAAGTATTCTGATTCCCGGATCATGTGGTCCAGTACCACTTTGGCGGTTGGGTTACTTCTCACTGCTTCACTTGGCGGGTCTCCCCTAATACCTTTTCCCATTCTTTCAGTGCGCTCACATATTCCTGTTCCAAATCAGGGTCAACTCCCTGATCACTACAGTATGCTCATCCTCCTGATGCTTCCAAAACTCAGCTTCATTCAATATCCGCAAGGGCATCTGCTCGCCGTAATAAAACTGCATGATCCCACCCTCCTCAAAACGGTAATCGTATGAAATGTATGTTTTTCTAACCATATATACGCCAGTTGAGAATATGTTAAAGTAAGAGTGTAATATGGAAAAATTGAACTATTACACGATTGGAGGAGGGCTTTATGAGGGAACTTTTTGAGCCAGGTACAGAAACTGTCTTTCAGCTATTTTCCAGTGTTCACCTGTATACACTTGCGGCTTTCCTGCTTATGGTCATCCTGCTCTTCTTGTTTCGTAAAACGCTGAGGGATCCTCGTGTCAACAGTACTGCACGGGTTGGATTATTTCTTGTGCTGATCATTTCTGAAATCAGCCTGCAGGCATGGCTTTGGTGGAGCGGCCATTGGAGTTACCAATACTCGCTGCCCCTTCATCTGAGCAGTATTTCTCTCATCCTCTCCGCCCTTTTACTTTTAACAAGAAGATATGCACTATTTGAATTCACCTATTTTGTCGGTGTCGGCAGCGCGCTGCAGGCAATGATCACGCCGGACATCAGCCTGTACACCTTCCCACACTACCGCTATGTCCATTTCTTCATTTCACATGGCGGAACGGTAATCGCCAATCTGTTCATGGTGTTTGTCGCAGGATACAGGCCGACCGGGAAGTCCATATGGAAAGCGTTTCTCTGGCTGAACGTCTATACTCTGATCGTATTCATCGTCAATTTCCTGATCGAAGGAAACTATATGTACATTTCTGAAAAACCCATCAATCCGTCGCTCATTGACTATCTCGGACCATGGCCTTGGTATATTCTTTCGCTGGAAGCCATTGCGCTTGTTACTTTTTTCATTTTGTATTTGCCGTTCTGGCTAGCTGGTCTTCTCAAAAAAACTGAACACCAATAAAATGAAAAGCACAACTTTGAAGTTGTGCTCTTCATTTTGGGCAGGCTTTAAATTGATAGGGTTGCCATCACCGGCAGATGGTCTGAAGCGATTGGCTCTGTATCAATAACACGGGCATCATTTATTTTTAACTCTTCAGTTACAAAAATATAATCAAGCCTCAATCTTGGTTTTGTTGAAGGATAAGTAAGCCCAGGTTCTCCTCCGGCTTCTTTCCAAACATCCCGGTAATTCGCTGTTACTCTTCCCCACTTTCTGCTGTGTGGTTTCATGTTCCAGTCGCCTAAAATTATCGCCGGGCTTTTTGCTTTTTCAAAAATAAACTGACTTTGTTTTTTATGAAGGCCGGGATTTAAGCTTAAGTGGGTTACGTAGGTGCCAAGCAGTTTCTTGTTAACTTCAATAGTTGTTTCAAGTACTGACCTGCCCTCGATGAGTCCAGGAATAAAGTTAAGCAAATAATTTTTGCTCGAAAGGATCGGAAAGCGGGAAAGAAGTCCATTCCCGTATTGTCTGATGCCATCTGCCTTTTTTGATGTTAAAGATATAGATGGACTAAAAGCGTAATGCAGTTTCAATTCATCTCCAAGGAATTGTACTTGATCGATAAAATCACTCCGGCTTGAGTAATTTTTATCAACTTCATTCAGTCCGATTATATCTGCGCCACTTTTCGAAATAACGTCAGCAATTCTGTTTAAATCCACCTTTTTATCCATCCCTTTTCCATGATGGATATTGTATGTCATTACTTTAATTTTCACTTTGCGCCTCCGGATTTCTTTAATTCTGGACTTTCCAGAATCCTCATTACCCACTCTTTAAAATCCATTATTCGTTCGTGTTGAGGCTCTTGTTCTGTACCTGCCACAATCACCGGGAAAAATGTATCCTGCTTATGGAGCGACCCGTGGGCGGCACCGCCAACATGTGTTGGAGACTCTTCGCCAACAAATTCATAACCAGGCTTAGCGTTAACAACCATATAAATGCCTGAATGAGAGTAAAAGGAGCTGTATAACCTTGCCAGACCATCTGGATAATCGTTGTATTCTATTTGGTTTTTCCCATTTGCCTCAAGATCCAAAATGTCAAAGTTGCCTTCAATACACCAAGTCTTCCCGTATTGGTCAGCAAAGTCTCCGTTTGGTTTAAATAAGAGATACCCACTGTGATCTCCCGATATAACTTTTACACTCTCCCCTTGTTTCCAGGCAATCTGGTCAATCCGTCTGTCTTTACTGAGAATACTCGATAAATCATCTATTTTAATGTTCTGGTCCAGAAGATAAATGAAGGTCATTCGCTCATTTAATCCCAGGACGATCTGGTCTTTTTCTTTAACCGGCCCGTCGATCTTATGGATACGGTATTCTTTAAGCAGCACCCTTAAATCGATTAATGCTTGCTCCTTATCGTTCTTTAAATCGGTTTGCCCGCTGTCTCCCATGATGATCCAGGCCGTATCATTTAACGCCTCTTCCCATGCAGGATAGGTATTCAGGATCTCTTGCAGCTGCTTGTCCGCATCTTCGATTCCTTTCGTGACGGAGACGCCTTTCTTATGGACCTGTTTATCGTTATCCGAAAAATAAACCAGCGAATAGGATGGAAGCCGATTATGCTTGATCAAATACTTCAGTTCCTGTGCGGCAAATTGATCATTAAAGCCAAACCCTTGCCACAAATGTGTATGTGGATTTTTCGGGTCCAGCTTTGATAATAGACCATAGGAAAAATATTCAGGCCCTTTAATAGATGCGTCTTCTTCAACAAGACCAGGCCAGCTTAACCCTCTTGGCACAGATAAAGGCTTGCTGTGCCCTCCGCGGTATACAAGAGTATTTATGGAAGCTGACTGCCCTTTCAGTTCCTCATGGATTGTTTTAACGGCAGGGCTCAAATGGCGGTGGTTCAGCTGGAAAAGACTATTCTCTAAAACTTGTTTCACTCCAAGTTTCCTGATTTCCTTTTGGGCACTTCCATAACTGATGAAACGCTTCTCGTTTGAATCATACCAGACGAGAGCCGGAACTTTATGCTGATCTGCATAGGTTCCTGTCAATAAGGTGCTATCTATAACAACAGACATCGTTGGAAAGGCACTTACCATTTCGGGATAATATTTGCCATGATTGATTAAAAACCGTAAGGCAGACACCTTATCTTCCTCAAGACTCGACTGCAGAGGCTGGTCCATCAAGGAATCGACTACAATCATCACTACCCGTTTTGAAGGAGGGGGATTCTGCTGTTGCTGCTGAAGCTGGCTGGGAGGGTTATTAGGAGATTTTATTAACATAATATAGGCTATAACTGTAATGATGATCAATAAGAGTAAAGGAATTAAAAACTTCATCAATGATTTATTCACCCCTGCTTAATACATTCAATGTAATTTAGAATGCCCATCGAAAGCCACTTTTATTGAAGGGCATTTAAAAAGCGTCTCCACTTAATTGGAAACGCATTGACCTTTGTTTATTCGTTTTTTTCTTTTAAATGATATTGTTTATACCAGTTAACAAACTTGCTTAACCCCGTCTCCAATGAGGTTTGAGGAGTGAAGCCGCTCACCTGGTGTAAGTCGTCAATACTTGCGTATGTCTCCTTGACATCTCCTGGCTGCATCGGCAGGAATTCCATTTTTGCTTTTTTGCCGATCAGCTTCTCCAATATTTGAATAAAGTCCGTTAACTTAACCGGGCGATTGTTGCCTATATTATAAATTTTATAGGGTGCATAGCTTGAGCCCGGTTCAGGATGCTCTGGATCCCATTCGGGATTCGGGGATGGAGGGCGATGAAGAAGACCAATGATCCCTTCCACTATATCATCAATATAAGTGAAGTCTCTTTTCATATCACCATGGTTAAATACTTTGATTTTGTTACCCTCTGTAATGTCTTTTGTAAAGCTGTAATATGCCATATCCGGACGTCCCCATGGGCCAAACACGGTAAAGAACCGAAGTCCGGTGGCTGGAACATTGAATAAGTGGCTATACGTATGTGCCATTAATTCATTCGCTTTTTTGGAGGCCGCATACATACTAACGGGATGGTCAACCGGGTCTGATGTGGAAAACGGAACCTTTCCATTCGCTCCATAAACAGAACTTGAAGAGGCAAATATTAGATGCTTTATATGATAATCCCTGCAAGCCTCTAAAATATTCAGGAACCCGCTGATATTAGAGTGGACATATGAATGCGGGTGGCTGATGCTATAGCGTACTCCTGCCTGTGCGGCTAAGTTTATCACTATACCAATTTCGTGTTTCTCAAAAACAGCATTGACCGATTCGGAATCTGCTAAATCAATTTTATAAAACCGGAAACCCTGCATTTTTCGCAAAATTTCTAACCGGTCTTCCTTTAAGCGGACATCATAATAGTCATTTAGATTGTCTGCCCCAATCACCTCATAGCCTTCAGCTAATAACCGACAGGCAAGATGGAAGCCAATAAACCCTGCAGCCCCGGTTACTAATATCTTCATTTCCGCTGGCCCTTTTCTTTTTTACTAATCTTTTTAACCTCTTTCGCCGCCTCTTCTTTTGAAAGGGGTATTGGCCTACTTGTCCATTCTGTATAGATTTGGGGGTTAATCACTTTGACTTGATCTAGAAAAGAATCGAGGAATTTCCGGTCATGCAGGTTTCTGAATAATTCAAGCGGACGTTCTTGTTTTTTAGAAAATGAATATACATGGTCGATTAACTTGAACCCCTGGCCCGTGACAAATATATGTCTTAAAGGTGCATCGATTTTCTCAAAGCCTGAATTCCTCATGGATTCCAGTATCTCCAGGAGATTGACCGTGACTTCTTCCGGCAGTGTTGATTGCTTCTTTAAAAACGTATTTAAATCCGGTCCCTGCAAGTATTCCATTAAAATATAATTAGGACCCGTTTCATAGACTTTAGGGATAAAAGAGAGGTGCTGGCTTGATAGTAAAACCTCCCTTTCTTTAAGAAAGTGGCTCTGTTTTGGATAAATTTTTACACATTTTTCTTCATCAACCCGATAGACTGCACCCTGACGCCCTTGGCCAATCAGATTATGTGTTAAATTTTCAAAATTCGCTTCAGCGTCAGCAGCAGACCTCTTATAATCCACCTGATTTTCCATTATAAACACCATCCATTTATTATATAGACCCGGGTCCAGATTTTTTACATGTTCCAAAAATGAATCCTGCAGTAAAATCCCCTTCAAGTCATTGAGTAAGGTAAGCGGAACAGGAGGATTTTCCTTGGTCGCTTTAATAGGACTGATCCATTTTAACTTTTCATTCCCGAGGACAAAAATATGCTTCAGCGGGTCACTGCCCATCATTAATTTTGCTTTTTTCATGCCCTTTATGATTGCCAGAAGCTCTTTCGCAATGGTTTCAGGAAGATACGTACAGTTCCTCAGGTAATTCTTTAAGGTTGGTCCATCAAAAAATTCCCTGATGATATAATTCGTCCCGACCTTATATAACTTTGGTATAGAGGGTAGCTTTTGCGCTGCAGCAAGGCCGTCTGCCTCTAGCTTAAGCTGTTCCATGCTGGTACTGATTTTTAAACATTGCTCATTGGATATTTTAAAAATGACACTTTCGGGACCCCTGCTAACAATTGGATAGTCCTTACTGGCCTCAATTTCAATACTTTCGGCACTTTGATTTAAATTAATAGATTCAAAAAACTGCATGCTCTTCCTCCTAACAGTTCATCATAATACTTTGCTTGTAAATGAAGCTGCTTCTTTTCATCAAAAAGCTGTTCAACTTTCTTTCTTGCGGCAATTGTATAATCCCGCAACAATGCCTTATGGCTTAACATAAATTCAAGTCCCGCCGCAAGCTCCTCAACATTGTTTTCTTCAACCAGATATCCTTCCTGTTTATGAGTGATCAATTCAGGAATGCCTGCATGATAAGTCGAGATGACAGGTACACCAAGGGCCATTGCTTCTTTTAGCGTGTTCGGTATGCCTTCGAGATCACCATTCGATGCTTCCAGACTGGCTGCACAAAACAAATCAGCATTCGCCATACGTTTCCGGACTTCATCTTTATGAAGATGATTCAACAACCGGAATGAATCTCCCAAATTAAGTTGAGCCGCCAACGATTCAAGCTGGTCCTTCAGTTCCCCCCTGCCGATTATCGTCAAGGTGGCCTGAGGGAATCTATCCTTTATTTTCCGGAATGCTTTCATTAACACATCATGGCCCTTTTTTTCTACTAATCTTCCTACAGACAGAATATCCTGCGCCCCATCCGCAGCTGGAGCCCTGTAATGGTATTTGGTTAAATCAACACCACCGTAAAGCACTTTGACTTTTTCAGGAGGACAGCCCCAGGAAATAATCCGGTCAGCCAAGTATTGGCACACAGGATAAAAATGGTCACCCTTGTCAAAGAGCAATTTCAGATTATCCAAATAACCAACAGGCTGTCCGCCTAACGTCGCATCCCTGCCACGGATGCTGGTCACCAAAGGAAGCTTTGTCTTCTCTTTGAACGGCAGCAATAAAGCTCCTAATTGCCCATGATGGGCATGCAGCAAGGAGACATTATGTTTCTTTACAAACTCTTTTGGATCCAAAATTTCACTAAGGTAATAGACTCTATCATTCAACAATGACAAATCCGTCATATATTTGGGCTGGCGCACTAAATGAATATAATCATATCCGGGGACATGACGTATCTGTGGGATATATTGCGTGGGATCAAGGCGTAAATTCAAATGCATAGCTGTCGGCAAATCCATCTTCTCCTTTCAACTGAATATGCATGTTAGTGTAAATTATGCAAAAATCGAAAAGAGGACATGGACAGACCGGCAAGAATTTATTTAGGGTTGGGGGATTTTGTTTATTTTTGGGTTAAAAGATCGAAACAGTAAAAAAGTCAGTATGAACAGTGATCATTAACGCAAAAGTGCATCATCATTTTCTGCTAGTTAAAGATTTAGCAGGCAGCTCGGTATAATTAGTTCTCTAACAAAGGCTCTTTTCTCAAACTTTGTTGAAAATAGCTCTAACAAAAGGCTCTTTTCTCAAACTTTGTTGCTATTGACTACAAAAAAGGATTGAATTGCCTATTTTTCTTCCCAAAGTTGACTCTTTTGTGAGAAAAGAGCAGGCAAACTTAATACCGACCAGCAAAATGACATTCTTAATTACGTTAAAATCGGCTTTAGGATTTTAACAACAATCTTTACGAAAACAGCTCTAACAAAAAAGCATAAGCCTGCCATTTGGCAAACTTATGCTTTAGTAGTTTATTGCAAATAAAAATCCACCAACATATGTATTGGTGGAGACGGTGGGACGTGCTATTCCATGCTTTCGCCATGGCACTGACTATATCTTGAACCTGTTTGACCAGGTCCTCCGGCGTATTATGCGAGATGTAGTTTTATCCGGACTCCCGGATAGATCACGCATCCTAGTACTGCCAGGCTGGCAGCCTATAAGTCGATACATGGCTGTTGGATTGCTCCACATACCACTCGGCATTGCCCTATCGCTATTCGCGACTTAGGTTTCACCGATAAAGCCGGATTTTCACTCGCGTGTTGCCACGCAAGGCGACTAATGACTAATCGAACCCACGTCCAAAGATATTGGCACTTAAGCTTCTACGAGTGTAGTCGGCATATTGGCGATTCGCTGGTCCTTTTGCCTACCGACAGGCGGCCGGCCAGCTAGCCTGGTTGTTCTCTTCCTTCATCCTCAGGCGGTGGAATCCGGCGTAGCCCACTTAGAGTGAGTCCGCTACCCTACCACATGGGCGATGGAGGGGCGAACCGCTATGCAGTATTAAGCTGCGAAAGCGAAGTTGTTGTTTTCTTTGCCAGTTATAGGCGTTGACGTTTTTACGAGGCCGATCCCCTCGACTCGCCACTTAAGCTCAAACTACCCCTGTCGAATCCGTAACGTCCCCATATAAAAGGCTGCTGTATCCATGATACAGACGTTAGGAGAACTCGGTTAAGCCGAGCATTAAGTTATGTTGTCACTCGTGGTGACAGTTATTATTATAACACACTGAGTACTTTTTTCAACTGGTACACTCTTCCTCAGCCAACAAGCTTACATTTTCTGACGTTCGCGGAATGCACGCTCGATATCACGGCCTGCTTCCTTCTTCTTCAGCGTCTCACGCTTGTCATAGTTCTTTTTACCCTTACCAAGACCGATTAAAACCTTTGCATACCCATTCTTCAGGTAAATCTTCAATGGCACAAGCGCATATCCTGCTTCCTTCGTTTCACCGATCAACTGGGCGATTTGGCGTTTGTGAAGCAAAAGCTTCCTTGTGCGCAGCGGATCATGGTTGTAACGGTTTCCCTGTTCGTAAGGGCTGATGTGCAGATTATATAAGAACAGCTCACCATTATGGACCTTTGCGTATGAATCCTTCAGCTGGACGCGCCCGTTACGGATTGATTTAATCTCTGTTCCCTGGAGGACGACTCCGGCTTCATACGTTTCTTCAATGAAATAGTCGTGGTTTGCTTTTTTATTCTGCGCGACGACCTTTCCCTCTCCTTTTGGCATAAAAACTTCCCCCTTCTATTGTTTATCATTTTAGCAAATAACGAACGCCGCCACAATGAAAAGCGCAAGCGCCTTGGTCAGCCCCGACAAGAGCTGCCGGCAATAGAGGACAACAGAGAGCCCCTTCAGCAGGAGCTCTCTTTTTCAGTTGCCTATTTTCTCTTTTTAGATTTACGCTTCGCGGCTGGTGCGTTCTCAAAGAACTTTTTCTTCTTGCTCTTTGGTTTTGAACCGGAGCCTGAACCGGTACCGGAGCCATTTCTGCCCCCTCCTGATCCTTTTCCACCGCCTGAACCTCTGCCGCCTTGCTTGCCTTCTTCTTCTTTACCGCGGCGCGGCTTTTTCTCGCTGCTGCCCGTCTTGAAGATCTTTGGCTGTGCCGGCCGCTCACGTCTTGGCGTGCCCTTCATGCCGACGATTTCAAAATCAATTGAGCGCTCATCCTTGTTTACCTTGATGACTCGGACAGTAATTTCATCTCCGATTCGGAAGACATTTCCTGTTCGCTCGCCAATCATCGCCAGGTGGCGTTCATCATAACGGTAATAATCATCCGTCATGTAGCTGACATGTACAAGGCCTTCGATTGTGTTAGGAAGCTCGACGAACATCCCGAAGTTCGTGACAGAGCTGATGATGCCATCGTATTCCGTCCCAATCTTGTCTTCCATGTATTCCGCTTTCTTAAGCTCATCTGTTTCACGTTCGGCTTCAACTGCGCGGCGTTCCATGTTGGATGAATGCTCGGCAATATCAGGCAGTATCGCATTCCATTTTTCCTTCGTTGCCTGGTCGAGCTTGCCCTCGATCAAGTACGTCCTGATCAAACGGTGGACAATCAAGTCAGGATAACGACGAATTGGTGATGTGAAGTGCGTGTAGAACTCTGTTGAAAGACCAAAGTGTCCGAGGCTTTCAGGATAGTATTTCGCCTGCTGCATCGAACGGAGCATGACAGTTGAAACGACCATTTCCTCCGGTTTTCCCTGGACTTCCTCGATGATTTCCTGCAGGGCTCTTGGGTGTACTCCATTTGCGGATCCTCTGACAAGGTATCCGAAGTTTGTAATGAAATCAAAGAATTTTCTAAGCTTATCCTCTTTTGGATCTTCGTGAATTCGATAGATGAATGGCACATCGAGCCAGTGGAAATGCTCTGCAACCGTTTCGTTCGCTGCCAGCATGAATTCTTCAATCAGCTTTTCAGCGACAGAACGCTCTCGCATAACGACATCCGTTGGGTGGCCTTCTTCATCAACCAATACCTTTGATTCTTTAAAATCAAAATCGATGGCTCCTCTTTCCATCCTTTTTTTACGAAGGATAGCAGCAAGCTCCTCCATCATCTCGAACATTGGCACAAGAGATTCGTAACGTGAGCGCGTTTCTTCGTCTTGATCGACGAGAATCCTGTTCACATCGAAATACGTCATCCGCTCCGTCGTCTTGATGACACTCTGATAGATTTCATGATCTACCACTTGTCCATCTGGAGTGATCTCCATATTACAAGACAGCGTCAGTCGGTCGACCTTCGGATTCAGCGAGCAAATACCGTTCGATAAGCGGTGCGGAATCATTGGGATGACCCGGTCAACCAAATACACACTCGTGGCACGGTCTTCTGCTTCACGGTCAATCGGTGAGTCCTCGGTTACATAGTACGTAACATCGGCGATATGGACACCAAGTTTATAATTGCCGTTTTCAAGCCTTGTGACCTGAACTGCATCATCAAGGTCCTTTGCATCAGCGCCGTCAATTGTGACGATGACTTCTTCACGCAGGTCGCGGCGGTTCGCAATCTCACTTTCATTGATCTGGTCCGGCGCTTCATTCGCCTGCTGGAGTACCTCATCTGGAAACTCCATTGGCAGTCCATGCTTGTGGATGACGGAAAGGATATCGACGCCAGGGTCATTTTTATGGCCGAGAATCGCGGTAACCTCACCCTCTGCACTTTTGCGTCCCTCAGGATAGCTCGTCAGTTTTACGACGACCTTATGCCCTTCGACTGCACCCATCCCTGACTCTTTTGGAATGAAGATGTCACTCGTGAACTTTTTATCATCAGGAATCACAAACCCAAAGTGCTTGCTTTCGGTATAGGTACCAACGATTTGCGAGACACCTCTCTCAATGATGCGTACAACAGTGCCTTCACGGCGCTGCCCAGAGCTGTCTGATGACACTCGTACAAGGACTGTATCCCCATTCATTGCATTGCTTGTTTCATTAGGCGGGATGAAGACGTCATCCATTCCCTGCTCTTCAGTGATGACAAAAGCAAATCCCTTGGCATGGGCACTGAAACGGCCGCGAACGAGGTTCATTTTTTCAGGCAGACCATATCGGTCACTTCTAGTCCTCACGACCAGCCCCTTTTCCTCCATGACCACTAGCGCTTTAACAAATTCCTTGAATGTTGAGGAGTCCTCGATCCCAAAGGCGCTTTCCAGTTCCTGAACCGTAAGAGGTTTGTAAGCTTCATCCTTCATATAATGCATTAGCCTGTCTATATGGCCTTTAATATTCTCATCCATTAATAAATCCCTCCTTTATTGGGCTATTTTCGTAATTTTGTCGCTCATGGTGTGAAAAACAACTCAATAAATTTTTTATATGTTTTTATTCTTTCCAATTTAATGACTCGAGAAACTCGTAAACATCTTCGTGCAGCTGATCCCGTTCTTTATCAAGAGTGATGACATGCCCTGATTCCTCATACCACTTTAACTTTTTATGTTCAGACTCGATGTTGTCATGGATGATATTGGCGCTGTCTGGGTCGATAATAATGTCATGGCGAGCCTGGACGACAAAAGTCGGTGTATAAATCAGGTCGATGCTTCCACGGACTTCCTTGATCAGTTCCTGGAGGTCTTTTAAAGTGGCCATCGATTTCTGTTCGAGTTCCTTTACCTCTGCCTCGATTTGATCCTCAGGCTTGCCTTCCATCCTCTTATATTCGCGCGCATACTCAAGCACACCGCGGTACATCAATTCTTCCGTCTTAAGATGCATTGGTGCGCACATCGGCACGATTCCCTTTAACGGCTTGGTATATCCGAGTTTCAGTGAAAGGACACCGCCCAGTGACAAACCGGCTACAGCAATCTCTTCATAGCCTTCATTCTTAAGGAATTCATAGCCATCAAGCGCATCCTGCCACCAATCCTCAGGACCAGTATGTATCAGTTCTTCAGGCGGTACACCATGTCCTTTAAACACAGGCGCATGGCATGTATATCCTTTTCCTTCTAAAAATCTGCCCATCATCCTGACGTCTGCAGAATTGCCGGTAAATCCATGCAGCAGCAATACCGCTCTTTTTCCAGCTTTAAATGTAAAAGGTCTTGGCACTAACTTTCTCATTTTCCTACTCCCTCTATCAGATATCTTCCTTAGTTTTAACAAACATGCTTGTAACATTCAATTAAAAGCCTTTATATATGTAAATACCCATATTCAAAAGAAATATGTGAGAGTTTTGCTTATGTAAACACAATAAAACCCGGCCTCTATTGAAGCCGGGTCAATGTGTGTATTATAGTTCGAAATAAGTAACGGCAATAGTCAAAACAAAGAATAAAACAGACAACACGATCGTAACACGGTGCAAGACAAGGTCAAGGCCTCTTGCCTTCTGCTTACCGAACAATTGCTCAGCGCCGCCGGAAATCGCACCGGACAGACCAGCACTCTTGCCTGATTGAAGAAGAACAACTCCAATAAGAGCAATGCTGACGATCACTAAAAGAACAACTAACAATGTATGCATGACGTACCTCCCGATAAAACTGCTAACAGTATTTTAAATTTATCACATTTTCAGGAATGAAACAATACTTGTCTGAATTGTTGAGGATTAAATGAGTTAAAAACAAAGCTTATAGGGAGTTTGCGCTCGATTCCTTTAATCAAATTTTTGCATACTAGAAATTTTGATAGGGTTACCTGCTCTAAATATCATACAAACTTCTCTTTTTAGAAATTGAAAGGCTTCCTTGTTCGAAATGTCTATTAAAACTCTTTTATTAGACATTTTGGAAGACTCCATTGCTCAAAATGTCCATTAAACCCCTTTTATTAGACATTTTGAAAGGCTTCCTTACTCGAAATGTCTATTAAACCTCTTTTATTAGACGTTTTGAAAGACTCCATCGCTCTAAATGTCCATTAAACCCCTTTTTTTAGACATTTTGAAAGGCTTCCTTACTCAAAATGTCCATTAAACCTCTTTTATTAGACATTTTGAAAGACTCCTTCGCTCTAAATGTCCATTAAACCCCTTTTTTTAGACATTTTGAAAGGCCTCCTTACTCAAAATGTCCATTAAACCCCTTTTTTTAGACATTTTGGAAGACTCCTTCGCTCAAAATGTCCATTAAACTTGATGTCTCATATACCTATAAATGTGCCCACTTGCTCTTGATGGAACAAAAAAACACCGGCAGCATCGTCATGCCGCCGGTGTCCTGGTATTACAGGGTTTAATCGCACCAATGGCGACTTTACCTCGTAAAATTACTTCTTAAGGTTGTAGAAAGATTTGATTCCGTTGAAGCGAGCTGTTTCGCCAAGCTGGTCCTCAATGCGAAGAAGCTGGTTGTACTTCGCTACGCGGTCTGTACGTGATGGTGCACCAGTCTTGATCTGGCCAGCGTTTGTTGCAACAGCGATGTCAGCGATTGTTGAATCTTCAGTTTCACCAGAGCGGTGAGAGATAACAGCTGTGTATCCTGCGCGCTTCGCCATTTCGATTGCGTCGAAAGTTTCTGTCAAAGTACCGATTTGGTTAACTTTGATCAGGATAGAGTTGCCAACGCCTTGCTCGATACCTTGAGCAAGCTTCTTCGTGTTTGTAACGAACAGGTCGTCACCAACAAGCTGGACTTTTCCGCCAAGGCGCTCAGTCAATAGCTTGTGGCCTTCCCAGTCGTTTTCATCCAAACCGTCTTCGATTGAGATGATTGGGTATTTTGAAGCCATTTCTTCGTACCAGTCTACCATTTCTGCAGAAGTTTTAACTACGCCTTCACCAGAAAGGTGGTACTTGCCGTCTTCTTTGTTGTAGAACTCAGAAGATGCAGCGTCCATAGCCAGCATGATTTGCTCGCCTGGCTTGTAGCCTGCTTTTTCGATAGCCGTTACGATTGTTTGAAGTGCTTCTTCGTTTGAACCTAGGTTTGGAGCGAATCCGCCTTCGTCGCCTACAGCTGTGTTCAAGCCTTTTTCTTTTAAAACTGCCTTCAGGCTGTGGAAAATTTCCGCACCCATGCGAAGTGCTTCACGGAAGTTTTCAGCGCCAACAGGCATGACCATGAATTCCTGGATGTCAACGTTGTTGTCAGCGTGCTCGCCGCCGTTTACGATGTTCATCATTGGAACTGGAAGCTGCTTGGAGTTGAATCCGCCAAGGTATTGATATAAAGGAAGGTCAAGATAGTCTGCAGCAGCGTGCGCAACAGCCATGGAAACGCCAAGGATGGCGTTAGCGCCAAGCTTGCCTTTGTTTTCAGTGCCATCTAATTCGATTAGCGCCATGTCGATTCCGTTCTGATCTAGAACGTTGAACTCTTCGCCAACCAAGAATGGAGCGATGATATCGTTCACGTTTTCAACTGCTTTTAATACACCTTTGCCAAGGTAGCGGCCTTTGTCGCCGTCACGAAGCTCAACAGCTTCGTATTCACCAGTTGAAGCACCACTTGGAACTAGTGCGCGTCCGAATGCGCCTGATTCTGTGAAAACTTCTACCTCAACTGTTGGGTTACCGCGGGAATCTAATACTTCACGTGCGTATACGTCTGTAATGAATGGCATAGTAATCTCTCCTTATTTTTTAATTAATGATGTTCCTGTCATTTCTGCTGGCTTATCCAGTCCTAGCAGTTCCAATATGGTTGGGGCAAGATCCCCGAGAATTCCGTCTTCACGAAGCTCAACGCCTTCTTTTGTGACAATGACAGGCACTGGATTTGTTGTGTGGGCCGTCATTGGATTTCCTTCAAGCGTTACGACTTCATCCGCGTTTCCGTGGTCAGCAGTGATGATCGCAGTACCGCCTTTTGAAACAATCAGGTCAACGATGCGGCCTAGGCATTCGTCAACAGTTTCGATAGCCTGGATGGTCGGCTCGAGCATGCCTGAGTGTCCAACCATGTCAGGGTTCGCAAAGTTCAATAAAATCGCATCAAAGTTTTCAGCTTCGATTTCCTTGAGCAATGCCTCAGTTACTTCATTAGCGCTCATTTCCGGCTGCAAGTCATATGTTGCAACCTTTGGCGAGTTGATCAGAATCCGCTTTTCTCCAGGGAATTCCTGCTCACGTCCGCCGCTCATGAAGAACGTTACGTGCGGATATTTTTCCGTTTCAGCAATACGAAGCTGAGTCATTCCAGCCTGGGAAATCACTTCACCGACCGTGTTATCAAGGTTTGATGGCTCGAACGCTACATAACCGTCAACCGTCTCACTGAAGTGAGTCAAGCAGACAAAGTGAAGGTTTTCAGGGTGCCCTTCGCCTCGGTCGAATGAACGGAAGTCTTTGTTTGTAAAAGTGTTGGAAATCTGGATTGCGCGGTCAGGACGGAAGTTGTAGAAAATCACAGCATCGTCGTTCTGAACCGTCGCAACCGGTGATCCATCCGGGCGCACAAGCACAGATGGGACAACGAACTCATCAAAGATTCCGTTATTATAGTTATCTTCGATTAATTCCATAGGGTTTGAATACGTTGGTCCGTCGCCGTACACCATTGAACGGTAGGATTTCTCTACACGTTCCCAGCGCTTGTCGCGGTCCATAGAATAGTATCGCCCAGAAATTGTCGCAAATTCACCGACACCGATTTCGTTCATCTTTTCAAGTGTATGTTCGATATATCCAGGTGCTGTTTTCGGTCCGACATCGCGTCCGTCAAGGAATCCGTGTACATACACTTTTTCCAGACCTTCGCTGGCAGCAAGCTTCAATAGAGCAAACATGTGCTCAATATGGCTGTGCACGCCGCCGTCAGACAGCAAGCCCATCAAATGAAGGGCAGTGCCCTTTTCCTTCGCATGCTTGATCGCTGCAAGGAATGTTTCATTTTTTTCGAATTCACCTTCACGAATCGAAATATTCACGCGTGTAAGGCTCTGGTACACGATACGGCCGGCACCGATGTTCAGGTGTCCAACTTCCGAGTTACCCATTTGGCCTTCTGGCAGGCCGACCGCTTCCCCGCTAGCAATTAATTGCGCATGAGGAAAGTGGTTCCAGTAGCGGTCAAAATTCGGCTTTTTTGCCTGGGCAACGGCATTACCCATCCGTTCGCCACGCAATGCAAAACCGTCCAGAATGATCAAAGCTGTTGGTGACTGTTTACTCATTCGTACCTGCCTCCAATAGCTGCAAGAAGGAATCAGTTTCAAGGCTTGCTCCGCCGACCAATGCGCCGTCGATGTCAGGCTGTGACATGTATTCCTTGATGTTAGCCGGCTTCACGCTGCCGCCGTATTGGATGCGGACCGCTTCAGCCACTTCTGGTGAAAATTGCTCTGCAACCACCTTGCGGATGTGCGCGCAAGTTTCATTCGCATCTTCTGCAGTAGAAGATTTACCTGTTCCAATTGCCCAGATTGGCTCATAAGCGATGACAGTCTGCTTAACCTGTTCTTCTGTCAGGCCATTTAGAGCTGCTTTGATCTGGCCGCCAACAAACTCATTTGTTTCGCCGTTTTCGCGCTGCTCAAGGGTTTCTCCGCAGCAAACGATCGGAGTCAGATTGTATTTGAATGCAGACAAAGTCTTTTTATTCACTGTGTCATCTGTTTCATTGAACATTTCACGGCGTTCAGAGTGACCGATGACCACGTATTTAGCGCCGATGTCCTGCAGTGCTTTCGGGCTGACTTCACCTGTAAAAGCTCCGCTTTCTTCAAAGTGCATGTTTTGCGCACCGATTTCAACGTCTGAATTCTGTGTAAGCTCGACCAGCTGTCCAAGGAACAAAGCTGGAGCACATACTACAGATTCAACCTTGTCCTTTGAAGGTACAAGTCCGCTAACTTTTTCGATGAAATCCTTTGCTTCAGGCAGCGTTTTATGCATTTTCCAGTTACCTGCAATGATAGGTTTTCGCATGCTGACACTTCCTTTCAAGATTGCTGTTTAATACAGCGTTGTAATGCTTTTTAAAAAAACCTCTGGATGTTGGGCTTATCACTTATAATTGCAGGCTCTGTTAATATAGGCTGTTGATTTCCGTTCCAGGCGCTTCGCTTTCCGCGGGTGGCTCAGGGAGCCTCCTCGTCGTTTCACTCCTGCGGGGTCTCCCCTAACCCATGCTCCCGCAGGACATTGAATAAGCTTCCTCGAATATGCCCACGCACGATGGAAATGCATTAGCATTTTCGGAGGAGTCTTCGCGCCTTCCACTACAATCAACAGGATGCTAAAGGTCATTATTGGGCTTTAACAGAGCCATCTTTTCAATAGAGCTAAACGTTGACAATGGTCAGGATCCGCACCCTTACATTGCTGCCATCATAGCTCCTGCTAAACTCAAATCTTACTTATCGTTCAATGCCACGACGCCTGGCAGCTGCTTGCCTTCCATGAATTCAAGGGATGCTCCGCCGCCTGTGGAGATGTGGCTCATTTTTTCTGCTAGGCCGAATTTTTCTACTGCTGCTGCAGAGTCGCCTCCGCCGATGACCGAATATGTATCGTTAGCATCGGCTAAAGCTTGTGCAACAGCTTTTGTTCCTTGTGCGAACTTATCGATTTCAAAAACTCCCATTGGTCCATTCCAGATGACCAATTTAGACTTTTTAATGACATCGCTGTAGGTTTCAGCTGTCTTAGGCCCGATATCGAGAGCTTCCCAGTCTGCAGGAATTTCTTCAATCGCTACGACCTTTGTATTCGCATCAGCAGAAAAATCATCGGCAACGATCGCATCTACAGGCATGTAGAAGTTAACGCCTTTTGCCTTTGCTTTTTCCATGAAGCTTTTAGCCAATTCGATTTTATCTTCTTCTAAAAGAGATTTTCCGATTTCGTGGCCCTGTGCTTTTACGAATGTATAAGCTAGTCCGCCGCCGATGATCAGGTTATCTACTTTTTCCAATAGGTTGTCGATTACGCCGATCTTATCTTTAACCTTCGCGCCGCCGATAATGGCTGTGAATGGGCGCTCAGGATTTGATAATGCTTTTCCAAGCACATCAAGTTCTTTTTGCATCAAGAAGCCTGATACAGCAGGAATGTATTTGGCGATGCCTTCTGTTGAAGCATGCGCGCGGTGTGCAGCTCCGAATGCATCGTTTACATATACATCTGCAAGCTCTGCAAATGCCTTTGCAAGTTCAGGATCATTTTTCTCTTCGCCTGGATAGAAACGGACATTCTCAAGAAGCAGGACGTCGCCTTCGTTCATGCTGTCGATTTCGGATTTTACAGATTCGCCGTATGCTTCATCTGTTTTCTTAACATCCTTGCCAAGCAGCTCAGACAAACGCTTTGCTACCGGAGTCAAACGCAATTCTTCAACAGCCTGCCCTTTTGGACGGCCAAGGTGGCTTGCAAGAAGGACTTTAGCTCCCTGGTCAACCAGGTACTGGATCGTTGGAAGCGCTGCACGGATTCTTGTTTCATCCGTTACCTGCCCATCCTTCATCGGCACGTTGAAATCAACGCGGCAAAAAACTCGTTTTCCTTTTACATCCACATCTTTTACTGTCTTTTTGTTCAAGGCTAGAGACCTCCTTTAGAATAGCGCAAATGCGCGATTAAGCAGGAAAAGAGGAGAGGGAATTACCCCGCTCCCCTTTTCATCCCACTACATTATAGTCAATATTGGATGGTTTATCCAATCTAAGCTTACAGACCTTTTTTAGCGATGAAATCAACAAGGTCAACTACGCGGTTAGAGTAACCAGACTCGTTGTCGTACCAAGAGATTACTTTTACCATGCTGCCTTCCATAACCATTGTTGAAAGTGCATCGATTGTAGAAGAGTATGCGTTGCCGTTGTAGTCGCTTGATACAAGCGGCTCTTCGCTGTAGCCAAGGATTCCTTTAAGGTCGCCTTCAGAAGCTTTCTTGAATGCAGCGTTGATTTCTTCAACTGTTACGTCTTTGTCAAGCTCTGCAACAAGGTCAACCAATGATACGTTAGGAGTTGGAACACGCATAGCTCCACCGTTCAATTTGCCTTTAAGCTCAGGCAATACTAGAGAAACTGCTTTTGCAGCACCAGTTGTTGTAGGAATGATGTTTTCCGCAGCTGCACGAGCACGACGGTAGTCTTTGTGCGGAAGGTCAAGAATTTGCTGGTCATTTGTGTAAGAGTGAACAGTTGTCATCATACCGCGCTTGATGCCGAAGTTGTCGTTCAATACTTTTGCAAATGGAGCCAGGCAGTTTGTTGTACAAGATGCATTCGAGATTACATGGTGGTTAGCTGCATCGTACTTGTCGTCGTTAACACCCATAACGATTGTGATATCTTCGTCAGATGCTGGAGCAGAAATGATAACTTTCTTTGCTCCTGCTTCAAGGTGTTTCGCAGCGTCAGCACGCTTAGTGAAACGTCCAGTTGATTCTACTACTACTTCTACGCCAAGGTCGCCCCAGCCAAGTTGTGCAGGATCTCTTTCAGCTAAAACTTTAACGCGTTGTCCTGCAACTACAAGGTAGTCACCATCAACTTTTACGTCTTCGTTCAAAGTTCCGTGAACTGTGTCATATTTTAAAAGGTGAGCAAGCATGTTTGCATCAGTTAAATCGTTAACTGCTACTACTTCTACGTTAGGGTTGTTCAATGCTGCGCGGAAAACTACGCGTCCAATTCTTCCAAATCCGTTAATACCAACTTTTACTGCCATGTGTATTTCCTCCTTTGATTCCTATAAAGATGTTGTTTATATTAAGGTGTTACCCTTGTAACAATGTTTTAGCGGCGCCCTCATCCGTGATCAGGATCGTTGAGGAAGGTGCCTGCTTCATATAGGCTCTGATCGCCTTTGCCTTTGATTCTCCGCCGGCAACAGCAATGACATCCCCTATATTTTTGAGATCGTCCATTTGGAGACCGATCGTCAGCACTTTGTGGACGATTTCCCCGGCTTCGTTGAAATAGTAGCCGAAAGCCTCGCCAACTGCATTTCCATCGAGAATCTTATGTAGATCCTCCGGGCTGGTATTGCGACGTTCCGCCATTGTAATAGCGTCTCCAATACCATGTAAAACCATGCTTGCTGATTTAACTAAATTCCAAACCTCATAAATCAGCGGTTCTTTAATGAAGGACTTATATACCTCAGTGCTGACCTGGTCGGGTACGTAGAATACCCGGTGCCGCGAATTCGTGTTATCGGCCATGATTGCGCAAATCGTGTTTGCCTGATTCTTGACGTCTTCACCAATACCGCCTCTTGCCGGCACAAACAGTAGGTCCTTCTCGCCGAAGTCGGGCGGCAGCATATCCGCAACAGCCGCCATTGTCGATCCCCCGGTCACAGCAATTATATTTTTGCTTTGGAGAAGATCTTTCATGCAATCGGCTGTGGCCCGCCCCAGCTCACTTTTCACCCATGGCGACCGGTCGCTGTCCCCCGGGACAACAATCACTCTCCGGATGTCCATGCGCTCCTGAAGCTGGCGCTCTAATGTGTTTATACCCATAATGTCCCGCATTACTCTTTCAAGACTTTCCAGTATATCTTTTCCCTCTTGTGTCAGTGTCATTCCTTGTCCTGACATCGAGATCAGATTCTGGTCCTTCAAAAACTCCACCTCAGAACGCAAAACCCGTTCGGTCAGATTAAGACTGACTGAAAGGTTTCTCCTGCCAACTGGCTGCATCACGTTTATGTACTGCAGGATGAGGTATCGTTTTTGCATAACTTGCAATAAATCGGGCAATATTCTTTTTTGAATATCAATGAGAGAAAAGTCCATGTTGATATTCTCCTTTTCCGGCGTTGGACTTAAAATGTCCCGCTAAGACATATTATGTCCCACTCGCGGTAAAAAAAATCACCCCTGCTACAAAATTCATTCTAACAGGAGTGAAAACCTTAATCAACTTTTAAATTCAAGGTTTTTTCGTGAAAACGCTTCACTTATGAACATTTTGTTAATGATGCCGTATTGGAGCTCTTCACCGTCCAATTCGATCACCGGAATCATGATTCCATACTTCTCAACAAGCTCGTCATCAAGGTCTATATTGATTTCTTCTATTGTAAAATTCCATTGCTGTTGTAAGTCTGCGAGAATCTCCCTGGCGTTCTCGCACAGATGGCAGCGCGGTCGGGAGTATAGTTTGACTGTTTTTTGCATGTTTGTCTCCTTTTCTAACTGATCAGACCTCTTAATCAAACCGCTTCCGTTTCGACGACGAAGGTATGCCCAGCTGGTCCCTGTATTTAGCGACGGTTCTTCTTGAGACGACCATGCCCTCAGTCTCTTCCAGCATTTCAACTAGTTTTTGATCTGAAATGGGCTTCTTTTTATCTTCCTCTTTAATATACTGCTCGATGGCCGCTTTTACTTTTTGCGAGGAAGCCTGGTCGTTCTCTGTGGTAGCGATCGCGCTTGTAAAAAATGATTTCAATTCGAATGTGCCGGCTGGTGTCTGCATGTATTTTTCGCGGACAGTGCGGCTTACCGTTGATTCATGGATTTCGAGCTCATCGGCCACTTCCCTCATTGTCATTGGCTTCATATGTGCAGGGCCTTTTAAAAAGAAGTCGGGCTGTTTTTCAATGATTTTCATCGAGACCTTCAACAGCGTTTCCTTCCGCTGTTCCAGGCTGCGCCTGATCCACTGGTAATCCCCCTGCTTTTCCTGGAGGAATTTATTGACTTCAGGGTCCCCGTGCGCAGACAGCTGCCGAAAATATCCATCGTTAAAAGAAACCTTTGGAATCAATTTATCAAACACGCTTACAGAGAGTTCGCCGCCTTCATGCTTGACCACTACATCCGGAACGATATAGGCAAGTCTTTCACGTTGGAAGGCAGCTCCTGGTCTCGGATTGAGCTTTTGTATCTCGTCATGGACTCTCTGGATATCCTTTGGTTCGACCCCCAGCATCTTCGCCAGCGCTTTCCATTTTTTCTCCGCAAAAAGAAAGAAGTGGTCACGGATGATCGTCAGTGCCAGCTCGTTTTCCGGTGTCCGTTTTTGCCTCATTATTTGCAGCAACAGACACTCCTGCAGATCCTTAGCTGCAATTCCAGCAGGATCCAGTGACTGAAGCTTGAAAAAAGCAGAATCAATAATCTCTTCCTCCACGCTGAACCTTTTAACAAGGTTTTCTTTTTCGAGAGTCAAGTAACCGTTTTCATCTATGTTCTCAATCAATTCATGTAAAATCAGTTTTTCCTCAGGACTGGCTTTTAACAAGTTTAATTGTGATAGCAGATAGTCTTCGAGCGTATCTGTTGCTCCGCCGCCGATCTGCTCAATTAAATTTTTCTGGTCCCGTTCGAATGTTTTTCTTCTCGTTTTTCGAGTGCTGTCCATACTGGCATCAAAATTTGAGATGTTTTTAAAGTCTACTTGCATCAGGGGATTTTCCATTGATTTAGCTTCAAGAAAGGCCGCAAGCTCCTGTGCTGAGTATTGCAAGAGCGCGATTGCCTGGGTCAGCTCCTGAGTCATCGCCAATTTTAAGGTCTGCTTTTGCCATAAACCAGCTTTCATATCCATCCAAATCACCCCTGCACTCATTTTACATGATAAACAGGCTTTGGTGTATGGAAAGAATTTGGCATTGGCCGGGAAAAGACATAGAGAAATCTGAAAAAAGATGACTGGAAAAATTATTCTCTTAATGGAACACGTTAATTACCTGAACACCGGGCGTATTCTCCCAATCAAACGGAATAATCTCCCGAAAATGGAACGGATTCTCCCGAACAGCAGCAATAATCATGCCGTCATCCAAATATTAGGAAAAACCCAGGGGGATTATTGTAAATAAATAGTGATTTCGATTTTTGATAAAGGTATTAAGCTTGCCAAAAAGCTCAGTAAAGCGCCTTCTACTTTACAGAGCAGCCTCCCAGGTAAAAAAGAATGGCTCTTTTCTCAAACTTTGTTGTTATTGACTACAAAATAGGATTGAATGACCTATTTTTAATCGAAAAGTTTACTCTTTTGTGAGAAAAGAGCATGCAAACTTAATAACGACCTGCAAAATAGCTTACATTACGTTAAAATCGGCTTTAGGATTTTAACAACAACCTTTACGAAAACAGCCAAAAGAATATAAAAAAGGCTTTCGAAGAGATCGGACAAAACTTGGACAGTTTTATCTGAGTACTCTCAAAAGCCATTTGAATTAAGTATTTTACGCCCTCGGCAGGAATCGAACCCACATCTCAAGAACCGGAATCTTACGTGCTATCCGTTGCACCACGAGGGCATGGTTGAAGTTGGCGTTACGCTTACCTATTATAGGGTAAGTTTACCCGCTTTGCAAGGAAGTTTTTTTTGGAAACTCGGCCATTGCTCTTGTTTAAAAAATACAATCTTGGGTAAGATGGATACGGTACAGTAAATTGGAATATACATTAATGTCGAACAGTTTTTGCTGCTATTGCAAGCGATTCGTTTGACCTTTATTGACCATGCGTGTATCATGAAACTACATAAGTGCTCTGGCAAACAAACCAGTTTATGCCAGCCTGCAAGCTGCCTTTTAAGGGCAGTTAACTGTATTTTTAAAGATGTGTAATGCCTTTAAAAATACAGTCAATGATCTTACGTTAAAGGAGGAAAACAAACATGAACTTGATTCCTACAGTTATTGAACAAACGAATCGGGGCGAAAGGGCATATGACATTTATTCCCGCCTTTTAAAGGATCGCATCATTATGCTTGGAAGCGGGATTGACGACAATGTTGCCAATTCAATCGTAGCCCAGCTGCTTTTCCTGGAAGCTGAAAATCCGGAAAAGGACATCTCCATCTACATCAATAGCCCGGGCGGCAGCATCACTGCCGGCATGGCAATCTACGATACTATGCAGTTCATCAAGCCGGATGTACAAACAATCTGTATCGGTATGGCTGCTTCAATGGGTGCATTCCTTCTCGCTGCTGGCACAAAAGGCAAGCGTTACGCACTTCCAAATGCAGAAGTCATGATTCACCAGCCACTGGGCGGTGCTCAGGGACAGGCGACAGAAATCGAAATCGCCGCTAAGCGTATCCTCTTCCTTCGTGACAAGCTGAATAATATCTTGTCAGAGCGTACGGGCCAGTCTCTAGATGTAATCGCAAGGGATACAGAACGCGATAACTTCATGACAGCTGAGCGCGCGAAGGAATACGGTCTTGTTGACCAGATCATCACTCGCAACGTTCTTGAAGAAAAGAAAGATAAATAAGATGTATAAAAAACTCGCTCCTGTCAGTCAGGAGCGAGTTTTTTGTTTATCAGTTTTCTTTCTGGATATATTCAGCCAGCTTTTCCACTGCTTCTTCTTCATCATTGCCTTCGGCGATCAGGTTTACGGATGCGCCTGCGCTTACAGCAAGACTCATCAATCCCATGATGCTCTTCGCATTCACCTTTTTGCCGTCCTTCTCTAAAAATATATCAGATGAGAACCTGTTAGCTTCCTGCACGAATAATGCTGCAGGGCGAGCCTGTAAACCAGTTTTCAATTTTACTTCTACCTGTTTTTCCACCATTGCTTTTTTCCTCCTCTAGCCCTCTATTTATTTATTATTTGCCCGGCGCGCAGTTTATCCGCTATTTCATCGATCTTTCTCAGCCGGTGATTGATTCCTGATTTGCTGATTGTCCCTCCGCTTACCATCTCGCCCAGCTCTTTAAGGGTGACATCCTGGTAGTCGACTCGGAGCTGTGCGATTTCCCTCAGTTTATCCGGCAAAATTTGCAGGCCGACGGTATCCCGTATGTAGCGGATATTCTCTACCTGTCTTAGTGCGGCACCAATGGTTTTATTCAAGTTAGCTGTTTCACAATTCACAAGACGATTAACCGAGTTTCTCATGTCGCGGACAATCCGGATATCCTCGAACCGCAGCAGCGCATTATGGGCGCCAACGATGTTCAGAAACTCCGTGATTTTTTCCGCTTCCTTCAAATAAGTGATGAAGCCTTTTTTCCGCTCAAGCGTTTTGCTGTTAAGCCCGAACGTATTCATCAGTTCACATAATGATTCATTATGCTCCTGGTACATCGAGGCAATCTCCAAATGATAGGAGGATGTCTCCGGATTGTTTACAGAACCTCCCGCGAGAAAAGCGCCTCTTAAATAAGAACGCTTACAACATTTCTTTTTCACGAGAGCAGGCGAAATATCATGGATTATTTCAAATCCTTCTCCTATAATCTTTAAATCCTCCAGAATTTCCCTGGCTGATTCCTTAAGGCGGACAATATAAACATTATTCTTTTTCAGCCGCATCTTTTTTCGCACCAGAAGCTCTACCTGAACCTGATAACTTTTCTTGATCAAGGTATAGATACGCCTGGCAATCGCGGCATTTTCCGTCTGTATGTCTACGATGAGTTTGCGATTTGAGAAGGAAAGGGAACCATTCATCCGGATTAAAGCCGACAATTCCGCGTCAGCGCAGCAGCCCTTTACGTCAATATTCGTAAGTTCCTTTTTTGTTTCCGAAGCGAACGACACCTTCTCACCCCCTGGCTACACAGTGCTGACAGAAGCAGCAGCTGATTTGTATTTTTAGCTGAGGCGCCCAATAATACCCTGAGCACCCATTCCCAAAAGAGAGACAAACGCTTGCACCCTATATTTACGCGTTATATCTCTTTTTGGTTTCATCTATTATCATAGAATATAAAATTTCTGAAACTTTTTTTGTATCATGCCTGATGACATTGCCATCGAGCTCTGCGATTTCATCCTGTACGACTTCAATTCCCAGAGACGTTAGCCGGTCAAGGTCAAAATGGACAGGCTGGGCAAGCTCTTCCTTATAGCGGAGCTCGACATCCGGCGGGATTGTCTCACTGTTCACAAGGATCGTATCAATAAACGCACAATCCATGTGGTCATAGATAGCCTTTATATGGTCACTGGCAGCAAAGTCATGCGTCTCTCCCGCCTGGGTCATCAGGTTGCAAATATACACCTTCCGCGCCTTCGCTTTGCACACTTCCTTGCCAAGTCTCTTAACGAGCAAGTTAGGCAGGATGCTTGTATACAAACTCCCAGGCCCGATCACAATTAAATCTGCTTCCCTTATGGCCTGGAGAGTTTCTGGCAAGGGCTTTACGCCTTCCGGATTCAAAAAGACTCTTTTAATCCGTTTTCCTGAGTAAGGAATCTTGGACTCTCCCCTGACAATACTGTCATCCTCCATGACAGCATTGAGCATGACACTCCTGTTTGCTGCCGGCAGTACTTTCCCGCGAACATTCAGGACCTTGCTCATTTCCTGGATTGCGTGGACAAAATTGCCGGTGATCGACGTCATCGCAGCCAGGATCAAATTACCGAGTGAATGGCCGGACAATTCATTGGCTGTATTGAACCGGTGCTGAAACATCTCTTCAATCAATGGTTCCACATCAGATAGCGCCGCAAGGACATTCCGGATATCACCGGGCGGAGGTATATGCATATCCTCCCGCAATCGGCCGGAGCTGCCGCCATCATCAGCAACCGTGACAATCGCAGTAATGTCGACAGGATGCTTTTTCAAGCCCCTCAGCAGGACTGGGAGTCCGGTTCCACCCCCGATGATGACGATTCTTGGCAGTCCCTCATTCATCATTTTGGAAGTCCCTGCCTTTTATCGATATCACGGTGGGTTACACGTGTATGATAGTCCTTCTCGAAAAACTTGGCGATATGTTCAGCCAAGGCCACGGAACGATGCTGGCCGCCTGTGCAGCCAATGGCAATGATGAGCTGCGCCTTTCCTTCCCGCTTATAGTGCGGGAGCATGAAACCAAGCAAATCCGTCACCTTTTCCAGGAACTTGGAAGTCTCATTCCATTTTAAAACATATGTCGACACGTCTTCATCAAGACCAGTTTTCGGTCGCATGTGCTCGATGTAATGCGGATTCGGCAAAAAGCGGACGTCAAAAACAAGGTCTGCATCAATCGGTATCCCATGCTTGAATCCAAAGGACATGACGTTCACGGTGAAAATGGTCTTCTTGTTGACCGAGAACTCCTCAAGGATTTTTTCGCGGAGGTCCTTCGGTTTCATGCCCGTTGTTTTATAAATAAGCTGCGCCCTGCCCTTCAGCTCCTCCAAAAGCTCGCGTTCAAGCTGGATGCCTTCGAGCGGCAGTCCTGACGGAGCAAGCGGGTGCGAACGTCTCGTTTCCTTATAGCGGCGCACAAGAGTGGAATCATCCGCGTCAAGGAACAATACCTGCGGTGTCACCCATGAAGTTTCAGCCAGTTCATCCAGGGCTTTGAATAAAGAATCAAAAAATTCGCGACCTCGTAAATCCATGACGAGTGCCACTTTGTTCATTTTTGTGCCAGATTCCTTCATTAACTCCAGGAATTTCGGCAGCAATGTCGGCGGCAGGTTATCAACGCAGAAAAAACCTAGGTCTTCGAAGCTCTGAATGGCAACAGTCTTACCTGCGCCGGACATACCTGTTATGATCACGAGCTGGGTATCAGTGCTTGAACCGGTACTCATTTCTCTTTCCCCCTGCAAATTATTTATGTTATCAATTTGGATCGAGCCTGTAGTTGATCAGCTCAAATTCCGGTGTATAAGTAAAAGTGCCATAGATAATTCCTTGTCCATGGACCATGTATTCCAGGATGTGATAATCTCCCGCAGCCATTGGCAGGTCTTTGATACTGTCAAGCTCATGCCAGGAAATCGTGCCTTCCTCCGATTCATCAAGATTGATGCCATCTGCCTCAGTCGCGTAAAACGTGAACATCATCCATTCCGAGACGACTTGATCATCTTCCTTGATGACAAATGTAAAAATCCCTTTAATTTGCGGATTGCGGAGATAAATTCCTGTTTCTTCACGGAATTCCCGGACACATGAATCCTTCACGGTTTCTCCTGGTTCCATTTTTCCGCCTGGAGCCACCCACCAATTTCGGCGCGGCTTTTGCAGCAGTAAAATTTTATCATCTTTTACTAAAACACAATTCGTCACTCGCTGCATCAAATCCACCTCTTTATATGTGCTTGCGCAAGAGCAAGTTAGACACTTTAAAAGTATTCCTGATCTATGCTGTTTTTTCACACTGTTTTTTAAGTCTAATCAGTATCCTAAAGCTGCCTATGAAAAAAAACAGTCCTGTTAATTAGCCGAACTTTTATTCTTTCCATTATACTATTTTTAGTTTTTCGCCACAATGAATACAAAGATGATATTTTTGTTAAGGATTAAGCGGGAACAGCCAATTGAAATTTCAACTTTTTTTATGGTGTTATAATCCTTTATAAAAGGCTGTTTCACTTTTATGCAAAAAAAAGAGCACAGGATAACCTGTGCTGTCAAAGGATTATATTTTTAAAAGGGGGTCAATTTCTATTCCTATAATACCCCATGATTGTTTCACTACTGTTACAGTAGAATTAATAAATAATTACGTTTTGTTAATTTATGCCGAGACATGATGTTTTTACCATCGGATTGGAAAAAGCCCTTTAAAAAACCGCTGAATCGAATCCAGCGGGTCTGGCATTTATTTTATGCGTTTGCTTTCAATTCTTCGATCAATTCTTCGACATAATGCTGTGCGTTTTGAGCAGCGATACTTCCATCGCCAGTCGCTGTAACAATTTGGCGAAGTGTTTTTTCACGGATGTCACCCGCTGCAAAAATACCTGGCACTTTCGTTTCCATCCGCTCGTTCGTTTCGATATAACCATTGCTGTTCGTGATGCCAAGACCTTCGAATGGCTTTGTCAATGGAACCATTCCAATGTAGATGAATACCCCATCAGCCGTGAATTCCTGCTCAGCTCCATCCTGGGTTGAAACAAGAGTCACGCTGCCGACCTTGCCATCCTTGTCGTTGATTTGCTTAACAGTATGATTCCAGATGAAATCAATCTTATCATTGGCAAATGCGCGGTCCTGAAGGATTTTTTGCGCACGAAGCTCTTCACGGCGGTGAACGATTGTCACTTTTGACGCGAAGCGAGTCAAGTAAACGCCCTCTTCTACCGCTGAGTCTCCGCCGCCGACAACAACAAGTTCTTTGCCCTTGAAGAATGCGCCGTCACAAACCGCACAGTAAGAAACCCCTCGGCCGCCAAGCTCCTGCTCGCCAGGAACGCCAAGCTTTTTGTACTCCGCCCCTGCCGAGATGATGATGGAACGCGCCTTATATTCCTTGTTGCCGGCCTTGATTGTTTTATATTCCTTGCCGTCGATAACTTCTTTTACATCACCGTAAGCATATTCCGCACCAAACTTTTTCGCGTGGTCGAACATTTTCGTGGAAAGCTCAGGTCCAAGAATGTGGCCAAAGCCTGGATAGTTTTCAACTTCTTCAGTATTGGCCATTTGTCCGCCCGGCACGCCCCGCTCGAGCATCAATGTCGACAAGTTCGCACGTGAAGTATAAACAGCAGCCGTCATTCCAGCCGGACCAGCTCCGATGATAATGACGTCGTAAATTTTCTCTTCTGACATGGTGTACAACTCCTTTGAATTTCATAATCCGTTAATTTTCGATATCATACCATAATTAGTATTTCCTGCCTAAACATATCCTATAAAACAAGTGGCGCATAGTCCAAAAATATGCTTAAGTTCACGGAATTGACATATAGTTTCACAATACTCTCTTCTGTATATTTTAAAAAGGCTCTTTTCTCAAACTTTGTTGCTTTTGACTACAAAATAAAATCAAATGACCCATTTTTCTCCGCAAAATTGACTCCTTTGTGAGAAAAAAGCATGCAAACTTAATACCGACCTGCAAAATGGCCTTATAATACGTTAAAATCGGCTTTAGGATTTTAACAACAACCTTTACGAAAACAGCCTTTAAAAACGAGAAAAGGGTAAACCTCGTCTCGATTGCTCGGACTTAGTTTACCCTCTTAAATGCTGTCTTCTTCATGTAGAAACTCGTTTGCCAAATTTATATATTTGGACAGAGTCGATACGGACAATCCGTATTTTTTCGCTACTGTCGCTTTTGAAGTCTTGATATTTCTCAGCTTATCCCAGAGATAATCAACTGCTGCGGCCCATGCTTTTTTGTTCTTGAAGTCATAGCCAGCTTCTGATGCCTGCTCGAATACCGAGAACCACATGATGTATACCCCAGCTTCATTTTTCCCGATCGGCTGGTGGTGGTCATAAAGGAGCTTTGCCGTTTCATGCGCGCCCTTTACTTCATCTTCCTTGCTGCTCAATTTGCCTGATGCCACATACGCAAGGTATGACTTTTCCATTTCGGTCATTTTATCCGTTGACGTCTCCGCTGCGAGAATTTCCTTCTTTTTAGCGGATAGAGATGTAAGGAATAGCGCAAAAAGGCGCTCCTCTGGATAATCGCTGTTCAGCTGGTTCAGAATCGCCGAAACCTGCGTTTCGAACTTTACTCCCGGTTTGTCAGCCCAAGGCTCCATTCCCTCTTTTTCAGGACTGAACTCGAGCACCTTTTTCCATGCAGACACTGCTGTATTTTCCCTGCCGGTAAAATAGGAAGCATGCGCCAGCCAGTAATAGAAAGCACCATCGCCTTCAAAACCAGTTTTTTGCAGCTTTTTCAGCCAGCGGTATGCCAGGTCGTACTCGCCGACCAGCGCAAATGTGGCGCCAAGCTTGAACTGGTGTTCAACGTGGATCGGATGTATTTTTTCCAGGGAGTCCTTTAGATCCTGGCCTTCCTTCTCCTGTCCCTGGTAATGCGCAAACACAAGAGCATTGCATAAAGCATGCAGATTGCCAGGGTTCCGCTCAAGCACATCATTCAGGATGTCACGCGCCTTGATGGTCTCGCCAAGGTAAAAATACGCCAGCGCCAGATTATTGTAAGCTGACCAGTATTCAGGATACTCCTCGATGACCTCCTGGAAGATCTCGATTGCCTTTGGAAACTCGCCGGATTCCAGATGGTTGCGGGCTTCCTCCTGCTTGACGATCAGGTCATCCTCTTCATAATAATCTTCATCCATCTCTTCCGCTTCCATCGTGAGAAGCTCAAGCAGATCATTCGTATCTTCTGCAAACTCGCCGTCTTCATTCATTTCCAAATATAGATTAGCATGCCTGAACGCATCCCGGAACAAACCCATATGAGCGTAGTTATTCGCTAAGAAATAATGGCACTCGGCCATGTTTTCATCAAGTTCTTCGAGGACCAAGCGCAATAGGCGGTTAGACTGCTGGTATTCACCAAGCTCCGACTGTACGATTGCCAGCTGGCAAACGATCATCGGCTCGCCAGGCTCGAGATGCATCGCACGCTGGAAATACTTCTCAGCCTTTTTAAGGTCCCGCCTGTGGAAAGCCTTGACCCCTTTGGTGAAATAATACTCACCAGTAGGAACGAATGACAGCAATTGGCCTTTTTGCTTCATTGCTTTAGAGTCTTTTCCCATGTGATCCTCCATTTGTATTTTAGTAAAACTATATCCTTTTGAACCTTTGAATTGTATAAGAATACACAAACAGTGTTATATCGAAGCAACTTTAACTAATGTAGTATAACATACGGACAGAGTGTTCGAGAAGGTGTGGATTTTAAAATGTGGTGCGGGCTTTGTATATGATTTAGCACTGTTCGGTTTTCCATAATATGGTCAAAGGCACGATTATTGCTGTTGTTCGGGAGATTCCGCCCGTTTTTCGGGAGATTATTACGGTTGATTAGGAGATAATGGCCCATGATCGGGCAATTAAAGGGTTCTATTAAGAGAATAATTTTTCCAATTACCTTTTCACTCTATATATGGCCTTTAATCGTTCTCAAAAGTGCAGTACTTTTGAAATTTTCCACCTTGAATGCTTAATTAATGTGAAAAATTACATTTTTCCTGCTGAAAATCAGGCTCCGGAGCAAAAATAAACCCAGCGCAATCTATTCTTCTGCGCTGGGCTTCTTCCTTTTATTCAATACTGCCAATACTTCTTTCAGCGGCAGTTTCTGTTCCTGCAGCAAGACCATCAGGTGGTAGAGCAGGTCGGCGGCTTCCCACTTCAACTCTTCGGGATCGCGATTTTTTGCGGCGATGATGACTTCCGCGGCTTCTTCACCGACTTTTTTCAGAATCTTGTCGACGCCTTTTTCAAATAGATAGGTGGTATAGGCGCCTTCCGGCATGTCCTGTTCACGCTTGCGGATTGTTTTTTCCAGCTCGAGCATGACGGCGAAATCGCCCAGTGAAGCGAGCTGATCTGCGGAACGCTTCAGGGTGCTTTCTGTAAACTCCAGTGAATCACGTGCATCGGGACGCTCCAGAAGATTCTCTGAAAAACAGCTGACAGCACCAGTATGGCATGCCGGCCCGGCTGGTTCGACGAGCACCACAAGGGCGTCACCATCACAATCATATTTGATTTCGACGATTTTTTGGGTATTTCCGCTTGTTGCGCCTTTATGCCAGAGCTCCTGGCGGGAACGGCTGTAAAACCAGGTTTCTCGTGTCTCAATCGACTTGGCGAGGGATTCTTCATTCATATATGCAACCGTCAGGACTTCAAGTGTCGCTGCATCCTGGACGACTGCGGGAATCAAGCCATTGGCATCGAATTTTATTTTTTCGAGTTTCATCTTACAATCACTCCTTTTTCACGGAGATGGGATTTTACTTCTTTTACAGAGGTTTCACGGTAGTGGAAGATCGATGCAGCCAGTGCGGCATCAGCTTTTCCTTCGGTAAAAGCGTCGGCAAAATGGTCGGCGTTTCCGGCACCGCCTGAGGCAATCACGGGGACAGTCACCGCTTCACTGACGGCACGGGTCAATGCCAGGTCAAAGCCTTTCTTTTCACCATCACTGTCCATGCTTGTCAGCAGGATTTCGCCTGCCCCAAGGCGGACAGCCTCTTTCGCCCATTGAATCACTTCCCACTCGGTCGGCTTACGGCCGCCATGGGTGTATACCCGCCACGATTCGAGCTCAGGGTCGTACTTTGCATCGATGGCGACGACAATGCACTGGGCACCAAAGAAATCAGAGCCTTCTGCGATTAGTTTTGGATTGTTGACAGCTGCGGTGTTCAAGGATACTTTATCAGCACCTGAACGAAGCATCCTCTTCATATCCTCAAGTGTGTTGATGCCGCCGCCGACTGTGAACGGGATGGCCAGCTCTGACGCTACTTCCCTGACCACCTCGACCATTGTCTTCCTTCCTTCAACGGAAGCCGATATATCAAGGAAAACGAGCTCATCGGCTCCTTGCTCATCGTAAAAACGCGCAAGCTCGACAGGATCGCCGGCATCGCGGAGCTGGACAAATTGCACTCCTTTTACGACGCGTCCCTCTTTTACATCTAGACAGGGAATGATCCGTTTACTTAACATCAGGCATTCCCCGCTTCCAGCGCAGATTTTACCGAAAAACGACCTTCATAAATGGCTTTTCCGACAATCGCGCCGCTGACGCCATCTTCGCTAAGCTGCCGGAGAGCAGCTAAATCGTCAAGCGAGCTGACGCCGCCGGAAGCGATGACGCTTTTGCCCGTTTCCTGGGCAAGCTTGCGGGTTGCTTCGACGTTCGGTCCTGCAAGCGTGCCATCTGTAGCGATATCGGTAAAAATGAATGTCTCTGCTCCGGCGTAGGCGAATCTTTTGCCAAGCTCGACAGCACTTACCTCTGAAGTATTCAGCCAGCCATGTGTCGCGACGAACCCGTCTTTCGCATCTAGGCCGATAGCAATTTTCGCGCCATATTTCCTGACCATTTCCTCAGCGAACTCTGGATTGGAAACGGCAATGCTGCCGATGATGACACGGGTGACTCCATTTTCAAGATAGTGATTAATGTCTGCTTCACTGCGGATGCCGCCGCCGATCTGGATGTTCACACCAAGCTCCTGCGCAGCCTGGATGACAGATTTGTCATTGACCCGCTTGCCGTCCCTTGCGCCATCGAGGTCAACCATATGAATCCACTCTGCCCCTTCATCAGCGAATTTCTTCGCCATTTCAAAAGGGGAATCTCCATAAACAGTTTCCTTGTCATAATCACCTTGCAGCAGCCGGACACATTTTCCGCCGCGCATGTCGATCGCCGGGTAGATTGTGAAATTCATTATTCAGACTTCCTTTCTGTTGCAAGGTTGGCAAAATTGCGGAGCAGCGCCATGCCCATATCGCTGCTTTTTTCCGGATGGAATTGCATCCCGAAGATATTGTTCCTGCCAACGATGGCCGGCACTTCTACATCATAATAGTCGCCGACTGCTACCAGGACTTCTGGGTCGTTTGTTTTTACATAATAGGAATGGACAAAGTACACATAATCTTCACTAACTGATGCCACCAAAGGCGACTCTCCGGTAAAACGAAGCTTGTTCCAGCCCATATGCGGAACTTTATAGCTTTCCCCTGCTGCCGTCTGGCCGGTAAAACGCTCCACTTTTCCTGGCAGCAGGTTCAAGCCCTTCGTCAGGCCATTTTCCGTGCTTTCTTCGAACAACAGCTGCATGCCCAGGCAGATTCCGAGCACTGGCTTGCCGGTAGCGGCGAAAGCCTGGATCATTTCCGTCAAACCGGTACGGTTCAATACTTCCATTGCATCACGGAATGAACCGACACCTGGGACAAGCAGTGCATCTGCTTCCATCAAATTGCCCTTATATTGTGAGATAAAGTATGGCGCTTCCAACCGTTCGAGCGCTTTGCTGACGCTGAACAGATTCCCCATGCCGTAATCGACGATGCCAATCATGAGCTAACTTCCTTCCTTTACAGATTGCGTGTTATATCCTCGCTTCAAGATCAAAGATTTCCTTTGCATGCTGCAGACCAGATAATCGGTCTAATTCCTTACAGCATCCCCTTCGATGAAGGAACGCCTTTTACCCGCGGATCGATGGTCGTCGCTTCATCAAGCGCACGGCCAAGGGCTTTGAATACTGCTTCAATCATGTGGTGAGTATTTTTTCCATAATGGACGATGACATGCAGGTTCATCCTTGCCTCAAGCGCCAGTTTCCACAGGAACTCGTGGACCAGCTCCACATCGAAAGTGCCAACCTGCTGAGCAGGAAATTCTGCGCGCATTTCTAGGTGCGGGCGGTTGCTGAGATCGATGACTACCTGCGCCAGTGCCTCATCCATTGGGACAAAAGCATTTCCATAGCGTTTGATTCCTTTTTTATCGCCAAGTGCTTCGCGAAGCGCCTGTCCGATGCAGATGCCGATATCTTCGGTGGTATGGTGTCCATCCACCTCAACATCCCCCTTCGCATCCACTTTCAAATCGAACTGGCCATGCTTGGCGAATAAATCGAGCATATGGGAAAGAAAAGGCACACCGGTCTCCAGTTCCGTTTTACCCTCGCCATCGATGCTAAAATCAAGATCTATCTTTGTTTCATTCGTATATCGATTCACCGTTGCGGCGCGTTCCATGAGCATTCCCTCCATCTTAACTATTTTAGTCTTGCCTCCACAGCCCGGGCGTGGGCTTCCAAGCCTTCAAGCCTTGCGAACTCGGCAATCTTTGCACCATTGTCATTCATCGCTTTCTCACTGTAAAGGATGATGCTGGACTTCTTTTGGAAATCCTCGACACTCAACGGGCTTGAAAAGCGCGCTGTCCCATTGGTAGGCAGGACATGGTTCGGTCCGGCAAAGTAATCACCTACAGGCTCTGAGCTGTATCTCCCAAGGAAAATCGCGCCAGCGTGCTTTATTTTTCCCAGAAGCTCCATCGGATTGTCCGTGACGATTTCCAAATGCTCCGGTGCAAGCTGGTTGATGGCGCTGACTGCTTCTTCCATATCAGCTGCCACATAAATTGCCCCGAAGTTTTCGATTGCCTGTGTAGCAATCTCTTTTCTAGGCAGTTGCGAAAGCTGCTTATATACTTCATTTTGTACGTCTTCAGCAAGCGTACGTGATATGGTCACTAATACCGCACATGCCCGAGGATCATGCTCGGCCTGAGAAAGCAGATCGGCCGCAATTTCATTGGCCCGTGCTGTTTCGTCAGCCAGGATGCCAATTTCGCTTGGTCCGGCGATCATGTCAATCGCGACGTCTCCGAAAACCTCACGCTTGGCGAGGGCGACATAAATGTTTCCCGGACCAGTGATTTTATCGACCGGATTGATCGTTTCAGTCCCGTATGCCAGGGCGGCAATTGCCTGTGCTCCACCGACTTTATAAATTTCTTTTACCCCGGCAATATCTGCGGCAACGAGCACGCCTGCCGGAAGCTTTCCGTCCCGTCCAGGCGGTGATACCATCACAATCCGTTCGACACCTGCTGTTTTTGCCGGAATGACATTCATTAAGACTGATGAAGGATAAGCGGCTGTCCCGCCAGGCACATACACACCGACAGAATCGAGCGGTGTCACCTTCTGGCCAAGCATAGTGCCATTTTCCTCAGTCGTCATCCAAGAAGGGCGCAGCTGTTTTTCGTGGTATTTACGTATATTGTCAGCTGCCTCAGCGATGATGTCCACAAGCTGGCTGCTGACCGTTTTATATGCATCCGAGATTTCCTCATCTGTCACCAGAAAATCATCGAGCGCCACTGCATCGAATTTTTCAGTAAAATTCCTGATTGCCAGGTCACCTGAAGCCCGGACTTCCGCGATTATATTCTGTACGGCTTTTCGCTGCTCTTCCGTACCGCCATCGACGGTCCGTTTGAGTGACAGACTTCCATCTATCTGTAAAATCTCCATGGGAGAATCAAATCCTTTCAGATTCACAATCTATATGACTCCATCCAGACGTTTGATCAGTTCACTGATCCGCTCATCCTTGATCCGGTAGCTGACGGGATTGACAATCAGCCTCGATGTCACGCTTGTAATCGTTTCGTACTCTACCAGGCCATTTTCCTTCAATGTCCTACCGGTTGAAACGATATCGACGATCCTGTCGGCGAGCCCGATCAATGGCGCAAGCTCAATTGATCCATTCAGTTTGATGATTTCGACTTGCTCGCCCTGTTCACGGAAATAGGCTGCAGCGATGTTCGGGTATTTCGTCGCGATTTTCGGGGCGACATCATTCATTTTTGTATCTGGAAGCCCTGCGACGGCAAGATAACAGCCGCTTATTTTTAAATCGAGCAGCTCGTACACGTCCCGTTCTTCCTCAAGCAGGACGTCCTTGCCGGCAATCCCGAGATCGGCGACTCCATGTTCGACGTATGTAGCCACATCCATTGGCTTCGCTAAGATGAAGCGGAAGTTTTCTTCTTCAACGTCAATGATCAGCTTGCGGGAATCATCGAATTCAGGAGGCAACTCAAAGCCAGCGTTCCGCAGCAGTTCAGCCGCTTCGGTAAAAATCCTGCCCTTTGGCATTGCGATGGTCAGCTGTTCATTCATTGCACTCCCTCCTTCCCAACAAGATAAACGACATCAGCATAAGCGGCGGAACATGCATCAAGATTGCGTACGGCGCTGATGTCCTGGAGAATAATCCGTTCCCCGTCTTCCCTGCGCTGTGCCGCCAGCTGGTATGCTTCCTTTCTCCGTTCCTGACTGAAAAGAATGCAAGTGACCGGCTCAGGCGCACCCAGATCGCCAAGGCTTTCAAGCAGACGGTCGAGCCTGATCGCGAACCCTGTGGCTCCGGTTGTTTTCCCGAATTTCTCGAGCAGCTTATCATAGCGGCCTCCATTGCCGATTGGAAAACCGACCATTCCTGCATAAACCTCGAATAAAATGCCTGTATAATAGCTCATATGGCTGACAATGGTTAAGTCAAATTTGATTCGGCTGCTTTCACCGAAATCTTCGATGATTTCACAAAGAAGCTTCAATTCATCCAGTGCCACCCTGCCTTTTCCGTTCTCAATGAGCTCGGAGGCCTTGTCAATCACTTCCGCCCCCCCGCGCAAATCAAGGAAAGCCAGAAGCCTTTGTGAATCGATTGATGACAGCGGCAGTGCTTTGACATGTTCTTGATAACCGACATAATTCTTTTCATATAAAAATTTCGTCAGCTCCCTTGCTCGATCCTCTGTGCCAAGTATCTGGACGAACAACTCGTTGACGAAGCCAACATGACCAACAGAAAGCTGAAACTGTTCCAGCCCAGCTTTTTTCAGCGAAGAAATCGCAAGTGAGATCATTTCGCCATCCGCGCTGACCGAACCGTCACCTATACACTCGACGCCAATTTGCTCAAATTCCGCCGGCCTGCCGCCTTCCCGCTGCTGAGCACGGTAGACATTTGCAGAATAGGCCAATCTTAATGGAACCTGGTCCTTAAACAATTTGGAAGCCGCAACCCTGGCAATCGGCGCAGTCATATCCGGCCGCAGAACGAGTGTATGCCCCTGCTGGTCCAATAGCTTGAACAGCTGCTGATCCAGGATCGCTGAAGCCGTCCCCACCGTTTCGTAATATTCAAGCGCCGGCGTTTCGATGAATTGGAAACCCCATTGCTTCATTTCTTTTTCAATAGTGCCTCGGACTCTTTCCTTCGCTTCATGCAATTCCGGCAATGTATCCCGCATGCCAAGCGGCTTTTCAAACATGAATAATCTGCTCATTGTTTTTCACCCTCTTCGTTGCTGGTGTTTTATCTCTCTACCCAATTATGTTGTATCTTAATTATCTAAATCCTTTAGTTCGCTAATATGGTAACAAGATGAAGTTATATGTAGTTTATCGTTCATTTTATTATCCGTCAACCATAAGCTGTTCATGTTTGCTTTTTAAAATAGAGTTGGTAGAATGGTGGCAACCAGAAATGCGGAAGCGTTTGGTGGTAGGCGCTGAAACTGGATAACACTTTTATAAAGGAGGCTTGGTGATGTGAAAATCCTCTGGGACCTGGATGGGACAATCCTTGATACCTGGCCGACACTTGTCGAGGCATTTACGGCCATTGCGAAAAAAGACCTGCCATATGAAGAAGTCCTGCCGCGTCTGAAATACGGAACAGCCTATGACTTTTACGGTGTAGATAAAAATAAGGTGAATGAATTCCGCGAGATTGAACGCACTTTGCCAAATGATAGGAAACCACTTTTTCCATATGTTAAAAATGTACTTGCAAACGCAGATGCAAATGTCCTCGTAACTCATCGCAACCGGCGCTCAACGGAAGAGCTGCTGGAACACTGGAATTTGGAGCAATTTTTCGAAGAAGTCATTTGTCCTGCCGATGACGGCTATTCGTTAAAGCCGGATATTCATGCCTATAAATACCTGCATGACAGATATGGGCTGGACGTGGCAGTCGGTGACCAGAGCACTGATCTAATTCCCGCCAGAAAAATCGGTATTAACACCTGCTCCTTCCGGGAAGCAAACGAGTTTGCAGACAAAACCATCTATTGTTATTCAGAGTTTCCATATAAATAGGTGCGCATTGGGACATTCATATAAGAATGATTGTTGCCGGCAGCCTTTTTCAGCTAAAAAATAAATTTATTGGCGAAAATTGATTTTTATTGGCGACTTGGAAATTTTCGCGGAATTTTTCCAATAACAGACCTAATTTTTCATGAACACTTTTAAAATTAATAGATACGAAAAAAGCGAAGCGAGCAGTGCCCGTTTCGCTTTTTTAACTATTCCCATAAATCTCATCATCTGCCCAGCGTTCTGCAAGTTCTTCTTTTGTGTAAATCACGCGCATTGGATTGCCGCCGACAAAGGCGCCGGCCGGGACGTCTTTGTGGACGAGTGTTCCGGCGGAGACGATTGCACCGTCACCAATCCTGATGCCTGGCATGATGGTGGAGTTGGCGCCGATCATGACTTCGCTGCCAATCTCGACGTCTCCAAGGCGGTATTCCTTGATCAGGTATTCATGTGCCAGGATGGTCGTGTTATAGCCAATGACCGTATTGCGGCCAACGGAGATTTTTTCCGGGAACATAACGTCAAGCATAACCATCAGCGCAAAGGATGTCTGGTCGCCGACCTTCATTCGCAAAAAATTCCGATACAGCCAGTTTTTCATGCCGAGAAACGGCGTATATCGCGCCACCTGGATGACAGCGAAGTTTTTGACGACCTTCCAGAACGGGACGGTTTTATAAACATGCCAGAGTGAATTTGCTCCTTCTACTCGATAACGAGTCGTCCTTCTCATTTTACACCCCGAGGATTGGCAGGATATCAGCCATATTTTCCAGAATGTAGTCTGGCTTGTATTCCTCTAGATGCTCTCTCCCCTTTATGGACCAGGCAACTCCTGCCGTTTTAGTACCGGCATTTTTGCCGCCTAGGATGTCATGGTGATTATCTCCAACCATGATTGCGCGATCCGGCGAGGATCCAAGCATGTCCAATGCTTTTAAAAGCGGCTCCGGATCCGGCTTCGCTTTTTCAACGTGGTCAAGTGCGACGACAACCTCGAAAAACTCATCCAATCCGGTCAGCTTCAAGCCCATTTGAACTACATCAGACCGCTTAGTGGTGACGATTCCCAAATGGAAGCCGCTTTCCTTCAGCGTCCTGACTGTTTCATACACTCCCTCGAAACCTTTTACCAACAGGTCGTGGTTTGCCAGGTTGTAAGTACGGTAGGTGGTGATCATATCCTCGTAGCCTTCAGGATCCAGCTTCTCGAATGATTCTTTTAAAGACGGCCCGAGAAACGGAAGGACATCCTCCCTTTCGTACTGGCCGGGATAATAGGTTTCCATTGTATGGAGAAAAGATGAAATAATCAGTTCGTTCGTATCAATTAAAGTCCCGTCAAGATCGAACAGGACTGTATCTATTTTATTGCTCATATACTGCTTCCTTTCTTTTTGCGATGTCCGCGCGGTTCCAGATGATTGCGACTGTTATCGTCAATAATATTGCCACACCAAGGCGGATCAATAACAGCGGCAGCACTGGAATTCCAAGCGGAATAAAAATTAAAGTATCTTCAACGACCGCATGGCAGGCAACAAGGAAAATGAACGCAAGCGTAACATCCTTTTTGCTGACTCCATCCTCCTGGACTGCCTGGATCATCACGCCCGCGCCATATGCAAGCCCGATCAGCAGGCCGGCCGCCATCGTCGTCGAGGTGTTCTCCTTCATGCCGAGCGCTCTTGTCATCGGTGCCATCCATCTTGAAAAAACGGCAAGCCACTGCTTATCCTTCATGATCTGCACAACCACCATCAGCGGGATGACGATGATGGCCAGCTGGAAAATGCCAAGTCCTGCCTTTGTTATGCCTTCAAGCAGGATCGCTCCCCATCCCGAAACCTCTTCGCTTTTAGCAGGGACCATTCCATATTGTGCGAGTTCAGACCCGCCGTTCCAGACAAGATTGATGACCACTGCGGATAAAAATGCAAGTCCGAGACGAACCAGGACGATAGCCCACAGCTTGACGCCTACCTTGACGGCTACACTCGATTCTACCAGCATATTATGCGAAAAGCTCAGCATCACCGCGATGATGAAGACTTCTTTTACCGTCAAATCAAGCGTCAGGATGGCTCCAATGGCCGCGTATAAATTAAGGAAGTTCCCGATGACAAGCGGAATCGCCGCATCTCCTGACAGCCCGAGCAGCGACATTAATGGCGTGATCAGTTTGATTACCCACGGCAGGACAGGAGTGTATTGAAGGACCGACACAATCAAGGTGACGGGAAAGATGACCTTCCCGAGCGCCCATGTTGTGTTCAAGCCAACCATCAACCCTCTTTTTAATGTAGAACCCATCGAAGCATCTCTCCCATGTTTTTATGCCTTGATTCATTTTATTTGCCGGTTTCCACTTTTAGTAATTCGAAAATTCTAGTTCTCTAAATAGCGTACTTTTGAATAACCTTTGACTCTTCTGAAAATCCATAAGCCGATCGCCAGTAAAATCAATGCAATCGAGATAGTCTGGGCAATCCGCAATGATTCTGTCAGCATCAGGCTGTCCGTGCGCATTCCCTCAACAAAGAAACGGCCGATTGAATACCAGATGACATAGCTGAGGAAAATTTCTCCGCGGCCAAGGTTGACCCTGCGCAATGACATCAGCAGGATGAAACCAAGCAGATTCCAGATTGATTCATACAAGAATGTTGGATGATAATATGTTCCATTGATATACATCTGGTTGATGATGAACTCGGGCAGGTACAGATTCTCCAAAAATGCCCTTGTTACTTCCCCGCCATGAGCTTCCTGGTTCATGAAGTTGCCCCACCGCCCAATTGCCTGTCCAAGGATGATGCTCGGCGCTGCGATGTCCGCAAGCTTCCAAAACGAAACATCCCGTGACTTCGTAAAGAAATAAGCAGTGACAACAGATCCGATCAACGCACCGTGAATCGCGATGCCGCCATTCCAGACCTTGAAAATCTCGCCTGGATACTGTGCGTAATAATCCCATTGAAAGATTACATAGTAAAGTCTCGCTGATAAGATCGCAATCGGTATGGCCCAGAGCATCAGATCCGCAAAAATATCTTTTGGCAGACCGCGGCGTTCACCTTCCCGCATGGCAATCCACAATGAAAGCGCAATTCCAAGTCCGATGATGACGCCATACCAGTGCACCTGGATCGGCCCGAGCGAAAAGGCAATCGGGTCGATTGGCTGAATATTTTTTTCCATTTGATTTCCCCTTTTTCACAAGAAAAGCGCATGCGCCTTATCCAGCCCTGACAAGCGCTGTCCGCCTAAAACCGCCACGTCCTGTGGCTGGCGGATCAGCACATCGTGTGCCGCAGAGGGCCGACCGGTGAAGTCGTTCTTTGACTTCAATGGGCGGACCGAACTTGAAAAGCGTAGGCGACTGCCCAACTCCGACAAGCGCTGGAGGGCCTGACAGTGAAGTCGTTCTTTGACTTCATTGGCAGGACCGAAGCGTCTCGAGGAGTTAGGAGCCTCAGCTAGACAAGCGACTCGAGGAGCTAGGCGCTGAAGCTGGACAATTCTCGAAGTGAATTTTATATATATATTAAAATTTAATAATTAGAAAGTCACTCTTACCAACACTTTGGCTGTTTTTAATCAAACGTTTGATTAAGGCTTCATTCTTAAACCTGATTGCTTTAACTTACGAGTGCCTCTTGAAAAAGGCCCCACTTCATTCATGCAATTACTTAGAACAGCTTTGATTACTTCTTAATGTTCATCATGGTCGCCGTCTTCAATGACATCGGACAGCCTGTTGGTGAATTGCTCTGCTGCATTGACGCCCATGCGCTTCAGCCTGAAGTTCATCGCTGCTACCTCGATAATGACAGCAAGGTTTCGGCCTGGACGTACAGGAATCGTCAGCTTGGTTATATCAGTGTCGAGAATTTTCATCTTCTCTTCATCAAGGCCCAGTCTGTCATAGGATTTTTTCTGATCCCAGATTTCGAGATCAATGATAAGTGAAATCCGTTTATGGGAACGTACGGCACCTGCACCGAACAGCGTCATCACATTGATGATTCCTACCCCGCGGATTTCCAGAAGATGCTCAATCAAATCCGGCGAATTTCCGACCAGAGTCCCGATATCCTCCTGGCGGATTTCAACACAATCATCCGCTACGAGGCGATGTCCCCTTTTTACCAGTTCGAGCGCTGTTTCACTTTTACCAACACCGCTTTTACCGGTGATCAGGACGCCAATTCCATATAAATCGACCAATACCCCGTGAACAGCAGTCGTAGGGGCCAGCTTGCTTTCTAGATAGTTTGTCAGGTGACTTGAAAGCCTCGTGGTTTTTTGCTTTGAGCGCAAGAGTGGCACCGATTCTCGTTCAGCTGCCTCGACCAGTTCAACAGGTACCTCCATGTCTCTTGTGACAATGATACCTGGAGTAATATCAGTACATAGCTTTTGCATCCGCTCAGCCCTGTCGCGAGGAGCCAATTTCTCAAAGAAGGTCAGCTCTGTCTTTCCGAGAAGCTGCAGGCGCTCCGCAGGGTAATACTCAAAATAACCAGCGATTTCGAGCCCTGGTCTTGAAATATCAGTAGTCGTAATCGGACGATTGATTCCTTCCTCTCCGCTTACCAATTCCATGTCGAATTTCTTGATGAGGTCTTTAGTACGGACTTTTGGCAAAGAAGTTCCTCCTTTATTTAGCACGTTAATTTCCATATGGTCACAATACCTTTTATTTTAGCACTTTTTCATGAAGAACCAAATACAAGAAGATAAAAAACAGCTTTGGCTCGTTACAATCATCCTAAATTGGTATTATCCACTTCACTCCTGGTAATACCAAAGCTATATTTTTTCAAAAAGGTATAGACAACTATACAGTAGGCTTGTTATCATCTGAATGTAAGCGAATTCATTTAGTTTTTGATTATTTTACACTAAGAGGGGGAAACACCATGCGTAATGAAGAACGCCTGGCAAGGGAGATACTTGAGCAGCTTGGCGGCGCGGACAATATTGCAGATGTTGCTTCGTGCATGACACGGCTTCGCGTAAAGCCGGCAGACTACAGTAAAGTCGATCTCGCTGCCATCAAGAAAATTGATGGCGTACTCGGTGTCGTTGAAGAAGAGACATTACAGATTATTCTGGGACCCGGGATTGTCACCAAAGTGGCGAATGAAGTTTCTGAAATAACCGGCAAGACATCAAGATTAGTAGATGAAGAAGACCCAAATCCATTCGAGGGACTTGCGGGCCGCACAAAGAATGACTTGAACAAGAAAAACGCGACTCCGTTCAAGCTATTCCTGCGCAGGATCGCCAGCATCTTCATTCCGCTGATTCCGGCGATTGTCGCTTCCGGTTTGATTGCGGGAATAACGAATGTAATTGTCCGTTCTGGTGCTGACCCTGAATCTTCACTGATCCAGATTCTGAACCTGATCGGCTGGGGTATCTTTGGTTATCTTGGAGTATTTGTCGGTATCAATACGGCTCGGGAATTCGGCGGCTCACCTGCCCTTGGCGGCGCTGCAGGAATCCTGATTATCAATCCTGGACTTGCCAATATCACCTTGTTTGGCGAAGCGCTGGTACCTGGCCGCGGCGGTCTGATTGGCGTCATGCTTGCTGCAGTTTTTATTGCAATGCTTGAAAAACGGATTCGTAAAATCGTTCCGTCTTCATTGGATATTATCTTTACTCCTACTCTATCATTGTTGATTACTGGTGTTGCTACACTGTTCATCCTGCAGCCTGTCGGCGGCTGGATTTCCGACCTCATCACAAAAGGCTTGCTTGGCCTTCTGGATGTCGGCGGAATCCTGGCAGGACTGGTTCTTGCCGGAACATTCCTTCCTCTTGTAGTTACAGGTTTGCACCAGGGCTTGACTCCTGTGCATATGGAATTAATCAACACGATTGGCGATGACCCGCTGCTGCCAATCCTGGCAATGGGCGGTGCTGGCCAGGTAGGCGCGGCATTCGCGATTTATTTTAAAACAAAGAATGAGAGACTTAAAAAGGTCATTAAGGGCGGACTGCCAGTAGGTATGCTTGGCATCGGCGAACCGCTTATCTTCGGGGTTACCCTGCCGCTGGGCCGTCCTTTCATCACGGCATGCCTTGGCGCAGCAGTTGGAGGAGCCTTCCAGGCATTTTTCAAAATCGCAACAATTGCCATTGGTGTTTCTGGTATCCCGCTTGCATTCCTGGTTCATACAAATCAAATCATTCTCTACCTGATCGGCTTGTTGATTGCCTATGCCTTCGGATTTATTTTCACATGGCTGTTCGGCTTCAAGGAAGAAATGGCTAAAGATATTTAGAAAAGCGCAAGCGCCTTGATCAGCCCCGACAAGCGTTGGAGGGGCTAACAGTGAAGTCGTTCTTTGACTTTATTGGCAGGATCGAAACGACTCGAGCTGCTCAAAGCTGACGCTTCTCGCAAGATACTCGAGGAGCAAATTCGAGGATGAAAACTGGCTAGGCGCTGGAGCTGGACACTAATCTTGGTGCAAAGGTTTGCACTAATATAGTAAAAAACAAATAGAGAAAAGGAGGAAAATTTTTTCCTCCTTTCTTCTTGTCTATTAAATTGTCTTGATTGGAGGGATTGCCATGCTTGGCATTTCCGTATATTTGAACAAGGAGCGGATGGAGAAGAATGCTGCCTGGATTGAAAAAGCAGCTGTATACGGCCTTAACTCAATTTTCACCTCCTTGCATATTCCAGAAGATAACCCCGCTGACTACAAAGAGCTCTTGCAAAAGCTCGGTTCCCTGGCGAAAAAGCACAACATGGAGCTGATGGCCGATGTATCTCCCCGCTCATTGGATTATCTCGGGCTGGACTGGGATCATTATGACGAACTGCTTCATTGGGGACTATCAGGAATTAGGGCTGATTATGGATTTACAACCATGCAGATTGTGGAGCTCTCGCATAAAATGAAGATAGGGATCAACGCCAGCACCGTAACAAAGGAAGAACTTCTGGCATGGATTGATGCTGGTTTAAATACCGGAAACGTCGAAGCGTGGCACAATTTTTATCCAAGGCCCGAAACAGGATTGGACAAGGAGTTCCTGATTGAAAGAAATAAAATGCTCCGTTCTGTTGGCATTTCGACAATGGCTTTCGTTCCAGGGGACAATGATTTTCGCGGGCCGCTGTTTTCTGGCCTCCCAACGCTGGAAAAGCACCGCGGCCAGATGCCGCTCATAGCTGCAGCAGAGCTGATGGTTTCTTGTTTTACAGATAAAATCTTGATTGGGGACCACTCTGTAACAGATGAACAGCTGGAGTTACTAGCTTTTCTTGGTGAAAAAGTCATTCCGCTTCGGATTGAGGCCGAAAGCTGGGAGCACTCCGAACTAATTAACAGGCCGCTGACCAACCGCATGGATCCTGCCCGCGATGTGATAAGAGCCGTTGAATCACGTTCCTTTGCCTCAATAGGAGAAAAACTGATTCCACCTTATAATCAACAGGAAAGGCAACGCGGGACTATCACTTTTGACAACGAGCTGTACGGGCGGTATGCAGGCGAGCTGCAAATTGCCGTCAATGACCTGCCCCGGGATGAAAAAGTGAATTGCATCGGAAAAGTAGTTCAAGAAGACTTGCCTTTGCTTTCAGAGATCAAAGCAGGGCAAAAATTTCAATTTATTGTGAGGGATGGACATGGAGATTGCGAAGCTTAACACAGAACAGCAAAACCCGAAAACAATGAATATCGACTTGATGTCGACAGAGGAAATCATCACCATCATTAACCAGGAGGACACCCTTGTTCCTAACGTGCTCGCAAGGCAGGTTCCGAACATTTCGGAGGTTGTCGATAGGATTGTAGCTGCCTTCAAAAAAGGTGGCCGTCTGATTTATATTGGTGCCGGGACTTCCGGACGACTCGGAATCATCGATGTTTCCGAATGCCCTCCGACGTTCGGAACCGACCCAGGGCTTGTCATCGGAATCATAGCCGGCGGCAAGGAAGCAATGACCGAAGCAATCGAAGGTGTCGAGGATGACAAACAGCAGGGTGAGGCCGACCTGCAAAACATCAATCTTACAGATGAAGATATTGTTGTCGGAATCGCTGCCAGCGGACGCACACCCTATACAATCGGCGCGCTGGAATATGCCAAGAAAATCGGTGCCCTTACCGTATCTGTCGTTTGCAGCAAGGATTCCGAAATGGAGAAAATCTCCGACCACACAATCGCCGCAGTCACAGGGCCGGAAGTCATCACCGGTTCAACAAGGATGAAAGCAGGTACTGCCCAGAAACTGATTCTGAACATGCTCTCTACCGCAGCGATGATCAAATTGGGCAAAGTGTATGGCAACCTGATGGTTGATGTCCAGATGACGAACGAAAAACTACATAACCGCGCCGTTAATATTGTCAAGATGGCAACCGGCGCTTCTGATGAAGAAGCAAGAGCAGCGATCAAGGAGCAAAACTATCATACAAAAGCTGCCATCCTCCAAATCACTACAGGACTTAGGGGAACTGAGGCAAAAGAATTATTGGAAAAGCATGACGGCTACCTGAGGGACGCCATCAGCGATTTTTACAAAGGCAGCACAAAATAGGCCTGTCTATACCTTGTCGGATTCAGAACATATCATTTACGCTGGTATAGACAACCCCGGCAGGTATTTGTATAATGAGAGTGACAGAAGATAAGAAAAGAAGACCAAGGACACAACTTTCAGGTGATATAGAATGAAGGATTTAATGCTCATCAATGCCAGCGTTTTAACACAAGAGGGCATTATTGAAAAAGGATTCATTTATATTAAGGATGGGAAAATTGCCGAAACAGGGCTTGCCTCCTCCCTCCCCCAACATCCGGCCGATGTCATCGAGCTTCCTGAGGACAGCACCATTGTACCAGGATTTATCGATGTGCATATCCACGGTGCTGGCGGGGCGGACACGATGGATGCGACCATTGACGCATTGACGACGATGGCATCAACCCTGTCTGCTGAAGGAACCACAAGTTTCCTGGCAACGACAATCACCCAGGATCAAAAAGCAATACTGAAAGCATTGGATAATGCTGCCGATTATATCAGCTATCATAATAAGCCTGGTAAAGCAGAGGTGCTCGGGATTCATTTGGAAGGGCCTTTCATCAACGAGTCACGCAAAGGAGCACAGCCTGCCGAACACATCATCACACCTGATATCGAGCTGTTCGCGAAGATGCAGGAGGCTTCCAGAAATAATATCAGGCTCGTGACACTCGCTCCGGAAAAAGAAAATGGCAATAAGCTGATTGCATACCTGGCCGAAAATGGTGTCATTGCCTCGGTTGGCCATTCAGATGCCACTTATGGACAGATGGCTGAAGCAGTGAAGGCTGGGGCTACGCATGTGACGCATTTATTCAATGGCATGCGCGGGATGCATCATCGAGACCCAGGCGTTGCGGGTGCCGCGCTGTTATTTGACGAATTAAAAATTGAGATGATTGCTGATGGAATCCATGTCGTTCCCGAAATGCTCGACTTATCGATCCGCGCCAAAGGAACGGATGGAGTCATTTTAATTACTGACTCAATGAGGGCGAAGTGCCTTAAAAATGGCACCTATGACCTTGGAGGACAAGAAGTTAGTGTCGCGGACGGAAAAGCTCTTCTAGCTGACGGCACACTGGCTGGCAGTATTTTAAAAATGAAAGACTCTTTAAAAAATATGATGGAATTCACTGGCATCAGCCTAACAGAAGCAGTGAAACTCGCCAGCGAGAATCCCGCCAGGCAGCTGAAGGTTTTTGACCGGAAAGGAAGTATTGCTTCAGGTAAGGACGCTGACCTTGTCGTACTGGACCGTAACCATGAGGTTGCCATGGCGTTTTGCCGGGGAGTTGCAAGCTATACCCGTTATTAGTAGCATTAAAAAGAGGTGACTTGTTTGAAATTGATTGTAACATCAAATTACGAAACGCTTAGCCAGCAAGCTGCAGAGGAAATCATTTCGCGAATCAGGAAAAACCCATCACTCAACCTTGGACTTGCTACCGGGAGTACGCCAACCGGACTCTATAAGGAGCTCATCAGAGACCATAAGCAGAATAAGACCTCCTACAAGAAAATTAATACCTTCAATCTGGATGAGTACATTGGCATCCCGAAAAAAGACCGTAACAGCTATCACCATTTTATGTGTGAAAATTTATTTGAACACATTGACATACCGCTTGACCAGACACATATTCCAGATGGAACAGCTAAGGATCTGGACGAGGAATGCGCACGCTATGAACAGTTCATTAACGAGCATGGCGGCATCGATCTGCAAATACTCGGAATTGGACAGAACGGCCATATTGGCTTTAACGAACCAGGAACACACTTTGATAGCAAAACGCACATCATCGACCTTGCTGAAAGTACGCGCAAGGCAAACTCAAGATTTTTTAAATCATTAGAAAATGTTCCAACCCAGGCAATCACGATGGGAATTGCCTCGATCATGGAAAGCAAGGAAATCTTCCTGCTAGTTTCCGGTGCTTCCAAGTCAAAAGCACTATCTCGTTTAATCAACGGCGAAGTCAGCGAGCAATTCCCTGCCTCAGTCCTCAAAAACCATGAAAAAGTAACGATTTTCGCCGATGAAGAAGCAACAGCATTGCTTTAAGCATCCTAGTAAGTAAAGCAAAAGCACCAGTTCGAAAAGCAACAATCAATTAGAAACAACCTCGGAAAAATGGCAAGCAGTCAGGAGAATGACTATGATTGATAAAAATTCACCAATACCTATTTACCACCAGCTCGAGGAGTATATCAAAGCCCAAATCGACAGCGGCGACCTCCAGCCAGATGAAGCAATTCCCTCTGAACGCGTATATGCAGATATGTTTCAGATCAGCCGAATGACCATCAGGCAGGCACTGACCAACCTTGTAAATGACGGATATTTGTACCGTCAAAAAGGCAAAGGCACGTTCGTCAACAAAAAGAAGGTCGAGCAGCGCCTTCAGGGATTGACAAGTTTCACAGAAGATATGAAAGAGCGCGGCTTCACGCCGGGAAGCAGACTGGTTTCGTTTGAAATCATCCCATCCGGACGGGAGATAGCCGAGCGCCTCAAGCTAAGTGAAAATACACCAGTATATGAAATCAAACGTGTCAGGCTTGCAGACAGCGTACCGATGGCCCTTGAAACTACTTATCTGCCGGCCAATCTGGTCAAGGGATTGACAGAAGAAATCATCAACAAGTCACTTTACCAATATATCGAAGATAAATTATCGCTGACCATCCACGAAGCCACCCAGCAAATCGAAGCGTCTATTGCTAAGGAACAGGAACTGCGACTCCTGGAAATTGAAAAAGGTTCCCCTGTCCTCCTGATTCTCAGAACTTCGCATTTAAAGGATGGCACTCCATTCGAATTCGTCAAATCAGCCTATCGCGCAGACCGATACAAATTCGTGCACACCATGCAGCGGAGCTGATTATCTGAAGAGATCCAATCCGGATCTCTTTTTTTGAATTCATGAATAGATAAGTATCTGCTAGGTTTCATGAAATGTCGAAAGCAAAATAAAACATTGCTTATTTCCACGGAAATAATCGAACCTGCCTGTCGAAATATTTGTCTTGCTCGCTTAAAATGAGGGTAATACAAAAAAACAAAAGGGGTAGATGTCATGCTGAAGAATTTCAAGATCGATGATCACACAAAGAACCAAATGACGGATGAAATAAAGAGATATTTCCTTGAAGAACGCGGAGAGGAGCTGGGAGACCTGGCTGCATTGCTGATCCTTGAGTTTGTTGCCGATAAGCTCGCTCCCCATTTCTATAACATCGGAATCCAGGATGCCCACGAGTTTATGACACAGCGGGTTGAGGATATTTTTGAACTGAATAAATAATGGGGTTTCGGAGGATAAGTCTCCACATTCTTTAAAAGATGTTGAAGGATGATTAATGGACGCGATATTCAATTTAAAAACTGGATTTATCTGATGTCACTATGTCCTTTTTCCTCCATTGGTCATATATATACTGATGAGGAAATCTTTTATCGGAAGGTGTGATAATCTTGAAGATCATGCTTGATGCTGGGCATGGCTACAACACCCCGGGTAAGCGAAGTCCTGATGGTATGAGAGAATATGAGTTTAACAGGGCTGTGGCGAATTACGCCAGACAGCTGCTGGCAAACTATAAAAATGTTACAGTGTATTTTTCTCATTCCGATCAGCGGGATGTATCATTGAAGGCTAGGACAGATAAGGCAAACAGCCTGAATGTAGATATATTTGTTTCGATTCATGCCAATGCTTTTGGCAGCGGCGGCTGGAGCAATGTCGGCGGTATTGAAACATTTGTCTACCCAACAAGGCCGCCTGTGGCTTATCAGTTAGCACAAAAGATTCAACGCACCCTTGTCATCTCAACAGGCCTAGAAAACCGTGGTGTAAAAACAGCCGATTTCCATGTCCTGAGGGAAACAGAAATGGACGCCGTGCTAGTGGAGTGCGGCTTCATGACCAACCGGAATGAAATTAAATTGCTCCGTTCTGAAACATATCGCCGAACGATTGCAGAAGGAATTGTGAAAGCAATAGCACAGCAGTTCAGGCTGCAGCGCAAGGCTAATGCTGCACCGACACCAACACCAGCGCCAACTCCATCCGCCAAACCTACTGCGCCAGCCAACAAAGAAGGGCTTTATAAGGTCCAGGCAGGTGCGTTCGAAAATGAGGAAAATGCCAAGGAGCTTGCCGAGCGATTAAGGAAAGCAGGCTTTGAGGTCTATATAGACAAAGAATAGATAAAGGCCGACACTAATGTGCCGGCCCTTTGTCTATTCTTTTGATTCGCGCAAGAACGTATTCTGGATGACCAGATTTGCGATTGACATGATGATTGCCGTAAGTATTGCCATTCCAAAACTGGAGATCTCGAAAGAACTTCCCATCAAACTATCTGTCAGCATCAGCGTGATGGCATTGATGACAAACAAGAATAGTCCAAGGCTGAGCACAGTTACAGGAAGTGTAAGCAAAATCAAGATTGGCTTAACGAGAACATTCAATATGGAGAGAATGAAACTTGCTCCCAAAGCGGCACCAAAGCCAGAAAGATAAATATCATTCTCAAAATAGCCGGCAAGAGCCATGAAAAGAACAGCATTAATGACAATCCCTAACAGCCACCTCATCTTTTTAATACCCTTCCCTGTTTGGCAGTACGAACACAAGCACAAGGTAGACCATAGCCATTGGCAAAAATGCAGTGCTGAACGTCAAGATCACAAACAATATGCGCAGCAGTGACGCACTCATCCCAAAGGATTCTGCCATGCCTCCGAGCACCCCTGCCAGCATTCGATTTTTCCGTGAGCGGGTTAATTTCATTTCATTCACCCTTCCTGTTTTCACAATACTATTGGATTAATTTCTTAACGGCGATTGAGCCAGTTTTTGTATCCGCGTGGAGCCTGACAGCTTTTTGCCCGCTGTCGGCAGGCTTGAAACGCAGGTTTTTCTGAACCATATCGCTTTTCTCCTCAACGACCTGGATGCCGTCGATTTCAATTGTAAAACCGCCAAGATTCGATTTCAGCTCACCGATGGCCGGTGTTTTCTCCGGTAGGAAGACATCGATGCTTCCGGTGGTCGCCTTTACTTCCACACTTTCGCAATCTTGATTTTTCACGGTACACGTCACGTTACCATTGAAAGACTGAAGATCAACATGATTGAAAAAGCCATCCGCCTTGATGGCGCCATTGATGGTTTCAGCCTCCAGTTCCTTGATCGCGCTTCTGGTAATAGTGATCTGGCCATTTGCTGTTTCTGTTTCAAGCTTTCCGCACTCAAGATTTCCAAGCAATACTTTCCCGTTCGCTGTTTTCGCACGGCAATCCTTCATTGTTAAGTTTTCACCTTCGATGGAGCCATTAAACAGGCGGATGCGAACATTTTCATATTCTTCCTTCGGGATATGGATGACCGCATCGACCTTCATCCACTTTTGCTGGACCGAAAAACGGAGCTTCTGGTTTTCAATTGTGAAAATGGCATCCTCTAAAAACTTCCTGCGCGCCTCATCCTGGTTTTCTACTCTGTATAGTTTTGCGCTGCACTCAATGCGTACATCCTTTTGCTCCCATGGAACAACCTTAACAGACCCATTTGCCATATCGATATCCACCTGATTTAGATATGCGTCGCCCTGCTGGAAAATATGCGTAATATCGACAGACTGGCCAAAATTAAGATCCAGATCAAAATCCTTTATTTTTTTAAATGCTGAATCAACAAAATCCAGCACCTTGTCTTTCATTGAGTTGAATTTATAAGAATTGAAGTCATCTTTTTTGAACTCTTCTTTTTTCCCTTCTTCAAAATTCACATCCGTTGACAATGCAGTTGATTTTTCCTGGTGCTGCATATTCCCTTGCTCCAGCTGCTCAATCATGAATAACGCTTCATCAACTGTCAATTTTCCTTCTTCAACAAGCTTAAGAATCCTTTTACGTTCTTCCTTCATCATTTCCATCCCCCTCAATTTATATTAAGCACTTTTATCCCTTTGACCAGATTCCAAATTAACACGATGAGACTCAATATGACCATTAATATAGCGCTGCTGAACATGAGTACAGGGAAATCCCCCGTTCCTCCGTTCATATCGATGAAAACGGCAATTAAGATAAACGGCAGCGGGATCAGTGGAATCAGATGCGACAATAGCGCCTTTTTCGCATGAACCTTTACATCCTCATCCTCTGATGCAAAATAAGCTACAAGAGGAAACAAAATCCCGGCAAACATAATACTGAAATAACACAAAGCAGACAGAATCCTTTTCGTATCCATCCTCTTCATCTCCTTAGAAATTAATACGCTCGGGAGTCCTGGAAGTTTCATTTCTTTATGAAATTAGTTCGACAAATTGTGATGTAACCCTTGTTAATCTTCAATTTCAGATGGTGAAAGTTATGTGAATGTTTTTAGTAGGGGATTTCCTTATTGATTTTTGTTATTTATCATGGTTTTTGTGTGATATTCGGTTGATTCAGTTAACTGGAAAAATTATTTTCTTACTCTTACACGATAATTGCCCGATTGTTCGCTGTAATCTCCTGATCAAAGTGGATATTCTCCCGAAACATTACCGGAATTGCCCGAACATCGGCAATAATCGTGCCGTCATCCTAATTTTGGAAAAAAACCATTCTCCAAAAAGAAAAAACCCTTCCATAAACGGAAGGGCACGAATTACTATTATGCATTGCTTGTGCTTTTTTCTTTTTCCTCAATCTGTTCTTTCATCCGCAGCCGGTCGCGCTCCAGTATTGGCTTTAGATACCTGCCTGTATAGGATTCCTCCACTTCGCCAATCTTTTCTGGTGTTCCGGTGGCAACGATCGTGCCGCCGCGGTCACCGCCTTCAGGTCCGAGGTCGACGATGTAGTCGGCTGCTTTGATAACATCGAGATTATGCTCAATCACCAGAACGGTATCACCGTTTTCGACGAGACGCTGCAGGACTGTCAGCAGGCGGGAAATGTCATCTACATGCAAGCCTGTTGTTGGTTCGTCCAAAATGTACAGCGATCGGCCGGTTGAGCGGCGGTGCAGCTCAGACGCCAGCTTCACGCGCTGGGCTTCCCCTCCGGAAAGAGTTGTTGCCGGCTGGCCGAGTGTGATGTAGCCAAGTCCGACATCATAAATCGTCTGCAGCTTGCGGGCGATCTTCGGGATGTTCGCAAAGAATTCTACCGCGGCTTCAACCGTCATATCTAGGATATCGGAAATGTTTTTGCCTTTGTACTTTACTTCCAGCGTCTCGCGGTTGTAGCGCTTGCCGTGGCAGACTTCACATGGCACGTACACATCAGGCAGGAAGTGCATTTCGATCTTGATGATTCCGTCGCCGCGGCATGCTTCACAGCGTCCGCCCTTGACATTGAAGCTGAAGCGGCCTTTCTTGTAGCCTCGTACCTTCGCTTCATTTGTCGATGCAAAGACATCACGGATATCATCGAACACACCCGTATAAGTAGCCGGGTTCGATCTTGGCGTGCGCCCGATTGGCGACTGGTCGATATCTATAACCTTATCGAGATGCTCGACACCCTTGATTTCCTTGAACTCGCCTGGCTTGCTTTTCGCGCGGTGCAGCTGCATCGCGAGCGATTTGTGAAGAATTTCATTGATCAGCGTGCTTTTACCGGAACCGGATACACCAGTCACAGCCATGAACGTTCCTAGCGGGAACTTCACATTGACATTTTTCAGATTGTTTTCCTTGGCGCCTTTAATTTCAATATAGCGGCCATCCGGTTTGCGGCGCTCAATCGGCAGCGGGATGAACTTTTTACCGGACAGGTACTGGCCTGTCAGTGAATTCGGATCATCCATCACCTCTGCAGGCGTACCCTGGGAGATGATTTCCCCGCCATGGACACCTGCTCCGGGACCGATATCGATCAGATGATCAGCCGCGAGCATCGTATCTTCGTCATGCTCGACGACAATCAAGGTATTGCCGATGTCACGCATATTTTTCAGCGTATCAATCAGCCTGTCATTGTCACGCTGATGTAAACCGATGGACGGCTCATCAAGGATATAGAGGACACCAGTCAGGCGCGAACCGATCTGGGTTGCCAGCCTGATCCGCTGGGCCTCACCTCCGGATAGCGTTCCTGCCGATCGGCTCATCGTCAGATAATCCAACCCGACATTGATCAGGAAGCCAAGACGTTCCGTAATCTCACGGAAAATCATATTAGCAATCTTCATTTCTTTTTCTGAAAGCTCAAGACTCTCGAAAAATTGGTGCGCTTCCTCGACCGATAACGCTGTTACTTCACCGATATGGCGGCCGTCTACAAGGACAGCCAGCGTTTCACGCTTAAGCCTGTATCCTTTACAGGTCGGGCAGGCATGCTCGCCCATATACTTTTCCATCTGTTCGCGGATATAGTCAGAGCCTGTTTCCTTATAGCGGCGCTCGATATTTTTCAGTACGCCCTCAAAAACAATATAGTTCTCACGGACCTGGCCCCAGTCATTTTCATAACGGAAATAAATCCGGTCTTTTTCAGAGCCATAAAGGATTTTGTCCATCTCATGATCAGGCAGGTCTTTAACCGGTACGTCCATATCGATTCCATAATGATTGCAGACTGATTCAAGCAGCTGCGGATAATACTGTGAGCTTGTTGGTTCCCATGGAGCAATCGCGTGCTGCTTCAATGAAAGCTCCTTGTTTGGGACGACCAAATCCACATCAACCTCAAGTTTCGCACCAAGTCCGTCACATTCAGGGCAAGCGCCAAACGGGCTGTTGAAAGAGAACATGCGAGGCTCAAGTTCGCCAATCGAGAAGCCGCAAATCGGGCAGGCGTGGTTCTCACTGAACATCAGCTCTTCTTCTCCGATTACGTCGATGAGGACATTTCCTTCGCCTAGCTTAAGCGCAGCTTCCATGGAGTCCGCAAGGCGGGCAGCAATGCCTTCCTTGACGACAATCCGGTCGATGACGACTTCAATCGAATGTTTCTTGTTTTTCTCAAGTTCAATTTCGTCGCCCAGGTCATGCATCTCGCCGTCAATACGGACACGTACATAGCCTTGTTTTTTCACATCCTCAAGAACCTTGACGTGCGTTCCCTTCCTTCCGGAAACAAGCGGAGCAAGGATTTGCAGCTTTGTCCTTTCGGGATATTCGAGCACTCGGTCAACCATCTGCTCGATTGTCTGTGAGGATATTTCTATATTATGAATCGGGCAGGTTGGACGTCCTACCCTGGCAAATAGCAAACGCAAATAATCATAAATCTCTGTCACCGTTCCAACTGTTGAACGGGGATTTCGGCTTGTCGTTTTCTGGTCGATGGAGATGGCCGGGGACAATCCTTCGATTGAATCGACATCCGGCTTGTCCATCTGTCCAAGGAACTGGCGCGCGTAGGCAGACAAGGATTCTACATATCGGCGCTGTCCTTCAGCATAGATGGTGTCGAACGCCAGCGAGGACTTTCCTGAACCGGAAAGCCCTGTCAGCACAACAAGCTTGTCTCTCGGAATGGTGACATCTATATTTTTTAAATTATGGGCCCTGGCGCCTTTGACAATCAGTTTATCCATAGCCATATTATCGTCATCCTTCCGCTTTCAACTCAAGAATGAGGTCACGCAGCTCGGCTGCCCGTTCGAAGTTGAGAGCCTTTGCCGCTTCCTTCATTTCTTTTTCCATATTTAAAATCACTTGTTCGCGATCTTTCTTCGTCAGCTTCTTCAAGCCTTCTGCCGGGCTGTAGTCTTCCTGCTCCTCGGCAGCAATCGTCGCCCGGATCACATCGCGGATACTCTTCTGGATCGTTTGCGGCGTGATGCCATGCTTTTCGTTATATTCTTCCTGGATCTCACGGCGGCGTTTCGTCTCGCTGATCGCTTTTTCCATCGAATCGGTCATTCTGTCTGCATACATGATGACATGTCCATTCGAGTTCCTCGCCGCACGCCCGATCGTCTGGATCAGCGATCTTTCCGAACGGAGGAAGCCTTCCTTATCCGCATCCAGAATAGTGACGAGCGATACCTCAGGAATATCCAAGCCTTCCCTCAACAGGTTGATCCCGATGAGGACATCGTATTTTCCAAGACGGAGCTCGCGGATGATCTCGATACGCTCGAGCGTCTTGATCTCTGAATGCAGGTATTGGACCTTGATGCCGATTTCCTTCAAGTAATCGGTCAGATCCTCGGACATCTTTTTCGTCAAAGTTGTCACCAGTACACGTTCATTCCGCTTCGTCCGCTCCTGGATTTCGCCGATCAGGTCATCGATCTGGCCTTCGATCGGCCTTACATCGATCGTCGGGTCAAGCAATCCTGTCGGGCGGATGATCTGCTGGACCATTTCCGGAGTATGCTCCAGCTCGTATGGGCCTGGTGTCGCTGACACGAAAACAGCCTGTTTGACATGGTCCTCGAATTCGGCAAATGTCAACGGCCTGTTGTCCATTGCAGACGGCAGGCGGAAGCCGTGGTCTACAAGCACCTGTTTACGAGCCTGGTCACCATTAAACATTCCCCTTATTTGCGGCAATGTAACATGCGACTCATCAACGACAATCAAAAAGTCTTCCGGGAAGTAATCGAGCAATGTATATGGAGTCGCTCCCGCCGGCCTTAACGTCAGGTGGCGCGAATAGTTTTCGATGCCGGAGCAAAAGCCCATCTCACGCATCATCTCAAGGTCGTACCTTGTCCTCTGCTCAAGCCTTTGGGCCTCAAGAAGCTTTTCCTCGGCGCGCATTACTTCCAGTCGCTCTTCCAGTTCTTTTTCTATATTCTCAATCGCAATCCTCATCTTTTCTTCGCGGGTTACGAAGTGGGATGCAGGGAAGATCGCGACATGGTCACGTTCGCCAATGATCTCGCCAGTCAGCGCATCAACCTCTCGGATCCGGTCAATCTCGTCACCGAAAAATTCAATCCTCATGCAGTGTTCATCACGTGATACCGGGAAAATCTCAACGACGTCACCGCGGACACGGAAAGTTCCCCGCTTGAAGTCGATGTCATTCCGCTCATATTGAACATCGACCAGCTTATGGAGCAGCTTGTTCCGCTCAATTTCCATACCAGTCCGGAGTGACACGACCATGTCACGGTATTCATCCGGATTACCGAGACCATAGATGCAGGAAACACTGGCGATAATGATGACATCTTTACGCTCGAATAATGAAGATGTAGCGGAGTGGCGCAGCTTGTCAATCTCATCATTGATGCTCGCATCCTTCTCAATGAATGTATCGGTCTGCGGCACATAAGCCTCTGGCTGATAATAATCGTAGTAACTGACGAAATACTCAACCGCGTTGTTCGGGAAAAATTCCTTGAACTCGCTGTAGAGCTGCCCGGCCAATGTCTTGTTGTGGGCGATGACAAGGGTGGGCTTGTTCACTTCCTTGATCACGTTGGAAATCGTGAACGTCTTCCCTGTTCCTGTCGCACCAAGAAGCGTCTGATGCTTCTTGTTATCGCGGATGCCTTGCACCAGCTCTTTGATGGCCGCAGGCTGGTCCCCCTGCGGAGAATACTTCGAGACTAATTCAAATTGGTCCTTCACAGAAAAGCCTCCTGTAATTTTAAATTTCATCTATATAAGCCTTACATAGTTGTCAAAAAGTCATATCCTCATTCTACCACAAAGAGGGTAAAACAAACCAACAAAAAGCGAACAAACATTCGAATTGGTATCTTGGCTTTTAATGAGGATGCAGTAATTAGTCGAAAGCTTGTTAATCAAACGTTTGATTGAAGTGGTGTTAACCCTTATAGAATAAGAAAAACCCGCCGAACAGAGTTCGACAGGCTTACTTGAAGTTTATGACTGCTTTTTATTGCGCTTCATCATCTGGTTTGCAAAATAGAAACCCGCGGTCAATGAAAAAGCATCGACGACAATCAGCAGGAAAGAATCTGTATACCCTTTATAAACAGAAGCCGCAATCAACGCGACCGTCAACACGAGCGCAAGGATGTGGTTATAGGCTACCCTGGTGAAAAACACGACCATGAAACCAGGCAGGAACAGTGCGGACAAATATTTCAGCACCAATTGATTAAACACCTCATTCAGAGAAATAACGGAATTTTTCGACCATCTACTTAAAAATATATCTGTTTTGGCGGAAGGTTACAAGGAACTTCATTATGTTCCTTTAATTCTGTCTTGTAAAAAGGCTCCTTTAGGTACGATCTTGAGCAGTTCCGATAAATCCTCTATAGTATAATCCGCTTCCGCACTGTACCAATAGTCATCCCGCTTCCAAATCCCCATCATTCCGACCCTTTTGGATGCGGCCACATCATTTTCAGGATGATCGCCTACAAATATACTCCGAGATGCTGATACTGCAAGAACATCCAGCCCCTTCTGGAAAATCCGGGAATCAGGCTTCCTTAATCCCTCCGCTTCCGAGATCAAAATCGTATCAAAGTAACCCTCAATTCCTAAAGCTTTTATATTGGCCATCTGGAAATGGGTTTTGCCATTCGAAATCATGCCCATCTTCAAACCCATTTGCTTCAATTCCCCGAGAACGTCATGCAGGTTTTGGAATCCTGTACAGTAATGCTTGAAATTCGTTATGTAATCTTCTAATAACTCTTGCCATGTCACCCCGGCTATGTTCATTTCTATTAAAAGCTTGCTGTATACTTTGTCCTTCCACACGTATCCGCGGGCATCCAATTCAATGAACCTTTTTATATAAAGCTGCTTGTCTACCTTATTCAATTCAGGCTTAAAACGTTCGTATTGTTCTTCAATGAACTTCACAAGAGATGCTTCTCGATCCAGCAAGGTTCCGTCAAAATCAAAAAAGACCGCTTCTATATCCCTCAAGCTAACTCCCCATCTTTTAAAACAGATTCTTCCTTATAAATGTGTCGGAATTGAAAAAGGTTTTTATATGCTGCAAAAAAAGAACAGACCAGTTTGGCCTGTTCTCATTCTACCTTATTTCAAAAATGCGTTATAGTAGCGTGTCATGGCAACGGCAAAGTCGCCGCGAGTATTTTTCACTGAAGGGTTGAAGCTTGCTGTTACCTTTGGTTTTAAATCATATGGCCCCTGTGTTACAGCGAATTTCGCATTGAGGATGTTCAGGTCGAGAGCCACCTGGACATATCCTTTCAAGTGTTCAGGTACTTCTGAGGCATCAGAAATCGCAATTCTTTCATTGTTATATAGTACTGTCAGATCACCGCTGAACTCTTCCGCCTCTTTTTGTAAACCTAAGGCCTGAACCAGTGAGTATGCTAACTCTGCACGAGTCACACCATCCTTTGGCGCGAATTTGCCGTTTGCTGCCGGCAAAATGACCCCTTTCTGGATATGCTGCTGATCGCGGAAGGAAGCTCCTTTTGCTGTTGCTGCTTCAACGAATGGAAGGTCTGCGCTTGAAACATCTGAGAAGCTCGGCGCTGAAGGCAATGCTTGCTTGATTTCAGCACCCATCACCAGATATTTTGCCAGCTCTGCTCTTGTTAAAAACGCATCAGGTTTGAAGGCTCCATTCGAGAAGCCATCAAATAATCGTTCACTTACACCCAATTTAATGGCATCTGCTGCCGGATGGCCGATAATGTCGTTCAGTCCTGAAAACCCGCTGACCTTCGTGAACGCCATTTCGCCTTTTACTGTTTCAGGCAAAGCCACGCCGAGTGGATTGGCTTCTGCACCGCGAAGTCCGCGGATTTCAGCCTTCCATGCTCCAGGTGCCGGAGAAGTCACCGATACGGTGCGGTCATAGTAGAGCGGGAACAGCAGGCTGACACCCGAGCTGTATTCGGTGCCATCCGGAGCGATCAACACAAGGTTAATCGGATTGCCCGTTTGCTCCATGAGACCCGCCCCATCTACTTTTGCCACTAAGCTGGACATCCCTTCGTAGACTGTGAATTCATATTGGTTGTCAGAGATAAATGTCAGCGGATTGTAATCAACCGAGAATTCCTTGCGTTCTGTTGATGATTCGACATTGCTATAGAATGTCTGGGTTGAGTTCAGTGTTGCTCCATATGATGTATCATTGAATGCCTGATCAATCGCTGCATAGGCATTCACATATCCTGCGCCAGCCTCCCAGGTTTCATAGCCTGGCATATTCGTAGCGGTCTGTTCAAGAATCGACTTGATTTCAGCCGGCGACAACAGCGGGTTCGCCTCCAGCATCAGCGCGACGATTCCTGCCACATGAGGCGTCGCCATCGAAGTTCCGCTCATGGTTGTGTAATAAGGAAGGTACGCCGTTTCGATTGTTTGGGCATCCTGGTCGATTGCAAGGCTTGACACTGGTGCAAGCACTCTTGTTGATACAATATCGACACCAGGAGCCGTGATTGTTGGTTCATCCTTCCATGTCCATTCCTTTCCATCCATTGTAAAAGTGCCGCCTACACCCTTCGTGCCTCTTGATGAGAAATCTACCAGTGTTCCATCTTTGACTCCCGCAGCGACTGAAATGACCCAAGGAGCCTTTGCATATGGGTTATGTGTGTTCTCTCCAGGCCCTTCATTCCCTGCCGCAAAAAGAACCGTGATACCGCGGTCATGCGCTTTTTTGCTGGCAATGTTGATTGGATGATTCGGGTCGAAGTCCCCAGACGAACCCCAGGAATTCGTGATGACGCGGATATTGTATTGAGACTGATGGGTAATCGCGTAGTCAAAACCGCCAATGCCATCAAGGACGAATAATGCAGCTCCTGAACCGTAACCAATCAAATCAGCACCAGGTGCAGCGCCTTCATACTTACCCCCAGACATCGCGCCAGTTCCGCCGACCGTGCCGGCAACATGTGTACCATGGCCGGAATTTGTATCCGTATTAGGGACGTTTTCCTGGTAAGTGATTGGCAGCAAGCCTGGTGCCAATGCATTAAGGTTGGTGGAGCCCATGACATTCTGGACAAGGTTTTTGCCAAATTCGTGGTCCTTATGTGTTCCATCAACACCACTGTCGTTCACGACGACTCCGACCCCTTTGCCTGAAACAGGCAGGCCGCCGTTTGCTTTGCGGAAGCTGTCGTCTGTCCTCGCTTTATCGACGCCGGTGATTGCAGTGGCATCTGCGTTGAAGTAACTTAGTTTTCTGTTCATGTAGATCGATTGTACTTCCGGATTTGCCGCAAGCTTTTCAATTTGCGCTTTTGTCGCGATGACCCCGGCAATCGGCAAAGATTTCATGCTTATGCCCGTTTCAATGCCGAGCGACTTTAACAATGATAATTGCGACCCAGTCGGTGCGCTGTCGCCTTTAAAGGTGACGATGACCTCCAGCGAGCTTGCAGTGTCAAGCGCCTTGCTGACAAGTGGATCGATAACAGCCAGGCTGCTCGCCTTCCCCTGTGGTGCAGCAAATACCGGAAAAATGAGTAACATGGCCAACAGCAGATACATAAAACGTTTCATCTAATTTCTCCTCTCATCCAGTTGAAATTTTTGAATATTCCTAACTTAATTATCATGAAATCACTGCTGGAAAACTATTCTTCAAAGGTTATAAAATCGATTTCCAGAATATCTATTCTGGCATCGTACAAAAGTTATAGATGGAGTAGTGCTATCTAGAGGGGAGTTTCTTCCAAAATTAGGATGACGGCACGATTATCAGGTTTTTTCGGGCAATTAATCTCATAGTTCGGGCAATTATCGTGGTCGATTGAGAGATTACCGTAAAGTTTCGGGCAATTAGCTCCACTGAGTAAGAGAATAATTTTTCCAGCATCGAAATGGGCCATATCAGAGTCCATTTCCCCTAAAAAAAGTCCTCTTACAATGTCAACTTCCTCTAAACAAAACAATTTTGCAGACTCGGATTCTCGATTCCAGTGAGAAAGAGAGTTTTTCGATCGATTTCACGCTTCATTCGCAATTTTTCACCTCAATCACTGTCACCAACCATCGCAGCGGAGTAAAAATCTCCCTTGCCCGGGCAAGGGAGATCAACTCATTATCATTTATTCTTTTTAAAAGCTGCATCCACTGCCCCATATGCATTCACATAGCCTGCGCCAGCTTCCCATACTTCATAATCCGGCATGGCTGTCGCCGTTTTTTCGAGGATCGACTTCACCTCGGATGGCGACAGTATTGGATTCGCCTCAAGCATCAACGCTATGATGCCTGCAACATGCGGAGCGGCCATCGATGTTCCGCTCATCGTCGTGTAATAAGGCAGATAGGCGGGCTCAATGTATTCAGCATCCGCAGTAGCACCAAGCGCCACGAGCGGGCTGATGACTCTCGTTGAAATAATGTCCACTCCAGGCGATGTCACGGTCGGCTGGTCTGCCCAATTCCATGTCTCGCCATCGACGGTTACCGTTCCGCCACGGCCTTCTTCACCGCGTGAAGAGAAATCTGCCAGCTTGCCAGACTTATCACCAGCGGCAACTGTAACGACCCAAGGAGCTTTTTTATAATTCCCGGAAATCGTATTAGCGTCGGGACCTGAATTTCCTGCGGAGAAGACCGTTACGATCCCGCGGTCATACAGTTTTTTCGTTGCGATATTAATAGGATGATAGGGATCGAAGTCGGTCCCGGCGTCTCCAGTGTCTCCCCATGAATTGGTGATCACGCGGATGTTGTATTCCTGCTGGTGGGTCAGCGCATAATCAAAGCCGCCAATTGTATCAAGCATCGCGACTGCCGCGCCTGACCCGTAGCCAATCAGGTTCGCGCCAGGTGCAACTCCCTCATATTTGCCTCCTGACATCTCGCCAGTTCCGCCGACGATACCGGCTACATGCGTACCATGGCCGGAACTTGAATCAGTGTTCGGGACATTTTCAACATAAGAAACAGGCAATAAGGCACTAAGCGCATTCAAATTAGTCGATCCCAGTACATTTTGGACGAGATGGCTGCCAAACTCCAAATCGCGATGTGTCCCGTCAACTCCGCTGTCATTGATGACGACGCCAATCCCTTTGCCAGTTACCGGCAAGCCGCCATTCAGCTTTCTCATGGTTTCATCTGTCCGAACCTGGTCCACTCCGGTGATGTCCGTCGCTTCCGCATTTTCATATTCCAGCTTCTTGTTCAAATAGATGGAAATGACCTGGTCACTTTGAGCCAGCTGGTCAATCTGTGATCTTGTCGCAAGAATTCCAGCGATCGGCAGGCTATTCAGCGTCAAACCCTTGGTGATGCCAAGCGACTCCAGAAGATTCACCTGCTCTGGCAGGACACCCTCTTCACTTTTAAAAGTTACGATTGCTTCGACAGGAGTGATGGCTGTCAAAAGCTTTTTCGTCAGTTCAGGATCAACAACCGCGTTGACAGGCTCAACCGCCTTTGTCGCCGTCCCGGGAACGAGCGATGCAAACACCGTCGCAGCCATCAGGATAAAAGATAAAAATGCAGCTTTAAACTTCATTAAATATTTCAACTCCTTAACATTTTTCTTAATATTCCCACAATATTTACATTGAAACTATTCTGCATTGGAATTAAAAAATAATAACCTCTGTACTAACCTCGGTTACTACTAAAGTAGTATCCAGGAAAACCGCTCTAAGTGAATATGCTTTTTCTCATTAAAAAAGAGCCCTCTTTAAGAGGACTCTTCCTATGCCCCGCCGGATGTCGGCGGGATTGGCACGAGCTGGTGCTGGACGGCGTGGATGACGACCTGGGAGCGGCTTTTGACGTTCAGCTTTTTGAAAATTTTGCTGACATGGATTTTGACGGTTTTGTCGCTGATGAACAGGCGGTCGGCGATTTCTTTATTGCTGAGCCCTTCGACCAGGCAGAGCAGCACTTCCTTTTCACGCTCGGTCAGGGTCGTGCCCTCCTGCTGTGCTTGTTTTTGCTGGTGGAAGGCGAGCAGCTTCCTCGTCATGGACGGATGGATCACCGATTCTCCGCGTGCGACGGTCCGGATAGCCTCGACGACCTGGTCGGAAGGCGCATCCTTCAGTAAATAACCGTCCGCCCCTTCACGGATTGCGGACATGAAATATTCCTCATGGCTGTGCATCGTCAGCACAAGAACTTTGATATGCGGGTATTTCTTTTTCAAAATGCCCGTGACTTCCACACCATTTTTCAGCGGCATGTTGATATCCATTAAAATCATATCCGGCTTGCATTTTTCCACCTGCAACAGGGCGTCGTCGCCAGAAACAGCTTCGCCGACGACTTCGATATCTTCTTCAACCGATATGATATTGCGGAGCCCGTCGCGGAGCACGGCATGGTCATCCACTAGCATGAGCCTGATCATGTATGTTTTCCCCCTCGATTCCCATTCTAGGAACGGTGATGCTGACTTCCGTTCCCGAGCCTTCCTTGCTGTCAATCTGCAGGGAAGCGCTGATTTTTTCGGCGGCATCGTTCATTTGCAGGATGCCGAAATGCGGTTGGTTCCTCGCCTTCAGCATCGCCTGGAACAGCGAGAACCCTTTACCTTCATCTTTGACTTTTAAAAGGATATGCTCCGTTTGATAGCTTAAAAGAACTTCCACCTTCAGTGCCTGCGAATGCTTGATGGCGTTGTGAAGGCTTTCCTGGAAAGTGTCGAACAGAACCTTTTCAACCATCGGGCTAAGCTCCTGCTCCTGCCCCCTGATCTCAAATTCGATATCCTGCCGGTATTCCTTCTGGACAGCTTCGATTTTTCGTAAAATCGCTTCTGCCAGCGTCGCTTTTTGAGTTGGATATGGGCGCAGCGCGTAAATTGATTCACGTACCTCCTTCAGGCTCTCCCTGAGTCCGCTGACACTTTCGTCCATAAGCTTCCTTGTTTCCTCGGGATTTTTAGCGAATTTCTTCCCCGCCGTTTCCAGCTTCATGACCGCACCGGCAAGTGTCTGGGCCACACCGTCATGGATGTCTCGGGCAATCCGATTCCGTTCCTCAAGGACAATCACCTTTTCTTTTTCGGTAAAAAGCATCCTTGTCTTGATGATGACGGCGAGCTGGTTGGCAAGCGTCGCAATGGATTGGACATCATGGTCCTCAAAGCTTTTCGTCCGGCTTCGGGCAACAATGAACATTCCAATAGTCTCGTTTTCAATGACAAGCGGTGAGTAGACGAACGCCTTCACGTCTTCTTCAAAGCAAGCAGACGCTACACCGCCATCTTTTTTGCGGTCATTATAGACAACTGGGCTGCGCATTCCATCAAATTCAGCAAACGCCTCAAATGACAGCTCGCATTTCGCCCGTGTCCTGCCATCTTTGAAGCTAAGCTCCCATTCACCATCCCTCTTGATCCATAGTAAACTGGCCTCTGCACCAATCAATTCGTTAAAGCTTCCTCTTAAAGCTGAAAGCCAGTCCTGCGAAGGGAGCATCTGGTTCAGCTGTGAAGTGATCGAAAAAAGCAGCTTCAAACGGTTTTTCTCTCTTTTCAGCCTGGCGATCGTTGCGCTTAACAGCGAGATCCCGACAAGCGGCGAGAAAAAGAAGAAGTAAGCGAAGACATCGATCTCCCCGCGATTTTCACTGCCGACGACATAAAGGGTGATTCCGTATATCAAAGAGATACCCGCACTATTCAGTTCTGTGAGCGTCTTTTGCTTCCAGGTTTTAAAAGAATAATGCTGCGGCCTAATCACCAGAACGAGGTCGACAAGTAAGTTGTTGACCAAGACATAGATTGCCAGCAGCAAAATATAACCCAGCATTCCCTGGATGATCGGTGTGAGTGCCAGCTTCTCCAGCAGAAGTTCTATAGATGGCTGCATTATAGCGGCAGCGTAAAAACTGAGCACCAGCTGGGCAGGGTTGAACAATACAGTCCGGAGCGGCCTTCTATGGATGAAGTTCACGATCAGGACGGCGCTTGCATAAGCAATCGCAGTAAACGGGAATCCGTACAGCAGAAATAATACGTAGACAACCGGGAATGTGATCGCCGTATGGCCTCGCCAAACCGGCATAGGATAATACTCGCTAATAAGGAGGAATAAAAACAAAAGAGCTAAAACAACCGGTTCTCCGGGTGGCTCCAATTTTATGGAGGAAAAAAGGATGAGCAGCCAGCCAATCAATGAAATTGAGTTCATGAACAACTTTGCGTATCTTTCCCGTTTTTGCGTAAGATCCTGTTTCAAGCAGTTCACCTCTCGCATATTAGAATTTTCAGTTAATTAATTTTATCTCGGTAAAGTCCAAAACACAAATAAAACCCACTCACTGGCCGAATGGGGGTACCACTAGCCAATGGATGGGCCAAACTCACGAAGAGTTTTGTTGAACACTATTATGGCAAAACTTTTGCGTGCCGACTATTCATCAAACGGGGTATTTTCATAGTACGAAAGTGTTATAGTGATGTACTTCCCCCTACATTCCCCTGTTCTTCCTCACCAAATCCTTATGATTGAAAAAGTCGCTCAGCGCCTTATTGATCATCGCCACACTCAGGGCAGTCAATGCGAAAAACAGGATCGGCACATAGACAATCCACTCATAAGCAAGCATGAAGCGTTTGTTGAGGCCGATTAGCCCTGACCATTCATGAGTCACTGATGAAGGAGGGCCTTCGCCCATGATGGTCCCTCCAAAGAGGACCAGCATGACACCAAGGTGGACGAGCAGCGTCAGCACCTGCAGGAACTGCTGGCTGAACATCAAAATCCATTCTTCATACAATTGAGGTAGCACGTGTTTAAAATAGATATGGCGCTTGCTTCCGCCAAGCGTAATCGCCGATTCTATGAATTCTTCCTTCCAGACCCTTCGCTTTTGCTCAATCAGCTGGACGGTCAATGCCGGGAGCGCAATCACGACCAGAATGATAAACTCATAGACTACCCTGACCCATAAAGGGTGATGGAAGCCGTGAATTGTATACATGACGACCGTGACCAGCAGGAAATAGGCAATCAGTGTCTGCGGGAAAAACGACAATGGTTCAGAGACCGCCTTTATCAGGTTAAAGATCCGGTCCGGAACCCGGAAGAGAAAATAGCTGAATACAATCGATAAGAGCATCCTCAGTAACGCGACAATCAACACGATGCCAATAGAATATTTCGCCCCTTCAATTACCGTGTGCAGCATATCATAGCCATACATATCCGATCCAAGAATAAAAACATCAAACGGCGGGTATGGCGGCGCTTTTTCAAGGGTCCCATCTTCAAGGTAGACGAACTGGACTTGCCTGATTTTCCCGTCGTTCACAACGGTGTTCAAAATGCTCAATGTCAACAGGATCGTCAGAAAAGATAATCCAAATATGAATTTTTTTGTTTTCAGCAATCTGATCATATGGATAACCTTTTAATATCTAGTAGTCTATAAATCAAGAAAAACGGCGTGAAAAACAGGATACAGCTGAACACAAACAGCTCGACAGAAACATGCTTGATATTGAACAGCATCAGGCCATCTAGATTAAAGATGTATTCGACCATCACAAGCGTCGAAAGCATCATCCAGACAATTGTCTTGAAGTGCCCTTTCAAATTCTGGCTGATATTGCGGACGACATGGAAATTCAGCATATAAAAGTAGGACAGGCCTTTTGCTTTCGCTAATAATATGTACTGTTTATCTAGCTCTTCAAAAATTTTGAGGACGATGACCTGCGTCAAAAACAGAATAATCGGCAGGCTTAGGCTGATGAGCGGAAGCAGGACGGCCTGGTTATCGCTTCCGAGCGAGGTCGTCTGGACGAACTTAACCCCAAAGGTTTTAAAAATCCAAATTACTCCTGCCTGGAGCAGGAACATCCATAGCACATCAGGAATTGACCTGATGATTTCTATGAAGCTTAGAATATAGTCTTTTTTCTTTTCAAAAAAGAGCACGATCAAATAGGATAGCAGGAACGCCAGCGCTGTGGCCGCAAACAAGGCCATGCCCAATGTCTTCATAGAATAGAAAAAACGGCCCAGCACCGCCGGCAGCATCTCGTGCTGGCCATTATAAGTCAAATTGCTCAATGTGAAAATTTTAATGGTCAATTCCTTTATACTGTTAAAATAGCCCGCTGTATCATATGTCAAATCCCTCAAAAGAACCGGCAGGCTCCCTATAACAATAAACAGAAGCACGCCTGCTATGTATTGAATAATGATTTTTAATAAGCTCAAAGAACCTGTCTTAACCATTTTTTTATCTCCTAAATTGAAATTCACCTCTCATTATATGAAATTTTTAGGTGATATTACAGTAATTCCTAAGTTGGGGTCAGGATTTCTTCTTTTTCACAAGATGATAAAAAACAAGCAGCATGCTCTGAACAAAGAGATAGATTGGGAATGACCACTTCATTTCGTAGCCTTTGTCATAATGCATCATGCCAAGCTTGAGACCGATCCATTCCATCAGTACTGATATGGCCGACCATAATACAATATACAGAACCGTCCTTTTTCCGGAAATCCTCAATTTTACATAGAAATAAATAAAAAAATAACTGTAGGGGCCATACGATATATAACTCAAAAAATCAATGAATTGATAGGAAGAATCATCATTCACATCGTAAAAATCCCATGGCTTCACACTGATGGTGTGGTCGAAGAACAGGACAGTATTAACTCCAAAGAAATAAAAGGCTATCGCCTCCAGCTTTCTGAAAATTTTCGGTGCAAGCCAGACAGCAGCGTGCAGTCCAATAAGGCTGCCAATAATAAACCACTCATTTTCATTAAAAGCGTGCTCATATACCTTCATGGTTGTTACTCTCCTGGACATTATTAGGCAAAATCATTTTCATGACCCCCAGGGCGACTAACAGATAAAATGCATCAACAATGCCACTGAACCCCAGGTTCCAGTGGGTATATTTGAGGATCCCGAAAGAGATATTCAGCCAGTCAAACCCGATTAAAATGAATGTAAATAATAAATAAAGAAATATTTTATTTTTTCCGGATTCCTGCCTTAAGTAAAAATTGATAAATATAATGACAACAGCAGGCAGAAAAAGGTTTCGATAAAGCAAAAATGAAAGATAATCCCAATGCCCTCCAGACTTCTCCATCAAATGAAATTTCATTCGTACCAATGTCAGGTAATTGGTTGCAATAAAAATCGTCACCATATATAAAATCGAATTCCGCAGAAAGTTAAGTGGTTTTCGTATGTAAAATAAACTATGAATGACCAGAATCGCAATTGTAAGATAAAGTGGAAGAGCCATAAAAACATCCTTAATTAGAATTAGTTTCTACCTGTTAGCTTTGTCCAAACGCAGTAATTCCTATCCATAAAAACAAAACTAAGCATACAGCTTGATGCTGTATGCCTAAGGTTTAATAGTTGTTTGCACAGGCAGACATGTTTTCTTTTGTGGTTTGCGGGTGGCAGTGTGATTCTGGATCTGGCGCTTTTTCGAGTGCCATCCATTTCCCCCGCTTGAATTGGATAGCAAGGACAATGGCACGGAAAGCAATGTCGGCGCCAATCGCGATCCAGACGCCCGGAAGGCCCCAGCCCAGCTTGATTCCCAGAAGATAGACTAGCACGGTCCGAACAGCCCACATCCCGAATCCTGTCAGGTACATCGGGAACTTGGTGTTGTTCGCACCCTGGAAGGCACCTGTCAGGACCATCAGTACGGCTAGGAATGGCTGGAAAACTCCTGAGATTTTCAGTGCTGTACCGATATTGTTGATAACCTGCTGATCTTCGGTAAAAAAGCTGCCGGCCCAGTCGCCGAGGAAAAATAGCAGAGCACCGAGTACAGTCATCGAGCCGACTGTGAGATAAGTCGATAATCTGGCATAATGCTTGGCCTCCTCAAGATTCCCCGCTCCGATTTGCTGCCCGACGAGGATAGTTGCCGCTGTCGCAAATCCATACCCGATCATATAAGAAAATACCTCTACATTCCCGGCAATCTGGTGGGCGGCAAATGCATTAGTCCCGAGGGCCACGACGAAACCGAAATAAACGATTTGCCCCGCGCGCATGACCAGCCTCTCACCTGCAGCTGGAGCTCCCAGGGTTGTCAGCTCCATCAAATGAGTCTTGTCAATGCTCCAGTAATCCTTGCGGAAAGTAAGCGTTTCTGTTCGATTCACATAGTAAAATAACGCAATGCTGCCAATCAGCCGTGAGAATACCGTGGCCAATGCGGCTCCGACAATCCCCATTTCAGGTATGAACAAGAACCCGAAGATGAGAACGTAATCCAAAACAGCATTGATAATATTGATGACAATACTGACCTTCATCGGAGATTTTGTGTCGCCTGCCCCGCGAAGGATGGCGCTTAAGACAAACATAAAACTCATCACAATGGACGGAATTCCGACAATCCTGAAATAAAGGGCTCCTGCCTCGAGCACTTCCGCTTCTATGCCCATAAGCTTCAGCAGCGGCTCTGCAAATATCATCGTTATGATTCCTGTTAAAATACCAAAAATCGCTGCAAGGACGATCGATTGCTGTGAAATATGCCGGGCTTTTTCCGGCAGGTTCGCACCCAGGAAGTTCGCAATCCTGACATTGGCCGCTACCCCGATTGCCATGAACAAGGCAAAATAAATAGCGAGGACTGCATTGGTTACCCCTACTGCAGAGACTTCGGCCAGCCCAATTTTAGAAACAAAGTACGTGTCAACAAATCCGAGGACCGTCTGGAAAAAATTCTCGATAACCGCCGGGATTGCCAGCACAGTAATGATTTTCAGCCGCCCTCTGTCTGTTTGCGGCATGCTGATATTCCCTTCAATGACTTTATCTTTCAACACATCCAACCTCCTTATCTTGGAACTAAAAGAAAAGCACACTATGACAGTGTGCATTTGTTTTTAGCATGGCCTACTTCTGGACCTCTATGACAAAAGGAGCGGTATAGAGTTTGCCTTTATACTTGAACTGTCCCAAGATTTTGTACAACCCTTTGCGAGGGAAACTTGTCATATACTCAACTTCTGGGCCTTTTGTGTTTTCATCGGCAGGATGGACATGCAGGAACTCATTCATATCCTCACTGACAATCACCACATGCCCCGCAGAGCCAAGATAAGGCTCGAGTTCAGTAATTGGGCTGCCATCCCCATCGCTGAGTGCAAAAATCAACTTTAGATGCTCATTAACCTTAGCTTCAGGGAGGATAAGCTCGATTTCAAGATCATCTACTCTCTTTTTCAGAACCTTATCAGCGTTAATCTCTTCATTGGATTCTGCTCCAGTCACGACAAGCTCATGCGATGCCAGCTGTTGATCCGCCCCTTCAGGCAGGAAGTCTGCATACAGCTTATATCTCCCTGCTTTGGGGAAGGTCGTCTTAACCTGGAACCTGCCCTTTCCGAGATATGCAGGATGAAGGTGCAAGAACACAGATAAATCCTTTTTGATTGCCAGAAGGTGCATTTCCTTTTCATGGACTACAGAGAACCCCTCAATAGCCTGGCCTGCTGTATCTTTGATTTCCAGGAGGATGTCCGTCTCCTTATTGGTTTCAGCTGTCACAGGGTTTGAGGTCCAATCGACCTGCACTCCGGCTGCTTTCTTCTCCCCTGCAAGCTGGCCGTGTCCCTCGTGGCCGCCATGACCAGAGTGGGAATCTTGCGTACCCTGTTCCGGATGATGGCCATGATTCTCATGCATGGCACCGCCGGCCTGGCTGCTGTCTCCATGTAAGCCGTCTTGCTGTGAATGGCTGTTTTGATTGCCACTGACATGTTCAGGTTTACGATTCATCTTCTCAACCTCCGTTTTGCAAGTTATTCTTCCATCATATGGCTGAAATGATTCACTACTTTCTTTTGTTCTTCCGGTGTGCCTAGCGGGGTTACGTCCGCTTTATTTTCCTTAAGGAACTCAGTGATCATGTTCAACAGCTGCACTTGCTGCAGAGCCATTTCGATATGTGTTTGCTTGACTCTTGGATCCTTCATCTTTAATGCAGACACGAAATTATCTTTTGCCATTGCCTCTGTTGAAGCCTTGATTTCCATGGCGATATGCCTGTCCATTTTCTGGGTTCCTCTCGTTGTTGTTTCTAATTGATCTTGCGGGATTTCATCGAAATCAGGCAGCTTCTCAAAGTCGCTTTCATCTGGATCAAGCATGTCCATCATGATACGCACATGGCTTCTCATGATTCCAACTTTTTTATTAAGCAACTCTATTAATTTTTCATCCTTTGCTTCTTTTCCCAAAAGCTTTACTTTCATGATCATGCCGTCATGGGCGGGTAAGTGGGATGTGATCAACCCTAAATCAGACGCTGGAAGTAACATATGAATTTCCTCCTTTTTAATCGTTGTCTCAAATTACAACTACCACCTTGAGGGAAGCCTAAACTCCATAGAAAATGCATATTTAGCTGAAAGGGCCCTAATTGTTTGCAATACTATTTTGGTGCTTATAAAATACTTTACGAGGTATATATAAGATTAAAGATTATGAAGCATCATAAGGACGAGCAGGACTTCTAAGGAGGAGCAAAAGTGAAAAAGGTACTCATAGCAGCAATCATCATTCTAGTATTAGTCATAGCCGGCGGCTGGTTTTTCATGAGAAACATGGGCGGTATGGGCGGAAATATGCCCGGCCAGGGCGGCGGCATGATGAACGGCGGAGGTATGGGAAATGGCGGCATGATGGGCGGAGGTTCAGGCGAGGTTGAGGATATGAAGAATGACTCTTTTGGAGAGGCAGAAAAACCTCTGCCGATTCCGCCAATCCTTGAAGATGAGAATCCAGACCCTGGCAAGGCAGAATTCACTCTTGTTTCCCAAAAAGGATCTGTGGAATTTTTAGCAGGTAAAGCAACAGACACGTTTGGCTACAATGGGGATTATTTAGGACCGGTCATCCGTGTGAAGAAGGGTGACGATGTCTCCGTCAAGGTGAAAAATGAGCTGGATGAAGCGACAACACTTCACTGGCATGGACTCGAAGTGGATGGCGAGGATGACGGCGGGCCGCATAGCGGAATTAAGCCGGATACCACGTGGAATCCGGAATTCACCATCGAACAAAACGCAGCCACATTATGGTACCACCCTCACCTGCTCCATAAAACAGGTGAACATGTGTACAAGGGACTTGCCGGGTTATTTTTAATCGATGATGAGGAAAGTGAGAAGCTTGATCTGCCTGACGAATATGGCGTGAATGATATTCCGCTCATAGTCCAGGATAAGCAGCTCGATGAAAATGGCCAGTTTGAGTATGATTTAAGTATGCACGATGTGATGATGGGCCTTCAGGGGGACACGATCATGGTCAATGGAGCCATCAACCCCTATGTAGAGGTACCAAAAGGCAAGGTGCGCTTCCGGCTGCTGAATGGATCGAATGCGCGGATCTACCAATTCGCACTGAGCAATGGGCAGGAATTTTACCAGATTGGTACAGATGGCGGACTTTTGGAAGAACCGGTAAAGATGAATAGCCTAGTGTTGAGTTCGGCGGAGCGGGCCGAATTAATCGTCGATTTTTCCGAGTATGAAGAGGGCGAAAGTGTTGAACTGACGGATCAAGGTATGTCCTTCATGAAATTTGTTGTGACCGGGGAGGAAAAAGGGCCAAAAGAAATCCCTTCCCAACTAGTTGACATTCCGGACGCCGATGAATCAATGGCCTCGAGGACGAGGGAGTTTGTCATGTCAGGAATGGGCCGAAATGTCACCATCAATGGCAAACAAATGGATATGGACCGGATTGACGAACAGCTGAAACTTCATGACACCGAGATCTGGGAAATTTCAAACGAGGGAATGGGAATGATGGGGAATAACATGGGAATGGCCCACCCCTTCCACGGACACGGCACCCAATTCCTGATTCTTGACCGGGACGGCAATCCCCCGCCTGCCAACGAACGCGGCTGGAAGGATACGATTTTGGTCGAGCCAGGCGAAAAAGTGAGGGCCATCGCCACCTTCGACCATAAAGGACTGTTCATGTACCACTGTCATATCCTCGAACATGAAGATGCCGGGATGATGGGACAGTTTAATGTAGAATAAATGTTGAGCTCCGGTTTTTACCGGGGCTTTTTTGCGAAAAAAAATAGCATAAGCCCGGGAGACTTATGCTGGTTTCTTGAGGCTTACAATCTAATGAGGTTTCTTCCACCAATTCTTTAGTGAAATAAGTAGATTTTTTACAGATCAATCAGCTTTATAACTTATAGTCAGCTGGAATGAACTTATTTACGGTTAGGATTCATTTATTTACGGTTGGAATCCATTTATTTACGGTTGGAATCCATTTATTTACGGTTGGAACTATTTTATCAACGGTTGGAGCTTTTTTATCGACGGTTGCAGCCAATTTAACTACGGTTGAAACACAATGGGCTTTTTAGCAATAATGGAGCAAGGAATTGCCAGCAGCCCTATTTACTTAAGTTGCTGCTTTATTCTTGCTAACTCAATTGCTCCATGAGCTGTTCTTTTCCGATCCGCTTGATGAATTTGTACATTTGCTCGCGTTTTCTTCCTTGCTCACTATAGATTTCGATCAATCTGTCTACCTTTTGATAAAGTTCATCAGGTGTCAGCTGTTCGAATAAAAGGGTTCCAGCTGCAGCGTCCTGGCCCTTTGATTTTCCGCCCGCATAGAGATTGTAGCCATCGTTAATTTTCATAATCCCGATGTCATAGATCAGCGGTTCACCGCAGCCAACCGGGCAGCCCGTATAGGCTGGTTTCAGGGTAAAAGGAACAGCTTTTCCGACAATCCTATTGTTGAGTTCGATTGCGACCGGCATCCCTTCCTCCTCAGCTCCTTTGCAAAAATTGCAGGTGCGCAGGCTTTTCACGAAGCTTCCGACCGGATAGCAGCTGAGTCCCGCCAGTTCAAATTCTGCGATTGCTTCATCTTTTCTGCTTTCCGGAATTTCGATATACAGCTGCTGAAACGTTGTCAGCTCCAGCTCCTGATCGTCTTCCAGGTATTTTGCCAGGACGATCAGTTGTTTGGCATTCAGCTTTGCTCCAAAATTTATGCCGCCGTTAACGGCCAGCTTGATTGTTTTTTCTGTTGCTTCCAATTACCTTCAATCCTCCTTCACCGTTTTATGGAATAAATTTATTTCCATCATACCGTGAAAAAATGGAGAATGTGTGGATTTTTTTAAATGGACGATGTTGTCAGTCCATTATCGTGATTCCATTAGGGATTTCACCGACGTCAATTGTTTCTACTTTCTTGCTGCCAAGATCAATAATGCTGACGGTGTTCTCAAACATATTGGTTACATAGGCGAATTTCCCGTCACTGCTTACAGTTACACCATGTGCCCCATTCCCTGTCGTTATTTCATCGACAATCGCCTTCGTCTCAAGATCGACTATTGTCATTGAATTTGAAGGTGATTCCTCTGTGCCCTGATTGGCGACATATGCATATTTGCCGTCCGGCCCTATATAGACCTGTGCCGGACCTGTACCAACTTCTACCTTGGCCACCCGCTTCGTTTCCAGATCCACTACAGCCAGTGCGTTTTCTGAGAAAAGGGTCACCGCCAGGGTCTTCCCGTCCTTGGTCACACCTGTTGTCACAGGTGTATTGCCTATTTTAATTCTTTGTTCCTCGAATGTTTCCAGATTAATTGCACTTACTGTATCCTCACCCATATTGGCGATATAGGCAAATGTGCTGTCAGCCGAGATCCTGAATCCATGGGGGCCATTTCCTGTTGGAATCGTTTTTAAAATTTCATAGGTTGAAGCGTCAATGACCGATACTGTGTCGTCTTCGTTATTCGTAACGAGTACGTATTTCCCTTCCCCGGAATACACAACATGCGCAGGATGATTACCTACCTCCACTTCTTTCAAAAGTTCATTCGTATAGGCATCATAGAATAATACTTTTCCCGGCTCCTCACCATGACCGCCATGGCCGCCCTCCATCTCTGGAACCAGAGTGGCGGCAACCACTTTGCCGTCAGGCGACAGCTGGATATTGTGAACCACTCCGTCAGCCTGGATGGTTTCAGCCACTTTATTGTCTTTTACATTAATCTTGCTGATTGTCCCGCCCTCATTTGCGGTAAAATAATACTTTTCTATAATTTGTTCCTGTTTGGCCGCCTTTACTGCAGGCTTCTCCTCAACCTTAGTAGCGGCATCCGAACCGCACCCCGTCAACACTATGCCAATAGAAACCATTGCACTGATAATTTTTACATTTAAACGACTCATCTTGAGCCCTCCTTTATGGGAATCTACCGTCATGATAATCCCTCTAATCCCATTGGAAATGTTAACTTCATCACAAAATTAAGTATTTCGATGAAAGGTTTTACAACTTTTTGAAATCGATAAAATCTGCAAATCTCTGATGTAAAATTTACTTTTTGTCTTCATTAGGGAAAGGCTATTGGTAAATTAGTTGATTATATTTCCTGATAAGTTATAATGATATCGGGTTTCGTTATTGGATTTCGATATCAATGAAAGAAGGAATTTTTATGGAGGATAAAGTCCTCAGGAAACTTTTTCTTGGATTCATCCAGATTCATATTTTGCATCATGCGAAGGAAGAGCCGATTTTTGGGCTATGGATGCTGGAGGAGCTCAAGGAGCATGGCTACACATTGAGCGCAGGCACCCTATATCCGCTCCTCCACACAATGGAGTCGGACGGTCTACTTTTAAAAGAAGAGAGAAATGTTGAAGGGAAAATCCGGAAATACTACCGGACAACAGATAAAGGCAATAACGTGCTCGATGAAGCCCGGAAAAAGGCTTATGAATTGTTCAGGGAAATCAAGGATTAAGTCAGCTTGAAGCGAGATTCCTGGGAGGGAGCAGTTTGTTTGAACTAAAGGATGTAAAAGTGGACGGAATACTCCATATCAATGAGTTGGCCATTCCGGACAATCAATTCACCTGCATTATCGGACCAAGCGGCAGCGGAAAATCGACGCTGTTGAGATTATTGAACAATCTGTCAAGCCCGGATCATGGAGAAATTCTTTTCAAAAATAAATCCATCAGCACCATGGACCCCCTTCAACTCAGGAGATCCGTCGTCATGGTTGCACAAGCTCCAGTCATTTTTGAAGGAAGCATGGAAGACAACCTGCAGATTGGCCTTTCTTTTTCCGAAAAAGAGCCGGCCGGTGTAAAGGAAATGGAAGAAATGCTTGAACTGTTCATGCTTGATAAACGTCTTGACGAAGATGCGGATCACCTTTCCGGAGGCGAGAAGCAGCGGCTTTCCTGGGCACGGGCGATGCTGCTTGATCCCGAAGTCTTTTTGCTGGACGAGCCGACCTCTGCGCTGGATGAGGAAACGGCAAAAAACGTGCTGATGAGGTTCCATGAATATGCCAAACAGCATGCTAAAACGGTCATCATGATCACCCATTTCAAGGAACTCGCACAGCTTGTCACCGATAATACGATTGACATGTCACGCTATTCCATCACAGGCAAGGTCCGCTGATGGTTTCTAGCGTATCCTTTGAAAGGCGGGAAAGCTGATGGAAAGTGTCATGGATCTGGCATTATGGCAGCTCGCTGCTGCTTATATCTTCATCCTGATTTTGATCGTGATTGTCAGGGTCCGCGGGATTCCCCGTGAAAAAGAAATCCTGCTGGCGACTGCCAGGATGTCGCTGCAGCTTATTCTCGTCGGTTATTTGCTCGTCTACCTGTTTGATAACCCGAGTCCGTTTTATACCTTGCTGATCATTGCCATCATGCAGATTTTTGCGATTTATAATGTTTACAAACGGACGAAGCACCCACTCGGCGGGGCAATGAAAAAGCATATTGCTATCGCGATGGCAATCGGCATCCTGACGAGTCTGTTCTTTTTCATTCTCGTTGTCCTTAACGTCACTCCATGGTATGAACCGCGCTATTTCATCCCGATTGCCGGAATGATCATCGGCAACTCTATGACAGGCATCTCGCTTGGGGTGAACAATCTGATGTCAGGGTTCGACGCCCATAAAGCACAGATTGAAGCTGCGCTCATGCTCGGGGCAACCCCTAAGCATGCTGCCAAAAAGGTGGTCAACCAGGCTTTTGATGCCGCGATGCTTCCGACGATAAACTCAATGGTCGGCATGGGAATCATTTTCCTGCCGGGGATGATGACAGGGCAGATCCTGTCCGGAACGTCGCCAATCGTGGCCGTAGAATACCAGATTGCCATCATGCTCGGGATTGTCGGGAGCGTGTCACTGACGGTAATTCTTTATTTGCAGCTGGCCTATAAATCGTTTTTCAATGAAAGATTACAATTAGTTATGAAGGAGAAAAAGAAATGACAGAAAAGAGAAGTGTTTCTTTCCAGTCACTGCTGGAAATTTTGATGGTTTCCACTAGGCTCGGCCTGACATCATTCGGCGGGCCTGTCGCCCACCTCGGCTACTTCCATGAAGAGTATGTCCGCCGCAGAAAGTGGATGGATGAAAAAAGCTATGCCGATTTGGTGGCATTGTGCCAGTTCCTGCCCGGGCCCGCAAGCAGCCAGGTCGGTATTGGCGTTGGCTTGATGCGCGGCGGACTGCTAGGAGGCCTGTTCGCCTTCCTGGGATTCACGCTCCCTTCGGTTTTGGCACTGATTATTTTTGCGATTATTTTACAAGGGTTTGATATTGCCGATGCAGGCTGGATTCACGGTTTGAAAATTGTCGCCGTTGCCGTCGTTGCCCACGCGATCCTCGGTATGGCGCAGAAACTGACTCCCGACCTGCCGCGTAAGACGATTGCATTATTTGCGCTTGCTGCAACGCTGCTCTGGCAAACCGCGTTCACGCAAATCGGCGTCATTATCGTCGCTGGCATTTTAGGATACGTTTTATTCAGGTCCCATCATGCCGCAGAGGATGACAGGATGACTTTTTCAATCTCCAAAAGTGTGGGCTACATCAGTCTTGCCCTGTTTTTCGGCTTGCTGATCCTCCTGCCGATTTTACGTGAAGCGACTTCATTGAACTGGATCGCGATGTTCGACAGCTTTTACCGTTCGGGATCGCTCGTGTTTGGCGGCGGCCACGTTGTCCTGCCCTTGCTTGAACGCGAATTTGTGCCGACAGGCTGGCTGAGCGAGGAAGCCTTCCTTGCTGGTTACGGCGCTGCCCAGGCTGTTCCAGGTCCATTGTTCACATTCGCTGCCTATATCGGCGCGATGATTAACGGCTGGCAGGGCGGATTGCTCGCGACAGCCGCGATCTTTTTGCCGGCATTCCTGCTGATCCTCGGTACTCTGCCATTCTGGGACGCTTTAAGGAGAAATAGCAAAATCAGCCGTGCATTGATGGGCGTTAACGCAGCAGTTGTAGGAATCCTGATTGCCGCGTTCTACCACCCAATCTGGACGAGTTCAATTCTCGAGCCAATTGACTTTGTGTTCGCGGCTGTGCTGTTCAGCATGCTCGTATACTGGAAGCTTGCTCCGTGGATTGTCGTTGTTACCGGAGCGGTTGGCGGATTGATTTTATCGATGATTTTTTGATTTTCTTGCCTTATTTTTGAAAAAGAGAAACTGGGGGGTGCGAACTTCCCGGTTTTTTGCTGTTTTCAGTGTGGCAAACAGCAACTTTCGGATTAATCTCCCGAAGAATGGCAATAATCTCCCGAAGAATGCAGATAATCTCTCAATCAAATGCATTATTCTCCCAAAAAGGAATCATAATCTCCCAAAAAGGAATCCTAATCTCCCAAAAAAGCCTATTAATCTTTCCTTCAACCATAAAATGTAAAAACTCCTGACCTACGCAGCAGCGGCCAGGAGTTTAACAAGTCTATTCAAATGTCCCTTTTACAACTGGACGCCCACTCTCCACCATGACTTTCCCCATCGCAATGACAGTGTCAATCTCTAGATTGTCATCAAGCAGTACTAGATCTGCCTCTCTTCCAGCCTCAATCCTGCCTTTTTGCGAAAGCTTCAAAACTGCGGCCGGATTTGCGGTGATGACACGGATGGCGACTTCAAGCGGGATGCCCTCAGATAAAACCGCATCCTTCACCGCCTCGTACAATGAGGAAACCTGGCCAATCTGCAAACCGATCAATTCACCATTTTCATCAAAATCAGGCAGGCTCGCCTGTCCGTCAGAGGTGAAGGTGATTTGTCCGATCTCTACCCCTGCATCAAGCATGCGTTTCAGCGCAGCGCTGCACTTTACCTCGCCTTCTTCAAGGAACTTTGGAATCGAACTTGTTGTAAAATCAACCCAGCCGCCTTTCTTCGCATATTCAATCCCTGCTTCGAACAGATGCGGGTTGCGGTTGATGTGGGTCGGATAAAACTGCCTGATGGGGATATCGGTATTCTCGACAACTTCCTCTATCAGCTTCAAGTGATCAAAGCTGTCACCGACATGGACATTGACGATCCCAGCCTTTCCGGCTAGCATCCCGCCAATCCTGGCAGCCGAAGCGATCTTCGCCAATTCTTCAGAAGTCGGCTGCGATGAGCGATGGTCGGCAATTGCGATTTCCCCGGCGCCGATGATTTTATCGATTAAAATGATATCGTCTTCGATTTTTCCGGTCAGCGTTTTGACCGGGACCTGATAGGAACCTGTCTGGACATAGGTGGTAATTCCTTCTTCCTCAAGTGCTCGGGCCTTGGCAATCAGGTCTGGCATCGTCCGGGTCGTCCCGTCGGTGCCGAGCACACCGACCAGGGTCGTGATGCCCGCGGTCGTTGCCTGTGTCAGCTGGATTTCCGGCGTCCTTGTGCGGAACCCGCCTTCCCCGCCTCCCCCAATCAGGTGGACATGAGAATCAATGAATCCGGGAACAATTTTTTTGCCAGTTGCGTCAATAACCTGTACTTCCACAAACCCATCAGGAACCTCAATCTCATCCTGGATAAATCCAATTTTACGATCAACAAGCAATATATCTTTCTTTCCCAGGTAATCTGGTGCGTAAATGTCTCCGTTCTTGATTAACGTCAGCACTAGGGTCCCCTCCTGCAATCTTTTTGCCCATTATAAACCAATGGATACCGCAATGATAATAAATATGATTGATACAGCTACTAACAGAAGCATGAATTTGCCAATGAATTTTGCCCAAACTCCCCAGTCAATCCTCGCTGCCCCCAGCGTACCAATTAATGCAGCTGAAGTCGGCACGATGATGTTTGTCAAGCCGTCACCAAGCTGGAAAGCAAGGACAGCAACCTGGCGGGATACCCCGGCGATATCCGCAAGCGGAGCCATTAAAGGCATTGTCAATGCCGCCTGGCCAGATCCCGAAACTACGAAGAAGTTGAAAACAGATTGGAACAAATACATAAACACCGCGGATACCGATGCCGGCAGATCGCCGATTGCCTGGCCTGCGCCATAAAGCATCGTGTTAAGCACGGACGGTGCATCCGGGCTGTCACCGCCAAGGATGATGACGATTCCTTTCGCCATGCCGACGACGAGGGCCGCTGGCAATAAGTCCTTCGCTCCGTCAATGAATCCATCAGCAATATCATTGACCTTCATATTGTTCAATTTAAAGATGACACCAATGATTCCGGCCACAAGTCCAATAGTGAAAAACTGTGAAGCGATTTCTGGAATATAGTAAGCGTGCTCAATAACTCCCCAGACAATCCAGGCGATACCAGCCACAATGGTCAAAATCACAAGGCTGTGGCCCAACGTGAATTTCACATTCAAATCGTGATTCTTCATATCCTTGCGGAAATAGTCGTCGCTTTTATAGGTAAGCGATCTTGCCGGGTTCTTCTTGATGCTTGCCGCATAACGCCATGTATAGACTATCCCGAGCAGTGTGAATACAGCCCACATCGCCATGCGGAACGGTGACTCGGACAAAACAGGCACACCGGAAATCCCTTGTGCGATTGCGACGCCGAATGGATTCATCCATGAAGTCGCGAACCCAATCTGTGTAGCTACGTAAGTAATCATCACGCCTGTAAGCGCGTCATATCCAAGCGCCACCATCAGCGGGACGAGGATCATCGCAAATGCGATCGCTTCTTCCCCCATTCCGAAAACAGCACCGCCAAGCGAAAATAAAAAGAACATGATCGGGATAATCAGGACTTCCCTGCCCTTTGTCTTGTCGATGACATTCAGGATTCCTTCCTCGATCGCCCTCGTTCTCATGATGATGCCAAACGCTCCGCCAATGATCAAAATAAAGGCGACAACGCCAACGGCAGAGCCCCATTTATCACCGGAAACCAAACCTTCAAAGACAAAGTTCAGGAAGCCCGCTTCTCCGCCTGCTTCAAACAAATCTGTACCTTTATGGACAGGATTTCCCTGTTCATCTTTAACAATCTGAAAACTCTCAGGATCCAATACAGTCTTCGTTTTTTCCTCACCATTATCACTATAGGTGATTTCCTTCGTTTCGAACTGGCCCACCGGCACCAGGTAAGTGACCACCGCTGCCAGAAGCACGACGAAAAACACAATAACAAATGTGTGAGGAACCTTCCATACTTTATTTCCCACCCCTTAAACCCCCCTTATAATAATAAAAAATAGCTCATTATAAGTTTTTGCAATTTTCGTGCCAATATTTAAGAATCCACTAAATCCTTGTATATACTCGTTTTGAGGATATCCAGCGATATTTTATTGGTTCTATATGGTTGCCTTAAATGGTACAATCAAACCAAACACAACCAAAAGGACCCAATAAATATGAAAAAACAACTTATTCTTTTAGCAGGAACTAAAGAAACAAGGCTTGCACTTCAAGAACAGCTTGAAAGCATACTAGGAAATTATGTTTCAATCCAGAGCTATTCCTCAGAAAAATCCTTGCCGAAAAGGATTTCTGATAAGATTGTCATTTATTCATCCTATCTGATCGAGGAAGAAGTGGAGCATGTCATCGGTGAAAACTGCGAGGTCATTATCGCGAACAGGACCATTAACCACCAGTTTATCGACAGGCTGTTCAGCCTTCCCGCGGGCACAAATGTCCTCTATGTTAATGACTTTCCCGAGAGTGTCAATGATTCCATCCATACCTTAAAAGCGCTCGGGATTGATCACTTACATTACCATCCGTATTTTCCGGGGATAAAATACCCCAAATCCATCGACATTGCCGTCACCCCAGGGGAAATGGAGCTGATTCCCGATTCAATCACAACAAAAATCAATCTTGGCGTCAGGCTGATCGATATTCACACAATCATGAAAATCGTTGACCGGCTTGTCTTGCCTGAAGCGCTCGGCATTCAGGTCGCCGACAGATATACGCGAAGGATCATTGAATTAAGCCAGAAGCTGTCATTCCTCAAAGAGGAAGCAGTCAAGTTAAACCAGTATCTTAAACATGTAGTGGATGGTGTCAATGACGGCATCTTGGCCCTGGATTCCACAGGCAGCATCACGGTTTTCAATGATGTCCTGGAGAAAATCACCGGCATCCCGAAAGAAAGGGCTTTGAAAAGAAAAGTGAGTGAGGTTTTCCAGAACCTCGATCTGCTTCACTTCCTTCTCCAAGAAGCGAGAGACGAGGTACCCTACCCATTCCTGGTTCGGAAAACGAATGTCATGGTTCACCGGATGCCCATTCACCAGGAAAATACGGTTGTGGCCACATTCAAGAACATGGACGAAACGATCGAGATGGAGAAAGCAGTAAGGCTTGAGCTCCAGAAGAAAGGATACGTTGCAAAGCATACTTTTGAAAACATCCTCGGTAAAAGCAAAGCAATCAAGGAGACGAAGAAAATCGCCCGCAAGCTGGCCAGAACCCACCTGCCAATCCTGATCCAGGGGGAAAGCGGTACCGGTAAAGAGCTTTTTTCAAGTGCCATACATATGGTATCGAACCGAAAGAATGCTCCATACCTGGCGATCAACTGCAACGCACTGCCTGAGGATTTGCTAGAAAGCGAACTGTTCGGTTACGAAGAAGGCTCATTTACTGGCGCTAGAAAAGGAGGCAAAAAAGGGGTATTCGAACAGGCGGATGGCGGCACACTGTTCCTTGATGAAATTGGAGATATCAGCATGAAGCTCCAAGCAAGGCTTTTGCGTGTTCTGCAGGAGCAGGAAATTCGGCGGATTGGCGGCACTAGGAATATCCCTGTCAATGTGCGGATTATCGCGGCAACAAACAAGAATCTCAAGAAAATGATTGAAAGAGGCGAATTTCGCGAAGACCTTTACCACCGTTTGAAAGTATTGTCACTCAGCTTGCCTCCTCTTAGGGAGCGCAAGGAAGATATCCCTTTATTGTTACAGCAGTTTATCTATGAAAGCCATAAGCCCAAAGCAAAAATCGAGAGCGAAGCAATAAAGAAATTGACAGCCATGGACTGGAAAGGAAATATCCGTGAGCTAAAAAACACTTTGCTTTACATGCTCGCTGTATCCGAAGGCGAAATCATTTCAACAGAAGATCTCCCGGTCGACCAGCAGGAAAAGAAACCGCCTGTAGAAACAGGAATGACTGGGTACATGAAGGCCAAAGAGTACAGAACGCTTCTTCAGTTCATAAAAGAATTGAACTCGTCGGGAAAAAGCGCTGGCAGGCCACAGCTTAGCCTTATGATGGCACAAACCAGCAATCCGCTTACCGAACAACAAATCCGCCTGCGTTTAAAAGAACTCGAACAACAAGGCCTTGTCATCGTCCGCAGGGGCAGAAGTGGAACAATGATTACCCAGAAAGGATTAGAGGAATTGGAACAGCATCTGAACAGTTTTTAGCATATAATGAACAGTAAAGTGATGGGCGAGGTGGCGGAAATATGTGTGTATCAAACAATGCAATCGAGCTTCAGGCATATCATTTTTTCGAAAAAATACAGGAAAGCTCCGTATATAACATTGTGCGAGTCGAGTTTATCGGCGGCACTTTTCTTGAAAGTGACCAGGAGGGATCCTTAAGAACTGAGTTTCAAGACATTGAAACTATTCCGTTGATCAAGGAGCTCGTCCTACAAACAAAAGCAGGAAAACAATTTATTGTGGAGCCGGATGAACTGGGGCTGCAATTTGCCAAAGGGGACCTGAGCTATAAGGAATACCTTTTAGCTAAAAAAGACAATTCCCGGGCTATGCTTTGGTATACTTCGGCATTCACAGTTTTCTTCACCACCATGGCCTGGGCTTTTATCAATTATTTTCAATAGGAACTTGCTATTCATAGGCCCATCATTTATTTGATAGCCTATAGGGAAAGAATCAGCATTTTTTCATCTCTTCTTGACACTCTTTCATTATCACACTATAATTTCAAGTAATGTATTTTAATAAGTTGAAGCGTTGAAGAGAGTCTATTAAGCCGGTCTCCCTGTTAAAAGAGAATCAGTGGTTGGTGAAAACTGATACAAAGTCCTGGTGAATTTCGTTCTTGGAGCTTTTCCTTTTTTAAAAAAAGGAACGGGTTTGGCCGTTATCCAGTAACTTGAGCGGGAAGCAGCATGCTTCCAAATAGGGTGGTACCGCGTGTTCAGCCACGTCCCTATCCAGATTGATGGATAGAGGCGTGGCTTTTTATTTTGCCGTGACATCCATCATCCAGCTGAAATAGAGAGAAAAAGGGAGAAATCAACATGGAGAAAGAACAATGGTCATCGAAAATCGGGTTTATACTGGCTGCTGCCGGTTCGGCAATTGGCATCGGAGCGATCTGGAAACTGCCATATGTAACGGGAGTGAGCGGCGGCGGGGCATTTTTCCTGATGTTCATTCTATTTTCGTTATTCATCGGGCTGCCCTTATTGCTGGCGGAGTTTGTCATCGGCCGCAGTACCGGTAAAGAAGCGATTCGCGCCTACTTGGAAATCGCGCCGAAAAGCAAATGGTATTTGATCGGGATACTCGGTGTCGTTACCAGCTTTGTGCTGCTGAGCTTCTACAGTGTGGTCGGCGGATGGATCAGCCTTTATTTTATAAAAGGACTGGCTGGCGGAGTAATCGAAGAGGGAGCTGATTATGGGGAATTGTTCGGACAGACGATCAGCAGTCCCTTGAGTGTGCTCACAGCCCAGGCTGCCTTCTTGTTGTTCACGATTATAGTCGTGGCTAAAGGAGTGCAATCTGGTATTGAAAAAGCAAGCAAAATCCTGATGCCAGCCTTGTTCCTGCTTTTCATCATTCTGATCATCCGTTCACTGACGCTTGATAACGCGCTCGATGGGGTGAAGTTTTTCCTCGCTCCTGATTTTTCAAGCATCACTTCGGAAAGCATCCTGTTCGCGATGGGACAATCGTTCTTCTCCCTGAGTGTCGGTGTATCGGTGATGGTCACCTACAGCTCATACCTGCCGAAAAAAGGCAGCATCGTCCAGCCTGCACTATCGGTTGTCGGGATGAATCTTTTTATCGCGCTGCTTGCCGGGCTGGCGATCTTCCCTGCAGTTTTCTCGCTTGGATTCGAACCAGCGGAAGGCCCGGGACTGCTATTTGTCGTCCTGCCAGCCGTCTTTGAACAAATGGTTTTCGGCGAACTGTTCCTGCTTCTGTTCCTGGCATTATTCCTGTTCGCAACCCTTACCTCGGCATTCTCAATGCTTGAGATCGTCGTTGCCACCCTCGCGAAAGGCGACCGGAGCAAGCGTGCAAGATTTGCCTGGATAGCCGGCGGATTGATTTTCCTGCTTGGCATCCCTTCAGCCCTTTCATTCGGAACGATGGCTGAAGCGACGATTTTCGGGAAGAACATCTTCGACACAGCTGATTTCCTTGTAAGCAATATCCTGATGCCGCTCGGGGTACTGCTGATTTCGATATTCGTCCCACTTAAAATCAAAAAGGAAGTACTGCGCCAGGAGCTGCTGCAGCAATCGAAGGCCGGAAGCTGGCTCTTCACTCTCTGGTACAATGTGATGAGGTTTGTCGTGCCTCTAGTTATTATCATCGTGTTCCTTGATTCACTAGGAGTTTTATAATTGGAAGCTGACAATACGTCAGCTTCTTTTTTCATGCAATCATAAAAACTATCATCAGTATAATTTTTCCCATTAAAGCAAAACCTGTTGAGTAGATGATTGCACTGGAGGGATTTTGATGTTCTTCAAGAAAAAGAAAGCAGAAGCCGACAACAGCAGCAAGAATCAAAAAAACCTCGAAGAAAAGGAATTAATCCCTGCAGAAAAGGCTGATTTCATCCAAAAAATGAGAGAATGCCTTCATGATAGTGCGGATTTAAATATCAAGGAACTCCAAAATGGCTTTACACTGATTTTCTTGGATACATTGACGGATAAGAAAATGCTGAATGAAGATGTACTGCTTCGTCTCGAAGATGCTCAAGCTTTTCCGAACGATGCCCTTAAGCATATTACAGTTTCAAGTACTGCCAAGCATAAATATGTTGAAGAAGTGATTGATAAAATTTTACATGGAGCAGTGGTGGTCCATTCGCCAGGCCACCCTGTCGTCATCAGTGCAATGGTTGGCACACAGGAAAACCGGTCCTTGACCCGGCCGGAAAATGAGTCACAGGTTTTGGGGCCTCAAATCGCCTTTAACGAGAGTCTTGCAACCAATATATCTCTGATTCGGAGATTTCTCACCAATCCCAATCTATGCAATGAAAACTTCACTCTAGGGAAACAAACGAAATCAGCAATATCGCTTCTCTATTTAAAAGGGATTGCTGACGACGATATGATCGAACGGATGCGTGAGCGGATCAAAACCATCGACATTGACGGGATCCTTGACAGCTCAATTCTGGTACAGCTCATTGAAGACAATTCATTTGCCATTTTTCCGCAGCTGCTGCTGACAGAAAGACCGGATCGTGCCTGCGCCTGGCTGTTGAATGGGAAAATGGTGGTCCTGGTTGATGGCAGTGTACAGGTTATCGGTGCACCGCAAACATTCATCGAGTTTTTCCAGAGTATGGAGGATGAAAGCGTTAGATGGCAAATCGCGAGCTTTCTCAGAGTCCTAAGGGTGTTCTCGATGGTTGTATCGATTTTTTTCACGGCGATCTACGTGGCAGCCTTGACCTTCCACTATGAAATTATCCCGCAAACACTGCTGATTCCGCTTGGAGAGTCAAGGTCACGCGTACCGTTCCCGCCTATAATCGAGGCATTATTGCTGGAAACCATGATTGAGCTCTTGAGGGAAGCGGGGGCCCGGCTGCCAACGAAGGTCGGCCAGACAATGGGTATCGTTGGCGGTATCGTCGTCGGAACTGCTGCCGTAGAGGCGGGATTCACAAGCAACATCCTGATCATCATCATCGCCGTAAGTGCGCTCGCCTCGTTTACAACGCCAAATTATATGATGGGCAATGTTATTAGAGTCTTGCGTTTTCCATTAATCATTCTGGCAGGGTTTTGGGGATTTTACGGACTAATGGTTGGCTTTTGCTTCCTGCTGATCCATCTTCTCCGCCTATCCAGCCTGGGAACACCGTTTTTGGCGCCTTTTTATCCGCCAAGATTTGAAGACTGGCGGGACAGTATCATACGCCTGCCTATCGGATGGACAAACAACAGACCGCTGCAGACTAGGCCAATGGACAGATTGAAGTATCAGAAACGAAAAACCAAAGAATAAGTTGTGGTGTTATAAATGAAAGTTCTCATCGAGCCTAAACCCCAAAACATGGTCAATACCTTCTTGCTCATTTTCGTGATCCATTCTATGCAGGTGGGCGTTGGGATCCAGGGCTTCCAGCGGATCATCTATATGGAAGCAAGGCATGACGCCTGGATTTCCGTCATTCTCAGCGGGGTTGCCACTGCAATCATAGGGTTCATTATGATAAAAACATTAAGTGTATATGAGAATTCAGATATATATGGAATCCAATATGATGTACTTGGAAAGTGGCTCGGTAACTTGATCAATATCTTGTTTGTCCTCTACTTTCTTGGAGGCTTCCACGTCATCGTTCGGAATTATATCGAAGTTCTGCAGGCATGGGTTTTTCCTGAAGTCCCGAACTGGCTGATTGCTCTGACTCTCGTATACCTTATTTACTATGGCTTGAATGGCGGGCTTCGGACAGTTGTCGGTGTCAGCTTCTTCAGCGTCGTACTATCCCTGTGGCTGATTCTGCTGCTCGCCTATCCCTTCCAATTTACCAATTGGGATTACTTATTTCCTATGTTTGAAGCGAAAATAACTGAAATGCTGAGAGGGGCAAAGCAAATGACATTCACGGTCATCGGCTTTGAGATCATATACGTTATCTATCCCTTTTTAAAAGAAAAAGACAAGGTCCATAGATATATGCAATATGGTCTTGGATTTACGACCATCCTGTACCTTGTGCTCATGGTTGTCTCCCTGGCCTATTTCAGCGGCGGCCAGCTTGAACGTACGATTTGGGGTACACTTTCCCTTTTTAAAATTGTCCGCTTTCCCTTTATCGAACGCTTTGAATACGTGGCAATCACTTTTTGGGTCTTGCTGATCCTGCCAAACCTGATGCTCTATATGTGGGCAGCCACTCGGGGAATTTCAAGGATTTTTAATGAAAAAGAACAGAAGGTCAGCTGGATTCTGCTTCTACTAATTTACCTGACCCTGCTCTATCCGCTCACAAGGGTCCAAATCAATATGATGAACGACTATTTTGCAAAGGGTGCCCTCTATATTGTTTTTGCCTATCCATTATTTCTATTCAGTGCTGTCCTGATCAAAAAGAAATTTTTCCGTAAAAAGGATGAGGCCAATGTGCAAAAAAATGAATAAGCTTATGATAGTCTTGCTTATAATTATCCTCTCTGGCTGTGCAGAACAGAAAACACTGGAAAAGATGGGTTTGCTCACAACAGTGGGCTATGATCTTACAGAGGATCAGCAGATTCTGGCGACAATGGTGCTTCTCCAAATCGACCCGGAGGCTCCGCAAAGTTCTGTCATCCTGACGGCAAAATCGGCAACAAGTAAAGGGGCGAGAAATGAGGCAGATTTGAAAAGTCCTAAAAGGCTGCAGTCAGGGCAGCTGAGGGTGGCACTTTTCAGTGAAGAAGTTGTCCGTACCGGTCTTATCAATCTGGCAGATACACTCGCACGCGATCCCTCGATCAGTGATCTCACCTATCTTGCGGTAGTCGAGGGGAACACAAATAAGCTCCTTAACCATAGGAGTGAACAATTTTCCGATATCAGCCAGCTCATCTATAAGGAACTCGACCAAAACATAAAAGGTGAAAAAATTCCATCCTCCACTCTGCAGGAAGTATTGCATGATTACTATGCACCAGGTATTGATCCAGTCTTGCCCACTTTAAAAGCTGAAAAGGGCATGGTTAAAATCACCGGCATGGCCCTGATCAAGAATGATAAGATGGTCGGTAAGATCAATCCAAAAGAAGCCTTTTATTTAAAGCTGGTCAATGACCGCTATAAAGCAGGTGCGATTGAACTTGAAATCGATAAGGAAGATTTCAATCTGCCAGAGTCTACTGAATCTCCCGTCAAACTGGCAGTGGTTCTTGACACAATTCACAGCAAAAGTGACATCAACCTGATCAGCAAGGAAAATCTCCAATACGAACTGAAAGTTAAATTGCAAACAAGACTGCTCGAGATCAACCAGGCACTGGACTTAAAAAACCCCAAAGAGCTCTTGCTGCTCGAAACCAAGCTAAAAGAAAAAATTACCTCAGATATTGAAAAATTGATCAAAAAAGCACGGGCATCAGGGGCAGATCCATTCGGGTTTGGAGAGATCTATCGAAAAAGTGTCAGACAGGCCAATTTGACCCCTGAGAAGTGGCATAGCATGTATCCAGAAAGCAAAGTCGATGTGAAGATCGAGTTTGAGATTATGAGGACTGGAGTCGTGGAATAAAAAGGCTCTCTTCTCAAACTTTGTTGCTAATAACTACAAAATAGGATTGATGACTCATGTTCCTTTACAAAATTGAGAAAAGAGCTTGCACACTTAATTTCGAACTAGAAAATGGCTTTTTATCACGTTAACAACAATCTTTATGAAATAAAAAAAGCGGGAGCCCGGTGTGTGGGGGCTCCCGCTTTGTTGTGATGTTTCATCAAAAGTTGGTTGGCTTTGAAGTCGGAAAGGCAGGCCCTGAAATTTCATTGAGAATATTCCAGGCCAGTCCTTTTGAACTTGCGATTTGATATCAATGTTCGCAAATCAGAACCCGATAGAGGGGTATAAGTCCCTTCCTTCAGCCACTTCTAAATTATTGTAACTCTATTCCGGCCTTCATGCTTAGACTGATACAATCCTCTATCCGCCCGGCTGATTAATGTATCGACTGATTCACCCGATCTAAACTCAGTCACCCCAAAGCTTACTGTCTGTCTGCCAGCTGTTTTAAAATGGTATTCACTGATTTTTAAGCGCAGTTCTTCAGCCAGCTTCCGTGCATTTTCACCGGATTGAGAGGAAATGATAATAAACTCTTCCCCTCCCCAGCGGCCAAATTGTTCATTGGGTGTCAGGTTTTGTTTCACAAGCCCGGCTAATTCCTTAAGGACGGTATCCCCAACTTTATGTCCGAATGTATCATTGACAGCCTTAAAATAATCAATATCGAAAAATAATATAGATACGGGTACTTCCTTTGCTCCCGACACTTTTTCATCCAGCCAAATGTCTATTTGATGACGGTTCGCGGTTCCGGTCAATGCATCAGTAAAAGCATTCTCTTTCATATTTTCAAAGTCTGAAAAAAGCCTAATTAAATTCCGGGAGAAATAAATAATCAGAATGTAAAAAAGATAGGCTACATAAAACTGAATAACCGATATTAAGTAATCCTCGGACATTTCAGGGTAATTCATTAAACCCATAACAAAGAAGACAAAAAATACAGCTAGAGAGAAGACAAGCCCTCGCCTTGCTCCGAGTATAAGAAAAAAGCTGAGAATCACAGCAGGAACCCACATGACTGTAACTCCAAACGCACCAGCTTTGTCAGTGGCAATATAATTAAAAAAGCCATCGTATACTGTTCCTATATGCATAACAGAAATGATGATTAATGTTCCATACTCCACAAGAGGCATGAGCCGTTTTTGATATAACAGTATTAAACTGATTGTAAACCAGAAAGTCAGAACCACTGTAAGTATTAAATATTTCCCATGTCCTGGCTGGTTGAATACGAAAAGGATGTAAGAAACCATAGCCAGCAGACTGGGAATGATCATACTTAGATAGACAGTCCTTTTAAAGTCCTTCAGAGAGCCCAATTTCCCCATTATGTTTTCCCCTTTAAGTTAAAAGAGACCAAACAATCATCTGATTAGTCCCATTATACCTTGGAATCGGCAACTGGCTGACGCAGCCTTGCCCGGCCTTAACCCCTACAATATTGTCTTAAAAGAATTTGCCGTTATATCCAAGTTTAATTTATAATCAATTTTTAGCTGATAGCTAAATTAGTTACATATAAAGGAACAATCTATAAAAATAGAAAGTCCTTCGAGAGACTATCTCCAAGGACTTTCCAGCTTACCAATCAATTCTTCCAGTTGAATTTGACAAGCTTTCAAAGAAACAATATTAAACAACGGCACTGTCCCACTTCTTTTCCTCCTGGACAAAAAGGATGCCAAGTTCGTGGTGATCGCCTTCATACAAAGCCCTTTGCACGAAGCGGATTTGCCCGTTCGTATCAAGGACTTCAAGCTTGCAATGCGCCCTGTTCCGTGACAAAGCCTCATAGAAGGTTTGTTCATCACGGACATTCGTGCCGTTGACCTTTGTGACAAGCTCGCCTACACCAAGAGCCATTTTATCGGCCGGGGATTCAGGCAGGATACCGAGAATCATCACACCATGGTTCTTTTTCGAAAAATAGAACGGCCTGCTCTCTTCCTGCATCCTTTGCATGAGCGTCAAGGCTTCCCTTCCGATCATGGCGATCGCAACAGCTGCAATGGACGCGATTGGGTACCAGTATCCCGCAGCGGCAATCAGCGTGATCAAGATACCAAGCCCAACGACCCGGCTGCCCAATTGACTGACAGCTTCTTTTGGCAGCATCCCCTGGATTTGCTGATGCATGCCAATCGCAAATGGAACGAGAATCAGTGAATATGTATTGTCTCCAAGCGCGAACACAGGCCACCACTCGAACGGAAGCGTCAGGATTTCGCCGGGAATGAGCATGAATGCCGGAACCATCCATAGTCGCTTCACCTCGTGGACACCAACCGTCTGGCCACGCTTGCTCTTAATTAATTTAGGAGAGGTTCCCTCTTTTCCACTCCGTAAAATAAGGAAGCCTTCGCCAATTGTCAATAATGCTAATAAAATCGCAATCGATGGAAAGATTTTTTCATCAAGACTTGAAAATAAGCCGCCTGCTATCGGGAGATTGATTTGCCTCCCTGACAGGAAGATCAATGCAAAAAACGCTGCTCCGACCGTAAATACAGGAGAAAGCAGCCTGACCCTTGTTGTCAGACCTAACAGCAGAGTTGCAGCAGCAACTAAAACAATTGCTGCGAATGGAATCGCGATTCCCGCGGCAATGGTTATGATTGATATGGCAAGCCCGACAAGCAATCCCAGCGGAAACAGCTGCCTGAGCTCAAAATAAGCATCCTTAGCCCTCACCGTAAAGTTTTTCCGCTCCCGCTTCACTCGCGAAACACCTAGGACAGCAGCCAAAAATAAAGAATAATAGAACACAGGGTGAAGCAGAAGCCTGCCCATCCCTTTCAATAGTTCAATGAACCAATCCTGTGCCACCCCTATGTCACCAGCCTTCATAAATTACATGATATTAAGCTTATTCTATCAAATCTGAGGGGTAAAACCTATCAATAGTTGAGGAAACTTGATGGGATTTTTTTCTTGTAGAGTTGTTGTGGAACGAAATCTTGCGAGGGAGTCAGGAATTTGATCAACTATAGGCAGATCTTAGGTGTAGTCAGGCATTAATTGTACTTCCAAGTATGAAATTCATCCAATTTCGGGATGCTTTTAAGAGGGGTTTCTTTTTAAAAAGGCAGCTAGAAAAATTATTCTCTTAATCAGACGCAATATTCTTCCACTCCTCTGAGTGAATTGCCCAAACAATCGGCGGAATTGCCCAAAACTCAGCCGGAATTGCCCGATCAATAGCCAGAATCGTGCCGTCATCCAAATTAAGGAAATAAAATGTACCCCATTTAATCAATTCAAATGAGGTACAGCTTCTTTTATTGATTCGCCAGCAGCCTCAATGCGGTCTGCAGCTGAAGGTCGTTTTCTTCTTGTTTCATCGCTTTTCTGGCCGCGTCCTCGAGTGCCGAGGCTGTTTTTGCATCGATGACACCTGTTACGGTCATGTCATTATTGCGCTGGAATGCTTTGACGGCAATTTCCGTCATGCCGCTGAAATATCCATCCGTACGGCCCGGCTCAAACCCGAGGCCGGTAAGGATTTCCTGGGCATTTTTGACCTGCTCGTTATTCATGTCCAGCTTGAGCGGCTTTTCGGCCTGGATAGGGTGGGTATCATAAAGCGCCGGCTGATTGACCTCGACGGTTGGCTCGATGCCTTTTTTATGAATCCAGTTGCCATCCGGCGTCAGCCATTTGAACAGCGTCAGCTTGATATTGCTGCCATCCCCCATCGGCACAGCCTGCTGGACTGTCCCCTTGCCGAAGGTCTTTTCGCCAATGACTGGATAGCCGCCGGCTTCCTTCAATGCCCCGGCCAAAATTTCCGATGCGGATGCACTGCCATCATCTGTCAGCACAGCAACCGGATACTGCTTCGCTTTTTCCAGATTGGAGAAGTAGCGAGTCTTATCACCGCTGCGTTCTTCAATTTGATAGAGTGGCTTCTCCTTGGAAATCAACTCTCGTAAAATTTCTTCGACACTGGAAAGCAGCCCGCCCGGATTGCCCCGTACATCGATCAGAAGCGCATCCATTCCTTCTTTTTCAAAAGCCTTAAGCTCATTATTGAACTCTTTGGAGGTATCCTCTGAAAAAGAGGTAATCTCCATGTAACCAATCTTCTCTCCGTTCACCTTTTTCATGTCAGCATGGACGGTAATCTGCGGGATTTCATCACGAATCACTTTGACCTTCAGCGAATCCTTCAAGCCTTTTCGCTCGATTTCCAGCACAACAGGTGTCCCTTTTTTGCCGCGAATTTTCAAGGTCGCCTCATATAAATCCAATCCCTCGATACTCTCGCCATCGACCTTTAAAATCTGGTCATTCGGCTTCAAACCCGCTTTCTCTGCGGGGGAATTTTTAAAAGGAGAAACGATCACGATTTTTCCATCGACCGTGCTGACTTCAGCACCAATTCCTTCAAAAGACGACTCCAGCGTCTCATTGAATTGCTTGGCCGTTTCCTTGTCCATATAGACGGAATACGGATCCTCCAGGGTTGAGAGCATTCCCTGGATCGCTCCTTCAACCAGCTCTTCTTCTTCTACCTTTTCAACGTAACTGTTAAAAATCAAACTGTATGCCTGCTCGACTTTTTCGAGACTGCTTGCATCGCCTGCCTCTGCTCCTGCATGATCCTTCAGGGGCACAATCTGGCGTTCCTGCACACCTGCCTTGCTTTCGTACCATTGCATGCCGGCATATGTACTTCCCGCACCAGTCAGCAGCGAGCCCGCCATCAAAATGGCAATCCACTTACGCTCCATTGCCAAACTCCTCCCTGTTTACCGCATCTACTGCTCCTCTGCCGTAAAAATTTCTATGATTCCCATTATATGACGAACAGGGACAGGGTATGAAGGATTAATTTTGGATCGAACTTCCAGATGGTTATATATTACAAGTTTCTAAGGCTTTAAAGCGGGAAAAGAAAAAGGAAGAGACTTTTCGTCTCTTCCTCAGTAATTTTAGTTAAAGTATGGAACTGGATTTACTGCATTCGACTTTGAAGCATTCCATTCACCTTTGTGAAGTTCAAAGTGCAAGTGCTGACCGAAGGATTGTCCGGTATTACCCATTACACCGATTTGCTGTCCTTTTGAGACTACTTCACCATTTCCTACATGGCGGCTGCTCATATGGGCATAAACTGTGGTGTAGACTTGTCCATTAATAGAGTGAGCTACAAAAATGGCGTTTCCATAGCTAGATGAATAGTATGAACGGATGACAACACCGTCAGCGGCAGCGACGATCGGCACACCGCTGGCTTTATTCGCGATATCAATACCCGCATGGAAAGAACCCCATCGAGCGCCAATTCCTGAAGTCAACCTTCCATTGGCCGGCCACATGAACATGCCATTAGAGACTGGCGATGCTGTTTGTTCAGCAACAGTTTGAGTGTTGCCTCCGCCTCCGCTGCTCTTCTTTGCTTTTGCTTGTGCTGCAGCTCTCTGACGCGCAAGCTCTGCTTGTCTTGCTCGCTCTGCAGCAAGTGCTGCCTGGCGTTTTTGCTCAAGTTGAATGGCCTTCTGGATCGCAGAAGCCTGTGAGGCCAGGATTGCATTCTGCTCCTCTAACTTAAGGTTTTCCTTGTGTAATTCTTCTTCCTCATGCTTAAGCTGGCTCATGAGTTTATTTTTCTCGCGGATTTTCGCGTTCAATCTCTCTTTGAGACCTACCAAATCCTGCTTCATACGATTAAGTAACGCAAGTTTTGATTCTACTTGCTGCTGCTTTGTTTCCAGTTCTTCCTTGTCCAATTGATGCTGCATAATAATATCCTTGTCTGCCTGGACAATGGTTGTGACAGCACTTACGCGGTCGATGAAATCACCGAAGCTTTGCGCTCCCAGCAATACATCCATATAGCTGACTGTTCCGCCGCTTAATTGAAGGGAGCGGGCACGATCCTTCAGCAATTCATTGCGTTTTGCAATACGATCTTCTAAAACAACTATCTCAGCTTTTAATGTTTCGACTTCTTGTTCAGTCGCTTTGATTTCCGCATTTTTGGCTTCAATCTTATTCAATGTATCTTCAACAGTCATATCGAGGTTTCGAACTTCCGCTTCAATCTGGTCCTGCTCACTTTGCAGTTCACCGATTTTATTGCTCTTCTTCTCAATTTGCTTGTTTACTCCAGATCTTTCATTCTGAAGCTTTTCCTTTTGCGCTTTCAAATCTGAAAGGCTTTCTGCTGTAACTTGATTCACTGTTAGTGGGCTTAACAAGGATCCCAGGCTTAAAGTACTGACTAACGCTAGTGAGAGTATCTGTTTTTTCACTAGATCTTTTCCCCTCTCATACTTATAGTTTCGTAACTTTATTTCTCTATCTATCGTCTATTGGCAATTTCTCTACACTTTCAAAAACTTACGGACGGACATAAGACTTCCCCAGATTCCAATTGCAGCACCCATGATGATCAGGATTGCCGATAATTGATAAACAAACGGGTTAAATTCAAGCAATTTGATGAAGTGGTCTTTCAATCGATCGTTCAAGAAATCGTATGCATAATAATAGGCGCTGGATACGACAGCAATAGGTATCACTGCCCCAAGTATGCCAAGCCATAATCCCTCTAAAAAGAACGGCCATCTAATGAAATTATTCGTTGCTCCTACAAGTCTCATAATCTCAATTTCTCGTTTACGGGCCATGATGGTTATTTTAATCGTATTGGATATCAGGAACATCGCTGTGAACAGAAGGCCGACAATCAGTATAAGGCCGACATTGCGGCTGATTTTTATGAAGCTGAACAGCTGCTCTACCTTACCCTGCCCATACTTTACAGAGGTTACATATTCCTGTTTTTCAATTAGCTTTGCGACTTTCATTGTATCGGTTGGGTTTTTCGTCTTTATGACGAACACGTCATTTAACGGATTATCTTGTTCAAAAAGCTTGTAAGCCTCTCCTTCTTCACCCATGCTTTCTATTAGGGCTTCGAGCTCCTGCTCTTTAGGAGAATATTTTACGCTTTTGACTTCCGGAACCTGTTTGATTCTTTGTTCCAGTACCGCTTTATCTTTGTCGTTCGCTGCTACATCCACATGGACTCGGATTTCTACATCTTCCTCGATCGTGGTTGCGACTTTATTTAAATTCATCATAATGACGAAAAAGACACCGACCAAAAGCAAGGTGACCGTTACGGCACTTACGGATGCAAATGTCATCCAGCCGTTCCTGCCCAAGCTTTTGAAGCTTTCACGGATGTGGCGGCGGAATGTTCTAGCTTTCATATCCGTATTCACCTTTCACTTCGTCACGGGCAATCCTGCCATTTTCAATCGCAATGACGCGATGCGTGATTGTGTTGACGATTTCTTTGTTGTGGGTAGCCATGACGATCGTGGTTCCCCTTAAGTTAATTTCTTCAAAAATGTTCATGATTTCCCATGAAGTATCGGGATCAAGGTTTCCAGTTGGCTCATCGGCAATCACCACTTTCGGTGCGTTCACAATTGAACGAGCAATGGCAACACGCTGCTGTTCCCCTCCTGATAGCTCGGTAGGAAGCGCTCTCGCCTTATGCTTAAGTCCGACAAGTTCCAGGGTTTCCATTACACGCTTCTTGATATATTGCGGCTGTTCCTCGATGACTTCCATCGCAAAAGCGACATTTTCATAGACTGAAAGAGTATTCAGCAATTTGAAGTCCTGGAACACGACGCCAATATTCCGGCGCAGCAATGGTACTTTGCTGTCCTTCAGCTTTGCTAGATTGACACCATTTATAATGATGGAACCTTTGGAAGGCTTGACCTCCCGGTACATCATTTTGATAAAAGTGGATTTTCCAGCACCGCTGGGCCCTACTACGTATAAAAATTCACCTGCATCTATATGAACATTAATTCCATTGGCGGCAACAATGCCGTTAGGATATGTTTTATATACATCCTGCATATCTATCATTTTTGTATCACCTTAGATAGTTAGTCTTATCGATCGGCTATTCTTCGACAATTTGTAACAAACCTATTATAGCATCTCCCTATAGTAAAAAAACCCTTTTAAATATTACAGTTTCTTTTCAAATCGGGTATTTTGTTCCACTAAATTCCTGCGGTGGATATTCTATCTATTGATATGATTGCTGTTTTGCTTACCAAGCCAGCTATTTACCTAGTAAAATACTGGTATTATCCACTTTTCTATTTAGTAGAATTTTTAGTTTTATTACCGCAATGTTACAAGTCTTTGTCGTAACTTGTATGGACATTTTGTGAAGCTTGCTGAATTGCTAAATAATTTGGCGATTTTACGAAAATGTATAAAGACAGCAAATTTACTATAGTTGTATTGGAAAGAACAGCACAAAAAAACGCCCTGTAACCAGGACGTTTCCTTATAAACTTATTTTTTGTTAGCCAGCCACTCAGCCACTGCTGTTGCATCTTCGCCTTCTAGCAATCCTTTAGGCATTGAGCCCTGGCCGTTTGCGATAACACTTTCAATTTCTTCTTGTGATAAACGTGAACCTACATCGCTTAGCTTAGGTCCTACTCCGCCTTCCAGGTCGCCGCCATGGCAGCTAGAGCATTTTTGATTATAGAGCTTTTCTGGATCCGCACCAGCTGTGTCGCCACCGCCGCCGCCAGCTTCGTCGCCGCCGCCGCCACAAGCTGCCAGTGCCAAGGAGGTTCCCATTAATAGAGCTAATAATTTCTTCTTCAACTTAACTCCCCCTAAGAAAATTTTGCATACACGACTATTTTATACCAATATCAAGCCCTTTTAAAACCCTCACCCAATACCTCTGAAGCATCCATGACAATGACAAATGCTGATGGGTCAATGGATTGGACTAATTGTTTCAATTTTGTGAACTCCGTCTGGTCCACGACACACATGATAATTGGCCGTTCCTGGTCCGTATAGCCGCCGTATGCTGATAGTTTTGTCACTCCGCGGTCTATTTTATTCAAAATCGCTTCACGAACTTCATCCTGTTGGTTTGTAATGACCATTGCCATCTTCGAGCGTCCAATACCGACCTGCACAAGGTCAATCGTTTTACTAGTCACATAAAGCCCGATCAACGCATAAAGACCGCGTTCAATATCGAATACAATCGCTGCAGATAATACAATCAGTCCATCAATCAACGCCACACAGGTACCAAGTGATAGACCAGTGTACTTATGGATAATCTGCGCCGCCAAATCTGTACCGCCAGTCGAGGCATTTCCTCTAAAAACAATGCCAAGACCGAGACCGACACCAATACCGCCGAACAATGACCCAAGCAAAGGATCGAGAGTCCATGGCTTTACGTCATTCGTCAGGAACACGACAAATGGAAGGAAGATGGTCCCTGCAAGAGTTTTATACCCATACTGTCTCCCGAGTAAAACAACCCCTGCGATAAACAGCGGTATATTAAAAGCCCACTGCACATATGCCGGCTCCCAGCCGAGCGTCGCATCTATAATCGTACTGATCCCGCTGACCCCGCCGGAAGCAACCCGGTTCGGCAGCAAGAACACATTGAACGAAATGGCCACAATCCCGGAACCAATCAACACATAAATATATTCTATCAGCTTCTCTAAAGTTGGATTTATCGTATGATTTCGCCGTTTTTTCACAGTCCTATCCCCTTTTTCCTTTAATGCCGTCAGTGAGTATAGCACGTGTCGAATTTTCTGTAAACGCTAGCAGTGCGCCGTGTTAAAGGAGCAAAGTCGTTTTTGAATTCTTCTCTTATGTTGCGTTATTTGCGGCTTATTTGATGTAAAAGCAAAGTTATCGTTCACTAACACTACTTACTATAAAACAGAGCATATATTATAGAAACAATTCGTCTAGTTTATTTTGCAAGTGAAATTTTGTACTAATTAGTTGAGATTGTGAAATTATGAACAATTTTTGACGTTTCACCAAATACCCTTACCCCTAGACGTACCATGTGATATATTTCACGTATAAGGAGGCGATCATATTGATTAGTCTTTCCTGTAGAAAAGAAAATTACATTTTTTTATCATCTCGCATGCTCACTATTACACAATATCCGAATCCAGCATCTGGCCAGACTGTAGATTATGGATTGTAAATAAAGAGCGTGTAAGTAACTGACCAAAATCAAATTGAAACGATATAAATTTTTCAGAAAGAGGGTAATATAAATGGCTAAAAAAGTAGTGATCGTAGGTGGAGTTGCTGGCGGAGCTACAACGGCTGCGCGTTTAAGAAGATTGGATGAACAGACAGAAATCGTGATGATCGAACGCGGTGAATATATTTCTTTCGCAAACTGCGGACTTCCTTATTATATTGGCGGGGCAATCCAGGAACGCGACGCATTGCTTGTGCAGACAGTTGAAGGCATGTCCAAGAAATTCAACATGGATATCCGCAATTTGAGCGAAGTCACACGCATCGACCGCGAGCGCAAAGTGGTTGAAATCAAGAACCTTAAAACAGGCGAAACTTATGAAGAGAGCTATGATGTGCTTGTTTTATCACCAGGGGCAAGTCCAATTAAGCCTCCGATTCCAGGAATCAATGAAGCAGAAGCATTATTCACGCTTCGAAACATTCCTGATACTGATAAAATCAAGGCGTATGTCGATGAGCAGCAGCCGATGAAAGCGACAGTCATCGGCGGCGGCTTCATCGGTGTCGAAATGGCCGAAAACCTTTGGGAACGCGGTGTCGAAGTGACATTGGTCGAGATGGCTGACCAGATCATGGCGCCAATCGACTTTGAGATGGCTTCTATTTTACATCAGCACCTTCGTGAAAAAGGCGTGAACCTTGTCCTTGAAGATGGCGTAAAATCTTTTGAAAAAAACGGAAAAATCATCAACCTGAACAGCGGCAAGCAAATCGACACTAACCTCGTTATCCTTGCGATTGGCGTTGCTCCTGAAAACAAATTGGCTAAGGAAGCTGGGCTGGAGCTTGGACTTCGCGGTGCCATCCGTGTCAACGAGCGCCTGCAGACGGCCGATGAAAGCATCTACGCAATCGGTGACGCAATCGAAGTGAAGGACTATATCAATGGACAGGCAACTCACATTCCGCTTGCATGGCCGGCCAACCGCCAGGGACGCATCGTCGCTGACCATTTCAACGGCATCGATTCCAAATATCAGGGCACGCTTGGCACATCGATCGCGAAGGTGTTCGACATGACCGTTGCGGCAACTGGAAATAATGAGAAGACATTAAAGCGTCTTGGCATTTCTTACGATGTCGTCCACGTTCACCCAAGCTCTCACGCTGGATACTATCCAGGAGCATTCCCGATCGCGCTAAAATTGATATTTGACCGCGAGACAGGAAAAATCTTCGGTGCACAGGCTGTGTCTTATGATGGTGCCGATAAGCGCATCGACGTATTGGCGACTGCCATCAAAGGCGGCATGACGATTTTCGACCTGCCGGATCTTGAACTGGCATACGCCCCTCCATACTCTTCTGCAAAAGACCCAGTCAACATGGCTGGCTATGCAGCGAAAAATATTGCAGAAGGTCTCGTGGAAACGGTGCAATGGCATGAAATCAACGACATCCTTGCTGACGGCGGCTACCTGATCGACGTCCGCGAGCCAATCGAGCGCGATATGGGCATGATCGAGGGATCTGTTAATTTTCCATTGGGAGAACTCCGCGACCGTCTTGGCGACATCCCGACAAAAGAAGTTTACGTTTACTGCCAGGTCGGCCTTCGCGGTTACCTCGCTACACGCATCCTGATGCAGGCTGGCTTTAAGGTTCGAAATCTGGATGGCGGATACAAGACTTACTCTTGCGTGTTCGAGCCAGATGCAAGCGAGAACTGTGGTACACCGATCAGCGACAATGGCGTTGCCCAGCGTAATGCTGCGATGGAAGAAATCGCTGCTGGTTCTGCCCAGTCTAGTGTTGGATTGGCTGCTGAGGCGGCTCCTGTTGCTCAGGCCCCTGCAGCTCCTGCCGTGGCAGCTGTACCGCCGACTGTAAAAACGACTCTTGACGCTTGCGGCCTGTCTTGCCCTGGTCCGATCATGAAGGTGTATAAAACAATCGGCGACATGCAGGACGGCGAAGTGATGGAAGTCCACGCAACAGACCCAGGCTTCGCGAAGGACATCAAAGCGTGGTGTGAGAAGACTGGCAACAAACTGATCAGCAACAAGTTTGAGGATAAGAAGTTCAAAGCCCAAATCATGAAAGGCAATGCCGTCGTGCCATTGAATACGATGGCCGCTCCTGTTGAGGTTCCAACTTCGGCTCCGGCTAAAAATGGCGCGACGATGGTCGTATTCAGCGGTGACCTAGATAAAGCCATCGCAACATTCATCATCGCATCCGGCGCGGCGGCGATGGGCAAAGAAGTAACCTTGTTCTTCACCTTCTGGGGACTGAACATCCTAAAGCGCAACGACGCACCATCAACCGAGAAAGACATGATGGCAAAAATGTTCAGCATGATGATGCCAAAGGGCGCGAACGACCTGCCATTGTCCAAGATGAACATGGGCGGCATGGGTTCCAAGATGATTAAGACAGTCATGGCTAACAAAAACGTCGACAGCCTTGAAAATCTGATGAAAAACGCCATGGACGCCGGCGTCAAACTAGTAGCCTGCGGCATGAGCATGGACATCATGGGCATCGCAAAAGAAGAACTCATCGACGGAGTCGAAATCGGCGGCGTAGCAGCTTATCTCGGTGATGCAGAGGATTCCGGTTTGAATTTGTTTATCTAATAACGGTTTGGAGAGCCGCCTTCCATAGTGGGAGGCTGCTTTTTTGCTGTTTTCCTTCCTTTTTCAGGAAGAAGGTGCAATTAACTCTAATAATGGTGCAATTAATTAGCAGTAACGTGCAATTAATTCAAATAATGGTGCAATAACCTAAAACAACAGTGCAATTATCCCCCTCTATTAACAGAATAATTTTTCCAGCAGCAAAGTGAACTATATTAATACACGATATGACGCCAAAACTATACTTTTTGATTCTTCTAGCTACCTCCGTTTCATCCAAAAACGCACTTGCGTAAGATTCAGAATAGCTTTTCACACGTATTTAGAGGAAAAATTGAAGTTTTTTTGGATAGTTACCTTTTTTACTCTAGATCGGTTCGGTGCTTGCTCACTAGATTGTGCTTCTTAACTAGATTGTCCTCACCTTGGCACATGGGGTTGTTAAAAATAGGTAATTGAGGGCTGAACCGCTGTTTAGTTAAAGTTACCTTTATTATTCCAAATTAGTTTGATGCTCGCCTACTAGATTTTGCTCCTTATCTGGGTTGTCCTCTATCTTGGCGCATGGGGTTCTTGTAAATAGGTAATTGAGAACTGAACCGTTGTTTAGTTGGAAGTTACCTTTTTTACTCCAAATTGATTTGGTGCTTCCCTACTAGATTGTGCTCCTTATCTGGATTGTCCTTCTCTCCTGACACTTAGGGTTGATATAAACAGGTATTTGAGACTCCGACAGTTGAAAGATACCATTTCTCCAACCGACAGCAACAAAGATAAAAACCTCTCTCTCTTTAACAGGATTTTTTCCGATAAATGTCGAATAATACATTCATCAACCTAAAGGAGTGACAATTTTTGATAGCGAAACGCAGAACAACCCCACGGAGAATCCTCGTTAATGAAGCACTACTGCGCAGACTTCCTCCAAACCATCCAAAGAGGCCAGATATTCTTAAAGATTTGCTGATTAAAAGAGCAGGATTTAAAGGCGAACAGGATATGGATTATTACCTTAGCCTGTTGAACGAAAACGATTTTTACATCCTCCCGGATCTCCGCATTTCACTTGGCGCGAACTACTTCCAAATTGATTTCCTTCTTTTATCAACCAAATTCGCTCTGCTGATTGAAAATAAGAATATGCCTGGAATAATAGAATTTGACCCTGCCTTCAAGCAAGTTTTCCGAACGTATAATGACAGCACGGAAGTTTACGACTGCCCGGTCGACCAGGTAAAAAGACAAGTCTATCAATTCAGGAACTGGCTGAAGAAAAACAATATCAACTCTCTTCCTCTAGAATTCCTCGTCACCTATAGCAATCATGGCTCCATCCTTCAAAATCCCAGTAAAAATCAAGAAGTTTATAATCGAGTTTGTAAAGGAGGACAATTGGTCTTTAAAGTAGACGAATTTCAAAATCGTCACCAAAGAGAGGTTCTATCGATTAAGGATGTAAAAAAGTTAACGAAACTGCTGATTAAGAGCCACGAACCGGAGAAAGCTGATATTAGCAAGTATAATCTATCCCCATCTGACATCATCCCAGGTATACAATGTCCGTCGTGCGAGCAATTTCTCATGGAGAGAATCTCAAGGAAATGGTACTGTTCCCATTGTAAAACTACCTCAACTAACGCACATCAACAGGCTATTCTTGATTATTTTTTGCTGATTGGACCGACGATGACAAATAAACAATTGAGAGGTTACTTACGCCTGCCGTCACGGAGTACTTCTACAATCTTATTGAGGAATATGGGCCTACAACATACAGGTAGTACGAAAAACAGAGTATATTATCAAGCATGATTATAACCTCCTCTTCCTTTTGGCTGAGGAGGTTTTTCCATTATTAGGATGACGGTGCAATTCCGGCAATTAACTGTGCAATAAAGAAGAATGAGCGTGCAATCACTCTAGTTGACGGTGCAATTAGCTTCAATTACGGCGCAATTTTGACGTTTGACCGTACAATAACCCAAAATTCAATCAGACTAGCAGCTTATTAAGCGCAACAATCCCCCGCCAACCCGGCGGGGGACTCCCAAAAACTCATATTCAGTTCGGTTTACTCACCCAAACTCAACTTAGACCTCAAATAAGCATCAATAAACATATCGATATCCCCATCCATGACTCCCTGCACATTACCTGATTCGGCACCGGTGCGGTGGTCTTTTACCATGGAATATGGGTGGAATACATAAGACCGGATTTGGCTGCCCCAGCCGATTTCTTTTTGCTCGCCGCGGATTTCATCCAGCTCGGCTTGCTGCTGCTCGATTTCGCGCTGGTAAAGCTTGGCTTTAAGCATCTTCATCGACGTTTCACGGTTCTTGATCTGTGAACGCTCTGCCTGGGAGGAGACAACCACACCAGTTGGCAAGTGTGTGATCCGGACGGCTGAGTCAGTCGTGTTGATGTGCTGTCCGCCGGCGCCGCTTGCACGGTACGTATCGATTTTCAAGTCTTCCGTACGGATTTCGATCTCGATTTCGTTGTTGAATTCCGGCATCACTTCGCAGGATACGAATGAAGTATGACGGCGTCCTGAAGAGTCAAATGGTGAAATACGTACCAGACGGTGCACGCCTTTTTCTGCCTTCAAATAGCCATAAGCATTGTGGCCGTTTATCTTCAATGTGACACTCTTGATTCCCGCTTCGTCGCCTGGCAGGTAATCCAGCGTCTCCACCTTGAAACCGCGCTTTTCCGCCCAGCGCGTGTACATACGCAAAAGCATCGAGCCCCAGTCCTGGGATTCCGTTCCGCCAGCACCCGGGTGAAGTTCAAGAATCGCGTTATTTTTATCATGTTCCTCGCTTAAAAGAAGCTGTAGCTCAAACTCGCTCATGCGCTCCTTGAATTCCACAAGCTCCTTCTCCAACTCTTCCCGAAGATCAGCATCGTCTTCTTCTTTTACAAGCTCATAGGTCAAATCGAGATTTTCATAGGTCTCGTTCAGCTCGTTAAAAACATTAACCTGTTCCTTCAACGCATTTGCTTCGTTGATGACAACCTGTGCCTTCTGCTGGTCATCCCAGAAGTCCGGCGCAAGCATGCCATCCTCTAGCTCAGCGATTCGCGCTTCCTTATTTTCAAGGTCAAAGAGACCCCCTGAAGTCCGCTAATTTCTTAGCTGTTTTCTCAAGCTCATTCCTGATATCTGCTAATTCCATATCATTCACCTCAAATGAAAGTTAATTACTATTATACCTTATTCTATGCAGCAAGGAAAAAGAGAGCCGGTTACCCGCGCCCTCTTGTAGTCTCTTTAACGCATCACCGCACCGGGGGTCTGACCCCCGGTGCGGTAGTGCGGTGAAGCAAATTTTATTCTGCTTTGCCGCAGCAGTTTTTGTATTTCTTGCCGCTGCCGCAGATGCATGGGTCATTACGGCCTACATCCATTGATTTGACGACAGGCTTTTTCTTAACTTTGCTGCCTTCGCCTTCTTTTGGATTCACCGCGTGGCCTTTTGCTACTTCCTGGCGCTCAAGGTTGCTGCGGATTTCCGCTTTCATGATATATTTCGCCACATCGTCTTCGATAGATAGTACCATGTTCTCGAACATCGCGAAGCCTTCATGCTGGTATTCGCGCAGCGGATCGATCTGGCCATACGCACGCAGGTGGATACCCTGGCGCAGTTGGTCCATCTGGTCGATATGGTCCATCCACTTCGAGTCAACCGAACGAAGCACGATAACTTTTTCAAACTCACGCATTTGCTCATCTGTCAGCATTTCTTCTTTTTCATTATAGCGTTCTTTCACCTTCGCCATGATGGCTTCGATGATTTCATCCTGCTCTTTGCCGCGAAGGTCTTCGACTGTGATGTCGCCTTCATGTAGCAGGTTGCCGTTCACATAGTCCATGATGCTGTTCAAATCCCATTTTTCCATATCCTCGCCGGCTGGCGTATGGGCAGAGACATTGCGCTCCAATGCGGACCTGATCATTTTTTCAACGATGTCGCGTAGGTTGTCAGACTCAAGTACCTCATCACGCTGCTTGTAGATGATTTCACGCTGCTGGCGAAGGACATCGTCGTACTGAAGCAATTGCTTACGGGCATCGAAGTTGTTGCCCTCAACACGTTTTTGCGCAGATTCAACAGCCCTTGAAACCATCTTGCTCTGGATTGGCTGGGTGTCATCCATACCAAGACGCTCCATCATCGTTTTCATATTGTCAGAACCGAAGCGGCGCATCAGCTCATCTTCCATTGAAAGGTAGAACTGCGTCACACCAGGGTCTCCCTGACGTCCGGAACGTCCGCGGAGCTGGTTATCAATACGGCGGCTCTCGTGGCGCTCTGTACCAATAACAGCTAGGCCGCCAACTTCTTTCACGCCCTCGCCAAGCTTGATATCCGTACCACGGCCCGCCATGTTCGTCGCGATCGTAACCGCGCCTTTCGAACCGGCTTCCGCGATGATTTCCGCTTCACGCTCATGGTTTTTCGCATTCAGGACATTATGCTTGATGCCCTTTTTAGATAAAAACGCTGAAATGATTTCCGAAGTTTCAATCGCAACTGTACCAACAAGAACCGGCTGGCCGGCCATGTGACGCTCAGCGATGTCATCGGCTACAGCCTTGAACTTCCCTTGCATCGATGCGTAGATTAAATCCGGACGGTCGTCACGCGCGATTGGACGGTTCGTCGGAATCACGACAACGTTCATATTGTAAATATTGCGGAATTCCTCTTCCTCAGTCTTCGCTGTACCGGTCATACCGGAAAGCTTCTCGTACATACGGAAGTAGTTTTGGAATGTGATTGTGGCAAGCGTCATGCTTTCGTTCTGGATCTCAAGGCCTTCTTTTGCCTCGATTGCCTGGTGCAAGCCTTCGCTGTAGCGGCGGCCCTTCATCAGACGGCCAGTGAACTGGTCAACGATAACGATCTCACCGTCCTGGACGACATAATCGACATCCTTGTGCATGCTCGCCTGGGCTTTCATCGCCTGGTTGATGTGGTGAAGCAATGTCACATGCTTGATGTCAAAAAGGTTTTCGATACCAAAAGCCTTCTCGGACTTCGTGATCCCTTCCTCCGTCAGCTGGACACCCTTCGTTTTTTCATCATAGGTATAGTCCTCTTCACGCTTCAAAGTGCGCACGAATGCGTTCGCCTGAATGTATAGCGCCGCAGACTTTTGCGCAGACCCGGAAATGATCAATGGCGTACGCGCTTCATCGATCAAGATGGAGTCAACTTCATCGATGACACAGAAATGCAATGGACGCTGAACCTTCTGGTCTGAGTAAAGCACCATGTTGTCGCGCAGATAGTCGAAGCCGAACTCATTGTTCGTACCATAAGTGATATCAGCACGGTACGCTTCTTGCTTTTCTTCCTTCGTCATGCTGTTCAGGTTCAAACCAACAGAAAGGCCAAGGAACTCATACAGCTTGCCCATCTCAACGGCGTCACGGCTAGCGAGGTATTCGTTGACCGTGATGACGTGCACACCGCGTCCAGTGATCGCGTTCAGGTAAACCGGCATTGTCGCTGTAAGGGTTTTACCTTCACCAGTCTTCATCTCGGCGATATTTCCCTCATGAAGGGCGATACCACCCATCAGCTGGACCTTATAAGGATACAGGCCAAGGACACGCTTGGCACCTTCACGGACAACTGCGAATGCTTCGGTCAGCAAGTCATCAGTAGACTCGCCGTTCTGGTAACGGTTTTTGAACTCATCCGTTTTTTCCCTCAGCTGGTCATCCGACAGCTTTTCCATATCGCCTGCAAGTGCATCGATTTGATCTGCCATTTTCGTCAATTTCTTAATATCGCGTTTATTCTGGTCGAAAATTTTCGCTAAAATCCCCATACAGACGCTCCTTTTATCTATTGAATCTTGTTGTATTTTATAATTTGATTGTCGTAAAAAATTGTCCCAAAGAAAAAAGATTCGCTGTTAACGCACCGAATCCCTTTTAGAAAAATTCGATTTATTTCTTCTTACTATTCTACCACTTACAAAAGGGAGTGACAACCAATCGGATAAGGCGAAAAGTCCCACTGCCATCAGACAGAGGGACCCCATGTATTATTGATTTTTCATAAACTCTAAAACTTCGAGGTCGATTTTGCCCTTCTCCTGCTCTCGTTCTTCGAAGTTTTCAGTGTGGATATAGGCAATGAGCGCTTTGTGGAGTTCTTCGTCGTCAGCTGGATCCGCCTTCAGGTAATCAAGACGCTTGAGATGCTGGACGACTGTTTCCCTGATCTCTCCATCTACTGTCACAACGTTCTCAGGCTTTGCTTTTGCAAAATAAAGCTGCTGCAGTCCGTATATGCGAATCAGTTCGGTGATTGGTTCCGGATGGTCATCAACACGAAGATCGATGTAACGATCGTTGTAGCCGCCATATCCGCCCTTCTCCTTGACGACAAGAAGTGCCGCTGACTGCTGGCCTCTGCTGTCACCACCCGCTTGCTGGCCGGCGTTGAGGGCCTGAAGCAGCCGATGCGCAAGCGATCCTGCCGTCGACTCAAAGGTTTCAGCCATCGCCTTGACAGTATTTTCATCAACTAAAATATTGCCCTGCGCCGCGAAATGCTTGCCTGTCACTCCACCTGCCCAGTCATAGCAATATGTACCTGTAAAAGTTGCTGGATTCCCTCCTGCGTCAATCAATCCGACCTGGCGCATCTCCTTGTCCGGATCGTCTTTTGTGATCAACTCCATCACTTCTTCAGCTGCTTTCCCCTGAGCCATCAGCTCCAGCGCCTGAGGGCCATATGCTGTATTGGCGTAAGATTGGGTCGCCACGGCACCCACTCCAGCCTTCGCGAACGGAACAACTGCCCCGACTCCAAGAAATTTAGATTGTACGGCAATTCCCCATTCTTTTTCCTGCGGATCATAGCCTACGATTGAAAATGTCATTATGTATCGCCTCCTGTAAAAATAATTTCGGCATTCGGTATAATTTTTCCTTCAAAAGAACATATTAAAACCCACAGCCAATTTCTGACTGTGGGTAGAGTTTAAGATTATTTAACTTTATTGAGCTTCAATCAAACCATAGCGTCCGTCGTTACGCTTGTAAACAACATTTGTTTGGTTTGTTTCAGCGTTTGTGAACACGTAGAAGCTGTGGCCCAGCATGTTCATCTGCAGGATCGCTTCCTCGCTGTCCATTGGCTTCAGGTCGAAGCTCTTAGTACGGACAACTTCAAGCTCTTCATCTTCTTCAACCTGCTCAACTTCTGTGAAAATCGGAGCGTAATCCTTCAGGCTTTCCTTTTCACGGAACTTGCGGTTGACCTTTGTTTTATGTTTGCGGATCTGGCGCTCAAGCTTATCAGTGATCAAATCGATCGCAGCATACATATCTTCATGAAGCTCCTCCGCGCGAAGCACAAGGTCCTTCATCGGAATCGTAATTTCAACTTTTGATTTTTTATCCTGGTAAACTTTCAGGTTCACGTTCACATTGGCATTGGGTGACTCGGTAAAATACCGGTCAAGCTTCGCAACCTTCTTCTCTACATACTCTCTGATTGCTGGCGTTACCTCAATGTTTTCTCCACGAATGTTGTAGTTCATAGTGGACTCCTCCTTTGGGATATGACTATGTATTACTAATTCTATTTTACCCCAAAGAACTCCTGCAAAAACAGTCTGAAGATTTGACATTTTTATGTCTGTTTTTACCGTCGGAATAGTGGATAATTTGTTGAGGCTTGTCCGAATATGGGAAAACCGCCCTAATAGGCGGTTTAGTTGCGTTTATCATAGAACATTCCATCAACAGATACGGAAGCATATGGGTTCTGGTACATATCCGATTTTTCCTTACGATTCTTCAGATCCTTCAAATCCTTCTGGATCAGTGTTTTCTCTTTAGCTAAAAGCATATCCAGCTTTCGGTTGATCATGATTACTTTTCCAGCTAAATCATCTTCTTCAGGATTCGGGCGTTTAATTTCTTTCAATAAAACATCCCGTTCAGCGAGCAGCTTATCCAGGAGCAGGATTTTTTCATCCCGGTCAAATGTGCCTTCAAGCACCTGTATGAGCTTTGCTGTTGTTTCGTAAAATTTTTCAAGCGGGCTCATTACACTCTTCCGTCCGGGGAGAATTGTTTTTGTCTGTTAATTTGGATAACTTGCTTCCAGGTATCACGGAATTCCGTCACAAGGCCTTCCACTTCATCCAGGATTTCAAGGTCATTTTGAATATTTGCTTCTACAAGCCTTCTTAGCATGTAATCATACATGCTCATCATCTGTTTGCCGACCTCGATATCGGGATTTAATGTTACCATCAGCTCACGGATAATGTCCTGGGCTCGTAATATACTATTATTTTTATCTTGGATGTTCTTTTCACCTATTGCTTTTTTCGCCTGGTGTATGAACTTCAAACATCCATTATAAAGCATCAAAGTCAATTCGCCCGGTGAGGCTGTGTTGACGGAGTTTTGCTTATAGGATTGATATGGATTTGGTATTGCCATCATTCCACGTCCTCTCTAACATTAGCCGCTATAGAACTGCGACATCAGGTAAGCAGATTGTTCATTCGCCTTCTGGATCGCTTTTTCCATTGCCGTGAACTGGCGCCAGTAGCGGTCTTCGACTTGTATCATGCGATCTTCAAAACGATTGATCTGCTTGTCAATCGAAGTCAGATTCCTGCCGAGCGTGAACTGGGCGTTTGTGCGCATTGCGTTGCCGGCACGGCCTTCGATAGTTGTAATTGTTTCCTTAATGGTCGCTCTTAATTTCCTGGCGATTCCTTGCTCACTTTCTACTGCACTTTCGTTTGTAAAAAGCTTATAGATTGCATTTGGATCATTTTTTATGGCTTCACGAAGTTTATTTTGATCAATGACAAGCTTTCCGCGGTCAAGATAGTTCTTTGAAGTGGTAATTCCTATCTCAGCTAACTGGTCAAAATTATTGTTAACTGTGTCCGTGTCATTGCCTACCCTTGCGTACAAATCGGTACGCATCTTGGTTAAGGCACTTGATAGAATGGAATCATTGCGGAGCATCCCGCTTTTCGCTCTTTCATCCCACATTTCCGCCTGTTTTTCAGACATTCCTTCTCTTTCCTCATCAGAAAGCGGCTGATACTTGCGGAAGCGTTCCTCGGTAACTTTTGAATTGATTCCTGCAATGGTTTCATTGTATTTGTTCACGAAATCGGTAATCGATTTAAAAACTGCTTCTTCATCAGTGGCTGAGTTGACTGAGACAGTGTTCGTGCCTGTTGTTTGCTTCAACGTGTATTCAAATCCGTTGATGACGAAGGTATTTGTTGGACGTGTAGTGGTCAGTCCATTGATGGTGAATTCTGCGCTCGCACCCACTTTACCCCTTGACGCCCCTGCTGCAAGATCACTTTCTGTATCAAGGTTAAGCTGACTTGTAAGAAAATTACCAGAAAGCTTTATTTCAGAACCTGCTGTGTTATCTCCAGAGTTTTTAGCTGTAAGGGAGACCTTTCCTTCAACTGAATCGTAGAAAGCGACAACTCCAGCATTGGAATTATTGATTTTATCAATGACAGAATTCAGTGAATCATTCGCCGGGTCAATCGTAATTTGAACTGGAGCTGCCGGCATGCTGCCATCCTTGCCGATTGCTTCAATCGTAATCGTGGTATCTGTCAACACAAATGGCGTATTAAAATTATCCTTCTGGTCTGCCAGCTTTCCGTTCGGGTCGAAGCTTGCATTGCCGATTCTTGCCGAGCTAACCATATTTGCTGATTCTGCAAGCCTGCTTACACTTATACTGGAGTTCAGGTTTGAAGTCGCATTGATGTTACGTACTGAAACCGCTGCTTCATTCGAAGTAGTAACTGTCTTCTTCGTAAATGTCGACTGGCGGAATATGCCATCAAATATGGATGTATCAAGGTCTGCGAGCAATTTATTCATCGCCCGGTAATCGTCGCGCTGCCATTCAATGATCTGTTTCTTCTGATGCAGCTTGTTCAATGGGATTCTTTCCGCTTTCATTAAGTCGCCAACCAGCGTATCGATATCCATGCCACTTGCAAGGCCGCCGATTCTTACCATAATTTCTGCACCTGCCTTTAAATCTTTTTATCTACTATTAGTCCTAGGAATTCGGTCATCGCCGCGTAAAAATCAAGCATCTTCTTCGGCGGAATCTCTCTGACGACTTCCTTAGTTTTTTCATCCACGAGAGTGACATAGTATTCCTGCAGCTTCTCATGATATTGAAATTTCAATGAAGTCTGGCTTTGTCGGAGGTATTTATTCAATCCCTCAACTACACCTTCAAGTTTCTCTTTTGGAACAGCCTGAAGCCCTTCCTCAGCAGGAACAAGGCCCGGATTCCTTTCGGGTTCGGCCTGCGCACCGATGTTATCAATTTTCGTCTTAATCGTTTCGTAGATGTATGTACTAGGTGTATCTGAAGAGAGACGGTTAATCATGCTATTGCCTCCTCTAAAGCGCATATTATATTTAATATATCGGCCTGTTCTCTGGAACTCTTTAACTTTTTGTGAAAAATAAAAAAGCTTCCTCACATGGAGAAAGCTTTACGTATAAATATTGATGAGCATACCCTGGATTTCGCCGACAAGGCCCAATAATTCGATGCCGGTTTTTTCTTTGTCGAGAGTGTTGTTGGTTAACTCAATAAGTTTGCTGTCTACTTCTTTTACAAGCTTGTAAATTTTTGAGGAACCACGCTGGCTGAAGCCTCGGTGCTCTTTAAGCTCAAGTCCGTTTTTTACCGCGTCCTCCATAAAATCTTTAACAAGTTTTTTATACTTTTTCAGGTTCTCGACTGACCTTGTATCTACCAGTTTCTTTCCCTGATCCTCAATCTCTTTCATTTTTTTGCTCAAACGTTCAAAAGTAACATCCGTGCGACGCTGGCTGACTACTTCACTGAATGAGATTGAATCCTTGGCGACTTGCTCCTTCATTCCAACTTTATTGATAGAAGCTTTCCCAACACGTTGTATATCCATCGTACACACCCTTATACTAATCTATTAATTCCATTATAGCCGATATTTAACATAAAAAGGGAGAGGCAATTGCTGCCTCTCTCCTATGAATATTATTTAAGCAGCTGCAGAACTCCCTGAGGCATCTGGTTTGCCTGTGAAAGCATTGCCTGCGCAGCCTGGTTCAGGATGTTATTCTTTGTGAATGTGGACATTTCTTTTGCCATATCAAGATCGCGGATACGAGACTCAGAAGATGTCACGTTTTCAGTCATTGTTCTCAGATTGTTTACTGTATGCTCAAGACGGTTCTGAATTGAACCAAGACGAGCACGCTCGGATGAAACCTGCTGGATAGCGTCAGAGAATACTGTGATCGCAGCCTGCGCTTTTTCATGAGAAGTTACGTCTACTGCGAATTCCGTGCTAGCAGCTGAGACACCATTATTTACTGTAGGAGCCTCTGTATACCATACAGACTTCACTGTTCCATCCGCCATTGTCACTTGTTTTTCGCCTGCTCCATCAGCACTTACCTTCAGGGCTTGAGCACGCATATCGTTAACTTCCAAAGATACTGCCTGTCCCGCATTTGCGCCAATTTGGAAGTTTAGAGAGTTTTCTTTTACAGCTAACATATCAGTGACTTCAAAGCTAAATGAACCTTCTTTTAACGCAAGACTGTTCAGGCTTAATCCATCTGTTACATCAAATGCGAGTACGACTGGGTCAACACCGTCTGCAACATTTGGTGCTACAACTTGCTCAACCCCACCCATTTCTACTGAATACTGATAGAATTGCTGTGCTCCAGGTGTATTGAAAGTGATTTTATCCCCGTCAGCCATATCTACTGAGGCAAAGTGGAATGAGATGCCATGATTATCATAAAGTGCCGTTTCTGCAACTGTATCTGTGATAGTTGGCGCAGTACCAGCAGCTGGAGTGAATTCTACTTTCCAATTAGTACCGCTTTTAGTTAGGCTCCAGTCACCTGCTTCAGCAGCCGTAGTAACTGTGATTGGCTGTGTGAATGTTACGACATTATTGCCTGTGTTTGCTGCAGCAAATCCTTGCTGCAGTGTTCCTACTGTAGCGGATTCAGCCTCAATTTTAAATTCAGCTTTGTCTCCAGCTGCGAAACCAGCAGCATCTTCAATTCGGAAAGAGATTCCGTGATTATTATACTGTTCACCGATTGTGTAAGTATCATTGATAGTTCCTGAGCTGTCTTTTACGCTAAATGTATTTACATCAATTGTTTCAAGAGTAATTGTATCATTTAGAGCTGGAGCAGGATTTCCCTGGCTGCGGTCATAATTAATGCCGTTACCAGTAAAAGTAAGGGTTCCAGAGCCTGTAACTGTTAGGTCACTTGTAGAAAGTTCAACAACATCTGTTTCTGCTCCATTAGGGAGATAAGATCCCGCAGGTGACTTTAATACATTAATAGTATAATTTCCTGGTTCGATTTCACTGCCTACCGTAAGAGCCATTCCTGTTAAGGCATCAGTTTTGCTGATTGCTCCATTTGCGAAAGTTTTCTCTCCATTTGGAGCAAGGCTATTGCTTCTGCTTCCATCAAGCAATGAAGCACTGTTGAACTCAGTAGAATTTCCGACTCTATTAAGCTCTGAAGTCAGCTGGTTTACTTCCTTCTGGATCTCTGCACGGTCTGTATCTGTGTAAGAGTCGTTCGCTGCCTGTACTGCAAGTTCACGCATACGCTGTAAAATCTCATGTGAAGAAGATAGTGCACCTTCTGCAGTCTGGATCAAGGAAATCCCATCAAGTGCGTTTCTTTCTGCCATTTCCAAACCGCGGATCTGTGAGCGCATTTTTTCAGAGATGGCGAGTCCTGCTGCATCGTCAGACGCTTTGTTGATACGGAGGCCTGAAGATAATTTTTCAAGGCTTTTAGCTGTGTTTGTATTGTTGACCGCCAGATTGCGGTAAGCGTTCAGTGCGGAAATATTATGGTTGATTCTCATTTTCTATTCTCCCTTTATCTCTCTTTAATTTGGTACCCTCATTACACTATTTTCATATGCTGTCACTTTTCGTACAGTACTGGATTGAGATACATTCACTTTCTTTCTCAAAACATCGTTCCATGCCTGTGCGATGGGTTGGATCAAATTGATCATTTCTCTAAGAAGGGATGTGTCCTTTCTCAAATTCGCCTGGACAATCTGGTCAGCCATATAGTTATACAGCATGTCAAGCTGCTGCCCAATCGGGCCAGCCTCATACTTTAAACCTACTCCAAGCCTATGTAAAATATCATTTGTCCGCTGCAGCTTAGCATTTGCCTGAACATAGGACTTTTCATTGATCAGATCAATTGCCTGTTCCAGGTTATCGATGATCCCTTCATAAAGAAGGGCCGTTAATTCCTGGGGGCTTTTCTTGAAGATGACGTCTTTTGTCAGTGCCTCCATCTTATACCTCCGTAAATGGTAACTATTGTTTTTATCGGACATGCCCGCCGAAGTTTAATAGTTTCTTTCTAATTCTTCCAGTAAAAGAAATATCTCGGCGACAACTCCATATAATTGGGGAGGAACGGAATCTCCAAGGTCGATATCGAGCAGGTTTTGGAGCAGGGAAGAATCCTCCTGGAGATGGACATTGTTCTTCTTCGCGAGCTCAATGATCTTTTCTGCAACTGCACCAGTTCCCTGTGCAACGATCGTTGGAGATTTCCCTTGCTCTTCGTCATATTTGATAACAGCCGCAGATGGCCCATTCGCCACTCTGCGATTGATTTGGTTAAAATGAAGATTATTCATATCGTGAAATCATACCCTTTCTCTGTAAAAGCAGGGGTTAAATTCTGTTTTTCTTCACCATTTGATTCAGATTGGACCTCGGCCAGCTTCTTCGATTTCAAGCCCTCAAGCTTGTACCCAATCTCCTGCAATCGTTCCGCTGACACTTCTGTCAAAGGGGTAAGCTTTTGTTCGAGGTTTTCCTTATTGCTGTTAAAGGTGATCGAGATATTGCGGTTTTGCGCAGTGACAAGGATTCCAACCTCACCGAGTTTCTTGGTCTCAAGGACAAAATAAAGACTGCAATTTTCCCAATCAATTTTTTCCCCGGACTTCTGAGAGTTGATGAACACCTTGATATTTTCCATATTTTGATTAAGCAGGAATGGCATTTGCATGAACAGATTTTGCATTCCTGTAGAATCCTGTTTATTTAAAAGCTGCTGGCCGGTCAGGCTTGAGAGGGCCTGCTCTGCTTTTGCCTGGCCTTCACCTTCCTGGCTCATTTGTATCAGCAGTGATTTAACATTCGGACTAAGTTCCTCTCGATTGCCTTTAGAACCAAACACCAGATTGTTTGCCGCATCATTTTCATGTGTCAGTCCCAATCGTTTCAGTGATTCAAATACCTGGCGAGAGGAATAATTCTGCTCAGGAATCGGCCTGACTGCCTGCTTGATGCTGTAGGCCAGTTGCTCATCCATCGTTGCCGCCGACTTTAAAAAGCTTTGTTCATTCACGAAGTTCTGGACTCTTGTTGTCGATGGTTTAAAAATAATTTGATCAAGGACAGTTTTCACATCTTTTACAATTTGGCTCGCCTGGCTGAAATCGCCCTTCGCCAGAAGGTTTCTCGCTTCATTCAGACGAGAGCTGGCATTCAGCATTTTTTTCTCAGTCAGCATATCTGTATACAGCATGAAATTACTTTTAAGAATGGCATGATCGAGCTTATTGATAGTCGTATCAAGCATCTGTCTCGCCGCGACCTTGCTGCCGTTTTGTTCAATCAGGTTCGAGATATTATCCAGATTCCTGGTGATGTCCTGTTTAATCTTTTTAAAATCGATCGCCATTTGCGAAAGTTTTTTGGATACCTCCGTAACCAAAACGGCCTTTGATTGCAGTCCCAGCGTTTGCAGGGACTCATTGATGGCGTACTGCTCAGCCTCTGTGAGCGCAAGCGGGTCAACAATTTTTTGTAAAATCGGATGCTGCTTCTCGAGCTGGCTGACTGCTTCTGCTACTACTTTTCTGGCCGCAAGCTCCCTGCCTTGCTCCGAAAGAAGCTGTGCTTTTTCAAAAGTAGACTTTAATTGCGTTAAATCGATTGTATCTTCAAAACTCTCAATAGCCCGGCCAATACTTTGCAGCATTTTCTCGATGGAGGATTCCTTTTGAGCATCTTTTATCAAAGAGTGAAGGTTTAATAGATTTTGGCCAGTTTGCTCTTTATCGGCTTCTAAAACAGAGTCCAGGCTGCCGAGTGATTGAGCAAGCTTTGACACAGAAATTTGCTGCAGCTTTTGGCCATCTGCCAAAAGTTGCGCCGCTTTGGTTTTGTCTTGAACTTCATTAGCCTGGTTAATACGCTCTGTCCCAGCTTCATGAATTTGCAAAGCCTTGAGGATCTCCTGTTTTAGCGTCTGCATTTCTGCATTAGACTTGTTGCCCGCTTCAGCAACAAGTCCTTGTATTTCTTTTGCAGGGATGTTCCCCCTCTTAATTTGCTGCAGTACTTGTTCTATATTTGAATGGCGTGCACCGCTGTTTGCTTCCTGCCTCACAGGCGCAGTCTGGGATGGTTCTGGCTTAGCTATTGGCTGTGGAGAGTCAAACTTGATTGCATTTTTAGCTGTAAGTTCAATCAGCGCATCTTTAAGTGCTGGTCCATGCATCGCCGAATGGATGGACCTCAAATGCTCAGCTGTCACCGGCAGACTCTTTTGGGCAATCACTTTTACCGTTTCCATCTTTTCTGGTATGGTTCCTGGGGCCTCATTTATGAATTTCTGCAAGACTTGAAGGCTATCTCTTGATAAAGGAATAGACTTGGCATCAAGTATGTTTACAGCATTCTTCAAATCTATGTTTTTAGCTGGATCGATACCAGCCTTTGAAAGGCGTGCATCGATGGTTTGGCTTTCTTGTGTTTTTACGGGTGCAGGAGCAGACGCCTGTCTTAAGATGACCTTCCCTTTTTCAGGCATACCAACGACTTCAGCAAGTAAGCGGTCTGAAGCAGGAATAGCGCCCTCGAACTGCGCCTTATACTCCTGGCCCTTCAGCTGCACTGTCGCCTCATTGGCCCCAGCTCTTTCCTTGATCATGACAGGGGTAATGTCCCCGAGCTTAACCTGATTCTGGCTATCGCTTATCTGTCTTGAAACCGTATGATTTGTTATCTGCATCATGTCAACACACTCCGAACATATAAATCTACTATTTGTATCGGCTTCTATCTGATTTTTTGAATGTGAATATATGACTAGATTGCTGGGAATGTTTGCAATATTAGAATGGAAGACAATTACCTGCAGAAAGTAAAAGAAAGGCTCCTCATATCGAGGAGCCTTTTGCTGTGTTCTTATTTTACATCGACAATAGCCGAACCTACCACAAGGTAACCATTATCTAGATATGCTCTGAATTCCAATTCTGCTTTACCTGGCTTCCAGTCAAAATCCTCGCGCTCGAATTTGAAATGGCCTTTATCCGCTTGTCTAAACAAGCCGTTATTATCAACCTTAGGAGCCACTCCATTTAATGTTGCTGTAGGAACATCGAATGAAGAACCAGCAAATTCAGCTGGCAGGTTCGCCTTGACAGTGAAGATGCCTTTGTTGCCTTTGATTACTTTCGGCAGCACTTCAAGAGTTGCCGGGATGTAGACAACGAATTCTTTTTCAACTTGTGTTGTCCAGCCTGCGTGGTCAGTGACTTCGATGCTTAGCGTATAAACGCCTGGCTGGTCGAGAGTTATTGTGTCTCCATTTTTGTAGGTAACACCGTTAATCGTCACTTCTTCGCTTGCAACGCCAGAATGTTCGTCGGCTGCAGTGTACGAAATTGCGAACTCGGAACCAAGTTTATACTCTTCCTGCAGGTCCGCAGAGATCGTTGGTGCTGTTTTATCGACTTTAACTTGAGTTGTAGTAACTACTTCTTTATTTCCAGCTTTATCGATGCTGAAGTACACAACCTCATTAATGCCTTCTTTTGATACTTCAAAGCTTGTACCTTCAATGAATTCTGAGCCGTTGATTGAATAGTATGTTTTGTCTACTGTGCTTAAGTTGTCAGTTGCATTCAATTCAACCTTGAAGGTTTTGTTGTACCAAAGATCTGAGATATTGTCTGCGGTTACTGGATTTTCACTGTCAATATTAACAGTTTGTATTTGAGTTTCTTCAATGTTGCCTGCATTGTCGACACTGTAATAGGAAACTTCGTAAATGCCGTCTGTTTCAAGGATGATTTCATTACCTTCAGTGTAATTCTCACCATCTAATGAATAGTAAGTTGCCGCAACTCCGCTTAAGTCATCTATTGCAGGCAATTCCACTGTTACTACATCTTGATACCACTTATCTTCAATGTTAGAAGATGTCACTGGGGCCTGGCTGTCGATTTTCACTGGCTTAGATTGAACATCTTCAACATTGCCGGCGTGATCAACGCTGTAAAACTTCACGTTGTGAATTCCGTCGCCTGATACTGTAAATGCAGTACCCTCAGCAAAATCATTTCCGTCTATAGAGTAGTAAGTCTTAGCTACTCCGCTCAGCTGATCCGCTGCAGATAACTTCACCACCACATCTGCCGTTGCCCAGTTATCACTGAGATCCGAAGATATTTCAGGCTGAGTCTTGTCGATTTTAACTTCAGTTGTTTTAACTACTTCTTTATTGCCTACCTTATCAATCGAATAGAAAGATACCTTGTGGACTCCTTCATCTTCAACTGTAAAATTTTTGCCTTTAATGAATTCTGATCCGTTTACCGAATAATAAGTTGACGCAACTCCTGTTTCATTATCGGTTGCTGATAATATAACAGTCACATCCTCATTCGTCCAATCTGATGAAACATCAGATGTCGTCACGGGTGCTTCCTCATCGATGATCAATTTTGCCAGGACCGTCTCAGATGGCTCTGATTCGCCAAATGAGTTGCTGTAGGATGTTACATAGTATAGGTGGTTGGCATAGGTTAAGTTTTGCAGTTTATAAGAAAGATTATTAACTTTCTCAGCAATCAAAACCGGTTCTCCATCAATCAACTCATAAATATTGTAGCCATTGGCGTACGCAACAAAGTTCCAGGTAATAATAGCACTTGTCTCGCTAGTAAGCTTTAGACTAGCAACTGGTGCCTGCATTTCCGGATAAACGATATTTTCAGTCCATTTGTTTGAAGCAGGCGACTGGCCAAATCGGTCACTATAAGCGACTACTTCAAATGAATGTGTTTCTTCTGTAAGGTTATACACAGCGTATTTCAGGGCATTCCCCTTATAAAGGAGCTCTCGATTTTCGCCAACAACCTTATAAACCTGGTACCCGTTTGCCCAGGTTACCTGTGGCCATGTAAAAGTAATATTATTTACATTAACAACATTTCCTGTCAAGACTGCAGGCTGCATCTCTGGCCAAACCAATGTGAACTCTAACTCACTTGAATTTGGTGACTCATCGAAACGATCACTATAAGAATGAACTTCATAGTGATAGTCTCCTTCGGCCATGTTTAAAAAGGAAACAGAAGTCCCGGTCACCGTTTTGATTAATTCTTTTGAATCATCCTTAACTTGATAGATGTTATATGATTTTGCAAAAGTAGACTTTTCCCATTTTAGGATAATGTCATTTCCATTGTTAATGATATAATTCAAATCCTCAGGAGCCTGCATGATAGGGTGTACTAAAGGGATCGTTAAAGTGCTTGCTGTAACTGACTCTCCAAATCGATCACTGTAAGAGTGAACTTCGTAGTTGTAGTCCCCTTCCGGCATATTGGTAAAGGATACAGAAGTTCCAGTAACAGTTCTTAATAGCTCCTTTGTTCCATCAACTACCTGATAAATATTATAAGATTTTGCGAATTCAGCTCTATTCCATCTTAAAATGATGTCATTTCCGTTATTAATAGTATGATAGACATCTTCTGGGGCTTGCATGATTGGGAAGATTAAAGTGAATTCTACTGTACTTGCCTCAGCAGACTCCCCAAATCGATCACTAAATGCTGTTACCTGTAATGTGTAATCCCCTTCTGGCATGTTTGATAACACAGTTGATGTACTGCTTACTGTTCTCAACAACTCTTTTTCATCGTTTTTAACTTGATAGATATTATAGGATTTTGCAAATTCTGCAGTGTTCCATTTTAAAGAGATATCATTTCCGTTATTAATAGTTTGTGTTAGGTTCTCCGGTTTTTGCATCTCAGGAAAATCTACCACTGCTTCCACTTCTGTTCCCTCAGGTGATTCGCCAAAGCGAGTGCTGAAAGAACGGATGACGTATTCATGCTTTCCTTCAATGACGTTAATAAGGGTTTTCTTTGGTTTAGCTGATGATGAAACTGTTTCTTTTAATACCTCATTGCCATCAATTAACTCATAAATATTGTAGCTGGTAGCATACGTAACAGCATCCCAGGACAATACAACATCATTGCCATTCGCGATTAAAGCAGTTAATCCTTTAGGCTTATCCATAACCGGATGAATCAAAGTGATATTGGTATGAGCTCCATCTGGTGATTGGCTGGAGAAATATGAGTAAGAATGAATTACAATTTCATAATCTCCTTCTGGCTGATTGGACAATGTAGCATAGTTTCTATTTGATGTTGTTAATAGCTTTTTCTCACCATCAATTATTTGATAGATTTTATAGCTGGCAGCGTAGTCCACTGAATCCCATTCCAGTTTGATATCATTGCCGTTCAGGATAATATATTTTAGATTTCCCGGAGCCTGCATGACATAACCATCAAGAGTGACCTCTACCTTGCTTCCAAGTTTTGATTCTCCAAATCTAACAGAGTAAGCATACACTTCATATTCATACTTACCAGCTTCCATGTTGCTGTACGAAATACTTGTACCCGAAACAGATCTTTTCAGTACTTTTTCTCCGTTAAGAATCTGGTACACATTATAGCTGTTTGCATATTCAGCCTTATCCCAGCTCAATGTAAAACTAGTTGGGTTTGTCACAGCATATTCTACATTGGCCGGAGGAACAACCTCTGGATGTTCAAGAGCAGTACTGATTTTAAGTCCTTCATTGGATTCTCCAATGCGTAAATTAAAAGCGTGGATTTCATACTCATAATTACCTTCCGGCTGATTTGTGTATGTTTTAGTCGTTCCAGTAATCGAATCTTTTAAGATTTTTTCTCCATTAATATATTGATAGATATTATAATTGCTGGCATTAGTCACTGAATCCCAGCTTAGGGTTAAATCATTTCCATTCTTGATATTTACTGAACCATTTTGTGGCGCATCAAGCTGGTAAGTTTCAACTGTAACGGTTATCTTGGCGCTTTCTTCTGATTCACCAAAGCGGTCACTGTATGAGTGGATTTCAAAATGGTAGTCGCCACTCTCTTGTTTTTGATAGTTTATATAATTCCTTGTAACTGTATCCTTGGGCACTTTTTCTCCATCAACAATTTGATAGACTTTATAGCTGTCAGCAAAATTCACTTGGTCCCAGCTAATATAAATATCATTAAAGTTCTGCACTTTTGCAGTAGCATTAGGGGCTTTCATTACTACCGTACTAACTGTTAGTGATATTTCACTGCCTTCCTCTGACTCACCAAAGCGATCGCTGAAGGAATGAATGATATATTGGTACTCACCTTCTGGCTGATTAACTAGCTTCAAGCTTGTAGAAGTAACGGTTTCTTTTAATACCTTTTGTCCATCTCTCACCTGATACACATTATAGCCATTCGCAAATGGAACACTGCTCCACTTCAAGGTTACATCAGTTCCATTTGAAATAGTGAAAGTCGGATTCGCAGGCCTTGTCATAATCGGGTGAACAACTTCAGCAGATATTGAATCTGTAAGTACTGATTCACCGAAATATGGGTTAGATGCAGATACAGCATATGTATATTTACCTGCTGCAGCATTTGTATTCTTGTAACTATTTGAAGTCGTGGTCGTAAGCAGATTAGATTCACCATTTTCCAAGACTTCAAAAATAGAATACTCTTGAGCATATTTAGATGACGTCCAGTTAAGGACAATATCATTACCATTTTGGATTTTATAAGACAGATTAGTCGGTGCTTCCATTGAAGGATAAACAACATTCAGAGTGATCGGAGCTGATGGCCCTGATTCGAACTCCCCGCTCAAAGTGGATATTGTATAGGTATAACTTCCTTCTGGCAGATCGTATATGCTATAAGTATTCGTTTTAACTGTACCAAGTAAAATCAATTGGCCCTCTTGAATTTCATAAACATTATAGCCAGTCGCTCCATATACAGCATTCCATGTGAGTTTTACATCTTCAGGGGATGGATTCACGTAAGCGAGATCAGTAGGGGGCAACATACTGCTTGCTTGGTTGGCAAATGCTGATCCAATCGGCAAAACCAATTGAGCAATTAGCAGCATAACTACTACTAGAGACGGGATCTTAAATAATCTCTTAAACATTTTTTATCTCCTTTTCCGAAAAAAGGGCAAACAAAAAGACCTTAACAAGGTCCATAGAAAAAACACTATGTAATCCTTGTGGCAACCGGCTGCCATCCACCTAAATAACTAGAAAGGTAGAACAGGCCCGTGGCTTTGCGTCCTATAGTTTCCCATAGTTTGCCTTTTTCACTTATATTTACCTATATACTAATCTACTTCCCTGAAGATTAATATAGGTAATTAGAACTATATGAAGTGTATATTTAACTGATTTTGTGAAAACGAATATAATAAAAGAGGGTTGTCTTTGACAACCCTTCTTATTTTATATTGTTCAGTTTCTTCTTTTTTCGGATAACTATAGTGCTGATTTCCTAGCATTCCTACACTTGCGATTAGAACCTGTATTGTTACTTATATTTTCTTGACCTGCACATTGATGACCGTCTCTACTCCACCGTAAGTTACAGTAACGGTTGAGGTAAGTCCATCTATAGCAAGATTTGATGCTACAATTGCCCCATTACTAATTACAATTCGGTTGTAACTACTCACATACTTAGTTGTACTATCAAGCGTTACATCCTTTGTCGTTCCATCACTCATATTTGCTGTGATTGTGAATGGCACACTTTTGCCCGGGGCCACGGTAATGTCGGCCGGGCTGGCTGTCAGGCTTTCCAAGATGACTTCTGTTTTCTTCACCAGTACATTGATGGCCGTCTCTTTTCCTCCATACGTGACGGTGACCGTCCCGGTCAGTCCATCCGGAGCCGTATTGGAGGCTACGATTGTTCCGCTGCTTCTCACGATCCGGCTGTCACTGCTCACATACTTAGTTGTACTATCAAGCGTTACATTCTTTGTCGTTCCATCACTCATATTTGCTGTGATTGTGAATGGCACACTTTTGCCTGGGGCTACGATAATGTCGGCTGGACTGGCTGTCAGGCTTTCCACGATGACTTCTGTTTTCTTCACCAGTACATTGATGGCCGTCTCTTTTCCTCCATACGTGACGGTGACCGTCCCGGTCAGTCCATCCGGAGCCGTATTGGAGGCTACGATTGTTCCGCTGCTTCTCACGATCCGGCTGTCACTGCTCACATACTTGGTTGTACTATCAAGCGTCACGTTCTTTGTCGTTCCATCACTCATATTTGCCGTGATTGTGAATGGCACACTTTTGCCTGGAGCCACTGTGATGTCCGTGGGATTTGCTGTCAGGCTTTCCACAATTACTGCTTGTTTCTGCTGTAAAATACTGATGGCCGGTTTTTTTCCCTCA
>NZ_JAGGQQ010000019.1 GCF_018613195.1 Bacillus sp. ISL-45
ATTAATATGGACTTGACTCAACTTCGGACAAAATCGGAGCAAGTCAAAGGGAATTTGTCCGAACCCAAGGCAACTTCGGACAAAATCAACGGAAGCCGCCGGACTTTTGTCCGAACCCGTGGCAACTTCGGACAAAATCGGAGGAAACCGCCGGACTTTTGTCTGAACCCAGAGCAACTTCGGACAAAATCAGCCGAAGCCGCCGGACTTTTGTCCGAACTCCAGGCAACTTCGGACAAAATCAGAGGAAACCGCCGGACTTTTGTCTGAACCCGTGGCAACTTCGGACAAAATCGGAGGAAACCGCCGGACTTTTGTCTGAACCCCGGGCAACTTCGGACAAAATCAGAGGAAACCGCCGGACTTTTGTCCGAACTCCAGGCAACTTCGGACAAAATCAGAGGAAACCGCCGGACTTTTGTCTGAACCCAAGGCAACTTCAGACAAAATCGGGGGAAACCGCCGGACTTTTGTCTGAACCCAAGGCAACTTCGGACAAAATCGGAAGTTTCCAGCAACAAGTTGTCTAAATCAAGCTTGAGCTTCGAACACTTTACTTCTTTCTAAATCTAAAAAAACTCCATATGTCCTTTTTCTTGTTTGTAATAATCAATTCTATCTTGTAACGTCCCCGTATGGAACTCGAATTTATGGCCATCTGGGTCCGTAAAATAAATAGACATTTTATCTTTTTCATCTCTAAGGCGGCCTGGTAAAATATTCACTTCTAATTCTTTCAACCTGTTATACATGGGTTCAAACTCTGCTTCATCAATTGAAAAAGCTATATGTGTATAAGATTGGTTTATTTCTTGACGAGGTATGTCTTTCTCCATATTCAGGGCTAGCCATATACCATTAAGATCGAAGTAAGCGGTAGTTTTGCCTTTTACTAACAATTTTACCTCAAATACGTTTTTGTAAAAAGCAATTGATCTTTCCAAATCAGAAACAGAAAATAATAAATGGTTAATCCCCTTGATCGCCACTTGTCTCACCTCAAAAATAATTTTACCTGCAGGGAAATCTATTCCTATAAATAAAATATCAGAATAACCAAGTCCCGTGATGTTTCTTTTAAAAATTTCTAAAAAACCGTTCGGTACTTTAAAAAAAAAGGATTTTCATCATCGATGTGGAAATTAAAGGAAGAGAAAGGGGAGCTGGATAATGATTTTTATGAGAAATACATACAGTATACAGCCTGAAAGATTGAATGAAATGAATCATTTCTTTCATTCATATGTTTACCCAATCCATATTAAAAATGGAGCTAAATTAATTGGGCGCTGGGTGAATGATACAAAAGAAGAAATTCTGGTTATTTGGGAATATAGCAGCATGGAGCTTTATGAAAGAATCAATAGTTTAATTGAAAATAGTGAAGAGTACCAGTCAGCGATGGAGGAGTTAGGCGAAATTCAAATAGAAGCAGAAAAAGATTTCTTGTCTTCAACTGCTTCCTATCATCCGCCTAAACATATATTGTCTGTTAGCGGATATATCACAAACAAAGATGGCGATGTACTCCTAGTCAGGAATTTTCACCGGTCCGATACAATGGAAATGCCTGGCGGCCAGGTAGAAGAAGGTGAAACATTGGAAGAGGCCATTCACCGCGAGATATTTGAAGAGACTGGAATTAAGGTGATCTTAAATGGTATAACAGGCATTTACCAAAACGTGACGAGCGGAGTTACGTGTGTAGTTTTCGGAGGTGAGTATCAGTCTGGTGAAACCAGGACAGCTGAGGGTGAAACTTCAGAAGTCTTTTTTACAAAAATAACGAAAGAAAATATTGAACAAATTATTACGAGGGAACAATTTAGAAACAGGGTTCTGGACGCAATGGATGCTAACTACATCCCATATGAAGCATTTAAAGCAAGACCTTACGAATTAGTCAAAAGATTTGATGTGAAAAAAGAGTATAACGTGGAACCTTCCAATACAGGGACATATTAGTGGTCGGAGGGATAAGAAATAAAAACCAAAGCCACTCTGTACATATTGACCCTAATATTTACTGGTTATTTAATTAATAACCTCTCAAAAATAAACACTGACTTAAGTGAGTTTGAAACTGTATTCTGGCTATCCACATTTTTATCTGTGACATTCTGTTTTGGTGTAACAAGACAAATCATTGTTTCATTAATAAACCTCAGTGTCATGAAAAACCTATCAACATATTTTTATATCCTGGTTACGTTAATTTTACCTTATATGATTCTTATGTTGAGTTTTCAATATGAAGTATTATTGGACAAGCGGCTAATCTTTTACTATAAAAACGGACTTTTAGAAGGAAAGACTTCCATTGGTCTATTAAATGCAGTTTTACTTACTCCGATATGGGAAGAGATGTTCTTCAGAGGTGTTTTGCTATTCACTTTACTAAAGTTCACCAAACCAGTCTTGGCAATTTCATTATCTGGAGTTGTTTTTGCATTATTTCATCCTATGTATTGGATTGTTACCCTAGCTACAGGCGTGCTTTTATCCTTGACAGCTTATAAAACTAAATCTTTGATTCCATCGTTTATTTCCCATTCACTATGGAATTTGTATAGTGCAAAATTCTTTCTATATTTTTAACAAACCAGATTTGCTAAGTCTGTAATTCAATAATGTAGATAAATAATTTATACTTCATACCTTAAGTACGAAACCCGTATCTTTGACAAGCGTAAGATTATATTTAAACCGAGTTTCGGGGTATATTAGAATGGTCGATGGCTTTTTAATTTTAGAGCGATTGGTTGAGAGATTTCTTATTACTGGTTAAGTTAATACTAAATTTAGAGGAGATTATAATGTCTGTTAAAATCACACCTAAGGGAGAGCAGCTGGTTCTTCAACAAATAGCAAATTTGGAACAAGAGCTGAAGCAAGTGCGATTGGATAAAAATATTGCCTTTAATGCTTGCGGGGACGATAAGATTGCTAATCCTAATTTTCATAAATTAGAGCAGGATGAACGTGTATTGGTTGAACGCATTCAAGAGATCCAACATGTATATAAGACAGCTGAATTGATTACGGTTGATGAGCGTAATACTGAAACAGTAGAGATTGGCTCAATCGTGAAGTGCTCATTTGAATACACAGATTTTACGGAAGAAGAAGTATATGAAATTGTCGGTTACGGCGAGTCGGATATAGACGAGAACAAGATATTCTATGATACACCAGTTGCGAAGAAGCTGATAGGCTTAAAGATTGGTGACGAAACGGTGTTATCAGTTCCTTCTGGAAAAGTGAAATGCAAGGTTTTGCAAATGTACAGCGGATGGGAAAAAGCAGAGGGATAAATTGTAAGGGGAAAGTGAAAATCGAAGGAGGCGAAAACTGTATGAAAATCATTGTTACGAGTATATTTGTTCAAGACCAAGAGAAAGCATTGAAATTTTATTCGGAAACACTGGGATTTGTAAAAAAACATGATGTTCCCGCAGGAGAATTTAGATGGATTACGCTTGTTTCGCCCGAGGAGCAAGATGGTACTGAGCTTTTGCTCGAACCGAACAACCACCCAGCTGCTAAAGAGTATCAAGAGAAGTTATTTGCTGAAGGTATTCCAGTAACAATGTTCGGCGTTGCGGATATACATAAAGAGTACCAGCGATTAGTGAAAAACGGTGTGAGGTTTACGATGGAGCCGACAAAAATGGGCGAACTTACAATTGCGGTTTTCGATGATACATGCGGCAACCTTATTCAAATAATGCAGAATTAACTATTTGACGAATTTAAATGTTCCCTATCAAATAGATATTTAATATAAACGAGCGTTGATCCATCATCTGGGATTAACGCTTTTATTGTGAGTAATTACGTTTTTTAGAGAAGAGTTGGATTTGTGTAAGCGAAATTGATTAAGAAAAAAACTGCCCAAGGATTGAGCAGATTAATCGGATTAGTCTATTGAAAAAAGTGGAATAGAAGCATAACGAGAAGACCGGCTACACTGGAGACTCTTTTTATTTTTTTGTTTGCTGCGGGCTTGATAAAAAGTGAAATAATAAAGCCCAGAGGTATCAGAAGTCCATTGACTTTGAGATTGAAAATTCCAAGGGTATAGTATCCTATCAGTTTCAAAGGTAAACCCTGTTCATCCACGTCTCTATTTTGGTTGAGGTAGATGAAAAATAGAGTTAGAAGAATCAGTCCTAATATAGTTATGAAAGCATCCACTCAAATTCTCCTTTATATATAATGTTTTTATACTACCATAATTTTACACTTGTTGTGTGTTTTAACATAAATTTTAAAATGCTTCTGTAAAATGACAGCCAGCACTCTTTTTCGTCTCTTAGGAATACTCTGGATAAAAACGTACAGTAGAAATATAGACGACTGTTTATTTAGTTTTCACTAAATGATAATACTCACGGTCGAAGATTCGATAATAAATCCAAGATGGAACTTTGTCATGATATGGCTGCACACTTGCTACGGTTTTCCATTGTGTTTCATGTGCAAGCAGTACTTGTTTGCGTGATGATGCCTCGGATGCCATTGGGAAGGCGATGGTTGGCTCTGGCAAACCCTTATCCCGTGGGTATCTCTCTTTAAAAGTAGGAGAAAGCTTGAGAACAAGATTAATCATTGGTTTGGGAAGGGTGGCGAAATAAAGCCGCTTCACAGGAGAATCCTCTTTTTTCATTTCCGCTGTAACGACTTCTTTTGTCAATTTGCTCATTACTACATGATCAGGATGTCCGTACAAACCGACTACATCATCGTAGGTAATGACAGTTGTAGGCTTATATTGATCAATTAATTCAGTAATTGTTTCCTTGATGTCCTCATGATTCGCATCAGCCAGGCCGCTGTCAGGGTAATCATAGACTTCAAGATGGTCAATATTGAGGATTTCCGCTGATTTCTCCAATTCCTTTGTCCGTGTTTCCCCCAGCTTCTCTTTAGGCACAAGTCCACCAGTTCCGCCGGCCTCCCCTCTGGTAAAAGTAGCGAGGACAGAGGTAACATCTTTATCTTTATTCAACTTATGGAACGTTCCGGCTATCATGATTTCATCATCTGGATGAGCAAAGATGGCCATGATTCTTTGAGGCGCTCCATCAGGCAAAAGCTCCTCCGAAACCCGGATATTCTCATCATTCACATAAAAGTTAGCATACAGTACCGCTCCAGCAACCAGCAGCACCAGCAGACCTGCAGTTGAAAGCAGGATAACGATCAAAGGTTTTTTTCAATTTTTCATCAGTTTCCTCCTTAGGAAAGACTATTAATCTAGTATATGAGCTAACTGATGATTCATTACGACTATGTTTTATTAAAATGATAAAGTTAAATATAAAATTATTATGTAAACAACTAAAAAGTCTTCATTTGCTATATAAATTTATAAAGAGTATTTAACTCAATAACTTGATGCCCACACTGGGTCTTCCACCCCAGTACCAATGTAACCTTTTTCTTCCTTTTTATTATCGAAAACACTTCTTTCGCCCAATTACATAATCATGCAACAGTTTTTATAATTAAACTGTACATATTCGAGATTCGAAGGAGGATGTTATGAAAAAGGTTCTATTGCTTTTAACTGTTTTCCTGCTAGCTTTGGGGACAGGCCAGTTTCCGGCGACCGCACAGGAATCGGCCGGGAAGGATTACATTGTAGTATTAAAATCGGGTCAAACTGACAATGCCTCTCTGCAATTACTAAAGGATTCTGGTGCTGAAATTCTTATGGACGCTTTGCAAATTGGCGTTGTTAACGTAAGGTCCTATGATCCGGGGTTTCTTGAAAAGCTGGAAGGAAACTCACATATCCTCGCTGTTTCCGAAGATTTAGATATCCGTGTTAACGAAGAAGAAGGGTCAGTTTTAAGCCTTCATGAGAGTGGAACGGAATCCCATGAAAGAGCTGATCTGTATGAACAATATCAATGGGATGTTAAACGAGTGACTGAAAATGGAAAGTCTTGGTCGATCAACGCTGGGAACAAGGAAACACTAGTTGCGGTTATCGATACGGGTGTGGATTTTAGCCATCCTGATTTGAAAGAGAACCTTGTATTCGGCAAGGCTTTCTTCCCTGGAGCACAGCCTGAAGATGCATTTAAAGATGCAGGATCTCACGGCACGCACGTAGCTGGAACAATTGCGGCTAACGGAAGAGTGATGGGGGTCGGACCCGAGCTTGCGATTGCTTCCTATCGTGTATCTAATAATCAGGGTCGAATGAACTGGACGGGAATCTTAACGGCGATCACGACTGCTGCTGATGATGGTGCCGTTTCAGCGAATTTAAGCCTCGGAACTTACAGCCTTATGAATGATAAGCAGGACCGCGCGCTTCACCTGTCCTCTCAACGGGCTGTGCAGTATGCTCTGAAAAAGGGTATGCTGATTATTGGGGCGAATGGCAACAATGGAATGGATTTAGGGAAAAGAATGGAAACGGATAAAAAGACTGGCAAAGTATATGACGGTCCATTGTTTGATACTTTTACCAGTATCCCAGGTGTGATTGGTGTATCTTCATCAACAAACCGTGACACTTTAGCTTATTATTCGAATTATGGATCATCAAACGTGAACCTTGCCTCACCAGGGGGAGATTATGGACCTAACTGGCCGAATGAAGCCGGAGATACAACCCAGAGGGATTTAGAGGCGCGGACTTTATCAACCATACCGGTTTCCCAGGGTTCGTACGGTTGGAAAATCGGAACTAGTATGGCTGCCCCTAAAGTAGCTGCTGCTGCTGCTCTTGTTAAATCACAGTTTCCTCATTTGTCAGCTCAGCAGATTTCAACTCACCTGCAAAGAACTGCTGAAGATTTAGGGGAGCCGGGTCATGACGAGTATTTTGGCCATGGATTGGTGAACGTTTTTAATGCATTACAATAATGAAGAAAGCTGAAGAGTAACTGCTTCAGCTTTTTTTATATCATTTTCCGAACAACATAGATTTCTTATAAATAATTTAATTCGAGTTGAGGAAAATACAAGAGAGGGTAAAAGTTTCTCTATTATTTCAAATCGTCCAGCTTATACGAAATAGTTTTTAGAATTCGTTTCTCTCCTTTTGAATTTTGAGGAATTTGAGCAGGAACCAAACTAAAAATACAACTGGAGCCAGAGAAAAGAACAGTGTTACGATCGGCAGAAAGGAAAATAGATTCTCAGTTACCATGTTAAACCTCCTGGATTTGGGGTATTTTTTTAGTAACAAAACATCTTGCAAAGGAGTTTTCCTATGAAGCCCTATTCAATCAAAGAAATGTACAGTGATCAGGAATCATATGGTGAAGAGCATGTAACCACTGAAATCACCTTTGAGGAAAAAGACTATATGTTAACCTTTCAGAAATCGGATCTTGAATTAATGAATGCATGGGTTCTCGAAAATGGTACATCCCTTCCTGCAAACCTTTCCGAAGACCTAATCGAGTTAATTAAAGAAGATATAAGTAGGAAAATCTAGTTAACAATACTAGGTTTTTCTTTTTGCAAAATCCCTGCACAGATCAAACCGAAGTATGTTGGTGCTTCATAAGATAGGAATTCTATATGCCTTTCCTCGAGAGGTATTGCACCAGCAAGGATAAGGGTTTGCCATATTCCATCAGGTTTGGCGGCTTCAATGAAATCTGCATTGAAGTCTGCCATTTTTTCAAGTTGATTGGTCTTGATCAGCTCAACAGTTTGTTTATCGAACTCTTCGGCTGCCGGATCAAACCCATATGGTCCTTGTTCATCATGAGCATGAGCCCAATCGCAGCTGGCAATCAAACCAACTCTTCTATCGTATTGAGCGACTGCTGAACGAAGAGATTCACCCAATACAACATGATCCTGGAAGGAGAGGTCTCTTGATGGTGTAATCACAATGACTGGAACATCTGGCATGAAACGGAGAGGGACAATTGCACCCCAATCCAGCGGCAGGCATGAGATTGGGCCTGCTGAAGTCCCAAAATTTATGGTAGAAGCAGGGAGTCCGTTTCTTATAGCTTCCTCGTTAATTTTTCGCGCTAAGTGCCGTTCTACTCTTTTTTTCATCGTAAAAGCTGCCTCGTTCTCAGTCCAGCTTCCTTCAAGACGTTCTGAATCGGTTATGGAAAACCGGCCATTGATCCTTGTTCCGTGTGGACTAAGAACAACGATACAATCAGGTTTGGCAGCTGCCATTTGCTGTCCTAGCTTCTCCATGCTTTTTCTGGTGACAGCCATCCGCTCGGGGTTGGACCCTTGCAGTTCAGTGATAATCTCACCGCCGTGGGGAGCAATACAAGCATAAACAAATGGATTCAAAGTTACGACCTCCTTTTTTAAGTGTAATTAGATAAAGTTTATAAAAATTCCTTCTTACATTCTGATTTTCCAAATTCTTGCTTGTCTAACTGTCCTGATTTATGGGTAAAGATAGCTAACGAGACACCAAGGAGGAAAACAAATGGGGAAAAGTATTGAAAGGAAAGTGCCATTTGGACTTGCCGTTATCCCATTGTTGGTTATGGTAGTATCAATGGCAGTAACGATTGTAAAATTTGAAGGAGACCCGCATATTCCGTTGATTATTGGAACGGTTGTGGCAGGTCTTGTTGCCTGGTTTGCAGGCTTTAAATGGAATTTTATCGAAGAAGGTATATATAAAGGCATTAAAATGGCTTTGCCGGCAATTCTTATTATTATCACAGTTGGAATGATCATCGGTTCATGGATTGGCGGCGGAATTGTCGCAACGATGGTATATTATGGCCTTAAAATCATGAGTCCGTCCATGTTTCTTGTATCCATCAGTATCATTACGGCATTGATCACCCTGGCTATAGGGAGTTCATGGTCGACAATGGGTACGATTGGTGTTGCTGGCATGGGAATCGGCATGAGCATGGGAATTCCTGCACCAATGGTAGCAGGGGCGATTATATCAGGCTCTTATTTTGGAGATAAAATGTCACCATTATCTGATACGACAAATCTGGCGGCAGGGATTACGGGAACAGATCTGTTCGCGCATATTCGCCATATGATTTATACGACAGTTCCTGCATTTTTGATTGCCCTGGGTGTCTACTGGTATCTTGGGAGAGACTTTAGCAATGCAGGAGTCGATAATCAGCAGATTCTTGAAATCATGAATGTGATTCAAAAAAATTTCGTGGTATCACCCTGGCTGCTTTTAGTTCCCGCGGCGGTTATTTTACTGGTAGCCTTTAAGGTGCCAGCACTTCCAGCCCTAATCGTTGGCGTGTTTTTAGGATGGCTTACGCAGTTTACCGTACAAGGTGGAGCGATAGCTGATGCGGTTAATACACTTCAAAACGGTTTTGCGATTGAAACGGGGAACGCTTCTGTCGACGAGCTATTCAGTCGAGGAGGAATACAGGATATGATGTATACCGTCTCTCTCGCTCTTATAGCGATGGCATTTGCAGGTGTGATGGAGCAGACCGGTATGCTGCAATCAATCGTAGAGAAAATACTGAAGCTGGCACGAACAGCACGAAGTTTAGTTGTGTCGACGGTTGCAACCTCATTTTTAACAAATGTTGCAGCAGGGGAACAGTACCTGTCGATCCTTTTACCAGGACGAATGTATAAAAAAGCGTACGATGACAAGGGGCTTCATTCGAAAAACCTATCGCGTGCCGTTGAGGATGGAGGCACGGTGACATCACCGCTTGTTCCATGGAATACTTGCGCCGTGTTCATTATTTCAGCACTGTCTGTCCATCCATTTGAATACGCGCCGTATGCTGTACTGAATTTCACGGTTCCGATTTTATCGATTATCTTTGCACTATTCGGTTTTAAATTGGAATTTGTCAAAAAAGAAAGTTATGAAACAGAATCCGAGAGGAAAGCTTCATAGTTTCAAGGGCAGTGCCTAGAGGGTACTGTCCTTTTTTATGCTGCATATTTTTGTTCTTGATAACAAATGTTAACCATGTATGTTAAAAAGTTTGGAGGTTAGCAGATGTTCTATCATGTTAAAAAATTGCAGTATAATGCCAAGCCGGACAGGCCGGATCCTGTATATGCTAAGAAGCTTCAGGAAATCCTCGGCGGACAATATGGAGAAATGAGCGTCATGATTCAATACCTTTTTCAGGGGTGGAATTGCCGCGGCGAAAAGAAATATCGGGATATGCTGCTGGATATCGGTACGGAGGAAATTGCTCATGTTGAGATGCTAGCGACGATGATTGCCCAGCTCCTCGATGGTGCACCAGTAGAGGAACAGGAAGCAGCTGCAAAAGATCCAATTATTCTCGCAGCAATGGGTGGAATGAATCCGCAGCATGCGATAGTCGGAGGGCTTGGCTCGAAGCCGGATGACAGTCAGGGATATCCATGGAATGCAAGATATACAATCGCAAGCGGCAATTTGCTGGCCGATTTTCGTGCCAATTTGAATGCAGAGTCACAGGGCAGACTTCAAGCGGTAAGATTGTATGAAATGACAGATGATCCGGGTGTCAGGGACATGCTATCATTCCTGATTGCGAGAGACCACATGCATCAGCTCCAATGGATCGCCGCGATTTCAGAGCTTGAGGAAAAAGAAGGGCTTGTCGTTCCAAGCACCTTTAACCCGCAGTATGAAAAGCAGGAAGTGAGCTACTCCTTCATGAACTGCTCAAAAGGAACGGAAAGTGCTGAAGGAAAATGGGCTTCTGGCGCCACCCCAGATGGAAAAGCGCAATTCGAATATATTGAAAATCCTGAACCGATGGGACAAATCCCGGAATTGGCTCCGGCACCAACTCATATGCACGGGACACCTCCACAAGGTAAAATGCCACCGAACAAAATGTAAGATATTTGGAAAAGAGAAATTAGTTTTGCAGGCCAAATCCCACATGATTTGGTCTATTTTTGATTTTTTAAACAAGAATTTTTTCGTAAACTTTGTTGCTTTCACATCCGAAGTGAAAATCGGCTTCTAGGTTTTTACGACTCTACTTAGCATTTAAAGTTCTGAACTCTCCTCGAAAAGAGCCCCGATGCCTTTCAAAATGCGTGTGCAGGATCAAGTACGAAATGCAAAGGGAAAACAGCCTATAATAATCAATGAACATGCTGATTTTATGTCAAAACTCCTCGGAGGAACTACTTCATCTTGTTGTTGTCAACGTATTAATGATTTTTCTGGAGGATTCTTGTTAACTATGTTGAAATTTAAATAGAGGATATGCTGTGCATTTTAATAAATAAGTAAAGTGACTTCAGGAGGATCACCGAATGAAAATGGAGATGAAATTTAATAATGAAGAGGAGCAAGAAAAACAAAAGGTATGGAAGGATCAAAGAACCTCACTATATTGGCTGCTAGGAATTATTTATATTACTTTTTTAAGTATGCAGCTTGGCAGGGTACAGGCTATTAGTGATTTCAATTATTCATTGCATGAGATGTTATATATACCCGCAACTTTATCTTTTTTCCTTGTTCCTATAGCGCTTTTAATTTATATATATTTCGTTATAAAATACTTGCGGAAATGGGGAGTACACAAGCCGAATATAATGACTAGTGTTAAAGCAGTTTTCGTTATAGTCTCCCTTATAACAATATTTTCAATCATAACATCTCAATCTAACGAAATTTCTACAGGTGGGATCCTTATCATTGAACAGAAAATACAAGAAGAAAACAAATATTTTTTTGTACTGAATGGTAAAAAAATCAGAGTATCAAGGAATGAGTTTCATTTAGTCGAAGTGAACAGAGAATATTTTGGGTCATATGTCTGGAATTCACAAACGGACAGGGGAAAGCTTGAAACCATTGAACCAATTTTGGAAAAATAAAGCATGGTTTCGCGTCAGTCATTAAATAGTGTAATGCTTCATCTGAATAAAAAGCCAACTTGGCTAACCAAGCAGGATTTTTAAATATTTTATATACTTCTTAGATGAGGTGAGTTTTATGCTTTTTCATTATCATTTTTGGACCCCATATGTTGAAGAAACTGAGAGTTTTTATGTTAGTAATGGCTTTCGGGTATCCCAGCGTATAGGAAAATACCAGGGAGATTTTTTGAATTTTGATCCACCCTTAATGTGGGATGATTTTCGGGAGAAGAAAGTACTTTTTCGTATTATCGAAGTAAGGAAAGGAAACGTCAATATTACTTTCGGATATGGAAAAAAGGTGATTTTCGACCATATTGGCTTTTTAGTATCAAACAATGAACATGACAACATATGTGAAAATGTAAATAAACTGAATTGGAAAGTTGAAAAAGGTGAGCGAAGAACTTTTATTACAACACCTTATAATTTCAGAATCGAACTTCAAACAAATATTGACATAGTAGATTCTGATGCCAAAGACATCAAAATACAAGAATTAAGGTTAGAAACGAAGATAAAAGGACTGGAAAATGACTTACATATTCTATTCGGTAAAACTGTGGACACAATTAAAACAGTAGTCGGTGATAAAGTGACCATTAAAGAAGCTATTATCAAGGATGATTCAGCTAAACAAATACAGGACCCTAATGGGGTAAAGATTATAACTAAAACATAGTCAAATGAATATTTAAAACGCCGCTTGGATCTTTTCAAATCCGAGCGGCACTTTTTATTGTCTTTTTATATAGTATTTGAGTTCATTTTCTTAAAATTAAAATGCTAACTTTTGATTTCTTTGTCATGATTAACCTTTTAATTCCTGCCTGCACCTCTCTGAAAGGCTCTCAGGTGGTTTTTTGAAGCATTTCCTAGCTGGGTGAATACGGCTTTTACATCCTCTGGCAGGGAAGGGATGGTTTTTAACTTATCGTACATTGCAATGTTGTCGATTTCGCCCTGAACTCCTTCATTAAATGCTTCCTTCAAAGTACCAGGTACTGAAGCATATTGTTTTGCATTGTCCTCAGGAATTTGTTTATTGTATTTTTGGAACAAAGTAACGAGAGCACTGATATGCTGCTGTTCTGCTGCCTTAATATTTCTGAATGGCCTGATGCTGCCGTATTTCCCAATCACGGCATCGTATCTGGCCTGTGCGAGGTATTCGTCCTGGATGGCATATACTAATGCTTCATCCATTGTAACAGAGGTATCCTGAAGAGCCCCCTTTGCACCAAAATCAGCAGGCACCTCAGTTAGAGCATGGACAGCACCGGAAAAACTGATGAATAAAAACAAGCAGGCTGCTACTTGAACTAATTTTGCATTCATTTTTAAACACCCCTTATAAAATATGATCAACCTTATTGTTTTCATAGCGGGGAATTTGATACGTAATAGGCTATGGGTTTAATTTACGAGAATGATTCGATATAATAGACGTAACTTTTTCAATAGGAGAGATACAATGTTCTCAAATATAGGATTTCCAGGATTAATCCTGATTCTCGTAATCGCCCTGATCATCTTTGGGCCAAACAAACTGCCAGAGATCGGCCGAGCGGTCGGCAAGTCGATGAAAGAGTTCAAGAATGCGACGAGTGGACTCACTGATGACATCAAGAAAGAAATGAGAGAAGACGAAAAAGATAAAAAGAGTTGATGATTAAAAGCTGCCATTGGCAGCTTTTTTGATTTTTTTTCCAAAAAAACTGTTCGGCAGATTATGACCGAACAGAGTTGAATCATTTCCTGAAATAAATATGAATGGCGGACAACAGCAGGATCAGACCATTCAGTAGATACAAACCGGTAAAAATGACAGTCAGTATTCCGGCACCCCAGCCGCTGTCGTTCCATATAACGCTGAAATAAAGGGTACTGAAAAAGATTACGGGAGTGCAAAGGAGGAAAATGATCCCTGCAATGATTCGTTTTTTTATATTCCTGATAGAGTGCTTCACCGCAAAAAAATTCGCCAAGCCAAAAAGGGCAATATTCATCAAAAGGGTCAAGACTGTTCCAACAGATTCGGACATTATTTCTTTACTCCTTTTCGGAAAAATTTTAGGGCCAAGGCGAAGAGAAATACAAAAGCCGTGCAGACCAACACCCCAAATGCCAGCATGCCCACACCGATTCCTCCCCACACTGATCGATCGTGGCAGCAACAACAATGCTGGCAGCTATCGTGAGCATGCTGTTGGACAGGCTGATGAATGAAGGCAAAAACACCTTCCCAGGGAAAAGGTAAACTGTGAGCAACATGAAAAGCACCGTATACAACAGGCCAACCGTCCAGCTATTCACCGAATAATCGATGGCTTTCATGACAAAGTTACTGGTTTGCAGGTCCGGCATTTCAAGTGTAATCTCTTTTAATTTTTTGGTTTCGAGGTGCACGGTCCTCAATTTGTACTCCTCTGGCTCTGCTGGCCAATTGAAATACTCAAGAAAGAGAATCTCATTTCTTGTGTTAAAAAACACCGGAGAAACGACAGATGAATTCAAGTCTGTAAGCCTCTTTGTCTTCCCATTTTCCAAATCCTTGTGATATAAATCATATTCAAACAAGGAAGTGTTCCTCGATTCATCAGCAACAGTCGTATAAACAACTGCATTTTTCTCAGGAGATAAAGTTAAGTGGAAAATATCTGCGGGCATTCCCACGTTAATATCCGCTGTATACACCCGTTGGTCTTCAAGGTCAAAGGCATTCGTATCATTAAAATCCTTGAAGATGATTTCCTTTTTATCAGCCGAAAAGAAAAGGCTTTCCATTGTATAAAAGTCACGATCAGTTAACTGCTGCATACCAGTGCCATCAACCTTTACAGAAAATAGGTCAAAACCTTCCTGAGTTTCCCCTTCAGACTTAAGAGATTCTTCAGCCGGCATGCTCGAAAAGAAAATCGTTTCACTGTCATCTGAAAAGACAGCGTTAGAAATATGCTGTGAGTCTTCTGAAAGTTTCTTAGGGTTGGTTCCATCGACATTGGCGGTGTAAAGGGACTGAATACGGTCTTTATTGCGTGACAAATATAAAATCTTGCTGCCATCAGGTGAAAACTGTGGATTAGAGTGATAAACCTGGTCAGGATTGCTCACTCTTTTCACATCTGATCCATCTTGCCTGGCTGTATAAATCGCAGAGCTGCCATTATTGAAATACGAAACAGCAATGTGCTGATCATCCTCAGAGATAGCCAGTCCGCTCCCAAGCCCTGTATAATATTTGTAAGTATCTCGATCACCCAATAGTAGATAGGTGATACTCGATATCAACAACAAAGCAACAATTGCCATGGTTCCCACTAAAGCCTTCTTTTTCACTGGTCATCCCCCTTATGTTTACCATACATACAATATAGTGTAAATTTACACCAAATAAAAGGGTTTTCTAGGAAAAATATATATAAAAATTTCTTAGTCAGGTGATAATTCATTGGCGTGAAAAGGCCCTATACTTCTTTTGAAAAAATTCTTAGATGTTCAATAATAGGACAATTACAATCATGATAAAATAATAAGGAAGGAACAGTTGTAATCAGGGGGTGCAGAGATGGATTCAAGGGGTCATTCAGGTAAAAGGCATCCATCAAAACGTGTGGTCACTGCCAGAAGACTAGCGCGGTCTGCGCCAAATGGAGAAAAGCTGTCAAGAAACCGGAGGAATTAAGACATGTTTGAGTGTAAACGAGGAAAAGTTGTCAAGAAAACGAGGGAATTAAGACAGGTTAGGGTGCAAATGGAGAAAAGCTGTCAAGAAAACGAGGGAATTAAGCCAGGTTTGGGTGCAAATGAAGAAAAGCTGTCAAGAATCCACAGGAATTAAGCCAGCTTTGGGTACAAAACGAAGAAAAGCTGTCATGAATCCGAAGGAATTAAGCCAGCTTTTGATGCCACCGAAGAAAAGCTGCCAAGAAACCAAAGAGATTTTGTACAGCAGACTATGTTCATAAAGGACACCATCGCCATTATTAGCCATAAAGTGTCCAGGAAGTTCTATCGTCAAACACATTAGATACTTTAAAATTAGATGAAGGTTAAAAAAGTGAATTTGTATTTTGGTCTCCTTTCGGATTAATTCAAGCTGCCAGGTTTGGCATTTTTTTATTTCACTATCGGAAAAAAGTGGTATAATTGGAAAGTGTGAAAAAGCTAGCATGAAAAAGGGAGGGCTACCTATGCAGCTTACGCTGTCTGCAATTGCCTTTATAGCTATTGTTTCCCTTACCATTTTCATCCTTAAAACCAGGGCCGAGGGGCAAAGGAGAGCGATTGTTGGGTTAATCTTCTTATCAACTTCATCTGTGGCGATTGCTTTAGCGTTGAATTCGATGTTTTCTTTGATATTTTTCGCTTCGCAATTAATATTATTGTTGATGGCGATAAGCTTGGCGTTAAGGGAACATAAAGAACAAAGGAAAAAAGGATAACGCAGAAAGATTCCGGTATTCTCCATTGGTTGCCAGGTATTCGGGCCATTATCCAAACGGACAAGCTGTCTGTTTATTTTTTGTTTCTGAAAAACAAAAATGTTGAATATTTTCTTGAAAAAATATAGAGTATTATAGTCTCAACCATTATTCTGTTGGTAAGTTTATCTATTGCTTTTAAAAGGTATATGGATATAGGGAAATAAGGAAGACATAGAATAACGCTCAGTAAACTAAGCAATATTCGTGAGGATTTTGCAAGGCTTAATGGGTAATTCTATTGTTAATGAGACATCTACATATGAATTGTGGAAAAGGAAGGAGAGAGTTTGATGGAAGGAATTTGGCTTGAATATGCCTGGGCATTATTGATATTGATCGGTCTTGAAGGTTTGCTATCGGCTGACAATGCTCTTGTACTGGCAATCATAGCAAAACATTTACCTGATGATCAGAAGAAAAAGGCGATAAGTTACGGAATCATGATGGCATTTATTTTCAGGTTTGGGGCTCTATTTGCGATATCATTCATTGCAAACGTCTGGCAGGTACAGGCAATCGGTGCAGCTTACCTGCTTTACCTGGGACTGAAGCATGTCATCCAGGCTAAATTTGGTAAGGAAAATGAAAATATTCGTAAGGAAGAGGAGAAGGAAGCAAGAGGAATGGGCTTCTGGCCGACTGTTGGTAAAATTGGTTTAGCAGACCTTGCGTTTGCGATTGATTCCATTCTTGCAGCGGTAGCTCTTGCGCTCGGGCTTCCAGATTCACCGCTAGGAGATTTTGGCGGAATGGATGGCGGAAAGTTCCTTGTAGTTGTTCTTGGAGGAATCGCAGGCCTGATCTTGATTAAATACGCAGCTACCTGGTTCGTTAAGCTGCTTGATCAGCGTCCAGCATTGGAAACAACCGCATATGCAATCGTGGCATGGGTTGGTGTGAAACTAGCAGTCATTACTCTTGCACATGAAGACATTGCGGTATTGCATCATGATTTCCCTCATAGCACACTTTGGACAACCATCTTCTATGGTGTATTAATAGCAATAGCCCTTCTAGGTTGGTTTGCTCCAGCCAAAAAAACTAAGGGTGAAGGCAACTCTTTATAATGAATGAAGCAAAAAGTGCGTGTAATCCAGAATGGATTTTCCGCACTTTTTTTTGTTGCTCTTGAGCCTCCGGAATCTCCTGAAAGTTTAACAGTACTCCCGCGTGGAATAGTCCTTTATAAGAACTCAATTATCTATTCCAAGTAAAGGAGTGTTGGTATGAACGCAGCAGAGTTAATGATTAAATGTTTGGAACGTGAGGGAGTGGAATATATATTCGGTGTTCCCGGTGAGGAAAACCTTGACATTATGGACGCTCTCCTCGATTCGAGTATTGAATTCATAGTTACTAGGCATGAAACGAATGCCGCTTTTATGGCTGGGACATACGGAAGATTAACGGGTAAGCCGGGTGTTTGCCTTGCGACTCTTGGACCAGGCGCGACGAATCTTTTAACAGGAGTGGCCAATTCAAATATGGATCACAGTCCCATTGTGGCAATTACAGGACAGGCAGGGCTGGACCGCCAGCATAAGATTTCCCACCAATATTATGACCTGGTTTCGATTTTCGAGCCGGTGACGAAGTGGAATACACAGGTGAAAAAGGCTGAAATCATTCCTGAGGTTGTCCGGAAAGCATTTGATGTGGCACAGGGTGAAAAGCCAGGAGCCACCCATATAGACTTGCCGGAGGATATTGCCGCAATGGAAGTTGAAGGAAATCCTCTGGAAATAAGTGAACCGACAATGATGGAAGCAGGAGAGCGAGTCATCAAGGATGCTGCTAAGCTAATGGAACAGGCTAAGCATCCACTGATCCTTGCTGGAATGGGTGTTGAAAGGGGACAGGCTGAGAATAGCCTTAGAGGTTTCGCTGAAAAAGCGGATATTCCGGTCGTTCATACGTTCATGGGGAAAGGAGCGATTTCCTGGAAAAATGATTTAAGTCTGCTGACGGCAGGCATTGCTGGCAAAGACTACATTACCTGTGGATTCGAACAAGCTGATTTAATCATTGCGATCGGTTTTGATATGGCTGAATATCCGCCGAAAAACTGGAACCCCCATGGAGAAAGCCCTATTTTACACATCGATACAATAGAAGCCGAAACAGATGCTAATTATCCTGTAAAGCATAGCGTGATTGGAGATATAAAGGAAAACCTCTTGCAGCTGGAAAATGTCATCTCATCCATGGAAAGAGATAATAAGTGGGTTTCCCATGTAAGAGAGAAAACACTTGATGAATTCCAGTCCTATGCAGAGGACACTGGGTTTCCTGTCAAACCACAGAAAATCATCTCAGATCTCAGGTCCGTCATGAATGATGAAGACATTGTCATCTCGGATGTCGGGGCCCATAAAATGTGGATGGCGAGAATGTACCATACATTTGAACCGAATACTTGCCTGATCTCAAATGGTCTTGCATCCATGGGAATAGCCGTCCCGGCCGCCATCGCTGCAAAAATGGTCCATCCGGAACGTAATGTTGTCGCCGTCGTTGGTGACGGTGCTTTTCAAATGTCGAGTGCCGAACTTGAAACGGCAAAGAGATTGAATCTGCCCATTATCATCCTCTTATGGCGAGATGGCGGCTATGGCCTGATAGAATGGAAGCAGATGAAGGAGTTTAACAGACCGTCGAATATCAAGTTCGGCAACCCTGATTTTATCCAGCTTGCAAAATCATACGGTTTCGAAGCGATTGGGATAGAAGAAGGGGGAGAACTGAAGGATGCCATCAAGAAAGCGGCCGAGATGAATAAGCCAGTGTTAATCGATTGCCCTGTTGACTATAGCGAGAATATGAAGCTAACCGAGAAACTAGGTGAAATTTTATGCTAGAAACAGGAGGGAATGTCATGAAAATTGCGTCGATCATCGATGGTGCTGAAAGGATTGATAGCAGCAGTGAGACGATGGAAGTGAGGAATCCCTACAGCGGCGAGTTGGTTGCCGAGATGACCCTTGCGAATGAAAAGCTTATGGAAGAAGCGATCGAGAACAGCCGTCAGGCATTCCAGCGAACAATGAAAAAGATGCCTGCTCATGAAAGATCGGATATTCTGCGCAGGGCATCGGATCTGCTAGAGGAAAAGCAGGAAGAGTTTGCCGAAATTATCGCTATGGAAGCCGGCAAGCCAATCAAGCATAGCCGGGCGGAAATCAAACGCTCGATTCAAGTTATCCGTTTCTCAAGTGAACTGTCCAAGCATATGGAGGGAGAGGTGTTGCCCATGGATGCAGCTCTCCGCGGGGATAACCGTATGGGCATGGTTAAACGCGTGGCCATGGGTGTTATAGGCGCGATTACTCCTTTTAATTTCCCGCTTAATCTTTCGCTGCATAAGATTGCCCCGGCTATTGCTGCCGGCAATACGGTCATTTTTAAGCCGGCTGAAAAAACACCTGTATCAGCGTATATGCTTGCGAAGCTTTTCAAGGAGGCAGGCCTTCCAGACGGGGTATTGAATCTTGTGCTTAGTACCGGTAAGGTAGCAGGATCCACCCTTGTTCCCCACAAGGATGTCCCGAAAATTACCTTTACAGGAAGCCTGACAGTCGGAAAAATCATCCGCGATACAGCCGGTTTCAAAAAGGTCACAATGGAGCTTGGTTCCAATTCACCAAACATCGTTTTTGAAGATGCCGATATTGATGATGCGGTCGAACGCCTTGTGAATGCTGCGTTCGGTTACTCAGGCCAGGTTTGTGTATCGGCCCAAAGAATTTATGTCCAGGAAAGTGTCTATGACGAGTTCCTCAAAAAGTATGTTGAGGCAACGAAAAATTTAAAAATCGGTGATCCGCTTGGGGAAGAAACCGATTTTGGTCCGATGATTGATGAAAACGCCGCGAAAAGAATCCAGGATTGGGTTGAAGAAGCTAGGAGTGAAGGAGCAACAATCGAAACTGGCGGAGACAGAAAGGGCACATTGATGTACCCGACAATCATTACCAACGTCAAAAAAGACATGAAGGTCGTCAAAGAAGAAGCGTTCGCGCCGATTGTGACCGTGATACCATTTAAAACGGAAGAAGAAGCGATTGAAAATACAAATGACTCGATCTATGGACTACAGGCTGGCGTATTCACGAAAGATATCAGCCGTGCTTACCGGGTCGCAGACAGCCTGGAAATGGGCGGCGTCTGGATCAATGAATCCTCCGTCTTCCGCCAGGATAATTATCCATACGGAGGAGTGAAATTGAGCGGACTTGGAAGAGAAGGCGTTAAGTATGCAATGGAAGAGATGACTGAATTGAAGTTTATAGGGGTTCGTCTGTAAAAAGAAGGAAGCTTAAAGGCTTCCTTTTTTGGTTAGCTATTTTTCGTATTATTTCACTTTTGCAACTCCTAGTGCAAAGTGCCCAAATAATATATTTTCAACCATCTCGGCTTGAGAATCCTCACAATCGACAATAACAATCAATTCGGATTGAAACCCTTTTAACAATCTTCGCTTCTTTTTAATGATTATTTCAGTAAACAGGCGAATGGCAAATCCGATCAGTGCTCCGATAGCTGCACCGATCAACCCCCAATAAATAGGTCCCCACGCCAGCTTGAACCCGATACTGGCACCAATGACTGAAAATGCAGTAGCCAGTGCTGCCCCAATATCGATTAGTGATGTTCCATCTGAACGATGGATATTATCAAAAAGTTTGCGCTCCTCCATACGGTTATCAAGAGGGACTACAAAAATATCCTCCTTTTTAATTCCCTTTTTTTCAAGAGTGGCCATAGCCATTTCAATATGCACACTGTGTTCAAAGGTTGAAAATAGCTGCATTGTTAGTCCACCTTTTGTCCTTTCAGCACACGAAAGGAAGGAGATTGGTATTTTTCCTGGAAATAGGCGCGCTGCTCTTTCTCGTATAACTTGTTATTTTCAACAGTATTTATATAAGCGTCAAAAACTGCAAAGCCATAATGAGAAGGGAAGAATAAGAGCCACTCAGGATTGACAACTGAAGTTGCCTTTGCTATTTCTCCTAAAAATAAAAGTGAAATAGCTTCCAGAGCGTGGGAGTAATAAAAAAAGACAACGCACCAAAGGATGACAAAAAAAGCAGTCACGATTCGGTGAATATAAAGTTGACCTAAGCCGGGTACAAATAAGGACCAAATTACAGCCATGAAAGGATTTCTTTTATCCAAATAATTAATTTCCATTGCGCCTATACTGAAGGAGTTAAATCTGTGCTCCTCACGTTCTGCCATTAAGTATATTTTATTTAAATCTACGGTTGTCCGGTAACTATCCCAGATTCCGAATATATAAACCGGGATATATAGTAATAACCACCTTGTATCCAATATGTCCTTTGCCATATCAATCTCACCTTGAAAAGAATAAATCATTGCTAGATTAACATTAGCTTTTATATTTACCACGACTTCCCAGATAAATAAAACAAAACCCCGCAAATACTTTGATAACATCAGATGTCCAAATCCAGGAAAGGCAGCACTCCACCAAGCGATGATATAAGGGTTTCTAAGATGAATCTGGGTGGTCCCCAGTGTGCTGACATGTGCGATGTACCTTCTTGCAGTGTTGTCGTTAGTATAATTGTCCATTAGTTCCCCCGTGCGAAGTTCTTTTTATCATCTTTTCCTGATAAAGCTATTTCATTCACCTCCAAGAACATCATGTGACCCACGGGGGAGGAAACTTAAAATTAAAGCATATACCAAGCAAGATGTGTGACCATAATGAAGAACCGAGAATTTAGTGCACAAACAAGGTTTGGTAGTGAGATTAACGGAATTGTATTAATTAATTGGAGGGTTTAGCCTTCAAGTTGAATTTGGAAAGTTTAAGTGAGGGGGATCAGGAACCTGCCAGACTTTCATGGAAGGCTCCGATCAATACCGAGCTAATTCGAGATTACCTTGTCCCATAATGGTTTAATTTTCTCAGGGTTAGGCAGTTCTCTAAACATCCAGTCTCCTTCACGATTCAAAAAATCAAGAAGATAAACTGCAGCGTTTTGATGTTTTTGCGGAGTGATGTTTTCTTGGATTCCAAGCAATTTTTTAATGACGGCATCAGGGAGTGAGGTTTTCACTGTTTTCATTCCTAACTGAGCCCGTTCTGGTTTGTATCTGTAGAGCAGGACTCTGGCTAGATGTGTCATAACATGATTGAGCAGGTTAACTGACCATAAATCATTCCCTCGTGCCGCAGATTTTTTATATTGATAGAGAAACCAGGCAATGTCATCCACTGCATCCTGGTACTCCCCGGGAGATAAGCTGAGGCTCTGCGATGCCTTGTATTTTTCCATTCGATGGTGCGGGTCGTGTATGATCTTGAAAAAGTCTTTCTCAATGAAAGTTGTCTCTGTCACAGTAAACAAATCTACATGAAGCATATCTTCATATACGGCTAGTATTTGCGGCGCAACGATGAAAATGTCATCGAGAAAAAGTAATTTTCCATATGACTCAAGATGGCTTATGCGACTCTGCAGGAAACCATTCAAATCTTTTTCATCAACAAGGCAATACAAATCTAAATCAGAAAATTCGTCCTGCTCACCGCGCCCGACTGATCCTTTCACAAAAATAGCTTGAACTCTTGGGTCATGTTTAAGGCTGCTCGCTAAAACTTCAAGTGCATCTTTTAACGTCATCATTTCTCTCCCAGCCAGTCTGTCAACACATCAACACTTTCCTTAGCATCTTCATATCCGACTTCATACAATTGAGTCAGCTTATCAGGATTGCGCTCAACTCGTCCTACCTTAAGATCTTTTGAGGGCCTAATAACGAATATCTCTTTTTTGGCTTCAAGTTCTTCAATGTAGTCAAGCGTTTCATTATACATCTTATAGCGCGTCTCAAGGGCAGTGTGCAGCCCTTTATATTCCTTATACACATAACGGGTCATCCGGGACAACGACGATTTTTTCTTGCGATACCCTTTTGGTTTCGTCAGGACAATGACTTTTTTTAGTACACCATCAGCCATTGCTTTCCTTACAGGGATTGGGTCAGCAATGCCGCCATCCATAAGCGTTCTTCCCTCGAACTCGATGGCCGGGGCCATGAATGGCAGTGTACTGGATGCTCTGATGATTTTTAGGAAATCGTCAGGTATATCATTTTTATCAAAATAAACGGGTTCGCCGGTAACGCAATCAGTTGTGCCGACAAGAAAGGTTTCCGCAGCACTGTTGAAGGATTCAAAATCAAACGGAACGAGCTCATTTGGAAGCTTATCAAAAATAAAGTCCATTCCGAATAATTCCTTTTTGAAAAGCAAATTCCGATAGGAAATATAATCACGATGTTGAACATAATCAATCGTTACTTGCCTGTTTCGCCCCGGCTGCCTGGCAACATAGGAAGACCCCTGGCAAGCACCTGCAGAAACCCCGATCACATACGGGAAAAACAACTCATTCTCCAAAAAATACTCCAATACCCCCGCAGTGTAGACACCTCTCATGCCTCCACCCTCAAGAATCAGACCACTGCTAAACACGCTTACTCCCCCTTAAACCTATTTCTATCAGTCTCATGTTGTTTTTTATAAAAATAGTCTATCACAGCATATTAGGATTTGTTCAATTTATGTTTGAGAAAATAAAATCCCATAAGCTACCCTATATAGGTCAGGGACCAAGATGCAACAGTGTTTTAGCCGTAAAGTATTCAGGGCTATGGTGGACGGGCTTTCAAATTCAAAGAGGAATTCAAAAGTGTGCATTTAAAGGATCTGGTAACAAGATGTTAGAGAACCGAGCGTTATGACTTCGTTTACTCCCTAGTTTGGCGGGTATAGGCGAATATAGGATGTTTTGTCGGAGGGAGATTGGTATTGTGAGGGTTTTACGGTTAGTAGGTTTATTATTCATTTGGATGAGAGTGGACTTTATGCTGGGAAAAAAGTTAAGGTCCCGGCAGCTTCGTGAATATCCAGTGCGGCGCGGTGAGACAGAGTTTTTCGGGAATGGAACTTATTATTTCGATAAACTCTTTCATGATATTACGGAAGCGGAATCCACGATTCATCTATCATTTTATCGATTTAAACACGATTCTTTCGGCATGAAATTGCTTGAGTTGTTAGAGAAAAAGGCAAAGGAGGGAGTAAAGGTCCGGCTTCTGCTAGACTTAGTCGGAAGCATCCATTTCCCCAGGAAAGCAGTCAACGATTTAAAGAGAATTGGGATAGAGTTCGCTTATTCCCATAAACCTTCATTTCCCTTATTCTTCACTACTCTTAACAGGAGAAATCATCATAAAATTATCGTTTTGGATGGACAGATTGGGTATTTGGGCGGTTTTAATGTTGGCGATAACTATGCAGAAAAGGATTCGGAAATCGGATTCTGGCGTGATTACATGGTTAGGATTAATGGAAGCGGTACGGAGGATTTACAAAAAGAATTTTTGGAGGATTGGGTAAAGGCTGGAATGGAGTGTAATGAAAGCGACTCGCTTTATCCTCAAAAGGAAGACGGAGATTCATACTTCAGGATGATTTCTTCATGTGGAGGATTTCTCGATGAGAAATTATTACCGCTGATTCATTCTGCAGACAAGAGTATAATCTTGGGTTCTCCTTATTTTGTTCCAACTCCAGAGGTGAAGACGGCCCTGGTGAATGCAAAAGAACGCGGAGTGGAGATTAAGATTGTCTTACCAGAAAAGTCAGACCATCTTTTGGTCAAGGAGAGAGCATTTGAAGAATTTTCAGACCTCATTCCTAAAGGAATCAAGTTGTACCTCTACAAAAAAGGATTTTACCATGCCAAAATCATGCTTTTAGATGATAATGCTGCTTATGTTGGAACTTCCAACTTCGATGTCCGCAGTTTCCGCACAAATGATGAAATGATCCTTTTTACGAGGGATAAGAAAATGCTGGAAGAAATCGCTGATAATCTTCAAGCTGACTTTGAAAATAGTGAGAAGCAAGAGCTCCATAATGTGCAGGGGAGAGGGGCTCCCTCAAGAGTGAAGAGGACGCTGGCAAAATTATTCCAAAACTTTTTATAGAGTTTCGAATTTTTTCCTGGGCCGTTAATGCTTGTAAAAGCAAAACTAAAACAAAAATAACGGTTTAGCAGAAAGGAGTGTCGCCTTGGAAACGAACAAACAAAAAGCAAAGAAGGTCGGATTTCCGTTCCTGTTGATGATTGCAGGGATTGCGTTTTCTGTCCTTTTTATTATTCTATTTGCCAATTTGGCGGAGGAAATGCTGGAAAAAGAGGTTGACGCCTTTGATGAGGCAATTATCAACTGGTTTAAATCGATAGAAAACGGCACATTGGACCAAATTATGATTTTTGGTACGGAGCTTGGCTCTGTTTGGTTTTTAACAGTATGTACAATTGCGGCCATCATCGGATTATGGGTAACAGCAAGGGATAAATGGGGGATTCTTTTCCTCGTGGTCGGAATCGGTGGTGGAGGTCTGCTGACAACCTTGTTAAAACACCTATATGAACGGGGACGTCCATCAATCAATCCGGAAATCGATGCGATTGGCTATAGCTTTCCCAGCGGGCATTCGATGGGTTCGCTGATCTTTTATGGATTTATCGCCTATTTCATTGTCCGGTCTATCCAAAAGAGAGCATTCAAGTGGCTGGTGATTCTGGCTGCAGGGTTTCTCATACTTTGGATTGGGTCGACACGGATTTATTTGGGTGCTCATTACCCAAGTGATGTCTTGGCTGGTCATTTAGCTGGAGCTATTTGGTTGATTCTGACCATTCTTGCACTGGAATGGGTAGAGTGGCAAAGCGCCAACTCCATAAGCCCAACACAAGTTTTTAAGAGATTCATAGGGAAACATTTGAATTTTTTAAGTTAGAAGGGAGACGGTCAAAATTTTTAAAAAAAATAAACTAGGAAAAATCGTAGGGCTGATTCTCGTCGGCATCCTGATTTGGGGATTAGTGGAACCTTATTTTTTAGATATTGAGAATGAGAAGGCAGCTATTCCGAACCTTCCACAAGAATGGGAAGGGAAGGAAGTGGCGGTGTTTGGAGATTTTCAGGTCGGTATGTGGATGGATAACACAAAAACTGTAGAGGATGCTGCTGAAAAAATCGCCGAAATGCAGCCTGATGTAGTCCTGATTATCGGAGATTTTATCTACCATTCGCTTGAGGATCCAGATGCAGAAATGCAAAAGGTTGAAAAGCTGATCAACCCTCTGGTAAAAACGGATATTCCTATATTCGCTGTGCTCGGGAATCATGATTACAATATGCATAACAAAAAGGACGATCCCAAGAAAGAATCTGCCCAACATGTAAAGGCCTCACTTGAAGAGATGGGAATCACAGTGCTGCACAACCGCTCTGTTCCTTTAAATTTGACAAAGGAAAATGAAGTAGTAATCGGAAAGCCCCAAGAAAGTAGTTTTTATTTAGCCGGATTAGGGGCACGCTGGCCTGATAATGCAAAACCAGCGAAGGCAGTGAGTGATATTCCATATGCTGCTCCCCGAATGATTATGATGCATAACCCAGAAACATTTGCGAAGCTTCCGGCAAATTCTGCACCAATTGCAGTCGCCGGACATACGCACGGAGGGCAATTTAGAATTCCGTTTGCACCGGAGTGGTCCTATAAAAGTCTGGTGGCTGAAGACAGGGCTACGGTAGATGGATGGATCGACGATTTTGGAGCCAAGGGAAACCATCTGTATGTAAACAGGGGAATCGGTTTTAGTGATCTTCCGCTGAGAATCAATACACCCCCGGAGATTACCGTATTTACACTGACAGAAGCCTAGGATTAAAGAAGACGTTTATCGCATTTTGTGTCGGGTAACAGATTAATATAAGGCTAAAGCATTAGTTTGCTAATCAAATTAAAAGGAGTGAAGTCATCTATGAAAAAAAGAAATCTACTACTAGCTTTACCTTTAGGAGCAGGTTTGGTTTTGGGAGGCTGCGCAGAAGGTGCGCAGGAGGATACAGAGGAACCGAATACTGAAGAGGTTGAAGTAGAACACAATAAACTAGAATCAGAATCAAATGGGACGGAATCGAATGGAGAAGAAGGCAATACAGGAATGGATGAAGAGGAACCAGATTTGGATGAAGAACCATCTGAAGAAGAAGGGAACGCTGGAATGGACGAAGAAGAGCCTGATCTGGATGAGGAACCTTCTGAAGAAGCAAACGGAAACTAAAGTTTGGTCATTTAAAATAAAAAACCAGCGCCTATTGAATCTATAGGCGCTGTAATTTTTTAGGAACCTGGACAACTGATAACTGATAACAGAAATGAAGGAGGCAAAATCATGAAAAAAAAGGTTATTCCCTTTGCAGTAGTATCAACCTTAGTTTTTGCACCGCTAACTACGGGAGCAGTTGAATATAATGACGTAAAAGAGCAATATCCAGCTACGACGTCATGGACAGAGGTGGACTGGAACAATTATCTTGAGGATAATTTTGGGTCACAATTAGATGATTATGACACCATGAATGAATTGGAAGCTGATATTGGTGAACCAATAGATGTCAATCAACTAGCTGACGGTAATCTAGATCAGAATGTACTGGACATCATTGAAAGGTACAACATGGATGCCAGTGAACTTGCAGCATTCTTAGAGGAATACGACAACAAGGACAATATCCACTTTGCTGGCGATTTGGCAAAGGCCTTGGATGAAGGTGGATTCGTTGACGAAAATGGTACAGACGATAGCAATGGGGGTGCTGGATCAGATAATAATGAGGACCTAGTTTCAGATAATGACAATGAAGGTACTGATTCAAATCAAAACAGTGATGCTGCAGTTACAGATAATAACAATGAAGACAATACCACTAATGAAACTGATGCTAATAGCCAAAACGAAGATACAACAACAGATACACTGGATGAAGCCCAGCTAGAGGAAACCTACCTGGTACCTCTGGGATGGACGGTTGATGAATTCAACCAATATTTAAGTGACAATTACGAAACAGACCTGAATGATTACACTTTGTTTAAGGACCTGGAAGCTGAGGTTGGCCCGCTAATTACCGACGAGAACGAATTAGAACTAATTGAAGAATACGGGTTAACACCTGAAGAGTACGAAATCTTGTTGGCGGAATACGGGGAAAGTCCGGATGATTATTATTTCCTCAATGATCTGCGAGAGTCTCTAGACTATTATACAAGCGATCAGCCTGAGGAAGCAGGGACAGAAAAGGGCGGTGACATGCCTGATACGGCCACAAATTCCCTTGCCTATGTTTTGCTAGGAGCCGGACTCATAACGCTTGGCGGGATTACATTGAGAGCGCGTAAACGTTTCGGTGATAACTAATGAGCAAAGGTAAAAAGAATGGTAAGCGGGAATGGATTGTTCCCGCTATTGCCTTCTTCCTGATCATATCAGGTATGTATTTGGCAGGAACCCACGCATATAGCTGGGCAAAAGGTTTCATGGCCGTGGAGAAGGATAGTGATGGAGTAAGCATCAGGAATATGGAAAAACAAATGGATGGAAAATCAGGAAGTTCAAATCCCGAAAGACCTGAACAAGGTGAAAAGATTGGGGAAATTTCCATTCCAAAGCTGGGCATGTCCGTTCCGATCTACGAAGGAACCAATGAGGAAGAGCTTGGTAAAGGAGCCGGACATTACTCGAACAGTGTCATGCCAGGTGAAGAGAATAACACCGTCATTTCAGGACATCGGGATACCGTCTTCCGCAGTCTGGAGAATGTCGGAGAAAATGATTTAGTTGAAGTCGAAACAGCCGAAGGAAAATATACCTATCGAATCGAAAAGGTCAGGATTGTCGATGCGGAAGATCCAACTGTTATCGTCCCGAAGCCTGAGGCAACCTTAACTTTAACAACCTGCTATCCATTCACCTACATCGGTGATGCCCCTGAACGTTATGTACTAGTTGGAAACCTGATAGACTCATCGGAAAAATAACTGATCATGGAGGGATTACCTTGAAAAAGAACTTACTGATCGCGGTCCCGCTTGGACTATCCCTTGTTCTTGGAGGATGTTCCGAAGGGCAGGACGAAAGAGTCCATGAAGAAGAACCAGCCGAAGACAGGCCAGTTGAAGATACTGATTCGGAATTTAATAATGATGATTATAAACTGGATGAAGAAGAAACAGCTAGTGACGAGGACGAGGAGTTGTAACCTGGCATGCAAAGCAGTCTGTTGGTAAATCATTAAGCCAAGTTGGTCACCAATTATTCGGAATTGGTGACCTTTTTTTACTGGAGCATAGCGGTTTAGCTGCTTCGTGTCCTTTAAAGACGGTTAGTCTTCCAATAAATGATGAATCATCCTTGGTGTATTTTCGAAAAATTGTTTCATGATGCGATAATGATTCGTATCTTCGAGCTTTCTTTTAAAAATGCCTTCTTCACTGAACTCATAGATTGCTGCATCTGGATAGGCCATGATGATGGGAGAATGCGTGGCTATGATCAGCTGGGAGTTTTCATTGATAAGATCGTGAATTCTTGTCAGCATCGACATCTGCCGTAACGGAGAGAGAGCAGCTTCAGGTTCATCCAAAATATAAATGCCATTCCCGCGGAAACGGTGAAGAAAGGTTGAGAAGAAAGCTTCTCCGTGTGACTGTTTGTGTAAGGACTCTCCGCCAAATGAATCAATAACCTTTGGGCCGATACCCTCACGATCCAACTCTTCTATATTTGAAGCCACATTATAAAAGCTCTCGGCACGGAGGAAAAATCCATCCTGCGGTCTTTCTATTCCTTTCACAATCCGTAAATAATCCCCCAAATCTGAATGGGAGTCATAGGTGGAAAAATTGAAATTATATGAACCGCCTTCAGGATTAAAACCAAGACCAACTGCAATAGCTTCAAGTAAAGTCGATTTTCCCATCCCATTCTCACCAATCAGAAAGGTGACCTTTGGGTGGAGTATCAGTTCGTCCAATGCTTTGAAGCTCGGGAGATTGAACGGATATTCCTGAAAAGAGGGCACATCATCTCTTTTGAGGCTGACACTTCTGACATATTGCCAATTCAACATGGATTTACCGCCTGACGTTTCTTTTTTCTTTATTTTATCATGAGCAAAATTGAAAATGGAAAAAATACTTGAAAATTACCAATTCGCTATAAAAAAGGGAAACTCGCTATAAAAAAGATAAACTCGCTATAAAACTGTCTTGCAGCATGATTAAGTTCTAAATCTAGATCGTAAAATTACGTTAGAAAGCAAGTACAAACCATTTTAGGAAGTGATTTTCATTTTTAGCGCGATAATATTATTCATTTTGGCAGGATTAGCCGAAATTGGCGGAGGCTAAGGAGGAAAACCGTTTTATTGGCGAATAGGAGGGGGGCTGGCAACAATGAACGAATTTAAGCACGTACATATATTGTTCGCGTTCACTTTAATCGTGCTTGGTGTCCAGGACCTGATAGTGAAAAGATCATTTTTTTCGTAATGCATCATCGAACTTGCCGCTTTGATTATAGTCCTTTCTCTCTCTTAGCTGGATACCTCCTATCCTGTTTTTTTTTCGTGAAATAGGGAAAAACATAGGTATCCCGATGCTTCTTTTTTGCATAATTTTAGCATTTCTGGGAAAATACAATATAGGGTATTTGAAAATAATGAAGGAGGCATACACAATGAACGATATTACTGTTTACACTACAAACACTTGACCTTACTGCACAATGATGAAACAATTCCTTGAGGGTCAAGGATTAAACTACAAAGAAGTAAATGTCCAATACGATCAAGAGGCTGCGCAAAAACTGGTTGAAGAAACCGGCCAGATGGGTGTGCCGCAAACAAAGGTGAATGGCAACTGGGTTCTCGGTTTTGACCCGGATACACTAATGCAGTATGTAAAAAAATAATCTTAACCAGAAAAGGGGCTTACGCCTCTTTTTTTGTTTTTGGCTCTATTCTCAAACTTTGTTGCTATTGACTACAAAAAAGGATTGAATGACCTATTTTTATTCGAAAAGTTTCCTCTTTTGTGAGAAAAGAGCATGCAAACTTAATACCGACCTGCAAAATGGCTTACATTACATTAAAATCGGCTTTTAGGATATTATCAACAATCTTTACGAACAGTCTTGTTTTTTCAGGAGCCTGCGAAAATTTAATCGAGAGGAAGGAATTCCAATGACGAATGTGGAATAAAATCCCATAGAGACATTAGGAAAGGATGACGGGATATGGCAAAAGAGCGGAATGAGATTTGGGAATGGGTGAAGGCAATTCTAATTGCGATAATACTGGCTTTTGTTGTTCGAGCCTTTTTGATGACTCCGATTGAAGTAAAAGGGGCCTCTATGGAGCCAACTTTGCACAGCCAGGAAAGGATGTTCGTAACGAAAATCGGCGAACCGAAACGATTTGATATAGTTGTTTTCCATGCAACCGAGGACACGGATTATATCAAGCGGGTCATTGGACTTCCTGGAGATCGGGTGGAATACAAAGATGATGTACTTTATATAAATGGAAAGTCGTATGCTGAGCCCTATTTGGATGAAAACAAAAAGCAGGTTAATCATGGGCCACTAACCGGTTCGTTCACACTAAGCGAAACACCAGTTGGGAGTGATGTAGTTCCAGAAGGGCATATTTTTGTGCTGGGCGATAACAGAAGAGATAGCAGAGACAGCCGGCATATTGGAGCTGTTCCGATTGATAGTATAGTTGGAACAACAAAGTTTGTTTATTATCCTTTAAAAGAAATGAAGATAATTGGTGAGTAACTAATTGCGTTGATCCACTGGATCAGCGCTTTTTTTATTCCTTTTGCTTATAAACATAGACTTTCTCCGCACTAAAACCATTTGAAAGGAATGGCTGACCCGCGAGAAATAAAGAAACCCTCCACTTCCGCAGTATGTTCGTAATAAAGCTTCAACCAGGGAATTGTAAAAATTTGTCCGATTAAGTGGAGGAAACCAGTTGTAAAAAGGAGGGAACCAAGAGCCACTGCCCAGGCTTTTGAATGTCATTCAATCACCTCCTGCTTTGTATATGTCTTACTTCGGAAAGATTGCAACCTTCTCTGCTTTGAGCAGAATGCCCTAAAGTGTTTAGCAGATAACCCTAGGTGTGAATAGTAAGATTTGGTATAATGAAAAAAAAACGGACGATAGGCAGGTAAAAGTGAACGCGCTCGATCGCATAAATCTAAATAAATTCTTCAACAGGTAACCTAGTGGCTCCTTCCAAAGATTAATAGAAGAATCTCATTACAGACACTTTTATCAACAGGAAAAAGAGCTCTGCAGAACTGATACAGGATGGCTGGCTTCATTTTTTTGTCGAAAATCAAGGCGGCGGAAAAAAGACAGACAAATACGGGGGAAATATAATGTCTAGTGTAGTTCAATCAGAAATCTTTCTTTCTACAATGTTAAACTCGGTAACTGAGGCAGCAATGGCCCTTGACCCTCAATATAATGTGATATTTATTAATGATTTGGCAAAGGAAATTCTAGGTGTAAAGAATGATAATGTAAAAGGCAGAAACGTTTATGATGTTTGGCCGGATGCCCCAGACGATGTCCGTTTTGTAGAGAAAACAGTCAGGGATAAAGAAGAATATTATGTAAAGGCAATGCCTTATAAATGGGGAAAGTATGATAAATATTTGGATATCCGAACCTCCATTTTAGAACATAAATCAAAATTTATGGGTGCAGCGGTGTATTTCATGGACGTTACAGATACGATTTCCATCCAAAAGGAATTAAATGAACGAATTGATGAATTATCTGCTACGCTTATTCCGCTAAAAAATAAGGTCGCCCTACTTCCAATTTATTGGGCTCCAGGGCAGTCAGGATTGAAACTCGAACGGACACTGAAACAAGTGACTGAAAAAACAGTTAAATCGTTGATCATTGATTTATCAACTGTCAGAGAACCTGATGCAGAGTTTATAGAATCACTAAAAAAAGCCAAACAAGCCCTTGGATTGCTAGGAGTAGAAGTTTTAATTAGCGGTGTACGTCCAGAAATGGCAAGAAAATGGGTGGAAACCGAAACAGCTTTAGACGACTTAAAGTTTATAAACAATGTCATCACAGGATTGAATAGATACATAGATTAAAAGCGCAGGGAGTGAATCCGGCGCTTTTTTTCTCGAATTTTTTGGCCTGAGTGCAATATTCACAACTTGTTAAAAGAGCTCGTTTAGTTAATAGTTTATTAGGGTATAAACTGGGTGAAATGGAATTTTTTTATGAAGACTATATGGTTCCTTCTTAAAAGATGCCTTACATACTGAAGAAAACAAAAATATATGGATTGTGAACCTGGGGAATCCGTTCACAAAGGTACAACAATGTATCAACTTAATTATCCATATAGGTTGTAATGCATATGGAATCCTGATACATTGTATAAATTTCCCACACGGAGATATGATATGGTGGAAGAATTTAAGGAGGTTTTTTCAAATTGGCTGAGAACATGGATAAATACTCTTCAAGCGGAGATGACATGAAACGAGAGAAGCTGACGACACGCCAGGGGCATCCGGTTAGGGATAATCAAAATATCCGCACTGTTGGCAATCGAGGTCCGGCAACTCTTGAGAATTATCACTTTATCGAAAAAATTTCCCACTTCGACCGTGAAGAGGTACCTGAACGGGTGGTACACGCCCGTGGATCTGGTGCGTTCGGTTATTTTGAAACATACGGAAAAGTAGGCGATGAGCCTGTCGAGAAGTATACTCGTGCAAAAGTCTTTTCAGGTGCAGGAAAGAAAACACCTCTAATGGTCCGTTTCTCGACGGTTGCTGGAGCGAAGGATTCACCGGAAACGGCACGTGATCCTCGCGGCTTTGCGGTTAAAATGTATACAGAAGATGGCAACTGGGATCTAGTCGGCAATAACCTGAAGATTTTCTTTATCCGAGATGCAATGAAGTTTCCTGATATGATTCATGCATTCAAAGCTGACCCGGCTTCTAATGTGCCAAATCCAGAGCGCATGTTTGACTTCGTCTCAAGAACACCTGAGGCTACACATATGATTACATTCCTATTCTCACCATGGGGTATTCCGGCTACATATCGCCACATGCAGGGTTCTGGTGTTAATACTTATAAATGGGTAAATGAAAAAGGTGAGGCAGTGCTGGTGAAATATCACTGGGAGCCGAAGCAAGGAATCCGCAACCTGACACAAGAGGAAGCTAATGAAATTCAGGCGAAAAATGTAGGACATGCAACCCAGGATCTATATGAAGCGATTGAGCGTGGAGACTATCCAGAATGGGAGCTCTTTGTCCAGATCATGGAGGATGACTACCATCCAGAACTCGATTTTGATCCGCTCGATGATACAAAGCTTTGGCCAGAAGATCAATTCCCATGGCTGCCGGTAGGACGTATGGTTCTTGATCGCAATCCAGTTGATTTCCATTCTGAAATTGAGCAGGCTGCATTCGGTACTGGAGTTTTAGTTGATGGTATGGACTTCTCGGATGATAAAATGCTGCAAGGACGCACTTTCTCATACTCTGATACACAGCGCTATCGTATTGGTGCTAATTACCTGAAGCTGCCGGTCAATGCCCCGAAAGCGCCAGTTCGCACTAACCAGCATCGAGGCCAGATGGATGTGCGTGATCCGAAAGAGTCAGGAGACAATCCACATATCAATTATGAGCCATCGATGTTGGGAGGCTTTAAGGAAACGGGTAATGAAGGCCACCCGCCACATCAGCCATCCTATAATGCAGCGGTGATGAGCGCGCCAATTGACCGTCCGAATAACTACGGACAAGCTGGACACACATATCGCAGCTTTGATGACTGGGAGCGCGATGAGTTGATCAATAACCTTTCAGACGCCCTTGCTGCATGCAACAAAAAGATCCAGGATGCGATGATTGAACACTTCACACAAGCTGATGAAGACTATGGCCGCCGCGTGAAGGAAGGAATCGAAATGCGCATGAAGGTACTAGGAGCAATGGCTAAGGAAGACAAAGTTCCAGGCCGTGAATCTGGTAACTCTAAATATGGCCAGGGTGGACAAGGTTCATTAGCTGCCAATGAAGCAACAAAAGATGCTGTGAAGAAAAGTCACGAAACAGGTCCATATTAATGTTAATTGGAAATTGGCTGCATGGAGTTTTGTCTCTTTGCAGCCTTTTCATTTTATTCAGTTTCTTAGAGAATGGAGTATTCCCCATTAAATAATCGGGTAATACTGCTCATAGCGCGGGTAGGTGTAATAAGGCTGGACACCGCTCATTCCATCGAGTTTTTCGGGAGACCAGGTAGCTTTGGCTGGAAATCCCATGGACCGGCAAGGCCAGCTATTTGAGATAGCACCAACCTTTGTTTACCTGGAATCAGGCGATTAACGTTTCGTAACAGGGCAAACCCTCCACGTGAACGGCGGCCAGGTAACAGGGTCTTGAAGTAAGCATGGGATTCCTCTCATGCTTTTTTTTTAATAAAAGGCTAGTTTTAATTGGTTGTTGCACTTCGTACATGGATGGAGCTCTTTTCGAGGTGACTTCTGAGTAACTTGTAAAACCCAGAAGCCGGTTTTTAGAAAGTATCAAAATTTACGAAAAGAGCTTAGAAAAGGAGAAGGATCGTGACTAAATCACGAATCCTTTCTGATTTCATCCAGCTTACTCTGAACTTTAGCATTATGGTAAATGGTCAAACCTAAAATAATCGTACTCATGACACCGGATATAATAGAACTTCCGACTAGTAAACGATCCTTTTGAGTGTTTTTCATTATTTTCACCACACTTTCATTACTGGAAAAATTATTCTCTTAAAAGCGCTTATTAATTGAGCAAAGATTGGAGACAATCTCCCGAAAATGATGGTTAATTTCCTGTTAAAAACCGTTAATCTCTCGAACATAGCTCTGAATCAAGCCATTTACCTTATTTTGTAAAATAGAGTTATGCAGTTCTATATTAATTTACCCTTGGAGTATGAATATAAGCTATCTTCATACACTGATTAAATTGTCATTTTTGGCAGGAAATGAAAGAGAGTGAGTCGAAATTATATTGATAATAAATCTCGATTTTTTTTACATAATTTATTACTAGTAGGTGGATGAATGGAGATGCAAAAGAGTCTTGTTGTTGGCGGCGTTGATTTGAAGTGGGATTTGGCGACTGGAAAGGTATTGTTTGAGGGAGGGGACGTCGTTTTTTTCTGGGTTTCTGCCATGAAAACCTTCTTCGACACCATTAATGAAATCTCAGGTGAAGAGGCAACGAATCTCGTGCTTGAAACTACAGGTTACCGTCAGGGAATCATAGTGGGCGAAGGGTTCAAGGAAATGAAAAATATTGATACCTCCAATGTAGTCGATTGGCTGTCCAATACGTATGTTCCGGCAGGATGGGGATATGTGAAAGTTAATGAGATAGATCAGGAAAATAATATATTTACTTTATATATCAAGGATGACTGGGAATATAAAATGAATAACCTGAATGAACAGCAAAAAGATGGAATATTTGTGCCTGCACACTATGCTGGTGTATTTACCGGTCTATTTGGGATGAATTTTTGGTATAAGATTATCCAGCATCAAAGTGAAAAGAATGAATATACAATTGTAAAATACTTCCCTTCCGAGATCGATATACAGCAAAATATCCGTAACATGGCGAGGAAAAAAGAGGCCGAAGAAATCATGCAGCTTGAAGCGATGGTGGAAGAAAAAACGAGAGCACTTCAAGTTCTGGTAAAAGAGCTTTCTTCCCCGCTAATTCCTGTACTTGATGGTATTGTGGTGGTTCCTTTGATTGGGAGATATGATGAGGATCGTGCGGATGACCTGATTCAGAACACATTAAACAACCTGCCGAAATACCGGGCAAGATATGTTCTTCTCGATTTAACAGGGTTGAATAAAGACATCTCCATTTACACAGCAGAATTGATTGATAAACTAGGATCGGCTGCGCGTCTCCTCGGTGTGGAAGTCATCCTGGTAGGAATATCTGCGGAATTGGCGATAGAGATATCACATACACTGACTGGCCTAAAAAAATATGAATGCATGCAAACCCTTCAGCACGGGATTTACTACGCCCTTGGTAAAAGCGGCCGCAGGATTGTTTAAAATATCGAAGAGCAAATCAATTCCTTTGGTTACTATAAAAAATCAGTCGTTCTCAGTCGTTAAAGGTTAGAGTATAATTTGAAAAAGTTATGAAGAATAGCAGTTTCTCCATTCGCTAATGAATCTGACTGCTTCATTATGATGTTGTGGATAGAAAGAAGGGCAATTACAAAGATTAGATTTATAAGTTAAATTAGGGAATTCTGCGTAATGAAAGTAATTAGGGTGGATGTAAATGAACAAACATAAAGAATTTTATAGGAGTATGTTGTTCAGGCTATTTAAAATAAAACCTAAAAATGCAGGATGGACATCATTTGCTCCATTAAAGATTGTACCTGAATATATAGTTGATGTGAATAAAGGTCAAGTTACTGGAATTGTAAAACATGCGGAGAGAGTCTATTTGACTGTCATCGTTCACGTTCCTAATAATAGGATAATAACAAAAGGGAGTCTTAGAGGAATTCTTAAGCACACTAAGCCCTTTAAAAAGCACCATTACATAGAAATGATAAAAGGCGAGGCGGAATTTTTACTGCAGAATAAAAAATATCCAAACCGCTGACTCCATGTCAGTAAAAAATGCCGAACCCGTTTCTCACACACGGGTTCGGCATTCATTTTGCCAATTTATTATAAGTCATGACTGTGATCTTCCTGGCTGGAGGGGATATCATTTAAGGGTAGTGTAATTGTAACAGTGGTCCCTTCATCAACAATGCTTGAAAAATCAATTTTCCCCCCATGGTTTTTAATGATTTTTTGGCAAATCATCAATCCTAGTCCGGTTCCTTTTTCCTTTGTGCTATAGAAGGGTTCTCCCAATTTAGTCAGCCGGTCTTCTGGAATACCGGAGCCCTGGTCAATAACCTGGATTGAAGCAAGGCCAGTGTCTTTTGATATGGCAACGAGAATTTCGCCGCCTTTTGCCATTGCCTCAAGCGAATTTTGGATGAGATTGATTAATACCTGTTTTATTTTATCTGGCTCACAATTGATATATAAATTAGGTGTATCAGTTTTGACCTTTATGAAGGCATCTGATAAGGTTGCCTGGGGATTAAGCAAATTAACAATGCCGTTTACAAGGGAAATTAAGTCTACATGAGACAGATTGGAAGCTTGAGGCTTTGCAAGGACCAGCAAGTCTCCTACGATAGACTCTATACGAGCTAGTTCATCAAGGATGATTTCTGCATAATCTTCTGCTTCTTCTGCAGGATGCTCACTCAAAAGCTGGGTAAAGCCTTTTATTGCAGTCAATGGATTCCTGATTTCATGCGCGATCCCGGCTGCCATTTGGCCGATCACAGAAAGTTTTTCAGCTACCTGCAACTGGTCCTCTGTTTTCCTTTGTTCTGTAATATCCTTGATGATGACAAGGGAAACATCCCTATTCTTGAAGACCGTTGGAATGAGCTGCACCTCAGCCCTCTTCGAATCATTATCTTTACGGATTAAACTGATTTCAAGGTCACTGGAGTCTCTTGAATCCAGGCTTTCTTTAAGCAGCTTATAGTCCTGGGGGTCAGTATAGTCATACAATGACGTGCCAATTATTTCTTCAAAACTGGTTGCGCCCATTAATTTTTTACCTTGTTCATTAATGTAAGTCCACACTCCGTTTTTTGTGATAATGCCCATGGTATCCTTGGAATGCTCAAGGAACAATCGATCTCTCCTTTGATGTTCTTTTAATTTTTCCTCCCGATTTACGCGATTCGTAACATTTCTAGAAATAAGCACGATTTCAGTCTGAGAAAGACCCTTCGTGCTGCTTGATTCCAGCCACAGATAATCGCCTTCTTTCCGTCTGAAACGAAACAGGATCTCTCCATAACGAAATGTAGAGAAATATTGCTCTAAATTTTCCTGGTCCAATGGATGGCAAAAACTGAAAATGGATTGATCATTAAGCTCTGCCGATGTGTAACCAAAAAGAGTTTCACAGGAAGGCGATGAATATGTAAATCTTCCATCCAGGGAATGACAGGAGAGAAAATCTCTTGCGTTGATCAGTGCAAAGCTTAAATCACGGATATCTTTTATAACTGGGGCATAGGCTTGTTGAGTTTCTGCTTTCATCATTAAAAAGCCTCCCTAACAATTTATTTCTGAATAATATGTTAATGCGATTGAAATCCTCTTTCTATTTTACTAGACGAAAGAGAAATAGGACGAATATTATTTAAAATTTTTAAAAATTAGAACTTTTATCCTGTTTTGAATCACTAAAAATTTTTTGAAAAGTGCGTCGTCTATAACTATGAAGGGGAACGGTTGTGGATGAAATAACAGCAGAGATTAAAGAAATCGAGAATGCTGCAGAGGCTATAGATGAAATCCTGAACAAATCTGGGAGAGAAATTCTGCAGCTCGCGTTTTCGTATATAAAAAATAAGCAAATCGCCGAGGATTTGACTCTGGAAATTTTCGTAAAATGCTATAAATCACTTCATACATACAGCGGTAATCAAAGTTTCGGACCTGGCAGTGGAGAATTGCTTCCAATCACTGCAAGGATTATTTAAAAAGGTGGTATAACAAGAATGTCTTTACGACCGATTACCAGCCTATTTATGATTCAATCCAAAGTGAAAGTGTCGAGCAAACGGTGATCCAGGGCGAAGAAGATGGGCAACTGGCATCAGCCGTCATGGAGCTGCCGGTTAACTATCGGGAAGCAATTTATCTTTTCTATTTTGAGGAGATGTCGATCAAGGAAATTTCCCTCGTGAAAGAGATAAAAGAGAACACAATCACCAATAGAGTTCATTGGTGCCCTGATTTCTCAAAATCTGGATATTTAGGTGACCAATAGGGTTCATTGGTGCCCTGTATTCTCAAAATCTGGATATTTAGATCACCAATAGGGCTAATTGGTGCCCTGTATTCTCAAAATCTGGATATTTACATCACCAATAGGGCTAATTGGTGCCCTGTATTCTCGAAATCTGGATATTTAGGTCACCAATAGGGTTTATTGGTGCCATGTTATCTCAAAATCTGGATATTTAGATCATCAATTGTGTTCATTGGTGCCCCGTTTACTCAAAATCTAGTTTTTTATATCACCAATAGATTTCAATGTCGACTCCATTCATTTAGTTTCCAAAATTTATGGTTGCTTTCACAATAACATATTTACTAAAATATTCATTTAGTGTAAAATTACACTAAATAATATATGTTACTGGGGGTCTTCGAAATGAAGAAGGATGCCGGGTTTTTAATTATTTACTTAATACTTATGCCTCTTTTTCTATCATTTTTAGGGATGGCGGTTTTAGCAATTGAGAGTTATGGGCCGCCCATTATGGTATTGATCATCTCGATTCTTGCTCTGATTATAGGGTACCGTTTTGGAAAAAGGCCACAGGCTGTCTCGTTTCATGGTCGGTATCTTCCGGTTTATGCTCCACTTTTACTGACGGTGTTGCTTGCTTCCATTGGGATGCTTATTTCCAAAGGGTTTTTCGGTCATCAGGTTTGGGGAATCTTCGTATTCGGGCTGTTCCCGTTTTTGCCGAATTCTTTTATTTCAGCATTGATGGGAGAATTTATTCTTACATTTGCTGTGCCGTTCTCTTATTATTTATTCTTTTTGATCGGCTTTTTCGCTTCTGAACGGAGGAGCCAGACGAAAGTCAGCATCAAGAAGGGAAATCTGATCGCAGGCGTCGGTATTATTGCGCTGCTCTTGACTGTGATTGGGTCAATCTATATTGAGCGGAGCAAGCATATCCTCCCGCCGTCATATGGGTTTGATTATGGCAATGGCTTCTCGAGTGTTGACTTAGAACCGTACTATGTGACGAATCCAAATAATAAATTACCTAAGCTGGGAGGCCCGGCAAGTTTTAGTGTGGAAACTCAAAGTGATATGCCGATTTTGGATGGGGCAGAGGCAGCTTATCCAGTATATGCAGCATTCGCAAACGCGACATATAAGGAGATAAGAAGTAACAACACGCTTCCGACTGGTGAAGAGGTCGTTAGTTTTACGAATACGATCTATGCCTTTGAAAGACTAGTATCAGGTGAAGTAGACATATTTTTCGGTGCCCAGCCCTCGGCTTCGCAACAAAGCCTGGCAGAGAGTAAGGGGAAGGAACTCGTCCTCACTCCAGTTGGGAAGGAAGCATTTGTGTTTTTTGTAAATGAAAAAAATCCAGTTAAAAGTCTGACTTCAGATGATGTTAAATCAATCTACTCTGGTAAAATTGCCAACTGGAATGATGTTGGCGGTGAAAATAACAAGATTTTAGCTTTCCAGCGGCCAGCAGACTCTGGCAGCCAGACAATCATGGAAAACTTCATGGGTGATACGCCACTAATGCCCGCGCTGAAAGAAGAAGTGGCAGGAATGGGCGATTTGATGGAGGAGGTTGCCAACTATCGCAATTATAAGAACTCCCTCGGGTACTCATTCCGCTTTTTCACAACCGGCATGAACCCGAATGAAAAAATCAAACTGATCTCACTGGATGGAATAGAGCCATCACCAGAGAATATCGCGTCTGGTAAATATCCTTATGTGGTCAACTTATATGCTATCACGATAAAAGACAATCCGAAAAAATCGGTGCAGCCGATGCTTGAATGGATGCAGGGTCCCGAAGGCCAGAAGCTGATTGAGGAAATTGGTTATATACCGTTGCAAGGTGAGGGTACAAATTAGAAATTGCCGCTGCATTGCCCGAAAAAGTGCCCAGAAGATGAAAACGGTAAAAGCAGAGAGCCCTGCAATACTAACTTGATGCTTCCCGCTGCAGAGCCTTTGCGTAACACAATATTAATGTAAAAAAGGATGGTTCCGATATTTCAGGAACCATCCTTTTTTGTATACATTATTCGCCATCTATCATTCTGAAGACTCCGCCAAGGGCACTGCCTTCGCCTTTGTTTTGTCCTCCAGCTTGTGAAGCGGCCGCAAATACTCTGCTGGCAAGGCGGCTGAATGCAAGTGATTGGATCCAAACAGTGCCTGGTCATCTGAGTGTTGCAAAGAAAAGACCTTCTCCGCCAAATAGTGCTGTCTTTTTACCATATGATCTTGCCGCCATTTTGGCTTAAATCCATTGGAATAATCTTGCCAGGGTAAGGTGATGCGAAGGATATATGCTTCGCATCACGTCCAGTGTTCGTAAATGTGGTCATGAATAGGTTCTCACCAGTCAATAACCGTTTTCCGGCACCAAACAGTTTGCCAACCAAGCAGCCGCCACTACCGGAGCCTCGCCAAAAATCGTCTCCATTTCAATTTGCTGATTCATCATCATCAAACTGCCTGCTTCAGCTACAACCGTTTCATTCGGATCGAGCTCAACCTCTACAAACTGCATGCCATCGCCGTAAATTTTATAATCAATTTCATGGTTTCTCAATGCTTTTCCCTCAAGAAACATCAACTTTACATTGGAAGTTGCAGAATTTTTGAAAGGGTATTACTTCGGGAATCATGAATAATTTTGGCTGTTATGCGTCAAGAATTTCATTTTAATGGTAAGCACTTGCTTTCCCTGTCTCAGCACTAGTTTAAAGGCCGAAACAGTTAGGATTTTCGCCTTAAGAAGATCATCCGATTCATTTTAGAGATCCTCACAACTCAAAATAGGCTCTTGCATATGTGACAATGCCCACTTAGTCTACATAAATTGTTGAAGAGTATTCTTATTAATTAGTGTATTAACCTTATATACAGAAATATTTGCATATTGCTCAACGTTGTTTCTGGTTAAGTGGAGCCCTGTGAATTTATCGAGGAGGTAAATAAATGATGAATAACTTTCAAAATGAACTGCAAATGCTGAATGTTGGTGATTTCCAGGCAACTCAGCCGGTTAGCTGGGATCAAAACCAGTACCAATCAGGGGATGAGCGGATTTTTCTAGGATTGGGTGGTTTTGGCAGTTGCTTCGGTTTTTCTTGCTTCTTTAGCTGCTTTGGCTGCTTTAGCTGCTTTAGCTGTTTCCGCTGTGGAAGATGCGGACGCTGCGGTGGTTGCGGACGCTGTGGTGGTTGTGGCCGCTGCCATCGTGGATAAGTTAACCAATCCAGAATTTTGCCCCTGTGGAAGTTCTTGCAGGGGTTTTTCTTATTTCATCCCGAGACATAAGGGACAAATTGCGCTACATACGATGATAATGGAGTCAATGAAGTGAATAAAGGCATTTGCGCCTGAGGAGGAGTGAAATGGTGAAGCTGGACCCTTCTATGATATTGAAGGTGAAAAGAGATACGTTTTATCTCGCAGAACCGAACCGGGGTGTGTATTTAAGGAATAATTCATGTTCATTCCGTCTTGAAGGTAATGGTATTGACCAGTGGGTTGAAAAGCTGCTGCCAATGTTTAACGGGGAGTATTCGCTTGGGACATTGACCGATGGCCTGCCTGAACCTTATAGGAAGCAAGTTTGTCAAATTGCTGAGGTTCTTCTTGAGAATGGTTTTGTCCGGGATGTGAGCCAGGATGAACAGCATCATTTATCTGAGCAAGTCCTGAAAAAGTTCGCTTCGCAAATAGAGTTTGTTGACAATTTAGCTGGTTCTGGAGCATCAAGATTCCAGTCATTCCGCTACGCTAACGTTTTGGCCGTCGGCTCTGGTCCCATGTTGAATTCGGTCGTTTCCACTTTGCTGGAATCAGGTCTGCAGAAAGTGAATGTCGCTATTACAGATGAAATCCGGACCAATAGAAATAGGATGGCAGAGCTCGTGAATCAGGCACGAAAAACAGATTTGGAGGTGGAGTACGAGGAGTTCAATTGTAAGGATGGAGACTGGAACGAGCTGCTGATGTCTTTCGACTCGGTCTTGTATGTTTCACAAAATGGCAATGTTGAAGAATTGAGGCTTTTGCAATCGATTTGCAAGGAGGAGAGGAAAACATTCATTCCCGCTATCCAGTTCAAACAAACAGGCGTAGCAGGTCCATTGTTTGCTCCTGATTCTGAGCTCTGCTGGGAGTCGGCGTGGAGGCGATTGCATTTTACTGTTTTGGAAAAAGAGCCTATAGACTCTGCCGTATCCTTGACCACTGGAGCATTGCTGGCTAACGTTATGACATTTGAATTATATAAAGAACTTACGGGCGTTACGAAAACTGAACAAAGAAACCGGATCTATTTGCTAGATTTAGAAACTTTTGAGGGAAGATGGCATCCTGTTTCCCCACATCCATTAGTGACTGGAGCTTTTTCATCCATAAAAGTAGGAGATCTTGAAGATCGGCTTGACAAGGATTTTAGGAAAGCTGAACCTGAAAAACTTCTCCAGTATTTTAGTCTATTGACTTCAAAAGAGACTGGGATATTACATGAATGGGAGGAGGGGGACCTTAAGCAGCTTCCGTTGGCACAATGCAGGGTCCAGGCAGCCGATCTGCTGTCAGATGGGCCGTCTGAATTACTGGCAGCAAGGATTTGTTCAGGGGTCACACATGAAGAAGCACGTACGGAGGCGGCGTTGACGGGGATTGAATCATATGCTGCCCGCCTGGCAGAAATGATTGAAAACGGCGGGATTCTGGGTGTCGGTGCCGGTGAAACTTTTGCGGAAGCTGTTGGGCGAGGTCTGCAAAAGTGTCTCACAAAAGAACTGGATAATCGAATGCTCATTGAAAAAGAGTCGATCTCCCTTGTTGACCTCGAGCCGATTGAAGACCAGCGTTGCGCTTTTTATATTAAGGCTCTCACTACGATACAGGGAGCACCTCTAGCAGGGATCGGAAAGGAAGTTCGTGGTTTCCCTGTTATCTGGATCGGAACAAAGAGAGGCTGGTATGGAAGTGCTGGCCTGAATACGACTTTGGCATTAAGAAACGCTTTGCAGAATGCTTTATTCGATTATCAAAATGAGCCAGCTGGGGATGGAGCTCAAGCCCTGCAAGAGCCAGAAGTTCATTTTTCAGAAAGAGGTATGCAAAGCTTAAAAATTCCAGAAGATACTGGAAGGATCCAGCGTGAAATCCTGCAGGCAGCCATTGAGGTTCTTAAACAAAACAAAACCCAAATGTCAGTGTATGAATTAAGTATTGAACCGATTTTCAATAAGCAACTTGAAGGGGTATATGGTGTATCGCTGCGCGGGGAGGGATCGAGTTGAGTTCCTTCGTAATAATTATAGGAGAAGGCTGGCTGGCTGATTCGGTTGCTGAGGAATTATCCGCACGCTATCAAGTGTTCAGAAGGATTGATTTTGAGAATGGGCTGCCCGAAAAGTCAGAGTTGATGCTTGTCCTTCATGATTATTGGAACCCCATAGCGCATCAAAAAGCTGAAGAAGCTGTAAAACTGACTGGCAGTCCCTGGCTCCGAGCCTTTGTTTCGTTTGGAGAGGGAATCATTGGGCCGCTCGTCAGGCCTGGCACACCTGGATGTTCGCAATGTGCTGACCTGAGGAAGCTGCTTGGGGGGCAAGAGCGGAGCGAAATGCGTGAGGTGAAGCGAAAGCTGGAAGCCGAAAAAGAAACACCTTCGGATTCATGGGCATCGAAAAATGGCCTTCTGCATCTCGTTCATTTAATTGTAACCGAAGCAGACCGGGTTCTAGCGGGCAAGAAGAGCCTTTTGGCAGGACGGATGTATTTTACAGACTTAAAAACATTGAGTGGATCCTGGCATTCCTTCCTGGCAGATTCGCTGTGCCAGGTATGCAGTACCATTCCAGACGATTCAGCTTCGCTTGCGAAAATCGCATTAAATCCAAGTCCGAAGATCAGTGCCGGCAGCTACCGATGTACACCGCTTGATAAGATGAAGGAAGTGCTCGTTGCCGATTATTTTGACAATCGGACAGGGCTGTTAAACAGTAAAATGTACGATTTGGTCACCCCATTCGCCGATGCGAGCGTCAATCTGCCAATGATTACTGGCGGCAATGAAGGCACAGCCGGCAGGACACAGTGCTACGCAGAAAGCGAATTGACTGCCATACTGGAAGGACTTGAGCGCCACTGTGGTCTTCAGCCCCGCGGGAAGCGGACCGTCATCCATGATAGTTACCGAAACCTCGAAAAGCAGGCATTGAACCCATTAGAAGTAGGTATCCATGCAGATGAAGAATATGAAAAGCCCGGATTTCCTTTTCAAAAATTCGACCCAGACAGGCCGATGGATTGGGTTTGGGGCTACTCGCTGATAGAAGAGCGGGCGATTCTCGTTCCAGAGCTGCTTTCCTATTATAGTCTTGGATGCGGGTCAGCCGGATTTGTCTATGAAACGTCAAATGGCTGTGCGCTTGGCGGAAGCAGGGAAGAGGCGATTTTCTACGGCATCATGGAAGTGGTAGAGCGTGACTCCTTCCTGTTGTCCTGGTATTCAAAATTGAAACTGCCACGCCTCGATCTTCAAACGGCTGAAGATGAAGAACTGCTATTGATGACGGAGCGGATGCGAGCTGTAGCTGGATATGATTTATATTTATTTAATGCCACCATGGAGCATGGTATTCCAAGTGTCTGGGCGCTGGCAAAGAACAGGAAGGATACAGGATTGAACATAATATGTGCAGCAGGGGCCCATCTTGATCCGGTTAAGGCTGCCAAAAGTGCTGTTCAGGAGCTCGCGGGTATGATGCTCAATCTCGATGGGAAATTGGAAGGGAACAAGGAGAAATACTTGCAAATGCTTGATGATGACTCACTAGTGCGGGAAATGGATGACCATGGAATGTTATACGGATTGCTGCAGGCAGAGGGTCGTCTAGGGTTCCTGCTCGATGATGACCGGCCATTACAAAGTTTTCAAGGCGCTTTTCAAAAAGAATCACGTCATGTGGACCTGACGGAGGATCTGAAGGATATCCTCATAGAATTCCGACGGTTGGAGCTCAATGTCATCGTTGTCGACCAGACTCCTCCCGAATTAAGGAAAAATGGGCTTTATTGTGTGAAAGTATTGATACCGGGGATGCTGCCAATGACCTTTGGGCACCATCTGACTCGCCTCAAAGGGCTTGAGCGGGTGCTGTACGTCCCGATGAAGCTTGGTTATGTGAATAAACCATTGTCATTTGAAGAACTAAATCACTTTCCGCATCCGTTCCCTTAGGAGGCAGCAGAATGAATCTTGAACAATTTTTAATGGATCTTCAGTTTAATATAGAACGTGCCAATCAGGAAAACTGGGAACCTAACTGGGAAGACGCTCCACTACCATATAAACTTTATCGAGGATTGCCAGTAGTGCCTCTGTCAGGGGAGGTGCCTTTGTCCCTGGCAGAAAACAGCCAGCCAGCAACGCCGGGTATCAAGGAGATTGGACATTTCCTCTGGTATGTTTATGGAATTACGCAAGTAAGCGAGTCGCTTTTTTCTGATGAGGTATATCCAGCCCATACCTATAGGAGGCATGCTCCTTCGGGCGGGGGCCTTTATCCTAACGAACTTTATCTATATTTAAAGCTAGAGGATCTGCCTGAAGGGATCTACCATTATGACCCAGCCCATCACCGCCTTGTTTTGCTTCGGGCTGGAAACTTCGATTCCTATATTGCTTCCGCTCTTGGAGACCGTTGCGATATCTCTTCCTGCTTTGGGACTGCATTCGTTTCTACGATGTTTTGGAAAAACTTCTTTAAATACAATAACTTTTCCTACCGGCTGCAAGGACTGGATGCTGGGGTACTTATGGGGCAGCTTCTGGCAACGGCAAAACGTTTTGGTTTCGCTTCTGGTGTTTACTTTCAGTATCTGGATTCGGCAATCAATCATCTTCTCGGATTATGTGAGCAGGAGGAGAGTGTATATTCAATTATTCCCCTATCAGTGAAAACGACCAACTGGTCTGCAAATGGAGCAGCTTCACGCAATAACATAATGTCTGAGGATTTGAAAAGGGAACTGAAACCGGTTGTATTTAAGAGATATGAAAGGTCGAGGAAAGTTTTAGAGTTTCCGAAATTAATAGCATTGAAAGAGGCCTCAAAACTGGAGTCGACCGAGTCGTTTAACAGGCTATGTAACCCGCCTTGTGAAGTAGAGGGAAATCGAAAGATCACACTCCCGCAAACTGAGTCATTACCATTCGATTTGGCAGAGGCAAGCAAAAAACGTTCTTCTCCAGAAATGGATTTTGTTTTAACCAGGATTAGTCAGCAGAAGCTGGCATCCCTACTGCAAGAGTCAATGGCAGCTTTTTCATACAGGAATGATTTGGACGAAATTTATTGCAGTCAGGATCCCAGAGTTTCAATATACGGCTGTTTCTATAATACAGATGGTATCCCCAATGGAGCCTACTACTACAACTTTGCAGAACATGCTTTACAAGAAATTCAGCAAGGGGACCATCGTTTGGGTTTACAAACAGGGTTGTCAATTGATAACGTCAACCTGATGCAGGTACCAATTTGCCTGCATGTCGCTGGCAATAAGGAATTTTTTCAAGGAGAATTAGGATACAGAGGCTACCGGATCTTACAAATGGAAGCAGGAATGCTTGTTCAAAATTTACTTTTAACAGCATCTGCACTTGGGTTAGGAGGCCATCCCCTGCTAGGGTTCGATGCAAGCAGGGCCGACGAGCTTTATCGAATGAAAGGAAAAACCAGCCTAATCCAGATACCAATCGGCTCATATCGACCACGTCAATGGTTAAAAGGGAGTTTGCATAGCTAGGAAAGCAGGTTGATAATGAAAGGCAAGGGAGACATTCCCTTGCCTTTCTTTCGTTGGACGGATCTCGTTTGCAGCGAGAGGTGACCATGCAAAATGCTTTTTGTGCAACTTTTTCTAGTATGGACTCCAATGATACGGTAAAATATCCTTCAATTTAATAGGAAAGTATGTGTAAGAAATGATTAAAAGTTTTCCAGTGTCATTGTTTGGAGAAGAAAGAAAAATTAGAGTGTATGTACCTTCTGGTTCTGTCGAAAAAAGGTATCCTGTTCTATACATGCATGATCGGCCATCAAGCTTCTGCAAAAATGAAGTACCTAGAAAATAATGAATCAGGCTCACCCGATAGGTGAGCCTGATTTCTTTCATCCTTCATCATTAATAATAAAGTTATGGCAATTTATAAGGCCTTCTATTAATTCTTGGCTAACCCTTTCAGAATCGTAGGCACAAACAGCTAGAAATTTTGCTTCGGTCACAATGGTATCGGCTTCTTGTTCAGAAGCGATTAATTTTCTGTTGATCTGCTGCTCATCCCGCCATTCTACATGAGCCCAGCTACGAATGACTACATCGAGCTTTGAATAACCTTCGATCAGGTTCGGAAGGAAATCAAATATGGAATTTACGCTAAAGTCTCCCTTGGCATAATAAAAGTCAAAGTTATTGATGAACTTTACTTTTTCCAAACTGCTTTCATCCACTGACTCCATGAGTTTTCTGATAATCAAGGGTATCATCCGGTCATTTTCTACAATGATGGAATATTCACCACGTTCCAGACCCGAAATGACGAAGTCAACCACTCGAGTAACATACCGTTCTTGGTTTCCAAAGAAATATAGTCCGTGTCCCTTGGTAAGGCCTGCAAGTTCATTAACTTTCATTAACTGCGTACTTTCCAAATTAGCACCCCATCGAATAAAACAGATTATCAATAAAGTGTATCATACTTGGTTGTTAATATGTATTTACTTTCAAACTCTTTGTATTGGAACATTTTTTGTTTCTAGTTAGTTTTAATTACAGTAAAAGCTCAGGGCCTTTTAGAAGGCTCCCGAGCTTTTGTGTGCACTGCTGGTTTATTAAAATCTATATGACTCACCGTCATTTGGGACGATAACACTTGAGGAGATCCCATTTTCATCAACAAAACTTTTCAATTCTTCCCTTGAAAGTGTCCAGTGGTTGACAGCTTCCATATGGCTGGCGATGATTATTGCAGAGGGAGCGGCTTTTTGCACTTCATACACGTCGTCTTTACCCATGACGAGTGATCCACCTTCAAGGAATTGATTATCTCCTGCATTTACAACAATGATTTCTGGCGTGTGGGTATCGATGGCTTCTTGTACACCTTCATACCAGACAGTGTCTCCAGCGACATATAAGGTTTTCTCGGTATCGTGTTTAAATATAACACCACACACGAGGCCGGCAAGTTTTAATATTTCCCCTCTGCCATGCTCGCCTTTTGTTTTAATTAATTGAATGGCTTCGAAAACTGTATCTTCCTGTAAAACCTCAACATTTTTAAAACCGTCATTTTGGACTGCATTGGCATCTTCCTCATTTTGTACGAACATTTTTAGATTCTTCGGAAGCGCCTCTTTGGCAGCCTCATCATAGTGGTCGAGGTGTAAATGAGTTACAATGACAGCATCTATATCATCGATCATTTCATCAATGGACACCGGTAAGCTGACTAAAGGATTATTCTGGTCTTGCCTTAATGAATTGGGAAAGGGAGGATATGCTCCTTTTTCTGCCAAAAATGGATCGATTAAAAACTTCTTCCCAGCATATTGCACAACCAAAGTTGCATTTCGAATTTGTTGTAAATTCATATTCATTAGCTCCTTTTCTATAATGTATATATAGTTTATAATAAGACCGCTTTTGACTTACATAGTGAAAATCAAGTCTTTTTCTTCTTTTACTTGATTATTGAAAGGATTTGAGACAATGTTGGATTCCACCGATATGAGAATTATAGAAGAGCTTACCATGAACAGCCGGATCACCATGAAGGAACTTGGTGAAAAGGTCCATTTGACTGGCCAGGCTGCTTCAGCGAGGGTCGCCAAGTTAGAGGATCACGGAATCATTGAAGGGTATACCATTAAAGTGAACCAAATAAAAATGGGGTATCCAATTTATGCAATCATACATATTTTTACGAAAACGACGAATCATCAGCCTTACCTCACGTTCTTGACAGAAAAAAAAACATACGTGATGAACAATTATAAAGTCAGTGGGGAAAGCTGTTACCTTTTAGAATGCAAATTTCCATCCAATGAAATTTTGGATGAATTTCTGACAGACTTGAGCAATTATGTGAGCTATAAGCTATCGATTGTAATTAATAAGCAGTGATGGAGAGCGCCTAATTCCTTCATTCAAGACCGAACATCCATACCCTTGCCTCCCTCCATGAATACCTTTGGTAATATGGGGGTGAGAGGATGGATAGAAAAGAGGATGATTTAGCTGATTTCTTTTGCGTCCATGAAGTGAATAGCGTTCCATTTATTCCTAAGATTAAGGATCATTCCTGTTCGAGAAGAAGCAGATGAGGAGCCGTTGTTTATGGTTCCTCTTTCGTTTGTCGAAAGATTAAACTGAAATTATTAGAAAATTATGACATAATTATGTTGATATCAGTTTGGCAGAAGGAGTGATGGGGGTTGGCTAATTTATTTCCAATTGAACAGGTGAGGGAAAGATTCCCGGCATTAAATCGAAAAGACGATGGAAAACAAGTGATTTACTTTGACGGGCCGGGCGGTACACAAATGGTCGATTTTGCAATGGAGTCTATGTATCGGTACATAAGGAATGGCATGGCAAATCTTCATGGGACCTTCAACACCAGTGCTGACACAGATAGTATGCTGGACAAAGCCAGGGAGGCTGTTGCGGATTTGCTTGGATGCCAGGCGAATGAAGTGGCGTTTGGTGCCAATATGACGACACATGCTTTTGCGATTGCACGGAGTCTGGCTGGTTTTATCAATGAGGGTGATGAGATTGTGGTCACAGAGCTAGACCATCGTGCGAATGTTGATCCATGGATTACCCTTGCGAGGGACTGTGGAGCAACGGTAAAATTCATCGAACTGGATCATGAAACTTTTACTTTGAAATTAGATGATTTAGACGGAATCATTACAGATAAAACAAAGCTGGTGGCCGCTGGAATGTCATCGAATGTGACAGGGACTGTAACGGATTTAAAGCCAATAATTGAACGTGCGAGGGAAGTTGGCGCCCTGGCGGTTGTTGATGCTGTACATGGAGTGCCGCATTTATCAATGGATGTTCAAAAGTTTGGGTGTGACATCCTGCTATGTTCAGCTTATAAATTTTTCGGGCCGCATGTCGGCATCGCTGTGGTGAGGGAGAGTTTATTTGAAAAACTTCAGGTCTACAAGCTGAAGCCTGCACCTGCCCAAATACCTTACAAGCTTGAAACAGGAACTCAGAATCATGAAGGCATCGCCGGGGTGATGGGAGCTATTCAGTTTATCGAAGAGCTGGGATATGGTGAAACGAGAAGGGAACGATTGGTGTCCGGAATGCAAGCAATCGATGAATATGAAAGTGGACTTGCATTAGAAGTGGAAAGCTTTTTGCACAGCCTCCCGGAAGTGACACTATATCGCGCAGCTTCTGGGCGGAGGACACCAACATTTGCTTTTACTATTGAAGGTCACAACTCCCACGAGGTCACGGCATGGCTTTCGGAAAAATACAATATGTGTGTCGCAGATGGGGACTTCTATGCCTCCACGATGGCTGAGGTACTCGATGTCTATCCAACAGGCGGATGGGTGCGGATCGGGTTGGCTCCATATAATACCATGGAAGAAATCCAGCAATTTAAAGAAGCATTAGCAGCTTTCATCGAACAGCATCAGCAGAATGTGGTTTGATTGAACGTTATTTTGCAGTAGGGGAATGAAAGATGTTCGGCATGGGACAGTCTGATGAAGACCGAAGCTGCTTGTTAAATAAAGGCTGTTTTCGTAAAGATTGTTGTTAAAATCCTAAAGCCGATTTTAACGTAATGTAAGCCATTTTGCAGGTCGGTATTAAGTTTGCATGCTCTTTTCTCACAAAAGCTTGAGGAGTCTGGCCATTGTGCCAGGCTCTGTTTATTTATATAGTAATAGATAATTAGAATAGAAAGCCGGAGGGAATATTATGGGGAAAGCTAGGCAAACATTTAAAAAGCGGATGAGCAAAATCAAAGAAGACATCTTTATTGTAGCTGAGGCATACAAACATCCCGATACACCTTTTTATACAAAACTAATCGCAATAATAGTTGTCGCCTATGCCTTCAGTCCCATCGATTTAATTCCTGACTTTATCCCGTTCCTTGGGTATCTGGACGATTTGATCCTAATCCCCTTAGGAATTGCCATTCTTTTAAAACTACTGCCAGATCAGGTTATACAGGATTCACGTGAAAAAGTGGCTGCTGCAGGGAAGGTAAAACAGAAGAATTGGATAGCAGGTGCGGTGATCATCCTGCTGTGGGCTCTTTTGTTATATTGGCTTGTTAATTTTATTGTTATTAAGTTGATATAGAAACCTTTTATCATCTTATACATAGAGATTATTATTGAATTTATTGTAGGTGATGGCATGATAGGCTTAGAAAAAAACCTTTACAGAATACAAATAATAATAGATACACAATACTTTACTGAGTATTCATTTCTTGTAATGAGGAATTTAACTCCATTTAGCAGGTCAAAAAAGGAATTACTGGAACTGTCTTCATGAAGTGGGGGCGGAAATATTTCACTCCCGATATAAACCAATCAGGAATTGAAGATTTTACAGCTCCAGATCAGCCACATATTCTGATCCCGTACAAAAAAGTTGGTAAACCGGTATAAAATTATAGGCTGAGTTGAACATCATTTAAGAAATACAAATAATACAGAATAAATTTACCCTATTATTTAGTAACTTTTATATCTTACATACTCATAGTTTGAAGTGGGGATCTGTTTTAGGATCTTGCCTTCCTGGTCACGGTGAATTTCATATTCCCTGTAGGTTTCAACGATATATCCGTCTACCTCCTTGTCGAGAGACTCTATGTGCAGGTACTCAAATTCAGGTAAGATAGTCTCTAAAATGTCATTGTGGACACTGGCGTCGGTCTCCAAATATTCGAGCTCAGCGTTTTTTTGGACATTTGGGGGATAGGCAAAAACCAGGTATATACAGAATAGCAAGAGAGCGGATAATCCTAATATTCGCATCAATTTAATGGCTCCTTTTATTCAAGTTACATTAAACCTTATGCCTGTCCAGGGAGGATTATAACCCGGTGATATTTGTAGATGATTTTCTATGGGCCAGTTTGATGCAAATTCAGTGAAGGGTTATTTACTTTAATGAACTTAAAAACTTAAATTTCGATGAACTAGAAAGGATGGACGCTTGGGGGTGTAAAATTAATTTGCTGTCCATTTCTGAATAATGAACCTAGCTGCAATACCAGTGACTATGTAAAAAGCAAATGAATATATGTATTTCCATTTTAAATATGTAACTGTTCCAAGCATAACTGAAATAGGTTCACCAATAAATGCAAAAATGGCAGCTTGAAAAACAAGGGCGATACTAAATGTTTTCCATGTATGAAAATATTGATATATCAACATGCATGACACTGGTATAATGGAAAAGTCGAATGGTAATGCAAGAAGACCAACTGGAACAAATTTAGTCGGGTAAATCCAAGCACATAATTCACTGCCTAGATCATCAATAAAGGCTGTAAATAATGACAATTAGACCAAAACTCCAAACCTTAAGGGTATGCTCTCTATCAAGAAGTTTTACGAATATCATCCATGGTACAACAAAAATAAAGACAAGGAACCACCAACCCCAAGTAAACAAGGAGTGTTCCAACCAATTTTCAATAGCTAAATTTGAGTATTCTTGTTGATAAAAGAGTAACTCTTTTACTGCGTCATCCAAATAAGCCATCTCCATTTTTTTCTTATTAGTGTTACATTTTATTTATTAATAATTCAATTTTGCTTTTTAAAATGATGACCGGTCAAACGCTTTATAAGTAAGTAACTCAATATCATTAGCAAGTTATAGCTAGTATCATACACAAAGATTGTGAAAATCTTCATTTATAAAAGGCCCAAAAGGTAAGACGCTGCCAATAAAAAACTGCCATAAGGCAGTTTTTTTAAATGTTTAATGAAGTCTGTTATTCGCAATATTGTTATCTGCTATATCATTCATTTTTTCCACAGCTTGTTCCGCCATTTCATCGACAATCATGACTACGTCTGTATCATACTTTTCGATATTCGATACGTTGAATTGAAGTTTCTCTGCATAAGGGGCTGGTCTATTCATCATAAAGGCGGAAGTTTCCTCACAATATTTATCACGGGCTTCTTCTGCACTTAATTTGCCTGTTACAATATCATTCATTAAATTAAGAGCAAGAATATTGGCTGCCTCCATATCACAACGGGAAGATACTTCTCCTCTTGTTCTCTCAACGATGACACTGCCATCAAATTTCGCAAGTTCACTGAACATCTCAGGCGGAACGGTGTAGTTGATATAATTTTCAATTACATCGGTGTGAGGCTGTGGAAAGTCGTGTGGAATTTCATCACGATAAACAATGGTGCGCTTCCATGGTCCATTGTTATACCAGATCAGCCTGCTCTGGGTTGCCTCGTTAGGCGGACCATATTGTTGGATTGTATGATTTGCTTGGTTTTTAGACATAGCGTTCCAATCATTTATAATACTTTCGACCATGTTTATCCCGACTACAGTATCGGTCGTCTTTTCAGCACCTCCGAAGGTTTGTACCTTTAAATCACTTCCCATTGCTGTTACCGCAGTTTTTAATTTTTCTTCTTGTTCCAAAATATATCCCTCTTCTCATATATAGTTTTTTTATTTTTTGATAGGTATGCACGATATATACCGTTTCTTTTTTTAATTCAGCTTAAGGGTGCAGTGAAATTAAAAATACGTCCAAGAAATGAAGGTATTTGACTATCTACGGGAAAGAACATGGAGCTTCAAGAATTCTTAGGTAACATCAAAGCAGAGTTTAGTAAGAATCTAGCAAAGAGAGAATTGGCCTTTTTCTACGACAGTACTAGAGTGAAAAGACCAATTAGTCTTTTCACTTTTTTATGTACTGGGAATATTGGCAGTAGGCAGTAAATCTGGACAAAAACGAGCATTGCCAGAGTTTTGCAAAACAATAAAAGGATAAAACGAAATTAAACAAACAATCGTTTGACCGTTTGTCGATTTTTAACATATACTTATAATCAAACGAATATTTGAATAAAGGGTGGTGAATGAGTTGAAGCAAATCAAAGATATGTGTGAGATCACCTGTGTGGATGAGGGAAAAGTATCTCGAGTAAAAAATTCTCTTTCTCAGCAAAATACAATGGCTGTAGCTCAGATATTTAAAGCATTGGCCGATGATACAAGAATTAAAATTGCCTTCTCATTAAGTGAGGAAGATGAGCTTTGTGTCTGTGATGTTGCCAATATCGTCGGCTGCTCCACAGCAACTGCCTCGCACCATCTAAGGCTTTTGCGGAATTTAGGCCTGGCTAAATATCGCAAAGAGGGCAAGCTGGTGTTCTATTCACTCGACGATGAGCATGTAAAGCAATTGATCCAGGTTGCTTTTGCCCACCAGAAGGAGGTTCAATCACATGAGTAATGCTATGACAGAAAAAGATGTGCAAAAAAGTGTATACCGTGTCCAGGGTTTTACCTGAGCAGGCTGTGCCACAAAGTTCGAAACGAACGTAAAACACCTGGATGGTGTTTCTGATGCAAGTGTAAATTTCGGCGCCTCGAAGCTGACGGTATATGGAAATACAACGATAGAAGAGCTTGAAAAAGCTGGGGCTTTTGAAAATATAAAGGTCATTCCCGAGAAACAGCGATTCGAAGAAAAGAAAGAGCCTTTCTTACAAAAACATAGTCCGGTCATTGGATCTCTGATCTTTCTGATTATAGGCTGGATGGCAGGAGAATTGAACGGAGAAGGCAGCGTTCCATCTGTTTTGGCTTACGCAGCCTCCATGCTGATTGGCGGGTCCCGCCTGTTTCTGACTGGATTGAAGAACCTTGGCCGGCTTGAGTTTGATATGAAAACACTGATGACCATTGCTGTGATTGGTGCTGCGGCCATTGGCGAATGGGGGGAAGGGGCCATGGTAGTCATCCTTTTTGCAATCAGTGAGGCGCTTGAAACGTATTCAATGGATAAAGCAAGACAGTCCATTCGGTCACTGATGAATATCGCTCCTAAAGAAGCATTGATCCGCAGAGGAAATCAAGAACAACTGGTGAAAGTGGATGATATTGAAATCGGAGATATCATGATCGTCAAGCCAGGGAAAAAAATTGCTATGGATGGAATGGTGGTAAAAGGAATTTCATCTGTCAATCAGGCGGCAATAACCGGTGAATCAATACCTGTAGCAAAAGAAAGCGAGGATGAAGTATTTGCCGGAACCTTGAATGAGGAAGGCGTCCTTGAAGTCAGAGTGACAAAGCGAGTGGATGATACAACTATTGCTAAAATCATTCACCTTGTCGAGGAAGCGCAGGCAGAACGTGCTCCTTCCCAGGCATTTGTTGACCGGTTCGCAAAATATTATACTCCGTTAATTATGTTGATTGCATTAGGGGTTGCGATAGTTCCTCCTTTGTTATCAGGAGCAGATTGGAGCTCATGGATTTATCAAGGTCTGGCAGTATTGGTTGTTGGCTGCCCATGCGCCCTGATCATTTCTACACCTGTTTCGATTGTGACTGCCATCGGAAATGCAGCGCGAAACGGGGTGCTGATCAAAGGTGGAATCCATCTGGAAGAAATGGGTGCAATCAAAGCAATCGCTTTTGATAAGACCGGCACTTTGACAAAAGGCGTTCCTGTTGTCACAGATTATCTGCCGCAAAAAGCCGAAGATTCTAATGAATTATTAAAGATTATTGCTGCCCTAGAAAACAATTCCCAGCATCCATTGGCCTCCTCCATCATGAGGAAAGCCGAGGAAGAGAACCTATCCTACCAAGGTATGGCGGTAGAAGGATTTAACTCTATAACAGGCAAAGGCATTAAAGGAGAGGTCAATGGAACAGCCTATTATGTGGGCAGCCCTAATTTATTTGAAGAGCTGAACGGCATTCCTTCCAGCATAAAAGAACAGATATCAAGTTTGCAAAACGAAGGCAAAACAGTAATGGTTGCCGGAACATCCCAATCTGTTCTGGCTTTAATTGCAGTGGCTGACAAAATGAGGGAGAACACTCATAAAGTGATCAAGAGTCTACATGATTTGGGCATTCAAAAGACCATCATGCTGACTGGAGATAACGAAGGTACAGCACGCGCGATTGGAAAAGAAGCCGGGGTTACGGATGTTAAAGCAGACCTGCTTCCTCAAGATAAATTGAGTTATATAAAAGAATTTAGAAGTCAGTATGATCGGGTTGCAATGGTGGGGGATGGTGTGAATGATGCACCTGCACTTGCGGCTTCCACGGTTGGAGTTGCCATGGGAGGAGCCGGAACAGACACAGCGCTGGAAATTGCTGATATTGCCCTAATGGCAGATGACCTAGGCAAACTTCCTTTCACGGTGAAATTAAGCAGAAGAGCGTTAAATATCATTAAACAAAACATTACCTTTTCATTAGGGATTAAACTGGTTGCTCTGTTGCTTGTCATTCCTGGCTGGCTAACGCTATGGATCGCGATTTTTGCCGATATGGGGGCGACTCTGATTGTAACACTCAATGCATTGCGGCTTCTTGGAGTAAAAGATAAGTAAGGCTTCCTACACTGGGAAGCCTTTCCTGTAGGAGGAGAATATATGAACAACACATGGAACCGGTTTATATATAAATGCGCGGCACCGTTTTATGACAGACTTTTCAATTCGGGGATATTTTTAAAAGCAAGAAAGCAAATATTTAAAGATATTGACGTGAAATCTGGAAGTAAGATACTATTTGTAGGCGTTGGAACGGGGGCTGACTTGCCCTATTTATTGAATAATGGGCATGAAATAACGGCAATCGATTATTCAGAGGATATGTTGAGAATGGCGCAAGAGACCTATCGGGACTCTTCGATTACATTTCTACGGATGGATGCCCAACATCTCGATTTTGAAAAAGAATCCTTTGATTTTGTCATTGGCAGCTTGATATTAAGCGTAGTCCCCGATCCTCAGCAAGCTTTCAGGGAAATCATTAGGGTATTAAAAAGCAATGGTAGATTTTTAATCTTCGATAAGTTCGTCCCTGCCAATAAAAAAGTCCCCGTTCGGCAACGGCTGCTTCGGCCTTTGGTAAAACTGTTCGGAACCGATATTGGACTGGATTTTAATTTAATCCACGCCCCTGTTTCGGATGAATCAATAATCTTACAAGATGAGGAAGTAATGCTAAACGGACTATACCGGAGAATCACAGGAGTTAAGAGGAGAGAGAAAGGAATTTAAATCCTTGTATTTCTATGGATTTATAATAGTATAATATAAAAATTGAGTAATCTTAAAATCTTGCTTTGCAAACAATCTAAATAACATGTCAGGAGCACCTAATGTCAAAAACCTTTTTTTTACTCGTTCTTTTGTTAACAATACCTTTTTCCGCATATGCACATTCTGAACTCAAATCTTCGATGCCGGAGGCGAACCAGATTCTGACCGAAGATCTACATGAAGTGAGTCTGACCTTTGCAGGGAAAATTGAATCATTAAGCACGATGACGTTAACTAAGGATAACAGGGAGCAATCTTTCAAGAATATTAGTATACAAGGCAATCAAATGAAAGGGTTCTTGGAAACACCTCTTGAATCAGGAACTTATATCATTAATTGGGAAATTGCTGGGGAGGATGGCCATCCAATCACTGGTAAAATTCCTTTCACTGTCCAAAAGAAACAGGGGGCGGCGGTTGACTCAGATATTGAGAAACCAGGCGGAGGACAGGAAATAGATACAGAGAAAGTGAAAGAGGGTATAGAACATCCTTTAACTAAGCCTAACTTGCCAATGACATCCGCTGGATACATTATCCCGATTGTCGCACTTGGGTTGTTGGGACTAGGGCTGTTCTTCCTGTTTGGAAGGAATAGATAAAATGATTGCTTTGACCCCGCTCTCAGAATTAGGCTCTTATCTTGTCTTTTCTATTTTAGCTGGACATGTGGCTTTGCAATTTGTGCCATTATCAAAGAAGCCGGCAATTCATATACCTAAAAAAGTTTTACTGCTATCCTGTTTAGGCATTTATTTATTTACTTTTGGACCAGTCGCCCAAGTGATATCCTATTTCAGCGGCAGTGTTGGGTTTACACTCGCAGTATATTCTGTTTTGACGGATTTTGAAGTGGGAAAGGCATGGCTGTTTATTGGATTGATGTCTGTTCTTTTATGGTTTTCCCTTTTATTTAATGCATCTAAATATATACAGGCAGCCATACTGCTGTTAATGATTCTGGCGGTTGGATACGCAAGCCATGTCGCTTCGCTTTCGGGTTGGGCAGGCTTCTCATCCCATTCCATCCACTTTCTGGCGGTTACTCTCTGGATAGGGATATTATTTCATGTTGCCTGGTTTGCCAAAGATCAATCCAATTGGTCAAGTTTCTTAAGCTGGTTTACTCCTTTTGCAATCACTAGCTTTTTGATTATCTTAATAAGCGGCCTGACTCTTATGTCCTATGTAGTTAAGCCCGAAGACTATGTCAGTTCCTGGGCTGTGCCGTATGGCCACACCTTGCTATTAAAACATATAAGCATTATTCCGATCTTATTTTTCGCATTTTTGAACGGCCTGCTGGCGAGAAAATCCAGATTCAGTGATTACTTTGATCCGAGTCCCTGGCTGAAAATTGAAAGTATTATGATCTTGATGGCGTTCTATTTTACTTCCATATTGGGAACATTGTCTCCGCCACATGAGGTGGACTTTACAATCAAGACAGAGGGTGCATTTCCTTGGGTTGAGTGGATCCTGGGGATTAATATACTTTCAACACAGACACTTGAATTTATCCCAATGCTGCCATCCATACTGCTATTCATTATTTCAATCTTGTTTTTAACCCTTATTTTCATTAGTTTCAAAAAGGTAAAACCATTGGTTGCCCTTTTCTTTGGACTAAGTTTTATTTTTGCCATGTATTTTGGCTTATTGCTGTCTCTATCTTTTTGATTTTTAGGATGGGTTCCTTAAAGCCAGGGAAAAGCAAGCCGGCTTTTGCGGCTTGCTTTTAAAGGGAGTTTCTATTCTGTTAAGGCATAAATCCGAGTCAATCTCCGTCTTGTTTTTTGCTGACTGGCATCATGAAGATTATTTTCAAAATTTAATCGGGGCTGTAGAAGCCAAAAATTGACCAGGAGTTAAGCAACAAATTATTGTTCTTTTTATTTGAAAAGTGATACTATTACGGAAATTGAAGAAAGGAGTATACCAATGTCACTCCCTTATTTAAAAGAAGCTATAAAGAATGGCGATAATGAAAAGTTGATTCGTTATGTAAGGCTGCACTTTGGTGATGGAAATGAAGATGCTGGGCGGAAAGAGATTGATAAGTCTTGGATTGAGGCCCTTAAACTATTGCTGGAATCACCCGAGACAGACCGGGAATTTATTTATGATACACTTGAAAATAAAGATGCTGAAACTTTAGCGCATTTATATTTTAGTCTGCATTTTTATCTGCTAAAAAGATCGGGGGAATGGATACATGACGGAAACCTCTAAAAAAGGGCAACTGCGTCCCGGCGTGTGGAATACAGTTAACGAGCGTTATCCTGGATCGATGATAACAAAAGATGATTTTGTCCCGTTAGCCTTTTTGGATAAGCCATTATCAGAATCTAAATTAACATTCGTAAGTTCAGCTGGTGTACAGCCCGTGGGCACAATGCCTTTTGACACTGTTCATCCTATAGGAGATTATACATATCGAAAGGTTCCAACCCATTTAAAACCTGACCAGCTGGAAATTCATCAATTAAAGTACCCCACAATAGGTGCAAATCAGGATATAAATGTGATTTTTCCCATTGAACGGTTACAGGAATTAGCTGAAGAAGGAGTCATAGGAGGACTCACGGAAAACTTTTTTTCTTTTATTGGATATAATATGGACCCTGAACAACTTGAACGAAAATTAGCGGAAGATATCGCTGAAGCGGTAGTGAAAGATAATGCGGATATAGCTTTATTAAGCCCTGCGTGACCGATTTGACATCAATCTGTCGCGCTCGTGCAGCGCGCTTTAGAACGAAGGGGAATTCCAACTGTTTCACTATCTGTAGCCCTGGATATAACAGAGCATGCTAAGCCCCCAAGAGCAGTGTTTTTACCTTTCATGATGGGACACCATTTTGGAGTGCCATATCACAAAGAACTTCAGCGAAAAATTATTATTGAGTCTCTAGAACATTTAGTGCAGGCAAAGAAAAGTGGAGAGATTAAATTTCCTCCTTTTACCTGGGCAGAAGCAAGAAAAGAAGGTATTAAAATTAAGAAATCAATGGGATTAAAATAAATAAACTGTTCCCTGTGCAGCAGGCTTTTTAAATAAGTCAACTGCGCAGGTTTTTTAATTTACTATAACTTACAATATGAAAAGATAACCCATGATGATTAAGAGGCTCTCCAGACGCCGGCACTTGTAAAAACTAATGGAAGTATACTTAACAAAAAAATCAGTAACCAAATATGGATAATGGTTTTTCCTAGAAGGTAAATTCAAGCTTTCAACAATGAGGTTTAGCAGGCTGCAGTACCGATGTGAAGTAACAAAAAAACCGCCCAATGGCGGCCTTTCCTCTAATTATCTAATCTGCTTAAGTCATAATATTGAACGGACTTCCCATCCCGGTCGAATTGGATGGTCAGCTTGTTCTTGTTAAATTGGTAGATGAATTGTGCGCAAGCCGCGCTTTCGTAGCAAGTGACGTTATGCACTTGGCTTGGATAGCCGTACTCATTAATTACTTGACTCTTCTGGGTCGGAAGGGTACTGAGTTTTAAAAATTCTGGGTAAACTTGCAGCCCGAATACAGAACCATTCTCCATGTTGAACTTCACGCGTACTCCGGCACCTTCACCAGTGTAATACAACGATCTGATATTCAACTGGTCCTCTATTTTAGCTGGCTTCCCGAATTGCTGCAAAAGCTGGCTGTAGTTGGAACCAATGTAAACACCATGAACTTGAAGGCTCTTATTCGTGTCGATGTAGGCATCTTTAATACCGGTTTTACGTAACAGCTCTTTTTGCTTCTCAGCATTTGCTTTTTCCGAAAAAACTCCAGCCTGAATGCGGTAAAAGGTTTTATCGTTAATGGTCTTTGTAATGACTGTTGCTTCAATTCCTTTCTTTTTAAGATAAGCGATCTGCTTTGTTGCATTGACTTTCTTGGTAAAAGAACCACCCACAACAGCATACATTAGCTCCGATTCGGTAAAGCTAGGGAGCAGCAATTTTTGGCCAATATAAATCGTATTGTTCTTCAAGCCGTTGAAACCCTTTAACTCCTCGACAGTCAGGTTGTATTTCTTAGAAAGGCTGTATAACGTATCGCCTTTTTTAACAGTGACTGCATGATCATCTGCATAGCCAGAACCGTTGGTAAAAAAGAGTAAGGAACCGATCAACAAAAGACTCAAACCGAATTGCATAAAACGTTTTATTTTCTTCATTTTTTATCACCTCAAATAGTTTGACGAGTGGATTCCGACAGAGTTTCGAACGAATAAGCCTATTTTTAATGAGATAAAAAATTGTGTCATAATGGGAGGGGGAAAGAAACGACTATTGACTTTTTTAACTGTAAAGTTTAATATTACAGTATCGCTATTTTAGATAAAAAAGAGAACCTATTGCAGTTTATCTGTAATTTTTATTTTTACAGTTGAACGAAGGAGCTGTGGATTATGGTAACTTTATATATCACATCAAGCTGTGCTTCCTGCCGGAAAGCAAAAGCATGGCTGCAGGAACATCAGATTGAATATACTGAAAGAAATATCGTGTCAGAGCCGCTCACCGTTGATGAAATCAAATCCATTCTTCGGCTGACTGAGGATGGAACGGAAGACATTATCTCGACAAACTCAAAAACCTATAAGCAGCTGGATATGGATATTGACTCTCTTCCGCTGAATCAGTTATACGATTTAATCATCAAAAATCCGCAAATGCTGCGCCGTCCGATTATCCAGGACCATAAGCGATTGCAGGTTGGGTATAATGAGGAAGAAATTCGCAGTTTCTTGCCACGCAAGCTGCGTACATTCCCCAGCTTTGAGTGGGAAAACATCGCGAATTAGTTCTTTAATACTTTTTGCTTGGAATTTATCTGGATGAAATGTAGAATGTAGCATAACAAATCTGTTAGGAGGCAGGCAATGAACAGCGATTTTACTCTTGCCATTCACAGTTTAACCTTACTTGCTCTGCAGCCGGACAGAATGTCGACAAGCGAAGCGATCTCGGAGAGTGCAGGGGTTCATCCTGTACGGATCCGCAAAGTGCTGGGCCTGTTAAAAAAACATGGATTTATCAAATCAAAAGAGGGAACTGGCGGCGGATTCATTTTTGCACTGGATTTAAATGAGGTGAACCTCTGGGATATCTATAAATTGACCTCCGAAGGGGCACTGCAGCCTAAGTGTCCGGACTCTAATGAAAAATGTGTTGTCGGGGCGAATATGCACAAAGTGCTGTTTGCTATTTTCCTGGGTGCTGAAGAACATTTGGGAGAATATTTGAAGCAGTATTCCATAAAGGAAATAGTCGACCTGGTCAAAGAAACGAACTGTTGTGACTAAGGAGCACGCTGGCCTTCTTAGCTGGTAAATGTAATGAAAAATATTACAGATTCTATTAAATGAGGTGACATATATGTTTTCCAATAATGACACGATTTTAAGAGTAGGCGATTGGATCAAGGGGAAATCCAGGGATGGAGAATTATTCATCGGATATATAGAGTCACTTGATATTTTGGATGATAAAGTAAATGCAACAATCACATCAAGTGATGATGAATCAATGATAGGCAAGACGATTCCAATGGCCACAAACGGAGTAAAAAAATTGCCCGACCCGAAGGTGAAAAACAAAGAACAAATTCAATATCTCATTGATCTGGCCCTTGCCACTGGCGATGAAGAATGGTTCTTGGAGCTTTCCGAGAAGCTGAACTCGATGAGAGAGCTTGTTAAAGGTGTGTAAAGATGAAGACGGTCCTTCCTTTAGGAGGGACCGTCTCTTTTTATACTGATGCTACTTTATTCCGAGTGCCTTTTTGGTGGCTGGCCCTGCGATTCCATCCACCGTGAGCTTATTCGCTTTTTGGAAATTCTTTACGGCTGCTTCCGTAGCTGGACCGAATACTCCGTCGACTCCTTTAGTACTGTATCCTCTGTTTGTCAGCGCCTGCTGCAGCTGCTTCACTTCTGGACCTCGCATCCCTTTTTTAAGGACAGTGCTTGTTGGTACGGCTGACACTGGTACGGAAGCCTGACCGGTAACTTTATAACCATTAGCGGACGCAATCGCATTGAAGGATTTTTTGGATGATGTGATGACAACCGGGGTGTCTACCTTAACCTGGTCATAAAGCCATTGCACTTCGTTGTCGTACATCCTGATGCAGCCGGCACTGACGTATCCGCCGATTGATTTAGGGTTGTTATTGCCGTGGATCGCATACGTTGTTCCCCATGTTCCTCTAGCATTTATCCCCAACCATCTGTCGCCAAGCGGATTTCTTGGGTCCCCGCCAGGGATCTTTCCACTGTAATATGGGCGATTCTTGATTTTGTTAACGATCTTGAACTTGCCCTCAGGCGTATAGGATGCTTTCCTGCCGGTTCCCACCTTAAACGTTTTTACCAGTTTATTATTTTTATAATAAGCCAGTTGATTGATAGACTTGTTTATGATAATCAAATCCCCGCCGGCAGCCTCTGCAGGTGCCTCAAAGAACACCATAGATACAAGAAGCATCAATGATACCAGCCACTTTTTCATTCCCCATCCCCCTTTTTTCATTTGTAGGCCCATTTGCCTAACAGTCTATGGCCATGCGGTGTTAGTAAAGGTATTTACATCTTTATAAACGGTTTTTCCTCATAAAAGTTACATGTTTTACCGTTATGTGGAATTTATTTGTTTCTTGTTTTTATGACATATGTAACACATTTTGTCGTTTTATGAAGGATTTTTTAAAAATAGCGGTTCAATTTCGAAAAATCTTCCCATAATGGGAAAGAAGGAGTGGGAGTGTTGAATCATTACTTATCAATCGCAGTAGAATTAACGAGCGGGTTTGTCTTTTTATTTATCATGACAAAATTGCAGGGGAAGACGCAGTTCTCTCAAATCACACCGTTTGATTTTATTTCTGCTATTATCCTGGGTGAACTGGTAGGAAATGCAATTTATGACCACGAAGTGAAAATAGGCGAAATTGCCTTTGCTGTTGCATTGTGGGGAGTGCTAGTTTATGTAACAGAGACTGTTACGCAAAAATTTCTCTATTCGCGGAAATTACTTGAGGGCGAGCCGAACATTGTGGTCCGCAAGGGAAAGATTAAATTCGAGGCCTTGAAAAAAGCAAAGCTGGATATCAATCAACTGCAAAGTCTTGTCAGACAGCAAGGTTATTTTTCACTTCGCGAAGTGGAATATGCCATCATCGAAACGAACGGAATGGTCAGTGTCCTCCCCAAAGCGGATTATGACACGCCTAAAAATAGCGATATGAAAATCAAAGCAGACGATCCAAGCCTGCCAGTCAACATGATCCTTGATGGAGAAGTGGTTAGAGAAAATCTTAAAGAAGCCGGTGTCGATGAGCAATGGCTGAAAAATGAGTTAGAGAAACAGAAAATCCATCAAGTTGAAGATGTGCTATTTGCCGAATGGATGCAGAATGAGCCACTTTATGTTTTGAAATATGAGAAGAAGGCGAATTGAGCTAGGCTGAGTCAGGTGCTTGCTGACTCAGCCTTTTGGTATGCGCTATTTTGAAGTTTTGCTTCTTTAATTATTGACCTGAATTGGTTTAAGTTGAATTAAATTTTATTCAACCGGGAATATAATTGGTTCATCCAGGAATATATCATGTTCAACCGGGGCAAAGTTGGCCTAACACTTAAATAAATCTGGCCACCCGTTAAATTAATCATGCCAACCCTATAAATAACGCTGCCAATCGTAAAATTTCAAAGAATTAAGGGTTGAAACACAAAAAGCTGAACCAAGGTTCAGCTTTTTACTGTTTATGAGCTTATCCATTAAAATAACAGCAGAGTATAAGAAGTATTAAGAAAAAATCGCACAAACCAGTAATGGTTACAGACACTAATCCTTTTTAGCTGACTTAGTAATATCTGAACTTCTGCCATTTACTTGGATATGGTCAGAAAAAACGCCACGCATCCCCCTGATAGAGGCACGAAAATGGGGGAAATGCAGAAAAAGCGTTATCTATCCGCCCTATGGAGGCGCAAAAATGCGGAAATGCAGAAAAAAGAGTGATCCATCCGCCTTTTGGAGGCATGAATTGGTTATTAGAGGTTTTAGTGTTGTGCTTATAAACTTAGACTTCACGCAGGCTTACAAATTATGGTTAAATAAAAGTATTATATTCGCGTTAAGTTTTCTTAGGCAGTATCTTTTAAATCTTGATAGATTGTAAGGAATTCTACGAAACTGACGAAAAGGTGAGTATTAAGGGAGAAGGAGTTTACGATGACTAAAAGAATTCGTCTTCTTATGATTATAGGTATTGCCTTCCTTGGAGGATATTTTCTAAACATACACTTAAAAGATGATACTAAAGAAATCAAAAGGATTGTCCATACAATTAATGAACCTTTATTGAGTATGGCACATGTGGAATTTTTGGATAAAAACCATGCCGTTGCCTTTTATGAAACGGTTCCAACAGGTGAATTATATTTTGGAACAGCTATTTTTAAGAAAGGAATATTGGGATGGGAATCCGTAGGTTCATTTTCCAGTCAGATACCTAAAGACAAGAAATTAGATTGGGGCTACTCCGGCGTAAAACAAGATGGATTTGGGGATTTTACAGATTTGATTAGAGGTAAGATTTTATCACCTGAGATTGAGAAAGTAAAAGTTGTTACGAAAGAAGGCAATGAATACGAAGCTAGGATTATTGAATACAACAATAGTGAGCGGTTTTGGTTCTTGATTTCCAAAGGGGAAGAACTGTTAGGTGCTACCATTCTAGGTATATCTAAGGATGGAAAAATCCTTGAGGAATTATAAATTGAAATTATTTTATACCGCATAAGGAAACTAATCCGGAAAATTCCATCTGTTTATATATAGCGGGGGAGGAAAAACAATGTACGTTAATAAAGTTGTGTTTGGATTGCTGTTACTGACTTTACTGTTGACGGGCTGCGTAAGTGAGCCTCGAGAAATTATCAGGGTAGATATGCGAAATAAGGAAAATGATCAATATGAAACTGTAAAAACAATCATGAATTCAGACGAAGTAACGGAAGTCAAAAACATACTTAATGAAGTTAAGTGGCAGGATGGTAATTGGGCTACTACAAGAGATCCTGCTTATATAATCTATTTTTTCTTGGATCAACACGAAACAGAAGGAAAACAAGCACCCTCTGCAGTTTACGAACTTTACGTTCAACCTAATGATATGATGGTAGGAATTCTATCCGATAGTGAAAAGTATGCAAAGTTAAGTGAGGAAGATTCACAAAAGCTGATGTCTATTTTGACTTATGTGGACAATAACTGAAAGAGTGTGAGTTTTTTAAACTAGCATGCAGGATAGCAATCATCATAAGGCAGGTTCTACTCCTTTTTATCCTGCTTGGGATTGTGCGTGCAAGGTTAGAGATATCCAAGCTATGAGATATCGTCTAAATTTATGGGGGATATAATGATAAAGAATAGTGCACTTATAGTATTTGGAATCATCATGATTTTAGCTGCTTGCTCATCCGAAGATAAATCTTTTAATGACAATGAAAATCGCAGGGAAAAAGAAAGAATTGATGTGACCAAGGATGTTAATATGATATCAATAACCGGGAACGGTTTAGGTTTATTTTCAGAAACTGAGGACCAGCTAAAGGAGGGAAAAGTAGTATTTAAACAAACTGAAGAAATCGAAGTTATTTTAAAAGCAATAAAGGATGCCTCCGCTCATTCGGGTCCAATGACTGATGAAGGTGAAAATTTCCAACTAGTACTTTCCTACAAAGATGATACCACTGACATAATACTCTTATGGCTCTATCCTGACAGAAATTCAGGGAGAATCCAAAGAGAAAATTACACTGGACCAATGTACTTACTTAGCAAAAAAGATGTACAAATTATTGTGAACTTGATAGATAAAAAGGTATCGCAATAATCTAAATGAGCAACAAAAATACCTCATCCAATTTCATATGTAAGCCATTAAGGTAATTTAAAATGGGAATCAAATAATGAAACGTTATTAAATAATAAAAAAGTGGCTAGTGTATGTGGAGTTATTTTATATGCTAGATTTTTCATGATCAACCAATCTTGTGAAGAAATAAACTTAAAGTAAATGGGTGCTTATGTAGGAAAAGCCTTTTTTAAAAGCGAAAAAATAAGATGTACAAAAAATGGCGTGTCCTACTTATGTTAGTTCACACGCCATTTTCTTTTTCATTTATGTGATAGGTGACATAACTTAGTTGTTTTATTGTGGAACTACTTCAACCGTTTTTTCGATATGGTCATGGATATTGCCTTTTTCTACATGTATTTTCACATTGAAACGTCCTTTTACAGGGAAGGTGTAATCGGCGGAATAAGTGCCGGGTGAAGCTTCCTTCGTATCGATGAACTTATGTGTTGTTTCGTTTTCTTCCCAGATTTCAAAGCGGGCTCTTGCACCGGAAATAATATGTTCTTCCTGAGTTACGTTGACAGTCAGCTTAGCTGGCTGGTTGCTTTTTATCACCGATGGCGCAAGAAATTCGAATGAAACCTTGCTATTATGATGATCGTGATGTTCATGGTCGGTATGTTGATCCGTTTTTTCAATTTCCTCGTTCGATCCTTGATCGTCCTCCGACTCACTGCCGAGGACAGTCACTTCTTCCTTGGGCATACTATGCATCCGGTTTGCGGTAATGTGTGCAACGATAAAATAGTTCCCGCCTTCGCTGAAGGTTTTCTTGATTGAATAGGTACCGTCATTTTCGTTATGAGCCGGTATCATTTCATGGTCTCCTTGACCAGATTTCCATATTTCAAATTTAACCTCATCTGCCTTCGTTACGTTTTCCTCACCCTGAATGATTTTCGCTTTAATTGTAACTTCCTGATTTGTTTCGATTTTCTCTGGAGTAATAATTGATACTTCCAGAAGTTCAGGGATCTTTTCAAGTGACCCATTTTCATGATTTTGGCCAGCAGAACAGGCTGTTAACAACAATAAGATAATCATACTAAAAAAACTTTTTTTCATAATCTTCGGACTCCATTCATCTATTTAGGTTCTTAACAATAATAAGTTGTAAATGTGATAAATACGTGAAATCGCTCAGAAGTGTAAAATTTAGAGTTCCGTGGATTAGTCAAAGAAAAAGGCTGAAATCTGTATTTTTGCAGCGTTCACTCTCTTTCTTTTTTGTAGTTACGCAGTTATATTAAAATAAAGAAACGGACGAAAAGAGGTGCATTATGCAGTTAACGATACGGGCTGTTGGTGAGAATGTTCAGGTGATTTCTCACTTGTTGGCGAAAAATCCAAATAATTTGTATGAACGGAATCAGAAAGGCCATGCTGTTAGGCTGTTTTTCAGCTCTTTTACGGAACGGGAGGTTGAAGCAACGGTGTTTGTTGCACCGGACTCTCTTGAACTGGTAAAAAACCAGGGGAATCAATATGATATAACTCATTACATAAATGACCGGGAGTTTGCGGTCAGCAGCATTTTCATTTCATTAATCAGGAATGCACTTGGGACTGCGCTTAATGGACAGCCAAAGGAAGACTACATTAAGTGGGTGAAGCATCCATTTGATCTTGAAATAAGTTTTGGCCCGGTGGCTTCGGGACTATCGGATCTGCAAATCGTTGACTTATTCGAACCGCTCGGATTTGATGTGAGCATCAACCGGCCAAAAATTGAGTATAGTTTCAAGCTGAAATCCAAAAGCACTGTCAGGTTTATCACTCTTAAAGGCAGGACAACACTGCAAATGGCTTTGCGGCAGATTTTTGTGCTCATCCCCGTATTGGACAATTACAAGCATTATTTTATCGATGAAAAAGAGATTGAGAAACTTAAACGTTATGGAGAGGGCTGGCTGGATGACCACCCGCAAAAATCCTTTATTTTAAAGAAGGCATTGCGATTCAAAAATGTGTATGAGCTGGTTGAAGGACAGGAAAAAGACGCTGCTGCTCCTGAGATGAAAAAAATCCGTCTAAATGATATGCGTTATGAAAAAATCGTGGAAACTGTGAAGGATTTTGAGGATAAGGAAAGCATCGTCGACCTTGGTTCTGGTGAAGGCAAGCTGAGCACAAGGCTGGGCTTTATCCCTGGTGTGAAAGAAATTCTCGCTGTCGAGCCTTCAGAAGACGCATCGATCCGGGCGATGGAGCGATTCGCCCAGGCAGAGGGGAAAGATGATTTTATCAAACCAACCCAGCTATGGGGTTCGCTATTTTACTATGATGAGCGGTTAAAAGGGAAAGATGTCGTCATTTTATGTGAAGTGATTGAGCATATCGATGAGGACCGGCTTCCGAAAGTGTTCCAGACGATCCTGCAAGACTATCGTCCAAAGAACCTCGTGGTGACCACACCGAACAAGGAATATAATGCTCTGTATGAAATGGATACGAAATTCAGGCATGGCGACCATCGTTTTGAGTGGACAAGGGAAGAGTTCGAGGCCTGGTGCAGCGCCAGGAATACCGAAGGAGATTATGAGTTGATTTTCGACGGAATTGGCGAGTTGGACGAACAATTCGGCTTTCCAACTCAAATGTGTATCTTTAAAAGAAAGGAGGTTTCGGAATGAGAATTTCAGTGCCGCACGCAGGAATCGTTTTGCTTGTTGGACCATCCAACAGCGGGAAGACAACATTGCTTGAAAAATGGAAGGACGAATTAGTCATCGCGCCATCCGAAGTAGTCAGTTCCGATCAATTCCGCGCGCTTGTCAGTGACAAGGAGTTTATGGACTGGCGAAACATGCCGAAGGAAGAAGCAGACATCCTGTTTGACGAATACAGCTTGATCTCGAAAGAAGCTTTTACCATGATGGACAGCATGATCCGCACCAGGTGCAGACTGAATAAGCTAACCTTTGTGGATGCTACCCATCTTCAGCCAGATGATCGAAAAAGATATATCGCGATGGCCAGGGAGAATCATGTCCCGATTATTTCCATCGTTCTCGATGTGCCTGAAAAAGTTCTGCTGGAAAGGGACGAGCAGCGGGAGAATCCCCGCGGTAAACGTCGGGTCAAACAGCAATATCAGGTCTTCACACGGGAAAAACGCTTTATGAAAAAAGAAGGAATCAGGTCCGTATACTTTGTGAAGGAAATCGACCAGCTTGAACTGACAAGACGCAGCCATCCACTTGAACTGGAAGCAGATGCTGGGATTGACATCATAGGGGACATCCACGGCTGTTATGATCAGTTGATCGAACTTCTGGAAAAACTCGGCTACAAAAAAGATGATGAGGATTCTTATTTGCACCCGGATGGCAGGAAGTTCCTCTCTATTGGGGATGTCATGAGCCGCGGTCCGGGATCGCTTAAGAGCATGATGTTCTTTTACCGCCATGTCCAGAAAGGGCTGGCCTATATGATCGACAGCAACCATGGCTGGAAGATTGCCAGGTGGCTTGATGGAAGAAAAGTCACCCTGTCGCATGGCGATGAAAAGGTTGAGCAAGAATTTTTGCAGTATGAAGAAGAGAGTGGGGCAGAAGCGGCAGAAGAGTGGAAAAGCAAGCTGAAGGAATTTCTTCTTCAAGCACCGTCGCATTATATTCTGAAAAAGAACGGCATTCCTGCAGTAGTCTGTGCGCATGCAGGTATTAAAGATGAGTTTATTGGCAAGCAATCGCCGGAAATCAGTGATTATTGCCGTTATGGAGATACTGATGGTTTTGATGAAAAAGGAAAACCGGTGCGGAAAGACTGGTTCATCGGACACAGCACAAGCCAGCTGATCGTCTGGGGCCATGATCCGAAGCCTCAGCCGCTGAAAATTAATAATAGTCTCAATATTGACCAGGGTGTTGTTTTCGGCGGAAAGCTCACGGCCTTCCGTTATCCGGAGAAGCAGATTGTTTCCGTACAGGCGAAGGAGGATTATTCTGGAGTCTCCGATAATCCGCTCCGTGAATGGGAAAAAAGCCGTCTGAACCAGCCGAATATCGGCAAATTCCTGAATGGCTATTCTGTGCTGACCGAAGAATTTGGCGAGGTGGCAGTTCCGGCTGAAACGGTCAAACCCGCGATTGATGCAGTCTCGCACCACACAATCTCGATCGAGCAGCTGCTCTATATTCCGCCAACGATGAGCCCGACGCCGGTGCCTTCAAATTTGGAACAATTCCTGGAACATCCTCAGGAAGCCATTAATTATTATCGAAGCAACGGAATCGGAAAAATGGTTGCCGAGAAAAAGCATATGGGCAGCCGTGGAATCCTGCTGCTGTTCAGGGATCTTGAAGCAGCGAAAAAACACGTTGGATCCGAAACACTTGGTGTTATTTATACAAGGACGGGCAGAAGGTTTTTCGAGAAGGATCTTGAGGAAGAGATTATTCGCAAACTGAACGAGGATTTGCATCGTCACGATTATTTTTGCAGTAATCAAACGGATTATGTCCTGCTGGACGCTGAAATCATGCCCTGGAACCTGAAAGCAAAGGAATTAATCAGCAAGCAGTATGCACATGTCGCCGAGAATGCGATCATGGATCGGTCGATGATGATCGAAAAATTAACGGAAGCAGCAAAAGATAAACAGGACTTGGCAGCCTGGGTCGATGAATACAAGGGAAAATTAAGCAATGCAAAAGAGTTTGCGGAAGTTTTCCAGGGGTACTGCTGGGATGTCGTCACACTTGATGATATCCAGATTGCTCCGTTCCATGTGCTCGCCCACAGCAGCAGGACGTTCTTTGATGAAACGCATGAGTGGCATATGAAAATGAATCACCAGTTTGCTCTCTATTCAAGCTTGTTTGTCGCTACGGAATACAAAGTTATCGACAGTTCGGCCAGTGAGGCAGAAGTGATTGAGTGGTGGGAAGAGATGACGAAGGATGGACATGAGGGAATCGTCATCAAGCCGGAGCGATATATTTTGAGAAGCAGAGGTCAATTGCTTCAGCCAGCAATCAAGGTGAGAGGCAGCAAATACCTAAAAATCATTTATGGAATGGATTATTTGCACCCGGAAAATCTGAAACGACTAAAAAAGCGTAATACCGGCAAAAAACAGAAGCTTGCATTGAAAGAATTCGCGCTTGGAATCGAAGGAATCCGCCGATTCGTGAACGGAGAATCCATCGAGAGAGTTCACGAGTGCGTCCTTGCCACCCTGGCAATGGAACAAGATGCCGTGGATCCGCGTTTGTAGGAGATTGTTTGAAGCTGAACCAGGTTCATCACGGTTCAGCTTTTTTGTGCAACCAGATGAGGTCATTCCAACCAAGAATATACTTCAACCGTAAATAAAACTGATGCAACCGTAAATAAAACTATTGCAACCGTAAATAAAACTATTGCAACCGTAAATAAAACTATTGCAACCGTAAATAAAATTATTGCAACCGTAAATAAAACTATTGCAACCGTAAATAAAACTATTGCAACCGTTAATAAAACTGATGCACCGTAAATAACACTAACGCAACCGTAAATAAAACTGATGCAACCGTAAATAAACCTGCAGGAACCATAAGCAAAAGAGTTTGAACCGTAAGTAAAATTTGCGCAACCTAGTTTTTTTCCTAAACAATGATGCTTTCTTACAAGGAAAGGATATAAAAGTGGCTCAGTTGAAAACTTTTGATGCATCGGTTACATATGGAAAATGAATCTGTTGCTTTGCTAATTAATTTTCAATGAAAGTATAAAACCCTGCAAATGCAGGGTTTTATCTATGGTCCAGCCGCTTCGTCTGGATCCACCAATCAATATGGTCTGAGTTAAAGACAAATAGATTTTTAGTAGGTCTGAGGTGCGGGATGTCTTTCTCAGTAATGAATTGCTGGATTTGTTCCTCGGTCAGCGGATAGCCTGCCGAGGCCAGGTATGCGACCAGGTTGGGTATCCCATAGATTTTGCTCACCTAACCACCTCCCGCAAAACCCTCCTTACCCCTTTAGAAAGGAAAGCTCAGCAGAAAGTACTTAGCAAGCAAGCCGGCTAGCATAGATTTTATTTACCCTTTTTTGAATTAAAATAACCTGCTAAATAGGAATCCTCCCCAATGCACAGGACATTCTATTAACAGGAGGGATGTTCTTGAGACTGAGGATATTATTGTACATAATGTTCATTTATTTTTTACCAATGGAAGTAAATGCTGAAGCACCGCTGACTGCTGCTTTTGTCCGTGACCATCAGTTGTGGATCAAAACCGAAGAAGAAGAGGTTCAGGTGACAAAGGGGCGATATGTGCAAACGCCGAAATGGTCCCATGATGGGCGGTTTATTGCCTATATTGACGGAGATGCACATGGTGAGAAATCGGATTTATTCATTTACGATACGAAGGAAAAAGAGAGCTTTCAGCCGTATAAAATTGAGACGTCTGATTATAAATGGTCACCGATTAAAAACCAATTAGCCTATAATACTCATGGTGTATTGAATGTTACGAAAATGAAGGATGGCAGGCCAAAGGGCTTCGAAAATGTGGCCCTGGGAGTGAGTGGCTTTGAATGGTTCCCGAATGGAAAGGAATTCATCGTTTCCTCTCCATCCAGTTTGCGGCCAACAGGGTGGGGACCAGTTCCACTGTATAAAATACCGATCAATGCAAACCTGGATAAAAATAAAATGGAATCATTTTATACTATTAAAACAAGTGAACCCGATTTGTTCGGAATCAATGCTGACTTTTTCAAGTGGAGTCAGGATGGAAAATGGGTTGCCTTCATTTTGATTCCGACGGCTTCATGGTCGATGGATAGCAATACATTATGTGTCCTTTCCAGCGAGGGAAAACTATTTCAATCGGTAGGGAATATGCTGGGCTTTAAAGACTGGATGAAATGGGCGCCATCAGCCAATCAACTTGCCTATATTTCTGGTGAAGGACGTTTTTATGTAGAAAACAAGAAAACCACCATTGCGGACATGCCGGCTGCAATCCAGCAAAAACAGTACACACCTGAAGGCTATGTTGATCTTGATTTAGATTGGTACTCTCCTGATAAAGTGATTGTAGCTCGTTCGAAAGAAAACAAAGAGTGGGATGAAGGCCCTGTTCCAACGATGTTCACGGCACTGTATGCTATCGATATAAAAACGGATGAACAGACACAAATTTCTCATCCAAAGAAGAACGAACTCGATCGCCAGCCACAAGTAGTCGGAACAAATATTACCTGGCTTCGTCAGGATGGTAAAAAGATTGATTTATGGATGAAAAAGGGATTGGATGGCCAGGAGTATAAATGGATCGAGAACATTGAAGAAGGGCCTGTCTTTTTACAGCCATAAGAATAACCAACAAATGCGTTAGTCCCAATGGAGGATTAACGCTGTTTCTGTGGAATTATTTTACTTATAGAACTATATCAAGAAGGAGAAGGATATGTGGGAACAACGGTTGATTCAGACGGAGAGGGGACAGTTCGAGGTATTTGTGGCAGGTGAGGGGGCACCGCTTTGTGTGACGCATCTGTATAGCGAGTTTAATCATCGGGGAAATTATTTTGCGGATTTGTTTGCTGACTTTTTCACAGTCTATCTTGTGAATTTGAAGGAAGCAGGGAAGTCTGCGAGAGTACAAGAGGAAGAAGAGCTAAGCATGAGTCAGTCAGTTGAGGATTTGGAAGCGATTCGGAAGGCCATCGGTTTTGAACAATGGAATTTTGGTGGACATTCCACCGGCGGGATGTTAGGGCTGGCGTATGCTGCTCAACATCCTGGTTCATTAAAAAGTCTGATAGTAGGCGGGGCATCAGCTACAAATCAATATATGGAGCATGGAGCTAGCATTTACAGTGCTAAAAACCCTGTAAATAAAAGATTGAAGGAAATCTTCTCCATTCTTAAATCAAGTGACTCAACAAGAGAAGCAAGAATGGAGGCGGGCAGAGAATGGACCGAAATGTCATTGTTTGATCCAGGCCGCTTTGATGAGTATTTTTCTAAGCCAAGCAGTGGAAAAGTGGTTCAGCAGCGATTGGATTATTTTTCGTATAAAGAACTTCCATCTTTCGATATTAGACAGGCCATTTCAAAAATCGATACGCCAACGATTGTTTATTGCGGCAGGCATGACTCGCAATGTCCTCTTGTTTTTTCAGAAGAAATACACCATCTGATCCCTGCTTCGAAATTTTATGTCTTTGAAAAAAGCAATCATTCCCCCTTCCTGGAGGAAAAGGGAAATTTCAAAGAAATGATTAAGGTTTTTTATGAAATGAGCAAGGGGTTTCAAACTTGAGATTGAGATGGAGTAAAGAGAAAGGCCTGCCTTAATGCAGGCAAGCCTTTCTAACCCATCTATTTTTCCCCATCCACATATTTTCCGTAATCGGGGATGGCGATATCGTCAAATTCATCAACGAGCTTTCTGAGGTTTTCTCTTAAAGTCTCAGCTGCCATCGGGATTCCGTGCCCGGTGATGGCGTAAGCAGGCTGCAAGGCCTCAAGCTTCTGGACTGAAGTGCGGGCTGCTTCCCAATCGGTCGTCAAGTAGCGGGGAGGACCGCTTATTTCCTGGTCCTGAGTCAGCACGCTGTACAGTGATTCTTGTTTGACTGTGACAAAAGCATCGCCGGCAATCAGTACTCGGTCGGACTCCCTGAACAGTGACACATGGCCGGGTGTATGCCCCGGAGTATGCAGCCATGTCCAACCGGCCATATGCGGTATCGTTCCATCTTCGTTCAGAGCTTGTACACGGGTTCCAAGATCAATTCCCTCATGCGGAAAAGCAGGGGACATCTTAGCAACCAGGCCGCCCTCCACACTGGCATCCGGCTTCGGATAATCTTGTTGTCCTGTTAAAAATGGAAGCTCAAGCTGGTGGGCATAGACAGGAACCTGCCAGCGCTCGACTAAGTCGATTATTGCGCCTACATGATCAAAATGTCCGTGTGTTAAAATGATTGCCTTTGGCCTTGCTCCTTCACCAAAAATCTCTTCAGCGGCATCGATGATTTTATCAGCGGACTTTGGCATTCCGGCATCAATCAGCACCCAGTCACCAGGTTCTTCGGAAACGCGGACAAAACAAACGTTTACAATCTGGACAGTAAGGCTGTATACACCTGCCGCACCATTCTGAATCATCCCGCTCATTGTTGAAGTCATAGGCATATAACGTTCGGTTGAAGAGCTTTCTTTCACTAGTAAAACCTCCCATATATGAGCATCTTTTTGAGTATACCCTGTGTAAGGCCCTAGTATGCTACATGTTCGGTGTAAAAAGGACCTTCGAGATTCGTGTTGGGAATCCATTTACGGTAAATCGCAGAATAATCCTGAACGGAGAAATCCAATGGGGAAATTGAAATGGCATTGTCATGACACGGCTTTGAAAGGTTTGTAGAAAGAAAAGATATTATATGGTGAGTGGATACAGAAACCTAAGCGGGAGGCTTAGGTTTCTGTTTTGAAGATTATTTGAACTGCATTAGGGATATAAGCTGCCATACAGTGTTGAAAGATATCATAAATTACTTAATCATTAACAGGCTATACAGTTTGTCTACCCGTTGTTTTTTCTTATCTAAAAGTACCTTATCCAATTCAGGAAATGAATCAACGTCCGCCTTTTCCATAACATATTCACTAAAGTCCTTTACCTTTTTCCGAATAGAATAGGTGTTTTCCTCGGCAATTTCTATTAAGCTATCATAAATGGCAAGAACGACAGAAATATCATCTTTGCCATGGTGAATAATCTGGTAAAAGGATAGTCTTAAAAGCTCTTCAAATGGTCTCTGCGGGACTGAAACAATAGTTTGATTCTCATCATTCTTGTAATTTAGATAACAACCATCCAGCTTAGCTGCCTCCTTAAGGCTGCTTCCCATATGTTGAATACACTCTATAGCAGTGTTGGGGTCGTTCACACCTGGCGAAATGGCCCGAAGCCCGATCTCAGCCAATTTTTGAAGCCCAAAGCCAACATCCTGCATTGTTGTTCTGTTATTCCCTACACTAATCTTCTTTTTTAAATAGCGAGGCGGCTTTTGGCCGTTATAATAAATCTTCATAATTACAGAGGAGCGGGAAATATAACTGCCGACAGGTTTGGTTACTTCAATGAAACTATTGTTTTCCCTGGCCCAATCTGCCAGTTCGTCACCCTGTATTAACTGAATATACCCGAAAATGTCTGCAGTCAAATTTAAGCAGTCCGTATAATGCTCTCCTTTTTGGGGAGTACTGGTACATAGGGAAAGTCGGTCGGTCTCCTCGATTTTATTTAATCCGCTTGCGATCGTCTCGCTGAGATCAGCGGTGATTTTTTCTATTAGTTTATTAACCTGAATGGAGGTAGCAACATAGTGGATGAAATAAGCAAAAAAGGCAAGGCAAACGACAGCCACCAGTGTTCCAATAGAAGGAGAGAACGTTTTGTTTTCCACGAGATCATTTTTCATAAATAAAAGCGTTCCTATTGAATAGACAAACCCACCAATAAAAACCCCCATTACCCTTTTAGTAACAGAATCTGTAATAAAGGTTTGCAGTGTCCTCGGGGAAAACTGTGAAGAGTAGGTCGTCAATACAACCATAATGATGGAAAATGTAATAGTAGTCATTGTCAATAAGGAGCCAGCGATCGTTGATAAAACAATCCGGGCAAGACTTACATCCACCAGAAAGTGTTTTAGGATGGTATTATGCCCTTCGTTGAAAAAGTGTATATCAAGCTGGATGGATACTGCAGCAAGGATAAATCCTGCAAGAGTATACAGGGCGGGAACCACCCAAATTTTATTTTTTACTCCCAAATACCATTGATTATTCAAGTCCAAACCTCCCAATACAAATTGACTAATGAAGAACTATAGCCATCATTGAGTTATCGTAAACTCGTATATTGATATATCTTTAATGTGAGGCGTTGTCAATATAAGTCTATCTTTATATTCATTCGTTTTTTATTGTTTTTTCCTAATGGAATCGTGGGGAAATTTACCACTTTATTAAAAGTCTAATTCGCATAATAATTATCTTACGAACAGATTAACATTTTAGGAATGATGAATTTAAATGGAAATAGTTTTCCTTTCAGTCTTTTTAATAGTATTGGGTATATTTTGTATAATGACGGCAATCTTCATTAAAAAAAAGGACCTAAAAGAGGTTGGTCCAGGTATACCAACAAATGTTGTCGAGTTTTTCTTAATGGTTCCTTATATGCTATTTCCGTCTATAATTAAGAGAATTTTGATTTTCCTATTAGGATTTGGTTTTATGACAGGAGCCTTCTTTCTGTTATTCTCATAATTGTTTCTAATGCGTTAATCCAGGAAGGATTGACGTTTTTTTGTTGCCTTTTTATTTTGCGGAACATGTGCCCGAAATGAAGAGGCTCCATGAATTTCAGTAAGAAGTTGAAGGAACATGTGCCCGAAATGAAGAGGCTCCATGAATTTCGGTAAGAAGTTGAAGGAACATGTGCCCGAAATGAAGAGGCTTCATGAATTTCGGTAAGAAGTTGGCGGAACATGTGCCCGAAGGAAAATTAACGAGAGTATTGAAAAGTGACTTATACGCAACTAATAAATACAAAAAGCTGAACCAGAACATATTGGCACAGCTTTACCATGGAAATTCAATCTTCTTTGCTAACTCCGGGAAATCGATAAACGGGTTGCGGTTTCCCTGGATATAGTAGATGGCCTGGTTCCGGTGCTTTTCATAAAGGGTGGGCGGGAATTCTTCATTCCAGCGAGTGAGCAGCGCGATGTCGACCTTCTTTTTGAATTCTCTTTTCACTCTTTTTGGATACCTGAGGAAAAAGTACAGCATCGCCCGGGCGGAAGCTCCTTTGCCGTGCTCAGGTTCGAATTCGAATCCTGTCGTGACTCCGCAGTTATTCTGTATAGGTTCATTTCCCGATTCTGGGTTATAGAAATCAAAGTCGGCAAACGGGTAGTTGGAGCGGGAAATGTTGCAATCAGGATCGCAGACAAACAGGTGATGCAGGTCACCCTTCATCGGTTCAGCACCCTCGAACCAGGATTGCGTGACAATATGCTCGGTGTTCATCTTAAAATGATCCTCAAATACCTTAAGTTCCTTAATTGAATCAAAGCCATTCACCTGGATTTTCCGGGAACGCCTTCTAAACTCATCGTACTTCTCTCTTAGAGTTTCATTATCCTCAATAAGCAATGACTCAGCATCCTTCATCTGGCTTGAATAGATACTCTTAGCAGATCCATCAGGATATAAATCGACCCAGGTGTACAGATACAGATCCTTTGCAAGGAAGTAGGGGAGCTGGTTCTTATGTGACTGGAATACGATTGTATGAAATTTGTAAAACAGGGCCAGACCGGACAAATCAAGATCCTGTGCACCGCGGTAATATTTCTTGATATCAAGCTCATCCTGGTCAGGGTCGTAGTATAGCTGCTGATTGCTCTGAATGTCGCGGCGATTTTCCTTCAGAATTGTCAGCAGCTTTTTCAGGTCCAGCGAATCGTACTTGTGCTCCCAGCTCTCCTGTTGCCGTAGCTTTTTATATTAAGACATAACAAACTCCTTATTATCGTCATCGTATCCTTATTTTACTCTTTAAAAGTTTGTCCTTCAAAGACCTGAGGGGGATAAAATGCTTGGACTTAGAGTTTTTAATGATTAATGCAAGTAACCAGAATTCTTCTTTTCGTCTCTCAGTTCATTTTTAAAGTTGCAGTCATCCTCGAATACACATTGACTGCAATTCTGAGAGGAAACGATATTGGTATATTCTTTGGGCTTTCTTATGTTCTCTTTGAGTTCATTAAAGTAAGCTTTGGCTAGCTGGACATCGTTTTCTTCAGGGTTATATTGAAAAAGAGTGCCATCAAGAAGGGTGATGATTTCAACCTTCTCAGGGAGCACCCCGAAAGCTGAATTGGAAAACAGTATTGTTAAATATGTATACAGTTTTACCATTGAATCATCTGCATCCAGCAGATATTTTGTAACGGTGAAGCTGCGGTCACTCCAATTCCCGACCTCAAATTTGATTGAAACATTGATTTCCTCAATGGAGGTTTGGAATTGATCATACAGGAATAGAGGGGAGCTTTCAATCTCCCTATTCGCCAAGGCCTGCAGCAAATGATCCGTTATTTTTGCCAGAGTTGTATAGTAATGAGCTTTATCCTGAAATAAATGAAGAGGGATTTGGTCCCAGTACTGCTGGATCAATCTTAGTACAGCGATTTTGCTCCTTGCGCCATGTGGCAGACTATAGTATTGATGGACAATTAGATTAACTGAATTTTGTACGACCTGGCGCCAACTATATTCGCTTAACTTCTTGCCGGTCACGAATCGGTGATAAAATTTGTACGGACATTGCAGAAATGTTTCCAAATGATAATCGGCCAGCAGTTTTCCTGTTTGTTTTTCCCGCAAGAGCAATCCCCCCTTAAAAATCAATTGATTAACTCAAGAATCATTTCCTTGTTTCTCTCTGAAAAAACTTTATTATGGGATGACACCATGGCAGAATGAGAAGCTGCCGGTTCAATGAACTGTTTTGCTTTATTTACCGCATTGGCTGCATCCTGGAATGTCCCGGCAATCAAATTCAATTTGCCTTCATGCTTTAAAATATCCCCTGCAGCAAACAGGCCAGGTACGGACGTTTCACTCGTAGGTGTTCCGTCAATGTAAAAACCATCAATCATCCTCGGTTCAAGCTCGCTATTCTCAAGCAAGGATGCATCCTGATCAAATCCATGGTTGACCAAAACATCATCAACAGGAAGGCGAAGAACTTCACCGGTAATCTGGTTTGTTATTTCGACTTCGGCAATGGATGTCCGGTTTTCATCAGCATTTAAACTGCTGATACATGAATGGAATAAACATTCCACAGAGCTGTTCAGCAACTGTGTGACCTGTGATTCATGGCCGGAGAAACATTCTCTCCTGTGCACTAGGTAAATCTTTTTTGCTACCGGTTCTAACGCATTGGCCCAATCGATTGCAGAATTGCCCCCACCAGAAATGACAACTGTCCGATCCTTGAAATACTTCAGGGAATTGACCATATAGTGCAGATTGGACACCTCGAATTTTTCCGCCCCTTCGAGCTTCAGTTTTTGTGGCTTTAAAATTCCACTTCCAATAGAAACGATGACCGATTTTGAATAATGGACTTTTCCAGAAACAGCTTTTAGTAAAAATAAATCCTGATCCTTGCTGATGGATTCTATTTTTTCATTCAGTACGACATCAGGGCTGAATGTCATCGCCTGTTCTTTTAATTGTTTAATTAGATTTGCGCCTGTTATCGGTCCAATGCCGCCAACATCCCAGATTACTTTTTCAGGATAAACATGGATTTTTCCTCCCAGATCGGACTGGGCTTCAATAATCTTTGTTTTCATTTCACGCAAGCCAGCATAAAAGGCTGAATATAATCCGGCAGGCCCGCCGCCAATAATCGTAATATCATAGACTTCAATGTTTTCCATTGGAAACACTCCTTGAAAGTATTGTGCAAATCCTTTTTGTATACGGTAAAGAAATCATGAAAAATGAAATTTTCACAAATCTGTCATTGACTGAGAAAAATAATAGCTTTATAGTATACATTGTAAACGACACTGATAATCATTATCAACGAGAAAATGAAAAACTTTGGAGGAATGATGATGGTCCGCTTATACACAGACCAATTAAAAGTGGGATATGGGGAACGGACAATCGTGAAAAACCTGACTTTAGAGATCCCTGATCAGAAAATCACGATTATCATCGGCCCAAATGGGTGCGGAAAATCGACCTTGCTAAAATCGATGTCACGAATCATTCCCCATCAGTCTGGTTCTATATTCCTGGATGGGTCGAGTATCTCAAAAGAAGACACAAAAACCCTGGCAAGAAAGATGGCCATTCTTCCCCAGACCCCCGAAAGCGCAGCTGGCCTGACGGTAGGGGAATTAGTCTCATATGGACGCTTTCCTTATCAAAAAGGATTCGGAAGGCTGACGAAAAAGGATATCGAGACCATTGATTGGGCCCTTGAAGTAACGGGCACGGCGAGTTACAAATTCGAGCCTGTCGATTCGTTATCTGGTGGACAGCGACAGCGTGTCTGGATCGCACTCGCCCTCGCACAGGAAACAGAAATGATTTTCCTTGATGAACCGACCACATATCTGGACATGGCACATCAGCTTGAAATCCTTGAGCTCCTGCAAAAGCTGAACAAAGAGCAGGGCCGGACAATAGTAATGGTGCTTCATGACTTAAACCATGCTGCAAGATTTGCCGATCACCTGGTCGCCTTGAAAGCGGGAAGCATCGTGAAAACTGGGTCAAGTGAAGAGGTCATCAAAAAGGAAGTACTCAGGGAAGTTTTCCAGATTGACGCTGAAATCGGCAAAGATCCGCGCACGAATAAACCAATCTGCATCACGTACAACTTACTAAAAGGAGAAGAAGACAATGAAGAAATTACTTATGCCATTCCTGCTTATGCTGGTGCTTGTTCTTAGTGCTTGCGGAGGAGAAGAAAAGCAAGAAAATACAGGTGAGAAAAAGGAAGAAGATAAGCCTCAAACCATTACTTATGAATCTGAAAATGGCCAAGTAGAAGTACCTGCAGATCCAGAAAGAGTCATCGTCCTTTCTTCCTTTGCCGGAAATGTAATGGCTCTTGATGTGCCAATCGTGGGAGTTGACTCATGGTCAAAAATGAATCCGCGCTTTGAAGAATTGCAGGATGTTGAAGAAGTAACAGATGAAAACCTGGAGAAGATTATTGAGCTAAATCCAGATCTGATCATTGGTCTATCTAACATCAAGAATGTCGATAAGCTGAAAGAAATCGCGCCTACTGTTACTTTTACCTACGGAAAGCTAGGGTATCTTGAGCAGCATTTGGAAATCGGGAAGGTTTTAAATAAAGAAAAAGAAGCCCAGGAGTGGATCGATAACTTTAAGGCCGACTCAAAAGCTGCCGGAGAAGAGATCAAAGCAAAAATCGGAGAAGATGCGACGGTTTCTGTCATTGAGAACTTCGACAAAGAACTGTATGTATTCGGTGATAACTGGGCACGAGGAACAGAAATCCTGTATCAGGAAATGGGCTTGAATATGCCTGAAAAAGTAAAAGATGCAGCACTTAAGCCTGGTTACTATGCGATTTCGCCTGAAGTTCTGTCTGAATACGCCGGTGATTACGTGATATTCAGCAAGAATGCTGAGGGAGATACTTCCTTCCAGCAAACAGAGACTTATAAAAATATTCCTGCCGTAAAGAATAACCGTGTATTTGAAGTGAATGCAAAGGAATTCTATTTCAATGATCCTTTAACACTTGAATACCAACTTGAATTCTTTAAAAATTCATTCTTGGAACAATAATAAGAAGCAGGAGGAATTCTTTTAAGGAATTCCTCTTCTTGCTATCAGAAAGATGAGATGCAGATGATAACCCCAAACAGCTCGCTTTCCATGCTCATAAAGTTCGCTGCAGGTGTACTCGTCCTGGCTGCCAGTTTCATGACGGCCATGGTTTTCGGGGCGGCTGACACGACCATCAAAGAGATTTGGCTGGCGCTTACTTCAACTGTTAAAACAGATACCATTACCATGATCAGGGAAATACGCCTGCCGAGGGAAGTTGGCGCCATTTTCGTAGGGGCTGCCCTTTCGGTAGCGGGTGCAATCATGCAGGGCTTGACGAGAAACCCGCTGGCAGATCCGGGTCTGCTTGGACTGACCGCAGGTGCCAATGCTGCACTTGCTTTGATTATGGCGCTCAGTCCTGGAGCCGGTTACCTTGCCATCACTATTGCTTGTTTTATCGGGGCTGCAGTTGGTGTCATTCTTGTTTTTGGGATTGGCGCGTTAAAAAAAGGCGGATTCTCTCCATTACGGATTGTATTGGCCGGAGCTGCGGTGTCAGCCTTTCTGTTTGCGGTAGCAGAAGGAATTGGTCTCTATTTTAAAATTTCAAAGGATGTTTCGATGTGGACTGCCGGAGGCCTGATGGGTACTTCATGGGCACAATTGAAAATTATTATGCCGTTTATCCTCGTCGGAATGCTGGCTGCTTTTTACCTGTCGAGGCAATTGACGATTTTGAGCTTGAGTGAGGAAGTAGCAGTAGGGCTTGGCCAGAAGACCAACTTGATTAAACTGATCTTATTCATCGTAATTATTTTACTGGCAGGGTCAGCTGTAGCGCTAGTCGGCAACATGGCTTTCATCGGTCTTATGGTCCCGCACATCGTCAGGATGATTGTCGGCACAGATTATCGGTTTGTCCTTCCGATGTCTGCTTTATTTGGAGCATCCTTCATGCTTATTGCGGATACATTAGGCCGGACAATCAACGCTCCTTATGAGACGCCGATCTATGCGATCATTTCCATGCTCGGACTGCCGTTCTTCCTGTTCATTGTCCGTAAAGGAGGGAAGAGCTTCACATGATCCATCCATCCATTATTAAGAAACAAAGATTCATAGTTGTGATTCTACTCCTTTTAATTGTGTTAACCATGATTGCGAGTCTTGGCCTTGGTTATTCTTCCGTTTCGTATGACCGGATTTTGCCAACGATATTGGGAAATGGCACTTTTAAAGAAGAGTTTGTCTTGTTTGAGATCAGACTTCCGAGGATTATTGTAACGCTCCTTGCCGGGATGGCCCTGGCAATTTCAGGGGCGATTTTACAAGGATTGACCCGTAATGATCTGGCGGATCCGGGAATCATCGGCATCAATTCCGGAGCAGGCCTGGGAATTGCCGTGTTCTTTCTCTTCTTCCCAATTGATGCTGCTTCGTTTGCCTATATGCTCCCATTGGTCGCGTTCGCTGGTGCTTTGCTGACGGCTGTTCTCATTTATTTGTTTTCTTATAAAAAGGGAATCGGGCTTCAGCCTGTAAGATTGATTCTTGTAGGAATCGGGTTTTCGATGGCTTTGTCAGGAGCTATGATAGTCATTATTTCCGCAGCGGAGAGACAAAAAGTTGATTTCATCGCCCGCTGGCTTGCAGGAAATATCTGGGGAACAGATTGGCCGTTTATATGGGCACTTTTGCCTTGGTTATTAATATTGATCCCATTCACCCTGTTTAAAGCCAATCGCTTGAACCTTTTGAGCTTAAGCGATCCTGTCGCCATCGGAGTAGGGGTATCGATTGAAAAAGAACGGATTGTCCTGCTTTTGACGGCTGTTGCATTGGCCGCCTCAGCTGTGTCGGTAACAGGCGGAATCGCCTTCATCGGGTTGATGGCTCCACACCTTGCCAAAGCAATGATTGGTCCAAGGAACCAATTATTTTTGCCAATAGCGGTATTGATCGGTGGATGGCTGTTGCTGTTCGCAGACACCATCGGCCGCAACCTGCTAGAGCCGGAAGGAATCCCGGCAGGAATCATGACTGCGCTGATAGGAGCACCATATTTTGTGTATTTGTTACTGCGAAAATAGGCAGACAGGCTGTCGGGAAAAAGCCCGGCAGCTTTTGTATTATTTGAAGTATATCTATTGTCAGATCCTATCACTCTTAAAAAATGCTATGGGGATCACAAATAGGAAAACAAAAAACCCACCAAGGATGCACCATGAATGGGTATTGAAAAGTATATACTATGAGACTTCATCGAATTTCTTCCGGGCAGTGAGCCAATGAGCGATAAGGTATATAACAAGATATATTGGAATGGAATAATAAAATCTCCAATTCAGGGGCTTATAAATATCAGTAAATACGAGTAAAGGCTCGCCTATAAACGCTGTTAATAAAGCAAAGGATAATGCTTTTTTAATTGGTGAATATCTCGGTTTAAATTGTATTAGAGACATAATAATAACCGGCATTAAAGCCAAATCATAGGGAATGTATGCGGGAATGAAAGGGAAAACCTCATATCGATAGGACCATAATCCTAGTTGTACACCTATGGCATCAAAGGAAACAGAAATTGTCATCACGAAGAATCCTGCAGTAAGCAATCTATATCGACTCTCTTTTTTATGGTATTTAAACCAGAATAACCAAGTAAGGATTGTAGTTAATAAACCGAACCACCACCGCCAGGTGAAAAGACTTTCATTCATCCAGAGCTCAATAACCTGTTGGACAATTTCGTGAGTTTCTCTTGAGTAATGATCCATTTTTTCTATTGTAGTCAATATTCCCACCCAATTGTGAAAGAATTTAAAGCCTTATCATTATGGGCATATTATCGATATTTATTCCTCGAGTTGTTGTTTAATCGATGGTTTGAAGAAACATAAAACCTTCGTTTCCTTACAGTATGAATAATGATTATTTGGTAAGGTCATTGAAAACAAACGAGTTTAGACCATTAGATTGGAATTCCACATTTATTTCAGATAGAATTAAACTAATTCACAATATTAAGGGAGTCTTATAATGGTCAATTCTAACCATCAGATAAAAGTGAACAAAAATGAGTTTGTCTGGAATTTACAGGAGGGGGAGCTGACATTTGATGGTGCTCCTGCTTTGCTTTTCTGGGATTCAGCCATCGAGCTGTTTTTGAATACGATTGAAGAAATTTCCGGGAATGATGTATCGAAGACCGTATATGAAGTGACCGGGTTCCGGATGGGGCATCTTGTAAGTTCCTATTACGAAGGCAGGACAGACGTGGTTAAGCTGTTGAGTGAATACAGTGATATATATAAAAGTGCTGGCTGGGGAGTCGCTGAGATTCAAGAGTACTCTTATGAAGAGAAACGGGCGGTCGTCAGGATTCGTAACAGCTGGGAACATCGAATTTTCAAGGTGGCTGGTAAAAATAAAGCCGGTGTCCTGCTTCCAAGCCATTGGGCAGGCATTTTCAGCGGGCTCTTCAAGCAGGACATGTGGTATAAAATGGTGAAAAGCCAGCACGAAGGCCATGATTATGATGAAGTGGAGATTTTTCCTTCATCCGTGACCATTTCACAAAACATCCATAAGCTAGCCCGAAAGAAAGAACAGGAAAGCATCATGGAATTGGAGCAGAAAGTAGAAGCACGAACGAAAGAGCTTAACTCTCTCGTTCAGGAGCTCAGCTCTCCAGTCATCCCAGTCTTGAATGGTATTCTGGTCATTCCGCTGATTGGACAATATAACGAAGATCGACTCAGCAGCCTGATGGAAAAAGCCTTGGTGGAACTCAAGAGGCTGAAGGCCAAATACTTATTGATCGACTTAACCGGTATTAAGCATGTCGATCCTTACACAATCCATGGTATTCAAAAGCTGATCCAATCCGTTCGCCTGATTGGAGGCCAATGCTTTATTGTCGGAGTATCCGCGGAGCTGAGCCTCAAAATCCTGGGTTCAAATGTTAATTTAGAGGGGATTCAATCCTTCTCGAATCTGCAGCAGGGCGTGGAATATGCCATCCAGCAGAATGGATATGAATTGGTTAAAAAGAAATAATTTTTCGAGCTGGACCGGGAATTTCCTGGTTCAGCTTTTTTCTGAAATGAAACTTTTTACATATTAGGACATATGTCCTTCCTTAGCTAGCTTGTTCTGTCATTTAATTATTACAAACATAAGGTTTGGGGAGAGAGAGATGAAAGGTTTGATTTTTGCTTTATTAGGGGGAGCTTTTATTACGCTGCAGGGTGTGGCCAATGCGAGAATCAGCCAGGATATTGGTACATGGCAGACGGCTTCGCTTACACAGCTTACCGGATTTTTGACTGCATTCTTTGTCTTGATCTTTGCTGCAAAGGGACAGTGGCAGGGATTAAGGAAAGTGAAGCCTCTTTACTTGATTGGCGGGATGTTTGGTGCAATTGTTGTCTTTGGAAACGTTACGGCGATCCATTACATTGGCGTTACATTAACGGTCTCCGCGATGTTGATTGCCCAGCTGGGGATGACCTTCCTGATTGACCGTAATGGATGGTTCGAGGTAAAGAAGCAAAAAATGAGGATGCCTCAGCTGATTGGTATTATAATGATGGTTTCAGGTGTGGTCATCCTGGGCTGGTAATCGAAAAAAAAGGCAGGGAAAGCTGTATGAAGGAATTACATGCTACGGAAAAGATAGAAGGATATTTGCGGTCTTACAAGGTTGAAACATTATTTACTGACGAAATTATTCGATACTTAACATTATTCGAATTTGAAAAAGGCGAACAGATTTGTTCGCAGGGTGAGCCTGTTGAGTACCTATATATACTGGTAAAGGGGAAAGTGAAGATTTTTACCACTTCAGAAGATGGCAAGACATTAATCCTTTCCTTTAAAACTCCAATAGAAGTCATAGGAGATATTGAATACGTACAGGAAATCGACACGATCAATACGGTGGAAGCTGTTTCTCAGGTCGTCATGATTGGAGTCCGCCAAACTGTGGTGCGAAGATTTTTAAAAGACCACTCACCGTTCCTGCAATTTTTGTTAAAAATCATCACAAGGAAATTCTATATTAAATCCCAGTTCATGCGACATAACATCCTTTACCCGGTTGAAACCCGGTTAGCGAGCTATCTCGTGTCTGTCGCCTATGATGAAAACGAAGCGCTCGTCAACGGGAAGGTCAGTACATCGAACCTGACCGACATTGCTAATTTAATTGGAACAAGCTACAGGCATCTTAATAGAGTCATAAAGGATTTCTGTATAAAGGGCCTTGTGGAGCGGAATAACGGTGCAATTGTAATCAAGGATCTGGAGGGATTAAAGTCCCTGGCTAAGGAAGATCTTTATGAGTAAAAATTTGGAGGACAAACTATGCTAGTAGGCTTACTATTTGCAATAATTGCCGGCACGCTTGTTGGTATACAGAATATTTTTAACAGCAAGGTCAATGAAAAAGCGGGATCGTGGATGACAACCACATTAGTTTTGGGATTGGGTTTCCTGGCATCCTTCATCCTTGGACTGTTCTTTGAAGGCGGCCAAATGTTCAATCTGCAGGAAATGAAAAGATGGTACTGGTTCAGCGGATTGCTCGGAATCGGGGTCGTTGCCGGCATCGTACAAGCTATAAGGTATCTAGGGCCGACTTTTGCGATATCGATTGTGTTGACTTCGCAACTTGGATTCGCAGTATTGTGGGATTCTTTAGGCTGGATGGGATTGGAGAAGGTTCCTTTTACCTGGCAGCAGTTCCTTGGTGTACTTGTTATAACAGCAGGAGTGATCGTCTTTAAATGGAGCGAAGGAAGCAAAGAAAAGGTTAATGTTATCACTTCCAAGCTCGATAAAAAAGCAGAAATCTCTTAATGAAAAACTTTCGCGGCAGCTCGCTAACTGCCGTTTTTTTTGTTGAAGGTAGTTGAAATTATATATAACTATCTAAACGTGGTATAATCTTTAAAAGAAAAAGCGGATTTAATTATAGGAGCTGAATTTGTGAATTCCATCGAAAGATTTTCTAAATACCTCATTGACCATGCAGAAGCGATCAGTAGGGAAATTACAGATTATAACCTGAAAAAGCTTGAAATCAATCTGCCTGAAGAAATTATCCAACAAACAATAAATACAAACATAGCCTTTCTGGAGTTTCTCGGTGAGACATTAAAACTGTCAAAAGAAACAGTGGCTGAGAAATTTATTGATTGGTATGAAGTTAGACAAGCAAATAAGCCTGAATATCAATTCAGCCATGAAGAACTTGCAAGTATCCTTAAGCCATATGCAGAAACACGGCTCCAACTGATCGAAATGATGACGAAAATATCAATCGGAGAGGGGCTTTCAACCGAAGAAGTAGTGTTCGTCAATAACCGGGTAAGCTACTTGCTTGATTTGAGTATTACGGAAACAATGATTGAACGCGAAAAACTCGCGAATGAAGAGAACACTAAGAACCAAAAAATCATCACAAATCTATCATCCCCAATCGTTCCGCTCGCAGAGGACATGGCCATCCTGCCATTGATCGGCGAATTTGATTTCGAACGCAGTGACCATATCTTAACCGATGTAATCCCAAAAATAAGTGGACTCAGAATCAAGAATCTGATCATCGACTTTTCTGGTATCGCCATGATTGATGCAGAAATCGCCGCGCGCATCTTCAATATCAATAAAGTCCTGAGACTGATCGGAATCGAAACGATGCTGACAGGCATTCGACCTGAACTCGCAGTCGATGTCATTAACACAGGAATTGATTTCTCTCAATTAAACACTTATGGAACCGTACAGCAGGCGATTCTGGCGAATAGAGCATAGGAGGAAGGTAGGGGAAAAGAGTACATCTACCGGACTCCTGATGTAAAAAGACCATCTCTCACACATTAGATTTGGTCTTTTTTTTATTTCGGAAAACTTTTATCTAACCGGAACATTTTTACATATTTGTTCGTATTAGGATTATGGAGGTGTTTGATATCAAAATTTCTAGAATCGTGTTGTCACTTCTTTTATCCGGGGTTGTTTTGTTCGTCGCTGGCTGCTCTTCACCTGTTAAGTCAACAACACAAGATCCAAACATCAGTGCTATCAAGACAGTTTTAGAGCATCAGTTCACAGGACCTAATCCAGAATTTATTGAAGGATCGGACAACATAGAAAAACTTGAACAATATTATGAAAAACGCTATAAACCTTATTTTACAGAAGAGAGGTACAATAGCTTCATTGCAACCTTAGCTTACCATTATGTCCATGTCGCTCATAATAACGATAAGCAAATAAAGGTTGATAAAGTAAGTGTTGAAAAGGATGAAGATACTTATAATTTTAAAGTGACCGTATTGTACGGAAAGGAAGACAGCGGTCAGAATTCTGCTGAGGTTACAGGCCGAGCCAAATTCAATGAGGAAGGCAAAATCACTCATATTCAATACTTGAATGATGGTGAATTAACTGAAAAGTTGATGAATTAAACTCAAAGAGAAAGGTGCGCTCTAAACTGAGTTCACCTTTCATTTGAATAAAATATCCATAGAAGTATTATGAACTTTAGAAAACACAGCTCTTATTCTGAACGGTTGGTTATTAATGCAACTTATACATACTATAGGTTATTTATGGGGAAGGTATTTTTAGTATATCTTTTTTGGAGGTTACTTATGGAGGGAAAGGGAAACCAGATCAGGCTAACAGCAGGTGAGATTGCTCAACTTTGGATTCAATACTTGAATGATAGCGCAAGTATATGTATTCTGTCGTATTTTTTAGAAAAAGCTGAGGATGAAGAAATTAAGCCTCTCATTAAATTTGCTTTAGGGTTATCTCAATTACATATTCAAAAAATCACAGCGATTTTAACAGAGGAAAAAAATGTTGTGCCATATGGATATAGTATAAAAGAGGATGTTGACTTGACTGCCCCCAGGCTTTATTCAGACAGTTATGTCCTTAATTTTCTACACCAAATGGCTAAGGTTGGACTTACATCCTATGCTGGCAGTCTATCTACATCTGTAAGAGACGACATCAAAACCTATTATATGGATTGCCTTACCGAAACGATGAATTTATATAAAAAATCAACCGATTTATTATTGTCAAAAGGATTGTTTATCAGGTCTCCCAGTTTGCCTAATTTAGAAAAAGTTGAATTTGTGAAAAAGCAATGGTTTATATTAGATGTGTTTGGCGAGAAAAGGCCATTAATAGCTGCTGAAGTAGATCATTTATATGCTAATCTCCAAAGAAATGCATTGGGGGTGGCAACTCTTACTGGATTTAGTCAGGTTGCGCAAAATAAGGATGTAAAACAATTCTTTTTAAAAGGATTAGAAATTGGCAATAAACATATAAAATTATTTAGAGCTAAGTTAGAGGAAAGTAAACTTCCTGCACCAATGGGCTGGGATTCAGAAATAACAAATAGTACATCGCATACATTTTCTGATAAACTTATGATGTTTTTTACATCTGGTTTGATTTCTTTGAGCGTAGGCTATTACGGTACAGCCACCAGTCAAAGTCCCAGAGGTGATATTGGGGCGATGTATAACAGGTTATCAATGGAAGTTCAGATGTATTCTGAAGATGGAGCTAATATAATGATAAAAAATGGCTGGCTGGAACAGCCTCCAATGGCATCCGATCGAGATGAATTAATAAGGAGAAAAAATCATTTATAGATCGATTCAAAGGCCGTATGTATATATCCATACGGCCTTTCTTTTATGTATCTTCCCCCGATAGCTAGTGAAAAGTTTCCAGCTTCTATATGGACTGATATTAAGATGCTTGGGACCAAAGTATATGGACCCGGGCATTTTTTTGTGCTTTACTTTTCCAAACTGCTTGCAAGGGTCTGTTCAAGGAAGGTACCAATATATCGAACTTACTTCAGACGATAATCGCTGCTGTATTTTGTTTGTCGTAAATACAAGAGGGGAACTTCTATTATGTAGTTTGTAATGGAAGGGGTTCTGGCTATATGATTGCAAACAAAACAAAGGCAAAAAACGTGATCCTTCCGATCCTTTTGGTTGCTGCAGGTTTAGGAACATCGATTGCTTTTCTTTACTTATTTGCCGAGCTGGCGGAAGAATTGCTGGAATCCGAGGTTAAAAAATTCGATGAAAGCATTATTCAATTCCTTTATCATATAGAAAATAATGTGTTAGATATGATCTTGTTTATCTTCACCGAGTTGGGTTCCGTCTGGTTCCTGACCATTTTTTCGATCATGATCATTTCATTCCTATGGTTTAAAAAGAGAGACAAATGGAGCATCCTCTTTTTCATTATCGGCATAGGCGGGGGAGGCCTCCTGACCAAACTTTTGAAATACTATTATAGAAGGGAACGACCTTCAATCGATGAAACCATTGACGCGATCGGCTACAGCTTTCCGAGCGGCCACGCAATGGGGTCTTTAATTTTTTACGGATTTCTGAGTTACTTACTGTTTCGTTCCAGCCTTCGAAAAAGAATCAAGGGGGTCGCGCTGTACATATGTGGTGTGCTGATTATGTTCATCGGGATCAGCAGGATTTATCTGGGAGCCCATTATCCAAGCGACGTCATCGCCGGCTATCTGGCAGGAAGCATCTGGCTCATCCTCTGTATTCTTGCGTTGGAATATGTAAAGTGGAGGAGTACTTCACAAAGAAAACCGATGAAGGCATTTAAGAAGTTTATTGGGAAGCAGTTGAGCAGCAGGGTTTAGGTGACTATTTAGGGAATTGTAGGTAAATGAGCAAGAACTTGTCCGAAGAAGGTGCATCTTCAGACAAGATGGAAGGGCAGAAGCGAAAAGCTGTCAGAAATCGAGGTGACTACGGACAAAATTACGGTATAAACGCAAGATTTTGCCCGAAGTAGTGGCAGGTTCGGACAAAATTGAAGGCAACCAAGCAAAAGTTGTCCGAAGTAAGGGTAAGTTCGGACAAAATTACCGTACCAGGACAGGAAGTTGTCCGAAGAGGGTGCATCTTCAGACAAGATGGAAGGGCAGAAGCGAAAAGCTGTCAGAAACCGAGGTGACTTCGGACAAAATAGCGGTATAAACGTAAGATTTTGTCCGAAGTAGTGGCAGGTTTGGACAAAATTGAAGGCAATCAAGCAACAGTTGTCCGAAGTAAGGGTAAGTTCGGACAAAATTACTGGCCCAGGTCCAGGACAGGAAGTTGTCAGAAGCAAGTGTACGGAAAAAGCAGAAGAGGGTTCGAATCTATTTAATTCTCCTTGTCCCAAATCATACTATAAAATATACGAACATACATTCCACTGATATACTTATCTATGTACAGCAAATGCGGGGTGGGAGCACCCATTCCTCACTTTCTTAGGAAAGGGGGTCCGCTGAAGGTTACGGACGAAGCAATGGACATAATGATTAATTTTGCTACTTTAGTCATTGCCGTCGGCGCATTAGGTACTTCTTCAAATAAAAAAATGATCTACCCTGCAATCCACAATGTTTGAGTAGACCATTTCTTATCCATATTTGGCTGCTGCACGTCAAGCAGCTTGCTATACATTAAGTCTCCGGTAGCAGCCGGATGCTCTGTTACATTAATTGTACAGAATTTCAATCCTAAATCTAAATGGTTTTCTTTTACCTCTCAATAAAGAAGGTAACCACCACAAACAGGATAAACGCAATCAGCAGCAATGATCCGCCTACGATGAATAGGACCATCACCAATGTATCACCGAGGTTGAATGGGTTGATATTGTACATCCACATTCCAATCGTTAGCCCAAGAGAACCGATCATCCCGGTGATAGAATGAATGGCTACTAGTTTTTTAGATTTGATTTGATAGTTTTTGTAAAAAATTCCCCAGGCGAATACGGATAGCCAGCCGACTAACAGGATGTGGGCGTGGATCGGGCGCATGGCATAGTCGCCGGCACCCGCCATATGTGAGCCCATGAATGTTCCGATGAGTCCGAAAATCGCTGCAAATCGTATAAGCCGAATACTCCAAGTTTGTTCCATTTTTTTATTCCTCCGTCTGTTTTTCTTTAGGGAGCTTTATCGTAAAAGTCGTGCCTTTTTGAATCTCGCTCTCCACTTCAATTTTTCCATTGTGTAATTCAATGATATGTTTAACAATCGACAGGCCCAACCCGGTTCCGTCTTTCTTTCGCGCCGCATCGACACGGTAAAAGCGTTCGAAGATTTTTGAAGCTTGCTCCTTGTTCATGCCGATTCCGGTGTCCTTGAAGGTGACCGTGGCAGAATCGTCGTTTCCGAAAATTTGAATAAAAATACTGCCGCCAGTTTGATTGTATTTAATAGCATTCGTAAGCAGGTTGTCCCAGACCGTCATTAAAAGTTCCGGGTCAGCGAGAATCGGGGCCGGGGGAAGAAGATAGGAGATTTCAATCTCCTTTTCCTCTAGCCGCCATTGATGCCTTCTGACCGTATCCTTGATTTGTGTGTCAATCCTTGTGACGCCCAGCTTCATGGGATATGATTTTTGGTCCAGTGAGGTAAGAAGCAGAAGCTGCTTCGTTAAATTGGACAGCCGTTTCGATTCCTGGTCAATGATATCGACATACTCGAGGTGCTCCTCATCGAGCGCCTGGGTTTTTAACAGCTCTGCATATCCCTGGATATTCATCAATGGTGACTGAAAATCATGCGATACATTATTGATGAAGGATTTCCGCGCTTCATCATTATGCTGCAATTGAACCTGCATTCTGCTGAAGCTTTCGGCAAGCTGGCCGATTTCATCGCTTCGGTGGATATTCAATGGGTAGTTAAAGTTTTCCCTGGTGATTTCCCTGGTGGCTTCTGTGAGCTTGGTGATCGGCTGGATCAGGTGTTTGGCAAACCAAATGACACCGCTGATACTGACGATTGAAACCGCGACGAAAAACCAGGCGAAAATAACATGGACGTCGGAAAATAACAATTTGTTATTTGGTCTCAGGTACAAGCCATAGTCCTCCTCTCCAATCGTAAAGGGGACCCCAACGGTATTATCCAGTTGATTGGAAAAATGGCTCATCATCATCCATGGAGAGTTTGAATTGTCCATTCCATGGTAGATTTCCTTATTTTCAACCACATTTACTGCCTCATCTGGCAGGTTCTTTTTCGAAAAAGGTTCTCCAAAGAAGAACTCCTCGCCTGATTCACTTAGCACATAAAGTTGGTACCCCAGTTTGCTGATCGAATCGAGATAAGCCGTAAAACTTAAATGGGATGTTGAGTGCATTTGCTCAAGACTTGATGCGACCTCTTCGGCAACCCTTACGTTCTGTGAGTCAATCCTTTCTCTGGTTGAGGTCATATAGACCCAATTGGCCAGTATGAAGGCGATCACGATACTGATCCCTAGGATGAGAAGGGTTGCGATGATGAATTTCCGGTACAAAGTTTTCATTTCAATTCCTCGAGTCTGTAACCAATTCCACGGATGGTCTGGATTTCAACTGTAGCTTGATGCTTTTTCAGCCGTTCCCGAATCCGGTTGATATGGGTGTTCAGCGTTTGCTCACTGCCCTCATAGTCAGCTCCCCAGGCCTGTTCAATCAATGACGCGCGGGGAGTGGTTTTATTGATCCGTGAGGCGAGGATGCTCAACAGCTCGAACTCCTTCAGAGGAAAAAGAATCGTTTCTTGATTGATTTCCACTTCAAAGCTGTTGCGGTCAATTTTCATATTCCCAGCCTGGATAAGCGAATCGATGACCCTCTGCATCCTCCGGAGGACAACGGCCACTCTGAATAAAAGCTCCTTTACTTCGAACGGTTTAACAATATAGTCCTCGCCGCCCGACAGGAATCCTTCTTCTTTATCGCTTAACTGGCCTTTTGCAGTAAGGAGGATGACAGGAATTTCCCAGTCATCAGTCAGGATTTTTGTCAGCTCGAACCCGTTCATCCCTGGCATCATCACATCAACAATCGCCAGGTCCACATTTTGTTTTTCAAGCAGGGATAAAGCTTCCTCAGCATCATTGGCTTTGAAAACCTGATATCCTTCCTGGGTTAAATGGATGGTCACGAGTCTTTGGATATTCAGATCATCATCGACAACCAAAATTCTCATTTTTTCAAGCCTCCTAAAAAGGGAATAAGAGAGGAGGCCCTCTCCATTCCTTAATGAATCTCCGGACTGTTTTGCTTGTCTTTTTCAAAGAAAAGAATCAAGGCCGGCAGCAGCATGCCGCGGACAAGGAAGGTGTCGATCAGGATCCCGATCGCTACCATGAATCCGAAAATGAACAGGTCGGCGATTGGCATCGTCGTCAGGGCTGCAAATGTTGCCGCCAAAATGATCCCTGCGGATGAAATAACACCGCCTGTATTTCGAATCGCGATTTCCAGTGCTTCCTTCACTTTATGGTTTTGACATTCCTCAATAAAGCGGGACGCTAAAATTATATTATAATCGATTCCGAGTGCGACGAGGAAAATGAATGCATAGACCGGCACACGGGTGCTGATGGCATCATACCCAAACAGCACGTCGATCAGGAATATTCCGAGACCTAAAGCGGATACGTAGGAAAGCAGGATTGTTCCCATCATATAGATTGGCATCTTCAAGCGTCGAGTCAGAACAACGAGCAATCCAAGAATAAGGGCCGTTTCCAGCAGTACGATTTTGATAATGTCGCCATTATTGTATTCACGCTCATCTACCAGCTTAGGTGTGACTCCGCTATAGTAAGCCTCAGCATCCAAACCTAAATCGTCAAGAATTTCTGGTGTTTTTTCCTGCAAATCCTCTATATAATCCATCGCCTCTACCGAGTATGGATTCATGGCGAGGGCGATGCTGAACTTGGCAGCTTCATTGTTTTCCGTTATTCCCGAAAAGCGGACAGATGCGATTTCCTCATCATCCTTCAGCTTCTCGGTGATTTCGATAGCATCTTCTTCAGTTAACGAGTTATCAGCTACTATCAAAAGTGTAGTAGGAGCTAGCTCACCTTTGTCATATCTCCGTTCCACTATTTCATAGCCAACTCGTGAAGGCAAATCTTCTGGGAAGCTTTTCACCATATCGAATTCATATTCCAGATTGAATACGTTCAGAGCTGAAACAAACAGGAAAATCGCGACCAGACCGCCGGAAAGCCCGGGTTTGTTGACAACGAATCTGGCAATCGGTCCCCAAACACCATGCTTGACCTCTGTTTCAACACCATACTTAGGCACCTTCGGCCAGAAAGCCTTTCGTCCGAATAAAGTGAATAATGCAGGCACAAGTGTCACCGAAGCGAGCATGATGAAGAACATAGCTGTTCCGAAAATCGGGGCAAAGTTTTGATAATCGCGGAAATCTGCAAACAGCAGCACAAGCATCGCTGCCAATACCGTTCCTCCTGCAAAAAAGACCGGTTCACCTGTCGCACGCATTGCATGCTTCATGGCATCAAATTTATTCTCATAATGGTTCAGTTCTTCGCGGAAACGTGAGAATACAAATAAAGAATAATCAATAACGGCCGCGAAAAGCAGGATACTCATAATTGAGGTTGTCTGGTTATTGATTTCCAGTCCGCCTGCCCCCAAAAGCGCCACACTCTGGTTCACGACCTGATAGACAATGGCCGTCGCCAATAATGGAATGATCGCCAACAATGGCGAGCGATAGATCACAATCAGCAGGACAAGGATGATGCCGACCGTTGCTAGTAACAGCACGAAATCTGCCCGCTCAAAAAGCTTAATTGTATCACCAGAAATCCCGGCAGGACCTGTTATATAGAAAGCTGTACTTTCTAGCTTGTCAGCAATACCTGTGCCAATTTCAGTTGCTTTATCATTGATTTCAGCATACTCATCATTGCCTAACCCTTGTTCAAGTTCCATCGGGACAATCATCGTTGTTTGGTCCTCGGAGATAAACCCACTTAGCGCCTGCGGCGGAAGGGAACGTGTGTCTACGATGTTTCTTATTCCTTCGATATTTTCTGAAATGATTCCATCAAGAATTTGATTCACTTCATCAAGATTAATGTCCCCGTTCTCGTTATGGAAAACGAGAATACCTGGAGTTCCCTGTTCCTTCGGGAAAAATTCCTCCGTTTTTTGCTGCGCGATGATGGACTTTGCTTCATCCGGCAGTGATTGAAAGTTGTTTATTTTGTAATTGCTAAGTTGCGGGCCTGCGCTTAAGCCAAGCATCAGCACCAGCCAGGCAATAATGGTAATCCACATCCCGCGTTTCGTTGAAACCCAGTCCGTGATGGAAAAAAGCATTTTCTTCATGAATATGGCCCCCTATGTTCTTTACTGAAATGAGTCGAACTTCAGCACTCTTTCCTGAGAAATCAAAATTACAGAATGAGCCCTGAACAATGAACATCATAACCGATGAAAATAAACACAACCTCAACTTTCAGTTACAAATTACGGGGTTAGGAAAATAAAGGAATCTATCTGCCTGGAATAGAATGAATAAGGAGGGACGTAAACAGGAGCGAGGGCCAATCGTTTATAGCAAAAATACGGTTTGGATGTTTGGAAGTTCAGGAGAAGATATGTTTTTAGAAAACTAATCTCCTCTTTTGTTGGAGCACCTATGATGATCATGTCTAAAACAGGTGGCAGCGCTCTCTAAAAACTATAGTGCATTTCAAAGATTTGGAGGGAAATGGAATGATGCACGATACTAAAAATGAATTACCTACTGGATTCGAGATGGAAATAAATGCACCCTATTCATTAAATTACTTAATAATGATCCAAAACATTTATCTAAACAGCAAAAATACAGAAGGAGAAAGACTGTTATTTCCTTATGTGAATAGTTCAACGTGGGGACTTTTAGAGGGAGAATTCGAAGAAACTTTTACTGAAGTCTGGAAGGTAGCTGTCGATAAGAATTCCCAGGATCATATGTATGATCACAATGGAGTATTTCATCTGGACAATGAATTATATCAAAAGTTGTTTTATAAAAATGAAGCAGGTGCATTCGGATACTCAGAAAGTGTGAAGTTCTTTTTAGCCTGGTGGAGCGAGATTCATGGAAAGATCGCCATTGAAGGCGTGTTTGATCATGACAGAATGGATAAGGTTTATAGGGAGTTATCTGAATCTATAAAGATCAATAAACGATTAAGAATTCATTTGAGCTATGATAACCCCGTCTTAACTGGAAGAAGTGAACGTTCGTGGTATGCAGTGGTGCCTATAGAGGATGTTTTTATACATAAAAGACGACCAGAGTTACTATCAAATCTATTAAATAGTTGTAAAAGTATATGATTGCTTAAGCAGGACTTAACTTTATAAGTTGATGATTTATATGGCAAAGTACCAAGTGATGATAAGGAGTGGGGTAATGAATACGGTTAGACGCTGGATCATCGCAGTTATTCTATTTTTATTTGCAGCATTATTATTTAACAAAGGGTTAGATTTAAGGTCTCTTGGAACAAATGTTGATGGCGATGGCATTGGAGTATATTTTTTTGCCATTGAGATAAATGACAGAGTACCGGAGGAAAGAATCCCATCTTATGCAAGTGGATTTTTTATATCGAGCTTTCTTGTCTTTATTATTTCTAGTTTATTCGTATGGATGAATTTGAATTCAGGAAATAAACAACGGTGAAGTGATTCCTTTTCCTGACAAGGGAGTTAATTTTTAATCAATTTAGAGAAAAAAGCGTTAACCTTTTTGATTAAAATGAAACGTTTACTTAAATAAAACGTAGTTAATTAAAGGGGGAAAGTTCATGAAAAGGATAGTATATATGTTATTTTTATTAGTTCCATTTATTATAATGGGTTGCAGTCAAAATGACGAAAAGTTTGATCATACGGCACTTAAAAAAGAATTAAAAGAAGAAGGGATCGCCCCAAAGCTTCCGACGAAATTTCCAGTGACCATAGTAAGTTACGAACGAGTTTCCCCTCCTCACGAAACAAATATTAACGAGGTGATCTTCAAAGGGGAAGAGGGAGGAATGCAGTTTTCATTGACTATTCAACCACCGCCAGTGGAATACCATTTCGAGGGATACGAAGTGACCGTTAACGGTAACGACGGTTTCTTTATAGAAGGACCTGGAGCTTCGATTCATTGGACGGATGGCGATTATCATTACATCTTGACATCCTATTCAGAAGAAAACGGAACCAAGGAAATAATGGTTGAAACAGCCGAGTCCTTTCGATAAAAAAAGCATCCTTGGTCAATAACCTGGTGCTGAGATGATTAACGGCCTTTCTTTTTGAACTCCTTATTGAAAAAAATGCCGTAAAGCTTTATTTGGGAAGAGACAGTAACTTTAAATTTTAAATGCAAGAAACCTTATAAACACTGAAGGGGGAAACGATGAGAAGAATACAATTTGGTATTGCACTTATTGTAATAATAGTGGCGTCCGCTTTTTTATATTTAGAGAATAGTAAAAAGAATAATTCTTTTTCAACACCGGAAGAAGCATTAAGTAATGTTAAAAATCCCACAATTGATGTTTTGGAAATCATTGATACAAAGCTCTACGATCGTGTTGCGTATGTTTTTTACTATTCAGAAGCAGGTGAAACGCCTAAGAACTACTTAGCCGCAGCAAAGATAAAAGAGAATAAACAGGGCTGGCGTTTTGATGAAATAATTGGTGTTGGAAATATTGATCAAAGTAATGCGGGAATGGTCTCAGGCAAGGATGATTACATAGTCGGATTTGCCACAAAAGAAGTAGATAAAGTGCATTTTGGAAGTCTTGAGGCTAAATTGATCACGATGGATAAGAAAGATATGAAAGCATTTTTATTTCACGGTGTAGAACCTGATTTAATGAGTCAAGCTGATTTCAAATATTTTGATAAAGAGGGCAACGAATTACCTTATTAAGAAATAACGGGAGAGTTTTTCCAGGAGGATAAACGCTCTTTTTATAAAATTCTGCGATCTGTATCATCTAATTTGGCTGGCAGAGAGTTAAAATCTATCCTTACTTATTGAATATACGGGTCCTCCCTTTAAAAATTGCTGTCGAAAGCGATCTGGTTCATCTTGCTCTTTTTAATTGGAAAATGGTAGTCAATCTTGTAATTGTGCTATAAACATATTAAATAACTTCAAAGGGGCCTATAAAAGGTGATTTCGATAAAAGATGGAAAAATTACCGTAAGCAAACGAAATGCTTTACTAATGTTATTTGTCATACTGCTTCTTTATTTTGCATGGAATTACCAGGATATTAGATTATGGTTTCATTCAGTGACTTTAGAAGGTGAGAAATATACAAGTGTACAACAGATAAGTGATGATTTGAATTTCGTTTATCAAGGTAAATATAAGATAGATGATGTTGGAGAATGGACCATTGATAAAGACTTCATTAATGATTTATTAGAAGATGATCGAAGAACGCTGCTAAGATTTTCTCACTCAAGCGGGAATAAACTATTGCAAATTAGTTTTACAGATGTCCATACCATAAGTGGTATTAATTTGAGTTATAAGGAAGTATTAACCCGCGAAGCTGTTAGCATATTGTATTTTCTATCCCAGAGAGAATTGATGGAAGATATAAAAGCAGTGCAATTTTTCTATCATCCAAACTTTGGCCCTTTAGCTATGGTGGGGGGCGAGAACATTATTATTCCGTTGGATGAGTTTGAGAAAGAGTTGCAAGAAAATAAAGGAAATTCTATTGAGGAAAGCTTAACGAAAATACAATTGAGTTTTTACTAATTAATCTAAGAGTACCATGCTGGACAAACGGGAAGGATTTCAGTAATTCAGCAATAGTCGTGAAAAAGTGCACTTAAACATAACGTGCGTTGATTCAGAAAGAATTAACCGCCTTTTTTTTGATTTCATTGAGCTAATCCAGCAGGATTGTTGAAAAAAAGGAACTTGTTGGGGGAGTTAATATTATGAGTACCTTTGTTTATATGGTGAGACATGGTGAATCGCCAACAGAAGGAAATGAAAGAACAAGAGGGTTAACCGAACAAGGGTATTTAGATACTCAGAGAGTAACTGACATATTGAAAAATGAAGAAATTGATGTAGTTGTTTCAAGTCCATACATACGCTCAATTTTAACTGTTGAAAGTTTAGCTCAACAAATAGGAAAAGAAGTTTTAGTGTTTGAAGATTTAAAAGAGAGGGAATTTTCTTCCGATGGCAATCGTCTTTCTGATAAAGAATTGGTACCGCTTTTGGAAAAGTCATTTTCTGAATCAAATTTCTCTTTAGAGGGAGGAGAATCAAATGCCGATTGTCAAAAAAGAGCTATCAAAGTCTTAACAGAACTTTTAGAAACTTATAGAGATAAGAAAATACTGATAGGTACTCACGGAGCTGTTATGACCTTGATGATGGGATATTTCGATACCGCTTATGACTTAAACTTTTTACATTGCACATCAAAGCCTGATATATATAGAATGGAATTCAATGAAAAGGAATTAGTGAAGGTTCAAAGACTATGGGTTTAAATAATGGTGTTAACCAATAAAAATTACTTTTCATTCTAAAGCTAACGGGTTTAGTTGATCCAGGAAGGATTACCCGCCTTTTTTTTGAACTCCTTATTGAAACATACAGTCCAGCAATGCTTAAGAAGGAAAATTATTACATAGTGTAGAAAAGGTAATGTATCGGAAAAGAAAGAGGATGTGATTATTATTAAAGCAGTAATTTTTGACTTTGATGGTACGCTTGCTGATACGTTACCGGTGTGTTTCCTGGCATTTGAATCTGTCTTTAAGAAATTTGATAATCGAGAGGTTACATCGGAGGAAATTAAGGCAATGTTCGGACCGTCAGAGACTGGCATTATCCGCGAAAACCTTAAGAATAATAATTATGATGAGGCCATTGAGTTGTATTATGAAATTTATAGCGAACGACATAAAAATGTTGTTCAGAATAATGAGGATATTAACACTTTACTTAGACTGCTAAGAACAAACGGGTATAAACTTGGGATAGTGACCGGAAAAGCAAGAAGAAGTCTCGATATATCCTTAGAGTATCTTGGGTTACATAACTTTTTTGATGTAATCATTACGGGCGATGACGTAGAATTTCCAAAACCTCACCCAGAAGGAATCTATAAGGCATTGGAAAATCTAGGCGTTTTACCAAGTGAGGCTGTTTTCCTGGGAGATAGCGACGCTGATATTATGGCTGGTAAAAAAGCGAATGTACTTACAGTGGGAGTACATTGGCTGCCAAATTATCAGACAATCGATTTCAATGTCCAACCAGATAAAGTTTATAGGAGTATCAATGATTTCATATCTTCCTTTTCAGTAAAAAAGGTAAAGTGAGTTTAAAGTTTGACTAGCTGCCAAATCAGGCGGCTTTTTTCGTATTTGCACGAAAGGTGCAGTCAAGTTGAAGAAGGATTTCCCATTATCCACAGCGTAATTGATTAGTATATGCAAGAACCTGAATCGTTGCAAAGCAATTAGCACTATTTATATTTAAGCCGGTTAACAGCATTACTTTCAGATCCTAGATTATGTAACTCTGTCCAAACAAATTACATAGCAAAGTAGAGAGGAAATGGGTTGTTTTTTATAATAGAAGTGAAAAAGGCTGATATTAATCATTAAAACGGAATTAATAAGGTTTGTTCAGAAGGTTATAACTCAATGAATCTTACATTTATTGAATTAAAAGGGATTAGAACTTTTCGAGGGGAGTTACCATGGGTTTTTTCAAAATAATTAGAGAATTTATTGATAGTCATTATAAAACGCCAAGAGGAATTATAGGTGCATATATTGGTGAAAAGATGGTAAGGCAGCACAAGACTGAAACAAATTGGTCATTAGAGCTAATGAATATTCAAAAAGGGGATAGGATTTTAGAGTTAGGGTGTGGGGCAGGATATGCAATTAAATTGATTTTTGAAAGGAATTTAGCTGAAGAAATAGTCGGTTTGGACATTTCTCCAACAATTATTCGATCAGCAAGAATTAGAAACAAAAAGGCAATAAACGAGAAGAGAGTAAAACTAGTACAAGCGAATTTTAATAAGTTGCCCTTTCATAATGAAAATTTTAATACGGTCTTTAGTATCCAAACTATTTATTTCTGGACTGATATAGCTACGACCTTATCAGAAATATTTAAGGTTCTAAAGCCAAAAGGAATAGTAATTCTCACTTTTTCTGACGGGAAAGAAGACAAAACCTGGGAAGGCATTAGAGGTATTACAGAAAATCAAGTAATTCCGTATATGGAGAAGGCAGGATTTAGGGACATATCTTTTGTCAGAGGTCCAGATTCAAGAGGGTATCATACAGTTGCAGTTAAGGGAATTAAGAATTAACTTAAACCTTTCATACTTTTTTGTTCCAATAAAAGGTGCGTTCAGCCATGAGGTTTGAGGCACCTTTTTAATTCATTCCTTATTTAACTAATAGGCAAGTTAGTATAAAAATGGTTTAATGAAATAGCACCCAAATATTTATAAAAGTGTTAAAATAATGTAAATTTGCAATTTAATAAGGGGCATTATTATGACTATTAGTTTTAATGAGTTTTATAGGGAAGAATTAACGATTAATGAGATTCAAAGTGCCATGGAAAGTGGGTTCATAACTTCAAAAGGATTAGTAATGTACTATTTGTATCGGATTGCGAAATATGACCAGGACGGACCAATAATCAATTCCGTTCTTGAAATAAATCCTGACGCTATCTTTTTAGCCGAAGCCCTTGATCACGAAAGAAACACTAAGGGTGTTAGAGGACCGTTGCATGGAATTCCTGTCCTATTAAAAGATAATATTGAAACTTCGGATTCTATGCATACAAGTGCAGGTACGATTGCATTGGAGCAATATATTGCGGAAAAAGATGCGTTTCTTGCTGAAAAGCTCCGTGAAGCAGGTGCGGTTATTTTAGGTAAGACGAATATGACTGAATTAGCTAATGCAATGTCTTCAACAATGTGGGCTGGGTATTGCTCGAGAGGAGGGCAAGTATTAAACCCTTATGGAGACCCTGACCTTTTTGTGGGCGGGTCTAGTTCTGGTTCTGCTGTGGCAGTTGCTGCTAATTTTACGGTTTTATCCGTAGGTACAGAAACAGATGCTTCAATTCTTAGTCCTGCTATACAAAATTCAGTGGTGGGAATCAAACCAACCGTAGGTTTAATTAGCAGAAGCGGTATTATTCCTTTTACATATTCTCAAGATACTGCTGGGCCAATGGCAAGGAATGTTACGGATGCAGCCCTTTTGCTCGGGGTTCTGGCTGGTATAGATAAGGAAGATGCTGCTACCTTTAAAAGTGAAGGAAGGATAGAGCAGGACTATTCTTTATTCCTTGATTCCGAGGGCCTAAAAGGAGCCAGGATCGGCATAGTTAAAAATCCATCCAATGACTTTCTAACTTCGGATGAGTATGATGAGGCCTTGTTTCAAAAAGCTATACAAGTTATTAAAAATCAGGGAGGCATTATAGAAGAGATAGAAATACCTTCCTTTCATATGGAATGGAAGTGGGGAGTAAGTCTCTACGAACTGAAACACAGTTTAGATAATTTTCTTTCACAACTCCCAACAAACTTACCTATTCATTCAATTAAAGATTTAATTCAATATAATCAAAACAACAAGGAAAAAGCATTAAAATATGGCCAGGATAAATTGGATCAAAGAGTCTCTTTTCCAAATACATTAAGGAATCCCGATTATATATTAAACAAATTGGAAGACCTGTATTTTTCCCAGGATCAAGGTATCGATCTTGCTTTGGGAAAATACAATCTAGATTCAATTCTTTTTCCTTCTTATATAGGTTCAACAATTAGTGCGAAGGCAGGGTATCCATCCATTGCCATACCTGCTGGATATAAGCAAAACGGCCGGCCTTTTGGAATTACCTTTGCAGGAACAGCTTACAGTGAAGGGAAATTAATTAAATTGGCATATGCCTTTGAACAGGCCACTAACCTTCGAAAAAAACCGAACTTTGGAACAGAATGATTGAATACAACTTGAAAGTATTAAAGTTAAACATTGGTATTTATACAAAAGGGTTGATCAAGTGCTGAATAACACCCCTTTTATGTAGGCTAGTTCATCAAAAGGAGATATTAATGTCACTGTGGAATTAATTGCACTCTGCTATAGGTTGCGTTCCTAATTGTGCTGCCATTCAAGAGCGGCATTTTTGATATTGAAATAACGAAACAGGTTCAGAAGGTAATGGTTGTCTTTAAATAGAATATATTTTATTAAGCTGAATTTGGGGTGTGTACAATGATTAAATTCTTTGAATATAACTGGCAGGTAAGAGATGAGTGGTTTGACTGGTGTGATCAAGTAACAATTGAAGAGCTATTAATGGATCGTAAAGGAGGAGTAAGAAATATTTTATACACACTCTTTCATATAATTGATGTGGAATATAGTTGGATTCGTGGTATCCAGGGGAAAGAGGATGTAGTTTTTCAGTTTGCTGATTATTATACACTTGAAAAGGTTAAGTCTCTTTCAGATCAATTACGTATTGAAATAGCTGATTTTTTAAAAGTAGATCTTTCTGACTTAAAGGAACTGAGTGTCAGTGTACCCTGGGATGAAGCAAGATACACTGTGAATGATATACTTCACCATATTATTGCACACGAAATTCATCATATCGGTCAGCTTTCAGTTTGGGCAAGAGAATTGGAACTACAGCCTGTATCCTCTAATTTGGTTGGCCGTGAGTTAAGATCTGTCCATTCTTACTGAAAAAAACCGTACGATTCCCTTTAAGATTTTCTCTCAAAAGGCAGCTTTTTTTGTTGAACTAAAGAAATAGTTTAATTAGATAAAGAATGAATGAAATTGTGGGTATAGTGCTAAAATGCTGGATAAATAATACACTAATGATCTGTCCATTTTTAATTCGGAGAATGCTAACATACAAAAGAGGTGGTAAATTGATTAAGATTTTAATAGCAATAACGTCTCTAATATTTGTATTTATTGGTATGTTACACTTTTTTTGGGCATTTGGAGGAAGTTGGGGAGTAAATTCGGCTCTTCCGACTAGAGATGACAGTAAATTACCAGTTTTACAACCAAGAATGTTAGGTACACTTTTTATCGGATTTCTTTGCTTTTTTGCATCTGTACTTCTATTAGTTCAAATAGATTGGTTCATAGCCATCAAATCCTCCCCCCTTACAAAATGGCTTTGTATAGCTGGAGGACTTGTTTTCTTGTTACGTGCTATTGGTGAAGGAAAATATATAGGTTTTTTTAAGAAAATCAAACATACAAGATTTGCAAAACGAGATACCGCCTTCTATTCACCTCTATGTGTATGGATTAGTCTCATTTTTTTGCTAGCATCATTTATATGAAATTTGTTATTAGCGAACGTGGCAGGATAGTGAGAGAAGGAGTTGAAAATTTTAAAGATATTAAGGTGATATAAATTGGCTTATAAATTTAATTTTTTGATACAAGAGCAAGCTGAAAATATTGCATTTAATTGGCATTATGACGGAGAATATTCTTTTTATGATATGGAAGCTGATGAAGAAGATTTAGCTGAATTCTTAAATCCCCAAAAAAGAGGAACTTCTAAATACGCTGTTACAGTAAGAAATGAATTGGTCGGGTTCTTAAGTGTTATAAAAATTTCAGATAAAACTTGTGATATTGGACTTGGAATGAGACCCGATCTAACCGGGAAAGGCGGGGGAACAGGGTTTATAAGAGAATGTATGGACTTTATTCAATCAGAATTTAGACCTGAAAAAATCATCTAATCAGTGGCAGCTTTTAATCAAAGGGTAATTAAATTATATAGAAAAGTTGGCTTTATTGATAAAAAGACTTTTAAGCAAGATACAAATGGTAGCTCCTTTGAATTTCTTGAAATGGAATATGAATGTAAATAAAACTTTTATCTAACTAAAGATGCAGTAATGTAGAAGATAAAGTGCTAAATAAGGATGGGAAATGTTAAGGGGGCTTAGTATGGAATTACTATACGGCATTATTTTTTTATTTATTTTTTATCTAATTATTAAAACAGCCGTTACAAAAGGCATAGACGACTCACGTTTAATAAAGGAATTGAAAAAAGAGATTAATGGGTTAAAAAAGCAAAAGTCGAAAGAACAAAACAGGGGAGACTCTAAACATATCATAAACAGAAAAGCTTAATTCCTTATTGAACGAAGAAGGATAGTTAAATAAACTAGAAGATATCAAAATGTGATTAGATCAAGGTACAAAGGGGAAATCTGCCATGGCTATATTGAAAAAGTCGGAATTAGAATTAGTGCAATTTCATAAGAATGATATCAAGGGTTTAATAGAGTTATCAGCATCAGTCGGGTGGGATTATAATGAATATGAGATTGGAACAGTGTTATTGTCTGGTAAAATATTCGGCCATAAAAATTTTGAGGGGAAAATTGTTTCTAGTGCTGCATTAATTCCATATGATACTAAGTTAGCTTCGATTGGTATGGTAATTGTTCATAAAGAGTATAGGGGAATGGGTTTAGGGAAAGATGCAACTCAAAAGTGTATAGATTTTACTTTAAGCAACACTTCAATTATGTTAATTGCAACTGAAGAAGGTAGACCCCTTTATGAAAAAATGGGCTTTATAACTGTCGATTGTGTTCATAAGTTTCTTTGTGATGACTATAAACCATTTAGCAAAAGCGGTAGTGTTACTATTGAAGAGTTCAATAGTAATGATCTTAAAGAAATTTTAAAGTTAGATAAGGCTGCATTTGGAGATAAAAGAAGCAAATTTCTTCAAAATAGAATTAATCAATCAGAAAAATGCTTAGTAGTTAGAGATAACCAAGCGAACATTATTGGTTTTGGAATATCTATTTTAGGACCAATTAATCTAATATTAGGACCTATCGTAGCACCTGATTCTCAAACAGCTGCTTTATTAGTAGATAGATTAGCCTCTAGGCACCAAGGAAATTTAAGGATTGATGTGCCTTCAGGCAATGAAGAGTTTATGTTATTTTTGGAGCAACGAGGATTTAAACAAGTGAGTCAACCACCAGTAATGGTGATTCATTCTGCTGAAATGCCGCCTAGAAACAATACATTATTCGGAATTGCTGCCCAGATTTTTGGATAAAAAAATAATTATTATTGGGACTAAATGCCCTTAAACATAAGGGTGCGTATCCTCAATAAGCAGGTTTGCTCCGTATAGTTAAAGTCGAAAGAGAAGGTTATAGATCATTCTTTTCTCTCCATGGTAATGTTAATGCTTCCACCATCAGTAACTTCATTCATCCCTATAAGCTGAGCTTCTATATGGTCGTGAAGAAAAGGCTTGTCAATTTTCCATGTTAACGAAAATGTCTGTGGACTATTAAAAGTTTTTTCTTTTTCTGTATTTATTGCATATCCAATAAGAGTTCTTTCCCACCATGTCTCAGTACCAGTTGGTATAAGCCAAAATAGAACAGTTTCTGTGTTTTCGGCTTCTACATAAATTGTTAATTCTTCAGTACCTTTTGGTACAGTAACCCAATTGTTCGTTTCGGGAATGTTTGTATGAATACTTTTTATCACTTTTGGCGGAGGTACAGTAATTTGGCTGTTAGCCGTTATAATCCCTAAGTTGCAAAAAAGGCTTAGGGAAATCAACATTTTAGGAATTAACATAATATCACCTCATAGGGTTATTATTTTCTGGAACTAGAAAAGTATGTGGTTTTCGCTAGGCGGTTTATGTTCAATATAGGCAAAAAAAACACACCGACCTTTTTTAATAGTCGGTGTGTTCTTGAATTTCTTTTTATTTCCGCAAAATCTTTACCATAGCTTTTCCCTTTGCAAGCTCATCGATCAGCTTGTCCAGGTAGCGAATTTCCCTCATGGTCGGTTCTTCGATGTTTTCGACTCGGACTCCGCAGATTACGCCTTTGATCAAGTCCCTCGATGGATTCATTTGAGGAGCTTCTGCAAAGAAGGTCTCAAAGTCTGTCTGTTTTTCCAGTATTGCTTCTAACTCTTCCTGGTTATACCCTGTCAGCCAAGTGATGATTTCATCGACTTCTGATCTCGTACGTCCTTTTCTTTCCGCCTTATTGACGTAATGTGGATAGACACTTGCGAAACTCATAGTATAGATTTTATGTTTACTCAAGATACAAACTCCCTTAAAATTGTTTTCTTCATTATAGTACGAAGAATTAGCTGGTACAGATTTGTTTTTATTAAAGAAATCAAAGGAAATTGGCCTGTTAGGAAAGAATATTAAAGCATATGTATTTGGGGGTGTGGTTGATGGCTAAGACAGTGCTTTCCAACAAGGGAAGTAAAACACCTAGAATCTTTTTCGAAGAAAGCTCTTTTTTCCGTATGCTTCGGTTTGTCTTCTTATTATTTCTTTCCTTTTTATTGGTGTATATCTACTATCTGCACCTTACAGACAATCTTCAAAAAACCATTCTGCATATCTGGTCTACTCATCAGCAAATCATCATTGCCACATCGATTTTCGTTACCTATACAGGGATTGTTTTTCAGTTGGGTGTATGGAGAGGGAGAAGAAGGTGAAGGGGTATCTCTGCTTTTTCGTGTTAAGAGCTATCCAAATAAAGCTGACCCATATCCTTTCACCAATCAAAGTCATAGGTGATATACTAATGGTCTAATATAATAGAAACAGATTTGTTATATAGAGCAAAGGAGTCAACAGTATGGCCAATGTACATAATTTTACGAAGAGAGAGGAAATCGCGAATGCAATTATCCATGGCATCGGTGGATTATTAAGCATTGCTGCCCTTGTTATCCTGATTGTGTTTGCTTCCCTGTACGGAACAGCATGGCATGTCGTGAGTTTCACCTTATTTGGCGCGACCATGGTTCTGTTATATACATCATCCACTCTTGTCCACAGCTTTCCGCCTGGCAAAGCAAAGGACTTCTTTGAAATCATGGACCACTCATCCATCTATTTCTTCATTGCCGGCACCTATACACCATTCCTGTTCATCGCTGTAAAAGGAGCATTAGGCTGGACACTGTTCGGAATCGTATGGGGCCTTTCCATCGCAGGAACAGTATTCAAATCCTTATTCGTCAAACGCTTCCTGCATACATCCACCGTGTTATATGTCGTCATGGGCTGGCTGATCGTCTTTGCCTGGGGACCACTGACACAGAATGTATCATCACAAGGACTATTATTCCTGGTGATCGGAGGAGTCTTGTATACAGTAGGAGCCATCTTTTACGTCTGGCGCGGATTCCATTACCACCATGCAATTTGGCATGTATTTGTATTAGCTGGCTCGATTATGCACTTTTTTGCGGTTTTGAGTTTGCTGCCTTGAAGCTAGAAAAATATCGATAAAAGCGGAGGTCTTTGCATGCTTACTGTCGAGGTTAGAAGGCCGAAACCTGAGGATAAAGAACTGTTAAATGAATTTTTTAGAACAGTGATCACCGATACGTTTATTAAAGAAGGTATTGGGGACCAATTGGATGATATTAAAGAAGAAATAGAAGCAAAAAGAAGATACTTAGAAAGTGATTTTGATAGCAATGGTAAGAGCCGGTATTTTCTAATTGCCTTCTATGGTGACAAAATCATTGGCTCTATTGAATTTGGCCTAGCAAATGAAATCATAAGAAATTGCATAAACAATGAAGTTCTTGTTGAGGTAGGTACAGTATTTGTTCATCCTGATTACCAAAGGAATGGAGTAGGTAATTTACTCTTGAAGGCAATGTATGACACCTTACATCAAAGAGGGATAAAAGAATTTTGGTTGGATAGTGGGTATAAAAGGGCCCAATCAATCTGGAAAAAGAAATTTGGAGAACCAGAAATCTTATTAGAGGATTACTGGGGTGAAGATTTTGATCATATGATTTGGAGAGTAAAGGTCAGAGAAATAAATGGACCAGGTCAGAGTCGATATCGTAATTATCATGAAAAAGGAATGGAGTAAAAGCTTGCAAAAAAAGTTTTAAAAAAGTACAGATAGATAGATTGGATATTAAAAAGAGAGAAGCATAATCAATGGCAGAGAGTAGGGTTCTCACAGAACCTGATCGTTATGCTATATGTGCACGGAAGACGAATCCAGATCAATTGATCATGTTTTGGGTGGAAAATAGAACAGACAAGCCTTGTGATCAATAAAGGGCTTGTCTTTTTTATTGCTGCAGTCATTTTGCTTAAAAATTAATAAGTTATTGTACAAGTGAAAAGGGTATCTAACTTATAAGAAAGCTTTCCTAATATAAAACAGAAAGGAAAATGTGCAGTGGCTATAGCGAGAGATTTTTTCATGGCGTTGTCAAAAAATCAGTTACTAAATGCTAGTGCAAAAAAATGGGGATTTAAACTCGGGGCGGGGAAAGTTGTAGCAGGAATTGACACAGATGGAATGATACAATCAGTGAAGAATCTAAACTCTCATGGTATTAGTGCAACAGTAGACCATCTAGGTGAATTTGTTACTCATGAGCATGAAGCAATAGAAGCCAAAGAGAATGTCCTAAGAACATTGCAAGCCATTAAACAATCAGGTGTAGACGCACATTTATCAATTAAATTAACACAACTGGGATTAGATGTTGATCAAGAATTTTGCTTGAAAAATATGCGGGATATAATGAAAGCAGCAAAAGAATACGCAATATTTGTAAATATAGATATGGAAGATTACAGTCATCTCCAAATGACGTTTGATATATTAAAACAGCTGCAAGTTGAATACGATAATATCGGCACAGTCATTCAAGCCTATCTCTACAGGTCAGAAAATGATATTGAAAATCTAAAGCATATGCGGCTGCGACTCGTAAAAGGCGCATATAAGGAAAATGAACAAGTCTCTCTGCAAAAAAAGGAAGAAATTGATGCGAATTACTTGAAACTGATTAAAAAGCGACTGATGCATCCAGGTTTCACATCGATCGCAACACATGACCACAACATTATTAATGAAGTTAAAAAATTTGTGATGGAGAATGATATTCCGAAAGATAAGTTTGAATTCCAAATGCTATATGGTTTCCGAACAGATATGCAGCTAGAACTAGTAGAAGAAGGATATTCGTTCTGCACCTACGTACCATATGGGCATGACTGGTACGGATATTTTATGAGAAGACTGGCAGAACGCCCACAAAATTTGAATCTTGTGTTGAAAAGTTTAGTGGCGAAATAAACTTCTTACTAATATTGATTTGCCGCCTAGCCTGCAAACTCTCATTTTGTGGCATGGGGGATATGAAGTGTGGATCGAAATGAAATGAAAGCAACCACAATGCTGAACGATCGGCTAATTGAAAGCGGTATCGAGAAAAAAAGGCTGAACCAGATAAGATGCTGGTTCAGCCTTTTTATGTAACCACAGAAAATGAATATCGATTAATGAATAACACAGCTATCTTGATCACCTTTAAAATCTATCCCGTTAATATGCGAACCACATAAATACGTTTACTCATTTTTTCACCATTAAAAAAGTTGCTGTCAATAAAGCCTTTTTGTATAACCTTCATTTAATTCCTTTGCCACTTGTTCAGCAGAAACATTCGGTATCTTTGAGTGAGCGACTAACATGCTGGGAACGGAGGGAAGAACCTCTTTGTCCAGCCATGAATCAGGCTTCCATAATTCTGATCTGATAAGTGCTTTTGCACAATGTGCATAACATTCTTCAACTTCTACTAAAATTCCAAACAATGGAGTTTTTCCATTTACAGCACTTTTCTCGAGCAGTTCAGGATCACGACTAATATAGGCTTTACCATTAATTCTTAATGTTTCACCTAATCCAGGGATGAGAAACAGCAGGCCAATATTAGGATTAGTCATAATATTATGTACAGAATCCATTCGTCGGTTTCCTGGCCGTTCAGGAATGAACAAATGCTTCTCATCAAGGACGGCTACAAACCCGGGAGCATCCCCACGTGGTGACACATCACACTGACCGTTTATATGCGAAGTGGCCAAAGATAAAAATGGGGATTTCGAAATGAAGTTCCTGCAATGTTCATCCACAATTGAGATGACTTTATTGGCTGCACGTGGGCTAGGATTTCCGATAGTGGAACGAAATTCTTCAAATTCATCTTGAGTAGAAATAATATGTTGATATTTTATAGTCATGGAATCACCTTTCAAAATGGAATATATACCAATAATACCATTTTATTGATGTTATAGTTTCAGTGAATTTAAGTGAGCATTGAATATGAGTTACCACCACAATCTCTGAGCCTTTCTAATCGTTCCTCATCGACTTATTTCCCAACTCCCAATAGGTCTTTCCTCCCTTTTCCATTTATGTAAATAACTTAATATTTAATTAATACTAGATTAATAGAGGCGAAATATGATGGAGAAGGAAAGAGGAGCATTACATAGCAATTGAATCAACCTTAAGAGGGGGAGAACGATGAAGAAGAAATGGGAAAAGGGATTCAAAGCCACTCTGGTTTCTGCGGTAATGGCGAGCACGTTGATTTCTCCATCATCAATGTCAGCTCTGGGAACCTTCGAATTAAACTCGCCGGTCATCCAGACGCCGATCAATCAGTACAATGCCGATCTGGCCTCTGGAGTCACGGAAAAGCATTACAGCTTTGAAAACAAGGAAGGGAAAAAGCTTGAGAGTTTTGTTGTTGAGGTAGACATGCAGGACCCATCTGTTGCCATTGAGGCGGGTACACCTAATGATGGCACTGCATTCGGTTTGCAGCCGGTCAGGAAGCAGGCGGAAGCTGCAAACGGTGAAAACCATACCGTGGTCGCTGCAGTGAATGCTGACTTTTACAATATGGCAACAGGAGAACCATCTGGCTATGTGTATAAGGATGGACAGGCCATTAAGGGCACGTCACTGTCATCTCAGGAATTCTTTGCGATTAAAAAATCAGGCGAGGCTGTGATTGGTACTCCAGGTGAATTTGAAGGAATGAAGGACCAAATTAAAGAAGCTTTAGGCGGGAATGCAATTCTAGTAAAAAACGGCCAAGTCTATCAGACTCCTCAAACAGGTGCGGATAAAGAGCCGCGGACAGCTGTCGGAATCAAACAGGATGGAGATGTGTTCTTTGTCGTTGTAGATGGAAGGCAGGAGCCTTATTCGGCCGGGATTTCAATGCCCGACCTGGCTCAAATGATGATTGACCTTGGAGCGGTGAGTGCCCTTAACCTTGATGGCGGCGGGTCATCAACCTTCACAACACGTGAATTAGGGGGAGACCAGCTGGAGGTTGACAATAAGCCATCTGACCGGGCAGAAAGAAGCGTCGCCAACTCGTGGCTGATCGTTTCCAATACTCCTTCTGATCATGTTTTCGATTCAGCTTATATTCATCCGTATGACCAGTCGTTCACGCCTGGATCAACGATAGCCTTCTCGGCAAAAGGCAGGGACAAGTCATTGGCTTCGGCTTCATTGCCTGAAACGGGAATAACCTGGGAGCTGTCCGACCCTTCATTCGGTACAATCCTTGAGAATGGCACATTTGTTTCTAATGGAAAAACAGGCCAGTTTCATGTTGTTTTAAAGCATGAAGGAAGAGAAGTAGGCAAAAGTATCATCGAGATTGCCCAGCCGGATGATATGGCTTTTTCAGCTGCTGAACTGACCGCAGCTAGAAACAGTGAAGTGAATCTTGGACTCATCACAAAGTTTCAAAAGCGGGAAGTAGATTGGAACTTAAACGATATTGAATTTGAGATACCGGTAGGAATGGGAACCATCAATGAAGCGGGCGTGCTGCAAACAGGAGAGCAGAATGTAACCGGGATGGTAACAGCCCGACTAAAAGGGACTGATCTCTCTGCAGAAATGAAGGTTTCAGTCGGGAAGCTTCCTGAAGTGGTATTCGATTTCGAAAAAGACCTTGGTAGCTGGAGGACGGCCACTGCCAACCGCGGAGAAAAAGGGGTTGTCAGCCTTTCGAAATATCCTTCCCCAGTACGGTTCGGCAATCAGTCATTAAAGCTGGACTTTGATTTTACCAATTCACCGGTTGGGACGACACTTGGCGTTTATGCAGGCCCGGGTTTGAATACCACAATCAATGATAATCCTACAGGAATCGGAATGTGGGTTTATGGGACGCCTGAAGCTCAAGGCTACTGGCTGCGCATGCTCATCGTAGACGGAAATAACAAAAGCCAGGCCCTCAATTTTACCGGGGAGAAGCCAGGCATCGACTGGATAGGCTGGAAATACGTTGAGGCGGAAATCCCGGATTCTTTTACTGGTCCATTCAAACTTTCAGGGACACAGACAATCCGCTTGATGTCCACAAAATCGGGGATTTCTGGCCCGATGACAAAGGGCTCCATCTATGTTGATAACATCCGTGCCGTCTACGGTGAAAAAATGGATGATTTGTATCCACCGGAGATTCAATCCATTAACGTGGAAGGCAACAATTTTACGACCAGTGCAGTGAACTTGAAAGCAGAAGTCAATGAGTATGAAGATGATCCATTTAAAACGGGAATTGACTGGGAAAAAATCAATGTATTTGTCGACGGCAAGAATTATGCCGGCACAGAGGGCCATTTCTCTTATGATATGGACGGAAGCATATCCTTAAGCGGACTGAACTGGGCTGACGGAACGCACAAAGTCACGCTGATGGTACCTGACCAATTCGGCAACCAGGCAATTAAGACAGTCTATTTTACCGTTGATACTGGTTCAGCAAAAATCGATTTGTTGAAGAAGCAAGAAAAAGCCCTTCTTGGAGATGTGGTTGAGCTCGCTGTCAAGGCAACGATTTCCAATGAGATCACCGGGACTGCTATTAAGCTCCAGGTTGATAAGAACTTCCCGGTAGAAGATGTCCAGTTTGCTGAAGCATTCAAGACAAGCACATTCAGTTATGAAAAAGAGACTGGATTGCTGACCATGAACATCGTCAAGAGCGGAGAACTAGCTGCCGATGCAGATGCGGCATCCATTAAAATCAGGATTCCTGCTTCTGTGAAGGAAGGCAGCAAGTTAACTTATGAGATTTTGGAAGCTGACCTAAACTACCAGACTCCTCGGGGTGAAAACTTTGTTTCTACCTATTCAATGGAACCAATGAGCGTTAATGTGGAAGGGGCCTATGCCATTGAAGGGGAGCCAATCCTGATTGGAAAACCATTCAGCCTGACGGTCAAAAATGACCAGAACCAAGTGGGAAAAGGCATTGAAGTATATGCTTTAGTCGATGGTGTAACTGAGCCTGTTCTGTTAGGGAAGACAGATCAAGAAGGAAAGCTCGCAGTTGAATCACTGACAAGTGAGGTAAAGAAAGTTGCCCTTTACGCTTTCAAGGATGGCAAGTATTCGTTCAAGTGGAATACACAAACCTATCCTGCACTTGCAGAAATCGATGAAATGAAAAACATCTTATCGACTCCAACAGGGGATCCTTATAAGGAAAAGGCGTTGACCTGGATGTCCAGTCCATTGGCAGAAGGAGAAAGTTTGATTCAATTTGCCAGAAAACAGGACTATGACAGAAAGGGTGAAGTTGCTCTTGAAACCATTACTGGATCATCAAGCAGCCAGGTTTTCTCAGGCGAGCAGGATATCAAAAAGAACGGAATTGTCAGAGTGAATGAAGTGAAGCTAGAAAAACTGCAGCAGGATACGGCCTACATCTACCGGGTAGGTGACGGGAAGAACTGGTCAGATTTTGATGAATTCACGACATTGAAACGAAAGCAAAGCTTCCAGTTTGCTGTCCTGGGAGATACCCAGTCTCCTTCAGACCTGACTGATTTTAATAAAATCCTTGGAGACCTGAATGAAAAAGACCTATCATTCATGATTCATGTTGGAGACCTGATTGATGAATCAAGCAAGTTCGGTCAGTGGGATGGCGCATTGAACTCACTAAACCAATACGATAAAATCCGTACAACCGATTTCGTCGGGACCTTAGGCAATCATGAATACATGGGTGATGCAGATGGAAGTCTGGCCAAAGCGATTTTTAACTCACCTGCAAACGGGCCGGAAATCGATCGAGGCGGGACCTATTCAGTTGAGTACAATAACATGCACATCAGCGTGTTAGGGTACACGAGCGAGAAAGAAGTGCTGGAACAGCAGCTTGAGTGGCTGAAACAGGATGTGAAGAATTCAGACAAGCCATGGAAAATCCTTGTGACCCATAAGCCGCCATACTTTACAAATCCATTTGGCGGAAATGACATCATGAAGGAAAAACTGCCTCCAGTCGTTGATGAGCTGGGAATTGATATCGTCTTCTCAGGCCATGACCATTCCTACGGCAGGACGAAAAAACTGAAGGCCGGCAAGGAAGATTCAAATGGCACCGTTTATGTAGTAGCCGGAACAACTGGCAAAAAACACTACGACGCAGTCGCTGATGAGAAATTTGAATACGTCAACATGGAGAACATCGCTGTATCCATGCAGGCAAAGGTCGATAAAGACAAAATCACCTTTACGACGGTTACATCAGACGGAGAAGTCATCGATGAATTTACAGTAGTGAATGAAGATTATTTTTTAGAAGAATAAATTCCATAGATAAGGCCAGCCCTTTGATCAGCAGGGGGATGGCCTTTATTAATGATTTAGCTTTGTATCACATTAATTGAAGATATGTTGTTAGGTTACCAAATAAGTTGAACAGCCCGAACTGGACTATTTTATAGTCGATGTAAAAGAGGAAGAACTTTTGGACAGGGAATTGAAAAAGAAGTGAACGGAGGCATAATTTAATTTCATTTGCTTCGAATAGACCCCGTTTTTCACCAATAAAATAAGACCTTGAATAAGGTCTTGAAAAATATTACTCATTTTTATGATTCATTTCTGTTTAGTCTTTAATCGTTTGTTGTTTCTTTTATGTGTTCTAATAGCTATTTGCTTATCCTTTAAACTTGTTGTAATCACTCCATAACTTTCGACAACTACTAAATTGTTGTTCCCGCCTTGATAATCCCTATAGGAAATTAACAGAAATATCATCCTTCCTCTATGAATAATATTTGTTTTTCCTTTTTATTGTTCCACCACATTCTAGCTTTTGTTTTTTAAGTTAAAATTAAGAACCAATTAAGGTTTTATAATTTTTTTTTATAGATTTTAGCAAGCTGTATAACGTTTCTAAAGACTCGGAATTTTGAGCTGAAGTACAGAACATGAGGGGTGCTGCTGAAGAGAATGGAGTATTTTTCCAATTATTAATTGGATAGAAGAAAGGGGTCAGGCTGAACAACCAAGCTGTCCTCAAATGAAATTTTTTATAACTGAGCGACATCTATAGGCTGTCGTTTTTTTGCTATTCAGCATAAATGTTGCACTAGACAAACAAATGGCCATTATAGTGCGTGGTCAGCGTTTTTCCTTAGGTATCTAATGGTTTTAAAAAGGGGTAACCGCCTTGAAAGAGAAACAGACCATTATATTCGGCCACAAATTAAAACCGTTACGTAAAAAACATTTCCTAAGCCAAGAAGATTTAGCAGAATTAAGTAATTTGGACAGAAAGTACATAAGCAATTTAGAGAAAGATGTATCTAGTCCGACGCTACATACATTGTATAAACTAGCCGCAGCATTCAGCATAACATTTTTGGGACTGAGTCAGGAGAGTAATGAAGTAGAAGAAAACCAAAATTACCTTATCAGCACCACAAAAGAAGTAGAAGAAATAAAGGCTATGTAAAAAAAAAGCGGTAGATCCCTATCCCACAGGAGGTAACTATGCAGACAATAGATTTTATTGACAGAAAAGTATCGCAATTCATCAATGAGTATAACGATGAGATTGAGATGGAAATCATTAAGTATCCAGATCATTATAAAGTCGTTGTGACGATTTGCCAGGAAGAGCCACCTTTTAAGGATTTTATAGGGACTGGGATGGATAGGCGGAGTGCGAGGAGAGCGGCTAGGAAGGCATTAATGATTTATATTTGGAAGCATATAGTGAGGAATAGAAGAATTGGCCTATTGCGAATGGAACCAACATTAGTAGTGTCTCACTTGCATAAAAAATGAAAGTCTTATCCATTGCTGAAAAGGCTCTTTTAGTGGTGACCAAAGCAAAGGTTGAGTTTCTATTTCGCTTCCCGAGTGAGACGCAAGAACCGTCCCCATGTCTTTGATTCCGCCTTATAAGGATGTTATTGGAGTAGAGACTGATAAAAGTAGTGCGAGGAGAGCTGATAGGAAGGCGTTAAAAGGTTTATATTTGGAAACATATAGTGAGGAAAAGAATCAGTAACCTATATCTTAATAAAAAAATGTTTATTGTTTTCACACTCTACACATGTGGAGTATGGAAACATTCTACACTAGGCATATACTTGTTTCAGTAGTATAAAGGGTTTGACCGTTATTTTGACCCCGACCACGAGTGTCAACAAAAGTGATTGGTAAGTGGTTATTTAATTTTGACTTTAGGGCTGTTTCCATTACCTGAAATTTAATTTTTTCAAATATAAATCGCTATTAATAGATTATCTATGAAGCTATAATGATACTAAGTGAATTTAATTAGTTAAATCGGAGGAGATTCTATGTCAATTTATAATAAATTAGTACGAGATTATATTCCAGAGGTAATTGAAAACACAGGAAAGAAATACTCAACAAGGATTTTAAATGAAATCGAATACATAGAACAACTCAAGAAAAAAGCCTACGAAGAATTAGATGAATACGTCAACACTGATAACAAGAGAGATGCTGTTGAAGAACTTGCAGATTTATTAGAAATTATCCATGCTCTGTCTGAGTATCATGGTTCTTCTATTGATGAAGTAGAAGAAATTCGTAAGCTGAAGGCACAGAAGCGCGGTGGTTTTAAGGAGAAGATTTTCTTGATTGAGGTTGAAGATGAGTAAAATTGAGTTAATTACAAATGACTTGGGTAGTCATTTGTTGCGTCAAATTGAAAAGGCGTCGACAATATGTATTCTAACTTCTTTTGTAATGAAATCTGGTGTTGCGTTTTTAAAGGATGCTTTGGCAAGTGCTGCAAAGGCAGGTGCTGATATTAAGGTTTGTACTGGGGATTATCTTCATATCACTCAGCCTGAAGGTCTTGCAGAATTACTAGCTATTGATGACAATATTGAGATTCGTCTTTGGAAGAGCAATGGTGTTTCTTTTCATCCAAAGGCTTATTTGTTTAAGTCCGATTCTGAGGATTTCTTGTTTATAGGTTCTTCGAATCTATCGAAATCTGCACTTAATAATGGGGTTGAATGGAACCTTTCAGTAAGCAATGATGAGGCAGTCTTCAACGATGCTCTTGATGAGTTCCTAAAGGTATTTTATGCTGACCAAACTGTTAAGTTAAATGATGGAACGTTGAAGGATTATAAAGAAGCTTATGACCAATACCATAAAGAAAACCACAATATCGCTAAGGTTTGGTCAGATACAGAAGAACTGGATTTGATGTTACCTACTCAAAAAGACTTACCTGTCCAGCCTGAAATTATCCATGATCCACCGATAAGTGAAACTTATGGAGATATAAAGCCACGGTTTGCTCAGATTGAAGCACTTGAAGAGCTTGATAAGACTAGGGAAGAAGAATACCAAAAGGCACTTGTGGTAATGGCGACAGGCTTGGGTAAAACTTATCTCGCCGGGTTCTTTGCTAAGGATTTTAAGAAGGTCTTATTTATAGCACATAGGGAAGAGATTTTGTACCAAGCGAGGAAATCTTTCGAGAATATAATGCCTAACAAAAAGTATGGGATATACAACGGAAAGTACAAGGATAGCGAAGCAGATGCTATTTTCGCTTCCATTTATACCTTAAGCGTGAAGGTACATATTGAGAGATTCAATCCTTATGAGTTTGACTTAATTATAGTGGATGAGTTTCATCATGCTGCAGCTGAATCTTATCAGAGAGTATTGGACTATTTTAATCCAAAATTCTTACTTGGAATTACGGCAACTCCTCATCGTAATGACAATAAGGATGTATACGCTATTTGTGATGGGAACGTAGCATACAGGTTAGACTTCCTGGATGCTATTAATCGTGAATGGCTTGCTCCATTTAAATACTATGGAGTCTATGATGATACTGATTATACTCAAATTACATGGTTAGGAACACGTTATAATGAAGAAGAACTACTTGACTTACAGTTAAAAGAAGAGATGGCTTCGAAAATTCTAGAAGCCTGGGAAGACAAAAAACAGACAAGAACAATTGGTTTTTGTTCTTCAATTAGACAGGCAAACTTTTTATCTAGCTTTTTTAACAAACAGGGGTATAAAACAGTCAGCCTCCATTCTCAACAAAAAGAAGTAGGCCGTGCGAATGCCATAAAAATGCTTAAAGCAGGAGAACTGGACATCATTTTTACGGTCGATCTTTTCAATGAAGGTGTGGATATTCCCCCAGTAGATACACTTCTATTTGTGAGGCCGACAGAATCATTAACTGTATTTACTCAACAAATCGGGCGTGGTCTACGTTTAGCTCCTGGTAAGGACCATTGTGTGATTATCGACTTGATTGGAAATTATCGTAATGCGGATGTTAAGTTAAGCTTATTTGATACCGAAAGAGGTGAAGGTAAGTCCAAGAAGATTGAACCAAGAGTTCCTTCAAATTGTGAATTGAACCTGGATTTACAGGTGGTCAACCTTCTTAAAGAAATGGCTAAGAAGAGATCACCACGTAAAGAAAAGCTACTTAATGACTACTTCGATCTTAAACATGATCTCGGCAGAAGACCTACATATCTTGAACTGCATCTAAAGGGGCATTCTGATTCCTCTCATTATAAGCAAGAATTTAACTCCTATGTAGGTTTCTTAGATTGGGCCAATGAGTTAAGCGAGCAAGAAAGGGTTACCTTTGAGCGGTATGAGAATTGGTTGGTCGAAGTAGAAAAAACGAGCATGTCCAAAAGCTATAAAATGGTTTTGCTGCTGGCAATGCTCAATCGAGGAATTACTGAATGGTCCAAACCTATTACTTCAAAAGAAGTAGCACCATTTTTTCATCATTATTTGACCGAAACAGAGTATAGAAAGAGAATCGACTTCTCCGATAAATCATCGAAAAAACTTTGGGAATACAACGAAAAGGCTGTTAGTAAGCTCATTGAAACGATGCCTATGACAATGTGGGATCGTGGAGCAGATGGGTTAACCAGTTTTTCAGATGGAGAGTTCAGTATAAACTCCGATGTCCTAGAAGAGGATCAAAAAACTCTTTATTATTGGACAAGAGAAATTGCAGAATATCGTTTACATGTACATTTTGAAAGAAGAGCTAAGAACAGCACTCATTAATTAGGAGTGCTGTTTTATATTGACCAAGTTCATATCAAAAACTCCTTCTTGAATTTATCCATTTATAGTACAATTTTACATATAGGTAAATAAGAAAGAGATTAAGGTGATAGCGTGGAAGTAGTAGAAAAGGAATTAATCGTAAATTCCGAAGCTGGCAATCTATTAACTGAGTTAGTAGAATCCATACAGGAATGTGAAAGATTTTATTTTAGTGTGGCGTTTATAAATTTTAGTGGATTGCAGTTGTTGCTTGATCCGATAAAAGAAGCTGAAGAAAAAGGGATTAAAGGAAAGATTATAACCTCTACCTATTTAAATTTTACGGATGCTAAGGCATTGGAACGGTTAAAAGAGTTCTCTAATGTTGAATTAAAGGTTTTTGTGACAGATAAGGAAATTGGTTTCCATACAAAAGCGTACATCTTTGAATATAAAGATCATTTCAAGGTAATTATTGGGTCCTCCAATATTACGCAGAGCGCTCTGAAAAGTAATATTGAATGGAATGTTAAAATAATATCTAAAGAGGAAGCCCATTTTATTAAGGAAGTCATAAAAGAGTACAATAATCTATGGGATATGAGTGTCGAAGCCGATCATGATTTTATTAGGCGTTATGAAGAGTTTCTAGAGGCATTTAAGAAATCAAATCCTTCTCAAAATATTATATATGAAGATAGAAAATATATAGTTCCAAACCGGATGCAGAGACGAGCAACTGAGAATCTAGAACGGTTACGAAGTTATGGAGAGAATAAAGCACTGGTCATTGCAGCAACCGGCACAGGAAAAACCTATATGTCTGCATTTGATGTGAAATCTTTCAATCCTCGTAAACTCTTATTTATTGTGCATCGAGAAGAAATTTTGAAAAAGGCCAAAGAGACTTTTGAGTTGCTACTACCTAATGAAGGCTACTCATTTGGACTATTAACAGGGAACCACAAACAAAAAAACGCAGACTATGTTTTTACAACAATTCAGACGATCTCTAAATGTTATCAAGAATTTGCAAAAGACGAATTTGATTACATGATCATTGACGAAGCTCATCACTCAGCTAGTCCAACCTATCAAACAATTCTTGATTATTTTGAGCCTAAATTCACTTTAGGAATGACGGCAACACCTGAAAGAAGTGACAGCCACAATATCTTTGACATCTTTGACAATAATGTAGCTTTAGAAGTGAGACTGCATGAAGCGCTTGATGATGAGTTGGTTATCCCATTCCATTATTTTGGTATTACTGACATTGAAAGTGTTGACTTGAGTGATGTTGATATTGATGACATTGCGGAGATTACGAAGAGATTGAAGGTCAATGAAAGGGTCGATTTCATTATTGCTAAAATGGAATTTTACGGCCACGATGGGGTTAAGAGAAAAGCCCTTGGTTTCTGTGCCAGCATTGAACACGCTCAGTATATGGCTTCCGAATTTAATAAAAGAGGCTACAAGAGTGTTATCCTTCATGGCGGAGATTCTTCAGAAAAAAGGCAGCTGTTCATCAATAAATTAGAAGATCCCAACGATGACCTTGAGTTTATCTTTAGTGTCGATATCTTTAATGAAGGGGTAGACATTCCGTCCGTTAATACAGTGTTAATGCTAAGACCCACAAACTCCCCAATTGTCTTTATCCAGCAATTAGGAAGAGGGCTTAGGAAAAATCCTAATAAAAGCTTTTTAACGGTGCTCGATTTTATTGGAAACCACAGTAAAACCTTCCTGATTGCATTAGCATTGAATGGAAGCAGATATTATGACAAAGAAAGTTTGAAGGTAGCAATCGCTACCGGCTTTGCCAATATTCCTGGTGCGACTCATATCCAAATGGACAAGATCTCCCAAGAAAGAATTCTAGAGCAAATTGATCGAGAAAATTTTAACTCCATGAAATATTTAAAGGAAGAGTACCAGGAATTCAAGAAGCTAAATTCCGGTCGTATCCCGTTCCTTCTTGTGGATTATCTTAAGTATGATGGGGCACCAGATCCAGTGAAATTTATTAATAAAGAGAAATCCTATTTACAGTTTGTCGCTAAGGTTGAGAAGCATGATCAATTGAAAAAGCTGCTTCTTAATGAAAACTTTGAAGCTACTCTTAAGGAGTTATCAAGTAAGCTACCGATAAAGAGAATTCATGATTTTGTGATTCTAAAGTATCTATTAACTCATGAATCAATTAGTCTACAAACTGCAAAGGAACAAATTCTAAAAGTAGTTAAAAATGTCGACATAGATACAATACTTCATTCTTTTGAGACGCTGAACCAGGATTACTATGATTCTGGCCATCTAAAGTCTAAACCGAAGTTAGTCCAATATAGGAATGGAGGGCTAACTAAGAGTGAGTTATTTTCGACTTTACTGCAGAGCGTGGAGTATTATAAGTATATTGAAGATGTAATTTCATACGGAATCTTTCGATATGAAAAGGAATTCCGAAATGAATTTTATGGGGTTCCTCACTTCAAATTATACGAACAATATCAAATGGTTGATGCAGCTTTACTCTCGAATTACAGGAAAATTCATAGCTCATTCAGAGGATCAGGATTACTTGTCAATGGGAAAGAATTTTTCTTATTTGTGGACTTACACAAAGAGGCGGATGTTAAAGAGAGTATTAATTACAAGGATAAGTTTATCAACCAACATTTGTTCCAGTGGCAGTCTGTTAATAATACCAGCCAGGAATCTAATAGAGGACAAGATATCATTTTCAATAAAAAACGTGGTGTTAACCTTCATTTATTCATCAGAAAATACCGAGAGTTAGATGGTAAAACAGAGCCATATATTTACATTGGCAAAGGAAATTCGGTTCAATTTGAAGGGAATAAACCTATTACAGTTCAAATTGAACTAGAACACGAGATACCAGCAAATTTATATACTGAATTCACGAAAAAAGTATAGTCTTCTCACTTTGAGAAGACTATTTTTTCGTGAATTAATTGATTTACAGCTGGAAGATCTGCCGGAGCCCATTTAAGAGACTCTAAATTTTCTCGTTTTAGCCAAATTAGCTTTGAATGCTCACTGGCAGTTGGTGTATCTGAAATAATCTTACTCTTGATGGAAATTAAATTGATGGTAAATGTATCATATTCATGAGTATTATCATTAAAAACCTCAGTATTGGTTTCGATTTTGCAATGCAATTCCTCTTCAATTTCCCTTTTAAGAGCAGTGTAGATATCCTCGCCTTCTTCCACCTTACCACCTGGAAACTCCCACATATTTGGGATAGCCATATCCGGTGATCTAAGTGCACATAAAATTTCATTTTCGTTATTTTCTATAATTGCAGCAACAACTTTGACTAGCTTTTTCATTTGTTCCTCCGTGAAGTTTTTTTCTACGCTTATAATAGCATTAGGAATGAAGGTTATCTATTTAGTTCATTTTAAATTAGAACTCTGTTTAGTTCGTAATATCCGCATCCATTTTTTCCATATACTCATGGCGGATCTCTGATAGACTTTTTCCTGTTTCCTTATGAATCGCAAAAACGTACGTTTGAATACTGGACCAACCATATAATCCTTTTAACCATTTTTGCATGGATTGTTCTGTGTCATTTATAAGAATATTGCCATTTGATAAAAGGACTCCTTCATCAGTAAAATCTTTGGCCTTTATTACATCGCCAGCTTTAACTACGCCCCATTCAAGCATGGAGTCTATCTTTGGTAATGCTCGTTTAGAAATGTTTGTGTTTTTCGGTTTGGATAACGGAGATGATTTTTCTAGGAAATTCACGAAATAATCATCGTAATCGTTCAGTGGCAGTACTTTTTCGACATTTAAATATATATCTTCAGTAATCTTGTAAGGGGTTAATTTAATGCAGCTGATATCTACATTATTACTGTTTAACCAGGCTACTGCTGAAAGAGTTTGTTCGTCAAAGTCAGAAGCGACCAGGATAATCCTTTGTTTTTGATTGAAACTGTTAATGGCATTGTGTTCTTGAAGGAAGGCTGATAATTTTCTGCTGCCTAATTCGAAGCTGGTTAAAGATCCGATATCGAAATCTCGACGGTATTTTTCAATATAGGGAGCGTAAATTTTTGTTACCAGGTCTTCAGGATCTTTGATGGTTGCATAACTTGCTGCATAGCGAATAGCCTGAAACTCAAAGGATTCTTTTCGGTTTTCAATATCCTTGCTGTCTCTTTTTATCTCAATTAAAACGATGTCACCGTTATTATCTATTGCTGTTAAGTCACTGCGTCCGTAGTGAACATTTCTCACTTGTTGGCCAACAATGAGCATCGATTTTTCCTCATCAGCTATCATCTCAATATTAGTCCTCAACAATTCCTCAATGTCACTTTCTTGCATTCCTAGATCGAAAAATGTCACAGGCTCAATACTCTCTGCTTTTAAATTAGAGATTTTATACATTGTAAACCCTCGCTTCGAAAGATTGTTATGTAAAGATTCAACATACAATTAAAGAATATCACTAATAATGGTAAATGTTGAGGAGATTGGTTTTCTCTATTTGGTATTCATGAGAAAGTTCATCTATCCGGAAACTAGCTTTATGTTTTTAATTAAATTTTAACTAAGTTAGTATTAAGTTATAGTGTAGATCATTGGGAGGGATAGTAGTGGACTATAACTTATTAAAGAGAATTTTATTAAAAGATAACTACTTTGATTTTCTATTAAAGCGGTATCTACAATTTCAAGATAACCCCATGTACGATGAAAAATATAAATGGGATATCCTTGGTGATTTGAATACATATTTACAGCAAACGTCAATTTCAGCTGAGAACATTGTTTCTGTTATCAAGTATATAAAAAGCAAGAATCCGCAGGCTGGCAGTTTTACTCATTGGAGTTCGATTGATAATCTCCTGAAGTTTGCTGAAGAGCAGCCTGGTCTTACTGCTAATCTTCTAATGGATTTATATAATGGATCTCTATCATTGGAGGAACGAATAGAAAAATTTTACCGTGCAGGTAAAGATCACGATAAAACGCTTGGTGCTCCTTTATTTGGTTATTTGCTTGCAGCATATGATTATAAGAAATATCCATTATACAAAGAAGATGTACTACAATTCTTAAAAAAGAGTTTCGGTATCAATAAAAAGCTAGGGACTATTAGTGAAAACTATTTTTTCTTTTATGAGATTTGCCAGATTTTGCAGGAATATGTGCATAAAGAAGGAAATGGTTTCACTATGTTAGATGTCCAGGACATGTTGTTCAGCGTGTTTCATTATAATGCTTTGAAAGCAGAAGTCTCTGCGGAATATTTGTATAGTATTGCGGTTCACTTCCGTGAGTTCATGGAAAATGACCAGCTGTTCCTGAATGAGATAAAAGAAATGGATGAGAAGGATCTTGAGGAAAGGAGAAGCTTTTACAGAACAGGAATCAAGGTTAACCGTATTCGTTTTCTGTTGCTTGATCAATGGCTAGAACAGAAAACATTGACTTTGGATGATTTGGAACGGATTAAGCAGCAGGTGAATGAAGAATACGATACAAATATCCTGCAGGTCTGGAATAATTTTCGAATCCTTTTTCAAATCTATTATCACCCTATCAAAGAGAGAGTTCAAAGCTCACTGGCTAACCTTCATGAATGCATTCGAAAAATTGAAGGTTTCAATGACGTGGAATTCGACGAGCATAAGTCTCTTAATGGCTTTGGTTGGAATCAGAATTATGGTGGCTCGGAATGCTGGCTGGCTGTTTATCCAAAAGCAAAAGAAAGCCACAAGAAGGCTGCCCAGCTTTTTCTCAGTATTGACGCTGGCAAAATTCGTTATGGGCTTGGCTACGGTTCAGAACACCCAAAAAGGGAAGCAGCTTGGGTTATTGATACTCTTCAAGATATTAATGATTTTACATACCATAAATTAAAGACGAAATTTCAGGAAGTTCATCAACAGTTCTTGAGAGAAAACCAGCTGCCAGGCGATGAAGAGATTCATGAATCGGGCGAGGATTTTAGAATCGAGGAGGGGAATGGCATTAAATACTTTTGGATGACTGCAAACCCTTCTATTTGGACGATAGATAATATAAAGGATGGAAGTGAGGCATTTTATACAGCATACAATGAGAAGGGGAATAAAAGAAGGCTATTTCAATCCTTTGAAGTTGCTGCGCCTGGTGATAAAATCATTTTCTATGAATCAACTCCTAGGAGGGAAATAGTAGCAGAAGGTGTGGTTACAAAAGGCCTCCACAGTAAGTCAGAGCCTGGTTTTTCAGAACCAGTACAGGGAGTCAGTTTCAGATTTGTAAAAGATATTTCACCGATTACTTGGGAGCAAATTATAAATGTAGAAGAGCTACAGGAAAGTGCACCAGTGAAAAGTGCAGCACAAGGAAGCCTGTTCCCTCTTATGAAAGAGGAATATGAAGCTATTCTTGCTATCGAAGAGCCAGTCGCGGAAGAGTATCAAGTTGAGATTCCTTCCGTTGATTTTTCGAGAGAAGTTGAGATAAACGGGCTGCATTTCGAAGATAAAGAGTTAATCCTTAAGCAGGTTAAGAATGCTCTGTCAAAAGGTAAGAACATCATTCTGATTGGTCCTCCGGGAACGGGAAAGTCAAAAATGGCGAAAGAAATCTGCCGTAGCTTTGATGTTGGTTATGAAATGACAACTGCAACCTCAGATTGGTCGACTTATGAAACCATTGGTGGTAACCGTCCTAATTCCGATGGAACCCTGTCTTTCCAGCAAGGCTTGTTCTTGAATTGTTTCAAGGACTCTAAGACTAACAAGCCTTTGAACAAGTGGCTAATCATTGATGAAATGAACCGGGCAGATATCGATAAGGCATTTGGTGCAATGTTTTCTGCTTTAACTGGAGATAAGATTACCCTTAGTTTTCAAGGGAAGAGCGGACAGAACATCTCGGTGGTTCCGGAAAAAAGAGTGAATCAAGTTGTTCCTAATGATTATGAATATATTATCCCAGAAGACTGGCGATTAATTGGATCGATGAACACCATTGATAAAGCATCACTATATGAAATGAGTTACGCTTTTATGAGACGATTCGCTTTCATTCCTGTCGGAGTACCAAAGAATATTAGTAAGGAACTTGTTGATTCCTATTTGCCGTTATGGGGAATTCATGATTACAACTATTCCGAAGTTCTCGCTCAGGTCTGGGCGTATATTAACGACTACAGACAAATCGGGCCGGCTATTATTGAGGATTTAGCTAAGTTCACCGAAGAAGATGGAGATTTTACATCGGCTGTCATTCTTTATGTTTTGCCACAATTCGAAGGTCTGCATGACTTTGAAATAACAGAGTTTGTTGATAAATTGGGACAACTGGATGGTATTGAAAAAGATAGGCTTATAGAATTTACTAGAGACTTTTTCGATATAAAGGAGTAATCATGAAACGAAATACTGATGAACTTATCGAAGAAATCAGTGATTTTCTGGTTGTCTATCTGAAGTCTGGTAAGGTTAGTCTCAATTCTTTTATCCGTAAGGCGCATTTAAATATTCGTGAGCTGGAACAGCTTATCAATATTCATTTTTTATTAAAAGATGAGGTAAAGGGATTCGTTAGAGAACTTCCACGGCTGGTTAGAAGATTCAAGACATCTACCACTGTTTTCAATGAAACCTATCATGGACAAGTGAGGGGACAGATTCACTGGCAAAATACTGTGAAGGAAAGATTGAAAAGTGGAAATCGGGACCGAACTATTTTCTCCTGTAATGAGCAATCCCGTAATTACAACATTAAAGAAAACCTCGTGCTAAAATCTTTCGTTCAATTGATTGATCAGTTATTGAATCACAAAATTGAATCTGAAAGATTTATGAAATATGCCTGGTTCGCTGAATGGCGGGATTTAAAACACTTTGTCGAAGATGTCCTACACAAGAATATCTATATGCAGCGAGTATCATTGGATAAAGTTCGCATCACAGATAGGATGCTACAGGAGACCTCGAAGCATCGGAATCCATTATATAGTGAAGCAGCAAGACTGCTTATTTTATACAGAAGGCTGCATGCTAAAAAGTTAAATGAAGAAGAAATTCAAAAACTCTTACAGCAGACGTTTGTTACACCAGATGAACCATCAGTCCTTTTTGAATTATACTGGGCCGTGCAGCTAATCAAGCAGAATGGAAACAATGCCAAGCTTGAGTTACTTGATGGACGGAAGAACTTGTTTGCCAGTTGGAGTGACGAACGCTATAGATACGAGTTGTATCATGACTCGGCCGGATCAAGGAACCTTCTTTTTCATGTAGGTATTGAGGAAGCCAGGGAAGTGTACCATCCATTTATTGAAAAAAAGATCGCATCCATCGCTCAAGCCTCAATGGTTTCTGCGCATGCTTTTGGCAGTTCCTTTGATCAAGGTTCCCTTTGGAATGGACGGCCGGATTTACTGGTTGAAGTTTATAACAAGGATACCGAAGAGCTTGTAAAAGTAGTCATTGGAGAAGTGAAGCATACAAGCAATATTGAGTATGCCAAAGTAGGTTTACGCGAATTGGTGGATTATATGAAATTTATAAGAGGGTCTTCCGGTCAATATCTGACAGTAAGTAAGGAAGTTGACATCAAAGGAATGCTGTTTTTGGATAATGTTTATGTGAAGCAGAGTGAATTTGAGAATATTACGATAGTTAATCATCAGAATAACTCTGTTACTGTAAATTGATCCCTGAATTTCATTCCCACCTAATATTTTTAAGCGCAGGTTGTACATCACGTACTCTGGCGCTTTTTTTATTTATGATTAACACTTTAGCGCAAACTCTGTAAAGCATGAATGATATATATATTAGAAAAAATTTCCTGTTATTTTGGAGGGTAAGGAATTTTCTTGTCGAATTTTTTTATAATGGGAATTTCTTATAAATCTTTTTAGAGCGGAGGCACACTCTTGATAACTGAAATTGTTTCTAAATATCATAGCCTTTCCAAAAATGACCCTCATCATCGTTATAAATCGTGGGAGCATTGTTATTCCTACTTTTCTAACAATCGAGCTAAATTGCACAATGAATTTGTCTTTGATCATGCGAGCTTGCATTTGGCTTTTTACTTGGCTAGCTGGGGGATGTTAAGGGGAAGTTCGTTTCTTTTGCAAAAAGATTATAAAGTACATCTATATTTTCTCAAAAATGTGGTCATGAATCCAGTTAACGAAAAGTATTTTAATTGTATAGAAAAGAACATAATTGAAGATCGGGATATAGCCGGAATAAATAATCTTATAAAAGAAACTAAAAGGTCATATATGGAAAATGTAAAGGAGATAAATGGAGAAGTAACGGAAATTAATGTTACTGATACATTGGCTTCAAAAATATTATTAGGAGTATATGGTAACGTACCTGCATATGATCGTTATTTTAAAGATGGACTGAGTTTGTTTGGAATTAATACTCAATTTAATGAAAGTTCCTTAAATGAGCTGAAAACTTTTTACAACGAAAATTACCTGGAGTTCGAGAGTTTAAGAGTAAAATTCAGTCATGATGGAATCGAATTTACTCCAATGAAGTTGATTGATATGTACTTCTGGCAGGTTGGATTTATGATGGAGCAGAAAGGGATGTTCCAGCAGGATATAAAGAGAATTGCAGAGTTTGCACAAAAATATATTATTGCAGATTGTAAGGATAGAAATCCGTCACACCAGACTAGGGTTTCTTTGAATAATACAGTTAAGAATCCTGGTACTGCTGAAATAAGAGAGTTCATCCAGTCTCGGTTGCTAATTGCAATGAATGAGGGAAAAAAAAGCTTAGATCTTAGATCTGGCGATATTCATAAAAATATGGGGCTGCATAATTGTATGCCTTCAGTTTGTAACGCTATGGTTTCAATACCGGGTTATAAAGGGGTGATTATCCAAGATACACCTAGCGGTAAGAGTTCCACTAAAGTTGTTAGATACATGTTGAAAGAACCTATAACAGTTTAGTGAGAGGGTGAAGTTAATGAAGTTAACTCACAAGTGTCAGGATAAATGGATAAATAATAATTTGTTTGAGCCAACTTTTACTAATGAAAATGTATCCGATAAGGTAAAGCTTCATAATGCAATAACCAGTACTTTAAGCAGTGCTGCTGCATGTTTAAATGTATTAGGAAACTTGAATATCAATGTCTTTGATCTTAAAAATTACTTAAATTCATTTGGTTTAGGTATACAAAAGATTCTCCCTTTCCCTAACGCAGCTAATGTCGAAGGTGAAATTTACGACGATAAAGGTCCTGTTGTGTTTGAGTGGATTGGTCCAAGACAATCTCCAATATACGAAATTAGTGGTGGAAGGGGACATAACAGGACGAGTGTTGATGCATAGATATTGGCTTTAATTGATAATAAAGTGACTCAAATTTTTATAGAATGGAAGTTTGATGAATCTTACAGTGGAAGATCTAAATTCAGTGGTGACCAAGGTATTGAAAGATTGAGAAGATACTCCTCAGTGTTGTCCCATTTGAGGCGAAACAACCCATTCAATATCAATGATAAGTCACAACTAGGCTTGTACGATCTTGGTTATGAACCATTTTACCAACTGTTAAGAATCACATTGCTGGCGAGAATTACCACACCAATAAAAATAAAAGATTACCTGGTAGAAGACTATCGTGTACTACACTTAACGCATTCTCATAATAAAAAGTTAAATATTCTTGCTGAAAAGCATACGATAAACACACCAGGTTTACGGAATGAAACGGGTAAGCAATTACATGATGTCTGGGCAAACACGATTCTATCACCAGCCGAGAGAAATCACTTTAAATCGGGTTATTGGGATAAATGTCTAGATAGATTGACTGATAGCAAGCTGAAGCAGTATTTAATCGAGCGATACTATTAATTAGAGGAGTGTGAAAATTATTGATGACCTCGTTACCTCCTTAGCTGAAGTAAAAAGCAACATTGAACAATTTAACCAAGATTTAAAAGCACAAACAGATATCGTTAATCAATTAACGCAATTTAAACACTGGTATTACATTCCATCAATAGATTCTTTCGGTCCAAGCAAATATATAGGCTATAAAGATATGGATACTGAAAGGTATGACAGAGGTAAAAGAAAAACAGGTGTAGATACAGAACGAGAATTGAAACAATGGTTTATTAAACTTCCTAAAGAGTCTCAGAAAAGCCTGGAATTAATGGCGGAATTAGAAAGATTATTCTTTACCTTTGATAAATGGCCCAGAAGCAATGCTTATATTCATGTATTAAAGAATGGGATAAGAATTTAGAAGGGGGGATTGACTATGAACTTTATACAATACCTTCAAGTTAGGCATAATACACAAGGTGGAAAAAGTAATCTCTGAAATTTCCGCTAAGCAATATAATAGTAGGCTCAATAGTATGATCAGAGAAAATATCTATGATGGAAAGAGTATGCTGAATGAAGAAATAACAAAAAAGATTAATAAAAAATATGCTAATAAAGCTGGAGAGTATGAAAGAACAATAAAGTATTATCGGGAGTACAAGAGTGTAAATTGAGTTTGTGAATGAATCTTATTGGACAGAAGAATGAATAAAGGCGTGGAAACATATGAAAACAAAAGAATACTATTTTGAATTGTTCAGAACAACAAAAGCAAGAGCATTAGCACGAAGTATTGATGAATATATTTACCATAATAGTCCTTATAGTGCAGAGGTAGAGGATTATCATGAAAGCAGGAAAAATGGTCAAAGGACAGATTGTATAGGATACATTAGCAAGGAAGGGTTATATAAATTTGTTTCGTTAACTTCTGCAAGGAAGACATGTTTGGTACTTCACTTGGGAAAGAAACTTCATACAGACACAGCTGTGGAGATGCAGGAAAAAATCGATCGGCTGTTAAATAAAAAATATATTGATAGTGACTCGATAAAGCTAACTCCTGGAGAAGCATACATAAGGCTAGAATGGGTGGATAACTTAGATCAAATTATCCCATTTATTGATGAAGCGTACTATTTAAGGTTAGATCATGCGGTAATAAAATAAAATTTAAATTATTTAAATCAACAGGCCTCGGGTGAAAAAACAGTCTTTTGAGTATATAAGCTTGGTATTTTCCTTTTAAAATAGTAAGTCATAAAAAGTAATGTTTTGAAGTCATTCTATGAGGCAGTAATAGGAGCCAATTATTTAACCTGTAAAAGTAGTAAATAATTCTTGGTAAATAGATTAGGTACTATAATTTAAAGTGAAGAATAAATTTTAGCTAATTCATACAATTTATTACTCCACTCGACATTATTTGTGTATAATTAAAACCAGCGGAAAATTTAATACATAAAGAATCTGGTGTCTTCTAAACGAATTACTAGTTTAGAGACTTAATAGGGAAGTTGGTGAAATTCCAACGCGGTCCCGCCACTGTAACTGGGAGCTTCAAGCCTGATGCCACTGTACTTTTTGTATGGGAAGGCGCTTGATAGCAATGACCAGAAGCCAGGAGACCTGCCTGATTCTTCGCGCCACAACCTACGAGGATAGGAGGTGTTTGGGAACGATTCTGGCTTTTTATAAGAGGAACCGACACAAACATCTCCATGAGTAAAATGGAGGTGTTTTTTTAGTTTTATAGACAGGTTTTGTTTTGTTATGCAAAAAGTGAGAACTATTACAAAAGATAATTCGGAGGAATGAAAGATGAAGAAATTGAATGCATTTTTATTTGCTTTATTATTAACGATTGGTGCGCTGGCTGGGTGTGGCAGCGACAATGCTGATAAGACTAAACAAGAAGATACAAAGAAAACGGAAACAGCCCAGCAGGCAGAAGCGAAATTCCCTGTCAGCATCACGGATGGAACAGGACAGGAAGTGACCATTGAATCGAAACCGGAAAAAATCGTTTCCCTGATTCCGAGCAATACGGAAATTGCCTACGGATTGGGTCTTGATGAGCAAATTGTCGGAGTTTCTGATTTTGATAATTTCCCAGAAGAAGTGGCGGATAAAGAGAAAATTGGCGGCATGGAGTTCAATGTCGAGAAAATCATTTCTTTAAAGCCTGATTTGGTTCTTGCGCATGCTTCAAGTGCGCATTCCTCTGAAGCTGGACTTCAGCAGCTTAGAGATGCGGGTATTACCGTGCTTGTCGTTAATGATGCGACGACATTCGATCAAGTTTATGAGTCAATCAGCATGGTTGGTACTGCGTCAGGCGAAAAGGAAAAAGCAGATGCTTTGATTGCGGACATGAAGAAAAAAATTGAAGAGGTCAAAACAAAAGCCCAGGAAATAAAAGAGGAAGATAGAAAGTCAGTATTCGTTGAAGTTTCGCCGGCGCCTGAAGTTTATGCTGCTGGGAAAAATACTTTTATTGACGAAATGCTGCAGATCATTAATGCGGAAAACACCGTTAAAGAAGAGGGATGGCCTAAGCTGGATTCAGAGGCCATTATTGAAAGCAATCCTGAGGTAATTGTCACGACCCACGGTTACTATACACCTGAGCCGGTGAAAAATGTAACAAGCCGTGAAGGATGGGACAAAATTACGGCGGTCAAAGAGAACCGTGTAGTCGATGTTCATTCAGACAAGGTGACACGAACAGGCCCGAGGCTGACAGAAGGAGTAGAAGAGCTTGCAAAAGCGGTTTACCCGGATGTTTTTAAATAATAAGGTGATTTCCCGTGTCTTGCGGAGGAGCAATAAAAAACAGCCTCAATATAAGGGAGCGTCGCAGGAACCAAGTTTGTTTCCTGCTGCCCACCCATACAATGCAACACCAGTGGAAATAGGAGAAAGCTATCTGAAAATGACAGAAGACTTCGTTGTCCTGCATTCTCCTATTCCATTAAAAACTATGTCTTCGGGAGTGGTCGGTGCGGGAACCGGCTGGCACAGCACCTTCGTGAACCGGCATGTGGACAAGAGTTATGATTGCAGTGATCACCGGGAAGAAATGATCCAGTATTTGAAGGAACAGGGATTCGAGCCTTACGAAACGGTCGGGATGATGACTGCCGTTATGGTGGAGGATGTATGTTATAAGCATTATCAGGATGAAGAGTTTTCAGTGTTTATCGTCGTTACGGCAGGTACCGGCAATGCGGTGGACGCCTCGAAAAGCAGCGAGTATTATTCCTATGACATGTCACCTGGCACCATTAACATTTGGATATTCGTCAGCGGGGAACTGACTGAGGAAGCTTTCATCCAGAGCATTATGACAGCTACTGAAGCGAAGACAAAGGCTCTGCACGATCTGGAAATAAGGGATAGTCTGTCAGGTTCAGTGGCAACGGGTACATCTACTGACAGTATCTTAGTTGCTTCTACCCAGCGGGGACAAATGCTGGAATACGCCGGCACGATTACTCCTCTTGGGCGGACTATTGGCAAGGGTGTCCATGAATGTACAGTTGAAGCAATCACGAACAGCAAGAAAAGGGTGAAGATATGATTCTGAACCACCTTATCGCGGTGACACTTGCAGTCATCCTTGATTGGTTTGTTGGTGATCCGCCGGACTGGCCGCACCCTGTGAAGTGGATGGGCACGCTTATTTCGAAGTTGGACAGGCGAATGAATAAAGGAAGCGGCAGAAAAGCAAAGGGAATTGCAATGGTCGCTTCCGTCCTGCTGACTGTCGGAAGCATCGCTTTCCTTATCACATCATTATTTTACTTCCTGCATCCAGTAGCGGGAATCCTGATGGAAGCAGTGCTGATTTCGACTGCGATTGCCCAAAAAAGCCTGAAGGAAGCCGGACTATCAGTCTATGAGCCGCTTGAAGACAATGATTTGGGAGAGGCAAGGCACAAGCTGTCCTGGATTGTTGGCCGCGATACAGAGCAGCTTGAGGAACCAGAGATTGTCCGGGCTGCTGTCGAAACGGTAGCAGAGAACACGAGCGATGGCATTACTGCCCCGCTTTTCTGGGCAGTGATAGGAGGAGCTCCGCTTGCGCTTTTATATCGGGCCATCAATACCTGTGATTCGATGGTCGGCTATAAAAACGATAAGTATTTTGACTTTGGCTGGGCGTCGGCAAAACTTGATGATCTGGTGAACTGGATTCCAAGCCGGATTACTTCGCTTTGTATGGTAGTGATGAACCGCCCGCTTTACACTACAAGAATTGACGCCTGGAAAATGGTCAGGCGCGATGCCAAAAAGCACCCGAGCCCAAACAGCGGATGGGGAGAGGCTGCTGTGGCGGCGATACTGGGTGTCCAGCTCGGAGGCATAAATTATTATAAAGGTGTCATTTCTGAACGCGCCACGATGGGTGAAGCACTTGTTACCCTTGAGAAAAAGCATATTGTAGCAGCAAACAAAATCGTGACAGCGACTGTTCCGCTCTTTTTGGCAGTGCTGTGGCTTGGGGGGATTCTCATTGAAATGGCCGGCTCATGGTGCCAATCCACATTATTTATATGAAGCAATGAATCTGCCAGTTCCGGAAGAAAAGCTGGATTTCAGTGCCAATATTAATCCACTGGGTCCGCCTCTTGTGTTAAAAGAGAATTGGGGCCAGCTCCTTGAGTCGGTCACTGAATATCCGGATCCTAACGGAACGATTTTAAAAAGAAAGATCGCTGAAACGGTAGGATTGCAGGAAAACCAGATCCTCCTGGGGAACGGGGGCGCTGAAATCATTTCCCTGATTGGCCGGATGCTTGCTGGAAAACAGGCGGTGATTGTCCAGCCTGCTTTTTCGGAATATGAAGAAGCTTGCAGGGTAAACGGCTGCCAGGTACTGCACCACCACCTGCAAGCCAGCTGGGCATGGATGGAAGAGGGTTTAAGTGACAAGCTCCAGAAAGCGGATGCTTTATTCCTTTGCAATCCTAATAATCCCACCGGTGCCTACTATCCAAAATCGATCATTGTTCATTTGCTGGAGGAGTGCAGAAGGCATCAATGCTTGCTGATTGTCGATGAGGCATTTTACGACTTCCTTGCAGAATACGAATCGATCACCCATTACATAGAGGAATATCCGAATTTACTTATCATCAGGTCGATGACAAAAATGTTTGCTATACCTGGCTTGAGGCTTGGCTATTTGCTCGCAGACCCAGCAGCCATTAGGGAGATTGCAGCCTTCCAGCCGCATTGGAGCACAAATGCGATTGCCTTGAAGGCAGGTGAATGGTGCCTCGATAGTGAATCATACATAAATGAAACAATTGCCTTAATCGAACAGGAAAGACAACGTCTTTTCCGTTTTTACAAAAAACGGGACCTGCTGGTTTCTCCATCCCGTATTAATTTTTATCTTCTAAAGGACCCGTCTCTTAAAGGCCAGTATCCATTCCTGCAATACCTTCTTAATAGGGGAATCATCCCAAGACATACCTTGAACTTTCCTGGACTTGAGGGTGAATGGCTGCGATTTGCCATCAAGGGACCTGAAGCCAATGACAAATTGATGGGGGCGGTGGCTGAATGGCTGGACAGTCGTCTTTGATTTTTATCAGCGGTGGTGTCCGCAGCGGCAAAAGTCGTTTTGCCGAGATCCTCGCGGGGAAATCGGAAGCAAAATATTCCGGACAGCTCCACTACGTCGCTGCAGGACAGCCAAGCGATCATGAAATGAAAGAGAGAATCATGCGTCACCAGCAGGACCGGGAACTCAGCGGGCTGAATTGGAGAACCTGGGAAATCCCCAGGAATCTTTCCCCGTTTTCAACCGTTCTGACAAAAAATGATATCGTCCTGCTGGATTGCCTGACCACGCTGTTGAATAATGAATTTTTTCATGAAGATGGGCAGTGGGAATGTGATGGTTTCCCAGAAATGATCGTAACTAAGATCATGAATGAGCTGAATCAAGTGACTCAACAAGCAAGAACATTTATCGTTGTCAGCAATGAGGTCCATGGGGAAGCGATATTGGATGAAGGGCTTGTATTTACTTATGCTAAAGTGCTCGGCCAGCTTCATCAAGCTATTGTAAAAGAGGCGGATTATGCTTATTTAGTTGAAGCTGGGGTGCCGATTATGATGAAGGGGGAGGGTTCTCCGTGAATGGAATCATGGTTCTTGGTACAGCCTCTGATGTTGGGAAAAGTCTGATTGCCACTGCCATCTGCCGGGCCTATGCAAATGAGGGCGTACGGGTAGCGCCGTTCAAGTCGCAGAATATGTCCAACAATTCGTATGTCACCGCTGATAGTAAAGAAATCGGCAGAGCCCAGGGAATCCAGGCAGAGGCAGCTAGGACAGAGGCAACGGTTTGGATGAATCCCATTCTGCTAAAGCCGAGGTCCGACCAGGACGCGGAAGTGATCTTATTTGGGAAGGCGATTCACACCTTGTCAGGGAAGGCATATAGGGATGTTTTTTACGAACAGGGACTTGAAGCAATCCGTTCAGCTTTTGAAAAGCTTGGCCAGGAGTATGAAATGATTGTTATGGAGGGTGCTGGCAGCCCTGTGGAAATCAATTTAAAGGACCGTGAGCTAGTCAACATGAAGGTAGCGGAAATCGCCGATGTACCAGCTGTTCTGGTCGCGGATATTGACAGAGGCGGGGTATTTGCCAGCATTATCGGCACTTTGGAACTAATGTCCCCGGAAGAAAAACAGCGGGTAAAAGGATTGATTATCAATAAATTCCGCGGTGACCAATCCTTGTTCGAAGAAGGGATTAAATGGCTGGAATCCAGGACAGGGATTCCCGTTCTCGGTGTACTCCCTTTTCTCGAAAACCATATGATTGATGGCGAGGATTCCTTATCGATACCAGCTTCCAAATACAGGGCGGGTCTTGATATTGCGGTGTTCAAGCCGCCGTATATTTCAAACTACAGTGATATAGAGCCTTTCTACCTTGAGAACGATGTGTCGGTCCGATGGGTGAGTTCGGTTGAAGAAATCGGAGAACCTGATGCCGTCATCCTTCCTGGCACAAAAAGCACAATCAAGGATCTTCAATATTTTAAAAAGGCAGGGCTTTTCAGCTGGCTTCGCGATTATGCTGATAACGGCAGATTTATCGCTGGGATTTGTGGAGGCTATCAAATGCTTGGCGAGAAGCTCATTGACCCGTTTGGGAGTGATACAGGTTCAGAATATTCCGAGGAAGACGGGTTCGGGATCATTCCGGCTGTCACTACCTTTGCCAGGGTAAAAACAACCGCAAGGGCAGAAGGGATTTTTCATCCGGCCACAGGAATTTCCCTTTCAGCAAGAGGGTACGAAATCCATCTTGGCGAAACTGAAATGACTTCAATCTGCCAGCCGTTACTGCTGATAAGCGAGGACAAAGAGGAAGGATTTTATGGGAAAGATGGCCGCATCATCGGCACCTACCTGCACCATCTTTTCCACAATGATGAATGGAGAAATCATTGGCTCAACTCGATCCGCAAGGCCAAGGGGGAGCCAGAGAGAAATCCGGTTTATATAAGCGAGCTAAAGGACCAGAAGTACGATGAACTGGCCAGCCATCTTATGAATCATCTAGACTGGAACAGGCTGAAAGAAATTCCGGAAAAATGGAGAAGCAGACATGAAATGGTTTAAGGGTTTCCTGATCAACCTGCAATTCTTCTCCACAATCCCGATTCCTTTTGAGCTGCCGATGGATCGAAAGCATCTCGAGAGAGCGGTACAGACATTTCCTTTACTTGGGATTCTGCAAGGCGGCATTTATGCAAGCATCCTTTTTGCTATTGTCGAGTGGACACCCTTTTCAGCTATGACTGCTGCTATTGTATTGTGGCTTGCTTCGATTCTCCTAACTGGAGGAATCCATCTTGACGGCTGGATTGATTCCAGTGATGCCTATTTTTCTTATCGGGATCAGGAAAAACGATTAGAAATCATGAAAGATCCGAGGACCGGGGCGTTTGGTGTTTTGTCTGTCCTTGTGCTGTTAAGTACGAAGCTTTTCTTTCTATATGAAATTGTCGTTATGCTGCAAAGCGCTACCTATCTGCTAGCGCTCGCTATCCCAATTCTCGGCAGAATGGTGATGGGGATTCTGCTCGTTACGGTCAGGCCTGTAAAAAACGAAGGGCTTGGGGCGATGTTCCATAATGCTTCATCAAAAAGCACCTTATGGATCTACCCTGTTTATCTTTTAGGTGTAGCAGGGGTACTGATTTTAACCGGCTTATATATTGGCATGGCCGTCTATTTTCTCGCAGCCATTTTCATTGTCCTTTTTCTAAGGAAAAAAATCGTCGAATGGTTTGGAGGAATGACAGGGGATACTCTCGGAGCGAGTGTCGAACTGACGGAGGTGTTGTTGTGGATGACATTGTGGCTATTGCATTATTTCGCCATGGGATGACAGTGGAAAATAAACGACAGGCCTATCTGGGATGGACAGATTCCCCTCTAGTGGCTCAACAAAACTTTCCTGAGATTCCTGACAGCTTTGAACAGATTTATTCTAGCGATCTTGGCAGGTGCAGGGAAACTGCGAACGTTCTTTTTCCAAAAGCAGTGGCGGAAATTGTACCAGAGCTCCGTGAAATCAATTTTGGCGACTGGGAAGGAAAGACCTATGAACAGCTGAAGAACGAGGGCATGTATAAAAAGTGGCTATCTGAACCTTTTAAGATATCCCCGCCGAATGGGGAATCCTTTGATGCCTTTACCCATCGCGTGGAAAAAGGGTGGGAGAAAATTACCCGGAATATGGTTGGACATCAAATCAACACAGCAGCAGTGGTCACTCATGGGGGAGTGATTCGCTATTTATTAACTGTGTATGCTCCTGAAGAGAAAGATTTTTGGGAATGGAGCATTCCGTATGGCCGCGGTTATCAATTGACCTGGAGCAGAGAAGGTTTAAGGAGGGGAGAACGGTGCATTTCGTTACAGGAGGTGCCTTTAATGGCAAATCAAACTGGGTCAGGAAGCACTATCAGTTAGATGACCTTGATCACTCGTGGAACTCAGCATATAAAGGGGATGAAATCCCGAAGCTGAATAGGCAGCAAATCATCGTTTTGGAAGGCCTCGAAGTGTGGATCCGGCAAATGGCTCAGAATGTCCAAGCAGATGAGAGCCGGCAAAATTTGAAGGAACTAATTCGAAAGTGGTTGAAATGGGAAAGTGAGGATCAGCAGCGGAAGTTGGTGCTGATCGGCAGTGATATTTCAAAAGGAATCGTTCCCATGGCAGCTGAAGATCGAGTATGGCGTGACATTACCGGCTGGGTTTACCAGGACATTGTTTCAGCTGCTGACCGGGTAGACGTGATTTGGTATGGAATCAGTCAAAAACTAAAATAAAGGGGTATGGACATGAGACTATATACGAGGACAGGCGATAAAGGGAAAACGAGTATTATCGGAGGCCGGGTGGAAAAAGATGATATTCGTGTCGAAGCATACGGAACTGTCGATGAAGTGAACTGCTTTGTCGGCCAGGCGGTTACCCAGCTGGATCCTGAGATTTTTGCGGATATCCTAGAAGATCTTGAAAAAATTCAGCATGAGCTTTTTGACTGCGGCGGAGATTTAGCAAATGTAACGAAGAGCCGGGCGCTTAAACTGACAAAGGAATCAGTTGAATATCTTGAAAAGAAAATCGATGAGCTGATTGTCGAAGCTCCGAAGCTTGAGAGATTCATATTGCCGGGAGGAGCCCCTGCTGCCGCTTCCATCCATCTAGCACGCACGGTCACAAGAAGGGCTGAAAGATTAGTCGTTTCATTGTTAAAAGCTGACCCGGACGTTTCAGAAACCGCCTTGCAATTCTTGAATCGATTGTCCGATTATTTCTTTGCTCTTGCCAGGGTAATCAACTCAAGGCTAAATCTGCAGGATGTTGAATACGTTCGAAGTGCCAAGGTGTTCAGGGAGGGAAAGCGCAAGGAGGATCAGCAAGGTGAAGAATAGGAAACGATCCTGGCTTGCCATGTTCATCGCCCTTTCAGCCGCGGGCGCATTCATTAAGATTCCAGCCGTGATTGACAGTGTAGCTTTGGATGCCTTGCCTGCGTTGGTGGCAGCAGGACTTTTGGGTGGACCGGCAGGAGCGGTCGTCGGCGGAATTGGTCATCTGGTATCTGCGATGGCTGCTGGAATGCCGCTCGGACCTTTTCATTTCCTGGCTGCCGGTGAAATGGCCCTGCTGGTATATCTGTTCGGCATCTTATATAAAAACGGTAAACGCTGGCCAGCAGGCGCACTATTTATCATGGGCAACAGCTTCGCCGCCCCGCTTCCGTTTATTATGTTAATGGGAACGTCATTTTACATAGCTATTGTGCCATCCTTGTTTCTCGGTTCCATTTTAAATACAGCGCTTGCTTTTGTTATTTTGCCGAGGGTTGCTAGAGTTATTGGTGACAGCCTTCCATTTTCAAGACAGGCATGAACGAAGAAAAACTTGGCAGCTAGGGAGGGAAAAAGCAGGTGAGAGACACTTTAATGATTCCTTTAACTGAAGAAGAAAACCTTGTGATCGCCAGTGATAACAGCGGCAGCATCGGGATGAAGGATGGTGACGTGGTTCATGTTCCGTATAAGACCGTTGCATACTATTCTTTCAGGGTTGCTGTCATGGAGTGCCTAAGTGCGGGCGGGGAACCATTTGCTGCAGTCGTTCAGAATTTCTGTGGTGAAGATGCCTGGGATGAATTATTGCGAGGGATTGAACAAGGAATTAGTGAGCTTGGAAGGGTGGACATAAAGGTTACCGGGAGCACGGAAAGCAATTTTATGTTAAACCAATCTGCTGTTGGCCTTTCGGTACTCGGAAAAAGAAAGGCAAATGCAAAAATTGAAAAGCTGACTTATGATTCCCAAACACGGATAGCTGTCATTGGCTCCCCTCTGGTCGGATCAGAGGTGATGGAAAAGGAAGAACAGATTGTGCCCTTGCCGGTTTTTAAGGAGGTTAGCTGCATGGAAGAAGTCGTCACGATTCCTGTTGGCTCCAAAGGAATTCTTCATGAGCTGAATACTCTGTTTGAGAATATAGAAGTTACTGAAGAAAATGTGGAAACAACTCTTCCGCTATTAAAATCTTCCGGCCCATCGACCTGCTTTGTGGCGGTTTTTCCGATTGAAATACTACATAAATTAAAATCGATTTGCGGCCGCTATTTTCATGAAATGAACTACTTGGGGTGAAACATGCTTCATTTATATGTAATCAGACACGGGGAAACAGAATGGAATAAAGAAAAAAGAAGCCAGGGCCGCCTTGATTCTCCCCTTACTGATAAAGGGAAAGAAGATGCCCGCTCACTGGGAGCCAGGCTTCAGGACACAGAATTTCGCCAAATCATTTCTTCTCCAAGCGGCAGAACAATGGAAACAGTCAGGCTGGTAAAAGGGGAGCGGATGATTCCCCTGTTCACCGACGAAAGGTTAATGGAAATTGACTTAGGGTCGTGGCAGGGAAAAACAGAAAACGAAATTAAATCTCTGTATCCTGAAGAATTCGATACCTACTGGAACAAGCCTGAATGCTATATAAGCGTTGGCGGGGAAACCTTTTTACAGGTCCAGCATAGGCTGATGGAGTTTTTGGACGATTTGGAGAAGACCGTGAGAGATGGAAATGTCCTCATTGTTACCCACGGCGTTGTGATTAAGACTTTATACTTGCTAAGCAGGGATTCTTTATTAAAACACTTATGGGAGCCGCCATTTATCCATGGAACAAGCTTAACGATTTTAAAACTGGATGCTGGAAAAAAAGAACTGCAGCTTGAAGCTTGTGTTTCTCATTGTTCCTAATAATGATATCACTAGTGGAGGGTGTAAAACTTTCATAGGAAATAGGTATATTGACCATTAGAAGTACTCATCGCCTCGATGAGATTATTTCCCATATTAAAAATAGGATTCGGGTAATTTTCTCAGAAAAAAGTCAGGTACTCTTTAGAAAAGGGTGCCTGGCTTTTTTTGTTAGGCACTTGACGATGCAGTGGAGTTTCAAGTTGGGAACAGATTTTAAATAAATAATCCGGAAAACAGTTTTGTACTCAGTTACTGAAAAAGGGTTACCCTCCAGCAGTAAAAAAGTGCATTTAGAATTTCCCAATTAAAATCAGTCTAAAAGATCGTTTAGAAGATCAAACAGCCTGTTTTAGGAATAGTTTCCTATTTTTACAAAATAATCAAAAAGGTACTTTATATCCTTTTCCAATCTTTAATTCTACTATATCCTTAGTAAATAAATAGGAAAAGGAGGTTATATAATGTTTAGATTATCTTCAAAGGTTCTTGCCGGAACTCTGGCTATTACCCTGGCAGGAACAAGTCTTGCCTGGGCCTGTGAGGATGGGCAAAAAAGTTATATTGAAGCTGGAGTTTCCACATTTGGAGGAATTCCTCTTGTTAAGGGGACAAAAAACTTCATGAATCTGCAGGAAACAGCCGCAGTGCCTTTAAAAGAGCTGAAGGGATCTTCAGTGACGACTGCTGATGTGTTTGCCCATAAAGGATTTGCCTACCTCGGAACTCACAGAGGAAAGATGACAAACGAGGGAGTCAGAATTTTTGACATGAAAGACCCTGCAAATCCTAAGGAAGTAGCCGTCATCGGAAATGACATTCCAGGAACATGGCAGGAAAAAGTCATTGTTCGATCTGTCAGTACCCCGTCTTTCCAAGGGGATATAGCTGCCATCAGTGTCCAAAGAGTGGATAAGGAACGATATGGCTATGAAGGGGAAACATCTCCAAATGGCGGAGTGGTTCTTTACGATGTTACCAATCCTGCGTCACCGAAGAAATTAGGCTTTTGGAAAACTCCTTCTGAACTGCCAACTGGAACTCATGAATTCTGGCTGACAGAGCAAAACAACCGTTTAATTCTGCTGGCAACCAACTACCAGGCTAAAAGATATAAAGACAAGGGAGTTAAAGTGAATGACTTCTCCATTGTTGATGTAACAGATCCAACTCAGCCAAAAGAGTTGTCCAACTGGGATCCAACTGAAGTAGGCGGTGCTTTTGACGGCAATTATACATATAAGGATGAGACAGGAGCGTCAAGGACTGCATTCCTTCACAGTGTGATTGCGGACGAGACTGGTAAGTATGCGTATCTGTCCTACTGGGATCTGGGTACGATTATTTTAGCCATTGAAGATCCGGCAAATCCGAAATTTGTGGGCCGTACCAAATTTGAACGTGATGTTCAAGGAGCTGCCCATTCAGCTGCACTTGCACATGGCGGGAATATTCTCATCGAAACAAGGGAAGTGTTTAATCCGGATCCACATGATCCAGCATTCGAGAGAGGATGGGGCTATGTCCGAGTCTATGATATTAAGGACAAGAGCAATCCAGTATTGCTGAGCACATTCCGAACATTGAATTCGGCTGTTCAGATTAAAGCAGGCGAAAGACAGCCAGGAACCTATACAGTTCACGATCCAAAAGTCAGAGGAAACACTCTTTATCTGTCCCATTACTCAGACGGGATTCGAATGGTTGACCTAACAGATCCTAGCAACCCAGTTGAAGTCGGTTCATATGTATCCGATAAGGCAAATGTTTGGGGAGTTTTTGTCGACAGGAATTATATACTTGCTTCAGATATGGGCCAGGGGTTGAAGGTGCTTCAGAAGAAAGGAACAGGGTTACGCTAAGAAGGAACAGCAGTATAGCCAAATTGCTGATCTGCTTAAAAATACTAGGTAAAGTAGGATGATGATCTCTGTTTTTGACAGGGATCATCTTTTTTATATCCCACCATACTAGTTAATGGGGGGCTTGTAATTAAAAGGCATTTTGCTGGTCGTATTAAGTTTGCCTGCTCTTTTCTCACAAAAGAGTTAACTTTGGGAAGAAAAATAGGCAATTCAATCCTTTTTTGTAGTCAATAGCAACAAAGTTTGAGAAAAGAGCCATTTAAAAGACCCTGTGCAACAAGTCAGCTTCACAGGGTACATTTTAAGCTAGATTATAAAACTATTTTTCCAATAGGTCACTATAGTGGTCTCTTACCAAATGCGTCAATCCTCCTATTTCCCTTAACTCTGGTACTGAGAAATAAGGGAAATATGCAGGTAAACCCATAATGAAGATAGAATATTTAAAATATACAGAATATATAGCGTCAAAAACTTTAATTCATACAGTTTCAATATTGTATAAAAAAGGAGCAATTACCTTGTCTTTATATATCACGGTTGAGGATCTTTTACAGAGAAAGTACTTTGAGAATATTGAAGTCGTTGCGGGGCATGAGGGCCTGGGTCGCATTGTTAAATGGGTCCATGTGATGGATGTGACTAAAATCAGGAACCTTTTGAATGGGAAAGAGTTAATTTTGTCTACCGGGCTCGCATGGAAAGAGGACAAGAATTTGTTCTATTCTGTTGTTGAGCAGTTAATTGAATCGCAGGCTGCTGCTCTTTGTTTTGAGATTGGTACTTACACTTCGATTCTGCCGCAGGAAATTATTGATCTCGCTAATGAACATCATTTCCCTATTATCCTTTTTAAACAAGAAGTTCCTTTCGTCAAGATTACCCAGGACATCCACACCCTTCTAATCAACCATCAGTACCAGATGATTTCTGACCTTGAAGGCTATTCACAAGAGCTGAACAAGAAGCTATTAACAATTGAAAATCATCAAGAAATCCTCACTTTTATCCAACAGTATTTAAAAATTCAAATAGCCATCCTTTTTCATCCTTCTGATATTCAGTTTATTCCAAATGTAGATGAAAATGAGAAGAATGAACTTCTGCCTATCATGAATAGCCATGTACCAGACCACTTATCAACTTCGATAGCAAGCGTTCCAATCCAGCTGCTCGGCGACAATAAAGCTGAGCTGTTCCTTCTTTCAAAAGGCAGGGATATTACTGATTTTGACCGGCTGATTCTGGATCGGACGGCAACTGCTCTTGCACAGTTTCTCTTGCGAAAGCATTATTTCGAGGAGAAGCGGCGGAACGAGGAAACGGAATTCCTGAATAACTGGCTGGAGGGAGAATGCAGTGAAGATGCGATTCAAGATTACATAGCCTATCATTCACCGCCAGTGGAGCCAAATGGGGGATTTGTCTGCTTGTGCAGGCTGGGGACAGCTGATTCATTTTCAAATCTCGATTTAACCTATTTTAAACTTTATGCAAGGACAATCTTTGAGCAGCAAGGATTTACTTTTTATTCGATAGAGAAGAATGGTTTGTTGGCCTTTATTTTCTTGGATAAGAGAAGCACAGCCACCTGGAAGAAGAGGATGACAGAGGGAATTCACAAAATGCTGCAAAGCAATCTTAAAATCGGCAAATACAAATTCCAACATATGCTTGCGATTGGGAAATACGTACAGGAACTGAAAAACATTGGCGTGAGTTATAAAACAGCTGCCGAGACACTCAGAATCCAGACACGCTGGAGCGAGCAAGAATCCTATTATTTCTATGATGACCTGCATATATACAGACTTATATCCCAGCTGGACGAGCATTTAGAGTTAAAGGAAATTGTGATGGAGTACCTGGAACCAGTGATTGAATATGACAAAAAGTATAATGCGAAGCTGATGGAAACTTTGAAAACCTATTTGTCATGTAATGGTTCAAAGCAAGAGACAGCGAAACGGCTTTATGTTGTTCGACAGACTCTCTATCATCGGCTTGATAAATTGGAAAATCTGCTTGGTGAGGACTTCATGAATCACGAAAAACGGCTGGCGATTGAGTTTATGATTTATTCTTATGACTATTTGATTTCATCCAGGCAGGTAAAAGAATCTGGACAAGAATTATTGTAGCCTGCAGAAAAGTAGGTTTTTTTTCAAAATGTAAAACATTCTCCGTTAGATTTTTTACAAAGTGTCTAATGAAACCTTGTCAAAAATACAAGATAATTTACATAGTTTAAAAATTCAGAAAATAGAGGAGGCTATCAACCAATGAATGTGATCAGCGGAACGGATGTATTAAAGAACTATATTAACGGTGATTGGGTAGATGCCCAGTCCAATGAAACTCTTGAGGTCCCCAATCCAGCTACGAATGAAATATTAGCAAGGGTTCCTATTTCTTCTGCGGCAGATGTAGATAAAGCTGTTAGCGCTGCCAAAACCGCGTTTGAATCTTGGAAAAACACTCCCGTGCCAAAAAGGGCACGAATTCTATATAAGTATCATTACTTACTGACTGAGAATCACGAAAAGCTGGCCAGGTTGATTGTAGAGGAAAATGGTAAAGCCTATAAGGAAGCTTATGGGGAAGTGCAGCGGGGCATTGAGTGTGTAGAGTTTGCCGCTGGGGCACCAACGCTGATGATGGGCGAAAGCTTGTCCAATATAGCGGAGGAGATTGACTCTGAAATGTTCAGGTATCCACTTGGGGTAGTCGGAGGAATTACTCCATTCAACTTTCCGATGATGGTTCCGCTCTGGATGTTCCCTTTAGCCATTGCCTGTGGAAATACTTTCATACTGAAGCCTTCCGAAAGAACGCCACTTTTGGCAAATGAACTTGTGGCACTATTTTCAGAAGCGGGTGCTCCAAAAGGCGTATTGAACATTGTTCATGGAGCACATGATGTGGTGAACGGACTGCTTGACCATGAAGACGTCAAAGCCATTTCTTTTGTTGGTTCCCAGCCGGTTGCTAAGTATGTGTATGAAAGAGCGGCAGCCAATGGAAAGCGGGTTCAAGCACTGTCAGGGGCGAAGAACCACCATATTGTCATGCCTGATGCCGATGTGGCAAAGGCAGTAACAAATATCATCAGTTCCGCCTACGGAAGTGCTGGCCAGCGCTGCATGGCGTGCAGTGCGGTAGTTGTTGTCGGCGACAGAGAAGAATTTGTACAGGCATTAAAACAAAAGGCTAGCGAACTGGTGATTGGAAATGGTTTAGATGATGAGGTCCTGCTTACTCCAGTGATTAGAGAATCACATCGCGAGAAGGTATTGGGATATATCGAAAAGGGAGTAGAAGAAGGAGCTTCACTGCTTCTGGATGGACGAAGTGCGTTGGACGAATTAAAGGACGGTACCTTCCTTGGTCCGACAATATTTGATCATGTTGAGCCTGACATGACGATTGCCAGAGAGGAGATTTTCGCACCAGTGTTGAGTGTACTTCGTGCTGAGAATCTGGATGATGCGCTGGAGTACCTCCGGAAATCCCGTTTTGGCAATGGAGCGACAATTTATTCGAAGGATGCAAAAGCAATCCGGCAGTTCAGGGAAGAGGCTGACACAGGAATGCTTGGAGTCAATGTAGGCGTTCCAGCCACGATGGCTTTCTTTCCATTCTCCGGCTGGAAGGATTCCTTTTATGGAGACCTCCATGTGAATGGCAAGGATGGTGTGAACTTTTATACACGCAAAAAAATGATTACTACTCGTTTTGATTATTAAATTTAGCCACAAAACCCAAAGCGTAGGAGGAAGGCGGGCATGACAAAGACAAAACAAGCAGAGGATTTTCTTGCAAAGGACCGGGATTATGTCTGGCATTCAATGAAGCCATATAACCCCGACAGTACCCTTATAGCAGAGAAAGCAGAAGGCTCATGGGTGACGGACCATAACGGCAAAAGATATCTCGATGCCATGGCGGGGCTTTGGTGCGTGAATGTTGGTTATGGTAGGAAGGAACTGGCCGATGCAGCTTATGAACAATTAAGGGAAATGTCCTATTTTCCTCTTAGCCAGAGTCATATACCGGCGATTAAACTGGCTGAAAAGCTGAATGATTTACTGGGAGATGATTATGTTTTCTTTTTTTCCAACAGTGGATCTGAAGCAAATGAAACTGCCTTTAAACTGGTAAGGCAGTATCATCAGCAAAATGGTGAACACAACAGGTACAAATTCATTTCTCGATACAGGGCCTATCATGGAAATTCGATGGGCTCACTCGCGGCAACGGGGCAGGCACAGCGTAAATTTAAATATGAGCCATTGGCACCTGGATTCCTACATGTTGCTCCGCCAGATCTATATCGTGGCGCAGATCAAGATGACACCGAAGCAGCTAACCTTCAGTCAGTCCAGGACATCGACCGTGTGATGACTTGGGAGCTTGGCGAGACGATTGCAGGAGTGATAATGGAGCCGATCATTACTGGAGGCGGGGTCATCGTTCCACCAGAGCAGTATATGAAAGGTGTGAAAGAGGTTTGTGAAAAACATGGTGCCCTGCTGATCGTGGATGAAGTGATTTGTGGATTTGGCAGGACGGGGATGCCATTTGGTTTCATGAATTATGGTGTTAAACCAGACATCATCACAATGGCCAAGGGTATTACTAGCGCCTACCTTCCGCTTTCCGCTACAGCGGTCCGGAAAGAAATCTATGAAACTTTTAAAGGGTCTGAGGAATATGATTATTTTCGGCATGTGAATACGTTTGGCGGAAACCCTGCGGCTTGCGCTCTCGCTTTGAAGAACATTGAAATCATGGAAAATGAAAAATTGTTCGATCGTTCGAGAGAGTTGGGTGATTATTTAAAACAAAGTCTTTATGACCGGCTGAAGAATCACACTTTTGTAGGAGATGTAAGAGGGAAAGGGCTGCTGGTTGGTATTGAACTCGTCATTGATAAGGAATCGAAAGAGCCACTAAATGCTAGTCTTGTAAATAAGGTCATTAATGGTTGTAAAGAAAGAGGGTTGATAATCGGAAAAAATGGGGCGACTGTTGCGGGATACAATAATATTTTAACTTTGTCACCGCCACTCAATATAGAGCTGGAAGACCTAGATTTTATCATTCAGACACTCACGGAAGAATTACAGAAAATACAGTAAAACAACCACCGAAGACACTCGTAATTTCATTTTGGGATTACGAGTGTTTTGTCAAAATCCAAAAAACTGAGGGATTTTTCAGCACATGGCTGTCACTACGCTTTGACTGAAAGGATTTTTAAAAATAGGAGGAGGGGAAAGATGAAACTGCAAACTTTTACGATTAACAAACAGCGTTTGGAGCAGCGTATTGATGAGTTAGCAGAAATAGGCAAGATTGGGGACACTGGTGTCTGCCGATTGACCTTATCGAAAGAGGACAGGGAAGGAGTAGAGAAAGTAAAGAGCTGGATGGAAGAAGCAGGTCTTACAACAAGAATAGACCATTTTGGCAATCTGATTGGGAGGCTTGAAGGTAAAGATCCCGATTCTCCAATATTAATGATTGGTTCCCATATTGATTCCCAGCCATATGGAGGAAGGTTTGATGGTGTCATCGGGGTGCTGGGCGGGTTAGAAGTCGCGCAAACGTTGAAGGAGCAAAATGTTTTACCGCGAATGCCAATTGAGGTTGTTGCGTTTAGTGATGAGGAGGGCTGCCGCTTTAATAAAGGGTTATTTGGAGTCCGGGGAATCCTTGGACAGCTTGAAGAAGGCGAATTGGAGAGAAAAGATAAAGATGGAATGACCAGGCGCGAGGCATTGAAGGAGTTTGGCTGTGACCCTGATAGGTTAAAAGAATCAGAATATCAAGAGGGAAGTATCTCTGCCTTCCTGGAAATGCATATTGAGCAGGGCCCAATCCTGGAAAAGAATGACCTCCCGGTTGGCATTGTCACCGGAATTTCTGGCCCTTTATGGCTGACAATAGAGTTAGAAGGCTTTGCTGGCCATGCAGGTTCTGTGCCTATGGCAATGAGGCAGGATGCACTGGTGGGAGCAGCAAAAATCATTGTGGCGCTGAATGAACTTGCTGGTGAAGATCCTGATGCTCCAACAGTAGGAACTGTGGGAAGCATGAGTATTTTCCCGGATTCTCGTAATATTATTCCTGAAAAAGTTACCTTCACTGTGGATTTAAGAGATATTGATATTAATAGACGACATCGGATCGAAGAGAGATTATTTGAGTGTATTGCTGAAATCTCAAATCAACACAGCCTTACTTACAGAATTCATGAGGACACGAATAGTGAGCCGAGGTACTGTTCCGAGGAAATAATCGAATTGATGAGAGAGGAAAGCAAAAATATTGGACTGGATACCATTGAATTAATGAGCGGTCCATTCCATGACTCTCTTGCTATGTCCTATGTGTGCGATTATGGGATGATCTTCGTTCGCTGCAAGGATGGAATCAGCCATAATCCTAAGGAATTTTCTGCATTTGAAGATATATCCTTAGGAACAGAATTACTCTATCGAACAACCATTAGAATGACAGAATAGGAAGGTTCCCTATAACCGAAGAGGAGTTGAAAAAGATGAGCAAATCTAAATTTAACACGCTCTATATCGCTGTCGGGCTGATACCGTTTTTAATGCTCGTGTTTCCGTTTTTCGAGATTGCGAATCGTGCAACCCCGATTATATTCGGCTTACCCTTCTCATTTTTCTGGGTAATCCTGTGGATTGTCATTACGTTTGTAGCATTGGTGGTACTCTATCGTTTAGATCCAGATCAGGATGAGGAGGAGGATGTGTAATGCCAGGATGGCAAATTGCTCTAATCATGATGATATTTTACCTTGTCATTGCTCTTTTTGTGGGTATTATGGCGGGAAGAGGCAGAGATGGCAGTTCACTGGATGAATTTGCGGTAGCAGGCGGAAAGCTTGGTTTGTTTGTGATGTGGTTCTTGATGGGAGGAGCTGTTTTTAGTGCTTTCTCATTTTTAGGAGCACCAGGATGGGCGTATTCAAAAGGAGCTCCGGCATTATATATCATTACTTATACTGCCTTTGCCATTCTCCCATGGTACATCATTGGTCCAAAAATAGGGAAAATCGGCAGGAAATATCGTCTTTATACTGTTGCAGGGTTTTTAAAGGGAAGATTTAACAGCCCGGCATTGGCGGTACTTGTTGGATTGATTGCGCTTTTTGCATCCATTCAATATCTAGCTACACAGATGTCGGGTATGGCCATTATTTTTAACATCATGACCGAAGGAAGGATTCCATTCTGGCTTGGTGCACTGTTATCATATGGAATCGTTGTTGTTTATGTAGCAACTGGTGGACTGCGTGCAGCTGCGTGGTCTGATGTATTCCAGGGTTTATTGATGATCCTGATTTCATGGATAGTGGGTTTAACAATTGTTTATCAATTGCATGGCGGAACGACTGAAATGTTCGCTTCTATCGCGAGAGAGACACCAGAATTCCTTCAAATAGGGAAAGAAGGTTCTTCAATGGGGACTGTTGCTTATACAACAACCATTCTGGTATCCGTTATTGGATTTTTAATGTGGCCTCATTTGTTCTCTAAGTCATACGCTTCCAATTCCAGGACGATTAAAAAGACTGTGCTTGCATACCCAATTTTCGCCTTGTTTTTAGTTCCACTTTTACTAGTAGGTTTCGCTGCTAAAGGGGTTGTTGATTCTGGACAACTGGAAAGTGCTGATCAGGTTTTGCCATATTTGATTACAACGGTCATGAATTTACCTGGCTGGCTGTATGGCCTTGTCGGAGCTGGCGCGCTTGCTGCTGCCATGTCTACCGCCGATGCAATTACCCATAGTGCTTCTTTGGAGGTTACTGATGGAGTAGTCAAATCCATTTGGAAGGATCTCTCAGACAAAACAACACTTCTTATCATGCGTGTTGGTGTATTTGTTATCGGAGCATTAGCTTACTATATTAGCGTATTTGGCGGGCAGGGATTGATCGCCTTGTTATTAGGTGCTTATGGTTCCATTGTCCAATTTGCTCCCGGAGTGTATAGTGCGCTTTTTTGGCGAAGAGCAACGACTCAGGGGGTTATCTCAGGGTTGGTTGTAGGAACAATCGTCAATTACTATTTCCAACTAGTTGCAACTTCTACTCCCTTTGGTATCCACGCGGGTATTTTAGGGTTAATTTCTAACATTGTCATAATGGTCACAGTTAGTTATTTAACAAGAGCACAAACCGAAGATGAAGTTAATCGTTATGTCGATGTAGCATAAAAAAATAGATTCGCCAGACAGGATTTTGTAATATGTGTCTGGCGATTTTTCCATTTGAAAGGAGAGGCATATGAAAGCAGACTATATTTTTAACAATGGTGAAGTTATTACAATAGATAGCAAGAATCGCATTGCAGAAGCTGTAGCAGTTAAAGGAAATAAGATTATCGCTGTTGGTACGACGGAGGAAATGGAAGATTTCAGATCAGCAAGCACCACTATTATTGATTTGGAAGGTAAAACGCTAATGCCGGGTATCATCGATGCCCATATCCATTTGACGATCTATGGAACGAATTTATTAGGAGTCAGTTGTATAGAGCCGCATATTCAATCGTTAGAGGATTTGTTTATTGATCTTCGAAAAAAAGTTCAGGAGACACCCAAAGGGCAATGGGTAAGAGCTTGGGGATTCAAGGAATCCAATCTTAGAGAAAATCGTTACCCAACAAGGGAAGAGCTTGATGAAATTTCAAAGGACCATCCGATTGTCATTATCAGAACATGCAACCACACATCATATGTAAACAGTAAGGCTCTTGAGATTGCGAAGATTGACGAGAATACTCCTGACCCTGAAGGAGGAATAATTGAAAAAAATAAAGATGGCAGTCTTACGGGACGAATGATCGAAAATGCCCATATGCAGGTTTTTCAATATGCAAGTTATAGTAATGAAGAAATCCGCAAAGGGATGCAGCTGGCTTCAGATGAATTTATCAAAGCAGGCATTACTAGTATCCATGATGCAGGAGGGTATGGTGATGGTGCCGAGATCATCCGAATCATGCAGCAGGCAATCAATGGAGGAGAAGTTAAGATCAGAATATATGCGATGATTGGTTCGCTGACCAATTCTCACGAGTTTGTTGAAAAGATGGTTCAAGCTGGACCGATTACAGGACTGGGAAATGACCATTTTAAGATTGGTCCCGCCAAGTTGTTTACTGATGGAAGCAGCGTCGGCCCCACTATAGCTACACGAGAGGGGTATACTCATAATCCTGATGACAGAGGGATTATTTATTATAGCCAGGATGAGCTCAATCGAATTCTAGGTCAAGCACACGAGAAAGGTTTCCAGCTTACAGCACATGCCCAAGGTGACCGGGCGATTGAAATGCTTTTGGATTGCTATGAAATAGCGCTGACCAAACACCCACGTGAGAATCACCGACACCGGATTGAACATGCGGGTATATCTTCCCCTGACTTACAGGAGAGAATAAAGAAGCTTGGTGTAGTTGTAACCCCAAACCCTGTTTTTATGTATGCAAACGGCGACAAGTATCTCGAATACTATGGAGAGCGTGTGGATTACATGTATGCTGCCAGGGATTTTATCGACAAAGAAATTGTTGCAGCATTTGGGTCTGATGCACCTGTAACTTATTTAGATCCGTTGCTAGGAATTCATGCATCGGTAAATAGAGAATCGAATGATGGCCAGCCAGTTGGCAAGAATCAGTGCATTGAAATCATGGAAGCGATAAAGGCATATACATGGAATGGTGCATATGCCAGCTTCGAGGAGAGTATTAAAGGAAGTATCGAGCCTGGTAAACTAGCGGATTTAATTGTGTTGAATTCCAGTATTTTAAAAGAAGAGAAAAACAGAATCAAAGAAATGAAAGTCGAAATGACAATGATTGACGGGGAAATTTTGTACTCGTCAAATAAAAATTCAATTTATGAAAAAAATGAAGTTTATTCAAACTGAAATCCAAGCTGTTTAATAGAATCATGGAATTCTAACCGTAAAAACTCAAGGTGGAAGGAAGCATTTTATGTATATACCTAAACATTTTGAAATTAGTGACCAAGAAATCATTCATGAGGTTATTGAAAAGTACAGCTTTGCCACTTTATTTTCTCACCATAAAGGAGAACCTTACGCTACTCATATGCCATTAATTTTTAATAAGGAAGAAAATACTTTATATGGCCATTTCGCCCGTCAAAATAGCCAGTGGAGGGATATCGAGAATCAATTAGTGCTTGCCATTTTCCAAGGGCCTCACAGTTATATTTCTCCCTCGTGGTATGAAACAAACAAGGCGGTGCCTACTTGGAATTACGTGTCCATTCATATATACGGAAAGTTGGAAATCATTGAAAATGAAAAAGTAATATTTGATTCTTTAAATGATATGGTAAATAAATATGAAAAGCCTCATAGTCCATACAATTTGAAAAATGTAGACTCCAAATATATAGATGGAATGAGTAAAGGCATTGTTGCGTTTAAAATCCCCATTACTAAAATTGAGGCAAAGGCTAAGCTAAGTCAAAATCATCCAGTGGAAAGGCAAGAGTTAATCATTGAGCAGTTAGAAAGATCTCCTGATCAAAATGATTTACAGGTAGCCTCCATTATGAAGGAAAACTTGTGATAAATATTTATGAACAGCAAAGGGCACTTTTTCGGAAGTGCTTCTTTTTTTGTAACTGGTTATTTATGCTAATATGGTTTCAGTAACATAATGTGTAGTTTTATGAAAAGAATATCCCTTTTTTGGAATGTTTCAATCTATAAATGTTGATATTCTAGAAATGAATAGGCAAGTAGTTGCGTATACGTTAGCCGAAGATTTAGTTACTGCACTTTAATGAAGGGGGGATGAGGTGCATCTGGGGGAATATTAGAAAAAATCGATAGTTTTTCATTCATAAGACAAGTACCTGAATTTGTAAAATTCGATACCTGTAATCAAAAACAATTATTTATATTCCGGAGGATCATAATGACTAGTCTTAAAGGAAAACTTGCAATAGTTACTGGTGCAAGTCGTTCAAAGGGAATCGGGGCTGCGATTTGTCGCTCACTTGCGAATGCTGGGGCAGATGTATTTTTTACACATTGGTCACCATTTGATGAGATTAGTGGTAATGGGTTAGATAAGGATTTTCCCAATATGTTATGTAAAGAGTTAAGAACTATAGGAGTTAATGCTGCTCATATGGAGGTTGATTTGAGTGAAAGCGAATCATCCAGTCTTATTATGGACCGAGTTGAAGAAGTGTTAGGGACACCTAGTATATTAGTGAATAATGCTACGTTTGAATCGCCAGCCAGTTTTCGAACTCTAAATAGAGAAATTCTGGACAAGCATTATAAAGTGAATAACAGTGGAACACTTATGCTGTCTCTGGAATTTGCGAAAAGGTATGAAAAGTCATTTCCTGAGGGGAAAGATGGACGAATCATAAATATGGTATCTAAAGGGCCTGATCCTGACAATCTGGCCTATATAGCAACTAAAGGTATGATGATTGCCATAACCGAACCCTTATCAGTTGGATTAGCTTCCATTGGTATCACAGTAAATTCCGTAGATCCTGGCCCCACAGATTCCGGTTGGATGGATGAAGCATTGAGAGAACAGCTACTACCATTATTTCCATCTGGACGTATTGGAGTTCCTGAAGATGCTGCACGGTTAATAACATTCTTAGCCAGCGATGATTCTGGCTGGATTACGGGACAGACTATAAGATCTGAGGGAGGATTTTTGGGTAAATAATTGAATATAAGAATGCTATTTTGGAAGATAATAAACCTGATTTCTTGCTAAACACGAAGGAATCAGGTTATTTTCTATGCACATTTTGTTTCTGAGAGTGTCAAGTGACTTGATAAAAAAGTAGAGGGGTCAGTTATCGAATAAAATAGCGGCCTAAAAGATTGCCAACCAGGAAAACCAGGATCATGACCAAACTAACCGGAAGACTGGTGAAAAAGAAATGCCAGTCGATTTTTCCATTTTCGATTAAAAAATAATATGTAATGAGGCAGTAAGGGATAAGAAGGAACAGGGACGTTATAATGCCAGGCGTGTAGCCCCTGAACATAATGCTTTGAACAATATGCATGGATGCCTGCAAAACAAATAAATTAAGGATGGCTGTAAATAAAAGAAAACCCCCGCCGTTAGATGAAAACTGGGCTGTCATTATTGCAGTGAATGAGATGAATAGTAAAATCCATGTAGCCGAAACAGCAAGGTGAGCAGCGGTTGAACCTAGCTTTTCCCTCATTCTAAATGTCATCTCGACGAAGTTAGTCTTCGGATATTTGTTTTTGTTTGCAGCCATGGAAGATTCGATGGTGATGATTTCTTCTAAGTCATGGAAAATGAAAACGATGGGAAGCAGCCAGATTAATGTTTTCAGATCTATAAATTGGTGGAGCTCCGCTAACATCTTTTGTCTACCTCCTTGTGGTTCCAAGACTGCCGTCTATTGTGTTTTGTTCATTTTATGGGACAGGATAGAATAATATGCTAAAGGCGAATCAAGAGAGGTTATGAACATACTAATATTGTTGGTTTATTTACCAGTCAGGAGTTCTCCACCAGCTAATTTTTGATAATTGGCCAGGGAAATCAATGGGAAAACATATTCGTAACAGTGATAATTGATATAAAAGGAGCCGGCCATTCCTCTTCCTTTTGGGTAGGCTGACGTCCAATCTTGTTCCTTCCGATCCACTAAAAAAGCTGCACCTTTTTCAATTTCAGGTGTAACTCCAGTTGCCGCTGAGATGAGTGTGTCAAGAGCCCAGGCGGTATGAGTGCGGGTACTTACGCCCAACGGAACATAAGAATTCTTGATATCACTTTTACAGGACTCTCCCCATCCGCCGTCAGGGTTCTGGATTTTCCGCAACCATGCTAGAGCTTTTTGAATAGCTGGATGTTTAGGGGAAACCCCAACTGCAATCATTCCCGTTACGGCTGCCCATGTGCCATATATATACACGCCCCAACGCCCCACCCAGGAACCATCTGACTGTTGATGCCGAAGCAGCCAGCGAACTCCATCTTTTATCATCGGATGGTGATAATCCAAGTTGGTATAGTTGCCGAAGAATTCTAAAGTCCTCCCGGTTAAATCAACCGTGGATGGATCAATCAGTAAATCCTTTCCGCCCTCTATCGGTAACAAGTTCAACACTTTCTTATCCACATTCTTTTCGAATGCCGCCCATCCTCCGTCATTGTTTTGCATGGAAACGAGCCAGTTTACTCCTCGATCCCATGCCTGCCGACAATCCATTTGTTCTGTGGCCAAAGTTCGGATGGCCCTCAGAGCAGCAGTTGTGTCGTCAATATCCGGGTGGAAAGTGTTCAAGTCTGCAAACCCCCAGCCTCCTGGTAATACGTTTGGTTCATGAATGGCCCAATCCCCGTATTTGAGATGCTGGCGGGAGAGAATGTATTGATTTGCCTTTTGAACAGTGCTGGATGAATACGGAACACCGGATTCTTGCAGAGCATAACTAATTAATGTCGTATTCCAGACCGTAGCCGTTGTGTACTGGCAGTGAAGTTCTCCGTCAATCCGGGAGGCCATTGCTTTTAAACCTTGCACTGCACGAGTAATCACTGGATGGGTATTATGATAGCCTCTCGCCAATAAGGCAAAAATCATCAGGGAGGTCGTGCTGAAATAATTTAAATAGGTGCCGTCCGGTTCGATTCGGTCCAGCATATATTTTTCCGCACGATATAATGCCATTTCGCGAAGGTTTCCATGGTATTTCAGACCCTGAATCCCTTGTTTAATCCATTTGATTAGCGAGCGGGCCTCTTCTTCTTGATCCTCTGTAAAAAAACGAACTTCTTTGTTTTGAAACAAATCGGAGAGATCGGGCGATCGGGACGTTCTCTTACGAAAATTCGTATTGGCGAGAATCAAAAAAGGGATAATGTTGGCTCTTCCGTATACGGAGAGGTCAAAAAGATCGATTGGAAAGGAGTCCGGTATAAGCATCACTTCAATATTAATGGGGAGGTGCGGCCACTCACATTGTCCTGTTAAAGCCAACAAGATTTTCAAAAACATATGGACTTCCCCGGCCCCTCCGTTGGCCATAATAAACCGCCTGGCTGCCTGGATATCCTCGTCTTTTCGATCCCGGTAACCTGAATAAAGAAGGGCATAATAGGCTTCCACAGTGGAGGTCAGATTTCCTTTATCCTGATCATGAAAGAGCTTCCAGGATCCATCTTCCTGCTGTTGTCCGGCAATACGTTCAACTAATTCTTTTATGAATCCTTCATCATCTATCTCCAATGTCCGTAATAAGATGATCATACTGCAGTCCGATGCGATTCCGGTCTCGAAAGGATAACGCCAGGCACCGTCTTCTGATTGGTCCTGGATTAACTGAGTGGCGATTCTTTCCATTTCCTTATGTACCCGATGCCTCATTTAACCCATCCTCTCCCAATTATTCATCTTTGTATTCATATTCCGTAAGCAAAATGAATATGCATTCCTTTGATGGGAATGACTGATCCGCTAAAAATGAACTTTTATGAAGGATGATGCCGTTTTTGCTGAACTCTTTCTCAGATGTGAAAAAAGAATTAAAAAACAAGATGAAAAAGAAAAATTCCAGCCATTTGCCCCGTTTGTCGGAAAGAGATAAACGATGGATTCACCTTATAAAAGAACAGACGAGACAGCTTAATCAGAACAATGTTACACGGACGAAAGCGTATTTTCAGTTTTACCTTAAGCACCCTGAAATACATTGGGCATTTCTCGGGCATATGGTATCACGAAACGTCGGATGGAACATGACGGATTTGAAAGGGGAGTTACTTACAAAGCTATTGCCTGAAAGTGATCAGAAAGATTTTTACTCCTTTTTGGAACGCGGCAGCTGGTTGATTTTTCAAGATGTGTTTCCACAATTTTTGATATATGAACTGAGTGTGAGGAGCAGGCAAGAAATGTTTCATCTTTTACCTCATTTTCACACTTCGACCTTCATGGAGACGATGTGGCGGTATTTTTGGAACAGTGGGGATCAATCTGCATTGGCGATTGCGATGGTTATAAATGAACAAAGCTATTTGGAAAAAAGATTGATTCAAAATCCTCATTATAAAAAAATCGTAACAGGTACGGTCAGCTTTAAGATGTATGATTTTTTGAACCTCAATAACACTATTTTTCCCTATGGCACAGGGGATAAGAGGGAGAAAGCCTCGCTTGCCGGCGCCGCCTTACGGTATTTCACTTCTCTTCACGAAAGAATTTTATTCGGAAAAAAATTGTATTCGCTTCTTTTTCAGCAGGAAAAGATTCTATCTGGGGTCTTGAAATGGGCCCATGAACACCCTCACACCGGCTCACGAAAAGATTATTGGCCAGATTTGTTTAATGATATAAATGAATCTTTTCCCCGGTCCCTTTATAAGCGACGGGTGAAGAATTGCGAGTTGAGAAAGGGTGCCGAGCGGCTGTACAGCCCGCCTTTAAAATACGCCTGGCCGAATACCCCTCATGAAAAGGCGGAGAGCGGAGATTGGTTTGAGGATTGGCATGTGCTGGATTATTTTCATAAAGAAGTCAGTTTGGATGGAGAGATTTTAAATAATTATTGCAAAACCATTGAAAGAATCGAACTTGCGGTTATGGCGAAGGAAGCCCTTCTGCTACGAGAAGAAGAATAATCAATAACGAGCGGAGGTCCTGATACTGTTAAAATAATGCCAGGGTAATAAATTGCCAAAAAATATAGTCCTAATATCTATTATTCGATTTGTGTACAATTTGCTGCTGTGGGTTGATAAACGGAAAACGGCAGAAGATATGATGCCGGTGTTTAGGTATTGGTTAGAAAACCTTGCTAATAACCAAGGGTTCGATGTTGGAATCAGGCATAATGGTGAGCTTGTTGGCATGATTGGCGTCCAGTTTGATTGGGGAAATCGGACTGAGAGCATTGGTTATTTTATTTCAAAGAATAGTGAAGGTAAAGGGATCATCACAATCAGCTTAAAGAGTCTTATACGATCATTATGAGGATTTGATTGTTTATAGTCATTTGAGAAATGAGCAGCCCTAAATGCTATTAGATTATTATTTAATCCCCTCGGAAGCAGACGTGCTTCTGAGGGGATCTTTCAGTTTTTCAATAGAAAGACTCCATTTCTTTTAACTGTTTTAACACATAAGCTTCGCGCTTTAACCAGCTATTATGCTCAAATGTGTCAATTAGGCTTTCATTTTGAAATATGGCTTCGTCGAGTGTAACCCATTTGGGAGTGAAGTCCAGCTCGGCCTCGTATTCATCCAATTGGAGCCCGTCTTTTTCTTCTGTTGCCAGATCACAAAGGTAGTAGTGTGAAGTCATTTGAAATAATGTATCTTCTTCGGACTCGTCCTTTTTCCGTTCAATAATTCTCCCGACCTTGTCCATTACAACACAATCAATATAGCCGGTTTCTTCTCTTACTTCTCGTTTTAGACATTCCTCATAGCTTTCATTCTTTTCTACTCCGCCACCGGGAAATTTAAAATCTCCTCTATTTGATTGAACTAGCAGAATGTGATGATTCTTTATAATAACCGCTCTTACTGCTATTCTCTCGATGGTATTCTTATAGCTAATCCTGTTGGGTTCGCCTATTGTCATATTGAAGTTCATGGTTTTCATTTAAAGCATCCTTCCACTGTTTAATTCCCTTTAGAAAATTATACCAATTTTTATATAAATATATTATACTTTTAAAAATATCAAAAAAGGTGGGGTTCCTGTGAACGATTGTTTTATCTGTAATAAACATGCTGGTACTATCCAAACTTCCGGTGTGACGATTTACGAGGATGATTATGTGTATGTCGGCCATATTGACCGGAATGGGGATCCGAACTATTTAGGCCATATTATGATTGACTTAAAAAGGCATGTACCGACACTTGGTGACCTGAACATGGAGGAAGCAAAAGTGTTTGGCATGATGATGGCCAAAGTGGGTAAGGCTCTCATGGTAAGTGAGGGTGCTGAGCATATCTATTCCTATGTGTTGGGGGATGCCGTGCCACATCTTCATATGCACCTGGTTCCGCGCTATCCGGGCACTCCAAAGGAATATTGGGGACCGAATGCTGTGTATGACTGGGAAGGTGCGCCAATGGGTGACAACGATGATGTGGTTGCACTTTGTACCCGTATCCAGACATATCTGGAGAATCATGCAGATGAATAAGCGCAGCCAGGAGTTTAGCTGGGTAGGGAGTCAGGTAAACTTCGTTGACCAACTGAATACTGTTAAGCTTGGTGAGATTGTGGTTGGGCGTTACGGTGGTAACTCGAGCTCTGGCTCGTATAAAAATGAAGATGGGTGTTTGGTATGGTTGAATGAGCAGCAAGATTGGGAGTTTGCTATTCTTCTTGACGCTCATAATACAGCGGAAAGTGCAGAGTTAGTTATTAAGCTATTCGAAATTGCGGAATCTGAAATAAAACATCTCTTGTCTCTGCCGGCAAAACATCTGACTTTTAAAAAGATTGAGGAGAAGGTATTAAGCCTATTTTTAGCAGAAGAAGTTCTGTCAGCTTGCCGAAATATTACAGGTGAAACAGCTTGTTTGATTGTCGCCAGGAAGGGTCAGTATGTTTGGTGGTTTTCGATTGGTGATAGTGTGCTCTATTTATTCCATGAGGAACTTGCTGCGATGGGCCAGTATCAGTTGAATCAAAGACAATTCTATGAATGGATCGGCGAGGTTAATACGTTTGAATTGGATGTTCCTTGTTACAGTGTTGGTGTAAGGGAATTAAGAACAGGGAAGAACCGCCTTTTTCTTACGACAGATGGGTTGATTGAATGTCCAAATGAACCTTACGCAGACCCTGCCAGCATATATCATTCCTTTAATGACACTCAAGCGGATGAAGGCATCATTACTTCCATGTTGGAAACGATTAAGGATCAGCAAGTGAGGGATAGCACGACTATCATTACCTGGAATGTGGATGTATTCAAGGAAGCCACCATGCCTAGTGATCAATAGATTTAATTCGGTATAGTCATGCGTCTTTCGTTTATTAACTTTTGTCGTGATGATGGATAGTTAATAAAAATTGACATAAAGGGAAGGAGGCACAATGAAAGTGGAGTATTTTATAGGCATAGTTCCACCAGAATATTTAGGCAATTGACCTTATTATATGAGGTCTTTTTTTATTGCACTTTCAATATTTTTACTGTGTGGTGCAGGAAGCAACCATCTAAATAAAAATCATTTAATACACGTTCTCACATTAGTAGCTGTATAAAACCTTCATCTTTGCTTATGAAATAAATATCTGTTACGATTTAATCGTACACGATTTAATTAGTAAGAGGAGTGACTATATATGAAAAATGTATATGATTTTACGGTAAAGAAGCCAAATGGACAGGAACAAAGTTTAAGTGATTATGAAGGAAAACCAATGTTAATTGTCAATACTGCAAGTAAATGCGGTTTGACTCCTCAGTTTAAGGGGCTTCAGGAAATGTATGACGAATACCAGGAGCAGGGGTTGGAGATTTTAGGTTTCCCATGCGGCCAGTTCAATGACCAGGAGTTTGATAACATCGAGGAGACGACTGAGTTTTGCCAGTTGAATTATGGTGTGTCATTCCCGATGTTCGCCAAGATTGATGTGAATGGAGCGAAAGCTGATCCGCTTTTTACTTTTTTAAAAGAACAAAAAGGCGGAGTGCTGACGAAGGATATCAAATGGAATTTCACTAAGTTCCTTGTTGACCGAAATGGGCAGGTAGTTAAACGCTATGCGCCAACTACTGAGCCGGAAAAAATCAAGAATGATCTTGTTAAATTACTCTAATCATTGAAGGATGAGTTACTTGAACGACTTTTTAACATTGGAAAACCAATTGTGCTTTGCCGTCTATGACGCGGGAAGCCAGTTTACCAAGCTTTATACAAAAGCACTAGATTCATTCGGACTTACTTATCCGCAATATCTAGCGTTATTGGCGCTTTGGGAAAAGGATGGGCTTACGCTTAAAGAGCTGGGTGATAGATTAAATCTCGGTACAGGGACTTTGACACCGATGGTCAAACGGATGGAAAGCAATAGATGGCTGAAAAGGGAGCGTTCGATACAGGATGAACGGAAGGTTTCCATCACCCTTCTTCCTAAAGCGGTTGAGCAAAAGGAAAAGATCGTACAGAAAATTGCCGCAGAACTAAAGCTATGCAATATTGAATATGAAGAGTATGAACAATTGATGAAGCAGTTAAGCGTTTTGCGGGAAAAATTGAAAACGTATAACCGGCCTTAAAAACCGCGGGTATTCGACTAACGGGCTCGGGCTCCAAAAGTCAATTTTGTAAAAAGTAATGTTATTTGAAGGAATGTTCTTAAACACACGACTGCAATAGGCCAAAACACAGGTGATCTAAAAGTGAATATAACAATAAAACTTAATGATATAATTGAGGAAATGGAAGTACAGTTTGAAGAGTCACGTTCATTACTAAATATTAAAACGGGCGTAATCGTGTTAGTAACATCGGAGGACTTAAGAGCTGCAGAAGACGAAGAACCATTTGATCATTTACCTGAATGGGAACAAGAAAATAGAAGGATTGCAATGGATGTAGTAGAAAACTTTGAAATTTATATAGAGTTACCCACTAAATGGGAACGAGATGAATATCAAATTATGGAAAACTTTTGCTTAACAGTCAGTGATCAACGGAAACAGGAACCTTTATTAAGGGCCATTAGAGGGAAGGGTGCCTTTAGAAGGTTCAAGGATAAAATATTAGAATTTGATATGGAAGAACAATGGTTTTCATACTGTGACGAGTGTTTTAAGCCAATTGCGATTGATTGGTGTCAGAAAAATAAAATAAACTATACTGAATAGGTATGATAGAGGGTGATTACTTATTAAATGGGTAATCTCCTTTTCTTATTAAAGAAAAAAAAGCAGGTTAATAAATAATACATAAAGGAGAGAAGGAATTGGATCAAACGAAAGTAATGGTTTGTTTTAGCCTGTTTGGTGATGACTTTCCAGTCGGTTACGTAACGGATAAACTCAAAATACAACCCACTAATTCACATAGAAAAGGCGATATAATTCCCAATCGTTCAACTACGCTTTACCGAAAAGAGACGTGTTGGGAATATGGTACTGAGTACGAAGAAACAGAGGATGTAAATGACCAGCTCCAAAAAATTATGGAGCAGCTGCAAAATAAATCCTTATATATTCATGAATTAAAGAAGGCATACTCCCTAGATTGTAAATTCTTTATTGTCATTAAAATTGAGGCGGGAGAAACACCCGCTTTGTATCTATCTAAGGAATTTATTAAATTTGCTTCAATCGTTGAAGCTGAAATTGACTTTGATTTATATGCTAATCCTTTTTAAAGTGGTTATTGAAACTGGGTGAGTTGAGCCAGGCAGGATTAAGTGTCTTTTTTGTTGAAATGCTTATGAAGCGAAAGGGGTAAGGCGCAGAAAAAATTTTAGGGGAGGCGATATTTTGGAAATTAAGCGTAAATTAACTTATCTTTTTACCTTGGTATTTCTAGCAATTGCAATATACCTTATTGTTGAGTCTATCTCATTTAAAGGGATATTTGACGAATTTGAACCAGTATGTATACTACTTTCTTTAATAGCATCACATTTGATAACTACCAAGATTCTTGAATAATCAGTATATTGTAATTTAACTAATTGTGTGCATAGATGTAGAAGGGGTTAACGCCTTTTTTTAGAAAATCCTTTTTTATTTAAAGTTTTAATTGCGGGGGAATTAAGTGAAATAATCCATTAAAGTCATCGCATTTACTTTTGGAACACTCTTACTTATTGTAGGCGGAATAGTTCATGTGCTATTTTTGTTATTTTCACCTGATGAATTCAACCAAGAGAAATGGATAAATAAGCCTGCGGAAAGAGTTGGTATGGTGGATAGTATGCTCTCAGAAGTGGAGTTAAAAGGAAAGACTAAATCTGAGATTATAAAGCTTCTGGGCGAGGAAGAAGAAAGGGCTTATTTTAAGGAACCAAACAATATCGTATATTATTTAGGTGACGAGCGAGGTTTTATGAGTATAGACAGTGAATGGCTGGTCATTTGGTTTGACGATAAAGACAGAGTGACAGATTATGAAATTAAAACTGATTAATGAATAACAGAGATGGTTAAACAGATTAGGTCTGAAATTCGTCTGTGAAAAAAATCTGCTTGAACATTAGTTGAAGACCAGGAGTTCTTGTGGCAGCTTCATTTTTATTGAATAACGATGCAGTTATTTTTAAGTAGAGAATTGAGTTTTTAGATTTGGAAGAGTTTAAAATGCTTTATAAGTTTACTATTATGACTCAAGAGCAGGCTGAAGATATTGCGACTAACTGGCATTACGACGGAGAGTATTCGTTTTATAATATTGAAGCTGACAGAGAAGATTTTGAAGAATTTTTAGACCCTGACAAAAGAGGTAACTCTACGTTTGCTGTAACAAAAGAAGATGAACTGATGGCTTTTTTTTCTGTTAATAAGGTAAATGATGGTGTTTTTGATACCGGCTTAGGAATGAGACCAGATATAACCGGAAAAGGGAAGGGTTTTGAATTCTTAAAGGCAGTGTTGGATTTTGTCCAATCTGAGCATAGACCTGCGAAAATTATGTTATCAGTAGCAACATTTAATCAAAGAGCTATTAAAGTTTATAGAAAAGCGGGATTTAGAGATGGTGGAACCTTTATGCAAGATACAAATGGTAGCACCTTTGAATTCTTAAAAATGACATATGAATGTTAATTTTATTCTTCAGCCAACGGGGGCGGTGAGCTAAAACGGATTAACCACCTTCTTTATTGAATTCCTTATTCAACGAGGCAGATTAGCTCAATAAGCAATTAGACTAAAAGGGGTTTTTATTTGAACATTGAAAAGCGAATTAAAGCAATAGTTCAACAAGTGAATGCTTGATTTTTGCCCCGTTTATTGTTGACACGATGATGAAAGCTATGTAACAACTAAAAAAATGTTCAGTTTGAGTCGGATGGAAAGGTGTGAAAAAATGGATAAAAAAATAGACCATATAGGAATAGCTGTACGTAATTTGAACGCCAGTATTAATCTTTATATAAATGTGTTAGGAGGGAAATTGCTAGAACGTTATAAAAACGAGGATAAAGGTGTTGAAAGTGAAATCGCTGTTATAGAAATCAATGAAGATAGAATAGAATTATTGTCTCCAACAAATAATGTCACATCACCTATTGCACGGTTCATTCAACAAAAGGGTAAAGGTGTGCATCATATTGCTTATCGGGTTGACAATCTGGAGATTGCATTAGAAGAACTTAACAAACAAGGTATTCGTACATTAGAAGGTACATTAAGAATAAACAAACACGGGAGAAGATTAATTTATCTAAACCCAGCTGATACAGAAGGAACAATTATTGAGTATTGTGATTATCCTAACCAAATTTGATTTCTTAATGAACGAATAAAACTCTAAAAATAATCAAATTCATAGTTAATTTGATTTTATTTTTTTTATGCGTAGGGTAGTTGTATCAACAGCTCCTTATCTTTTGTGCTAAAGGGTAGGTTTGTAATGGGGAAACATCTTACTGAAAAAGTGAAAGAGGAATTGGGTTGGGCATATACTGTCGTGTTTACTCCTGATTGTTGAGTGAGCTAGCGGCCAAGATCGCCAAACAAGGAGGACATTTTTATTGGAAACCATAAGATAAAGTTCAGCAAGCTATAAGCTAAAAATAAACGACAACTGACTTCAATAACGAATAATACGAAGACAAAATCTCTCCATACATTCGGGAGCATGAGTAATTGCATGGTAGTAATGATTAACAAGATTTAAATAGCGAGGCTCTAATGCAGTAAAGTTTATATATCTTTCTTTAAGTGAGGCATTGTTTAACTCACGATAATGTTGCAATCTTAAATAATTCACCGTTGATTCAAAGACAAACCGCTTTCGGTTTAATTTTATAAAACACTCTTGCTGTTTCTTGTAGGACATCAAAGACTCAAATTTATGAAGTAACTGTAAAAACTCAGTTTCATATATATCCATATTCAATTCTAACGAATGTTCCAATTTGTTCATTTCATCCCTACTTCCATATTATTACTTTAAATGGTAATGAATAAATTGTAAGAAAGCAATGATAAATTACTTTTTAATATAATATAATTTACTTTTAAAAGTAACGATTATATAGTATTAGTAAATGTATAATAGCAATTTATAAAACAAGTTTGGTAACAAAAAATAAACAAATGGGATACGTTAGTCTAGGAAGGAAAAAGGCACCTTAATATTGAATTCCTTTTAAACAGCTGATGCAGATTAAGAAGGAAGACCATTCCAAACGTGGGATTACTAGGTAAAGATACGAAAAATTATATGGAGTATGAGGAACCTATTATGAATTATCTTAAATTCTGTTTTTATCAGTTCATTTTATTTTCTGTCCTTTTTCCCATCAACCTCCTTTTCGATCATTATATTAGCAAGCCATTTACTATTGTTGATCTAGTAGCAGCCTGTATCAGTGTCCCTATTATAATAATGGTGTACTTCATAATTAATAAATTGTATAAAAACTTCGAGAATATAAGGTTGAGGAATAAGATATTCTTATCCATACCAACTTTTATCTTATCAATCTTTTTTATTGGGTTTTTGGTACAAATGTTATTTTAGGTTCTCTTCAACTGAAGGTGGAGGTTATTTGAAGAAGGAATTGGTATTTTCATTGAAGGTATAACAAGCATTTTTGCCCCCTTTAACTATCTGACAGTAATCATTATAGGTAGTTATTTCTTCTACATACTAGCTTTTTTCCTTATGTTTTACTGTAAAAGCAAAGGAACGATACTTCCCAAAAATCCATTCATCGCCTACTTATATGTACTGTTCAGTTTTATCAGTATCATTGTGAGCATGTTTTCTTTTTTTGTTCTTTCAATGTCCGGTGGGTGAAGAGAAGTAACCAGGGTGAGGTTATCCAGGAAGGATTCATCGCCTCTTTTGGTAAATACCTTATAATGCCTAACGAAGTAGTTTAGTAATTTCCTTTTATTGGACACTAATGGATGTTTTTAAAAATAAATAGTGCTTTCTTAGAATATGGGGAAGGGTTGAACACAAAGAAGAGGATCTGAAACAATGTATTGCTGCAGGTCCTATCAACGAAATTGAATCAAAAGAAAGTGACAGACAAATGCTGTCACTTTTTTTTATTTATTCGGAATCTCTTTGACGGTTTGTTTTCCTGTTTTATGATTGTAATTCACGATATATAGGATCTTCTTATTTTTCTTTATATCGATAATTTTCACCGTTTTAGTGCCGTCTTGCTCCTGCCAGTTATCCATGATGACAGGTTCAATAAACTGGCCACTTTCAGTTAAGGACTTTACCCAATTTGTAGATGGCGAGTTATTCATGAGTTGTTCTAGTTGATATAGTGTTCCTTTAAACGGAAAAGTCTCTGTTGATGTGTGGGAATGGTAGGCTGTCACGTAATCTCCGACCTGAAAATTTTCTAGTTGTAGACTTTCTCCTTTTTGGTTTTTAAAATTGATCGACTTGTCAAAAGTAAAATCGACTCTGTTTATACGGAATCCGTTTGGTAAAACTTTCGTGATGTATCCAGTGTACATAAAATCTTTTTTATTTTTGAGCGCTTTCTCCTGGTCTTCTTTTAACTTCTCGGCAAACTCATTTTTGATCTCTATTACTTTTAAATCCTTATTTTTCAGATTAAGAGCAGCTTCGTATTTTTTTCCGTTTGGAGTCCTTTCGAAAAAATGAATGATTAGTTCATCATCCGTTATTTTTTGTATGGATGGCGAAATGATTTTTCCCATAGGTTGATATTCGAGAATGTAACGAACCGCTTTGCTTATATCCTGGCTTCTCTTGTCATCATAGAGGATGACCCTAGTTGCTTCCCCTTGTCCCGGAAAGGATGTCTTTATTTCTCCTGTCGTTTTTAAACTAATAAGGCTCCCGGATTGAAGGTCTGTGGCAGTAATTTTTTCACCAGAAGTCGTACCAATTACAGCCTTATCGATTGAATAGTAGGTACTGCCAACAAGAATTCTGCCTTCACTTGTTTCTTGGATAATACTTGCAGAATTTACGAGATCATCATTCATGTTGACCTGGCCAACAAGTTTTGTTTTGGTTGGGATGCAACCAGTTAATGTAATAAGGAGTATAATGATGATAAATATATTAATCTTCTTATGCATTTTCTTTTCCTCCTCTATAGGATTCCCCAGAACTGTTTTGTTGGCATGCAGTTAGTATAAGTAAAAAGAATAAAACAACTAACTTAGATTTGTTTTTCATAGTACCACCCTCCATAATTTTAGACGATACTTTAAAAAATTGGTTACGTTTGTATTAATATCGTATTATTTCGTCTCGATAATAAATTCTGATGCCGGTAAAAACAAGGGCCTTTATGGACCCTTTTTGTGGGGAAATTCTAATCAACTTAAGGGTAAAAGGAATTCATCGCCTTTTTTGTTGAATTCCTTATTAAACAAACGGAGTATAGTTGAATAAGCATTATTTTAAATCTATGTAAAAATGTAGTGATTACCCAAATTACAAATACTTACTCAGTTGATTTAATAAAAATTATGTTGAAATCATTAGGTGATATAAATGAAACAAACAATGATAACAGGGAATTTCTTAAAGAACAAAGTTTTCGTATAGCTTTTAATTTAGCAATGATAATTGTAATTTTATTGAAATGCATAGGAGCCATAGAAAAGAGTTTTAAAATTTGCTTATTCTTTTAACCTGTTTGTTAATAGTTCTATTTATAAATAAAATAATTTTAAAACTAAATTTATTTAAAGGTTTATTAGAGGGAAAAAGTAAAAGAAAATTCATGCAATTAATAAATTGGCCTACTTGGATATTGGTGCTAATTGTGATTTTTAGAAGTTAATTTAGCTTTTTGATTTGTTACATATGCTACTAACGGATGCGTTGTTCAGAAAGGATTAACGCTTTTTGTTAGAAATCCCTATTCAACAACGGGGCAGTTAGTTGAAGCAAAAAGATAGAAAAAGAGCAATGGAGGAGATTAAAGTGAAAATTGAATTTTTAGGAACTGCTGGTCCAATGGCTGTCCCACGACCTTTGTGTAAATGTGAGGTTTGCCACCAAGCAAGAGAAAAGGGTGTTCCATACAGTCGTTCTTGCCCTAGCTTATTTTTACACGGACCTAATCTTTTATTTGACACCTCAGAAGATATAAATATGCAAATAAATCGTTCACAAATTACAGAAATAAACGGACTATTTTACTCACATTGGCATCCAGACCACGTAATGGGGAGAAGAGTATTGGAACAGTTAAACACAAATTATGTTAATCACCCACCAAAGAATACGAGAACCGATGTATTCCTCCCTGAACAAGTAGGAATTGATATCAAACGTTTTCTAGGAACTGGAGACCATCTTGAATTCTTAAACGACAAGGGGTACATAAAAATTCATATTATAGCAGATGGAAATTCTGTGAACTTTAATGATGTAGAAGTAACACCTTTTAGATTAGCTGAAGATTATGCTTATGGCTTTTTGGTACAGGATACAGATAACAAAATCTTGATCATTCCTGACGAACTGAGTAACTGGGACCCTGATAATAGATTTGATGGGCTAGACCTCGCAATTTTACCGATTGGTGTATTAGAATATCACCCTTCTACTAGAGAGAGAGTTGTTGATGTAAATCATCCAGTTTTAAAAGAAGAATGTACTTTTTCTGAGACAATTGAAATTATAAAAAAACTCAATCCGAAAAAAACTTTGCTTACCCACATAAATGGCTTTAGTTTCGATGATTTAAAGGCTTTAGAAGATAGACTAGAGTTGGAGGGTCTGAATATTGAAATTGCCTACGATACATTATTAGTTGATGTAGAGTAGTCGTACATTTTTTGTTGTGCTAACGGGTACAAGAGTACAGAAGCAACTCATTTTTGCGTTGCTTCTTCGCTTTGTTAAAAGTATCTCTGGTAAAACCCTTTCTGAACCTTCTGCTTAGTTGAGCATAAATCCTAATGGTTTCGCTTTTCTCGTGGCCCAAAAGGCTTTGAATTACTTCTAATGGTGCTCCATTATTTAATAAATGGGTGGCATTGCTGTGTCTTAGTTGGTGGGGGTGAACTTCCTTATCTATGCCGGCACGAGCTGAGATTTTTTTTATGTAATACTTCATTTGATTCAATATTCATTCTGTGTGGCTGCCTCTCCGTTACGAAAATAGCTGGATCCTTATCTTGTCGGCTATCAAAGTATCGTTTAAGCCATAATTCAGCTCTGATATAAAATTAAAGTAGACTTCCCGTTCCTTATCGCGCTTTCTCCTGACTATAGACCAAATAAATGCAATTGCGATCCAGTGCAGCGAATTCTCCAATTCTGCAGCCAGTAGAAAACATCAATTCGAATAGTGCATTTTCCATGGGGCTAATACAGGCTTCAAGTTAAGTTCAATCTCCCTTTCTGATAGAAACTTTGGGATTCTCTTGCCGGCTTTAGGTTCCTTGATCTTTGCTGCTGGATTAAGGGGTATATGCCTTTCCTCGTGACACCAGCCAAACAATGACTTCATTAATCCAGTCCTGTGAGCCATAGGAGAAGGTTTTAAGTCCTTGCCTTGAGTAGCTAGATATTCCTTTAACCTTTCTGTATCGAAACTATCAATATTCGGATCATTAAAATAACCAATTAGCAACTTCGCTTGGAGTCAATATGCTTTTATAGTATAAGGTGAAAAGCCTTCTATAAGTTTATCAGCTTCATAGGATTTCCACGCAGTTGATAATAACAAACAAATTCCTCCCATTTAATTGGATACTAAGAGGAATTATTGCATGTTTTATAGAAATTAAGACTCAAGGTATTCAATAGGAATGAAAAGATTATTAAAAGACTTTTAATGTAAAGATAAATAGGAAAGTAAGGGGATTCAGTAATGTCCTACTGGGAAAAGAAAATAATTCATACCGCACGCGGACACTTTGAGGTTTTTGTTAAAGGAGAGGGCAATCCGGTTTGCGTCACTCACCATTATTCAGAATTTAACCATACGGGTGATTACTTCGCAGATACTTTTACAGAGAATAATATGGTCTACCTTGTGAATTTAAAACATACTGGAAATTCAAGTAAGGCAAATGAGGCTCATGAGTTGAGTATGTTTGATGCTGTATACGACCTTGAAGCAATCAGAGAGGCCCTTGGTTATTCGCAATGGAGCTTTGCCGGACACTCGACAGGAGGAATGATAGGAGTCATTTACGGTATTCATTTTTCAAAGTCACTCACTTCACTAATAATTGTCGGGGCAGCTGCCAGGAAGTATGCTAATTCATCCTCTGAGTGTATCTATCATCCTGACCACCCACAGTTCGATCGAATGCAGCAACTTATTGAGACTTTAAAACGCACTGATTTATCACCTAGTGAAAGGGAGCGTTTCTCAAAAGAGAGAACGAAGCTGTCTTTGTTTCATCCGGATCAGTATGATGAATACTTTCCTTTAGGCATACATAAAAAGATGTCTGCTCCAAGAATGAATTTTTTTATCAGGGAAGAAATGATCTTTGATGTAACCCGTGAGTTAGAAAAAATCTCAACTAATACTTTAATAGTGAGTGGCCGATACGATGTACAATGCCCGCTTTCTTTCTCCGAAGAAATAAAAGAGTTAATACCAAAATCACAACTATTTGTTTTTAATGAAAGCAATCATTACCCTTTCCTTGAAGAAAAGTTGTTGTTTAGACAAGTCATCTCGACTTACTTAGAACAAACGGCTTCTAATTGAACGATAGAAAGATATATTTATTTCAAGAAAAAACCAATATTGAGGTTTTATTTTTCTGGAATATTCCTAATATTTCGAACTGGATTGTGAATATGATGATAAAATTAAAAAAAGATAGAGGAGCGTAAATACTGTGTCTGAAACAAAGTTCGCTGAACTTCAAAAAGATCTTTTTAGTCTATTTAAGCTGGGGAAATATAATGAAGTACATTCACTAATTGATAGAGCACAGGGGGAATTTCCTGAAAGACTACATAAAACAATCTTTTGGAGGGCTTGTGTTTATTCTTTACAAGGAAACCAAGAAAACGCCATCGCAGTTCTGAAAGAAGGATTAAAAAAGGGAATATGGTGGAACCCTTTGACTTTAACTCGTGACCCGGATTTAAATAACCTTCAAAACATCGAAGAATTTAAAATGATAGTAAATGAGTGCCAGCAAATTTTAGGAAATCATAAATATATATCTAAACCTCAACTGTTTACTTATGGAAATGATCAATCAAATACAGGAATATTTTCTTTGCATTGGCGGGGGTCTAATGTAAAAGATTTCGCTCCTTATTGGTTCGACGATGGTTTGTTAGACGATTATCTTTTTGCATTTCCGCAATCATCTCAGGTTTTCGGATACAATGCTTATTGCTGGGACAACCAAAATATTGCCGTTGAAGAGATATCGGTATCATTCAGCGATTTTAAAGAAAAATATAATACAAAACAGGATATTATTGCTGGTGCATCACAAGGCGGGAAATTAGCGATTGAACTAAGTTTAAATGGAAATATTCTTGGGACAAAAGGATTTATAGCAGTTATCCCAGCCATTCAGGATGTGGCTTCTTTAGAAAGTTTACTAATTGGAAATAGAAATAAAATTAAGGGCTGCATTATTACTGGAGATAAAGACCCTTTTTATAATAAAACCGTTGAGTTAGTAAAACTTTTTGAGGAAAATAACTTTCAATGCAAATTTATGGTCAAAGAGGGTTTAGGGCACTTTTTCCCTGCTGATTTTACAGATTTGCTAAAAGAAGCCGTTGAATTCATCAATTCATAACCTAAAAAGTTTCGCCTTGAAAGAGTAGCAGCTCATACATTTTATAGCAAAATGGGTTATGAAGCTAAGAGTACGGGCCTCTCCAAGAGCCTTATCTCACAATAGTTGCAGATTTGTTAAAGAAACAGTTGGAAAATGAAGGGTTTTTAAATCTGATACTCGAACTAATATAGTTGATTAACAAAAAAGGGGAGAGTAATCAGTGTTAAAGAGTAATGAACTCGATTATAGGTAAATCTCCTACAATCTTAGATTTGGACGAGGAAACTTCCAGAGATGTTGAGAAAATTTGTTCCTTATGTTTTAGGAGATAAGCACGATAGAAAAGTTCTAAATGAAAAACTTGATGTTTTTAATATAAAGCAAATAATTGGTTATACAGAACTTCAGTTGATCTTGGGATACAGAATATAAAACGAATTCTTAGAAAGCAAATCTTCAACTAATGGCTGCGGTTGATCCAGGAAGGATTAACTGGCTTTTTTTTTGAATTCCTTAATAAGCCAAAGAAGCAGGGAGTTGAAGAAGATAGCCCTTTTGGGTAGTCATATCTGGGGGATTATTATGAGTTATAAAATTGTGTTTTTAGATGTTGATGGAACTATTACAAATTACGAAGATGGCAGCATTCCTATTTCTACAATTGAAGCTATAAGATCTTTGAAAAGCAAAGGGTTAAAGGTTGTGGCTGCAACAGGTAGACCACTTTCAATGTGTAAGGAACTACAAGAATTAGGTATCGAAACATTTATAACAGCAAATGGCGGGTATGTGAAACACAATCAAGAAGTTATTCATAAAGTACCAATGGATAAAGGCATAATTAAAGAAGTTATGGAATTTGCGAAAATAGAGAATAACGGTTTGTCATTTTATACAGAAGAATTAAGTATGAATGGTGTAACAGAACTAAAAATCTTATCTGCCTTAAAGGAAACTTTGTCTCTAAATAAATATCCTGGAACTCAACCCTTAATTCATAATGAAGACGTATTCTTATTGTGTTTGTTTGCAAATGATAAAACAGTTGAGAAGTATATACAAAAGTTTCCGTATCTAAGATTTAGACGGTGGCATCCCTATGTGTTAAATGTTTTGCAGGAGGACGTTTCAAAGTCTTTAGCTATAATGAAAACTTTAGAATTCTTTGGTATTGATAAATCGGAAGCTATAGCTTTTGGTGACGGTGAAAATGATATTGATATGTTGGAATTAGTAGGGCTAGGTATAGCAATGGGAAATGGAAAAGAAAAATTGAAAAATATTGCGGATTTTGTTACTAAACCATCAAGTGAAGATGGAATTGACTACGCATTAAAAAGGTATGGAATTATTTAAATTATTTAGTTCTGCATTGGATGGCAATTGTTCTTTAAAGGAATATCGCTGTTTTTCTTTTTTTTAAACGAGGCAAGTAAGTTTATAAAAATGGTTTTTATTCCCTGTTATAAAATTATTCAGTATAATTAACTGGAGAATAATAACTGAAAAACGGGGGGATATTATGCTTTTTATTTTTGTTTCTTTGGTTGTTGTAATTGTTTCTATTTTAGTTATTCAAAGTAGAGGAATTGAAAATCCTTTTTCTAAAGGGATTGGCCTTGCTATTGCATTATCTATTTTAGCAGCCGTTAGTCTTTCACAAAACTATACACAAAGTCTAATTCCTGAAGCCAATGATGGGATTGGTATTTCAAATAAAATGGCTTATTGGATCATCGGTGAAGATGGTTGGTCCTAGGAAATGTTTAAATATGTCTTTGAACTGTCAATTCACATATCTATAATTTTAATTGCATCCTATCCAATTGTTCTAATGCTTGAATCGAAATTGGGTAGGAAAACTGCATAAAATAATGCTGCCCAAAGAGGCAGCTTTTCTTTCTTCTTTAACTAAAGGGCGGGTTAGGTTGAATAAGGAACAGCGGGAGCCTTTGTAAGTTAGCGCAAGTTATTGAACCTTGTAAATAGGGAGCGCATTTTAATAAATGAGGAGGAGGAGGAGAATCTTGAACAAGTTCTTTTTTATACCAATACTTATTATATTAGCAATAATGGTAATTGGTCTTGATGTGTTTAATTCGAAACAAGAAGTGCCGATTGAACTGGTGGCATTTGAAAGTCTAACGAATAAAGAAAAGGAGCGAATTCCTGTAAGTCCTAAAGATTCGTATGTAAAGAAAGTTACTGTGAACGCGGAAATAAAATCGGAAATCGATAAAAATTATGATGAGAAAGAAGTATATGCCGTTACTTTTCGTCATTCAGGAGCTGATTCTTCTGGAAATCTAGAAGTTTATATTGGCCTGGAAAAAAGACTGTTGTTGGGAAGAAGCCTGATTAGAAACCATTTGTATTTAGCCTAAATATAATATACAAAAAAAGGTACTTTAACAAACATGCAGTAATGTTAATAAATAGTATAACTTTTCTTTATTAAGCGACAGTTAAGGAGTGGAGAAGTTGGCTAAGAAAGAAGATATTGTTATCCGAAGAGCGAATTTAGGAGATGCTTTAGCGATCTTACATATACAAAAAGAAGTAGTATCGGAAGGAGATTATTTAATAACTCTTTCAGAGGAATTTAATAAGACATTAGAACAACAAAGAGAATGGATAGGGAAGATTTTGCAGAACGATAAAGAAACAATTTTGGTTCCCGAAATTCCAAATGAGATAGTAGGCTGGATAGTGCTTATATCACCAAACAGAATAAGGCTTTCTCATAATGGTTCGATTGGAATGATGATAAAGAAAGATTATCGAAGTATGGGGATTGGTAAGTTATTGATGAAAGGTATGTTGGATTGGGCAGAACAAAATCCATTTATTGAAAAAGTTTCTTTAGGCGTATTCTCAACAAATGAAAGAGCAATAGCTTTATATAATAGTATGGGGTTTATCGAGGAAGGGAGAAAGATTAAAGAATTCAAGATGGATACCAATGAATATGTAGATGATATCTTAATGTACAAGCTTGTCTAAATACTATTGTGTTAAAGGGAGCGTTGATCCAGGATTAACGCGTTTTTTGTGAACTTCTTATAAAAATAAAGATACAGGAGTTGAACAAGGAATTTAAGATATTAGGTCCTATTCTTCAATAATAAAATTAAATAAAACAATAGGTAGGAAGATATGAAAAAAAGAAATTTTTAAATCGGAGCTCTTTTGGTAATTGCAACGTTCATAAAGGGTGGAAGAGATTTCTATTTAGCAAAAGAAGATCATCCACCGAACTTTTCTCCTTTGACAGAAGTTTTTAAAGACGGGGGAACAAAAGTTTATTCAGGTATAAGCTACAAGGTGATTGATTATAATCAACTCCATGGACGAAAAGATGTGGTGTTACTCCCTTTTTATATAGATGATTGGGAATTAAAATAACAGTTACTTTTGAGTAAAGTAAAGGGAACACTGTCCTGGAAGGATTCATGCACTTTTGTCTAATCCCTTTTTAAACAAACGAAGGATAACACAGAAGTAACAAAATTTTATCCAAATAAAAAACAAAAGTATATGTGGCACTTTTGGGGAAAAGAGGACGAGTTAGAGGGTGAATTTAAGGTTATGGCCTCCCATAAAGAGAGTGGGGAACAGATTGCAATATTAGAAGGCCACTCTTTGGCAGGTCCTTATAACGGAGCGGATCGGCACGTTCCATCCAATATGTCTCTTCCTAAAGAAGGTATTTGGAAGTTGGATGCATATATAGGAGATAAGTTATTTGGGACGATATTCATAAAAGTTTATGAAGGTTAAGAGAGATTTTATACAGAATCACTTATTATATGTTAAAGGGTCAAGAGTTCTCAACCGTGCTGCTAGAGAAGGCAGCATTTTCTTGTTCGACTAACGGGGCAGGATAGTTAAAAAAAGTTTTTCTTTTATGGATAGGTGCAAACTGTGTAGGAGGACCTTATGAATGAATTGTATAAGTTGTTAGAAAATAAATTTCATATAGAGGTGGAATTATATGCCTAAAATTGACAATATGTTAGCAATTCTATGGATGCTTCGTTCAGGTGAAAAAATTACTGCAAAACAAATTTCAGAAAAGTTAGAGATGAATATAAGGACTGTGTATCGTTATATTGATACAATTTCAACAAGTGGCGTACCTATAATTTCAGAACCAGGACATAACGGTGGATACACTTTATTGAACAATTTTATTGAGGCTCCTCTTTTTTTTGATTTTGAAGAGCAAACTTCACTTTTTCACGCTGCTGTTTTTGCAGAAGAAGCCGGATATTATGGAGGTGAAGCACTAAATAGGGCCATTTCAAAACTAAGTAAATACTCAAATCAAGAGCAGGTAACAAAGATAAACCAACATTTAACTAGTCTTGAAGTAATAAGTCGATTAAGTTCACTCTCTATGGAACCTTTTTTGAAAGAATTGGAGCAGGCTGTAGCTGACGGGTACTCAGTAAAAATTCTTTACCATAAAAGTGGCGAAAAAAATTATAGATTGGTCGATCCGTACAGAATTATCTATTGGAATAATAAGTGGTATGTGACTGGATTTTGTCATCTTAGGAATGATATCCGTAGTTTTAGAGTAGATCGAATTGAAAGTCTAATGCTAACCGAAAATAAGTTTAACCGGCCAGAAAATTTTTCAGCACGGGACTTTTTTATGAAAAACCTCCTTCCAACTATAGAAGATAAGGAAGGGATTACTTCTTTAGTTATTAATGGAAATGAAAGTACGCTGAATGATGTTTGCCAACATTGGTTTTTAGGACATTATTTACATGAACGAAATTCAAATCAAGCAGTATTCCTTCTTGAAAAAGATATAATACATACATATATACCTTATTTACTTTTCCCGTACGGTAAATCTATTCAAATTATCGAGCCAATAAGTCTAAAGAAAAGACTTATTGAAGTTCTGTCGGAATTAATAAAATTTCATCAAGTATGATAACTTCCCTGACGTTAGCTGTCAGGGAAGTTTTATTATAATTGCTATATAAATTGTGATTGGGAGTGTTATTGGATGCAAACAAAAAAAGTTTATCTATATGTATTTAACACAATGTCAGACTGGGAATATGGATATTTAATTGCCGAACTAAACACAGGAAGATATTTCAAAAACGGTATAGTACCTTTAAAAGTAGTTACAGTAGGAGCTAATAAAGAATTGATTACTACGATGGGGGGACTGAGCATAAAACCAGATATTTCCATTGATGAGTGTACTCTTGAGAGTAAAGATCTTTTAGTTTTGCCTGGAGGGACTACTTGGGGAGAAGTGATTCATCAACCAATCATGAAAAAAATTGGCGAAGCCTTAAAGCTCGGCACCATTGTTGCTGCAATTTGTGGTGCAACTGAGGCTCTTGCGAATATGGGATACTTAGATTCTCGAAAACATACAAGCAATGATTTAGAGTATTTTAAAATGGTCTGCCCTAATTATAAAGGAGAAAAATATTATGAGATGAGACCTGCGGTATCTGGTGAGAATTTGGTTACTGCATCAGGGGTTGCGCCTCTGGAATTTACGATGGAAGTATTTAAAAAATTAGAAGTATTTGCACCAGATACTTTAAATTCATGGTATAACCTAAATAAGACTCATAAACCTGAATACTTCTTCCAGTTAATGAATTCAATAAATAGATGAGCTAAAAAAACAACTTAGCAGATTTATATTAGTTTTAAAAAAACCATGCTTTAGACAATGTCAAAGCGTGGTTTTTAATGAAAAAGCCCAATTTCTCTATTAATTAAAGGTGAAGTAGGGCTTTTTAGTATAGAAAATTCCTTAACGTTGTAAATCCGCATTTTCCTGACGATACCCCTTCTTCTTTCTATTTTCGGCAATTAGCAAAAACCAAAAAACAAAGGGAATTTTCAGCCTGTATATAAATAACTATTCAGATAGCATATATTTTCTTTGCAATTAGCTTATTGATTTCTATATTTACTATGATGAATTAATGGCCTTGATGGAATAAGAATTTTTCTTATTTAACATAAGAAGCAGGATAGTTAAACAAGGTCTTTGTCTTTGTGGTAAAATATGGTGATGATACTTTTTTAAGGAGGAATATTATTTTGATAAAAAAAAGCTACAAACCTTTGATGATTTAATAGCTTTGGTTCTTACTTTTCTTCTTGCACCCTTAATGGAAAAGGTATTTTAGGACTATTTATTGATTTAGATAATATTTTTTTATCATCCATATTAATAGGTATTTTCATAATTTTAGCTTTTGTGATTACAGCCATTGAAATGTACCACCTCTGACATAGTATTTACCACCTAATGACAAAAAGTGTACCACAGAATGACAGACTGTTTACCACTACTTAGATTAACCATTTTATTACGTAGTAGACTCTTACTGCCCAACAACGATTGTCATCATTGTGGAATATATGAATAATAATTCGTTATCATCTGGTATGATTTTATTATGGAGTTTAGCAATATTGTGAAGTTCTTCACTTAAACTAACGATGCAGTTCAAGAAGAACAGCAGAAAAACAGCCCATCCCCAGACCTGTAAGGACTTTCATTGATATTCTCACCTTATGACTTTTGTCGCTTTGGAAAATTCTGATATTTGATATGATGAAATTGAATTCCAAAGAGAGAAGGATTGTTGATGCCCAAATGGATATCGGTTACATTAATTGTATTTATTCTAATCCTTGTTTTATTGCTTGTTATTCCAAAAATCGCAAAAGTCCTGTTTATAAAAAATGCACAAGAAAAGGCATCGTTATTGCTTAAAGAATCAAATAGTGAAAATACAAAAAAAATTGAAAAAGCGGATATAAAAAACTTACCATATCCCGTGCAAAATTGGTTAATACATTCTAAGGTAATAGGAAAAGAACAAATTAGAACGGTTCGCTTAAAACAAGGTGGAAGAATGCGTACAAGGAAAGACGGCACTTGGATGCCAGTAAAAGCAGAGCAATACTTTACCACTGACAAACCAGGGTTTGTATGGATTGCAGACGTCAAGATGGCACCTTTTATACAATTATCAGGAAGGGATACCTATTTAGATGGTAAAGGGAAGATGAATATTAAACTGCTTTCTTTATTCCCAGTAGTAGATGCAAAAGGGCCGGAGATGGATTCTAGCACTATGATGAGATACCTAGCTGAAATGATGTGGTTTCCATCCGCTGCGCTAAGCCCTTATATTAAATGGGAGGAAGTTAATAAAAACGCTGCAAAGGCTACAATTGAATACAAAGGGCTATCAGTTTCTGGTGTATTCTTTTTTAATGAAAATGGTGATATTCTCCGTTTTTCGGGAAAAAGATATAGAGATATTAATGGAAAGTACATCCTGAGCGATTGGGGTGGGGTAAATAAAGAATTTAAAGAGTTTAAAGGCATACGTATTCCCAGTAAGTCAGATGTTACTTGGTTTGAAGATCACGAAGACTTTAAATGGTTTGAATGCGAGATAAAAGATGTAGAATACAACAAACATACTTTGTATTAATTTTAACACTAACCCCCTCTCCCCAAGAGAAGAAGGGCTTTTGCATATTAAGAGATAATTCCCAGGTCAAAGAGCCAACCAGGTAAATAAATATAAATAAACAACTCTTTTTTTGAAAAAATAGTTCCTTTAATCTAAAGGAACATATGAACATGAATGCTATACTGAAGGACGTCTTCCAACCCAGGCAGCAAGCTAAAGGGGCAGGAGTTGAACAACCAACTTTATAGGAAGAAGATGAGGAATATGAGTAATAAAATAGTGCTTTTCTATGGAGTCGGTGTATTGCAACTGTTCATAGGACTAGGGGCTGTAGGTTCAGGAATAGGTTTTATATTAGAACCGAACGGTAGTAATTTAAGTATGTCAGGGGAGTTTTTGAAAGAATCCCCGTTTGAAGACTATTTAATACCTGGAATCACTTTATTAACCATTAATGGACTTGGTAGCATTGTTGGAAGCTTCTTTTCTTTCAGGCGTCATCCTTTAGCGGGAAAAATAACAATGATACTTGGATGTCTAATGGTGATATGGATTATAGCACAAGTATACTGGATTAACTGGATAAGTTTTTTGCAACCACTCTTTTTAGTATTAGGCAATAATTGAGATTTTTTTAGGCTTTAGCATAGCAAAATTGCAAGATTAAGCCGAGATTGGTTAAATAGTTGGACTGAATGGGTTTCATTAAGCCAGACTGCTTATTAAACAAACGAGGCAGCATTCCTGTAATAAAGATAAGTTTGTGAATAAATGTACTTAAACTATAGGGTGCTTTAGTTTAACAATAGCCTGCAGTCAATACAGGATCTTTTGTTGCACCGTACAAAGAAACTATTCAATAGAAAATAATAATCCATAATTAGCACTATTGTGGAAAACCCATGCCTAATTCCTCGGTAAAGATAAGGAGGATTAGGCTTTTTTACTACAAAACCGTTGACATACTTCTATTGGTAAATAGGTTGGCGTAGGCTGGTAAAGTCCTTGGCGTAAAGTGGAAAAAAGATGGCAAGGGTGGTAAAATCTCTTGGCTGTATTCATTTTGCCTTGTTTAGATTACTAACCTCTATATTAACGGGCTTTATGATGTATCAAGTGAAAAAAATAACTAATGAGAAGTAATATATTAATCAATATATTTTAGATTGTGGAAATATGTATTTAAACAAACGTGTGCGTTGATCCAGGGGGATTAACGCCTTTTTCCATCGAATTTGTTGTTGAACAAACAATGCAGTTAGTTTCATAACCAATAGGAGAGAAGTTAATGAAAAAAATACTGAAAGCGCTTGTTATTGTCTCACTACTATTTATTACATTGGTCGGTTATGGAGTTTATTGGGCATTTTTTGATATGAATAGGTTACCAACAGGAGAATATCTTACTGAAGAGACTTCACCTGACGGAAAATATACTTTAAAAGCATATGTGACCAATGGAGGTGCAACCACATCATATTCAATTCGTGGTGAATTAGTTTTTAATGATAGAAATAATAAAACTAAAAATATATATTGGAATTATAGAGAAGATAGTGCAAATATTAATTGGAGAGACAATGATACGGTAGTCATAAACGGACATACATTAGATGTACCACATGAAAAATATGATTTTAGAAATGAGAAATAATTTATGCCCAAGTGATGTATCGGCGCATTGATCCAGAAAGGATTGAGGCATCTTTTTAGTTAAATTCCTTATTTAACTAACGACAGATTAGTTGAAGAAAGACTTGGAAAATTAACAATACATCATGTGTTTATATTCTATAGTAAAGGGGCCAACAAAAAAATGAGTGCAAATGAGATTTCACATATAGCTGGATTGGGGTATAAAAAAGTCCCGAATTCTCAAGATGTCATTAGTCAGCTTACTGCCTCACTAAACTTAGATAATCACCTTCCGTTTTTGTGGGAACACCTATATAGCCATGAAAAGAAACTAAAGTATATTTATGTTGAGGAATTAAAAAATTTATTAATGTCATTGCAAGGTCCCCTCTTTGTCTTTCCTGAAATTACAGTTGTTATGGATCCACCCGAAGAGATTTCAGAAGAAGTTTTAAGCTGGTTACCTGATTCTCAAGCATACACTGTGGGAAAGAGGGAGGACACAGGCGTATTTATTGTTTCAGATATAAATAAATTCATAAAAGACATTGGTAACTTTTTTGCTGATGATTTTTATATATTTGATGATTCCTACTCTTGGATAATTGCAATTACTCACGAGGAACAAAACGAAAATGGAGACAAAATTATCTACCTAAACCACAATCATATCTAATCTGTATAATAATTTTGTTTTGCAAAGAATATAATTTTTTTTGAGAGTTTAATTTGCGAACATTCTTTCGAGTAATAATTGGTAAATTTTCTTGTTGAACAAACGATGCAGGATAGTTCAATTAATAATAAAGAAGTACATTGGTAAGGAGTTGAAGTAATGTATTTGAATTTCCTCGAATTACTTGCTATCTTTACTACTTTTTATTTGATTAGGTTCTTCCTTGACACAAAATTTAAAGATAAGAAAAAGAATTATATCTTTTAAGATAATATTATAACGACTATTTTAGCTTTTGGTATTCAATTGTTAATATCATTCTTACTCAACTAAAGATGCAGTTTAGTAAAAGAACGGACCTTAAAAATACCTTTGTTTGAACCCAATAAGGGGGTAATTAGATGAAAAAGGCTGGATTTATGCTAGGTATAGCAATAGTTATTATAACTGTATTCATATTTGTAAATAAATTATACTATCCCTCTCTTCCAATAGAGAATTTATCAGCAAAAGAAGCAATTGATAAACTAAAAGAATCAGAAAGTAAAATAGCAGAAATTGCAGTAGAAGGCGATTCTATTTGGTATATCACAAATAGTGAGAACAAAGGTATATCGATTGCTGATGAAAATATCAAACAAATGATTGGTTCAAATGGATGGGAATTTAAAGAAAAAGATGGTGCTGGTCTGTTCTTTGAAAAAGACGGAAGGAGATTAATTGCCACCACTCAAATGTGGACTGGAAATTATGTTCTTGTTAAAATCCCAGGTAATTTTAAATAATCTTGAGAGGTTTTTTATTAAACTATCGGGTGCGTTGTTCCAGTGGAGGATTAACCGCTTTTTTTGTTATATTCCTTATTGGACGGACGGAGGTTAGTTCAACAAGGATAATGAATTTTCTTTGACTTAAATTAGGCTGGTTAATGCAACAGGGAAGTTAAGAACATTTAATAATTATGGTAGTCACTATTGAGGTAAATAATTGGGAAGTGAAAATATGAATGAGGAAGAATGTATAAACTTCATAAAAGATTTAAGTTACTTGGGTTCAAAAGACATACAAAAAACGCAATTTAACTAACGGTGCATTGATCCAAGAAGGATTGAGGCACCTTTTTATTGAAATCTTAATTAAACAAACGATGCAGGTTCACTAAATAATGAGGGAGTTGTTTAAGTGGAGGACTACAAGATTAAGGTTCAAAAAGTGATAAATGAACGGCAGTTAAGTTCCGTAATGAATAATACAAAATGGAGGAGATTACAATCGGCTATTAAGGAGGAATTCCCAATAACCCCTTCTTTTCAGGTTAAGTTTTTACTTGATGATTACGTTAATCCTGAAGAGTTTGGAGAAGAAAATTGGTATTCGGGGGATTGGGAAGTAGATCTTGATCCTTTTTTTTCCTTAGAATGGATTAGAGTAAATCTGAAAGTTAAGGGCTCCGAAGGACTGCTGCTGGAATCTAAAGTAACAGATTACGCAGACGAATTCATTCAATTGCTCAAAAGCCTCAAGATTCCTTTTGTAAAAGAAGACAGTACAATCCTGATATATGGTTATGTAAGCAGTACAGATATTTTTAGTTAAACAAATTTGGTTTGTTTCCTTTGTGAACAAATGTACTTAAACATAAGGGAGCTTTAGTTAAAGATAAACTCGATGGACAACTATATGACACTCAACACAATTGCTAAACGATAATTCATTCTCCATATTAGTTCTGTTAGGAAAATTTAGGATAGTGCTTTTTCTGCTTAAAGTCCAACAAATTCACCATTTTTACATTGACAATAAATTAGCAAAGGTATTATATTAGAAGTCCTGCCAACTTTTCGTTGGCGTAAAGGGGACTGTGAAAAGTTCATTCTTATGGGAAAGGGAATGATGAAATGAACAAAGAGCAATTAGTGGAGAGCGCGCGTCAGACGAAAAAGAATGCATATGCGCCTTATTCCAAATTTCCTGTTGGAGCAGCTTTGCTGCTAAAAGATGGCACCGTTTTCAACGGAGTGAATGTAGAAAATGTATCATTCGGTGCGACGAATTGCGCTGAGAGAACGGCAATCTTTACAGCTGTGGCGAATGGTTACAAAAAGGGTGACTTCGAGGCGATCGCCGTCTCTGGAGATACGGCCGACTTCCTGCCGCCTTGCAGCATTTGCAGACAAGTGATGGCTGAATTCTTTTCACCAGATATGCCGGTGTATCTTACAAATGATAAAAAAGAAATCCGCGAGCTGGCATTGAAAGAATTACTGCCATATGCGTTTACGGATTTAGATATGTAATATTACTTAAATAGGTTAAGAGCATGTTTCGATCATTGGATTAAAACATGCTCTTTTTATGTGGCTCTTTTTGTATTGATTGTTATGTTTAAAACACTTAGAAACCCCTTAATATAGTATAATTGTTACAATATTCAATATAAAGGGTGTAGATAGTATGGAGGCAAATTTAAAGGAACATTTAAAAGCATTGGAGGAAAGCCACACAGGATTAGAAGTACGTACCAGTCGTGAAAAACTAGATGAAATTCTATCAGACCAATTCTTTGAAATCGGCAGCTCAGGTTATATTTTTGATAAAAAAGAATGCCTCGAAACTGGGGTTGTGTTAACTGAAATGTCTCTGCATAATTATGAAATTTATCCGTTAGCCTCAAATATAGTTTTATCTACTTATTTTATCGTTGATAAAACCAGGAATCGCAACACATTACGAAGCTCTATTTGGAAACTAATTGATGGGAGATGGCAATTATATTTTCATCAAGGCACTATAACACCATTGGAATTGAGAGAAGTTCTTAAAGAAAACAAGTAGGTTGTGTAGTTTGCTAAGAACATATTTATAGCGTATAAAAAAAGGATTTTGAGAAGTTGTTAAAAAGATTAGAGGGTGGGACAATCTTGAAAGTTAATGCAACATATCTCATTCAGTTAGCCGCGCTAATCGTTTTAATCTTTGGCGGAACATTGATTATTGTGTTTTCCCAACTGGTAAAGTTCTAGTGGATCAACTGATTGGTACAATCATTGGATTTGCTTTATTTATTGCCAGTCTGGCTTGGAGGAAAATGAAAAAATCAGAATGATATTTTGAGGGTCCTGTGTCTGGGTCTATTCCAGGCTGGGGCCCCTTTTATTTTCCTGGTTTTCAATTCTTGTCTTGTCTCGAGGAACTTATCGGTGTTTTATTTTCCCGGTCACCTGCCCATGGCCAGAGCCGAGTACATTTCCGGGTTTTATTTTCCCGGTTTTCCTCTCTTTACCGGAGGCTTGGAGCATATTTTGTATTGCTGTTGAGAATAAGACTCGCTGTTAGATGCTCCGAGTCTTCTTTATTAGGTGTCCTTCTCAAACATGAAGTTAATGGTCCAGTCTGAGGGATATTTTTGTGTTTGGACTGTTGCACAATCTCTGTTTTCACCAAATTCTGAAAAGGGTATACATACTTAGAACAGCTTACAAAAGAAAGAGGGGAGATTGATGTCAAATTCTAATGTGATCCAGACTACTTTAAGAGGAAAGGAACTTTTATCGAATCCTTTTTTAAATAAAGGTACTGCATTTACCAGGAAGGAACGGGAGGAGTTGGGTCTGGAAGGGTTATTGCCGCCCCAGGTGCTAACGCTCGAGGAACAGGTGAAAAGGGTTTATGAGCAGTATTCAATCAGGACCACCAATTTATTTAAGAATGGTCTCCTTTATGATTTGTATAACCGGAACGTTGTCCTGTTTTACCGATTGCTCAAGGATCATTTAAGTGAAATGCTTCCTATTGTTTATACTCCTACTGTCGGGGAGGCAATTGAGCAATATTCACAGGTTTATCGCCGTCCAGGTGGATTGTATTTATCGATTGATGACCAGGATGGAATTGAAACGGCGTTTAAGAACCTCGGACATGCCAAGAATGAAATTGATTTGATTGTCGTTACCGATTCCGAAAGCATTCTCGGCATCGGAGACCAGGGGATTGGCGGCATCAATATCTCGATTGGTAAGTTAGCCGTTTACACAGCAGCTGCTGGGATCAATCCTAGCCGGGTTTTGCCAGTGGTGCTGGATGTGGGAACGAACAACAAGGCTCTGGCAGACGATCCATTTTACATCGGTAACGAGTTCCCGCGGGTCCGCGGCGAGCGTTATGATGAGTTCGTTGATGCTTTTGTCTCAACTGCAAGAAAATTTCACCCTGATGTGCTGCTTCATTGGGAAGACCTAGGCAATGTGAACGCCCGAAAGATCATGGAGAAGTATGGAGATAAGATTCTCACCTTTAATGATGATATTCAGGGTACAGGAGCTGTCACCCTTGCGGCCATAAAGTCTGCCTTGAAAATGACAGGCGGTTCATTGAAGAATCAGCGTATTGTTGTATTTGGGCCTGGTGCTGCAGGAATTGGCAATGCAGACCAGATGGTGGATGCCATGGTTTCTGAAGGATTATCAAAAGAAGAAGCTTATAAACAGTTCTGGGCGATTGATTACAGGGGCCTTTTGACGGAGGAACATGGAGATGTCCTGGATTTCCAAAAACCATATGTCCGGGGAGTTAACGAAGTGGAAAGCTGGGCACGGAATGACGAGGGCATTATCCCATTGATGGAAGCAGTCAAAAGGGTGAAACCGACGATTCTGATCGGTACATCTGGACAAGCTGGTGCTTTCTCGGAGGATATTATCAAAGAGATGGCTAGGTATACGGACCGTCCAATCATCATGCCGATGTCCAATCCGACATCTCTGGCAGAAGCAGTCCCTGCTGATCTGATTCAATGGACGGAAGGAAGAGCACTGGTTGCAACGGGGAGCCCGTTTGAGAATGTAGATTACAGCGGAGTTTCCTATGAAATCGGCCAGGCTAACAATGCCTTTATTTTTCCAGGTCTAGGGCTCGGAGCCATTGTGGCAAAAGCAGATTTCATCTCAAAAGGCATGTTCACCGCAGCTGCAGACGCTGTTGCCGACATGTGCTGCAATGATCAGCCGGGCGCGTCACTCCTGCCTAACATCAATAAATTACAGGAAGTATCCGAAAAAGTTGCAATGACAGTTATCGATGCTGCTATCAAGGAGGGAGTTGCCAGTGCAGATATCACTGATGTCGAAAAGGCAGTGGCAGATGCAATGTGGAAACCGGTGTATAAGGAGATTAGAAGTGTTAAAAATTAATATTATTCTGAGCACGGGGACGCACCCTGTGCTTTATTTAGTCATGCAAAAGAAAAGGAAAAGATCTCTTTAATATTGCATTGTGCTAGAATGGAAATATACGTTCGTTTTATAGAGGTGTTTATTTTGCTGATGAGTAAAGAAGATGTTATAAAGCTAATTCAAACAGACCAAAGAATGATGGAAATAATTCATGCAGCAAGCACTCTTGATTTGCCAGACTGGTGGATCTGTGCCGGGTTTGTCCGTTCGAAAATCTGGGACACGCTGCATGGTTTCGAGGAGCCTACATTGACACCGGATGTAGATGTGATTTATTTCGATCCAGCGATTATTAATGAAGACTATGAAAAAACACTGGAAAACCAGTTGAAAAGTCTTATACCTGACGTTCCCTGGTCTGTTAAAAATCAGGCAAGGATGCATGTCGTCAATCAGATTCCTCCCTATACTTCCTCAGAAGATGCCATCTCGAAATTTCCAGAAACAGCCACTGCTCTTGGCGTGAAGCTGGACAAAGAGAAGAGGCTGGTCCTGACTGCACCATGTGGATTGGAAGATGTCTTTCATATGGAAATAAAGCCTGCTCCTTTTTTTACAGAAACGAGAGAGCGTGCTGCTATTTACGAGGAGCGGCTGATCAAGAAGAACTGGACAGCTAAATGGCCAATGGTGAAAGTACATCATATACCATTACTCTCCCGGGAAAAATCCCATTCGAATAGCTCCTGAAACTCTTATTCAGGATACCGGTATAGTAGGCTAGAGGGTTTTTTACCAGCAGAGGTGTTTTCATTTTTCGGATCAGCTCTTTAAAAGAATCGAGGGAGACAGACAGAATGGTATTTGTCTCGTTAATTTTAGCAGAAAAACGAGCGAGCCTCTTTAATCCACCAATTCACCCTCTGAAAAATCAAGCTTGTGGACAGCCAGCCACATCTCCAAATGATTGTTGAACTCACCTACCGAACTGAATTGCGATCATCCTTCAAACACTCACCCTGATTTAATTGTCATGACTTTGCACCGCCCTTTCATTGTCTATATATAGATGGGCAGGCAGAAAGGACAGGTTAGGGAGGGTGACATTGTGGCAGTATTGTTACAGAATTAGATTATTTTACATAAGATTAGTCTAGTTTTAAGACTCATTAAAAGACAGAAATTTTTTAAATAATTATAATAGACCAAAAGGGTGGTGAAGAATCGTGGATAAACAAATAATGGAACTTTTAACAGAGTTAAAAAAAGTAATTAAGGAAATCAAATATATGCTCAACACATTCGAAAGAGCGCAAACCGGGGACCTATTAGAAGGTACCAATAATAGGACGGAATCGGAACTTGAATGTTTGAATCACAGAATATTACAGATGGACAAGCGTATATTTTTCTTGGAAAAGCAATCCATTTATAGACGATAGGCTGCTAAAGGTTGATTCGTTGTATAAACATTCACTTCAGATTTCTTCAAAAGCATGTCCACCCAGAAAACTCCTGCAAACCCAACCATCGGTATGTTTATTAAACTCTCTTAGCATTAATCTTTTTTTATTGGTTCAATTTTTAATTCTCTTGTCGGCTTAAGCCTTATGACATCGTATTAAAACCAAATATTATTAAGTTCCTTATTGAAAGTAAGTGAGAGGGGAAATTGATCCTTATAAACGTTAATTACCAGGAAAAATTGGGGGAGCATCGGAACTAATCGAAAACTTAAGCAGTTTATTTTCCTCGATCTTTCATTGTTCTAGTTTGTAGGTCTAGATTATAATTATTTTATTAGAAATTGACGGGGGAAAATTTGTGGAAGAAATTTTAAAGCGAATTTTAAATGAAATTCAAGAAATGCGTCGAGGTATGAATGACCTAAAACAAGGCCAGAACGTACTGGAAGTCAATATCAAAGATTTGAAACAAGGCCAGACGGGCTGGAGGTCGATATCAAGGATTTGAAACAAGGTCTGTACAGACTTGAAGTGGATATTAAAGACCTGAAACAAGGCCAGAACAGACTGGAAATTGGACAAGAAAAATTACAAAAGAATCTTTATACACAGATAAAATCGTTGAGCATATTGATGATAAGACAGAAGCGTTAAACAAAAGAGTTTACAAAGTAGAGACAGAGATCGAACGGTTGAGCAGACAGTAAGGGATTCGATTCCTTACTTTTTTCTTTTTATAGAACGTCTTATTATGGTGACTATAAATGAAGCTATGCTAAGCCCAGGTCCGGACAAAATCTTAATAATTTTAAACAAAGTTGTCCGAAGTAGCCCTGGCTTCGGACAAAATCAGGAAGATTTCCTTTAAAGTTGTCCGAAGTAGCCTCAGGTTCGGACAAAACCAGTAAGATTTCTAACGAAGTTGTCCGAAGTAGCCCTATGTTCGGACAAAACTAGGAAGGTTTCTATCAAAGTTGTCCGAAGTAGCCCTGGCTTCGGACAAAACTAGGAAGGTTTCTATCAAAGTTGTCCGAAGTAGCCCTGGCTTCGGACAAAATCAGGAAGATTTCCTTTAAAGTTGTCCGAAGTAGCCTCAGTTTTGGACAAAACCAGAAAGATTTCTACCGAAGTTGTCCGAAGTAGCCCCATGTTCGGACAAAATCAGGAAGATTTCTATCAAAGTTGTCCGAAGTAGCCCTGGCTTCGGACAAAATCAGGAAGATTTCCTTTAAAGTTGTCCGAAGTAGCCTCAGGTTCGGACAAAACCAGGAAGATTTCTACCGAAGTTGTCCGAAGTAGCCCCATGTTCGGACATAACTAGGAAGATTTCTATCAAAGTTGTCCGAAGTAGCCCTGGCTTCGGACAAAATCAGGAAGATTTCCTTTAAAGTTGTCCGAAGTAGCCCTGGCTTCGGACAAAACCAGGAAGATTTCTACCGAAGTTGTCCGAAGTAGCCCCAGGTTCGGCCAATAACATAAAGAATTTCATCAAAGTTGTTCAGAGCCGCCCTCACATCAAGAGCTTTAAGATCATTTAAGTAACTTCTCAGGATTTTTCACCTTAATTGAAACCACTTCTCCACAAGCTAAACAAACTGTATAAACCCTTTCGGATCCAATACTCATTTTTCTATCGACTGGCCGGAGATTGATATAATCCATTGCCTGGACGAAAGAGTTTCCGCTGCAGCTACTACATTTCATTTCCTTATTACTCATTAAATGCATCCCCTTTCTATATATTTCCTATACGATTCAGATGTGCAGAGGTTTCACTTTTTAACGAGAAATGGCATTCTTTTACATTTAAGAAGGATATTCGCTGTCTTTGTTGAATTAGTCTTCTATTGATTGTAAAGGAGATTTCATCTATGGATCTAAAAGAACATATTAAACATTTAGAGGAAAAATTATTAACGTCAGAAGTCCGTTCATCAAAAACGGAGCTGAAAAGGTTATTGGCCGATGAGTTCTTTGAGTTTGGCAGTTCTGGGAGAGTATTGCATAAAGATGAAAATTTTAAGGACGGCGGAATTGGTATGATCAAAGCTACAATAAGTAATTTCGATATTCATACTTTATCAGAAAATATTGTTCTGGCAACATACCGAACTTTTAATGAACAGACGAAACAGCATGCGTTACGGAGTTCTATTTGGAAACTAAATGAGGGTATTTGGAAAATGGTTTTCCATCAAGGAACGAAATGGCCCCATCATTTTAAAGCTTTGCGAAGAAAGATTAAACAATATATTGAGCAAAAAAGCAATCTGTGTAATAATGAAATGGAAATATTTTACTAACGAGGAGTAAGTGGGAATGGATGATTTAACAAAAGAACTAAAGAGAATTACCAAAAAGTATCCGGCTCTTACTACTATATTCTTAACACTTTGGATTTGGTATGCTTCCTATCATCTGGGAGTCAATATGGGAGAGTTCTTCGCCAATATTAGGAATTGAGCATAAAAAGCCGAGCCGCCGGCATGTGAGATCGGGTATATATAGTATGGCACAACTGTCCTTAAGAGTTGAGGTGAAAGCGAGTGAAAAAATACATAGGTTTATTGATTTTAGTTTTGTTGATCCTTAACGCGTGTTCTAATAGTGATGAACCATACTGGGGATTAAGTGCTACTTTTACCAAGGATGGTAAGCACCTGTCCGGAACAGAGGATCAGTTTGGCATGACTAAAATGAACGGAGAAACCGATGAGCCTGAGTTTCCAGCAGGAAAAGGGAGACATTACAAGCTATATTTTCTGGACAATAGCAAAGATTTAACTGGTAAAAAGTATAAGATGATCGGAACACATAAAGATTCGGGTAAAAGTAGGGAACTTTACCAGCAGGAGATCATGAGTATGCAAAGCGAAGCAAAGTTTGGGTTTGACGAAAAAGGTCTTTGGAAGATTGATATATTTATTGATGATGAGGAATATAGCAGTTTCGTAGTAGAGGCAAGATAGTGATCTGGGCAGCAAAATTAAGCAAGTGCCAATCAAGGTGATTGCAAAATGGTTATTGATTGTAAATATTGAGGTGTTCTTTTGGGTGAATTACTATACGGCAACGAGGAAATTTATATCATTGTTTATTGCTTTATTTTATTGTGGATCAATCTCGACTACATAAAGGATTATAGAAAGATAAAGACCGGTCTTGGCGAAATATCTTCTGACGAAGAGCTGGAAGTGAATCCAGAAGGCTTGTCTATGATTCTCATTGATTTAGTATTTAATTTTTTCAGAAGATGGTTATTGTATATCCTGGCGGTGTTAATCACTGGAGAAATATTCGTAATAGTCATGTCCGTCATATTATTTGCAATAAGTTTATATGATGTCTTATTTAATTACAGTCTGGCAAGGTTGAAAAAATCAAACCTTAAGTTTTATCTTGCAGGCCTGGATACGATCTATGTTTCGATTTTTGTTTTTTATCTGTTTCTCTCTTAAATTCTTGTGATAAATCATCCCCCAGATTTACCGCCATTGAAAGGAGTATTGATGTAGATGAATAGTCCAATTTAAATTTTCCCGCTGTTAAAATAAACGTTCAATTTTAAACGGGGGATAAGAAATGAATTGGAATAAGAATTTCACATTATTGTTGACGGGTCAGTCTCTCGCCAATATGGGCGATGTACTATATATGGTAAGCGTGATCAGCACGATTTTTGTCTTAACGGAATCAGCAACGGCAGCGTCTTTTGTTCCATTTACGATCACATCAGCCATGTTCGTATCAAGCCTCTTGACACCGCTTTTGATCGGAAAAGTTAATTTGAAATGGTTAATGGCTGGAACTCAAATCGGAAAAACTTTTTTGCTTGTCTTACTTGGGTTAATTCTAATTGGATTATCAGCATCTGATTTTTACTGGATTTACGTATTAATTGGATTGATAGCCTTCCTGGATGGCTGTGCAAACCCAATCAGCCAGACATTGATTCCTCACTATGTAAAACCTGAGGACTTAGTGCAGGCAAACGGAATTACAGAAACGGTTGCGCAAATACTTCAGGCATTGATGTGGTTTATAGGCAGTTTGTTTTTACTTGTGTTGAATCCACCGCAGCTAGTCTGGTTAGTTGGATTCTTATTTGCTATCTCAAGCAGCCTCCTTTGCTTTTTGGAATCTGTCAACCTTACGACGAAAGAGTCGAAGGGGAAACTTGAGCAAATCAAAGAAGGATGGCGAACCTTAGCAGACACGAAAGTTCTGCGGAAAATTGGCTGGATCTATTTATACGAAACACTCGCTGGCACGGTATGGATTGCGGCCATATTATTGGTATTTGTCAGTGATGCTCTGCATACTGCCGAGAAATGGTGGGGTTTTATCAACGGTGCATTCTTTGCAGGCTTGATCCTGGGAAGCATCTATTGTATTAAATACTTCTCATTTATTGAGCGGAAATTAAGTGCTTTTATTTTCGTAGGTTCATTTGCAGGTTTCCTGGCAACGATCTTGTTCAGTCTAAACAGTGTGCCATCTATTGCCTTGGTTCTATCCTTTATAGTAGGAATTTCTGTACAGCTAAAAAGCATTCCTCAACAAACGGTCATCCAAACAAGTGTGCCGAAAGAACGGTTGGCAACAGTCTATACCTCTTTAGGGGCTATCGGAACAGGAGTGTTCGGGATAGGGTCACTTGTTATGGGCTTCCTTGCAGATTTGCTGGGGGTTAGATTCGTATTCATTATTTCAGGTTTATTGCTTATGGTGGTAAGCGTCATTGTTAATAAGAACAACCAGTTGTTTGTTAGAAATTTAATGGAACCATAAGGAAAAGGGAGGGTTTTGCTATTATTGCAAGATCCTTCTTTTTTAAAAAGCTCTGTTAGTATTCATTGTTGATATTTCAACGAAGCATTAAGAGTGAAATATAAAGGGGATAGTGGATTTGGAGATGAATGTAACCTTAAACAAAGATGCATTTAAAGATCTCACCTTATATACAGAAAAAGTAAGAAGAGATATGAATGCATCAGGTTCTGCATTGGTTATTATGAAAGATAATAAAATAGTACATGAGTGGTATTCTGGAAGGCACCATTATGAGCAAGGTGCAATACAGATAAATAGCAATTCAAGATTCAATGTATATTCGGTTAGAGTTATTTATATTGGATTTGCCATTGCATTAGCTATATATGAAGGCTTATTAAACCTGGATGATAAATTAAGTGACTATTTAGATGATGAATATAATAAAGACACCCTTGGAGAGGCAACAATTAGACATTTATTAACAAGATGTACTGGTCTAAAATTTGAAAATAGAACAGTTTACCGTGTCTTTGATCTGGGAACTAATATTGAGGGAAAGAGACCAGAAATATTAGCGAAGATCTTATACAAAGCTACTGGCAGGACAGTAAATGAAGTCCTATCAAACAGAGTGTTTAAGCCCTTGAATTGGACAAACACTGGATGGGTTACTGAAGGGAATAAAAATTTAGTCTGTGATATAGATACGTTAAAGAATTATCCTACATTAAGAATTGGCTCAAATATAGGTGATGAAAGAAATCTTTATGTAAGTGCCAAAGAATTAGCATTTTGGGGAAATTTACATTTAAACAAAGGGATATTTGAAAATAGGTCAATACTTCCACAAGAAATATTTGAACTAACTACTACGGTGCAAAGCCCTAATTCCTTACCCCGTCAACTTCCGAAATTCGGGTTTCTATGGTGGGTTAAAGATGGTGAAGTATCTGTTGATTACAATGAATTAGGTTCAGAATTACCAGCAGGTTCCTACCAAATACTTGGGGCATCTGGATGTTCCTGTACTGTCATTCCCGAATATAATGCAGTGGCCGTTAGAATGTATAATAGTTTAAATGCATACGAGAAATTAGGGTTTGATTATATAAAAGATATTCAAATGTTTGACAACCTGGTTATTTCGAATCTAAAAAACTTATAGAGTGGTAGCTATTGTAGTAACGGGGACGTTAAACAAAACAAACGATTAGGCTGTCATTATATGGCAGCCTTATTTAATAGTATAATCAACATTAAACGCTAACACAGCTTTTTAAAAAAGCTAGTTAAATAAAGTTTGAAATAGGAGGTTTGACATGCAGCAGGGTAAAATCGAGACTTTTGAAAAGAAATCTCGGGATTTTAATCCCTTTACACATTTTCATTCGCGGATTCAGGAGATGAAGAACAAGTCCGGTTATGGGAATGAAGTTGCCAGGAAGTGGACTGAGATTGTGAATGAAACTCTGACCAGTGAAACTTACCCAGTCATTCATCCAATCGGACAGGAGACATTTTCCTTGTATGCAGAGTTCCCAACAGGAGTGTTTGAATATGCTTTAGACATTGATGGGGCCACGGCTCTAATAAAAGATAAAGGGATTAGACCAGTAAAGTTTTCACCAATCAATATTATTAATTCAGTTGATCCTGGAAATATAAATCAAGATCCAAATCAAATAAAAACCAACCATAAAAATCCTGTCATGGTCCTTCAAAGTCAGTATCTAACGGATTATAAGGCTTATTGTATTAATGGGAATCACAGGATATACGAAGCCTATCGTAAAAATGATCCGCTGATAGAAGTCTTTGTATTTAAAGAGTTTGAGTTTGCACCGTTCTTTTATGACCTTTTAAGCATAGGGCTCTACTTTTTTGAAATAGATTACGTGAATGTTATGGCGGACCAGAGTGAAAAAGGCCCATTTGCCCACGAGTTTTATAGAAGTATATAGCCCGAATGTCTAGATAAAAGAAGTGTTCCATTGAAGGCAATTGGAACAGGAAATCAACTGTCTAGATGAAAAAAGTGTTCCAATGAAGGCTATTGGAACATGAAATCGACTGTCTAGATAAAAAAAGTGTTCCAATGAAGGTTATTGGAACATGAAATTACAATCCAGTTATGAACACAACAAAAGGCATTGCACTTGCAATGCCTTTTGTTGTGTTCAATTAATCAATCAAATTCCATAGTTCCTTTTGATCTCGACTGGTATTCGGCGTATTTTAACAGTAAGAAGCTTATGGCAAAGAAAGCAATGCCTAACAGGATTTCTTCACCTAAAAGGACTGCCACATTTGAATAGTTTCCATCGTTCAATATGTCCTTTGTAAGTTGGACGCCTCTTGTCAAAGGTGTGAACTGCCCGAGGAGCTGCAGCCATTCTGGCATCCGGGAATAAGGATAGTTAGCACCACTCAATAAAAGTAACAGGCTTGCCAGTATGTTTGACCATAGGTGCATAGAAGGGGACCAGAGACAAAAGGTTCCGAGTATGAGGCCAAGCCCAGCCGCTGAGAAGATCGAACAAAGCCAAATAATCAGCAGTACGAGACCTTCTTTTAAAGAAATCGTTAACTGAAAGAGAAGGATTCCAAACAGCAGGCCGATTACTGCGGTTACCAGTCCATTTAAGACATGCGCGATGGACCGTGATAGAAATAAACTTACTTTATTGTAAGGTGTCGTCATAACAAGGGGAAGAGTTCCCATCCATCGGTCTGAAGTGATGACAGACATAATACCAAACACTGCATTTAACACACAAAGCAGGAGAGCATTGGCTGCTACATAGCCTAATAGGTTTTCCCCCTCGTACACATAGTTTACTAAAGTGGAAAAGAAAATTAGCTGGCTGAGTGGACTCAGCAGCATTACGAATAGATATACCTTCGGATCCAGCCAGCCAAATAATGCCTTATACGATAGAAAACCGTGACGAATAAATCGTTGAACAGCTTCCATTTTTAATACACCCCCAATTTCCCGTGAAATCTAGCTTTTTTATCCATTAACCGATAGAAATACATTCCAAAGAGAATATACAACAATGTAAGAGAAACAAGGGCTGTAAAAGAAATCAGCACTGTTTGTGATGAGAGCGTTTCAGTCGTCACATCCCGTAAAAGTTGGATTGCCCAGGTAGGAGGCAAAACGTAAGAAATTCCTTGAACCCACGCTGGCAAATACGAAATTGGAAATAAAAAGCCGCATATTAGATAAATCGGGTACTCGATGAAATTCATCAACGCTTCCGCTTGCCTCGAAAGGGTAAAGGCGAGCGCCAGAAAGAAAGAGAAAACAGCCAGTGACAGCAGGACGGATAGTAGTGCTGTTAAAAAGACCCATGGATGATGAAAAACGAGGTCTAATTGGAAGACGAATTTTAAATAGACGAATGACAAAATCATTGAAATAAGTCCCCATAATGTATTAGCAATAATTTTTCCGGTCAGAGTGACTGCGAACGGAACCGGTGAAATGAAAATAATCTCGAGTGTTCCGTAAAATCGTTCTCTGTTCACGTCACTGGCAGATGAAAAAACGATCGAAGACCAGAGGGCCATGAATCCAGAGCCCAATACGACATACTGAAATAAAGTTTCCGTTGAGTCTTTTCCGTAAATAAAGATTGCCAAAGTCGAATAGAAAAGCGGTGAAATCCAGATGATGAACTTAAACATTGGACGTGCAATCGATAGCTTCATATGGACAAGGATGGTGTGAAGAAGGGACGCAGCTAGATTCATGATGCATTCTCTCCAATCGTTCTTACATATACATCCTCAAGTGTTGGATTCGAAATCGTTAAATTGGTAATCACAGAATCTTTCATTGAATCATAAATAAATGGCACGACAAGCTGAGGTTCTGTTGTCTGGATCCGCAATGACCAAGCAAAATCATCATGGTCAACTTGTATATGGTGAATACTTTTAAGATTCTTTATTAAATCAATTTGTGATGATAAAGCTCCCAGGAGCGAGCAGTCGATGATGGACAGGTTATCCACCTTTTTCTTCAGATTGGAGGGCGTATCGATGTCGATTATTTCCCCTTTATTAATGAAGGCAATGCGATCACATAATTCGTCTGCTTCATACATGTAATGAGTTGTCAGCAGAATCGTTGTACCTTGGTTATTTAGTTTTCGCAAAGTCTCGCGAAGCTGCCTGGCACTAACAGGATCAAGGCCGATAGAAGGCTCGTCAAGAAACAGAATCTCCGGATTGTTCACAAGCCCTCTAGCAATCTGTAATCGCTGCTTCATTCCTTTTGAGAAGGTCTCGACCTTTTGATGGGCAACATCATGAAGGCCAACGAGCTTCAGTAAATCTTCTATTCTACTTTTCTTGATAGAATGAGGAATTTTATAAAGGTCAGCAAAATACGATAGGTTGTCATAAGCCGATAGCCGCCAGTATAAGTTCCGTTCTCCTCCAAGTATAAAATTGATTTTTGGCCTCAAAAGTCGGTGATCTGCTGCCGGATCAAGCCCTAAGATGGACACATTACCAGAATGGGGGATCAGCATCGTAGACAATATTTTAATCATCGTTGTTTTACCAGCGCCATTAGGACCCAACAAGCCGAAGATTTCCCCTTTCTTCACTGCAAAAGAAACTCCTTTCAGTGCTTCTACCTTCTTCTTTTCTTTCTTGAAAACACCTACTTCCGTTGTGTAGGCTCGAGTAACATTTTTTACTTCAATTACATTTTGGTTCATGTCTTCGCCTCCAATGTAAGATAGTTATCTTATAAGATGATTATATTACTACGTTTGGTGAAGTCAACCATTTTTTGCATAAAAAAAGTCTAATCCTCTATTTGGATTAGACTATAACTTCGGGTTTATAAATTCTTGCAATTGTTTTAAAGTTGCTTCTGCATGTTCCTGGTTGTAGGAAAAATACTTAATCGTCCCGACTTTTTCTTCTTTAACAAAACCAGCTTTCTTTAAAAGTTCCAGATGGTGTGAAACGGTTGCCGTTGTAATACCGAGGTACTCAGCGATTTTGGCACCGTATTCTTTATTACGGGCAAGCATTCTTAAAATAAGGATTCGATTCCGGTCGGAAAGTGCTTTCAATTGCACCTCCAATTCGGCACTTTTTTTTCGATAATCGACCAGTGGTGCATCAACTCCATAGATGATGATACATGTCTTGGAATCGAAAATCCTGATTCGATTAGCGGCAAAGAAGTATGAAGGAATAAAGTAATACACTTGATATAAGCTTGTTCGCCTGAACGTTTTTCCCATTATGTATTGAGCTAATGCCAATGGTTCCATGTCAATCGATTTTACTTTATCGATGGAATCCTGGGCAGCATTGCTTACTTTTGCAAGTTCATCTTTGATTATCCGGGATTGAGAAACATCTAACAAGAGAGTTATAAAGCTATTTCGGAAATCAGGCAGGTTTTTAAGTATATCTTGAATAGTTGATTTTTTTTCGTCTGTTTCCCACCAGATCGTATCCTCGTAAGACATAAGCTTCTCTGGATCCTTGATCAATTCTTTGATTTGCTTTTCAGGTAGAGACTCGCCAAAAAAGTGATACAAAAAATCAGGATCACTAAGAGTAGAGATCTTTTCAAGAAACAGTTCAACATCATGAAAATAAGGACAAGGCAGAAGGAAATTAAAAAGGAAGGTGAAACTCCAATCGGTTTTTGTTTCCCAAAAATCCAGGAATCCTGCAGAGTTTTTATCCAGTTCCTTGAGTAGTTGACCATATAAGCGGTCCTGTTCTTTTCTTGCATCAAGTAAAGATGAAGTAAAAGCAATATATTCCACAACAGTTGAGTGAAAATGCTCCACTACGACTTCATCAGCTTTTGAGCGGCTGTCCCACTCTAATGACATAACAACACCTCATTTCATACATGTTTATTATAAGGCAATCATCTAATAAAGGAAACATGAAAGGTTCGGAAACCTTGATTAAGGTTTGAATAGGCCTTATTAAGCAAGGCTAATCGGATTTTTTTACCATAAATAAGCATTCGATACTCAGCTAATGTTAATTGGATTTCCATTTTTGAACATTCCAGAGGAGGATTAATGCTCTTTTTCTTGAATACTATGTATGTAGGAATGAGACGATTAGTTTATTTATAGGGAGAAGAGTATGGAGAAATTTTATATTGCCTCGAGTTTTCGAAATATTGATGCTGTGAACTTAGTGACGAAACAATTAGTAAATAAAGGCTATATGCATACATATGATTGGACGAAAAATGCCAAAGCAAGGGAAGAAAAGACGTTTACATTCCAAGATTTAAAAGAAATCGGGCAAAACGAGAAAGATGCCGTCATAGAATCTGATTTCATCGTAGTGTTACTCCCAGGCGGAAAAGGAACTCATATAGAATTAGGAATCGCGTTGGGCCTGGGAAAGAAAATCTTTCTTTACTCACCAGATGGAGCAATAAATCATTTTGAAACAACTAGCACATTTTATCATTTATCCGAAGTAGAAAAATGTTATGGGACACTGGATGAATTAGTAGAGAAAATCATCACTCAATTGCCTTTAAACCAACAGGTGTGTTAATTCATAATGGTTATAGCTGAAGGGCTGAAAAAGAAAGGAAGATGACCGAATTGACAAAAAACTTTCTTTAATTTTATTGGGGGTATTAGCCTTCGCTGCCTTATTTTCAACTTTTTTATTTTTCAAGACCATTTTTTCAAATCTAGTTCCAGAGTTTATGACAGCTGAAGCAATTCCTTTAGCCATTTTTTCAGGATTAACATGGGTTGCACTTGCTATTACTTTAAGGAGTCTAGAGAAGTAGTTTGCATGCGGTGGTAACATGGAAATTTTTTAGGGGTGATTAATATTGAAATTTATTGATGACTTAGCAGGCTCTATTTATGATATTTTTAAATTCATTATAAAGTCGCTTAGCTATTTTCTGGCAGGTATGATGATCGTAGCAATTCCAATGTACTTGATTGTTTGGGTATTTGGTTTTTTAAAATAGAAGCTGTTTCAGAATAGATTTTTCGATTACTTGTAAAAACAACTGACAACAATAAGGGGTAGGTTAAGATCAAGAGTCCATTAAGTAAATTACTTTTGTTTGGTGCCTTGTTATCAGCGATTCTTTCTTTTATTCTTGGCACTAAACTCGCTTTACTGTCGGCGGGATTCCTTTTAGCTAATGCAGTATTGCTTCAATCTTTGAAAAAAAGAGAAGATGCAGGAAGGAGTTAAGTGCTTTGGAAAAAGTGAGAACGCACCCATTCATTACTTTTTCGTTAATCCCTAGCTCATTTACAATGACACTATATGCCTATCTATATTTTACTAATCAAGAAATAGAATAGTTTTTTCCTAATTGGATTGGCTCTTTATGGTTTTATAAGGAATCAAAAGATGGACACTAAGATAGTGACGGTACGGGGGAGTTATGAATACTTACAAAACTGAAGATTTACCAAAAGATAAAATAATAGAGTTTTTTAAGTTGCATTGGGGATCTCCAGAAATGGTTATCTCAAGCGGCGTTTATGATTGCAGTACATTAGATGGTTTTGCCATCGTAAAAGAAAACAACATCATTGGCCTGATTACCTATGTCATTAAAGATTACGATTGCGAAATTATATCATTAGACAGTATTGAAGAGGGTAAGGGTATAGGAACATCGCTTGTTAAAGAAGTAGAAAACCTAGCTTTCGAGAAAAATTGTAAATTCATAAGACTTATAACAACAAATGATAATTTATTAGCATTAAAGTTTTATCAAAAACGAGGATTTGTCATTTCCAAAGTGATCAATAATGCAGTAGAGAAAGCTAGAAAGTTAAAACCAGAGATTCCTTTAATAGGTAATGATGGTATTCCGATAAGGGATGAGATTGAGTTAAAAAAATTATTGGACTAACGTTGCGTTGACTGGAAGGGTTAACGCTCTTTCTGTTGAATTACTTTTGGACTAAGGTTGGTTCTTTTTGCTGAAAAAATTAGAGAGTAGTGAGAAAATGACTAAAAGCATCCCTTTTAGATTGATTGAACAAAAAGAAGGAACAGATAACTTAGTTATTGTTTTACCCGGAGCGGGTTACTCTACACATGCTCCGTTGTTATACTACACAACAGGGTTATTTTACAATAAAGGCTTCGATGTATTACATATCAATTATTCATTTAACAGGCAAGAGATTTCTTCTCTAAATGAAAGGCAACTGGCAAGAGATGTACAACTTGGGATTGATAACGCAACAAAGGACAAAAAATACAGCAACTATTATATAGTGGCTAAATCGATCGCAACAAAAGTTTTAAGGTGCTTGCTCGAACAGACAATGTTTAAAGAGACCAAATTAATATGGTTGACTCCATTGCTGCAAAATGATGACGTATTTAATGCAATGCTTAACAGTAATCATAAGGGACTGTGTATTTTTGGAGAAAAAGATAGTCATTGCTTTATTCTGGAACGCTATGAAAAGTTGAAAAGTAATCGAAATCTTACCTTAAAAGTGGTTGAGGGTGGAAATCACAGTTTAGAGCTTGATGAAGAACCAATAAAGTCTATTGATATATTAAAAAGTGTCATTTCTGATATTAATGAATTTTAGACTAATATCGGGCCGTTGATCCAGGAAGGCTAAACGCCCTTTTTATTGAATCCCTTATAAAAAGAACTAGGTTTTTTAATGAAGATGAGGTTGTAAAGGAGGAGCTCAAGTGGAACAACTTAAAACGTTTTTGTTAGCTTTAATCGCAATTGGAGTTTTGTATATTGCTTTTATTTTAACTGTAAAACCCTAGAACCGTTTTAAAAGCCGTTTGAATTAATTAGTGAAGAAGAAGGTTATTGGTGGATAATTGAATAAGCATTAAATAGGCAAAAGGTGTTGAACTATATGGATCGATGGAAATTCGATAATAAATCTAAGAGAAAGGTTAGAGGTCTAAGAAGAAGGAAAAGGGATTTAATGAATACCTTACATGAAATGACAGAACAATTGCCTAACCCCAATGATTATGGATTAGGCTATTGGCATTTGCATTTACCATTTGCACAAGAATATTTAGAGTCTGATAAAGTTCCCATTAAATTCAGAAAAGAAGTAATGCAAATTTTGATAGATAGAGTTAGCCATTTGAAAAATTTAAAGACACCATTGCAGGAGCAATATAGAATTTATACTGTAATAAGTCTGCCGAACTTATTTGATTCCCAGATCGCAATGATACCAGACAGAAGCTGGTTTAATGGATTTTTTGAAAGGAATACTTCAGAACAAAAGTGGCTGCCTTTGAACTTGCAAAGAGACATTATTAAAGAATGGAAACTTAATCTGCCCCCTGGTTTAGAAGTGAAGGGGTTTAAGGAAATAATTTCGGACGAGGATTATTACTATGAAGGAGAACTCTGGTTTATAGGTGAGATAAACTAAGTATTTTTCTTGATTTGCTAACAGTAAGGGGGAAAAGTTCTGGATAAAACAAAGGTTATGGTTTACTTTAGTGCAGTAAGTGATGAATTCCCATTAGAGGTAGTTACCGACACACTTGGTATTGAGCCCACAGAATCGTATAGAAGAAATAGCTAGAGAAAATAGGTGCAAACTAATTCAACTAGATACGTTTAGCTTTCAAGCCCCCAATTTCTATCAAAAAAATGGTTATGAGACAGTCGGTGTAATTGAAGACCATCCAAACATAGGAAATCAGCAGTATTACTTAAACAAGAAATTAACTTATTAAAAAGTCTAATTTCAAGTGTCTTAGTTAATTCAAGAACAAATTGCTTTGTTAATGAACATTGATGCAGGCTAACTTAAATAGTTAAAACATTTAGAATGCCACTCTTCATGAAGGATGCATGGCATTTCTATAGAAATATACAATTATCATGTTTTTGAAGGGGGAGTCTTAAATGTCCAATAAATTTAATATTAATTATGGGGAACATCACTCACAATTTGGTGTATTACGTTTGCCTGAAAGTTCAGATCCATGCCTAGTAATAGTCCTAATTCACGGGGGATTTTGGCAATCAAAATATAACTTAGAAGAGAATACCCCAATTGCTGAGGATTTAACTCGACGTGGTTATGCAACTTGGAATATCGAATATCGAAGAGTTGGTGAAGAACTAGAAGGATGGAATAGTATTTTTAATGATGTAATCGATGCTATTAACCATCTGTCTATTATTAAGGAGTCGTATCCTATTGACCTATCAAATGTAACTGTTATAGGTCATTCAGCTGGAGGCCATTTAGCCCTTTGGTTACCTTCGAGAATTAACACGTCGAAATCCGATAGTGTATTTAATAAACTCGCTATACCTATTGAAAAAGTAATAAGTTTGGCAGGAGTCACTGACTTACAAAACATGTGGGAAATCCACGAACAAAAGGGGATCAGCAGTCCCGTAGCCGCACTATTAGGCGGGGCGCCGCATGAAGTTCCTAATCGCTATAAAATGTCTTCTCCAATAGAGTTATTACCATTTGAAGTAGAGCAAGTGTTAATACATGGTGAGTTGGATCGTCATGTACCAGTTGAATTAAGTAAGAATTATTACCAAAGCGCTCTAGAAAAAGGAGATAAGGTGAAGTTAGTTGTTCTGCCAGATATTGAACATTTTAAAGTCATTGATCCAACTTCTTCAGCATGGGGCATAGTTGTTGATTCAATCTGAAATTTTTTGAATTAAAGAGTCGGAAGAAGTTTTTCCTTTTACATCTAACGAACGGAAGAGAAGTAGCGGATTTCTCAATAAAAATGCAAACAGATGACTTACAAAGAATAGTCATTTTAAAGACTTTATTGCATATATATGGAGACTCTTTTTAAGGAGGCTATCTAGTGTATTTTTTAATGCTTGCTCTATATGCAATTGGTCTTTTTGTTTTTGGATCTGCCATTTTGTTGTTCCTTGGAAGAATGGAAAAAATGAAAGCATTATTAATTGGGCTTATTGGTATTTTAATTAAGGTAGGGACTAACTTAATATTTTGATTCTTTAACTGGCTGCCAGATGGCAGTTTTTTTGTTTATATCGCGCAGCATTCCAGTAAGTAAGGAAATTTTTCACAAATACTGCCGTAATGTTAACTATGTGTATTGGTTATTTATGGTATTATTAAATTTAGATAGGCTCCGATATTAGGAGGGAATTAGAGTGAAAAATAAGATAAAAAAGTCTTCAACAGATAAGTCTATAAGTGGTGTTTGTGGAGGTCTAGCTGAGTATTTTGGTATATCTTCTTTGGCGGTAAGACTCATATTTGTTTTGTTACCTGGCGCTAATATACTAATCTATTTAATTCTTGTTAATACGATGGATGATAGTCCTCCCTCGTTATATTAAATCAATGGGTGTATTACTTGAAAAAATATTTGAAAGGGATTTTTCTTTGAAGAAATGGAAATTGCTTACGATACTTTTGACTAGCTTAATAATAGGTATATTACTTTATCACGATGCTCGAACTTTGGATCTTGATCGGTCTGATTTACCTGTCAATGATCAACTGGCGATTACAATAGCTCAGCGTTACCTTGCTGGTTATTGGACACACCCGGTTAAGCTGCATTTAACACCTTATGAGATGAAGAGTGTGAAAGATACAGCTGAAACTTATGTTGTGAATATAATCGATGAAAGGAATACAGCCAATTGTAAAGGATATCAGATTGTTGTTGAGAAGGATACTGGTAAAGTTATAGATAAAGAAGAGGTGAACTATTGCATTTAAGAGGAATAAAATCTATTTAGAATATTGGAATTAGAATAAGTCAGTGTTGGTTCAAAAATATAATGGAAACCCTTTCTGAGGTGCTGCTACTATGCTAAATCAAATAATTCAAAACTGGGAAATACGAAAACTTTGCAGGGATAGGTTCGACACGGAAAGTATATAGAGTTGCAGATTATGTAATAAAAGTACATTTGCACCCTCTTGGATATAAACAATCGCAAAACGAATTAGAAATTTATACTTCAATGGTGGATAAAGGTTTAGATCCGTTACTCGCTCCGACATATTACGTTGATGAATTTATATTTGTCCAACAATACTTCAGACCTTTAGAACTAAAGGATAAACAAACCTATGAGATAAAGGTACAAGAACATCAACATTTACTTCCTAATTTATACGAAGAAGTTTTAGATATTTTAGATAAAGACGTGGACTGTTTTGATTTATGTTGAAAGCTGCACTTTATATATAGAGTAAAGTGATCCGAGAAGGATTAAAGATACAAATTTAAAATAAACAGGAATTATCAAGATTATGCTTAAATCTTTGATAATACCAATAAAGATTAGGAGATTTATTTTGAGTATTCACGAAAAAACATATCTAACTATAGAAGAGCTTATTTCTTTACCAACCTTATCAGGGATTAACATAAGTGAAGATGGTAAAAACGTGGCATTTGTCAAAAATACAGCTGACTGGGCAGGCAATAAATATAGGAATCACATATGGATATATGAAAAAAGTCAAGGATGTTACGCATTAACAACCAACGACATAGAGGGCACATCACCATTATGGTCTCCAGACTCTAGACATATTGCCTACCTTAGTTCAGTTGGTGATGGGGAAGGGAAGAAATATCAGATCTTTGTTGAGTCATTCGATGGCTTAGGAAGGGTTCAAATAACTGATGAGAAAGAAGGAGTAAGTAAATTCAAATGGGATCCTGCTGGCAAGGGTTTTTATTACGTTGCGCAGTCAAATGAGTCTAAGCAGATCAAGAAACGCAAAGAGTTATACGGAGACTTCGAGCATGTAGGCAAGGATTACCAGAACCATTGTTTATATTACATTGAAATAAAAAATATAAATGAGTGCCCAGAAGATTCTAGTTATGCTGGTAAGTTTAATGTTAAAACCGTTCCGCATCAACTAACTGACGGTAAGGATTTTCATATCTATGAATTTAATATTTCAAACAATGGGGAAAAGGTTGTGTTTATGGCTGCACCAAGCCCGTCTGGTGAAGATGAGCAGAATCTAGACCTATATATACTAGATATAAAAACTGCCGAGCTGCAAAAGAAGTATGTTGATAAGTTATTGGGTACGAGTGTTTGCATTTCTCCTGAAGGCAGCAAAATATGTTACTCCGCAAGCATAAGGGAGAAAAATTATTATAAGACACATATAAGAGACACTACACTATACATATATGATCTTTATAGCGGAGAGCTCAATCAACCTCTCACAGACTTTGATAGTACAATTATTCCAATACGGTGGACAGCTAAAGGAATTTTAATAAAATGGCAGAATAAAACTAACTATCTTATTGGGTTATTATCTGAGAATGGCCCTGTGGAAATGTTAAGCGAAAAAGCAGATGGTTTTATATTGGATGCATCTATAACACAAGAGGGCAATCATCTATCCTATAGTAAGGCTGCAGCAAACGAAACCTTTGAAATCTATTTAGACGAAAAAAAGATAACAAATGAAAATAGCTTTTTCAAAGGAAAGCTTAAAAGTAACAGGGAAGTCATCTCTTGGAAAAGTACTTCTGATCTTGAAATAGAAGGGGTTTTATCAACACCGGTAGACTTCGATCCTAATAAAAAATATCCTTTATTAATACTCATCCATGGTGGCCCCAATTGGGCGTCTTTCCCGATCCATTCAGGCTGCTTCAATGAGAAATATCCTGTAGAACAGTATATTGAAAAGGGCTTCATCGTTTTAGAACCAAACTACAGAGGAAGTTCAGGATATGGGAATGAATTTTTAAAAGCAAACTATAGAAATATGGGAATTGGTGACTACCAGGATATCACATCTGGAGTGGATCACCTTGTAGACATGGGTTTTGCAGATAAGGATCGAGTGGGGATTATGGGGTGGAGCCAAGGTGGATATATATCAGCCTTCTGTTCTACATATTGTGATAGGTTTAAGGCGGTTTCAGTCGGCGGAGGAATTACAAATTGGAGTAACCATTATGTAAATACAGACACACCATATTTCATTAAGATGTATTTAGGAAAAAACCCATGGAATGATCCAGAGATATATAGTAGAACATCACCTATTACTTATATTAAGTCAGCCTGTACCCCCACTTTAATCCAGCATGGCGAAAAGGATGCAAGAGTTCCAACCACAAATGTATTTGAGCTATATCAAGCGCTAAGGGATATGGAAGTTGATACAGAATTAATTATATTTAAAGGAATGGCATATAGTTCTGACCAGCCAGGAATGAATGTAGCTATTATGAAGCAAAATTTGATATGGTTTTCGCACTATATTCTTGGAGAGAGCATCGAAAACTTAAGGTTCTTGGATTAAATATCAAGTGGGCCATAAGTTGAATTAATTCCTGAGATTATTAGTGAACTTTTATAGTGGTTCGTATTTTAATATTTCTTATTCTTTTTTCGATTGAGCACAAGAAACAAAGAAATAACAATCTTATTAACATAACTATTCTTACTTCTTATATATGGACAAAAGTTTTTTTGTAATCTTTTTTGTTTTTTATTCCTGCTAGGTTTGCTGTACTTTTTAATTTATGAAAAATTTTACTTAAACCCGGTTGTAATTGAAAATTGAGCTTCAAGTATAGGGGGGCTTATGAAATTCTTTAACGAAGTTAGTGATTTTTTTGGATTTACAAAACTAAAAGAGAGATTTTCCAGTAGTGATCATGGTGGCCTTTCAGAAGCAGATAGGGAATATATAAATCGTATTAAAGGTCAAAACCCTTTTGGTATCATATCGATGTTTATAGGTGGGGTTTCTTTTGCCTTTGGACCGATTTATGTTGCTTTTCCCATTATAATCATCATCTTTTGTTTCTTAACTTGTGGAACATTTGATCGAGAAAAAGAAGATAATCCATGGACTTTCATTATAGGTTTTTGTTTGGCTTTAATAGGCTTATTTTTGTATTTAAGAGGCGTAGTCCATGAGCTAATAGTATAAAAACTGGCTAAGTGCGTAAATCCCGTAGAGATTACTGCTTCGTGGAGCTTGTTATTGTTCATAAGGGGGCATAACAAGAAAGGTTGTCCGTTAAAAAGATGGGGGTGAAAATTTTGAGGAGATATTTGTATGGTTCTTTGTTATTAATACTCATTGCCGTCATTTCTTTTAATCTTTATAAATATCGCGTGCAAAATTTAGCTGATTTAGTAGATATAAACCGTGTTGAGAAAATATATATTGTGCTTGGGAATACAAGGCCCGAGGGCCAGTTTGAACTTTCAAAAGCAGACGATGAAACAATGAAGAAACTCGCAGACTTTCTTAGTCAATATCGGGTAAGGCTTACGACTAATGGAGGTTATAGTTCAGATCATCCGAGTGAAAAGTTTGAACTATACCTCGGATATAAAGATGGAGATTTAGGTTGGTATATCTTTGAACGGGATATTGTTGCAGGGGGAGGAATTCATAAGGTATTGAATCCTCCTCTGGATTATAAAGTGATAGAAAAACTTGAACAAGACATTAATTCTAAGTAATTTCTAAATTCTCCAGTAATTCTTAAATGTCCAAACCCTTGGCAAATATGGGTTTGGACATTTTTTAATTATCCCTTTTTGCTTGGAAAAGGATTAACGCTATTTTTGTTTTATTCCATATTCAGGTAAAGATGCAGGATCATAAGAACCGTAATTCCAAATAAAGTATTTTTTAGTTGTAAGATTAAAGAAGGGAAGAGTAATGTGTGGTACATAAGATTCTTGAACCACTTAATTATTACTGTAGAATTACAGTTCTTTAACAATTCGCAGAAAAAGACGGAATTGCCAATCCGGTCGCGAAGTATATAGGTACAGAGAAAAATAGGGGGCAATATCAGAAGCTAATTAGGGGGACTACATATGCTAGAATTTGAAGCTAATATCGATCAATTTGCCACTATAAAAGTAATTGGGGTTGGCGGCGGCGGAAATAATGCCGTGAACCGGATGATTGAGGACGGCGTGCAGGGAGTGGAGTTCATTGCCGTGAATACAGATGCGCAGGCTCTCAACATGTCAAAAGCGGAAGTCACGATGCAAATCGGCGGTTCGCTGACCAGAGGCCTGGGGGCCGGAGCAAATCCTGAAATCGGTAAAAAGGCTGTTGAGGAAAGCAGGCAGCAGATCAGGGATGTCTTGCAGGGTGCTGACATGGTGTTCGTAACGGCCGGAATGGGCGGCGGAACCGGGACTGGAGCTGCACCGGAGATAGCCCATATTGCGCGCGAACTTGGCGCACTAACTATTGGAGTAGTGACTCGTCCGTTCACTTTTGAAGGCCGCAAGCGGGCGCAAAATGCGGCATCCGGAATTGAAGAGATGAAGAAAGCTGTCAATACCTTAATCATCATACCAAACGAGCGATTGTTGGAAATCGTCGATAAGAAAACGCCGATGCTTGAAGCCTTCCGTGAGGCGGACAATGTCCTCAGACAGGGTGTCCAGGGCATTTCCGACTTGATTGCGGTACCAGGCTTGATTAACCTGGACTTTGCTGACGTGAAAACGATTATGTCCCATAATGGAACGGCGCTCATGGGCATTGGAGTGGCTTCAGGCGATGACCGTGCTGCTGAGGCTGCCAAAAAGGCCATCTCCTCACCACTGCTTGAAACAAGCATCAATGGAGCTAAAGGAGTGCTAATGAACATCACCGGCGGAGTGAACCTCAGTTTGTATGAAGTCCAGGAAGCGGCCGATATTGTGGCGGCTGCAACAGATGACCAGTTAAACATGATTTTCGGGTCGGTTATCAATGAAAACCTGACTAATGAAATCATGGTGACTGTGATTGCTACCGGATTCGATCATGATGAGGAGGTAGCACCACCATCGAACACATCGCGCCGTCCTGGAGACATGATTGCCAATTCCCGTGAACAATACCATGCTCAGTCGAGACAGCGAGAGCCTGTTGCTTATGCAGAATCGAGGGATTACGGTCAACCCCAAACCTACAGCCAATCCGGCAACTACGGACAGTCCGGCCATTATAGCAAGCAGCCTGCCTACGAGGAGCCAGCAAATTACGACCGTGGTACTCAGCAGCCAGATGACTCGCATGATATTCCAGCGTTCTTGCGGAAGCGAAGCAGAAGGCGGTAAACCTGCGAAAAGAACCCAATCGGGTGTGATTGTTCACAAGATGAGAAATTAAAAGATTAAAGCCTATAATTATAATTAATAGTAAGAGTAGATTAGGTTTGGTAACCAATATAAACAACTTAAAAAATGGATTACATTGTAGTTTCAATGTAATCCATTTTTAAAATTGAACGGAAAAATTTATAGGGGATGATTTTATTATATTATAAAAGATGAATTAAAATAGACCATCAAATACTACTATATTCAATGGTCTATTTCCCTTGCATAGATTAAGCTTTTGACAGGTTAGAGAATCTGTAAGGGAACTCTCCCACCTTCTTTTGGTTTATTTTCGTTTGCCTTTCAGGTTGACTCCGATTGCTGCTCCGTTTCTGCTTGAGTCAGCAACTCCTTTAAAAATACCATTTTCACGATCGATGAGAATGCTTTGTACATTCCCAATCGTTGTTGGACTAGGACCAAATTTATGGCCCATCGTGTTCAGTTGGCTAATCGTATCAGCGCTAATGCCTTCTTCATAACGATAGGAATTAAGATTGTTGGTATAGATTCTTGGCTCTTCGACTGCATCTTTGAGTTCCATATCGTACTCAATTGCATGGATAATGGTTTGCAGTACTGATGTTATGATGGTCGGGCCTCCAGGGGAGCCTACGGTTAAGACTGGTTCACCTTCGTTATCAAAAACGATAGTCGGTGTCATGCTGCTCAGTGGGCGTTTGTTTGGCTGGACTTCATTCGCGCCGCCTGGGACTGCGTCGAAGTCGGTCAATTCATTGTTCAGCATGAATCCATAACCAGGCACCATGATGCCTGTTCCAAAAACCTGTTCAATGGTTGTTGTGTAGGAGACGACATTTCCCCATCTGTCTGTAACCGAAAAATGTGTTGTTTCTCCATATTTCCGATCATTTGGCTGGCTTGCTTTTGCATAGTTGGCTTCGGAATCTTCGTACTTCCAAGGGTCGCCGGCTGTTGAATTTTGATTGACTGAATCCAGACTGATCAGTTCCTGGCGCTCCTTGATATAATCCGGGTGTAGAAGTCCATTCACAGGCACATTGACAAATTCAGGGTCACCAGCGTATGCTGCTCGGTCCGCGTAGGCAAGGTGCATGGCTTCGGCCAGAAGATGATATTTTTCTGCTGATCTAACATCATATTGTGACAGATTGAAATCATCAAGGATTTTCAGCATTTGCAGCAGGAAGACACCGCCTGAGCTTGGTGGTGGCATGCTGGCAATTTCGTAGCCTTGATAGTCTCCCCACACTGGCTCATCCACTGTTACATCATATTTTTCCAGGTCCTCTGAAGTCATTGAACCTCCAAATTCCTGGACAACGTCTGCAACCGCATCGGCGATTTCTCCTTTATAAAATGCGTCCGAACCTTGCGAGCGAATCAGCTTAAAGGTTTTAGCCAAATCGTCCTGAACAAGAACATCTCCCTCTTGAAGTGGCTCTCCGCCAGGGAGGAAGACCTCACTTGCTGCAGATCTTGATAACTTGTCCTGATTATCCGCAATCGCATCTGCCAGGACCGAATCAATCGGGAATCCCTTGTCAGCGAGCTTAACGGCCGGTCCAATCAGCTGTTGCAGCGGGCGAGTTCCCCACATTTCAAGCGCTGTTTCGAGCCCCTTCAGCGTACCCGGCACTCCCACTGCTGTACCGCCAGTTGATCGAGTGGAGAATGGAATTGGATTTCCGTTCTGATCCAGGAACATATCTGGTGTCGCGCCTTCAGGAGCACGCTCGCGACTGTTCACAATCTTGGTTTCCTTTGTTTTTCCGTCATAAACCATCATGAAACCGCCGCCGCCGATTCCGGACATCATGGGCTCTACTACTGTCAGTGCAAACTGGATGGCAACAGCAGCATCAACCGCATTTCCTCCCTTGCGAAGAACTTCAGCACCAATCTCAGATGCAAGTGGATGGGCTGTTGCAACCATACCATCTTTGCCAATATCAACCTGGCTGTACTGGTCGTAGCTGAATTGCGGTTTTTTAGCCAGTCCCGCTGCAGGCATGGTACCGGCGAGCAACAGAACACTTAGCAGAGCAAATAGCCCAGTACGTAAGAAACTTTGCATGTGAATCCCTCCTGTTTAATTTTGGAATCATCCTCATGGTAGGGGAAAAGAGAGATTGATAGCAAATAATTTGCCGAATTTTCTCAATTTTAAATCTTTATAACTAGCTGTACTGAAAAGTTTAGTAAAAAAGGCACCTCTACAAGTTAGGGCAAAAGAATGATTAAGTTTTGAGCCTCAATTTAATTGTGTGTTCTAAATTTTCGATTGTCTGGTAAAAAGGAATCCGTAGGTTTCAAATGGAATAAATAAACAAGAGGTTTCTTTATATGGAGGTGAATTCATGCTAAACGAAGCGATCAAAGCAGTTGAGGAGTATCGTTCTGTTTTAAACACCAGTGATGGAATGAAGTGAACAAATGGATTTCAAGTGAGTTTATTGGGTATTTTGGATATTACAATGACCGGGATTACGAGGTTTATAATGGGGACTCTTATAAAAGATCAAATATTGAAACCTTTGAGTCATATAAAGGGCAAAATCCTCAATGGCAATATACAGATTTAACTCGCAATTTTCGGTCGGAAAATGAAATTATTTATTCAACCATAATCGATTTCTATTTATCTGGTGAGAAAGTAGCAAGAGCATTGGCAATTGAAATATTTAAAAAAGAACAGGAAGGCTGGAAGTTATATAGACAGCATATGGAGAGATATTCTTCTGGTTGGTAAAATTCCGGAAAATAATTTTTATTAATTGGGTTATAGCATTGTATAGAGGGGAAAAAAATGACAATAACACTACAAAACTGTACTCTTGCAGATTTAGAAACGCTTCAAGAAATAAGTATCGAAACATTTAACGAAACCTTTAAGGCACATAATTCTCCTGAGAATATGAGTGCCTATTTGGAGACCGCGTTTAACTTAGAACAACTGGAAGGCGAGCTATCCAATCCTTCATCACAATTCTTTTTCGTATATTACCATGATGAAGTGGCTGGATATTTGAAGGTTAATACCAATGATGCTCAAACTGAAGAAATGGGTAATAACTCTATTGAAATTGAAAGAATTTACGTGAAAAATAAATTTCAGAAGCTTGGGATTGGCCAGTATCTTTTTAATATGGCTATCGAAATTGCTATGGACAGCGGTAAAAAGAGAATCTGGCTCGGTGTATGGGAAAAGAATGAAAATGCCATCGCTTTTTACAAAAAGTTGGGGTTTATCCAAACTGGAGAGCACTCTTTTTACATGGGGGATGAAGAACAATTAGACTTCATCATGACTAAGACACTGTAATGTGACTTGATTAAAACCAATGGATGATCAGCTTTCTTAACTTATGTAAATAACCTATACTTAAAAAAAGCCGACTATATGCCAGTGGTGGATAAAAACCTGCATATGATCGGCTTTTTTCTCACATTATGTTTTTAATGTGACGATAAATTCCATCTCAGGCTTTTTATCCGCCCAATATTCTATTTAATGTGACGATAAATTCCATCTCAGGCGTATGATCCGCCCAATATTCTATTTAATGTGACGATAAACTTCTTCTCAGGCTTTTTATCCGCACAATATTCAATTTAATGTGACGATAAATTCCATCCCAGACGTATGATCCGCACAATATTCAATTTAATGTGACGATAAATTCCTTCTCAGGCTTTTTATCCGCACAATATTCTATTTAATGTGACGATAAACTTCTTCTCAGGCTTTTTATCCGCACAATATTCAATTTAATGTGACGATAAATTCCTTCTCAGGCATATTAACCGCACAATATTCAATTTAATGTGACGATAAATTCCTTCTCAGGCTTTTTATCCGCACAATATTCAATTTAATGTGACGATAAATTCCTTCTCAGGCTTTTTATCCGCACAATATTCTATTTAATGTGACGATAATTTCTATCTCAGAAGTTTTAACCGTACAATATTCAATTTAATGTGACGATAATTTCCATCTGAGGCACATGATCCGAACAATATTCAATTTAATGTGACGATAAATTCCTTCTCAGGCGTATTAACCGCACAATATTCAATTTACCGTGACGATAATTTCCATCCCAGACGTTTTATCCGCCCAATATTCTATTTAATGTGACGATAAATTCCTACCCGAGCGGTTTATCCGCACGATGTTCTTTTGGATCCTCTGTGCGTCCTGCAAAAATTAATACTGTTATGTATGTAAGCGAAGAATGTCATGCCACCCGGTTAACCCTGATCTTTAAGTGATTAGTAGGTCTAAAGTCCAAATAGAAGTTTGTCTTTTGTTGTCTAAATATTCATTCTTTTTACACTATTAATATAGTTCTAACTTAAACTATCATTTATTTAGCGTCCCGAAAGGTGTAAAAAGGAGGGGAGATATGAAGGGGGCGACGACTTTTCGGAAGGGGTACATAAATGAAATCGTTTAAGAGGTTAATAAAAATTACATCGGCTATTATGATCCTTATGGTTGCATTCAGCTCTGCATCATATGCAGCACTTCAGCCTGGGGGACCATCCACGAACGGCAATACGAACATTAACAGCACCCTGTCTTACCAGGAAGTTGTCAAAATCCTTGAAGACCTCGAGAGAACAAGCAAAGGAAAGGTTGATGTATTTACACTCGACCAGTATGGGAAGTCAGAACAAGGTCGAAGCATTTATGTCGCAAAAGTTGGGACAGGCCCCCAGAAAATTTGGATCCAAGCCCAAATCCACGGTAATGAGAAACTGGTTACCGAAGCAGCACTCCAGCTTTTAAAGACTTACGCACAGAGCGGAGAGAAGGATGTTGAGAGGGTTCTGGAAGAGTCTACACTTTATTTCATCCCCATGTACAATCCGGATGGAGCAGAAATGAACCTGCGTCAAACCCAACTTGCGAATAGCGGTAAATTGATTGATCTTAACCGTGATTGGACGGCAGCTGGTTTTGAAGCAGTGGAATCCAGAGTGGTTTATGCCTACTGGGCAGACGTGAACCCTGATTTTGCGATAGACCTTCACCATCAGGGGTTTAAACAAGTTTATGGCACGAACGAATCCACGTCATTCTCCCTTGGAATCTCACTTGCTCCAGACGGGCCAACATTGCCTGGTACCGGCTATAACGAGATCACCAAGCAAATGATGGCGTATGTTTATGATGAGTTGAAAGATTACGGATACACCCATATTGACCGTTACCAGGTTGCTGTGAATCGAGAAGCAGGAATCGGCTATGATATCGATATCAGGGGCGGTGTTGTTTCAGCGATGATGATGGGGCTAAACTACAATAACTTGAATCCTGAAGGCCATAGCCATCCTGCAGTATTTTTCGAAACAAAAGGGAATTCTTCTGATGGCAGCCTTGGCCAAAAGTCAAATGGGTACCTGACAAAGCAGAATTACCTGGCATTGAAGTCATTGGTCCATGGATATGTAACCGCTGAAGTTGAGAAAGTGAACCCAGATGACTGGTATAACATACCGTATTATCCTCTCGCTGGATACTTTACGGATTATAATGGGGTCGTCCCTGCAGGAGCAGACAACAGGTATTAATATCTTTTTGATAGAGTGTCGTAAAAGGCACTCTCTTTTTTCGCGGATTTTTTAGGAAGATAAAATTAATGGAATAATTGGTATTTTTAGCTTAAAGTTCCAGCATACATTTATAATAGAGTCATAGAGTTTATTTTATGGCTAGTTGTATAGGGGGAAGTAGAATGGAAACAGCTTTATTGCCACAGGTAGTTTTGAGGGAGTTAATTTTACAGGATGCAGAGGATCGGTATAACTGGTGCCTGGATAAAGATGTGACGAAACATTTGAATATGCCAGAGAAATACCCTCCCTTCAGCAAGGAAGAGACACAAACGTGGATAAAAATGTGTATTGCCAAAACAAATGGATATGAGCAAAAAGCAATCTTGACCGAAGACGGTAAACACATAGGCTGGATTGATTTAAAGAATATCGATAGGTTAAACAAGCATGCAGAGTTAGGTATTGCGGTAGGCGATAAAAGTTACTGGGGCAAGGGGTATGGCTTATCTGCGATGAATGAAATGCTACATTGGGGATTTAAAGAATTAAAGTTAAATAAGATATGGCTAAGAGTGGAGATCGATAATGAGAAAGCCATTAAGTCTTATAAGAAAATGGGTTACATAGAAGAAGGAATCCTGAGAGAAGACCGATTAAGAAACGGTGAATTTGTCGACCGGTTAAGAATGAGCATTCTTAAAAATGAATTTTACAGCAAAGTGGATATTTAAGATAAGAAGCGTGAAACGTTTTTAGAAATGAATCGTAATTATACTTACTAGACTTGGAGGTGTCATGAATGTACGAATATCAATTTGTAGAAACTTCACTCGGAGGATTTTTCTCTTCCCCAACACACCGGGAAACCATTAGTGAGTATGCAGCTGAGGGCTGGAGATTGGTACAGGTGTTGCCTTTACAGTACAATGGCCACGGAAAACCTACTTCTTATGAGATCATCTTTGAAAGACCGGTTCAGGATTAGTCTATAAACTGTTCAGTTTGAGAGGCGAACGGATGATCAGATATTCGAGTGGGTATAAGAATGCATAAGCGGAGAATTTCCGGCTATTGTAAAAAATGACGCTTATGAAGCAGAAATAAGCGGAGAATTTCCGTTTAACTGATATAAAACTGAAAAAATCCAACTATTTTGAGTCAATAAGCGGAAAAATTCCCCTTATTTTGACGGAAAAAAGGCTTGTTTCTAATTTAAGCGGAATTCTTCCGTTTATTTTTTATGCAACACATTTTTAAAAATTCCTTAAGGAATATATTCATGATTATAGGGTAAAAGGCATTGCAATATTTGCAATGCCTTTAGCTGACTCTGAGCGGTTCTTCCTTTATAGGGTGCTGGCTGGCTTCGGGACTAGACTCTTTTTTCAAAGCCAACAAAAGAATCATTCCGATGATGCAAGCTGTACCAACCCATTGGAAAAAACCAAAGGGTTCTTTTAGCCAAAAGACCGTGGTTAGTACAGCGGCTAGTGGCTCAATGCTGCCTAAGAGACTTGATTCCTTTGCCTGAAGACTTTGCAGGCTTTCAATATAGAACCAAAATGCAATCATCGTACCGAAGATGATGACAAAGACTAAATATAAATAAGCTTCTAAATTCAATGTCTCAAAGTTCATTTGCCACGGTGGATGGATCAAGCTTAATGCAAACCCACCAATGATCATCGCCCAACCCACAATGACAAGTGAATCAAACTGCTTTAGTAATGGAATGGCATATAGAGTATAAAACGCTAAAGCTGCGCCAGATAACACACCCCAAACAATGGCAGGTGTCGGCACTGATAATTGAGAAACTGAGCCGTTAGTCAATAAGAAGAAACTACCTATTAAAGCCAGGGAAACAGTCATCAAATCTCTGCGGGTTAGGGCTGCCTGTTTGCGAAAAATTAAGTATACGATGATCATTATCGGTGCTAGATACTGCAAGAGCGTTGCTACAGCAGCGTTTCCATGTTTTATTGAGGCCATATATGTGTATTGAACCGCCAGCATACCGAGTAAGCCGAAGATCATCAAAGGGACAGCTGTGCTTCGATTTTTCCAAACACCAAGTATTTGGGAACGATCACCTCTGAAAAATTGAACTGTTAAAAGTAAAAAACCAGCTATAAGCAACCGGGTCGTTACCAGCCAGTTTACATCGATCAGAAAATCCTGAAAAAGCTTTTTAGCAACTGTACCACCAATCCCCCAAAACACCGCTCCGGTTATGACAAGAAATATTCCCTTTCGTCTATTCATAGTTGGTTCTCCACCTTTAATTATAAGGATAGTATATGATAGTTTATATGATAAGCAGAAAAGCTCTGAATTAATACTTAAATCGAATCAAAAATACAAGAATATTGAGGTGGGAACCAAATTCCACCGTCTCAGATGTTGCCTGTCAAGTAGTTTTAACAGCACAAGCTATTTCATTGATAAGTTCCGGAAATCGATGGACATGACACTATTGGGATACAAAAAGCATAAAAATACTTTAGGTGAAAAGAGAAAATCAATATATCAGAAGGCGTGGCAAAACTGTTCAGTTTACACGTCATTTTTTTGATCATTTATAGTTATCTATCTTAAAAGAGGGATTTTTTGGAAAAATAAAAGAATTAAAGAAGAGAGAATATACTAGGAGTCTTTTTATGATAAAACTATACATTACGAGGCACGGAGAAACAAGCTGGAATACGGAAAAAAGAATGCAGGGATGGCTTCAAGCCTGACGGACAATGGCAAGAAAAATGCAGAGTCTTTAGGAGAAAGCTTAAAGGTTATTGAATTTGAAGCGGTATACTCGAGTCCTAGCGGGAGAACAAAAACTACTACTGAACTGGTAAAAGGCGATCGAAACATACCTGTTATTTTCGATGATAACCTGAGGGAAATGAACCTGGGAATTTGGGAAGGTCAAACGATGGATTCAATTAAAGAAACAAACCCTGCAGAGATCGAACATTTTTGGAATGCGCCAGAACTTTTTGTTTCCAGTTGGCGGTGAAACCTACAGTGATGTTAGAGAAAGAGCGTTAAAGATCTTAGAAAGAATTAAAAACGACCACTTAACAGGTAACATTCTGATCGTTACTCATTCTGTCATGATCAAAACTTTATTTACTATTTTTAAAGATTCACCTATTGAAAAATTATGGGATCCGCCTTTTATTCATGATACGAGCCTATCAATTGTTGAAATGAATGAAGATGAATATAAGATCGTTTTGGAAGGAGATATTTCTCATAAATCTCCTAGTGCCGTTAATCAATAATCTGCAAATTTTCAGCTGCCATCAAGGTGGCTTTTTCTTCGATAATCGGTGGATTTTAAAAAGGTAATAAATCAGGAGGGATGCTTAATGTTAGATCGAGTCATTCAGCAATTTGGAATTCGGAAACAATCGATGAATGAGGTTGAAGATTCTCATAGTTCAACAGTCTATAGATGTACTTTGTCAAAAGGTGAAAATGTTTTCGTTAAAATTCCTTATACAAAACTGAAATTTAAGCGGGAGCTAGAAGCGTATGAAATATTAAAAGGAAAAGTGGCCATTCCTGAACTTTTGGATTATTGGTCAGGTGATGAAGAGTGCCCTGGTGCTTTTTTATTATCTGAACTGAAAGGAAGCTCTTTGACATTGGAGTCATCGCCAACAGTAGCGTTTCAAGTGGGAGTCCTTCAAGCTGAGATGCATACCATTCAACCGCCTGCTGATAAGGTGTTAACTGGGATAAAAAATGAATTTATGAACTGGTCTGATTTTGTTGAAAAGCAATTTTACAGTTTTGCTGAGGATGTAAAAGGTGTCTTGGATCCACAATTATACCGACAATCGATTGAAAAATTTGAGAATATGAAGCATCTGCTGCCGTCTCCGGATGGACCAAGCTTTGTGCATATGGATTTCCGACCTGCCAATATCATCGTTGACGGTAATAAAGTGTCAGGAGTGATTGATTTTGAGAGTGTCCGATTTGGTTCTACAGAAGGTGATTTCACAAAGCTGTATCGTGATTTTTTAAGTTTTAATCCTGCCTTCTATCATTCGTATAAAGAAGGATATAACAGCATCAGGCCATTGATTGACTTAGACATTATCCTGCCTTTTTATCAATTCACAGATGCCTTTAATAGCATCGGTTGGTGCAAGCGTCGAGGAATCGAGAAAAACGCTCTGTTCCTGGAAGAAAATTTAGTGAGATTAAACGATTTTTTACAGTAAAGTGATGGGGTGTAAAGAGACCAATACAAGGGAAGCTAAGGAGATTCGTATGAAATCAAGGGTTAAATCAATGGTATGGTGGTTCGGCCCAAGTGTTGTGTTTATTTACCTGGTGGATTTATTTACATTTAAACCTCATGTGATATCTGGGAATGGCAATTTAGGGCTTTTATTTGTCGGGCCAGCACTTATAATCTTTATCTTTTTTGCAATAAGTTTGTGGAAAGGTTTAGGCATTCTTAAATTAAAATCCAGCTCAACGTTATTGTTTGGTTTCGGGGCACTTGCTCTTTCTATCGTTTTTTGTATTTTAGAGTATAAATTCGCTGCTGATCTAGTAGACCATTTAGGTGGTTCTCCTAAAGAACCTTCTTCAAAAATATATCGTTATCCCTGGTTAAATCAGTTTACGAATACGATTTTCATTAATTTTTACACCCTGGGGATATTGGCGACCGGACTCACTTTTTTGAAAATATTAGTTAAAAGAATAAAAGGGAAATAACTTAAATAATTAATAAATTATATGATTTGGAAAAACATCACTAAATGTATAGGGATTTCAGTGCTAGAAATGGAGGAGAAAAAGTGGAAATACAAAATTCAGTTGCCAAAGTGCTCCGCATCATAGGGTTCGCAGTTATGATAGGCGGCTTTATCCTTGCAACGATTGAGGGTCCCGGAGAATCTAATGGGAGGATGAGTTTAACCGCCCTGTTTTCCAGCTTTGTCACAGGTATGCTTTTCATAGGTTTCTCTGAAGTCATTGCCTTGCTGCAAAAAATTTACCTACAACTTTCTCAGAACAGCTCCAGTGCTCATGCTATGTCAAACGACAAAGACGAGGTTGAACAGCCACAAGTCCAAAAAGATTGGGAACTGTCACCACAAGACCTTGATGCTATTCAAGAACTATACCCTGGTCAAAATGTAAAAATCTTAGCCACACCTTTTGAAGATTATTGCGTAATACAGATAGAGGGAGAGGTACACATAGAAGTGGTAGAACTCGGTGGTTTCAAGCCAAAGAAAATAACTGCTGATTCCCAACCCAAACTTTTTCACAAAATACAAGAATGGGTTAACAACCGCTCTTCCGATTAAAATCTGCTAAAGGAAGTTAGGATTCTATCAAAATAAAAAAGAATATTTTAAGGTGATGAAAGATGAGCATCAGTAGTGCAAGTGATCAAAACAAGAAAGCCTGGGAACATCGGGCGTATGAATTTTGGAATAGGCGTTATGGAAAACCAGAGGATTTGGCTGTTCGGATCAGAGAAAATCCAATAGAACAGTTAAAGAAACACAAGTCATATTTTGATGACATTTCTGGAAAAAAGATTGCCAACCTTTGTGGTTCAAATGGCAGAAAAGCAGTACCTTTAGCTTTATTAGGTGCGGAAGTAACTGTATTTGATATATCAGAGGAAAATAAACAGTATGCATTAGAACTGGCAGCGTACTCAAAGACATCTATCGAGTATATTGTCACAGACCTATACGATATTGATCAAATCAAATATGATGGCTTCTTTGATATGCTTTATCTTGAAGGGGGCATTTTACATTACTTCCACGATCTTAACCGCTTAATGTCCTTGCTTTTTTCGATGCTAAAAGCTGATGGTTTGTTGGTTTTAAGCGATTTCCATCCTATTATAAAATGTATCACGAAGAAAACAGACGGCCAGTATCAAGTTAAAGATAACTATTTTGATGAAGAAATACATAGCGGAGATGTGGCCTTTAAACATTTTTTTGATGAACAAGAGCAAGAAGACTTCCCTGGTGTTCGTGTCAGATACTACACGATCAGTGATATCATTAACTCTTCCATTGCAGCGGGCTTTAAACTGCAAAAATTCGAAGAACATCGAGGGTGGAATGGCGAAAATATCCCATGGGAATTTACTATTGCTGCTAGTAAGTAAACTGGTAAGCCAAATGATATAAAACTGAATGGAGAACAGTATGAAATGGAAAACATTAAAGTCAGAGTATCTTTATAAATCGCCTTTTGGAAATTTGTGAATGGATGAATGTCAACTTCCAAATGGATCTGTTCAAAATGAATACTATGTAAATGAATACTCTGATTGGGTTAACGCCATCGTCATCACCAAGGGAAAAAAGGTTGTACTTGTTGAACAATATCGCCATGCTGGCGGTGAATTCTATTTAGAAATTCCTGCTGGCAAAATGGAAGAAAACGAAACATACGAGGAAGGAATACTAAGAGAATTAAGCGAAGAAACGGGATTCACATCAAGCATCAGGCCAATAAAATTAGGTGAATACATGGTCAATCCAGCCACTCAAACTAATAAAGTCATAACTTATCTTATTACTGATGCTTATAAAGAATCGGACCAAGATTTAGATGACAATGAAAATATTAAAGTCCACTTGATTGATTTCCTTGAGTTTGGAAAGGCGTTAAAAGAAAACTCAATTAAAACCCAGCTCTTTACAGCAAACGCCTATTATATGGCAAAGGATTTTCTTGCTGAAAACTCCTTGAATTCTATGGAACAACTTAGAATTTTATAATGCTAATTAAATGGGGGGAGTCATAAATGAAGGGTTATTATTTGGAGCAATTATCATAATTACATGTTCCAATAGCCTTCGTTGGAACACTTTTTTCATCTAGACAATCGATTTCATGTTCCAATAGTCTTCATTGGAACACTTTTTTTATCTAGACAGTCGATAGCTGGGATCATACTATCTTTGTTTCCACCGAAAAAGATTAATAGTCTTTATGGATATAGAACTGCGAGTTCAATGAGAAGGGAGGAAAATTGGGAACAGGCAAATAAATATAGCAGCAGATTAATGATTATTTTCGGAATTCTAATACTTTTAATTTCGTTTATATTTAAAAGTGCAATTCTAAATCTAATCACGCTTGGCGTTTCAATAGTAATTATTTTTATTTTAGTTGAAACTAAAATTTCAAAGAGATGAGATAAATGATTTACATTCCAGGTATAAAAGTTATTGTAATAAGTTATGTCGCCAAAACAGGCGGCATTTTTTAATATCCAGATGGAAAAAGGAAGGAATCATTTTACCCATTAACGAATTATAATCTTCAGAGACAATTTTGGTATAAAATGGAGGGAGTGATGAGTTTACCTACGATAGCTAGAAATACATTAGGCATCATTGGCGTGCCCCTTACACTTTGGAACTTATATATGAATAGAAAAAACAAAGTTAGTCCGCCTGGACAGATCATTAAAACAAAATTGTCAGAGGTGCATGCAATTGTAAGCGGGGAAGGACCTGTCACTGTCATACTTGAAGCAGGGTTCAGTTCCATCTCAATTGATTGGTGTTATATACAGCCGGAAATTTCTAAGCATGCTCGTGTCATTTCTTATGATCGAGGGAATTACGGATGGAGCAAGACGAAGAGGAAAACTATGACCTCTTTAGATAGTGTCGAGGAAATAAGGGAAATCCTTCGTCACCTCAAAATAAAACCACCTTATATACTAGTCGGCCATTCATTTGGTGCTCTTTCTATGAGACTCTTTGCAAGTATGTACCCAGATGAGGTTGTAGGCCTTGTTTTGGAGGATGCTGCACACGAGAATCAGTATATGCTTTCTCAGGAGAATATTAAACGTATAAAGAAATTTAAGAGGCTAGTGACATTTGGATATGTGACCTCATTAGTCGGTATACCAAGAGTGTTAAAACAGAAGATAGGCAGGAAGTTCCTTGCAAAGGAATATGATGAATCACTTAACTATATCGGATATACGCTAGGCGCATATAAATCAGCATACCAAGAATATGTGGATTCCATTACATCCGCTTCGCAACTATTAGCTGCCAAACCATTGCGGCAGGATTTACCAGTTATTGTGATCAGCGCAAAAAACCAAACTGAAAGCTGGAAGAAAAATCAGCTGCTGTTAACCGAGTTAACCAGCAATACAGAAGAAATTGAAGCAGACACGGGGCACTCAGTCCATCTCGAAAATCCTAAGATTGTAATAGACAGTATTATAAAAATGATAAGAAGAAATCAACCATTCTAATAACAGATGTTAGCGAATCATAAAGCCTGGATAAAAGATTTCTTACTACATTTAGCCTTGTTTTTGCTTTTTCAAATAACGGAGAGACAAGTATATGACGGATATGACTTAATCTTAAAAGTTAAGGGAGATTGCATTTTGAAATCTTTAGAGATAGCTCAACTCCTTGATCTAGACAGTATTGTGAAAATTGATGAGGAAGTAATCGGCAACAATAGAAGGCGTGCATACATAAGGAATTCGATAGAAGACGAGAGATGTATAGTTGTCAAAGATATGAATCATATTGTTGGCTTTTTAATATTTGATACTCGTTTCTTTGATTGTAGCTTTATATCCCTGATCATTGTTAAACCAACTGAAAGACGAAAAGGATATGCTACATCGCTTATTGAATATTTCACAAGCATTTCCCCAACGTTGAAAATTTTTTCTTCAACGAATAAATCGAATCACGAAATGCAAGAAGTTTTTAAGGCAAATGGATTCATACAGAGTGGTTTTATTGAAAATTTAGATGAAGACGATCCAGAGATTATTTACTTTAAATCTATATAATAACTTGTTCGATTTTTTTATACTAAGAATTGTTATGGCGTGTACCATTAAAAAGGAGGAGTTAAGGATGAGAAAAAGTGGAGTTTTTACGTATACAGCATTGGCATTTTCTATGGGTATGGTCTTAGGATTTTTGATCTCTCCAGCAAAGAATGGTTTTGGCAATAATTCTGGTAATAACATAAAAAATTACTATTATAACAACCCTTCAGGAGATGATGAGTCAGCTCGTTAGCTTAGGAAGGAATTGCCCGGAAAGATATTGAATATTAAATATGAGGATGTATCTATATCAAGGAGGGCTAACATGTCAGATAAAAAACCCATTAATGACGCAATGGAGCATATGAGTAACATCGAAGGGTACCCAACCAATGTAGATATAAAAGGTTTACCGAAACCATTAAGATATTTTGGATATTTCATGATCGGCTTCTTTTCACTATCTATACTCTTTATCATTATAGCTAAATTTTTGACGTAACAATCGACTCTCTAACCGGCTGCTTAAAGCCGGCTTTTTATTAAGCGAAAGCGGAAGTTGAGCACAAGAACTGTGATTTTTGAAGACAAAGGGGCAAGTAATGATTAGAAAAACCGGTGTCATTTTATTTGTTATTATCTGTTTTTTGATATGGCTGTACTTTGCAATATATGAATCTTCAATTAATAGCTGGTGGACAGTCAACGAGATAAAACAGGCAAGTGGTGATACTGTTCGAATTGGTGTCTCGTTTGTAAAGGTTTTAGGTGGGGCGGTTTTATTTGTTTTAAGTGGCTTTTTAGTCTATTTAATGAGAAAGAGAAATTAATTTTTAAAAAGAGGTGAAGTATGAAGGATAAAATAAGAGACACCTTCGATAGCCTAGCCAGTGTTTATACAAATACAGTGGACATAGAAAGCTTATATAATACCGAATATGAAAGACCCTCAATGTTGAGACAGTTACCACAAAGTTTAACTAATATGGATATTCTTGATGCTGGTTGTGCTGCGGGCTGGTATACTCAGGAATTAGCCAGCAGAGGAGCCAATGTGGTTGCAGCTGATATTAGCCCTGAGATGGTTCGTTCAACTATAAGGCGTGTTGGAGATAAAGCCACTGTTCTCTGTTTGGATCTGGAAGCAAACTTGCCCTTTAAAGATAACTCTTTTGATTTTATTATTAGTTCTTTAACTCTTCATTATATAAAGGATTGGAGTCTTACTTTTAGTGAATTTCAAAGGGTCCTAAAGCCGAATGGAGTATTTTTGTTTTCCATTCACCATCCATTTACAGATGTGAAATTACTCCAGAATGCTCACTATTTCTCTACTGAAATGATTATTGATAACTGGATCAAAGAAGGGAAATCATTTGAGGTTCCCTTTTATCGAAGACCTCTGCATATAATTTTGAACGAAACTCTGAACTATTTCTCAATTGAAAAAGTCATTGAACCAAAGCCTACAATGAACTTCAAGGCAAAAGCACCAGAAAAATATGAAACGCTTATGAACAGCCCTCAATTTCTCATAATTAAAGCCTCTTTGAAATAATGTCTTTAGCGACCGTGTTATTGAAATATACGACTGGTCAGGAAAAGGTTGTGTTGCAGCTTTTTTTAAAAAATTCGGAAAACAAAGGAATCCTCTATGTTTTCATTGAAATAAAATAGATGATAAGGAATAAAAGGGGAGAGTATTATTGGGATCAAGAATAATGCATTCGATTATTGGGGAAAAAATTGCACAGGCATTATCAATTGAGGACAAGACCTCATTTTTGCTTGGAAGCATTGCTCCTGATGCTGTTTTTTCACACCATGAAAAAAATCTATCACATTTCTTTATAGGGGATGTGCACGATTATTCAAGAAGTGTTGATTATAAAGGGTTTATACATAAATATGGTTCGCAAATAGATCATCCTTATATACTGGGGTACTTTGCTCATTTAATTGCTGATGATATTTGGTTAAGAGGATTTTATCTTTCTTGGTTAAAGGACAGAATGGATGCCGATGAAGGACTATATAAGTTATATCATAATGATTTCCGATTACTAAATGGAAAGTTATTAGAACACTATGGCTTAACAGGTGAATTGAGGAAGTCCTTTAATCATTTTCCTTCAATCATCGACTTGGAAGAAGTCACTTCCAAAGATGTTGAAAAATTTGTTCCTTATGTATTAGGAGACATGGAGTACGATAAAGAAGTCATAGATGAAGAGCTTAATGTCTTTACTTTTAATCAGATGGTGGGTTATATAGAGACATCCGTTGATCAGGGAATACTGAACATCAAACCGATTCTTAAAAAACAAACCTGTAGATGACCATAAAGTTATTCACACAAAACGGTTAATGTTGTTTATATATAATCATTTTTTTGGGAGCTTTATTAATGAATAAATTCATCGAAAGTATACAGCGTGACTACCCTAATTTGATCATTAAGGATTTTTATGTTAATGAAATCGGCCAGAATAATGACGTGATTGTTGTTAATGATTCTCTGGTCTTCCGATTTCCAAAATATGAACAAGGGATCGTGCAATTAAGAAGGGAAACCAAGATTTTGAGATACATAGAAAATAAAGTATCTCTTCCAATCCCAGTTCCAGTTTATGAGTCTTTTGACGAGTTAGAACCTGGAAAGGTTTTTAGTGGTTATCACTTGATTGAAGGCAATCCTTTGTGGAAAGACAGTCTGCTCGAAATCAAGAATGATGAGCAGGTTAGAGGGCTGGCATCACAACTGGCTTCTTTACTTGCAGAACTACATTCTGCCTCTGGAGAAACAGCAATTTGTGAATTACATTTGGATTTACGTCATCCTCGTGAGGAAATGAGTGATCTTTATAAAAAAATTAAACATAAATTATTTCCTTTTATGAGAAAAGAATCCCAAGAGGCAGTAACGGAATCCTTCGAGAATTTTCTAAAAGCGGAGTCACTTTCAAATATAAATCTTGCATTGATACATGGGGATTTCGGTGCATCCAACATCTTATGGAACCAAGAAACAAGTGAAATTTCCGGGATCATCGATTTTGGCGGCTCTGGTATAGGGGATTCGGCATATGACTTTGTAGGAATACGTGCGAGCTATGGCGAAGATTTTTTAAATATGTGTATTGATCGATATCCAAACGGCAAGGAAATAGCTAACCGTGTTCATTTTTATAAAAGTACTTTCGCCATGCAGGAGGCGCTGCATGGGATTGAAGTTGACGATCGACAGGCTTTTGAAAATGGAATCAAAGGCTATAGGTAGGATTCTTCTTCTCTTAAAGGGGTTTTTTTTAAAAATCCTAAAGCTGCCTAAGAACATTTAAGAAATCTGTATGATAATAAGTAATAAACTGGGGAAGAAGGGGGAAGAAGAGATGCTCCAGAAACTTGGAAAGGCACCGTATTTGCTGCTGGTTATAGCTGCTTTGTTTTGGGGCGGCAATGCCGTGGCGGGAAAGTTCCTCGCTGGTTCCCTTCCGCCGGTGACGATTTCGTTCACTCGTCTGGGGATTGGGGTACTGATTATGTCTCCAGTGATCATCAGACTGTTCAAAAATGAAAGAGCTTCACTCCGGGAGCATTTCAAGCTGCTTTTGTTCCTGGCGGTCACGGGTGTGATTGGCTTCAATCTGCTGATCTACTGGGCTGTCAATTATACGACGGCCATCAATGCAACTTTGTTGAACAGCACGAGCCCATTGTTTATTTTCCTGCTGTCCGCACTCTTGATTGGAGAAAAAATGGAGCTGAAGTATTGGATATCAATGGCGATTTCGATGCTTGGGGTGCTAGTCGTCATCACACATGGTTCGGTTGAAAGAATGCTGGCCTTGCAGTTTAATGTTGGGGATTTAATTATGGTGCTGGCGGTCATCTCATGGGCACTGTATTCCATTTATATAAAAAAGATCTCAGGAAAACTCCCTTCTCTGGCAATATTCGGTTTTACCCTAGCGATCGGATTTATGCTGATGATTCCTGCAGTGGCGATCGAACTGTCAATTGTTCCGGTTGGTACGGTGGGTCTTGAGGAGTGGACTGCTTTATTTTACATAGGAATCTTTCCGTCGATTTGTTCTTTTTTATTATGGAATCGAGGGGTTGCGATGATTGGACCGTCGAAGGCATCGATTTCCTTGAATCTCATCCCGGTGTTTGGAACCCTGTTCGCCTTCTTTGTTCTTGGTGAGGTGATTTCCGTGCCACAGATCATTGGAGGATGTCTAGTTTTTACCGGAGTGTTCATTACTTCTTTTTCTAAAAAGAAAACAGTACAAGTGGCTGAAGAAGCATAGTATTACTAATAGACTAAGCAAAGAGTGTCTCGTAACGATTGGGACACTTTTTTTTATATGCTCGGCGAAAAAGGAAATGACGCTGTTTAGGCGAATTTATTAGGTATTGAATTAAGTACCTTTAGTTTATTTTTAGTATAGAGAATTGTAAGGAGGCCATATGGAATCTTTAAAGCCAATCAAAAGAAGCCCAATAAGAATTTATCTTGGAAAAAAATATTACCGTTCCAAGAGATATTTTGATTGGATCTTTGGGAACAAGAAATTCTCTTTGAAAAAAGAAGTTCATCCGCTGAAATATCAGGTGCTCGCCCATCAAACTTTACTCCTTCGGGAATTGAAGAATGTAGATATGTGGTTACAGCATAATAAGGTAAAGAATCTCGAAATCGCTACTCAAAAGCTGAACAAAATCATCATCCGGCCAGGGGAAACCTTTTCTTATTGGCGTTTACTTGGCAATACAACGAAAAGTAAAGGGTATGTGGATGGAATGATCCTTCATTATGGCAAAGTCACTACCGGGGTAGGTGGGGGGCTATGCCAACTATCGAATTTGATTTATTGGATGACATTACACACTCCCTTAACCGTCACTGAAAGATACCGCCATAGCTATGATGTTTTTCCCGATTCCAAAAGAAGTCAACCTTTTGGAAGTGGAGCTACATGTGCTTATAATTATCTTGACTTACAGATTAAAAATGAAACGAATAACACTTATCAATTAGTAGTTTATCTAAATGACACCCATTTAGTTGGTGAATGGAGATCAGATTCACCTCCACTCCAAACATATGAAGTATATGAACGTGAGCACGCAATCACTTTAGAATATTGGGGAGGATATGTCAGGCATAATCGAATTCATCGTAAAGTATATAACCATGATAAAATACAGATTGATGATCAGTTCGTTACAGAAAATCACGCGATTATGATGTATGAACCTTTGCTGGAGCAAGACATTGTCAAAAATATTTGATGTGTGTACTTTTGTGTTAGTTTACAAGGTCATACAGAATTTATGCTCATAAATAAGTAGAACGTGTTGCAAGCTTTGGAAATAGTGAAAAAAGTATATAGGAGGATTACATATGTACGAAGAAGGTTTTGTTAAGGTTACTGGCGGAAGAGTCTGGTATGAGGTTTACAATAAGGAAGCAGAAGGGACACCTGTGATTATTTTACATGGAGGGCCAGGATCTTCGACTTATTCGTTAAAGAGATTGAAGGAGCTTGGAAAGGATCGCCCTGTGGTAATGTATGATCAGCTTGGCTGCGGAAAGTCGGACCGTCCGGATGATCTTTCATTATGGAAGATTGAACGGTTCGTTGAGGAGTTAGGGCAGGTTCGGGAGGCACTTGAGCTCGACGAAGTACATATTCTTGGACATTCCTGGGGTACGACATTGGCGGCGGCTTATGTTCTGACAAAGCCAATTGGAGTAAAGAGTGTCATTTTTTCAAGTCCATGCTTGAGTGCCCCGATGTGGGAAGAGGATCAGAAGCATAATATCGCCAAGCTGCCAGTTGAGGTGCAGGAAACCATTTTGCGCTGCGAAGAAAGCGGAGAGACCGATTCTGAAGAGTTTAAGGCTGCAATTAAAGAGTTTAATAAGCAATTCGTTTTCCGCGGTGAGCCAGATTTGGAATGGCTTAAGGCAGGAGCGGGCATGAAGAACCCTGTTGTGTATGAAACGATGTGGGGACCTTCAGAATTTACGGTGAAGGGAAATCTCAAGACATTTGATTGTACATCTCAATTAAATGAAATCGACAGTCCAACGCTCTATACTTGCGGCCGTTATGATGAGGCGACTCCGGAATCGACGCAGTATTACGCCAAGTTGACACCAGGAGCAGAGTTCCATGTTTTTGAAAAAAGTGCCCATATGCCATATATGGAAGAGCCGGAAGAATATCTGCAGGTGATTGGTGATTTTCTTATGAAAGAAGATCGCCAGGTGTGACTTTTGCTACACTCCCTTGTGAAACCTTTATGCTAAGTTAATAGTGTTAATTAAGTCATAAAGGAGTTTTTTCTCATGAGCTGTGGATGTTCTAGATTAGAAGATGGCAAAGCGATTGTTGACCATGTGAAAAGCAAGGGCAAGGAAAAGATAAAGCCACGTGTCGCGCACCAGATTGCTTGCGAATGCGGTGAAATGTTCACGATGGAAACGGTCATCAAAAACTGCCCAAGCTGCGGCATGACATACGGCGTTACACCTTGCAGTTCCGGGGATCTCAATAAGGTCAAGGCTGCTGGAATCCAATACGCATAATGAAAAAATCTCTCGAGATGTCGAGAGGTTTTTTTGTTGGTCTTGGAATGATGGGAGTGGATTGGGTTGCGGGGAAGAAAACTTAACTGCGCTAATGGATGCTGCCACCCTAGCGGATCAATATGTTCAAATGTGGAGGGACTAGATAGCCGGATCAGCTTCCTCAACATGTTCAAAGTGAGTTTTGAATACTGTATGCTTTTTGCCAAGTTTATTTGTGACGATATAGGTCGCTTCAAACTCTCGATCAACTTCATATTGGTCCCCTACGTTGAATTCCAGCTCTAAGCCTTCATTATTGATGCATTTGACTTTTCTCATAATTATCCTCCTGGGAAATGAATCCTTGTTTTATATAGTTTCGCATGGAGAGTACATTTTATGTCTTTTTTTTAGAGTGGGTGAGGGTTTGTAATTAAAATGAAAAATTAGTAATAAATACTGTGGATTTCCGATTCGCCAATAAAAATGTGAAAATCGCCAATAAAATCTTTTTATAGCCAATAAAATGAAATTATCGCCAATAAAATTTCAGAACACCTTAAGAATGACTTCCAATTTACGGTTTACACTTAGATGATCCTATTATTATGTTAAAATCATAGTTAGACTACAATCGGGGGACCATTTTATGAGTGCGAATACATATTTTTATCAATTTTTAGAGCCGATTTCAAAGGAATTGGCATTATTGGCCAAAGAGTTAGAAAATAGTATTTTTTCAAGCCCAAGAACGATGCTTACGCATTCACGGGTGTTTATTGAAAATATTTTGCAGCAGGTGACGAAAGAAGAGGCAATTGCTGTGGATGCTTGGACTGGTTTGAAGGAGCAGCTGGATTTGCTCAATGACCAGGGTTACTTGATTCCTGAGATTCGCGACGCACTGCATTTGGTGAGGAGAATGGGAAACCAGGCGGCACATGATGCGCGGATGTTTCGCTTTTCTGAGGCGCTTTTATCATGGGAAGCTTTGTATAGCATTGTGAAATGGTATGTTGAGGTGTACGGTCCAGTGGATGTGGTCGTGCCGGAATATCAGGATCCATCCCCGCAGGCAGAAAAGGCGTTCGACATGACCGAGCTTGAGATCAGGTTGAAGGGATTGGAGGACCTGTTGAAAAATCCTCCACTGCAACAAGCTGAAACTCAGGCACAGGAAGAAGTAGCGGCGGCTGTTGCTGCACCTGCTGCAGAGGTCCAGGAAACACCCGGCTTTACAACGATCCGGACGATCACTTACAAAGGAAGGTCTCTTGAGATTCCATATTTCTTGCGTGATGCATTTCTGTTGCCGCAGCGTTTCGATAAATCGGAAACCTTTCTTATCCGCCTCGGTGCTGAGCAGGAAGCGCGGATCATGAGTGAGCTTCCTGGCAATCTTGATGGCCTGCACAAAAATGTGAAACGATACAACGAGAAGAATGATGAGCAGTTTTTCGAAGAGCTTGGAGCCTTCATCGAAGAAGAGAAAGTTCGCCGGCACCTGACAATGAAGCGTCAGGGGGAGCTGTTCTTCTTTTACAAAGCGAGTCATATTGTTGTGACAGAAGAATTGAAAAAGGTTCCGCTAACTTCGGAGGAATTCACAGGAATTCCAAGTTTGTTAAGGCAGTTGAATGAAGATCAAATCTATACTGTTGGCCAGCTTCCAATGGAGCTTGTCATTTTAGCGAAGTATGACAATGTAGGTGTAGGGACTGTTGAGAAATTGTTCGATCAGTTGAAGGCAAAGGTAACGAATAATGCTGACCAGGCAGATGGCGACATTCCAGAGGAGCGGAAAGGTTACAAGAAATGGGAAACATTATATGTGAATGTGAGGCTCAGAGCCCAAAAGTCAGTAATTGAAGGAAATAGCGTTCCGATTATTTGGAAGGAAGCGTTGAAATGGATTGAAGAAAATCGCCTGCCCCTGCATGATCTTGCAGAAAAAGGAATCATTCTTGGTTCTACTGATAATGGCAAGCGTTATGCCATTGCACTTCAGCCGATACATCCTGATCAGCGGCCATTTACGCAGCTTCATACCTACCAATCACAGCTCTCGGGTGAAGTCTACTACTTAGAAACGAAAATTAATCCGAAGTCGGGACTTGAGACACTGGGTAAGGTCTTGACGCGATTGGGAGTCGAAGTGGATATTCCTTTATTGAAGGATGAATAAACATGACAAAATGCCGTGGTGATGCCACGGCATTTTTTCGTTCTTAGGAAATTATTAAATTAATTAGTTGTGGTAACTATATAAGTTATTGTAATCCTGCTCCAGCGCCTAGCCCCTAGCGACGCTTGCGCTTTTTGTTCTGCACTTTGGTTACTTTCTCTTTTGCGCTTTCAGCTTGTTCATTTCCAGTTCAGCCGAATATTCCTCTTGTGATTTGCCTTGCTTGAAGCTTTCTGATTGAATTTTCCTGAACTTGTTGTCATTTTGATTTGGCATGTGTACACCTCCTTTTGAACATAAGTATTTTGTTCAAAGCAGGAATGTTTATTCTGAATCTGTTCCTATAACCTTGGATAAATTTCTCATAATTCTATATTATTTTGCTATTCCGGATTTAATGAAAGCGCTTTACATGTGAAACTATTCACAAGTATAATAAGAGTGTAAATAAACATTATTCATTTCCGGGAGGAATCGCAATGTTAGCTGACCTTATCTATGAATTCAAAAGCTGGTGGATGGGAGATTTACCAAAGGTCGGAAATGAGGAATTTGAAAGAATCGAATCGAAGCATACAAGGGTTCATCATGATGAAGATATCTATGAAATCATTCGGGTGCATTAACATACTATAACTCAACAAGCAGCAGTCCGATTTCAAGTGAATTGGACTGTTTTTATTTTGTAGATATTACTGTCTGACTGTTGTATGCTTATACTTCATTATGTTTGGTTTTTACTAGAGAGAAATGGTTAAAACTAATCAATGAACGTCCAAGAAGATGGAGATGATTTTTTGAGTAAAGCTAAGGGTAAGAGCGGAACAGGCAGAGGAACTGGTAAGAAAGGCTGGAATCGCTGGCAGGCTAGTGCGAAAAAAGCCAAGAATGCCAAACCGTATAAGAGTAAAGGTGTGAAACACGGGAATGCTTCCAGGGCAGGTAATAATGATGATAGTTCTGAAAAATAATGACTGTTGCACACTAGAGGCGTTGATCCATTAATGGGATTGACGCTTTTTTGTTTATTTTGTTATTATGTTTCAATAAAATAATGATAAGAATTAATAAAAATTTATTGTAAAACGATAAATAACATGGTAAATTCAAATTGACACTATATGAATGAGGTGCTTGTTATGAAAAAAGGGTCAACAATTTTTTTGAAGGTAGCAGTTATTTTAATTGGCCTTCCAGTTCTCGCTTTATGCCTGTTTGTATTGCCTCAGATTGCGTCTGAAGCGAATGAAGCAGTGGAAAGGGGTTCAGATCTGGCTTTTACAGTTTACGCCATTTTAATGGTTATGTATGTTTCGGCCGTTCCATTTTACTTCGCTCTGTATCAATCCTTTAACCTTTTAACGTATATCGATAGAAACCAGGCTTTCTCTGACTTATCTGTATTAGCTTTAAAGAAAATTAAAAATAGTGCGATCATTATCAGCGGCTTATACGTGGTTGCCCTCCCATTCGTCTATGTTTTAGCGGAGGTTGATGATGCGCCTGGCTTGATCCTCATTGGAATGGGCATGATTTTTGCTCCACTTGTGGTTGCTGTTTTTGCGGCAGTCCTGCAGCGTCTTTTACAAGAAGCCATCGAAATCAAGGAAGAAAACGACTTAATAGTCTGAGGTGAAAACAATGGCAATTATAATCAATATTGATGTGATGTTGGCGAAGAGGAAAATGAGCGTAACAGAACTTTCAGACCGGGTCGGAATCACGATGGCAAACCTGTCTATATTGAAAAACGGAAAAGCAAAAGCGATCAGGCTTTCCACATTGGAGGCCATTTGCAAAGCGTTAGAATGCCAGCCCGGAGATATTCTCGAATATAAAGAGGATGAAGAATATTAAAAACCACGGGAGAATCGGTAAAGTGCTGATCAAGGTTTTAAAATGTAAGGAGCAACAATTATAAATTTTGATGTTAAAAAATAATTCAAGGTATGTGTCTTCAAAAATGGCTATATTAGTGAGTCTTTTCCGTCAAAGATAATAGGATTGAACGGTGATTATCTAGATGGAAAGAATGAACTAAAATACTTACTTGTTCTACAAATATAGTGTGCGGTAATCCAGGACAGAAAGGATTACCGTACTTTTTTATTGAAAATTTCAGCTGGACCGAGTTAGATTTAATCGGATAAATATAATAGTTTGAATAGCATGCAAGAATAAGGACATATACACAAACATATTATGGGGGTGAAGTCTGTATAAGGGGTGGGGAAAATGGCTAATCCAATTGTCGCTAGGTCGTTGGACGAAATTCAGTTTTGGTCCAGAATCATGAAGGAACATGCTCTGTTTTTAAGCCTCGGATTTACTTATGAACAACAGCAATTGATTGCTGAGGCTCAGCAATTTATTACTCTCTTTGAACGAATCGAGGAAAAACTGGCAAGGTTTTCTATAAACACGGATATACGCCAAATTCAAGCTTTTAACAATGAAGTTTACCAAGCAGCTGTTGCTATATGGAGTTACAAAAGAAAGGTGCTAGGGCTAACCTTACGCTGTGAAATCAGGACAAATAATTTTCCTTTATTGGTTGACCATGTTAGCAGAGAGGCAGCTTATTTTGCCAACAGGTTAAAAGAACTTAACGAAGGAAAACTAGCCCCCGAACCTGATAAGATCATTCAAGAAAATCTTTTCTTTTTAAAGATTATGGCCGACCATGCAAAATTCATCGGACATCTCTTAGATCCTTCTGAAAGAAAACTAGTAGAACAAGCAAATGAGTTTAGTCATGATTTTGATCAGTTGGTATTCCAGGCGGTTGATTTAGACTCCATGCGACCGCAATCTGAAACAGTGCCAATCCTGGATCAATTCCTGGATCAAAATAGAGTTTCAGTCGCTTCATTAAGGGATTTTAAAAAGACAGCAAGAGAATTAATAGAGGCTTGCCGAATTAAAAGTAATATTCATCCACTCTTGGCGGACCATACATTTAGAGAAGCGGAGAGATTCTTAGAGATTATAGATTTATTTGATACTCACCTTACAACAGCAAAGCAATAACAAAACATTGTTTCAGATTCGGTACAGAGCAGCGATTTTTATTTTAGAAGCCATACTCACCACCTAGGACATATTAATTTTTTTTAAAGTTAAACATACCTGTTTACTTGCATCACTTATCTACTTAAAAGAAAAGAAAACAGATAATGATGCCAGAAAAAAGGAGAAAACGAGAATCTATGCTTGCTTTACCGAGAAACCATAGAAAGGAATTTATTGACAACAAATGGATTAACAGCTAAAATATTTAAAAAATCCATATAATATAAGCGTTGAAGAGAAGAGTAGTTATGCTTGAATATTTTTAGAGAGCTCCTGGATGCTGAAAGGGAGTAATATTCCGCTTAATAAATAAAGTCTCGGAGCTTCTTGCCAATCTGATTATAAATCAGGGATCACAAGACGGATTCTTCCGATATAAAGATAGGGTATGAACGTACCTGAAGAGGTTGGTTTGGCGACAAATCAACAAACTGAGGTGGTACCGCGAAGTCAAACTCTCGTCCTCAAGATTCATTTCTTGTGGGCGAGCGTTTTTTTTATGCAAAAATCCATAGAACGGTGAGGGGAAATAAAATGCCAAATCCTATATTATTCGATATTCCATCCCAGATAGAAACAGAAAGATTATTACTTCGGGCACCACATCCTACTGGTGACGGAAATATTGTTAACCAGGCGATAAGGGATTCTTTTGATGAGTTAAAAGCATGGCTGCCATTTGCGCAAAAGCTTCCTGCAGTTGAAGAAACGGAGATTAACCTGAGAAATGCCCATATCAAGTTTTTAAAGAGGGAAAGCTTCCGTTTTCTCATATTTCGAAAAGAGACAAATGATTTCATTGGGACTGTCAGCCTTCAAGGGATTGACTGGTCCATTCCTAAATGTGAAATTGGTTATTGGATTAATACGAAGTTTGGGGGAAACGGCTATATGACAGAAGGGGTAAAAGCATTGACTGTTTATGGGCTAAATCAACTTGAATTTAAGAGAATTGAAATAAGATGTGAATCTACTAATCTGAAAAGCCGAGCAATCCCTGAAAAACTTGGATTTGAACTAGAAGGTGTTTTACGTAATGATGATTTATCGGCTGACGGCAGCAGGCTGACCGATACATGCTTCTATTCGATAATTTCATAGACTTGCAGATTTCCCAGGAGGATTCATGCGTCTTTTTGTGGAAATTCTTCATTAAAAATACTTTTGGAGCAAGGGGGAAAACTGACATGGAGTATTATACGATCCGAACCTCTAAAGATTTAACAAAATCAAAGCTGGATCAATATTGGCCGGGATTTGAAATGGTAGCTTATGCCTTCTTTGATCGTTCGCACGTATATTTATTCAATCATCCTAAATTCAACCGGGCACGAAAAAAATTAAAATGGGATGAACAGTTTATGGGTTGTACCCATATTCTTTATGAAGAATATCCAACTGCAATTGTAGATTTAGAATTATTTGAGGACTATGAAAGCTTGTTTTCGATTCTCGTACATGAATTATTTCACGGTTATCAATATCTGAAGGGCGAAAAGCGGTTTCCAAATGAAATTCTGGGGATTACTTATCCATTATCGATAGAAAATATTTCTTTAAGGAACCTTGAAAGATTCTCCCTTTACCATGCTTTGCTGGAAAATGACCCTCAAAAGAAGCAGCAATATCTCTCTACATTCATATTCCTTAGAGATGAAAGAGTTTCGAAAATTAAAGAATACCATTTATATGAAACCTTGATAGAAACGGTAGAGGGACCTGCTTGGTATGTTGAATTCAAGGCATTTATGGAGAAAAGTCCCTTAGAAAATGAGACGGTTTTGAAAAAGTACGGAGAATCTTTACTAAACCAATATGAATCTACCTCCCATATACGGAGGAGCTGCTATAGTTCCGGATTGTTTATGTGTTTATTATTAGATGAGTTTTCACCAGGCTGGAAGGTAGATTTTCTGGAAAGAGAAGACTCTTTATATGATTTTTTCAAAAAGACGGCAGGGAATATTAATACCGAACCTCAACACCATATGGAAGTAAGCTTAGACACGGACGCAGCGATCAATTTTTCCCTTGAAAGCAGGAGAAATGAATTTATAACCTTTGAAGAACAAGCAGGTTTTCCTCTGACTATTGAGGGTGAAGTGACAGCAGTATCTTTTGACCCCATGAATATCGTATTCATGGAAGATACACTTTTACATAAAAACTTTCTGAAAGTTAAAATGGGCAATCAACATTTTCTGATGCATCAACCTGTTATGGCACAGTTCAAAGATAGAATTCAAAACATTACTAAACTGAGACTAGTATTAAAAGAGAAACCTGTCGAAAATATGGACTCGCTAACAGTGGAAGGAGTTGGGGAAATTAAGGGAAGGTATATAAAAGAGGGGGAGAGTTATCACCTATTTGTTAATTAAAAGAAGCGCAAAGACTGTTAACATTCAAGTAGGGAGTTTTAACCAAATGATGAACGAAGTGTACTCTAGAGATATTGATCATACAAATGAATGCACTGTGAAATATATAAAATTAAAACCAGGCCAGGAAAGATTCATCGAAACCGTGGACGAGTGTTTAAAAGAAGCTGGACGTTATCATGAATGGCATCCGGCAGCTATATATTTTGATGAGGAAGTCATTGGATTTGCTATGTACGGTTCTTTTGGTCCAAACAAAGATACTTGGATTGATAGGATAATGATTGAAGAAAAATTTCAAGGCAAGGGTTTTGGAAAAAATGCCATGGTGAATCTTATTGATAAAGTTTCAAAAGAGTATGGTGTTCAGGTTGTCTACTATTTAAGTATTATCGAGGAAATCACAATAGCCCAAAGATTATACAAAGACTTGGGATTTTAATACACCAATGAAAGAGATCCAAATGGTGAACTCATATTTAAATATACTATCCACTAAATGTCTTCTGGTTAATTTTATTAACTGAATATTGAAACCTTTTTTTAACACACTCGTAAAGTTTATATATAAAACGGTACAGGGTGTTGAAATCATGGGATGGGGCTTGGCCAGGAATACAGATTTTAGTGGGCATGAAATTGAAATTGCTGCAATTTTTGCAGTATTCATCGTAATCGGAATTTGGGTGTACTATGATTCTGACAAATATTTTGTGGGGATCAAGAGACATATCTTCTGGGGATTAACAATCTTAACGGGTCCAATAGGTCTGATCATTTATCTAGTACAGAGGAAAAAAGAGGGATTGGTTTAATAGGATTGGTTATTTTAGAAAAAGTACGTTCTGATCTAGTTACTATAATCCTAAAAACGCATTATTGGTTAAAATGGATTATAGTACGACTGAAAGTGCCCGGTAGAAGAGCTCTATCGGCCAAACGGAGGCTGTGACCGAGGAAAAGTGTCCAATAGAAGGGTTCTATCGGCCAAACGGAAGCGGTGACTGAGGAAAAGTATCCGATAGGAGAGATTTATCGGCCAATACTCAAAAGTACTGGGACGTACCCTGTGATTTTTTGAAGCTTAAATCCTCCCCTATGCTTAATCTAACAAAGCAACCTCATAAAATGATTATAACTCATTTTTTTTAGTGGTCTTTTCCATTTTTTCAATAATAAAAGAACCTGCCAATCCGACCCAAAGGGATACTAAAAACCATAATAAATTCGTTTGAAAGAACTCTTTGCCTATTTCAAAAAAAGATAAAGTTAGGGCTAGTGCTCCAATTCCTCTTAACAGACTAAATAGCCCACTTAATTTATCCTTCATTTGATCCTACCCCCATATCCTTCTTCTATCTTTATATAATTATACAATATTTTCCGTTTTTAGGAATGCCTATCTATTCATGAGACTTTAAATATTAACGGATCAGTTTGGCTACGGACCTAATACTGTTTTAAATAATCATCGCCAATGACCCGCCATATGGAGCAGGGCCTCTGAATCTGAAAAACCAATTGTAAATCTTTTTAATTAAATAACAAAAAATAAAACCATTCCAACAAGTCAATACTTTGGCGTGGTTTTATTTAATATTTACAAAGAGAATGTTAGAATGTTACTATTCAACTAATCAGTTGAATAGTTGTTTTTTGGAGGTGTTTATTATCGGAGCTCGGGAATTTAAGGATTTCATATATGGCGAGTTTTCGCGGATTGGAAAGGCAATATCCAGTCCAAAGAGGATTGAACTTCTTGACCTGTTGACTCAAGGTCCCAAAACGGTTGAAGCTTTGGCTTTGGATACGAGAATGAGCATAGCCAACACCTCAAAGCATCTCCAGACCTTGCATGACTCTAAGCTTGTCACTTACTCAAAGGACAAAAATTATGTTATTTATCGTTTGGCCAGCGAACAAGTATTGATGCTTGTATTGGCGTTAAGAGGAACGGCTGAGGAGCGAATATCAGATGTGAAGCTTGTAAGGGAAGGTCACATCCTGAGAGAAAATTCACTAAATCCTATCTCGTTTGAGGAGTTAGGTGAAAAGTTGAATAGCGGTGCTGTCACTTTATTGGATGTAAGACCGTTTGAAGAATATAAGCATGGTCATTTGCCTCACGCTTTATCGGTGCCGATTTCGGAATTAGAAGAACATCTGGATTCATTGCCAAAAGAAAAAGAGATTGTAGCATACTGCCGGGGACCCTATTGTGTATATGCAACTGAAGCGGTAGAGTTTCTAAAATCAAGAGGATATCAAGCTACATTGCTGGATGCAGGAATTAATGAATGGAAACAAATACAGCACTAAAAACTTTTTAACACATTTACCTGCTTCATAAGCAGTTAAATTGAAAGTAGCAAATATAAGAGCCGGAAGAATTTTTCGGGGCTTTATTTTTGGAGGTGATCAGGATACAGCCGAAAAACGGAATCAAGGAAAACATCGTGCAATTTGTCCTGTTGGTCGTGACAAATCTGTTCGTCGGTTCAATGGTCGGGATAGAGCGTACCGTTTTACCATTGCTTGGAAAAGAGCAGTTCGGACTGGCATCTGCAAGTGCTGCACTATCATTCGTTATCAGTTTTGGATTTTCTAAAGCCATTGTAAACTATTTCGCAGGTCAAATTGCAGATTGGCTTGGACGCAAGAAAGTATTATTGCTCGGTTGGTTTGTTGGCCTTTTCGTACCTATCCTCATTATCTTCGCACATGCATGGTGGGTTATCATTGTTGCAAACATCCTGCTCGGAATTAACCAGGGACTGGCATGGTCGATGACGGTGAATATGAAAATCGATCTTTCGAAACCGAACCAGCGTGGTTCCGCTGTTGGTTGGAATGAGTTTGCCGGCTATTCTGGTGTTGCGATCATGGCTGCTGTTTCCGGGTATATTGCTTCAACATATTCATTAAGGCCTGAGCCATTCTATATAGGAATTGGTATTGTTGTGATCGGAATTATCCTTTCGTTGATCGTCAAGGATACAGCTGAGCATTTGAATCTTCAGATTAAGAATAGTGGCACCGTCAGCCCCGGTAAAACTCGATCGGCAAAAGAAGTTTTTGTTTTGACAACCTGGAAGAACAAGAACTTATCAACCATTAGTTTTGCCGGCTTATCAACCAACCTAAAGGATGGTATGGCCTGGGGTCTTTTCCCTATCTACTTCACTGCTGCAGGATTATCTGTAGGGCAACTCGGTACAATTGTAGCGGTATATCCAGCTGCTTGGGGTATTTTTCAATTGTTCACGGGTACATTAAGCGATAAAATCGGCAGAAAAGTTTTGATTACTTATGGCATGTGGACGCAAGCTGCTGCACTTTGGTTCATACTCGCTGCCAATCAATATTTACTATGGTTTATAGGAGCTATTTTGTTGGGTCTGGGCACTGCGATGGTTTACCCAACCTTACAAGCAGCGATCAGTGATGTTGCCGACCCGGAATGGAGAGCTTCCTCTATGGGAGTATACCGCTTCTGGCGTGACAGCGGCTATGCATTTGGGGCATTAATGGCAGGAATCATCGCCGATCTTCTTGGCGTCAATTGGGCAATAGGATTGGTTGCGCTCCTTCCATTCATGGCAGGAGTACTTTCAAAAGTGCGTTTGAAGGAAACGATTAATCTTGATTAAATCGGTGCATCACCCCAATGTGGTGATGCACTTTTTTAATTCCCTAAGTTATAAGGCAAATTTAAATGTAAGAAAAAATACAAAACTTTGTAAGAACTCCTAATTTTATAGGATTATACTTTGTTTAAAATCCTTATCAGGAGGCTGTAAGATGAATGAAATCGAGTATTGGTATGATCATGAATTTAACGAATGGGAAAGGCTGAATCGCCATAAAATTGAATTTGATGTTACCAAACGATACCTTGATGATTTTATAAAAGAGAAGAATCTAGAAATCTTCGATATTGGCGGTGGACCAGGCAGGTATTCCATCTATTTAGCCGAAAAAGGACATCAAGTAACTCTTTTAGATCTTTCGGAAAAAAATATTGAAATAGCAAAACAAAAATCATTTGAAAGGGGAATTACATTAGAGGGATACATCCACGGCAATGCCTTGGAGCTGGAGGGTTTTGAGAATCAGTACGATGTGATTCTATTAATGGGACCGTTATACCATTTGTTAAAGGAACCTGAAAGGAGAAAGGCAGTCGATGGGGCGTTGAAATTATTAAAGCCCAACGGAATTATGATAGCTACGTTTATATCCTGCTATGCACCTGTACAGGACCATATAATGAATTTATATCCGATTGAATCTGTTCAAGGAATCCTCGGTTATTTACAAAATGGAGAAAATAAAGGAGGAAAAGGTTTTACGACCGCGTATTTTATAAAACCTAAAGGAGCAAGAGAATTTATGGATAGCTGTGGATTAAAGGAGTTAACATTTGCTGGTATTGAAAATATACTAGGTTATAAGGAAAAAGAAATAACCTCTTTAGAAGAAAGTGAGTACAGAAAGTGGATAGAAATCGGTTATCGTTTAAGCACCGATGAAAATCTTTTTTGCACAAGTCAGCATTTCTTATATATTGGTCGTAAGGTGTAGATCTTATCAAGCGTTGATCTAAGGATTAACGCTTTTTTTCTTTGAAAAAGAGGACGTGGGTTAATTAAAAAAGGAATTTCATTTCCAAATGTAGAATAGTTCAGCTAGAAAGGTTTTCTAAAAATAAGGAGATGGGAATTATGTGTGGGATTTGTAAGTAAACATTTTGAAAGGGATTTATCTTTGCCGAAACATCGTGGCATTCTTTTGGGGAATGCATTAATGGATTTAACTTCAGATTCAGATGTGTTGGCTATTTATCAAGCGGGTTCGTTAGCGAGAGGGAACTTTGATAATTACTCGGATATAGATTTACACATTATTGTTAATCCAAAACTGAAAGCAGATTTTATTAAGAATAAACGTAACAGGGCAGCTAAATGGGGAAATGTTTTATTTTACGAGGATTTTAATCCTTCGTCACCAGTTATTGTTACCCATTATGATTCCTTTGTAAAAATAGACAGCTGGTATCATGCACCTGAAGATGTTGTTCCATCTATTTGGCTAAAAGGATATAAGGTACTTTACGATCCGAATAATATCATTAGTGAAGTCATTCATGAATCATCTCATAAAGTTTATAAACCTTCAGCAGACGAGGTTGAGTTTTGGCGAGGAAAACTTCTGGCATTCATACAAGAAACTTATCGTGCCGTCATGAGGGGAGAAATATATTACGCACTAGCGAATTTAGATCGAGTCCGATGGTTAGTCGTTTCTGGATGGTATATGGAAATGGAAGAACATCTGGATAGCCCTTACGGTGTTTGGTCAAAGATTGAGGGCGAAAGAAGTAAATTGAATAAAGAGCAATTATCGCTTTTAAAAAGTTGGGAATGCGGCTGGAATGCAGATCTGATCATGAAAACAGTTGTCAGTATTGTTCCGGAAATTTTTAGACTGAATAAATACTTAAGCAATCAAGTGGAGATTGCGGAGGATGAAGGGCATATCAGAAAAGTCATAGATATGGTAATTTAATGGATACGCATTAGACGGCAATTTCTCGTAATCATGATTGTTTAACAAGAAGAATGTTAAAAAAGGGGGGAATATACTTGATTTATGTAATCAGACATGGGCAAACAGATCTGAATAAAGAACGAAAAATGCAAGGGAGAAAGGGTTTGCCATTAAATGAGCATGGAATAGAACAAGCTAAAGCATTGCGAAACAGGCTGCAAAACATTAAATTCGATTTTGTCTTTTCTTCCCCGCAGGCTCGAGCTTTGCAAACAGCAGAAATAGTTACCGGCCTAAATGCTGTTAAAGATGACAGACTGGATGTTTTTGATTTAGGAGAAGCAGACAGGTTAAGCGTTAACGAGGTTAAGATGGCTGGTCCATTACCTGATTCCAAGGTTTATAAAGGGATTGAAGACCCTGATGCGTTTATAAATAGGGTATTTAGTTTTATGAGGGAACTTGAGAATCAGCGTAGAATAAGAGAGTTAAATATTCTTATTGCTGGCCACAGATGCACAACAGGTTGTATTGGAGCTTATTTCGAAGGAATACCAAGTGACAGAAATATATTAAGGTTTTCATCCGATACTGGTGATTATAAAACTTATGAATTTTCTTGATTACAGGTGTACCACAATCTTTATCTTTTTTAGATCATTATCGATAACAAGGCTAACATTAGCAATGGGGTGTAAAAATGATATCCAATGTAGGTGTGCCAGGTTTTATTCTGCTATTTAATATTGTTTTTTTGATTGTAAGTGTCCTTATTTTGTATTTAGTCATTTTAAAAGCAGTCAGGGAAGGGATTAACCAATCTGTTGTTACCCAATTAATCGAAAAAAATTATGGAATAGAAGCTAATAAAAGTGATGTAGATAATGATAAGTGATTTACCATTTACGTTACCGGGCGGTAATCTAGAAAGGATTAATCGTCTTTTTTTCTGAATAACATATTCAATGCCGCTGGATAGCTCAATAATCAGATAAGGGGGAACAAAGTAAGTGGATAGTAATGACATTAGCAATGCCAGTAAGATATTAAAATCTTTATGTGTTGGGGCAAAAATAGAAGGAATTAATTTTTACGGACTTAAGATACTCCTTTCAGAAAATGATACAAATTCCAAGCGAATTAACGGGCAGGTGTATATCAATATAGAGAGTGAATTTTGTTTATTCGCTTCAATGCCCACAACCATTCCGTCTCATAATCAATTACCTGAATTAGAGTGGGCTGAAGCTTCAAAATTAATATGTGAGTTGAGATTAAAAGAAATCATAGACATCTCAGTACACCATATGAGTCCTCACTTATTATTGACATTTGATACAGGTGAAGTTCTCTTTATATGGGGCTATCACGAAAGGTATGAAAGCTGGCAAGTAGGCGTAATGAAAGATTCAATCGAAGAAGAAAGCTGGGAGGTTATTGCGTGTCCGAATAACACTCTTGCATATATTGGGCCTGAAGATATTGTAGGAGTTATCTAATACTTCTGGGTTGTTGATCTATCAGGTTTCCGTGCTTTGTATGGAATCATTATTAAACAAATGGTGCACCTGTGCTATTAGGGAGAGTGTTTTATGAATAAAAGAAAATGGATTGGCTTGTCTATCATAGGAGTAATTTTGATTGTTAGCACTACATTTGTTTTAACAAAACCAAATGAAGCAGATTATGTAAAATGGATGGAACAAACTTATGATGTTAATTGTTTAGATTATAATTGTGAGGCATTTAAGTTAAAAGTGATGGAAGGCGGGGAAATCAAGGAGATTACAATGCAAGTTTCGAGCGGAGGATATTCACCAGGCACATTGGTAATGAAGAGGGAAGTAAAATATCGCAACTTGGAGAATCCTGCATATATGTTAGATTTAAATGTTATTGGATTTTTGGACAAAATTTCATTGGTAGATGAAACAAAACGATTGACCAATGAGTAATTAATTCTGAAGTTAATAAAGGGGATTTTACAAAATGCGGAAAATTATATCTAATGCAGATATGCAAGAAGCATTATTAAACTCTTGGTCAATAAATTCAAGTTCAAAATGGACTAAAGACAATCCAGCAAAAGGCCAGTGCGGTGTTACTGCATTAGTAGTGAATGACCTGCTTGGAGGACAAATAAGAAAGACACTATTATCTGGAGGATGGCATTATTATAACGAAATCAATGATGAATATTATGATTTTACGGATTCACAGTTCAATGAAGATATTAAGTATATGGATATTCCGTCGAATAGAGATGAAGCATTCTTGGATACAAATCAGGAACAATATGAGTTTCTAAAACAGAGTGTAATGGATCATTTAAATAGAAGATAAACGGTACGGTAAACTATAACTGGGAATGGAGGTTAGCATAATATATTCCATTATTTCTCTAATAGCATAATGGGAGAAGTTCTAGTGAAAGGAGAAAGATTATGGATAATTGGTTGTTTGTTTTCATCATAACCTTCATAGGAAGTTTTATTTTTGTTTATGGATTGGGTCCTGTTATTGGCGGAGAAAATATTGAATTCATTTATTTACTTTTATTTATAGTTCAATTTTCTTTTACCACAACCATACTCTTTCAGATCCTGCATAAAGTAAAACAGATAGAAAAAAAGGGAAATGATAAAGAGTAAAGAAATTACAGCGAAGAAGTAATTCCTAGCATCCAAAGAAAAAGTCAAGAAACTGGTGTAATATTTGAATTTCACATAATTTGGTTATAAAACGTTAAAGGCTGCAAAATACTAAAATATCATCCAGAAAAGAAGCAGAGGAGCACTGACTCATTCCTTTGCTTCTTCTTGTGGAAAAATATAAAAAATGCAAGATATACCTTGATCAAAGGTTTCAACTTAATTATTCGACATCTTTCCCCTAAAAACCAAAACCCACACGGTGATTTTCGGATTCCATCTCCCAATCTTTTTTCTTGGATTTGTTATTGGCGGCTTGGAGTTCTGTATAAATATGCTCAATGTCCACAACCTGCTCATAATGATATTGAAGAGCGATTGCTGTGTATAATTCATTCAGCTGTGCAAATGAAAATCCTTTGGAAGCTTGAACGACCCGATCGAAATCATCAGCTGTAATAAATTGTTGGATATTTTTACGTTGTAAGTAAAGAGAACGCATTGCTTTTGATGGCAATTTTAGTTCATAGGCCCGGTCAAAACGTCCAGCCCGGTTTATCAAAGCAGGATCAATTCTTTCTGGATAGTTTGTTGTTCCGATCAGAAAGATTCCTTCTTTAGAAGTGGCTCCATCCAGGGTGTTTAGAAAGTAAGATCGGACGTGTTCTGGCATAGAGTCAATATCCTCAATTACCAAGACCATTGGAGCCATTTTTGACACCGATGTAAAGACTTCCTTAATCGAATAACTAGATGTATATTCTGTAATCTGCCAATAAGCGACCGGTGCGGATATGCTGTTAGCAATCGATTTAACAAGAGTGGTTTTGCCATTTCCAGGCTTTCCGTAAAGCAGGATTCCTCTTTTAAAAGGAATGTTATATTTCGTATAAAACTCTTTACTTTCGGAAAAGAATTCATCAATGGAACGATAAATTTCTTTCTTTATTTTTTCTTCCAAGAATACTTCATTCCTATTCACCAGGTTAGTGATTTTTTCTTTCCCGGTTTCTACTCCATCGTCTGTATCTGTATAAATGGTCACATAGTTGCGGATGTATTCTCGCTTTCTTCTTAGGACATAAGGAAGAAACTCCTCTAAATGATGTCGACTTTCACATAAAACCAAATCATGAGTTGTATCCATGTGATTCTGGAAAATGGGAACACGTGCAAGGGCGACCTTAAAGTCCGGATAATAATAAACGGAATTATCCATTCTGGGCTTGGTAATTAACTCCATGACTTTTTCTGTATGATTAGAAGAAACGGTCTCTGTTTCAATCACATCAAGTATATGGAAGGCCAGATGGACCCTTTCGCTTTTTGACTAGAGGTCTTCTTCAAGGATCTCCCATATCTCGTTAGATGTTTGATCATCAGCAAATAACCCGAATTCTATCCCATAGGTACCAAACAACTTTTCCTTAATCTGATGAATTAAATAGCCATACTCATAATAATTAGGCAGATTATTCGGGTCCATTTCTTTAAATGATAAAACAAATTCTTTATTTTTCATTTGATTCTTCCCTTTTCAATGATAGTAACACTGAAATTATTGTATCTTAGGTAGGGAACCATGAATAGCAGGAAAATTCAACCAAAAGACATTTTTAGTTCCTTTTGAATTTCCAGAAACATTAAACATAGTTGATGAAATAGGAAAATAGGCAATGTAAAAGGATTAATCATTCTTGCTTAGATACATCGTGTATACCATTTCGTTTCCTTTCCCCGCGGCTCAAAATTTCCAGGAAGCGGTGATACCAGAAGACGAGTGCGATTTAATTGACCTTCCATTAACGAAATCTAGTTAAATTCCTTTTTTTGTCCCCTTAAAGAACCGAAGGACATAGACTAAAATAGATATTAAGAAGTAGGTATAATAAGCGGTAAGACTTTTAAAAGGAACAGGTGGAAGAATGGGGAAAGATTTCTATGCTGGCATTTTCAGCTTTTTAGTCGGAGTTTTTGCAATATATATGTTTTTCCATGCGACAAAAGAGCGATTTTTCAACAATAAAACTTATGACCATATTCGGTATATTACTCCATTGTCTATTTCTTTTAATTTCTGGTTTATTAAAATTTTGTTTATGTTCGGTGGGTTATTATGTTTAATTGTAGGTGGATATGGAATTCCGGCTCCATTCTTTTAGGCTGGATCCTATTCATACATAATTCCATTCATCCATTTTAGGAAGTGAAAAGGTGTTTGTTTATTATTTAATGCTCTTTATGGGAACTTTGTTTGTCATCATTGCCTTATTTAGTTTTATTGCAATGTTTCGCGAAAAATCTTACCCTGTTTTAGAAGTAGGGAAAAGCATTTTAGGTCTTTCAATGGGTGTTTTAATTTTGGCGGTAACTCTACCAAGCATAAAATATGTTGTACTAAAGGAATATGACATCATTAGTGGAGAATGTGTGATTGAAATTGATTCAGCAGGCCGTTCTTCATTAGCGGACTTTAGAATGGTTGATTCAGGGGAAATCTTTATATTCAGTGATATACCTGACCTTGATGCTTATGGAAGGTCAGTTCCTTATTATTGTGAGGTTACAGCTACAAAAGATCATATGGTCGAAATTGATTATAAAATTTATGATATCAAAACAAGAAAGTTAATTTTATCAAGTGAATAGGAATCAGAAGGACTCCTATAAAGAAAAATTGGAGCAACTTGTTTACTGGGCACCCAAAACAGAAGGTGATGATGTATTAACTATTGGGACAAATGAGGTTAGTTTGATTATTAGTAATTTATTATACACTGAGATAAATGATTTTAAAGGTATGTGGAAGAAATGGTAAAGGTATTTAAGCACAATATAGAGAATTGATCCAGATGATTATTAGAGGTATTTTATAATTTTCTAATGAATATCTTAGGTTTTGATTAAGCTAAAAAGCGTACTCCTTCTGGAATGCGCTTTTTTTGCATTTCTGTAGTTATATACTTTTCCTGCTGTAAATAGAGATGAATTTTTTTGTAAGAATATTTAAATAATATATAGAAGTTATGAGAAATTATGGTAATATTTATCAGTAAAGAAAATAGTTTAGGGGGATAAAAATGGAAAAGGTTATTGAGGTTAAGGGACTTTCACGTTCTTATAAATTGAAAACGGGCTTGAAAAATGCCTTGGATGATGTTTCTTTTGATGTGAAAAAGGGGGAAGTATTTGGTTTGCTGGGGCCGAATGGGGCTGGTAAAACGACTACGATCAAAATCTTAACGACTTTATTGCTGCCTACTGCTGGGTTAGCAAAAGTTCTAGGCTATGATGTAGTATCTGAGAGTCATATGATTCGCAATAGGATCAACTTTGTTTACGGCGGCGAAAGAGGCGTTTATGGAAGACTTACCGCAAAAGAGTATATGCATTATTTTTGTACACTTTATAAGATTAAAAATAAAGAACAAGCTGTGTTAATTAAGGATTTATTAAACCTTGTTAAATTAGAGGACGCTGAGGATCAAAAAATCCATACCTATTCCAAGGGTATGACCCAACGATTACATATCGCAAGGTGTTTAATTAATAACCCCGAGATCCTGTTTCTTGATGAACCGACCATAGGCTTGGATCCTATCGGGGCAAAATTATTGAGGGATATTGTAAGAGATTTATCAAGCAAAGGGATTACCATCATCTTAACTACTCATTATATGCAGGAAGCCGATGAGCTTTGCGATCGTATTGCTTTTATTAAAGGCGGGAAAATAAGCCTCATTGGCCAACCAGATTTCATAAAGCAGAGCTGTAACCACCTTAATCTTTACGAAGCTACGATGAGTATTTATGATATTGAAAAGCTAAAAGCAGACCACTACCTTAATAAACTCGAAATCGAAGTCATTAAAGAGCCTTATTTTAGCTTGAATTTTGAAGTGAATGAAAATGATCTTGAAAAGGTATCAGCCTACTTAATCCAATATGGAGATATTTTAAAATTGAGTAAGAGAGACATATCGCTTGAGGATGCCTATATCTATCATATGAAGGATGTAGGGTGAGAATATGTATCTGCTTATAAGAGAAATTAAATATTTTACTAACTTTAATAATAAGATGTATCAATTTCTGCTATTTTTCCAGCCGCTTATGTTTTTGTCGATTGTTTACTTTTTAAAGCAAGTAAGGGGAGATATTAATTCAGACAAATTTGTGTTGGCATCTGCTTTGATCAGCATGTGGAGCTATGTATTGTATTCATCAGGATCTGCATTGATCTCCCAGAAGTGGAATGACACACTTAAGCTGCTAATTGCTGCGCCGGCTTCCTTGTTTGCGGTCATTTTGACTAAAGCATTAAGTAATTCTGTTATTGCCCTGATCTCCATGATTTTAAGTTTTATTTACGCACGATTTATTTTTCAATTCAGTATCGGAATCGCCAACTACGGTTACTTCTTACTTTCCATACTCGTTCTGATGTTTTCTTTAAGTGTTGTTGGACTTATTTTAGCCATTGTATTTGTTGCTTCTCAAAATGTTTTCGATTTCCAAAACCTGATTCTAACACCGATGATCTTGCTTTGCGGGGTGTTCATCCCGGTTGAACAGTTTCCAGTTGGGCTAAAAGTCATTGCTTACCTAATACCAATGACCTGGGGGATTAAGTCAGTACAAGATACATTGGGGTTATCCCAAACGATGTTTTTATCTATGGGGATTTCAATTTTGGTTAGCTTGATTTATTTATTGCTGGCTTACTTTATTGTGAAAAAAATCGAGGTAGTGTTGCGTAAGACCGGCAGTCTGGGGGCGATCTGATGTTTTTAATCAATAAATATGGTTTTACTAACCTATCATATAAAGCGATCTATTCCTTTCAAACGATTCGATTATTTATCTTATTCCGTATTGTAGATCCGTTCATGCATTATATCTTTTTTGCAACATTAGCCAGTTCACTAGTCGGATCGGATTATTTAAAATTCGTTGTGATTGGCAACATTGCTTATTATACCTGTCAGACCATCATGATCAACTATATGAATATGTTCAGGATGGAACGAAGATATGGAACGTTGGAACTGAATATTGCTTCACCGACTCCGACACTGCTAATCATCTTACGGAAGGGGATTGTACCTCTGCTGGATGGGTTATTTGTATTCATTGTAGGCTTGATTATAGGGTGGATGTTGTTTGATATTAAAATGCCGGCCGGCAATATGGATACCCTGCTAATGCTGATCCTGATTACCATGTTTTCTGTCATAAGCTTCTCATTGCTTTTTGCCTCAGTGAGCCTTTTGTTTTCTAATGTTAACTTATTCCTGAATATATCTTTGGCGTTTTTCCAGGTTTTCTGCGGAGTCAACTTTTCAGTCACATTATTACCAGAACCCCTTGAATTGCTAGCCCGTATGCTCCCGCTAACCCATAGCATCGAAGCGCTACGCTCGATCTATAGCCTGGAGAATTATGATGTATATCATTTGCTTGGTAAAGAAATTTTCATAGGGGTCTGTTACTTAATTTTGTCAGTATTTCTAGTCTCTGTAATGGAAAAACTGGCACGGAAGAATGGGGCGTTATTGAAGAATATATAATTGTTTTACTTAGGTCGTTAATTATTAAACCATCTATACTAATTCTTGGTACTGACCATTTTTCCGAACAAGATAATGGTGATCTGTTTATGACTGAAAAAGAGGATATTTTATCAAAACGAGGCAAAACGAGATTCTTGATGTCATCAACTGTTTGAGAAAATACGAACCAACCAAAGTTGCATTAGAAGTATTACATGAGAATGAGGAAGTGCTGAATAATCAATATCAAACTTTTATAAAGGGCGATTATACGATAACCATTAATGAGATCGATCAAATAGGGTTCCGTTTGGCTAAGGTTTGCGGCCATAAAAGAGTTTATGCGGTGGATTGGAATAAAGACGAAGACGATATCCCGGATTTATCAGGTTTAGAGGAATGGAAAGGCACTGACAAATATAAGGCATTTACCATGTTAGCACAGGAAATAGTATGTGAATCAAATACGTATAAAAAAAAGCACTCGATAAAAGAATTCTTGCTTCGGATGAATGATTCGCAAAATGTTCTAAGAGGACAAGAAATGTATTTGAAATTGTCTCTAGTCGGTGATAAGGATCATCCAACTGGAGCTGTTTGGACTGCAAAGTATTGGTATTATCGAAATCTTCTAATCTATAAAAACATGGTTAGTCTTATTGATTCAAATGAAGATCGAATATTTGTTTTATATGGTGCTGCACACCTTCATTTATTGCTGCAATTTTTAAAAGAGAGTAACTTGTTTGATGTGAAAGTCGTAAGTGATTACCTCTGTTAGTTAGGATAAAAAGAAAAGTGACTCGAAGAAATACTTTCCCTTCAAACGATCAAGCACGTAAGAACTATAATGCAATAAGAGTTCCAAGGAAGGAGGTCGAACCATGTCATTCCCTACGCATATCGTGTCCGCAGGCGGGTTTGTTGAAGATTCGGCAGGAAAAATCCTTATAGTAAAAACTCGTGACGGCGGTTGGGTTTACCCAGGAGGACAAGTTGAAGCTGGAGAAAATCTGCTGGATGCATTAATTCGTGAGATCAAAGAAGAAAGTGGAATTAATGTTGAGGTGAGCCATTTAGTGGGAGTGTATTCAAATACAGGAACTTTTAAATGGTATGATGGCGTGACGGATGTTCCTACCCAAGTGATTTTTGATTTCGCATGTAAACCTGTTGGCGGCCAGTTAGCCGTTTCTGAAGAAACAACGGATAGCCGCTGGGTAGAGAAAGACCGCGTTCTTGACTTCATTACACATCCAGCCATTCGGACTCGCTATCAAGCCTATTTGGAGTTTAATGGAGAAGTAAATTACATGGAATATGTGAAATCTCCCAGCTTTACGGTCAAATACAAGACTGGAATAACGAAGTAAAGGGTTTTACCATTCTATTAGAGCGGTGAAGCAGTAAACGAGTAACTTTCTGGAATAACTGAATAGACGTCTAGCAGATATTTTTTTTCTAAATATAACGGAGAACATTCAAGGAGAAGGATAATGGTTCACAAATTATCATATGAAAATTTCCAAAAGGCTCGCAGGTATTTAATGACTTTTGGACGAGACCTGGAACAGGAATTATTTCGTTTCCATTTTGAAAATGGTCACCCTGAAAAGGTTATTTCTTTATTAAAACAGTATCAAGGAGAAAATGGCGGATTTAAAAATATGGGAGAAGGTCATAGTGTTATTCCGAATAGTATGGATACGAGTATGGCTTTTCAGTATCTTAGTGAAGTGGGTGCCACATCCAAAGAAGAAATTGTTCAAAAGGGTATAAAGTTCATAATTGACACATTTGACAATGAGCTAAAGTGCTGGCATCCGAGACCGGATCAACTGTGCAATGGTTGGTCAGATAACCCATGCGCTGAATTAGCAGGATTTTTATACGAGTTTCGTGAACTAGTACCACAAGATGAGATTAAGGATGTTATTGACACAGCGATAGACTCTATGAGTACAATTCACACTTCAAAGGAAGAAAGGCGATTTTACTTTTTGGAAGCTTTGTCCCTCCACCGTCTGGCAGTTAGAATAGACGAACCTTTAAAGTCCATTATTCTAGGGCAATTACAGAGGGATATATTTGAAATCATTGAAACCGACTCAAGTAAGTGGACAACCACCTATTGCGCCAAGCCTTTCTTCTTTGCTTCTTCTCCTGAAAGTCCAATGTTTTCAGCTATTAATGAGTATGTGATCCAAAGTTTAGCAAATGAAATAAATACTCAAGCTGAAGATGGCCATTTTATCTTAAATTGGAATGTTGATGAAGAGGGAGCATTCGTTTAGAAGAGCATTTGGACAATGGATGTTTTGAAAGCGCTAAAATTTCACGATTTGATTGATTTCCAATGAATAAGGAGAGAGGTTTAAAAAGTGAACGAGTTATCGAGAATTGGTTATGAAAAAGCGAAAGTGTATATTCTTTCAAAAGCAAGAGAATTAGAACTCTCCCGGTTTGTATTTATATTTGAAAATGGCAGCAAAGAGAGCGTCATTGAACAACTAAAAATCTATCAAAATGATGATGGTGGCTTTGGACATGGCATTGAACCAGATTTTTGGTCACCATACTCTACTCCAATGGCTACATGGGCGGCCGGACAAATTTTGATGGAGATTGGTGCAGGAAAAAACGATCCAATCGTTAGGTCAATGATTTCTTACTTATTAAATACAGTTAATACTGAAACTGGAATGTGGAATCCGATATTGCCCGAGAACAATAACTTTCCCCATGCACCTTGGTGGCATTGGCATGAAGGTGTTCAAGAAAATTGGTCATTCAACCCAAGCGTTGAATTGGCTGCCTTTCTTGTTCATTGGTCAGATGAGCAAAGCGATGCAGCGGAAATAGGCTGGGGTACGATTGATAAAGCTGTCAGTCACTTAATGAACAAGAAGGAAATGGACAGGCATGAAATTAACAACTATCAGCAATTTCTAATAATTATCAAGCCTCAAGAAGCAATTTTTAACTCTAGAAATCCTATCTCTTTCGAAAATGTTTATGAACGCATTCTGATTATAGCTGAAAAAAGTGTTGATAAAGATGTCTCCGCTTGGTCTGAAGGCTATAAAGCACTGCCTTTAGATTTTATCGATCATCCTGACCACCCTCTTCGTGAAAGGTTAGGGGCATTGGTTGACCAGAATCTCCTTATGTATATAGAACAAATGTCTGAAGAAGGAATATGGGACATTTCATGGAATTGGGGAATCTATCCAGAAGAATATGAAATTGCACGGGGATACTGGAAAGGGATTCTTGCTGTTAATAGATATAAGCAATTAAGGGCGTTCGGTTACTTGGAATAGATATTCTACTAGTATTTTAAATTTAAATTGATTCATTGAAAGACTGGGGGATGCAGATCTTTGAATAAAAACTATTTAATTCACAGTTTTATCTTCATTTTGGTATTAGTATTGAGTTCTGGCTGTTCTAATTTAGATGACAAAGTCGCTACTATCTCTGTTAATTCCGATTCTGAATATGTGAATACTTTTGAGGATTTGAATTTAGGGATTTTATTTGATTTTGACTTCACTTTGTATAATGCAGATAAAAGCTGGGTGAATCTTTGGGTAGAACGATACAATGATGGAACAAAAGTAACTCAACCGCTAACACGATTATCCTATGGAAACAGTCCAAATAAAGTTAACGAAGGGTCAATGGGTTTTGGAATGATCAATCCAAACTCTGAAGACCCCTTGGTATTTCTTTTTGGTCCTGATGTATGGACTCAACCCCAGATCATTAAAAAAGAATCTACTGCTAATCGTCTCAGTACATGGGACTATGCCATAGGTAAGGAAGAAGTAGAGTTGGAAATGGATGAAACAAAAATCCTGGCGGTATACAGGGAAACGGAAAATGATTCGCTTCGTACGGTTAATTTACAGGATGAGGAAACTATTAAAGAAATAATTAACCAAGATGATACGGTGTTAGTGTTAAAAGTTAAGATTGAAGAAAAGAATGTAAATCAGAAATAGAGACTGAATTTAATTAAATTATGTGTCACAATCCTCAAAGGATCGAGGTAACTGTATGTTGATTTTTAACATTTAAACTAAATTAATTTCAAATTCGAATTTGCTATTGCAAGTTTTTGAAAAGGGGATTTAGTAATGGTATTACCTGAGATTGTCGAAAATGTCTTAAAGGATTATATAACCCTATTAAATGAACATCTGCCTGGCACCATCGAAGGGTTATATATACATGGCTCCATCGCATTGGGTGCCTACGTTGATGATTCAAGTGACATTGACTTTATCACGTTAACAAATCGCAGGTTAACAGTGCGAGATTCAGAAGCTTTAACAGATATTCATAGAACAATTGAGAACAAATATAGTAAGCCGGAAATGGACGGTGTATATGCTCTTCGCGAGGATATGGGGAAACTCCACAATAGCAGTGATAATAACATTGAATATCCGTACTATAACAATGGTGAGCTGGCATTCGGCGATTACTTTAATTTTAACCCGATAACCTGGTGGGTTTTAATGAGTAAAGGAATAAAGATTTTAGGACCAGATATACTAGACTTTAATCTAGATACTCAGCCACAGACGTTAACTGCTTTTGTAGTTGAAAACATGAATTCTTACTGGACATACCGAATACAAATGGCAGAAAAATCACTTGATCATTTGGTTCAGCTGCCGACCAGCCAAATCGATTTTGAAATAGAATGGACCGTTCTCGGCTTACTCCGTCAATTTTTCACAATCAAGGAAAACGATATAGTTTCCAAGCTGGACGCTGGTGAATATGGATTAACGGAACTTCCGGTGGAATGGCACAATATAATTAAGGAAGCAATGAATATACGTAATGGTAAAAAAGAAAAGACTTTTGACTCAGAAGTGGTTAGATTGGATAGCGCCTTAAATTTCTCTAAATTTCTTATTAACCACTGTAATAATGCTTCACCTAAAAATTCCTCAAGGACCTGTCTGATTAACAAGTAATTAGTGAACCGTACATATAGCTATTTTTTATAGTTAGTTTTTATATCAAAGAGGAGAGGCTTATGTCCACTAAAAGCATGTTCTTTCGACTTATAATTAGTGAATTAATTTTCTTTGGTGCTTGTATTCTTATATTCGTTGCACATCTTGTATTTTGGTTAGATGAAGTTGGCATTGCTGAAAGAGTTTTAAACATTCATCTTCCTCCTTCATCATTTCCAATTTTTATTCTTGGGCTGTTCTATTTACTGGCTATTATTGTCTTTGCTGTTGTACTGTCAAAGCAAATAAAAAGGCTTCAGCTATCTAATTTTACCAATTCAAAAAGAGCTTTCCTTTTTTCACTGGGATGCCACTTGCTAGCATTCAGCAGTTCAATCCTTTTATGGATTGCTCAAGATTCTGACACGATGAAAACAGTAATTCCTGGTTTAATAACCTTATATTTTGCAACTATACTTATAATCCTTGTGGCCATGTATTTTACTCTTTTTGTAAAAACAAATACAAACAAACTGGTTGTCTGATAAGAGATGAACAATGGGTAGAAAGCATAGCGTATGACGATAATTAACTTTAGTAAGAATACAGGTAAATAATAGCCAGGAAAAAAATCAGTCCTAAACGGGAAGGACTGAATTTTTTTCTTAGATCACTATCTGGTTGTGAGAGACTCTGGGATGAAATTTAAATTCATAAACTTAAAATCCTTCCGTACTCCCTGACTGCTTCTCATAATTTCTTAAAAGCAATCCATTTGCTTTTATCATGCCGAGCTTTTCGTAATAGGGGACCAGGTCATCGTCACAACACAAGTCAATCATATATATTTCAGCTAGTTCGTTCATCATTCGATGGACTAGTTCCTTGCCGATTCCTCTGTTTTTGTACTCAGGCCGCACTTCAAGGAAGGGAATATAGGCAGAGAGTACTCCATCACTGATTGCGGTGATGAATCCAACAACTTGGTCAGTATCTTTATCGATCGCTAAGACCACTTTGCTGCTGTTTTTAAGTAATTTTAAATGAGTATCGGGACTTGGCGGTGTCGGCCAACCGACAAAAAAACCTTCAAGCATTTCAGGCGTAATACTCTCAAGTGAATTTTTATATAACATTATCTATCAACTCCTCAATTGTTAGTAGGCAGTTGATATGAATCAAAAGTAAAGTAACAAATCAGTGACCCTCCAGTCGGTATTCTATATTATTAAAATTCAATTTTAAGAGGGGAAATCCTTCAGAAAGTTTGAGAATTATTTCTCGGGAAAGCGCAGGATTAGACTTTATTTTCAGACTTTGTCGCTTTTTTGGTTATTGTGGAAGAATGCGTTATTTATTCAGAACCCCTATGACGGACACTTTTTCTATTTTCCATTAAGGCTTTAGCTGGACATTTAGCCCTATTTCTGTTTAAGTTTTCTGTATAGATAGAAATTTCAAAAAGATTAGGGGTTGGGGAATGTGATCAAATTTAAGAAGCCGGATGTAAAGAATTTTTATCGTACCTTTAATATTCAATCATTTACGGTGAGTCCAGACGAGAAACAGTTGGTTTTCAGTACCAATTTAACAGGGAAATACAATTTGTGGGCAATGGATTTGCCGAACCAGTATCCATATCCGCTGACATTCATTGACCAGACCTGTCAGGCCTTGCGTTATTCGCATGATGGAAGCTTTATGGTGGTTGGTTTCGATAATGATGGTGATGAAAATGGCCAGTTATATGCACTTCCTCCTGCAGGTGGCGAGATGGTGCCGCTCCGCACGGCTGAAGGACACAGGCATATGTTTCCGTTTTTATCTAAGGACGATCAACGTCTATACTATACTTCTACCAAGGGAAATGAGACCTATCTGAATATTTACCGTTATGATATTGAATCGGGTGAGGAGAGCATTGTCCTTGAGGGTGAGGGTGCTGCTTGCTTTTTAGTGGCTGTTGACGAAGAAGAAAATAATTTCGCCTATCTAAAACAATATGCGAATACATATGCGCCAGGATTTATCTTTCAGGATGGAAAATCGTACTCTCTGACACCAGAAACAGATGAGCAATTCACCGTTGGCGAGGGAGTGTTTGTTGGTGAGGAGTACTACTTTGTCACCACATATAGTGAGGATTTTGATTATCTTGCAAAATTCAATCTCAAGACTCATGAGTTCACCAAGGTTCTTTCGATCGAAAAAGAAGAATTCGGCCCTATCCGATATGATAAGAGCTCAAACAGCCTTTATTTTGTCACTTCAAAAGGCGTCAATGATTATTTATATCAATACGATTTGGCAGAAGGCACATATACAAACAGTCAATTGCCAGCTTCGATCATCCAGGGTGGCACAGTCGCCAAGAGTGGGAATGTATACATTTTAGCCGGCTCTGCAACGAAGCCTAATAACATTTACATGAAGGAAGCGGGCAGTGATGAGTGGAAGATGCTGACGAACTTGGCTGTTCCAGGAGTCAAGGAAGAGGAGCTTGTTGATCCTGAAGTCCTGACATACCCTTCTTATGATGGTATGGTGATGGAAGCATTATTTTTCAAGGCCAAGCAAGAAGTGAGCAATGGCCATATTATCCTTTGGCCGCATGGTGGCCCGCAGGCTGCAGAGAGGAAATTTTTCCGTGCGATGTTCCAGTTCCTCGTGAACAGAGGCTACAGTATTTTCGCACCGAATTTCCGCGGATCAACGGGTTATGGTCTGGCTTTCACGAAGATGGTCGAGGGCAACTGGGGTGAAGGACCACGCCTTGATAATATTGCTGGCCTTGAGTACCTTTACGAAAACGGATTGGCTGACAGAGAGAAAACATTATTGATGGGTGGAAGCTTTGGTGGTTATATGGCATTGCTTTTGCACGGCCGCCATCCGGAATACTTTAAAGCAGTAGTGGACATTTTCGGACCATCCAATCTTTTCTCATTCATTGAATCCGTGCCTGAGCACTGGAAACCAATCATGAATCAGTGGGTTGGTGACCCGGTCAAGGACTTCGATAAGCTGACAGAGTATTCGCCGATCACTTATCTGGATACGATGACAAAACCAATGCTGATCATCCAGGGTGCAAACGACCCTCGCGTCGTCAAGCAGGAATCTGACCAAATCGTCAAAGCATTGCAGGAAAAAGGCCGCGATGTAAAATACCTTGTACTTGAAGACGAGGGGCACGGATTCTCTAAAAAGGAAAACGAGATTCTTGTGAACACCTCGATCCTTGAGTTTTTTGATCAGTTTGTTGAAGCGAAGGTTTTAGCAGAATAAATCTTTACTAACACTCCCCATCCATCGGAGAACATTCCCGTGGAGGGGAGTTTTTTTATAGAGCAGCCGAGAGAGAGCACATATTTTAGCAGACATAACCGCCTGGACGCCCAGCTGGTTTTTCTTCCTATTATCCCCAAGAGGCTCAAAATTACAATGACACCTTTTCATTGGCAAAAGGAGGAAGTGGATTTTAAGAGTAATGTGAGGCGCATTAGGGAAAATACACTCTGTTATCAGTAAAAGGAGGAATTTTTAATGGCAAAAGTATTAGCTGTTTTATCAAGTGGACATAAGGATGAGGAAAACAATTATGAAACTGGCTGGTGGGGAGAAGAATTATTCGCCCCTATGCAGCTTCTTGAAGAGGCAGGCCATCAGGTAGACCTGGCATCACCGCTTGGAGGCAAGCCGGTTATCGATAAAATGAGCATCAGTGAAGAATACGATCCGAAAGGTAAATATAAGAAGCTTTATGAGTCCGGGAAAGCGGATGATACGATGAAGCTTTCAGATGTGAAGGCTGATGATTACGATGTCGTGCTTGTAGTAGGCGGACATGGTGCAATGTATGATTTGGCGAAAAATGAGGATCTGCACAATATCCTGAACAGTATTTACGATGGCGGCGGCATTGTCGCTGCAGAATGTCATGGGCCTGCACCGCTAGTGTTTGCAAAGCGTCCAAATGGCGATAGCTTTATCGCTGGTAAAAAAGTGACCGGTTATCCAGATGAAATAGAGCCAGAAGGTTTGTTAGATATCCTTCCGTTCAGTCTCGAACAGGAAATGCGAAAAATCAGCGATTATGACCAGGGAGACCTTGAAAAGACAGGACATGCTGTCTGGGCAGACGAGCAGCTTGTGACGAGCCGGGATCCATTTTCTTCTGAGTTAATGGGAGAAGAGCTGGTTAAGGCACTGGAGAAGAAGGGGAAATAAAATTCCGGCCTTAAGGAAAAAATAACTCAAGTTGGAAAATTCGTTAAGGAGTGTTGATGTAAGATGGCAAACGGGAATAAAGTCGCCGTTATCACAGGAGGCGGAAGTGGATTAGGACAGGCGACGGCAGTTAGATTAGCCGAAGAAAAAGTGAATATTGCAGTGGTTGATATCAGCGAGAAAGGTGGAAATGAAACAGTCGAGATGGTAAGAAAGCTCGGCGTCGAAGCTATTTTCATCAAAGCAGATGTTTCAAAGCAAGCAGATGTTAAAAATTATGTTGATCAGACCGTTGAACAATTCGGCAAAATCGACTACTTCTTTAATAATGCGGGAATCTCAGGAAGCGGTTCGTATTTCCTCGATTCATCCATTGAAGAAATTGAACAAATCGTCGGGATCAACCTTTTGGGAGCACTTTATGGTGTCCGTTATGTGGCGGGGGTTATGCTGAAGAATGGCGGAGGATCGATTGTGAACACCGCTTCAAGTGCAGGCGTAATTGGTCAGGATTCGGTAGTGACCTATTCTGCTACAAAACACGGAATAATCGGTTTAACGAAGAGCATGGTCGCAGAGTATGGAAAAGATGGACTTCGAGTGAACGCCATTGCCCCGGGACCAACCGAGACACCAATGGTAAAGGCTTTTTACGAGGCAAATCCAGCAATGAAGGAAAACGCAACTAAAGGGATTCCTCAGAGACGCTTGGGCAAGCCGGAGGAAGTAGCTGAACTGGTAACATTCCTGCTAACATCCAAAGCAGAGTATATTAATGGAGAAGTCATACGCATTGATGGCGGGTTTACTAACACGAAATAAAATGAAGATGAGCCGGGGCGATAGAGAACTTTGCCCCGGCTATTTTATTTTTATGAATCACCCTTGTTGTTGAGGTGTCTACCATCTATAAGCATTTTCGCATGTATTAGCAATTGGTTCATAGTAACAATGTTGCTTATATTGTCCTGCGAATGGCTGGTTGTACCATGTAGGAGGACAAGGAGCATACGGATTAAAATACCAAAGTGCATACTTGGAAGGTTGTTGTCTCCAATATTCCAAGGTTTGTTTAGCCAATCTCTTTTCTACACTTCTTGCTCTGTTATAAAAAACATTGCCCTTTTGTACAGCCTCGAATGAATAATTTCCTCCTTGAATTTGAAAAATTACGTCTCGTACAGACCTTAAATCTTTAAAATCCAGACAATTCGCTTTCAGTCGATTAACAACTACATTTCCAACCATAAGCATCCCCAGCGGTCCTTCACCTTCAGCTTCCGCCCTCATCATCCTTGCAATCAATGCAACGTCACTCTCGACATATTTTACCCTTGGCATTTTTATCACCTCTACAAGAATTGTATTAAAAACAGCTTGTAATAATGTTAAGAGGTTCAGAATAGCGTGAGATAACATCATTAGAGGTCTGGGACAAATCGTTTGCTCCATTTTGATTTAGCTTCGCTGAACTGAAAACTCAAGGGCTCTAATCGAAGGATGACATGGTTTAGAAATTATAAAAAGCAAGCATGTTAACGTACAAGAGAAGAAACATGACTCGGTCACAAGAATGCCGAACTTGTGCCCGAGAAAGAGGAGATTTACAAATTTAGGTCAAAAACCTAATACCATAAGAGGCGGAGTGTAAATCATTCAATCCCTTCACTCTTATAAAGCGCCGGGTTGGCGGTAGTGTTTAAACTCTGGGTTGACGCCCACAGGTTTCCGAGGAACCTTGGCATCATCTGCTGTGATGGAAGGATGGCATATCTTGAGAAATAGACAAAGAGTTTCAAGTAATTAAGTGCATTGCCAGGAAGGTGAATTTCTTTTGCATAAAACTCGTTTTCTGATACTGTTGCAAAGGATCTGGTCTCGAAACCTGAAATAAAACGAGTTTTCTCTCCTTTGTACTCATTCTCGATAAAATGGATTTTCTTGATAATCGTCGGGTCGTCGCTGCCATCGTAATTGGCTATCCTGGCCTGCTTAAAAGCTGAAACAGAATCCAGCTCAGGGACCAGCGAGAGGACATGGCCATATGCTTTATCGTGTCCTTCGTATATTGGTTTGATATCCAACTTGGCCATTAGATCAATCAGCTTTAGTTCCTCATCTTTTAGATAGGGAGGCCTGAAAATCTGCCTCGAAAGCTTCAATTCATCGAGAGTGTCACATTCGAATCGTGTGAAGAAGTACCATTTCCCCTTATCATCGAGACTAATATCATGGGATTGACCATTCTTTTCCAATATGTAATCCTTAAAGCGAGTTTCTTTATCGAATGTAAAATCCCGCTCAGATTCCTTACCTGGAATGAAGCCAAAAGGAGGTTCAATTGGGACAGCAACCTCTGAGAAAAGTTTATCTTTCATATAAACAACACACCTTTATTAAAATCAAAGATACATACAGAATACCCATTATTATTTAAATGAACACTTGGAAGTGGTGATATGGCAATGATGAAAAGATTCAGATTCTTGATCCTGTTAATTTTTGTGCTTACAGGATGTCAACCCGAGGAGCAAGCTATTCCAGAGGAAGCTGCCGATCTTCCTGAACCTCCTGAATACATTCAGGCACCGGATGATATAGTCGATATGCATGGGGACATTACGAATTTAGAGAGGTTTTATACATTTGTGGAGCATGTTGAGCAAGGTGAAAAAGATAAAATCAGGATCGTTAATTATACAACTGAGGGAGCTCCTATGCTCCACGACCTCGAATTTGACGGCACAGAAATCCATTCAATCTATGATTCTACTAGAGACGGATACGGAACAGGGAGTATTGAAGAAGTAACCTGCAAAGGGGTTACAGTGGTTAAGAGAGAGTCACGCACTGACTATGTTTTAGAGGAGTGCAGCAACCAGAAGCAGGATGTAATAGTCCTGGTGATTGAAGATTAATAATTAATGCAGGAGGATTTTGGCCAATAATTGTAGAAACTTTCTAGAGACTATTTACAAGGAGTGAAAATTTCATGATAAAAAAAATCGGTCAAATTATGTTGTATGTAAATGATCAGGATGCTGCTGTAAAGTTCTGGACTGAAAAAGTCGGTTTTGTTGTTAAAGCAGAGGAGGATAATGGGCAAGGGTTTAGATGGATTGAGATCGCTCAGAGCTCAGATTCTGAAACAAGCATCGTACTCCATAATAAAGAATTTGTAGCCAAAATGTCGCCTGGACTCCATCTTGGTACACCATCTTTAATGTTTTATTCCGACAATCTTGAGGAATTGCGCAGTGACTTATCCAATAAAAATGTTATAGTCGGGGAAATTGTAAACATGCCTTCAGGAAAAGTATTTAATTTTGCTGATGATGAGGAGAATTACTTTGCAGTGATGCAAAAATAAAATTGCATAAAGCCAGCTGGCCTTGACCGTTTTCTTTAGAAAGCGGCTTTTTTAATGCCCCTTATTTTACAAGATCATGCTGAGTTTTTACTTTGGTATAAAAATAAATCGAGTATGAAAAGTCCGAATCATACTCGAATGCCAATTCTATTCCAAACAATCACATAAAGTATTCTTTGTACATAAAAAATGTGGCTATCACTGATCCAATTAAATAGAGAATCGAAGCGTAAAAAGCATATGAAGGTGAAAAAGTTTGTTTTGTGTGGTTCATTTTGATTCCCGTTTCACCCTGAACTTGCATATCAATGCTGCGGCTTGCAACTCCGCCTGTAGAGCTGAAGAAATAAATGAGAAATACACTGGCCAATCCCACAAAAACTGAAATATCTATAAAACTAAAATTCGTCAATAAAGTTACCCCAAAGTTAATTAAACCAATGGCTGCCAGAGTTGCCAAAAAGCTAATGATTTTACCGATGATGAATACCCCCTTTTGAAGTAGTTACGATTAGCGAGAAGAAAAGTTTCAATTTTTTGTAAATTTATATGATAATTAGTTCAAGAGATTCATTTTTTTAAGGAGGCAGAAGGTTGAAGAGGCTTGTGATTATAACTGTTGGTAAAACTCACAGTGGAAAAACGACATTTGCCCGTGCTTTAGAAAAAGAATTGAGTAACTCTACGGTGATGGACCAGGACACCCACGCGGAATTCATCAATACTTATTATAAAAAGCTTCAACCCAAGGACGGGCCAAATACATTCAAGCACGCTATATCCAGGTTGATTGTCAATTACGCAATAGAACAGACTGATCATCATCTTATCATTTGCAACTCGAACCGAAGTCTAAAAGACCGGTTATACCTGTTTGGAGAACTGTTTCCCAAGGATGACTTTATACATATAATTGTCCATTTTGACATCCCATACCATGTCCTTCAAGCCCGTGTTGCCGAAACCACACGAGGGACCAATATATTCAGAGGTTCCTATACTAATTTTGAAGAAGTATTGAATAAGCAGATGGCTGATTCTTTAAAAGAGGATGTAATCGATCCAGTGGAGGGGGAAGCAGATCACTTATTTGTGATAAAGGACGACTCAGAAGTTGAAACTGTTATTCTAGAAATTTTACAGATAGCCCGACAATAAATCGTTGGAGCTATCCTAATTGGGGGAGTTCACATTAATAAACTAGTCATTTTATTTGTTGTCTTATTGCTTGCAGCCTGTGGACCTAGATTAGATGAAAATGCTCAATTAGCAAAAGATTATTTAAAGGAGCAAGGGTACTCCATTAGGTCATATGAAGGGAGATATTCTTATATTATCGAAAGGGAACAATTAATTCATAAGCCAGACAGTTCGATTTGGGCTGTTCAAACAGTTGAGCCTGATGCCTATATTGGAAAGGAAATCACGCAAGAGAGATTCATTGTAAAAAATCATCCTCTAAGTAAAATATACGGCCCGCAGAAAAGTTTTTCCTACAAGGTATCAGTCAGTGTTTTCATGTATAACGGAAAAATAATTGGCGGCATATCTAGCCCCGTTGGGAATGGGGTTGGAGGCTCCCCTTATTCACTCGATGGCAAAACTGCTGAAGAGGTACTAAAGGGGGACTATGCAGAATGGATTAAACCATGGAATGAGAAATATGGATATTAAGTATTTATCGTGCTGATCAAAAAAGGCAGCATTTTGCTATCAAGTATTTTCAATAAAGAGGAGGGCTGTTTTGGAAAAGAATTTTATATATTTACTCTTAATTATGGTGTTTTTTGTGGGTTATATATTCATATTTGATTATTTCTTTGGATATATTGAAATGATGTTTGCGCCTTATGGGCTTCTGATTATTCATTTTACAAATTGGCTTTTCAATTGTGATCCTATTTCCTGCATCAATCATTACCACCAAGAAGATAGTCGAGATTATACGGGGATGACTGGGAAGTATTTATAAAAGGGGGATTGGATGGAAAGATTCGCTATTCTGTTTGTCTGTATTTTATTGATATTATCTGGCTGCACAACTACAAAGGAATACTATCAGTCGTTTAAAGGTACAAGTGAACACTGGTCTGCAGAGTTGATCCAAGAGGGGAAGGTCAAATATAGAGATCATGAAGAATTCGAAAACCATTATGAAATGGAATATGAACGAAAACATACTTTAAAGCTAAAGTATATTGGCAATGAACCACATTTAGGGCGTACTGTGGAATTTTCATATGATTATGGCAACGCAACTCAACAAGTATTAGAAGGCGATCCGTTTGATGTCAATGAGGTCTTCACTTCATCAAGTTCCAGCGAAGGCACTACCCATATCCCGAAAGACTCTAATTATAAACCACTCGATAATCAGGATACTACATTTGAAGTAATCATTAAGTGGAATGGTAAAGAGGGAAAAATTAAGTTGAAAGGTGAATGATTAGAGATCACGTTGTGCAGGGAGAAAACTCTATTGCTTTTTAAGTTGTAATCTCCATGTAAAAAAGGTGTATTAAAAAAGCTAGCAGGATCTAATCCTTACTAGCTTTTAAATTATCCTATCCATAATTCATATGTTGGTAGCGGCCTTTGATAATTTGGTAGATGCCGTATAAAATCAAACCAGCTGCCACAATTGCCAGTAAAATTTGTCCGAATGGCTGGTTTGCGAGTTCTGTTAATGCACCGCCCAATCCTTTTGATTCATTTGGATTGTGTGTATATGCAGTGCGGATGAAGAAAAACCCAACCATACTTAAAACAATTCCCCTGGAGATTAGACCAATTTTACCAGAAAGGAGTGCGATTTTGCGCTCCTTATCATTCATTTCATAGGTTTTGAATTTGGATATGAATTTTCCTTTTGCACCACTATATAGTTCATAAAAGCCGTAGCCCATAATAATCGCGCCGACTATTCCCACCAGCCAAACGCCAAATGGCTGCTCCATTAACTTGGCCGAAATCGTTTTCTCCGAATTCCCGCCGTTGGCTGAACCAGTATTGCTGGCTAATTTTATTGCACCCAAAGCTAAATTCGTATAAATAAGTCCGCTTAAGAAATAGCCTGTCCTTTTAATCAATCCCTTGGCATCCGTTCCTTCATTTTCAGGATCTTTAATCGCTTTGATAAAATCCCACATAATGTAACCGATTAAGCCAATTCCAATGAACCATAGGGCAACTTCACCGAATGGAATTGCAGCGAGCGATTGAAGAGCACCCGAGGTTCCGGTCGTGTCACCGCTGGATCCGAATGCAGCTAAGGCAGCCAGCACTCCAACCATAACGTAGACAAGACCTTTGGCAATGTAGCCAAAACGAGCAAACCGCCTAACCCACGGTTTTACTTCCCTCAGTTTACTTCTGACTTCTATAGTTGACTGCGTATTCATGGATTGAACACTTCCTCTATGAATCTCTGATTAATAAGATGTTCCCCTTTTGCCATAAAAAGAAACCTGCGGCCGTATCAAGTCGGGTTTTCCTCAAACAACCTGAATGGTTTCAACACTCTCCATTGCGGGAAAAGTAAAAGATACATTCTATCTTAGGAGGTTCGCACTATGCCATATAATTCATTAAAAGATCTGCCAGATGCAGTAAAAGATAACCTGCCACATCATGCCCAGGAAATTTTCAAAGAGGCATTCAATTCAGCCTCAGAGCAATACGATGAAGAAGAAACAGCCTTTAAGGTGGCATGGAGTGCCGTTAAAAATGAGTATGAAAAGAATGAAGATGATGAATGGGTAAGGAAAGAAGAAGATTAATAGATGGTATAGTTTTAAAACTTAATAGATAAGGGCTTCCCACAGGGAGCCCTTTTTACAAAGAATTTTGCCATAGAATCTTTTTTTAATTGTGTTGCTGGAGTTTTCTTTTTATAATGCGAATCTGTCCTCGGTGGCTGATTTCGTCTTCAAGCACGTGGAACCAAAGATAGTAATAATTATGTCGCACACCATTATCCCACTGTCTTTCTTCGAATAACCAATCATCGCTATAACTCTTTAATTGAGACAACGTTCGTTCTCTAACTAGTGCGAGCTCATTTAAGTAAAAATCAAGATGATTAAACCATATAGTTTCTCTGGCATGGTGTCCAAGTTCTAATGCAGCCTGCCACTTCAATAGCTCTTTGCTGTTAATATCACGTTCCTCAAACGTAATTACCTGATGGACAAATTCAATGGAGGCTATATGCATCAACAGTGCTCCAATTGAATTTGATTCTGCATCTGTGAGATAATCTAAATCCATTTGAGTTAGATCACTGATATCCTTTAGGGTAATTGCTCTGGTGTGTTCAAGCATTGAAACTAATTCGCCAATCCTTTCCGTGTAACCCTCAACGGAGCTAATCCTATAACTAATCATATATCATCCTCCTAGCAGTCTAACTTAAGGGTAACAGCAATTAGGAAAAATAATAGACTGATAAAAAATGGGTAGATATGGTATAATTTAAATATACAGAGCAAACTGATTTTTTCAGTCTTGCTCTTTTTTTATGAAAAATTATTGAAACGTTTTACATATCCCGTTTGTCTAACAGTGGAAGAAGGGAGGGGCACTGGTTTGGCAGATATCAAAAAGGTACGCCGTGCAATCAAAGGGAACAAAAAGGCATTCCAGGAATTAATGGAAGATGAGAAAGCGAAACTTTACAAGATAGCGTATGTTTATATGAAAAATGAAGCCGATGCGCTGGAAGTTTTTCAGGAGACGGTTTATAAAGCTCTTGTGTCAATTGGAAATTTGAAGGAAGAACGATACTTCTCTACGTGGCTGACGAGGATTCTCATCAACAATGCCGTTGATCTTTTACGGAAAAAGAACAGGGTCATCCCGATGGAACGGGATGCGCTTGAAAGTAAGAGTCCCGCCTATATTGAGAGTGACCGGCACTCTGAATTGCTTGAGGCTGTGATGGAGCTGGAGGAAAAGTATAAAGAAGTGTTGATTCTTCGGTTCTATAAGGACTTATCGGTAAAGGAAATCGCTGAAATCCTCGATTGCCCTGAGGGTACAGTGAAAACGAAAATCCACCGAGGCGTGAACTTATTAAGAGGTAGATTAAAGGAGGATTGTGTGAATGAGTAGACAATTCCCGGATTTAAAAAATGAAATGGACCAAATCTCCGTGCCAGTCGAAAAACTAGATAACATTATTGAACAGACAGTTAGTGAAACAAAGATGAAGAAGCCTAAAAAGCGAATAGTTTGGTACTCAATGAGTGCTGCGGTTGTAGGGTTTGGCTTATTTATCGGCTCAGCGATGGTCTCTCCTGCGATGGCGAAGGTTGCCTCAAATATCCCGGTCGTTGGAACCTTTTTCAATGATATAGGAGATGAGGGGCTAAAGATAGCTGGACAAAACGGATTAACGCAGGTAGTTGATCAGACAGCAAAGGATAATGGTATCACATTGACCATTAATGAGGTATTTTACGATGGAACGCGATTGACATTAGGATACACGCAGGAATCCCTTTTGCCGCTAGGCGAACTTGAGCGCCCGGTAATCAAAGCAGATGGAAAGGATATCAACTTCAGTTCCGGTTTTTCTGGTGAATTTATAACACCGCAGAAATATAAGGGAGTAGTTGAAATTACGCCGACAGAGGAACTTCCTGAGCAATTTGATATGAAGGTTCAATTTGATGCTGTAGGTCTTGTGCCGGGTATTTGGTCGTTTCAGTTCCCTGTCAGACAATCAAACGAGGTCAAGGTAATCAGGCTTTCCGAAGTGTTAAAGCTTAAGGGTGCTGAGCTAAATGTTGACTCATTGAAGGTGGGGCCTGCTGGCACAGTTCTGAATATGAATGTCATTGCAGACTCGGGATTGTTTGATCCTCATAATCTGGAATTCTACTTGATCGATGATAAAGGGAGTGTCATCAACTTCTTGAATGGCAGGGTTAATGGTGAGACAGTCGATGGAAAAGAGTATGCCGCACTTCAAAGACTCTATGAGCCTCTTGATGATCGTGTACGGAGAGTTAAAGTTATACCTTATCGTATAGAATTTCCGCTGGAAGATTTAAAAGAAGAATCGGTTAAGCTGGATAACATCCAGTTGCCTTTTACGATGAGCCAGGGAGAATTTGGTGAGATTATTATTACGGATATCGATTATACAGACAACCGTACAATCGTTTACTATGATGTCAAAAGTGAAGCGCTCCTTGATAATTATGCATCCATGAACCCGCTTTGGATTGAAGATTCAAATGGAAAGAAGCTGATACTGGATGAAAAGCCTTTTGCAGAACGAATCAAGGATCAAAGTTTTAAAAAAGAATTCGATACTGGCAAAAAGAAGGGATTGACACTGAAAACACGTCACCAGCCTTTACCGGAAATGTTTGAAGGATTTGAAATTGAAATTCCTGAGAAATAAAAGAAGCAGCAAAGGAATGACGTATGCAGTTACGCATACGTCATTTCTTTGTAATGGGTCTAATCCACTTTTTTTCGATTACACTAAGTTTTAATTGTCAATTTAAATTTCCAAGTCGAGCAATTTGTTAGACTGGAACAACTTCAAATACAGTTCCCTGGTTATAATCCGTCACTTTCATTGAGCCATAGACTCCTAAAAACATCCTGGATTGATCGAGGTTTGTTCCTAGACTGACATAATAAGCAGATTGAGAGCCAAAGTCATAATCTGTTTCAATGATACTAAAATCATTCAATATACCATCTGGCCTGAACCAGGTATAAGCTAAAAACCCCTGATCTGGTTCTTCATTGTTTTTAGCCCGGGAAAGGTCGGTGAAGACCACGCTTCCTGATAACTCAGGGATTGATTTTCCCATATAGGGCTGGACACCAGTAAGTGCAGTTCCTCCATATTTATCAGATCGAGGTTCTTGATGAAAATAATTCGTCAAAGGGGGCAGACGCCTGACTGAAGTTTTTACTGCTTCAGCATAAAAAGCAATTGTTTTCTCATCCAGAGTCGAATTCTCCGAACAGCTTTTAATAATTGGAGTAGGGAAAGCACCTTCCCAACCTCGCCAGCCACAATTAATGAACCCTTCGTTCTTCGTTCTCCGCGAAGAAGCATGAGTAAGCTGGGTTACAGGAATGGGCCGATAATGAATGAATGAAAAAATGGACTCGGCAAAATCCTGTCCGACATTTCCGGCATATTTGATGTACTGGTTATACAATCTTTGATAGGCGATACCTGGAATATTACGGACCCCTTTGGCTATGACAGTAAGTGTCTCCTGAATAGAAGGGGGAATCTCATCAAACCGGGTAACTGAAGGTGGATTTGAGCTAAAAGCATTTTTGCTTATATCGATTTCGATGATCTTACCGGCAATCTCCATTTCATCCTGGCTTAAATTAAAGGGATCATAACCAGACCCGCCATCACCTGTAGTTAAAACAAGTCTGCCTGTTTCAGGTGAAAAGTTTAAGCTATTGACCCCATTATGATTAAAAAAAGGCCTCTTCAGATTAAGCAGTTTCCTTCGTCTTTGAGTTTGGCCATTCGATTGAAAAATCCATTCTTCAACTGTATCGATATGATCGTATTCTGTTTCTCTATTCTTCCACTTAAGATTTAAGGTTTCCGGATCACAGGGGTCGGGCTGAAAAGATCCAGAACGAGCCCCTGGACCTTGAGTTCCAGCTACTGAATAATGAAGGTAAAATAGACCGTTGTAATTAAACTCGGGATGAAACGCCAGTCCGAGCAGCCCACGTTCATCATATCCTCCATCGGAAACACCCAGTTTAATTACACGCTGGCGAATATCCAAAAAAGTTCTTATAACTCCGTTGCTTATATAAAATATTTCCCCTGGCTGGGTCGCGATAAATAAGCTATCAATAGAGTCACCCGGCAGGACAGCTGTTTTTATGACAGTGGGTAAATTTATCCTGCCTGCAATGGGACGTAATTTAACTTTAACTTTCCTCATCTTTTTCGCCTCCTTGTTAATGGTTTTTTATAAGAATATGAGCAGGACTAATCCGTAAGTACCGAATCAAGATGATGTTTATAACGGAAGCGTTTCGTGAACGTTGTTTGCCCGCCTTTGATGAAATTAAAAAAATCGAGATGGACTGTCAAATAATTGTGACGTGAGGGTACAATGGCTTGTCTCTTTTTTTTGTGGAAAATTCTGCTGATTTTATAATGGAAAAAATTTATACTATTGATAGAGAGTTATAGATTAAGAGGAGTTCTGAAAATGTACAAAGTTATGCTAATAGAAGATGATCATCAGCTTTGTGGACTAATCAAGGAAAGTTTGGAGCGCTATGGATACGAAGTAGTGTTACCAAAGCATTTTACCAATATAGAAGAAGAGTTCTTAACAATCAATCCGGATTTAGTCTTACTGGATATAAATCTGCCATATTATGATGGCTATTATTTGTGCAGAAGTTTCCGTCAGAAATCTACCGTCCCGATCCTGATGATCTCTGCCCGAAGCCAGGAAATGGACCAAATCATGGCGATTGAACTAGGGGCCGATGATTTTATCACGAAGCCTTTCACATTTGTGATGCTGCAGTCAAAAGTCAAAGCTACATTGCGAAGAGTGTACGGAGAATATTCTGTGAAGGATGACAAAAACATCTGTGCAGGTTCATTATGCCTGGACGAAAAGACAATGAGTCTTGAGTATAAGGGAATGAAAGTTGAGCTTTCCAAAAATGTTTTTAAACTGCTGAAAAAAATGATGGAAAACAAGAACTCGTTTGTCTCTAGAGAAGAGCTGATTGAAGAAGTATGGGATTCGGTCACTTTCGTGGATGATAACACGCTAACAGTAAATGTGACGAGAATTAAACAAACTCTGTCAGATCTTGGTTTAAAGGATTTAATCAAAAGCAAAAGAGGAGTAGGGTACATGCTTCAGTATCCTGAGGGAGATTAACATGCTCAAAGCTTTTTTAAAGGACAGGCTTCTGCTGATTATGATATACATATTGAATTTGGCCAGTATCCTGCTGTTTTTCTATCTTAGTGTACCGGCGGATATGGAGTTTTTCTACCCGGTGTCGATTGGCCTGTTTTTGCTGGTGGTTTATTTGGTGATGGACTGGCTGCGATTCTACCCTGCGAACTCTGCAGTTGCACAACAGTTTAGGAATCAGGACGCAGAGCTCAAAGCTCATACGGAGGAACAGAAAGCTTTTACGAATTTGATATCCAAGACAGTTAGTGAAAACTCAAAAAAATACAACGAATTGAAGGAGCAAAATAAAGAAAGAATCTATTTTCTGTCACACTGGATGCACCATTTAAAGACACCAGTATCAGTGATCGAATTGATCATCAATAAAGAAGAAACATCAGAGGTGCTTAATAAGATTCAACAGGAAAACAAACGCCTGCAGTCTTCTATAGAACAAGGTTTAACAATGATCAGAATGGACAGCTTTGAAAATGACTATGAACTTAAGAGTGTTGATTTGCTCTCAACATTGCGGAAACTGATTAACGCCCGAAAAAGAGAGTGCATTTACCAGTCCATTTTCCCTTCAATTGAGTTTGAGGAAGAGCAAGCAATTATTATCACCGACCCAAAGTGGAATGAGATTTTAATTGACCAGATTATTTCCAATGCCATTAAGTACTCTGGGGAAAAGGAAGGAAACAAAAAGCTGGTTTTTCAGATTGAAAGAAAGGGCGAACACATTTGTCTATCACTTGTTGATCAAGGAGTGGGAATTCCAGACTATGATTTAGAGCGGGTGTTCCAGCCATTTTTTACAGGTGAAAATGGACGTAAGTATCAAAACTCAACTGGAATCGGATTGTATCTTAGTAAAAAAATTGCCGACAAACTCGGAGCTGCGATTGAGATCCAATCCAAGTCAGGCAAAGGGACGACGGTCCGAATCAAGTGGCTAGCCGGTTAAAGTGATTGAATACCTTACAAAAGTGTAAGGTATTTTTTGGCGTCATCGATGGCTGCCTGAAAATGAACCAATTAGGATGTAGATATAAGGGTCAGGTTAGTGAACTGGTAACTAGTTCGGACAAAAATTGTGGGAAGAACTGATGGAATCGCCTAAGTCAGTGACACCTTGGTTAAAGATTTCGGGGTGAGCTGTTAAATGTCCGAACCCGGCGCAACTTGGAAAGAAATTTAAGGGGGAATAGGATGGCTATTTTAGAAGCAAATAATATAGTGAAGGTGTATGGTGGGTCGAGTGGAGATAGTTCAACCACTGCTCTGGATGGGGTCAGTCTTACGGTTAAAGAAGGAGAGTTTGTTGCTATAATGGGGCCTTCTGGCAGCGGTAAAACAACTTTGCTGAACATTCTTAGCGGCATTGATCAGCTTACTTCTGGGGAAGTGAAAATTGCCGGTCAGGAAGTAAGCGAAATGTCAGGCGATGAACTTGCCCTATTCCGCCGTAGGAAGCTAGGGTTTGTGTTTCAGGAGTTCAATCTTTTGGACAGCTTGACGGTTAAGGAAAATATTATGCTGCCAATGGTGCTGGAAAAGAAATCGGCGAGCGAAATGGAAGTGAAAGTACAGGAGTTGGCTCAACTTTTCGAAATTCAATCTACCTTGGATAAGTACCCTTACAACATATCTGGCGGACAGCAGCAGCGAACCGCGGTCAGCCGCGCGCTGGTAAATGAGCCTGCCATCATATTCGCTGATGAACCAACAGGGAATTTAGATTCTAAAGCCTCCGCAATCATCATGGAGTGTTTTGAAAAAATCGTTACCGAATTTAAGACAACTGTCCTCCTTGTCACGCATGATGTTTTCGCAGCCAGTTATTGTCAAAAGGTTGTTTTTATCAAAGACGGGAAGATTCATTCGAGTATCGTGAAAAAAGGGGACAGGAAGGAGTTCCTGGATCGAATCATGGATAACTTAGCCGTCCTTGGAGGGAGAACCTATGACATTTAACCAAATTGTCTGGAAGATGGCGAAAGTTAATTATAAGAAATATATCTTTTATTACCTATGCAACAGTTTTGCGGTGATGTTCTTCTTTATGTTCTCGACCGTTTATTTTAACAACAGGGTTGAGCAAGGGAAGAAATTGGAGAGCCTTCAGGATGCTCTTTCTATACCTGGTGCTGCACTGATCATTTTTACTGTTTTCTTCATCAGCTATGCCCACAGTGTTTTTATCAAACAGAGAAGGAGTGAGTTTGGGCTGTTCATGACTCTGGGTATGGCAAGAAGAGACATCACTAAATTGCTGCTCCTTGAAAATGGTGTGATTGCAATACTCTCCATTCTCTCGGGTTTACTTGCTGGAGCCGTATTCTCCAGACTATTTTTCATGCTGTTAATGAATTTGATCGAACTTAAAGATGTTCCATTTCATTTCTCTGGTAAAATGTTTGTTTTCTCAATAGGAGCTTTTCTGGCAGTGTTTTTGCTGGCTGTCGGAAAATCATTGTTTGAGACGCTAAGAAGCAGCCTGATCTTAAGCATGAAAAGCAACAGATTTGCGGAGACGCTTAAAATGAGAAGTCCTTTCATAGGAGCATTTGGTCTGCTTATAATGATCGGTTCTCTATTGATTCTGTATTTTACCTTTGAGGAATCTTCAGGGGCACTCCTCCCGCTTTGGACAATGGCGATGTTTTTGGGTTTATATATTTCCCTTAGCCAATCTGGCAGTTTCCTTATCAATATAGCGAAAAAATTCCCGGGATTTTATTATCGCAGATTGCTTTTCCTGAGCAGCCTTGAGTATAAGTTTAAACAACTGACATCCATTATTATGCTTTTGACTGTGATGATCATGATTACGATTCTTTATAGCGCGTTATTATTGACGTTTTACAAGGGTTCGGAAAAGGATGCTGTTAATAACAATCCATATGACACAGCTTTTTTTCAGTCAGAAACAAAGAACATAATTTCAGATGCTGAACTTAAAGAAACATTTGAATGGGAAGAGCATTTAAAGATTCCGATCTTCAATTACTATGAAAAAATGATTTATGTTGAAGGATATCAAACTTATCACTTTATGTCACTAGAGGACTTCAATAAATTGACGTCACAGCGGGCAAAGCTGAAAAATACAGAATTTCTGTTTTATTTAAATTCTGAACCAGAATTTGCTCATACTGAAATTACTGAATCCCTAAAGCTCTCAATAATGGGCGAAGAGAAAACTTTTACCCTGAAGGATAAGGTGATTGAAAGAAATATTAACCTTCTGCCCAAGACGCATGAATTCATTGTGGTGAATACGGAAGTGTTGGAGAATTTAAGGCAATCAGTTAATGGATACGAATTGATGCTTCATTTATTGAACCTATCAGATTGGAAAGAGAGCGAAAAGGCAGTTGAACAATTAAAAGGACAATTCCAGGCCGGGAATCGAGAAACACCTCCAATGGATTATCCTGATATACATTATACTGCCGAAGAAGATCTTTTCCGTATTGCTTCTAAAATAGGGGACTATCAAACAAACAAAACAACCAACGGAATGATGTTCTATGTTACCACATTCTTAAGCATCTTGTTCTTTTTTGGCACCTTTGTACTATTATATCTAAATCTATTTTCCGAAATGGATACTGAAAAAATGAAGTATCGGAAACTAAACAAAATAGGGATGTCTTCAAATGAAATCAAGCAAAACGTAACAAGAGAATTAGCCACGATATATTTCGTTCCAACCATACTAGGAACAATGCTGGTCTTTTTGTACCTGGCAATCTTGTCAACAGATGTCGGAGGAATTATGCAAAATCCAGAAATGTTGATGCACTTCCTGCAGATTGGCGGAATTTACGTGGTGAGCCAGGTGGGATCCTTCTTTTATGCGAGGAAAAAGATGTTGTGGCAGATGATAAATTAGAACTTAAGCCGCCGCTTTCCAAAGAGGAAGGCGGTTTAATTTTTCTGCCAACATCGACTGATTTACTTTTTATTAAAGGTTATCCTTTAAATCGAATGAAATCTCAACTCTACTAAAGGGTTGGGATTTTTTAGTGGGTTTTTAAAAGGATTTTATATGTCATCAAGCGAATAGGTTAAAGGTTAATAATATACTGATAGGGAAAAACGGTGTTAAAAATGGAGCAAGCAACTGAACATATCAGAGCAGTTACGAAAACAATAGAATATATGAAGGAAAACATTAATGAAGAACTCACTTCGGATAAGCTGGCAGCGGTTGCAGGGTACAGTCCTTATCATTTTTCGAGGGTGTTCAAGGAGGTCACTGGTGTTTCTCCAAGGCATTATCTTTCTGCATTAAGAATCGAAGCTGGGAAGGAGATGCTGATGGAATCATCCTCGCACTCCATTCTTAAGACATTGCTTGATATCGGTTTTCATAGTCTGGGGACTTTCAGTTCAAAATTCAAGCAATTTGTTGGTCAATCACCCAAGCAATTTCAAAAAGATGCATTGAAGCTCCATCGGTTTATAAACGAGATGGATGAAAGGGAGAATGCAGTTCCTAATGATGTAAGGCTGCCTGCCGTCCAATGCAGGATAGAGGCTCCGGAGAACTTTAGAGGCCTTATTTTTGTCGGGTTATTTCCCCGTCCGATTCCCGACCAGACACCCATTGCAGGTACAGCTTTAAGACACACACAACGTAATTACACCTTCACTAGAGTCCCAAATGGTACCTATTATGTTTTGGCAACTGCGATTCCAAGGAGCTTGAATCCCCGGGATTACTTTTTGCTGTCTAAAAGCTTGCGAGGAAAGGCTGAAGGGTCTATTGAAATCTCAACCGGCAGCTGGATAGAAGTACATATAAAACTAAGGGAACCCATGCCTTATGATCCTCCTATTCTCGTCAATTTGCCGAGTCTCTTATTTGAAAAAGATAGCAAACTAGAAGAAAAATAATCGATTAGATTATGGTAATTTTATGAAAAAGGAGTGATGGTAATGTTAAACAAAGTTTGTGTATTAACGATAAAGGTTGATGACATCGAAAAAGCGCTTGAGTTCTATACCAAGGTGCTCGATTTCGAAGTCTCTAAACATTATGGGGAAAATATCGTTTCATTGCTACATAAAAAGATCCCTATTGTGCTGGAGAAGACTGAAGGATCTATTTCTGCTGGAGGTCAGAAGGTTCTGATAGGCATACTGTCTGATAATCTTGATGAGGATGTAAATCGTCTGCGAGGAAGAGGCGCACATATCTTGTTTGATGAATCCAGACCGTGCCCGCCAGGAAGATACAACATTGTTGAGGATCCATTCGGCAATCAGCTGGAGCTCGTGGAGTTTTCTAATTTTCAATAGGGGGCCAAGTTTATGGAGAATATTTTGGCAGAAGTTAAACAAGAAATTACAGTTAATGTGCATGTTGAATTAATTTGGCATGCCTGGACAATATCAGACCGGGTTGCCCTGTGGTTTGCGCCAGAAACAAACATTGAAGCAAAAGTTGGCGGAGCGTACGAGCTTTATTTTATTCCTGGCAATAGAACGGGAATGAATACGAAAGGATGCAAGGTACTGAAGCTGAATTTTTTTCGAGAGCTGGTATTTGAATGGAAGGGACCTGATCAGTTCAGTTCACTGATGAACATGGGAGAACAACTGACAATCGTCTCAGTAAATTTTGAAAAAATAGAGGACAATACAACAAAGGTGACTGTACGTCACACAGGCTTCAAAGAGGACGAGGTATGGACTGAAGCGGTTAAGTGGCATGAAATGGCCTGGTCGGGAGTTTTAAAAAGCCTGAAAAATGCCTTGGAAACAGGAAAAGGTGAGCTTTGCTGCCAACCGGAATAAAGCCGTAAAATTATTAAAGAATTCTCTTTGGAAGTGCGAAATCATAAAAAAACAGTACAAGTAATGTAGAAAAAAGCATGGTGATTAGCAATTAATCATCATGCTTTTTAACTACTTAATTTTTTAATTCAAAGTCATTATGATTGGAATTACAATTTCATTTGAGTTTTCAAAGAAATACCCGAGCTGATAAATAGTCGGAAAAATTCCGCTTAATAAGTAAATTGCACTGAAAATAGACTAAATAGACGGAGAAATTCCGTCTATTAACTCGAAAAACACTAAATTGGTGGATTTTGCTTGGCATAACCGGAAAAACTCCGCTTATTTAGCCAAAAACGTTTTTCATTCTGAATATAATTGGAAAAACTCCGCTTATTTAAGGACCAAACTTCATTCTCCTAGTGCATCTATGTTATGTACGGAAATTTTCCATTCCCATATAAACTAACAGCATGAGAATGTTCATTCTAACTTTACTAATTGGGATGCTAATTACAGTATTAATTATCAAATAAAATTGGTCATAAACACGTTCCTATACCAATTAAAAATAGCATGCTAAATCGTAAACGATTTAACATGCTATTTGATTTGATTTTCGCGTTTTGTACTCCAAGAGAACCCTTTAGGAAAATTATAGGCGGTGCTTTCTTTTTACTCCTCAGGTTTCTCCCCGTTCGCAATATCAGCAGCGTATGGGATTATTCCTTCCGCTTCTGTACCGAATGTATCGATTTGCTGCGAGTGAAGAACAGTGCCGTCTTTATCAATAACAGCGAATCCTCTGACCGATATTGGAGACTCAGGGTCCAATAGGTTCACCTTCTTGATCAGCTTCAAGTCCTTGTCCGATATAACGGGATATTCCAGTCCGAGCTCTTCTTTCATCGCTTTATGTTCTTTAACTGAGGATGCGCTTACTGCATAAATGTTTCCTGGAAACTGGCTGAATGATTCTTTTCGGTTTTGCAGCTCGACCAGCTGCGATTTACAGAAGTCTCAACCAACTCCGGTGAAAAAGAAAACAAGCGCTGGCTCATCCATATTCTCAAAGGATACTTCCTCACCGGTTTCATCCGGAAGGGAAAGTCCTTTTGATTCAGGTTCATCTCCTGAACAGCCGCTTATAATAGCACCGATTATCAATAGCATGATTAAAAAGATTGATTTTTTCATGGATGCACCTCCTTATGTATGTTAATAAGTATATAAGTCTTTTGCTGAAATCTCATTATATCATTTATGAAGGTTTTGTTTCGAGTAACGGGCTTGTTATGAGATATTTTTAAAAATCTGGAAAATAGACGTTTATACAAACCCCACTCGGGAATGAGTCTAAGTGTAAAAATATACTTGATGGAGGCTGAATAATGTACATTCACAAAAAAGAATTATTGTTCCCTGTCCAAGTTAAAAGCCCCAATCCAGCACATGCAGCTGCAGTACTTGAACAATTTGGCGGTGCCAACGGTGAACTGAAAGCCTGTCTTCAATACTTTGCCCAAAGCTTTAGCACTCCTGATCCGGCGATCCGAGATTTACTGATGGATATTTCTACAGAGGAAATTTCCCATCTTGAAATGGTTGGTGAGTGTATCACCCAGTTAATGGGTGGTCCTGATATGGAGCAAAAGAAGGAAGAGATGGGTGCAGATGAACGGAAGATGTCCGGTGAAGGGAATATTCTGTCTGATGCCAAGAGCCATATCAACAATATGATGCACTTCAACTTTAATTCTACTGTTCAGAAAAGCATGATTCTAGATGGTCACGGACTAGATTTTGTGGATTCTTCAGGAACTCCATTTACAGGTAATTTCATCAATAACGTTGGCGATCTCGTCGCCAATCTGCAATCAGATTTAGCGGCTGAACTCCGCGCGAAAAAAGTATATGAAGAGTTATATCGTCATGTAGACGACCCGGGGGCAAGGGAAATGTTCCAATTCCTGATTGATCGTGAAGCAGCCCATGCGGAACTTTTCGAAGAAGCGATCATCCGCGCAAAAGAATTGGAAAACAAAAAAGCCCATCAAACAGGCGACCATGTTAATATGTATTTTGACTTATCACTCGGAGGCCTGGCCAAGAATGAATTCAGTTTTGCCAAACAAGCAAAAGTATTTGAAGGCCCGGTCGAACCGAAAGAATAAATTTTATAGAACCCTCTGAATCGTTGGATTTGGAGGGTTTTTGCTTACTCTTTGGAAATTTTAGCAGTGAACCATTCATTGGGACACCGGAAGTCAGCCTTAAACATGGAATCTTCTCCTAAATAAAGGGTATTTTCATGTTCTTACAGAAGTAATTTAGTAAAACAAAGATAAAGGGAGTCAGCATGAAAAAAGGTAAATTTTTATTCCTTGTAGGATTGTTCACATACATGTCCGGCATCTATTTGTCCACAATATGGGTTGCAGCAGGCGCAGCCATAGGTATTTCAGGTGGTCTGATTATGGGAATCAGTACATATTATTTAGCAATGAAAAATTGATTTCCATCATCACAATTTCTCATAATGGTCTTTTAACACTTTAAAGAGTCTTTCGTCACCACCGCGATCGGGATGAAGGGCTTTAAGTAATTTTTTGAATTCTTTTTTGAGTGAATGAGCGCTGCTATTCTGTTTTAACCCCAGCAATTGCTCAAGCTCAGAAGTGGGCGCACCCGACGCCTCTATATGGGCATTGAGCATTTTTTTCAATGTGCGAACCTTTGATTGTTCGATATGTAATCTTGTATTTAAAAGATCAAGCTGTTCGTTCAGTTTGTAATTTTCACGACGAGACTGTTCCAATAGGTCAGTATTTTTCTTGATAACAAATTCTGCGAGATTCCTGGGATTTATTTTATCTGATTCAGCGGATAAAAATCCTGTATTGATCCAGGTTTGGACTTCCTGTTCAGTCGTTTCCATCCCATATGTAGTTAATTGTTCTGCAGCTTCTTTGATTGTCAGCATCTATTTCACTCTCTTATCTTAAAAATAATCAGACAAATCTATCATACCATTGATTTTTTTCAGAAAAAGAACAGAAGTATGACAATGTATTACATCTAATTGTTTTTAAAAAAATAAAGGGGGCCCGAGAAAGAATGACATTTAACTTATCAGAAGCAATTGAAGTACTGGAACGGACACCAAATGTATTGGAGCAATATTTAGTAGGTTTATCTGGCGATTGGCTAGAATCTAATGAAGGGGAAGGAACCTGGAATCCATCCCAGGTCATTGGCCACCTGATCGATGGTGAGAAATATAACTGGATCCCTAGATTGGAGTTAATGTTAAGCGATACAAGTGATAAAAGATTCCCCATATTTGACCGGTTTTCACATTTGCAGCAGTACAATGAATGGTCGATTGAAGAAAAGATTTGTGAATTTAGCACTTTAAGGTATGAAAGTATTGAAAAACTGAAAAAGTTGATCAAAGATGAAAGCCAGCTTGAATTGGAGGGAATCCATCCAGAGTATGGAGAAGTGAAAGCGCGCGAATTGATTTCTACATGGGCCGTTCATGATTTAACGCATATTTCCCAGATTACCAGAGTGCTGGCAAGGAGATATGAAGAGGCAGTAGGTCCATGGAAGAGTTATTTAGGGATTTTAAAAAAGTAATCATGATAATTTGCAACCCTCTTTCATACGGACTGGGTTGCTTTTTTATGACTTCTCATCCTGTTGGCGTTTAAGGAAGGAAATGTAAACATATAAACAGAATATAGAATTAAGACTATTAGATTGGCAGGTACTTTTATGCTGAAACCCTATTGGAAGTATGTGCTTTACCTCCTTGATCACAAAATGAATGTACTGGTTGAATGTTGGATTGAGGGATTATACATCCAGGGGATTACCCATGATCTATCAAAATTTTCCCCTGGAGAGTTTTTTCCTTATGCCAGGAAGTTTTTTTCTGGGAAAAACTTAAGTGAAGAAGAGGAATTAAGATGGCGGTATGCCTGGCTGAATCACCAACATAAGAACAAACATCACTGGGAATATTGGGTTGTAGATCACAATAAAAAACTGGCATTGCCAATACCCCGGAAATATTTACTGGAAATGGTCTGTGATTGGCGGTCGTTGTCAAGAAAGTGGGGAAGGAGGGTAAAGCCAGGGACCCTAGACCTTACTGAAAAGGCCATCCTTCACCCCGACACAAAGAAAGAACTTGAAACCATAATGCGTCATAAAAGGGATAGTAAAAAGACTTCTAAGCTGTAAAACGAATAACAAGTAAGAATTCCAATAGAGGTGCACAAAAATGATCCGTGAAGCTGAAGGTACTGATCAAATGCAAATTTATGGGCTATATAAAATGTTAGTGCCCAACAGTAAGAAAATGTGTGTTCTTGAAGACCAGATAGAAACTATGAAAAGGGACCGACACAACTTTTTGTTAGTATACGAGGAAGAAGGAGAAATATTAGGAACACTTACACTGAATATTTGTCTACAGGCTCTGCACGGGTTAAGGCCTTATGCAGTAGTAGCAAATATCGTTGTTCATGAGAACTGCAGGGGTCAGAAAATTGGCGAGAAACTTCTAAAATATGTGGAGAAATATTGTAGATCAATCGATTGCCATCGGATTATGCTTCTAAGTGGTTCTAAACGAGAAAAAGCCCATATTTTCTTTGAAAGAAACGGGTACAGTGGCTCAGTAAGCAGGGGATTTAAGAAATATTTATAATAGTACACCATTTGTGGGGTTTCTAACGAATAGAAGAATTTATACTACAAAGGACCTATTTATTGATATATAAAACTTCTAATCGGGTAAAATTCAGAAAATATGTTAAAATCTAAATTAGTAACAGGTCATAACATCTAGTAATTAACCAAATCGTTTTCGAAAAAATAACGGAGGGACTAAATGTTAACAAATCATTTGGATTTTAGACTCGAACCAAGGATTAGGGAATTGTATGAAGAGCACAAAATGCGGGCGGAAAAAATAGATTGGGGGTATCATGAATTTTTACCGTGGGACAAGGCGATGGACTTTAAACGGGTCCCATGGGATGAAAGCCAGGTAACGCTGCCGGCATCGGTCATTACTGCGATTGAAACTGCGCTGTTGACCGAGGTGAATTTGCCGTGGTTTACGTCCTATCTGGATCAGACTTTCAAAGGATCATTGTCGGTCATCAAGGATTTTGTCCATACCTGGACGGCGGAAGAGGATCAGCATTCAAATTTGCTAGAGACTTATCTTTTGATTACCAGGAATGTTGAGCCGATGAGGCTGCATCAGTTACATAAAATGACGCTTGAGAATGGCTGGGATCCTGATTTCCATACTCCATTTGAAACGATGGTTTACACATCGATGCAGGAGCTCGCAACAATGGTGTTTTACAATAATGTCGCTAAAGTGGCAGGAGCACATGATAGGGAATTAGCAACATTGCTGCGCAGACTTGCTAAGGATGAAACCTTGCATTATGCGTTCTACCGCGAGGTTATTAAGTATCATCTAGAACTTGAACCTAATTATTGCTACTACCTGGGGAATGTCATCATGAATTTCCAAATGCCGGGAGCTGTAATGCCTGATTTCGATAATCGGATGTCAATCATCGCGAAAGAGGCGAATTATGGACCGCTTGAATATTTCGATCAAGTCCTTGATGTGATCATCGATTACTGGGATATCGAGAATTTAAGGCCAATCGCTCCGGAGGCAGAAAAAGCAAGACTGGATATTTTGAATTATCATGCGCGTCTGAAACGAGTCCGGGATCGGTTTTATAAGAATAAGTAAAAAAATCAGCGGGGCAGCCCGCTGATTTTTCTTAGAGGAGAGATAAGTATTTATAGGCTTTTCAAATAGAGCAACTTAACTAAATTCTACAGCCGGTTTTGAGTTGCATCGGAAATTTTCCATCATCGGTTTCAGCCTGTGTTCATATTCAGTTACTGATATGAACAATTACAAACTTATAAAGCTATGCTGCCATCCGGCAATACGGCGTGCACACCTTTAACACCGTTTACTACTTGTGTAACTCGCAGATCAACTGTTACACTGGCCAACGCGAGACCTTGTGATCGTTCCATTTTGTAAAGCACACAGATTAATTCGACCATTTCGTCAAGTGCTTGAGCAGCTGCTTGATTTAAATCTTCATTAAAACCAAATGTTATCCATCCAGCAGGTGTCTTTGCCCTTGGCATTGTCAGCTGCATATCGTCTCTAACAGTTAACGTGATATCGACCAAGTCCATCGGGCACTCGATTGCTGTACCGGAAACTTCACCGTCTCCCTGTGCGGCATGGCCGTCCCCGATTGAGAATAAAGCTCCTTCAACAGAAATCGGCAGGTACAAGGTGCTGCCTCTTTTTAGCTCCTTGCAGTCGATATTCCCGCCGCAATAGCGGGGAGGAGAGGTGTGGTGCACGCCATGTTCTGCTGGTGCAACTCCCATCAAACCGATAAAAGGATTAAGCGATACATTCACTGGACGGGAACCTACTTCAGTCCTCGCAGTCATCTTATCTCGGTCTAATTCCCAGTCAAGGCGGATTTTCTCAGTTCCTGTCAAACCGACTGCGTCATTTTGCCAGGTTTTTTTGCCCCCTGCCCAGTTCGTTCCATACCAGCCTGGCACAACATCATTCAACTTCACTTCCAGCACCATTCCTGGCTTTGCTCCCTTCACTTCAATGGGTCCAACCATCGGGTGCAGAGGAGTCTCTTCATTTACAGCAGAACGGAAAAACGCTCTCTCCATTCCTTTGGATCCTGAATATCCCCATTCAATGTCGGGAGTCTGCATCCGGATTGAATCGCCGGATTGGACTGTAAGAATTGGTTTATATTTTTTACTAAAAGAACCATGCAGGTTTTCGGACTTCAGATCGATACTGTGCATCATGTTCGCCACTCCTTATGCGATTTCATTTTTTACTATCTCAGCTTTGGGCTTCCTTTTAAAAAGCCTCGGGTTCGTTCCAATATAAACTCCTGATAATACGAGAGCAGCTCCGATTGCATGAGCGGCAGAGAAATTTTCACCTAAAAACAAAGTAGCCATTATGACCGCAGATACCGGCATAACATTGATGAAAATCGATGCCTTCGCTGCGCCAACTTCTTTGATTCCGTTGTAATACATGACGAATGACACGACCGTAACCAAAACGCTCATATGGATAATCGCGGCCCAGGTTGTACTCGATGCCTGCTGTACATCCTGCCACGATGTTTCTGCCAGGGCGAAAGGCAGTAAAAAGAGCGTACCGAATGCTACTGCATAGGTAGTCGACTCCACAGAGCTGAACTTCTTCAGTACGATTTTGCCCACTACACTGTAAAGCGCCCAGCTTACAACTGCACCCATCAAAACGAAATCAATGGGCTCGAATCCAAGTTTAATTAAATTTATCAGATTTCCATCGGTAATGATGAAAAAGGCACCTGAAAGGGCAACAGCTAATCCAATCACGTTATTGCGGGTGATGGTTTCTTTTAAAAACAAAGCTGACAAAAGCACAATCAGCACCGGATTGGAAGCAATGAACAGAGAGCTTTTGATAACGGGTGCATGTTTACTGGCCAGGAAAAAAAAGATATTATACAATGCGATCCCCGTAAGGCCCAGAACGGCAAATAAGCTGATATCCTTCCAGTTCGGTTTCTGACGGTTTTTCTCCATCATGAACATGAGAGGAAATAGGAGGATGGCAGCCCCGAAAAACCGAAAAAAAGCGACAGTGGCCGGTTCGAAGCTCTGGACCGCGTATTTTCCGGCAATGAATGCACTGCCCCATGTTGACGTGGCAAAGGTCAACATGCCATATGTAAGCCATAATTTTTTGTTCATTGTAGTCCCTTCTTTAAGAGTATTTAAATAGTATTGTAGCATCTTTTTCGAAAAGCGAAATAAAAATTTAGTAAGTTTTGAAACTTTTTCTTTTATACCAGCTTAAGACAGGTTTGGCGGAAAAAGAGGAAAAGCTGTCAAAAGAAAGCCCAACTTAAGACAGGTTTGGTGCGATATGAGGAAAAGCTGTCAAAAGAAAGCCTAACTTAAGACAGGTTTGGTGCGAATAGAGGAAAAGCTGTCAGAAGTAAGTCCAACTTAAGACAAGTTTGGTGCAAATAGAGGAAAAGTTGTCAAAAGAAAGCCCAGCTTAAGACAGGTCTGGTGCGATATGAGGAAAAGCTATCAAAAGAAAGCCTAACTTAAGACAAGTTTGGTGCGAATAGAGGAAAAGCTGTCAAAAGAAAGCCTAACTTAAGACAGGTTTGGTGCGAAAAGTAGAAAAGCTGTCAAAAGAAAGCCCAACTTAAGACAGCTTTGATGAGAAAAGAGGAAAAGCTGTCAAAAGAAAGTCCAACTTCTGACAGCTTTGATCCGAATAGAGGAAAACCTGTCAAAAGTAAGCGTGAGTAAACAAAAGGGACATATGAACTCAAAGTTTGGATGGAGTCTCATTTGGAAAAGTCCTTTAATCAGACGATTACCTTCACAATTAAATAAAAGCATTACGAAACAGAGGCGCACAACCTCTGTTTTTTTATTCGATAAATAACCTGTAATCTGCAAAATTGAGGCTAAATCCGCCATGTGCTATACCCGTTGGTGTTTTATTATAGGTCCTTTTGTATTAATAAATGGGGTTTTAGAGTAAGTTTCAGAACATTTTACCCAGGGATAGATGTTTGATTTAGGGATAAATAATCATTTTTTGATCTCTTCCACTTCTAGCTGGGAGATTGCCATATGGAAATAATTAGAAAGTTATAGACCTTAACTTGTTACAAAATTGGTTTACACTCTATAGGGATTATTTTAAAAATTTCCCAATAGCAACTAAATAATCATTTTCTGAATATTCAGTTTTATACACTAAGATTCGACAAAACTACCACCCACAAAAGGCTATGGTTGATTTAGCATCTATTTTCACATAGAGTGTGCGACGAAAGGAGGGCAGGTAAGAAATTCAAAGGAAAATACTTAGGAGGTAGATGGATGAAACGTAAAAATCGCCGATTATTATCCGTACTTCTATCAACTGCACTTGTTGTACCATTGTTGCTTCAGCCACAGATCCAGACAGCTGCAGCAACAAACGGAGTCAGTGTTTCTGCAAAGGAAGCAGTCCAGACTGCAGAGCAGAAAGTGAACAAAAAGCTTTATACGCAATTTGAGAATCAAGATAAAGTTACGTTCCCGGTAAAAATGAAAGAGCAGGTGGACACGAACGCTGTCGCTAAAGAGGCTGAGAAAAAAGCCAGCCTGAATAAAGCCACACCTGCAAAAACGAAATCGATAAAGCGTTCTACGATTGTATCAGAGCTAAAAGCAAAGGCACAAGAAACACAGTTCGATCTGATCGAATTCCTTAAGGAGCAAGAAAAAAACGGCGGGGCTAAGGATATCCATTCTTACCATGTCGTGAATGCGATTGCGGTAACAGCTACGAGAGACGTAATGGATAAAGTGGCTGGTTTCACTGAGGTCGATAAAATTCTGCCAAATGAAACAAGGCAGCTGTTCATTCCGGAAAAGTCAGCAGCTGTTCAGGAACCTGCTGCTAAAACGAATTCAATTGAATGGAATATTGACCGTGTTGGAGCACCTGCAGTCTGGGAAATGGGGATTGAAGGCAGCGGAATTACCGTAGCTTCGATCGATACGGGTGTTCAATGGAATCACCCTGCATTGCAGGAGAAATACCGGGGTTTTGACTCAGCTACTGGGCAGGCGTCACATGAAAACCACTGGTTTGATGCCGTTCGCGGCCAATCTGCACCTTATGATGATCACGGTCATGGAACGCATGTGACTGGGACGATGGTGGGATCCGAGCCGGATGGATCAAATGCAATCGGAGTTGCCCCTGGCGCCAAATGGATAGCAGTTAAAGCTTTCACTGCCTCTGGCGGCACAGATGCTGATTTACTGGAAGCAGGTGAGTGGATCCTTGCTCCAAATGGGAACCCTGATTTAGCACCTGATGTTGTCAACAACTCATGGGGCGGCGGACCTGGATTGGATGAGTGGTATCGTCCAATGGTTCAAGCATGGAGAGCTGCTGAAATCTTCCCTGAATTCTCTGCCGGTAATACGACATTCAGTAATCCAGGCGGGCCAGGTTCAGTTGCGAACCCTGCCAATTATCCAGAATCAGTCGCAACAGGAGCGACAGATATCAATAATAACTTGGGAAGCTTTTCACTCTTGGGGCCGTCACCTTATGGCGAAATCAAGCCTGAACTGACTGCACCTGGTGTCAATATCCTTTCATCTGTTCCTGGAAGCGGATACGAAGGAGGATGGAACGGAACGTCAATGGCCGGACCGCATGTTTCGGCGGCTATTGCATTATTGCTGCAGGCCAATTCCAGTCTGACTGTTGATGAGTTGGAAGAGATTCTATTAACGACGGCATTGCCATTAACAGACAATGCTTATCCTGAATCACCGAATAATGGCTATGGATCAGGATTGTTGAATGTATTTGATGCAGTTTCCTCTGTTGTGTCTGGATTGGGGAAATTAAAAGGACAGGTAACAAAGGATGGAGACGACAGTGAAGCGCCGGTGTTGGAGCATTCCCAACCTGCCACGGTTTTCGCTAGAATGCCACTGACTTTAGAGGCTTCAGCTGCCGACAACATCAGTGTAACAAATGTTGAAGTGGAATATCAATTGGAGGATGGGTCCTGGACTGCTGTTTCAGCCGTACGTACTGGCGGAGACTATAAAAATGGAACGTACCAGGCCAATATCCCAGGTGAAGCGGTCTCCGGAAACGAATTCGTATATAAATGGAGAGCAGTGGACTTCGGAGGGAATGAAACGGTAAGCGAATTTACCGTGACAGTCTTGCCTGGAATCACTGTAGGCTATGAACAGAACTTCGAGAACGATGCTTCTGGCTGGACTTCTTATGGAGACGCCAACAGCTGGGAGTGGGGCACGCCGACAAGTGGTCCTGTCTCTGCTTTTTCAGGCGAGAAGGTCTATGGAACTGCCCTTGCTGGAACGTATCAAAACCGGGCGAACATGTCATTGCAAATGCAGCCAATCGATTTACCGGAAGGCAGCAGCTACCTGCAGTTCAAGCAATGGTATAACCTGGAGAGAAATTATGACTACGGCCATGTATTTGTCTCCACCGATGCTGTTAACTGGGTGCAAAAACTGCGGGTAAATAATCTTTCGAATGGCTGGATCGATGGTGAAGTCGATTTAAGTGAATATGCTGGCCAAAGGATTTATGTCGCTTTCAACGTAACAACTGATGGCAGCGTCGTCAGGGATGGGTGGTATCTGGATGATATGGTTTTATCCGATACTTCGATCGCTGAACCAGTGAAGGCAGAAACAACTGTGGATAAAGACGACACTAAAGATAGCATGAAAGAAGATGTGGATCCAAATAAAATCCAAATGTCATTGCCTAAGCAGCCTAAGGCAGACAGTTCAGCAAGTCTGATGGCATTGCCGATGCAGGCTTCAGTGACAGTTGTTGAATCAGGCCGTTCCGTAAAAACCAACCCTGCAAATGGCAGTTTCGAACTGACACATGCAGCCGGTACCTTCACGGTTGTAGCAGAAGCTTATGGTTTCCGTCCACAGACTCAAACAGTTGAAATTGAGCAGGATGGAGAGGCAACGGCAAACTTCAGTCTCGAGGAATTGCCAAAAGGCACATTAACTGGTTCGATTACGAACAAAGCCACAGGTGAACCTGTTGAGGGTGCTACCGTTTACTTGCTTGAAGATGCGAACATTGCACCAGTGGCAACAGATGAAAATGGTCAATACTCGTTGACTGCATATGAAGGGGAATACACTGTAAAAGTAATTGCTCCGCATTTTTACAGTCAAGAGGCGTCCGTGACGCTTGATGGGGATGTTGAGCAAAACTTTGAAATCAAACCGTTCATCGGTTATCCAGGCGAAATCGGATATGATGATGGCAGCGCTGAGAATGCGCGTGTATTCTATGACGCTGGCAATGGCTGGGCTGTAAAAATGTCATTGGCAGAAGGCAATGACAAAGCATTAGTTACTGGCGGACTGTTCCGTTTCTGGGATACAGAATGGCCAGTTCCAGGCGGTACGGATTTCAAAGTGGAAGTATACGATGCAAGCGGCATTGACGGTGCACCAGGAAAGAAGCTGGCGGGACCAATTGATGCCAATGCATTGAGAAACGGTGAATGGACACATGTTGATTTAAGCAGCCATGGAATCGTGGTAGAAGGAGATTTCTACCTGGTTTACATCCAGGCAGGAATCAACACAGCCTCACCAGGGCTGGCTACTGATGAAAACGGTGAAAATGCATTAAGAAGCTGGCAGATGGTGGGCGGAAGCTGGTCGCCTTCTCCAGAGGATGAAGGAAACTATATGATTCGTGCGGTGGTTGATTATGAAGTGACAGCACCAAGCATCGCTTCACCTGCAGATGGTTCTTTTACAAATGAAGCTACTGTAACAGTAGAAGGATCGGCAGCTCCAACAACCACTGTCCATATCTATAATGATGGCGAAGAGGTTGCAACCACAGCTGCAAACGATGATGGCTCTTATGCTGTTGAAGTAACCCTCAATGAAGGTATGAATGTACTGACAGCCAAAGCATCGACAGAGCAGGGAATTACTGATCCATCAGAACCAGTAACAGTGGTTTATGATCCGAATGCACCGGAATTGTCCATCTCTTCTCCTGCTGATGGAAGCAAAATCAATAAAGAAACGGTAACGGTTACCGGTACAATTGCTGATGCAAACCTTGACGCTGTCACGGTTAACGGATCGGCAGCTATGGTTGAGAACGGAACCTATTCAGCAAGGGTCATGCTGGATGAGGGGATGAACGAAATCCAAGTAATTGCGAAGGATAAAGCAGGAAACGTCACTGAAGAGTCTGTAACTGTCGACGTAAAATACACCGCTCCAGTGATTTCAGACTTGAAACCAGACCAGGATCAAACATTGAAGAAAGGGGAAAGTGTAAAAATCGAGTTCATGAGTGAAACTGACCTGGATGCAACATTTGTTATTCATATGCCATTAACGAGCAATTCTCAGATAACGAATGCGACAGAGCTTCCAATGCGTGAAGTTTCACCAGGATACTATGTAGGATACTATACAGCCACTAAGGATGTCGTCGCAGACGGGGCCGTCGTTGAGGTCAAAGCAGTAGACTCCTATGGCAACGAAGCAAGGAAAACGGCAGATGGCAAGCTTTTCATCAATGTGAAGAAAAACGGCAAAAAATAAAATCAAAGGACCTTCCGCTTTTTATGGGAAGGTCCTTTTTATGGGAGTTTAATTGCTTGCAAGGAAATTTATACAACATTTGAAAGAAGAGGATGTCATGATAGAGACTGGATCTCCGTCCATAACAATGTTGCATAAAATTAACACTGCTATTTTATTCATTGGAACAAGATGGTAACATGATAGATAAGGAGGGAGTTCATGCAATTTTTAATCCTAATTGGTTTGATCGTTACAACCATCTGGTTGATGAAATTCATTTTGAGAAAAGCGCTCAATATTCCAAAAGTTAAAAGAAAAGCATTTTCATATAACCATATAAATAAAACACATCGAAACTTAGAGTGGGTCCTCCGTATTGCGACCGTGATCGCTTATGTATATTTATTTTTTCAATTAATGTATGAAGATTTTCCAGGAAATCTTTTTCTACTAATCATGACCTTACTGTTCACTGCACAAAATTTTCTGAGGGCTTATTTCGAATGGAAAGCCTGGGAACAGCCTAAGGAATCCATCCTGTCCATTGCAGAAGGAGTTATGTTGATTGGAATCGTGCTTCTGCTGATCCAGTTTGATGTACTATATAAGCTTCCCCCAATAATTTATCGCTCATAAGGCCATTTTAATTCTTGCGTGGAAAGGAATGAACCATAATGATTAAGAATAAAAAATATTTGATCCTGGCCATGCTCTTTTTCTTTATTTCGATAGCACTGAATTTTCCGTTTCCTCATGAATATCCTGTAGGGCAGGAACGATCGTCAGCTCTTGGATTCCCCCTCACTACCATGGATGGAGTCAGTTATATTGGAGTATCTGGCCTTGTTTTATTTATCATCAGTCAGTTTTTTCTCGTGAAATCGCTCAAAATATACCATAAGCGCCTTGTTTTGATTTCTATGGTATTAGTAGTCTTCCTGCCTCTTGAAATGGTAAATGCCTATCAAAAAACGTTCGCGACAGGTATTTACGCTGTCGAGTACGAAAGAGGAGAGAGTTTTTACCGTTTTGAAATGAAAGACGATACAACATTATATGCGGTCTGCCATCTTCCATTTGAAATTACAGCAATCAAACAGTCCAATTCGACATCGAATTCTATGAAAAATACCTGTTCGAAGATGACTATCCGATTCTATCTCTCATGAATGAAGGAGGACCATACGAGGTCACACTCCATGGAAAAGAGAGACAAATGGTCAGAATAGACACTGAAATCGATTTATCCAAGTTAGGAAGAGATTCTTTGAGCGCGGAAGGCTGGGGAATCAATTTGATGATTGTGGATGGGGAGAAAGTCAGGAAGCTATGAATAAAGTCTCCTAATATTATAGAAAAATTAAAAAACCGCAGAAAAGTCTTGTTTCGAGAAGTGTGAATAACGCTTCTTTTTGCTTGATAAGGTATTTAATAGGTGTTTTCCCTTATATCTGCTTCAAGAAAAAGTCTAAGATTCTCCAAAAGTTTGTGGAGTTTTAGACAAAAATGGATATAAATAAATGACTTCGCACTGTTAATCTAAAGTTATACATACAATCTAAATTTAATTGTGCACTAGTTACCAGATTTCATGAATAACATCATGCTTCTGGTGTCAGCTTGCTCGGACCAATGTTTATCTGCATGATCTGGTTTTTCGATTCAGTGGAGGAGCTACAGCTTTCAACTTAAGTGAAAGTTGATAGAAGGAGGAGAATGAGTTGGGAAAAGTTCTTATAATAGGTGGAACTACATTTGATTCGATCATTCATCTGGATAAACTTCCAGAACCGGTGCCACAAACAATCCACTATGCCGCTTTTTCTGAGACATTAGGATCTACTGGTGCAGGCAAAGCATTGAACCTTTCAAAACTGAAGGTGCCTGTAACACTTCATTCTATAATCGGGAATGATAAATATGGGGCGAAAATCCGTAAGAAACTGGATGAGGGCGGTGTTGACTTTGTTTATGACCATGATCCTCGGGGGACTGAGAGACATATCAATTTGATGAGTCAGCAGGGAGAAAGGATATCGATATTTGTTACACAGTCTTCATCTGAATTGCATCTAAACCTGCACAGGATCGAGCAGCTAATCAAAGAGGCTGATTTGGTTGTTTTGAATATCATCGAGTACACCAAGCAGTTAATCCCGATGATAAAAAAATATAATAAGCCTGTGTGGACCGATTTACACGACTATAATCCCGGCAACCCGTATCACAAGGATTTTATCGAAATCGCTGATTATATTTTTGTCAGCTCTGACAATATGACTGATTATAAACCAATGATGGAGAAGTGGATATCCATGGGTAAAAGTCTGGTTGTCTGCACGCACGGGAAAAATGGAGTGACTGCTCTGACAAATAACCAGGAATGGATGGAAATTCCGATTATCAACGAGTATCCTTATAAAGATGCAAACGGAGCCGGCGACAGCTTCTTTTCAGGTTTCCTGTACGGTTACTTAAAAGGGAAGACAACAGAGGAATCGCTTAAGCTAGGAACGGTTTGCTCCGGGCTTTGTATTACTTCGAGGGAATTAGCTTACGAGCAATTGAATCCTCGTTTACTGGAAGAAGAGTATGAAAAATATTTCGGTTAATTAGGAGTGTTTTGTTCTTTTGAATGGGGAAAAATATCATCACCATACAAAGGAGTGATAAAATGCTTGTTAACGGAAAGATCATCTCAGGTGAATTTGATCAATCCATAAATGAATTTTCTTTGCAGCGGGTGAAAAGCTTTGAAACACAATCGATTTTCAAAGAATGCCAGATGGAGGCCGTTTATAACTATTTGAAGAAACACGAAAACGATCCTGATGGACAAATCATCACTCTATATGATCAGATGCCGGTCAGATTAACACAATCGGAGATTAGCCAATTGCTAAGTGACCTTGAAAGAGTAAAGTCGCTCTACCAATGAAAAGCAGGTCTATGAGACTTGCTTTTTTCTATTTACCCACAGTAATATCTACCATATTTCCCGAATAGATAACAAGTGAATTTGTTATTAGAATTTATGTTAAGTTAGAGAGGAAGAAGTCTTATTCATCCAAAAATAAAACCATTAGCCGGAGGGCTGATATCAGGGATCGTCCTTGGATTGTTTTTAAAACTTATCCAATCTATAACAAACCTGAAAGTGTATACCTTATTGCTGAATGTTGATTACATACCGATTCTAAAGGACATAAAATTTTCTGAAGTTGATGAGTTTGGTTTGCATATGGTGATATCAATAGGGCTGGCCTTCGCTATAAATTTTTATTTCAGCAGAAAGGAATTAGGAAAAGAAGCAATACATCGTTTTGTTACTGTAGTAAGCTTAATGGTTGGTTTGCTGCTATTTCCAACAACGCTTCTCTCTGAAAGGACACCGCCCATCACAAGTATATATGGCTTTTTATTTTGGATGGCCGGTCATTGGATTTATGGCTGGGTATTAGGGAGAGTTTTATCAATTAACTGCCGGGATTGAAAAAGAACCTGCATACGTAGTCTTGAATCACGAGGGGATTGTGTTGAAAACCTATGAGTATAATGAAATGATAAAATTTTTGAAATCGAAAATACCTTTGAATTAAATACGATGACAATAAAAAATGCCAGGAGTTTATGCTCCTGGCATTTGTTTTTCAACTTTTCCCATATGGAAGGTAAATTTATTTTTTCCTTTTCTTTTGGATGCATAAAGTGCTTCATCTGCGTAGCTAATGACTGTGAATGGATCGATATCATGCTCTGGCCAGACCGCACCCCCGGCGCTGCAGCCAACTTTCAGCTGGGTATTTGCCATATCATATGGCTTGTTGATGTTTGTGACCAACTTGTTGGCAAGGGCTCCAAGTGCTGATTCGACCGATAGATCTGGCGTGTTTAGCACGATAAGGAACTCATCGCCGCCCAGCCTGAAGATAGAATCTCTCTTCCGTATACTTTCTTGGAGTCTTTTTGCCACTTCCTGGAGCACCATGTCACCGGTTTGGTGTCCATAGGTATCATTGATTTGTTTAAATCCATCCAGATCCAAATATAAAAAAGACAGCGAGCGACCCGCAATTTGCGCTTTTTTCATGAATTGATCCAGCGCGAAACGATTGCCAAGACCGGTTAAAAGGTCCTGGTGAGCCAGGGTTTCCATTCTTCCTAAATTGGATTCACTCCTTACCAAAGATTCAACCAGTTCTCTTAGTGAACCAGAAAGGACTTCAAGGTCTTTAATTCCTTTTATATAAGGAATTGACGTTTCCTTTCCCATTCTTAGGCTGTGGGCGGCCTTCGATATTTTCCGCAAAGGATTCGAGATAAATCCAGCGACGAACCAGCCAATAATCGCAAATATAATAGCCGTGATTGTCCCAAGTTTAATGATGTAGGATTTTAAATTTTCAACAGGTGCAAAGGCATTCTCTATTGGAATGCGGACGATGACTGTCCATCCCAGTCCTGAATAATCATGGTGGCCGTCACCTACTGCAAAACCTGTAAGATACTCCTTGCCGTCAGGCCATTTTTCCACGAGCCAGCTGTTGTCACCGGTTCTTGCATTATGTACGCTTTTGATATCAAGCACGTCACCAGTCATTCCGTCAGGTCCAAGAAGCACGGTATTGTCCATGCCGCTCACCACAAATACTTCCGCTCCACTTAATTCATCTTTTAAGGGTTCGACGATGTTATCTTTTACTTGGCTCGACCATTCCCAGCTTAGATGAGCCGCGAGAACACCAGTTATATTTCCGTCTCCATCTGTTAATGGCTTGCTGATATCGACAAATTGCATGGGCTCTCCAGATGGATTTGGAAGGAGATTTGCAAGGAGGACAGCGTTATGGACATCCCCTATAAAAGTTCCTTTTCTGCCTTCCTGATAAACAGGGCGCTTTGAAATATCAGTTCCTACCAGAATTCTATCTGATGCTGCGACCACCTTTCCCGTTGAATCAGTCAGGCCAATCCATGAAAATACAGGAATACTGGTCTTTAACTGGTCCAGCAGTGTCTGTGCAGACTGTAGATCTTCCTGGGATTTTATAACCTCTATCTGGCTAAGGACCTCTACTTCACCAATCCTGGACCACATGAACGAATCTAGTTTATCTGCCATGTGATAGGCCGTATTAGACAGGCTGTTTCCTATCTCTCTTTTAATCGTTTCACCGGAATGCCTGCTGATCGTTATACTTAGCAGCATCGTTAGTGCAATGATTATGACACCAAAAAATAGAGCCATATAGGCTCGAAGGCTGAATTTCATATAAGATTGTCCCTTTCGTGCAACAAAGCTAAAAGTCTCTGCCTAGTATATCGTCTTGTTTTTTAGTTTTTTTAGAATCATTTTTCTTTCGTAAGGAACCTTTTTAATATTGCTTTTATCCCAAGCAAAAGAAAGGCTGCAAAAGTGACTTTAATTAATGAGACATGTTCACTCAAAGGAGTGTGGGTCGTGCGTTCTGAAGAAAAAATTGACCACCAGACGGGTTCGTAATAGAGAGTGGACGCTGTGATCCAAAACAAAAATAATACGAGAAAGGAAAGAATAGAAGCTTTCACCAATTCACCTTCCTAAAGGTTGATTACTTTCCTGGATGATTTCCATATAAAATCGGATAGCATTAAGATAGTTTTCAATACTGATATGCTCATTCGTACCATGCATCCTGTTGAGATCCTCTGATGTCAGCTGTACTGGCAGGAACCGAAAGGTGTTTTCGGCGATGCTGTTGTAATGCTTTGCATCGGATCCTGCGAACATCAGATAAGGAGCAATAACTGCATCGTCATATACATTCCTCGCGCTTTGCTGGATTGTTCTGAAATGCCAGCTGTCAACATCAGAAACTCCAGAAGCCTCTGAGCCTTTTATTGTCACTTTGATTTCATCGTCGCCAATCGTTTCTTCAATGTATTCCTTGACTTCCTCCAATGAATCACCAGGCATAAGGCGGAGATTAACAATCGCCGATGCCTTTTCTGGGAGGGCATTGTACTGTTCGCCAGCATTAAAAATCGTTGGAGCAATCGTTGTCCTGATCAGCGCGGCAGACGCGGGCTGCTGCAGGAGGATTTTTTCTATAACCGGTTCGAATACAAATTTATTGGCAAACACATATTTCATGCTGAAGGCCATTTCAGGTGCCACAAACTCAAAGAGATCCTCACCAGGTCCTTTCAGGTCAGCGGGGAACTGGGTTTCTTCAAGCTTGGCAACCGCACCGGCAATCCTGCCAATATTCGTCCGGTTTTTTGGCTGTGATGAATGGCCGCCGCTTCCTTCAATTGACAGCTCTGCAGTCGCGGATCCTTTTTCAGAAACACCGACAACGCCAACGGGTTGATTGACTCCCGGAACCATGTTCTCAACAATCGCTCCTCCTTCATCCAAAACAAAATCAAACTTTATGCCCCGTTTATTAAGGGTGCTTACAATCATTGCTGCACCTTCATCCCCACCGATTTCTTCATCATGGCCGAACATCAGATAGATATCGCGGGAAGGCTGATAACCTTCTTTTAGCAAGTGTTCTGCAGCTTCAAGAATTCCAATCACCCCGATTTTATCATCCAGGGTACCGCGTCCCCAGATCTTTCCGTCTGCGACAGTTCCGCTGAATGGGGGATGCTCCCAGTTATCCTCCGTGCCTTCAAGAATGGGAACGACATCGTAATGGCTTGTCAAACCAATAGGAAGTTTCGTTGAGTCTGTTCCACTCCATTTATACACAAGCGCATGACCATTCACTTTTTTAAGCTCAAGCTCTTTATGTACAATAGGAAAGCTCTCTTTTAAAAAGGTAATGAAACGATCGAATTCTGCCAGGTCCATTTTGCTGCGGTCCTGGTAGGAAATCGTCTTATATTGAATCGCCTTTGATAGGCTATTAATAGCATGGTCATCATTAATGGTGCCATTAAAATGTTTGGGTGAAGGCTGGCGAGATTCCAGTGTAAGGGCATTGAACAAGGTGATAATGATGAAAACTAGGAGCAGACTGCCAATAATCATTAAGGAAAGCTTTAGTTTTTTCATAGACTCTAGATAACCTCCATTCATTTTAAAAGGTTCTTTTCTCAAACTTTGTTGCTTAATTGACTACAAAAAAGAATTGTATGACCTATTTTTCTTCAAAAAATTGCCTCTTTTGTGAGAAAGGGGATGCAAACTTAATACCGACCAGCAAAATAGCCTTATATTACGTTAAAATTGGCGTTAGGATTATACCAATGATCTTTACGAAAACAGCCTTTTAAAAAAACCTCTGGTTTCCCAGAGGCTGTTGATTAGGCAATTTCAGGTGCTTGAGGCTGTTGTTCTGGTTCGGGCACAAAGGCCAGAATGATCATCCCAATGACAAAAAGGATGACGAGGCTGAACACTCCCATGCTCGAATTGCCAGTAAGCTGTGCTGTCAGCCCGACCATCAGCGGCCCCATGATGGAAGCGAACTTTCCGAAGATGTTATAGAATCCGAAAAATTCATTGGCATTCGCTTTTGGCACCAATTTAGCAAAATATGATCGGCTTAAAGCCTGGATACCGCCCTGGGACGTGGCAACAAGCATTGCCAGGATCCAGAAATCCGTCGTTGTTTCCAGGAAGTAAGCGTAGATACATACAAAGATATAAACCGTAATCCCTACGTAAAGCATCTTTTTGCCGGTAAAACGCTCGGATAGTTTTCCGAATAAGATGGCGAACGGCCAGGCGACTACCTGGGTAGCAAAAAGGATGATTAATAGATTGGTAGAGCTGATGCCTAGATCGGTTCCATAAGCTGTAGACATTGTGATGATTGTTCCGACCCCGTCAATGTAAAAGAAGTAAGCTAACAAGAATAAAAATAATGACCTGTACTTGCGAATTTCCTTAAAAGTTTTTCCTAAACGCCTAAAGCTTTGAAGCACTAATTGCGGCTCGCGTTCGATGTAATGCTTTTGATGTACATTTTTAAACATGGGGATGGAGAAAAGTCCCCACCAAAGTGCGGTAATAATGAAAGCTGTTTGGCTGGCTAGGGTCATTGAAATCGGCAGGACCTTTGTCTGGGCTAAAATAATGATTGCGATACTTATAATAAAAGGTATCGTACTCCCGATGTAACCCATCCCATATCCACGCGCTGAAACTCTGTCCATCCTTTCATCCTGTGTCACATCGACGATGAAGGCATCGTAGAAGACGTTGGAACCTGTCGATCCGAGCACGGCAAGGGTGTAGACGACAAGCAGCATCAGCCAGTTTCCGCTTGGCACGAAGGCAAGACCTGCTGTAAAGGTGATTCCTAACGTGAAGAATATAGTGAAAAAACGTTTTTTCATCCCTTGATAGTCAGCAATTGTTCCGAGGATTGGCCCGATCAATGCCAGAATGAAGGTGGCAATGGCAATTGTGTAACCCAGATAGGCGGTCGAATTTGACAGGCTCACACCAGCCTCGGTAGCTGAAGCTTTATAAAAGAGCGGGAATACAGCCGTCGAAATGATAATCGAATAAGCCGAGCTGGCCCAGTCATAACGAATCCAGCTGCTCTCTTCCTTCGTAAAACCCTTCATCATTTTGCCCCCAATCAGAATATATTTTTTCAGGTAAATTGATTAATACCGGCCCAACCCGTACTAAAATTGTTGCGACCCTTAGCAAATTAGCAAAAACCCAATAATAAAACCGTTGCAACCAGAAATAATTTCTTCTCAACCGTCAGTAAAACTGTCTCTCCCGGAAATAAAACCTTCCTAACGGAAAAAATCTAATTCAACTGGTAATATACTTCTATTCAACTCCTCAAAAGACCTTCTTTCCTAGTGCTAAATATCCAAAATCCCTTCGATAATGGACCCATCTGTATCACCCAGGTCGAGTCCGAGCAGGCGGGCAAAAGTCGGGCCTTCGTCTGTGAGGTGCATTGATTTGACTGAAATCCCTGGGCGAATACCTTTTCCAGCAGCGAAGAAAACGGTATGATAACCCTGTTTCTCAGGAGAATATCCATGGCAGGCAAAGGTGTACTTTTTCGACCTGGCATCCTGTTCGGTCACATCCTCGATGTAATCACCGTCAATAGCCTCGCTAAAATAAAATCCTCTGGCAGCTTCAAGCATCCTGAAGGCAGAGCCATCAGCTCCTTTTGCGTTTGCCTCAACACTCGTGATGGCTGCTTCTATTCCATTGCCAGCATCCTGTAAAAGTTCTGCCAAAATATCCGTTACTGCGTTTTTGGAAGCATCATCGTTCTGATCTTTTACATATACATAGGCCGAGCCGTCACAACTCTTGCAATAGGCTTTCCAGTCGGTCACTTTACCTGAAGCATTGGTTTGGATAAGTCCTCGGTCTCTAAATAATACGTTCAATTTGACTACTTTAGACTCATCAAGTGCACTGTGGTCCCCAAGTATGGCCACGGTGGAGTTTTCCGCTATTCCAGCCTCTTTGAGGGCATTCATAATACGGCCGAGTCTCTCATCATGGCGGTGAAGGGCGGCCATAGCTTCTTCTGATGAAAAACCGTAGATATGACGCTGGTAATCGAGATCGACAAAATGGATCAGCATCAGGGCCGGCTTCCTCGTTTTGATTGTTTCAACAGTTGCTTCCAGAACGAAATCATCAAGCTCAGGCTGGCTCAGGCCATTTCTGATATGGCCGAATTTGGAGTTCATTTCTAGCTGGTAACGAGGACTTCCATTGGAAAGAGACACAGGAATCTGATGATGCCATGGACGGTTGGCGAAAATCTCAGGCATGTTGTAGTCAATATCCGCTTTTGCCGTTACTGGCCATAATAATGCTGCTGTTTTCATGCCCGCCTTTTTCGCCTCATCATAAAGGGTTGTCCCCTTTACATGACGCCGGTGCCAGTACCAGTCAGGTGATATTTTGCCAGGCTGGATGAATGTATTGTTGACAATACCGTGCCGATTCGGGAAGTTCCCGGTCACGATCGTCGCATGGCATGGGTAGGTTACAGAAGGGTAAATGGTTTCCACTTGTGTACAGAAAGAACTATTTTCAATAAATGCCTTAAAATTTGGCAGTTCTCTTAGCAAAGGGACATCATGCTCAGAGAGACAGTCAAAAGAAATGACGATTAAGTGGTCTGTCAGTTTTGTCATGTCAGCCTCCAAAAGGTTTATATACTAAATATAGCAGAATAATTTGGGAAAAATAATCAGGTTTGCCATTTTTCGATGGAAGGAATTACTGATCTATTCCAGAAGTAATTAAGTATCCAAGATAACTGGAGGAAGATGAGGATGGAATTAATCGACAAAGCCTTGCAAATTGCTTCTTTGGCACATGAGGGGCAATATCGCAAAAATACAAAAATACCCTATATTGCTCACCCGGCAGCAGTGGGCATGATTTTACAAAAAGCAGGATACCGCGATGAAATGGTAGCCGCTGGTGTTTTGCATGACACGGTAGAAGATACGGATTTAACTTTGGCGGATATTGAACGTGATTTTGGAAAGGCAGTCGCCAAGATCGTTGAAGGTTGCTCAGAGCCCGACAAGTCTTTATCCTGGGAAGAACGGAAGGAGCAAACTATTGAATATTTAAGAACTGCACCTGAAGAAATCAGGATTGTCGCCTGTGCGGATAAATTGCATAATGTCAGGTCCATCCGCCAGGACATTGAACATTCCGGCGAAGAAGTATGGACCAGGTTCAAACGTGGGAAAGAGCAACAGGAATGGTATTATAAAAATGTGCTGAAAAGCCTTGGTTATACCTCAAAGTTTGCTCTGTTGGCAGAACTTGAAAAGGAAATAAACCTTTTATTTTTACGCGTATGATGCTTGCTAACAGAGTACGCTGGATTTGTCAGGGGCAAAAACAAGACGTCAGGAGTGTGAATCATGGAGACAACCCTCATTTATAAAGACGGTTCTTCCAATAAATTTTGGAATATAAATGTGGCAGGAAAGAGTTATACAATTACGTACGGTAAAATAGGAACTGTAGGTGCTGTTAAAGTAAAAAGTTTTCATTCAGAGGAAGCCTGCCAACAAGAAGCTGAGAAAATGATAAAATCTAAAATGAGAAAAGGGTACATTCCGGCCAATGCAGTCGATCAAGTCATGAAGGATGGCTCAATGTCTGATCCCGTTTTCTGGGAACTTATTCAGACTGCAAAACATAAAGGTGAAGACGCTGAGGAACAGATTGAATGGCTGGTAAACCATCTTGCAAAGAAGCCAGTTAAGGACATTGTGATGTTCGATTACATTTTCAATCAGAACTATCAGAAGTCATATACCTCTGACTTGTGGGCAGCAGCCTATATCATTATGGGAGGGGCATCGGATGATTCCTTTGATTATTTTAGAGCCTGGCTGCTATTCCAGGGCAAAGAGGCTTACGAAACAGTCATAAATAATCTGAAAAAATCATACCCCATCTTGAAGAAGAAGAGGATGTCCCCCAATTAGAGGACTTGTTGAGTGCCGCAAGTATTGCGTATGAAAAGAAGACAGGCTTGGACTACGATGAATATTATGATCTATATGAAAAACTGACTGGAGATAATACCATTCCTCCTGATATGGAATTCGACTGGGATGAGGATGATGAAGAAGGTTTGAAAAAGAAGTTTCCTGCCTTATGGGATAGGTATGGAGATAATCCAATAGAGTATTAATATTTAAAGGGGGACTGGTTTTGAATTCACCAATTTACAATAAAGTTAACAATGTTTTTATCCACGTGAGCAACCTGGGAAAATCTGCTGAATGGTATTCAAACCTTCTGGGGATACCATTTAATCCGGAAAAGGTGGAATCACCAGTTTATAATATTCCTGTTACATCAGAAACAGGATTAACCCTCGATGATCACACCTTCGACCCTGGCTTTGAACTGAAGCCTTCTAATCATGTTCTATTTAATTTCCTTGCAGAAGATGTTGATGAAGCCTATACCTTTCTAAAATCTAATGGTATATCAATTACTAAAGAAATTGAGAGAATCGGCGATTTTGCCTATTTCAATTTCAAAGATCCTGATGGCAATGTATTGATGATTTGTAACTGCTAATCTGTATTACTGGCCAAAAAGTTTGGACTTCAACGAGAGAGTAACGGATTATTTTCCTATAAAAGTTTATAATTTCCGAGGATTATCTGTATCAATCCTGGGTAAAGAAAGGTAATCCTAACAAGGGGTGATAAAGATGAAGACGAAAGAAAAAATGTCAAAAGAAGAGCTATTTAAGCAAATCCAGAATAGTGATGGCAACTTAAGAATTTCGTCGGTGTCCTCAACTGAAGAAGGGGAAGAAGTAATCGCCCTGGCTAAACACCTTGAACTTGAAGGCAAAATCGTATTATTGGAATACTGTTTGGATATGAAGCCACTGGCTGTAACCCTGAAAACCAAAAATCCTGATTAAGAATATAAATTCATAAGGCGACCCACTTTAAAAGTGGTTCGCCTTTTTTGATGGTATATTACTTTCACTTCTCATAAATTATTTTTTCTTTTTACCTGGATCGGCCGCCGCTCCTGGTTTCGCTTTGGCTTCCAAAGTGACCTGCACATGGTATGTTTTCTCATCGACCGCCATTACACTCGCAACTTTTCCTTTACGACCCTTTAGTTTGAGGTTTTCACCAACCTCGGGCACGCGCTGTAACAATTGATTCAGCACCTCATTTTTGTGATCATAAAAGTGGACAACGAACATCTAAATCACCTTTTTCTATAGTATTAGTTTTCCTATCACTAACATATTTGATGGATGCTAGGTTTAGAACTGATTAATAGAACGATTTTTAGTAGGATTGAGTTATTGTTCATCAGGGAAGGATTTGTAGGGAGGACAAAGGATGGATGTTGTTATGGATTTAGACAGGCAAGGGTCAACAGGCGAAATGCTGTAATGAATATGCCGGGTTTATGACAGGTTCACTAGCAAAGGGTGAAAAGCTGTCAAGAAAAAGCCAAATTCGTGACAGGTTCACATGCAGAGGACGAAAAGCTTTTAAAGTGCTACAACTACTAGGAGGTTATGATGATGAAAACATATCAATTCCCGGAAGGTTTTCTATGGGGCGGGGCTACTGCTGCCAACCAAATTGAAGGTGGATATAAAGAAGGGAACAAAGGCTTGAATGTCGCGGATGTTCTGCCAGGAGGAAAAGCAAGATACGATATTTTAACAAAACCTGGTTTCGACTTTGAAATCAAGCCTGATCATTACTATCCGAATCATGAGGCGATCGATTTTTACCATCGATATAAAGAGGATATTGCTTTGTTTGCGGAAATGGGATTCAAGGCTTTCAGGATGTCGATTGCCTGGACGCGGATTTTCCCGAATGGCGATGAACTCGAGCCAAATGAAGAGGGGCTGGCTTTCTACGATCGTGTATTTGATGAACTGCACAAGCATGGAATTGAGCCGGTGGTGACCATTTCCCACTATGAAATGCCGCTGCATTTGGTGAAAGAGTACGGCGGGTGGCGGAACCGGCAGGCTGTCACTTTCTTTGATAGATATGCCAGAACTATTTTAAACCGTTATAAAGATAAGGTTAAGTACTGGATGACGTTCAATGAAATCAATAGTGCTCTGGTGATGCCGATTAACGGCCTTGGTTTTTCGATTGAAAGGGATGAAGATCGATACCAGCCAACTTTCCAGGCGTACCACCACCAATTAGTAGCAAGCGCGAAGGCAGTCAAAGCATGCCATGAGATCATTCCCGGCTCGCAAATCGGCTGTATGATTCTTTTCGCCCCTGTTTACTCATTTGACAGCAATCCGGAAAACGTCCTGCATGCACTTAAAGAAGAGCAGCTTTTCAATTATTATTGCGGTGATGTCCAGGTGCGCGGGGAGTATCCTTCCTTCATGAATCGATACTTTAAAGAACACAATATCCAATTAGAGACCGAAGAAGGTGACCTTGAGTTATTGAAGGATGGTACCGTGGATTATGTTGGATTCAGCTACTATATGTCACGTACCGAGAAAAAGGAGAAGGCAGATGAGGATGCCTCAGAAGGAAATATCATTGGCGGAGTGCGGAACCCATTCCTTGATGTAAGCGACTGGGGCTGGGAAATCGACCCGGTTGGCTTGCGTATCAGCCTGAACAAACTATATGATCGTTATCAGATTCCTCTATTTGTCGTCGAAAATGGCCTGGGAGCCTATGACCAACTCGACGATGATGGCAGGATAAACGATGATTACCGAATTGACTATCTTCGCGAGCATGTTAAAGCAATGGGCGAAGCGATTGAAGATGGAGTCGATTTGATGGGGTATACAAGCTGGGGATGTATCGATATGGTCAGCATGTCAACAGGCGAGTTTTCAAAAAGGTACGGATATATTTATGTGGACAAGCATGACGATGGCAGCGGAACATTAGAACGGAAAAAGAAAAAGTCATTTTACTGGTATAAAGAAGTGATTGAAACCAACGGGAAAAAGCTGTAAGAGGCTTTTGAAGAGCTACCGGCTAGGGCGGCAGCTCTTTTTTATTGAAAAAAATACTTTAACAATAAAAGGGAAATTGAGGATTTTGTCGAATATTACCCTGTTATAAACTTATCAATAGAGGAGAATCGTCGAAAAAAAGGTAAATCACGTAAATGTTATTACATTGGCTGTGATCGCTAATAGAATTGCAGCATAGCACACCAGATTCTTCAAATACTAGGTGTAAGTCTGGATGGAAACAAAGAATCTCTTTTGTTTGGAGAAAAATTAAGGAGGAATACTTATGTTCTTATATAAAATCGATGAGCAGTTATCATTGAAGCTTACCGAGGTATCAGATGCAGAACGACTCTTTGAACTCACCGAAAAAGCTCGGGATTACTTGAAAGAGTGGCTCCCCTGGCTTGATTTTACAACGGACGTTGAAGATACGAGAGAATTTTTAAAAGGCACGATGAAAGGATACGCAGAAAATAAAAGCATGACGACCGTTATTTTATTCGAGGGAGAAATAGTCGGAACTGCAGGCTTTAACAGCATCAACTGGTCAAACAAAACTGCTTACATCGGATATTGGCTCGGTCCTGAATACCAGGGCAAAGGAATCATGACCAGGGTTGCTAGAGCATTGACTGATTATGCCTTTAATCACCTGAAATTGAACAAAGTGGAAATCAGAGCGGCAGAGGAAAATAAAAAGAGCAGAGGGATTCCTGAAAGATTGGGGTTTGTGGAAGAAGGCAGGATCAGGCAAGCCGAATGGTTATATGATCACTATGTAGATCATGTTGTTTTTGGCATTTTGGCAGAAGAGTGGGCCGAGATTAAATCCAGGTCTTAAGTGGGGGGGGAACATGCTATTTCAAAACGGCAGTTTAATAGTACGCATGTTAAAAGAACAAGACAAACACCTATTAGCAAATTGGCTTTCTACTCCTGAGGTTCTTGAATACTATGAAGGAAGAGATAATCCTTTCGATTTAGATAAAGTCGTAAAGGTTTTTTACGCTTCGGAAGACGATGAAGTTAAATGCATAGTTGAGTATGAAGGTATAGCAATTGGCTTCATACAATATTATGAATTGGATGAGGACACTAAGAAAAAGTATGGTTATGAGACGGGAAGAATTTTTGGAACTGACCAGTTTATCGGTGAAATTGACTATTGGAATAAGGGAATTGGCACTTTACTGGTTTCTTCCATGATAGAATTTCTTTTAAACCAGATGAAAGCCGACAAAATAGTGATGGATCCTCAAGTGTGGAATGTGCGAGCAATAAAATGTTATGAAAAGTGCGGCTTCAAAAAAGTTAAACTTCTGCCTGATCACGAATTTCATGAAGGGGAGCTGCGTGATTGTTGGTTGATTGAAAAAAACCAAATATCTAATGGATCGGGACCTTCTAAAATAAAAACTTATGACTGGTGATGCATGACATGATGGCTATGAAAGAATATTTGATTAAGCACAATAAATCCCCTGATATGGATTTCCTAAAAGGTTTTTTATCAAAATGGGCTGGAAATGATGCATTCACTCAAAACCAAATTCTAAGAGGAGTTAAAAGCAAGAATAATTATTATACATATGAGGCTTATGAGGAAGGAACGTTAGTCGGAATACTAACATCTTGGACATCAGAATTTCACCCATATTGTACATACTTCTCTGTGGTCTCAAATCCTTTCTTGGATAATAAAGTAGAAGCTTTATTACTACAGTCATTATATAAGACATCGGGAATAAGGTTTCCACTGCAAACATTAATTTGGGAGACTTCATATCGGCTTAAGACCTTCTATGAAGACAATGAATTTGACGAAATCAGAAGAACCTATATGCCTGTGCTAACAAGCTCGAAAATTGAAATTAACCAGGTTTTTCCGGATATTGCGGCACATAACCTTACTATAAAAGATCTTTATAGTATTAAAGATAATGAGCTACTAAAACTAAAGCTAATAAGCCTTGTTAAGGAGAACTACAGCCGGGTTCACGCTAAGAATCCTGTTGGAGAACACGATTTAGTTGAATGGGAAAAGTTAATTTTTAACGAAGGAACCAATCTAAAGGGCAGTTATATTGCTTTAAAGGACAATGAACTGGTCGCTTATTCGTTACTACATTCTTCAGAAACACCTAATATGTTTGAATTCGGATGGAGAGGCACAAGGAATTACACGGATGTCAGAGTTATGTTAATGCTGACAGCGCTTCAAGTGAATTTCGCAGCAGAAAATGATGTAGATTTTATCGAAGCAGAAATAGATTCTACAGATCATTTTGCCAAAGAGATGTTAAAGTTCTTTCCTTTTTCTTCAGCCCCGGCGTTATTGACTTTTCAAAAGAGGGAAATCGCTGAATGATTTATTTGAAGTGGGCCATTTTTGATTCAGAGTATTATATGACCAGGTTACAGTAAGACCAATAAATGTCCATAAATGTTTCTATTAAATGCTCAGGCAAGGTGCTTGAGCATTTTTAAAGCTGCCCTTTATAAAAGCGATTCCGCTCCATCTATATAGACTTCTGTCCCGGTAATATGCGAAGACAGGTCGGAAGCGAGAAAGAAGACGAGGTCTGCTACCTGTTCTGGCTTTCCGGCGTGTTCCTCCAATGGTTGATTGCCCTCCGGATATTCAACTGGGATTTTAATTTTTTCGAGATCATCCTCTTGCGGGAAGGTGTTTTTGCCTATGTTGGTTTCGATTGCGCCCGGGCAGATGATATTGACCCGGATTTTGAACTGGGATAGCTCGAGTGCCGCCATTTTTCCGAATCCTGTCTGCCCGATTTTCGAAGTACTGTAGGCAGACATACCGAAATTCTTATAGATCCTGTTTCCGTTAATAGAACTCGTGATAATGACGCTGCCGCCATGCTTTTTCATATGGGGGATCGCATATTTTACGGTAAGAAAGGTTCCCTTGAGGTTCGTGTTGATCGTTTCGTCCCAATCCTCTGGAGCCAGGTCTTCAATTGGCGCAATGACTCCATTGATGCCTGCGTTGGCAAAGACAATATCTACTTTCCCCCAGGTATCCACAACCTTTTGATAGCTTCTTTCCATTTCTTCTGGGTTTGCAATATCACATTCAACGATTTGCGCGTTCCCGCCAGCCTCTTCAATTGACTCCTTAACGTCCCTGGCGTTTTCTTCCTTCACATCAATCAACGCTACTTTTGCACCCTCCTTGGCCAGTTTAATCGCTGCTGCTTTTCCAATTCCGGAGCTTGCACCTGTTATAAAAGCGACCTTCCCATCTAATTGGCTCATTATTGCTGCCTCCTTCTTGGTGATGCGGATATTTTTAACTATGCCCCATTTATTGAAAAATAAAACTGTGGGAGCTATCAAACTAGCATTCTATGAAACTTTTTCCAAACAAGTACGTATTAAATACTATGCCTCCTTAATCCATGGAGGATTTTTTTTCACAAGGATATGTCGAATGAAAGGGTTATTTGTAATTTTATTGGTGCAGGAGGTTGGAACATAAATGGACAAGCAGGAAAAAATCATTAATAAGATTGATGAACTATTGACTGAATTAAAGACGGGGAGAGAGGAAAGGTCGGCCTCTCTGGGGGCACATTCAGTGAGACCAACAAAGCTTAGTATATTTAGCAGGAGTCTAATTATTTTACTCTTCATAGCTTCAGTTTTAGGTGCTGGATTATGGTATGTTTCGGGAAACACGGGGAAGGCAGAGTCGACTGTATTCATTGAACAAGTTCACGGATTGGCAACATTGGCCACGGCAGAGGCACATGTGAAGGTCATCCTTGAGCAGGAGGATAATGAGTTATTCGGGGAGAAAATCCACTTTAATATACCTGGGACAAAGCGTGAAATGCTTTTGATCGTTCCAGCAACCGTGACCGCGGGTGTTGATTTGCAGGGAATCGATCAAGATGACTTAAAAGTAGATGAAGAGAAAAAGGTAGTAGAGATTGTACTGCCTCAGGCAAAATTCATACAAGAGCCATCAGTAAAGATGGACGAGGTCAGGACCTTTTCGGATGAAGGAATTTTCCGTGGGAAAATAGAGTGGGATCAAGGATTCAATTTGGCAGCAATAGCCCAGGAAGAAATTAAGCAAGAAGCAATAGATGCAGGAATTTTACAAAAAGCTGATAAAAATGCTGAAACCGTATTAAAGGAGTTTTTTGGACATTTGGGATACAAGGTCACTATAAATAGATGATAATAATATTATGTTAACCTGTAATAGTGCAAAACCGAAAACGCAATTAAGAGCGGTTTAGACCATCCTTCTAAAAAATATTGTTCTTCCTTAATATTTTCAGCCATCTTGCAAATATTATTATTAAACCCAAGTGTTGGGTTATATTAGGACTGGTTAGCGAGTCGCTACAGAACTTAGCCATTTGACAAAAGAAAAAATGAGGTGAAATGGATGAGAATTTGCGAGGTTTGTGGACGGAAAGATGTTTCAGAGAACAAAGAAGAAAAGCTTTTCCAACCTGTGAGGCTTCATGTATGCGAGAGCTGCAAGCAGGACAGGAGGATGACTCCCCTGGGTGATTGGGCATTTTAAAATAAATCCAGGCGCAGGCCTGGATTATTTGGCTCTCGATGCGAGAGCCTAGTTTTCATCCAAACCGTCAATAGAGACAAGCTGTCTTTCTTCATGAGTTCCTCTTGACGAAATGACTGCCATGCTCGAAGTAGTATCGATGCTTTCAATCCAGATTGGCACTCCGTGGTAATGGACAGGAATTTCATTTTCCGCAGCTAATATTTCCTTCACACGTTGTAAGTCCATATTTCTCTCACCTCATATTTAAAATATCCATTGAGATGATTCGGTATGTATGATGGACGTGTTTGTTGAAAAAGAAATCAAAAAAGCGAACCAAGCTGATGATGTTGGCTCGCTTTTGCTAATTATTCAGTTAGGTCTTTAATCTTCTTTCCTTCAACGTAAGAGGGAATCTGCAATCCAAGAAGCTCATAAATAGTGGGAGCTATATCGAGATTGGAGACTGGATCTATTTGTTTACCATTAGGGATTTCAGGTCCCGTAGCCATAAAAACTGCTCTCAGTTTCTCGCGATTTGGGTTGCCGCCATGGGTGCCAAACTCAGGAGTTGGTTTTACGATATGCGATTCACCCTGGCCCATTATATACCCGGGTGCAGCCATTAATAAAACATCTCCGGCATTTCGCTCCTTTGACTTTTTACGATGAGATATTTTCTTTATATCCTGATAGGGGTGGACATTAGCGTTTGTTAGATATCCAATTAACTCCTTTGTATTTTCCTTTACACCGGTAAACGACAAATTCACTGTGCTGTTCCATATTTCTCTGAGTTGATGCTTGATGACAGGACCGTTTTCATTCCTGTTCACCCTGATTCCTTTGAAGGCCTGGATAATTTCGTTACGCACCTGTTCATAATTATCTTCTGGAACTATTCCATGCTTTTCTCTCGATTTTAAGTTGATGTATACGTGAGCTGCCGAACCACTTGGAACGGCAATTGCTTTTGATCTTTTAAGATCAATCTTTCCATCAGAATCCAACACAAGAAGGCCATTGTCTTTTAAAACTTTATTGGGCTCTAATGCTGAGTGCGCCGGTTCCATGCCATGGTCAGAAACAATGAGGAGATGGTCATTCCCATCGAGGGAATTTACGGTCTTGCCGACAACCTTGTCCGCAACCTTATATGACCATTCAATATATTCCATGTACTTTCTTGATTTTTCAGGTGAATAATCAGGTTGTCTCGGGTCTGTAAGGAGATACTTGTGCTCCTGATGGTCAATTTGAGGTGCATAGAACATCATCAAATCTGGCTGATATTCATTTTTGATGAAGAGTGATACATCTGTTACCCAATTGACGAATCTCTCGGAAATTTCTTCATATTCCTTCCTGGAAATCCAGCCTTTTTCTAATGCAATATCATCATCCTGAGGCGGAAAAAAACCGAATTTGTTCCTAATTAAGTCCGCAAATCCTTGAGGTCCATCAATTAGGCCTGACGTCACCTCTGAACGGTACATCACAGCATCCTTAGCTAATCCTGGGTCTGCAGATGTGAATTTGAACCAGAAACCTGCTGTCTTGCTTTCCTTTACCTGCAGGCTGACTGAGCCCCATTCTTTAGCACTTACTCCTTTATGATCAATTGTTTTATTACTTGTAACTATAAATTTGTCGTAATTTTTTTCCTGGTCGTTGGTTGAATCATATGCCAAAACATGAATTTTCTTGTTTTTACTGTCCTCGACTTGAATCATGAAAGATGTTTCCTTCAATGGGCTAAAGCTTGACGGAGAGTTGTTCCATCCTGATGCTTCAGAGAATTTGAGTTTTTCCTGTTTGCTGGGGGACCAAGTATCTCCATAATAAATCGTGTAGTCCGCCTGCTTTCCAATGGAAGGATTTGCCCCGGCAAACGCAACTGCTGCAGTTGTTTTTCCCTGCTTCCGGGCTGTGACCCATAGTGGGTCTACCTCAAATTCACTTAAAAAGGCATTTTTCTGGTTTGTCAATGCCGCATCTTTCTGTTGCCATGCATTGCTGACAATTGATGTTTGCAGCGGAGTTGCGCCAGTCGCAATAGCTGCGTGTGATGGGGCAGTAAGGGAAGGGCTAACCGTCTTGGCATATTTGGCCATTGTTCCTTTTTCGATAACATTTTCTATATTAGGCAGTTTGCCGTCTTTTATGAAACTCCGTGTGAGGTCATTGCGCATGCCGTCAAAAGAAATAAGAATGACCTGTCGATCACCGGCTGCAATTGCCAGTGGTACATTGATGGTTAAAAAAGTTATAAATAATAGAATGATTGCTTTAAAAAATCTTGTAGTCATAAACTCTCCCTGATTTGATGTTATAACAGGCATTTACCTATTTTTAAGGTGATTAAAACTATTAAAAAATTGGTTATTCAGCTCTCAGGCAATCTTCAGATAGCTGCTCGATAAAATCTGCATAAATTCATGATATAAAACTTAATATAAGCTGTTTTTGCATAGATTGCTGCTTTACCAACATCTGCTCTTTTCCGAAGTAATTGAGGTATCGGAGTTCTTTTCCAGGAGACATTTACTTGAATTACAATAACACTCGTGAAATTTGGAAGCAGCAATGATTGCGGAAAATGCTTTTATTAAGCAGGGAGGGTAAGCAAAATGAATCTGAATCGGAGACTTGTAATGGCATTGTTATCCATTACCACTGCATTATTATTAACAGCTTGTGCTGGTGAAGAAGAGAAATCCAGCAAGGAAGATCACAACAGCCATGCAAATATGGAGCACTCTGGATCGGGTGAGTTACCCGAAGGTCTAGAGGAAGCCGCTGATCCAACATACGAAGTCGGCAGTCAGGTAATCATTAAGGATGACCATATGCCAGGCATGGATGGAGCGAAAGCGACTATAGTCGGAGCATATGATACTGTCGTCTATTCCCTGTCTTATGATCCGACGAACGGCGGAGATCGTGTAGAACAGCATAAGTGGGTCATCCATGAAGAGCTGCTTGATGCAGGAGACGAACCATTGAAGCCGGGTGATGAAACTACAATCAATACCGATCATATGGAAGGAATGCGAGGGGCAAAAGCGGTCATTGATTCAGCTGAAGAAATGACAGTATACATGGTCGATTTCACGCCAACAGATGGCTCTGAAAAAGTAACGAACCATCAGTGGGTAACCGAAGATGAACTTGCTCCTGCTAACTAATATCGAAGATTACCAAAATCATGCAGGATTGTCCCTTTTAAGTCAGGGTATATAAGTACTAAGACAAGAGGAGGGATGACGCATGAAGAAATTAATCAAGACGGCGCTTAAATGGGGACCTGTTCTATATCCAATTGTAAAAAAAATGATGAATAACAGGAAATCATCCTCAATGAAAACTAGCTATTCAAAATAAATGAAAATCATGACCGTACAGTAGTCGATGTTATCTTCTGTGCGGTTTTTCTATGTTTTAGGCTCTTTCTCAAACTTTGTTGCTAATGACCGCAAAATACTATTGAATGAACTATGTTTCATTGCAAAGTTGGCTCAAATAGCATGCAAACTTAATACTGACCTACTAATTAGCTTTATATCACTTTAAAATCGGCTTTAGGATTAAACAACAATCTTTACGATAACAGCCTTCTTTTTAGTTTTGATTGAGCTTCACCACTCTTGAGTAACAGTCATTAATCATGTAAGTGATAAAATAATCTTTATATTTCAGACTATTGTTCATGTTATAATGTTAAAATGAATCATAAACTGTGTTTTTGTATTGATAATACATAAAGCTGGCTTGCACGGGTCTTTTAAAAGGAAGGTATCTATGGTCGAGGAAAATATCACGAGAATAGAAATGAATGGCAAGGAATACATACTGATTGGAACTGCACATGTTTCAAAGCATAGTGCTGAGCAGGTGAAGGAGGTAATTGAAGCTGAGAGGCCGGATTCTGTCTGTGTCGAATTGGACGAGCAGCGCTACCAGACGATTACCGAAGGTTCAAAGTGGCAGGAGATGGATATCATTCAGGTCATCAAAGAAAAGCGAGCTTCTTTATTATTAATGAATCTTGCTATTTCATCATTCCAAAACCGCATGGCGAAAGAGCTTGGCATCAAAGCAGGACAGGAGATGATCCAGGGCATTGATTCCGCGAAGGAAGTGGGAGCAAACCTTGTGCTTGCAGACCGAAACATCCAGATTACTTTTTCACGGATTTGGGGAAACCTTGGCTTGAAAGGCAAGGCAATACTGCTAAGCCAAATCATTACGAGCATTTTCAGCAAGGACAGCATCTCGGAGGAAGAACTGGAAAAGCTGAAGGAACAGGATACAATCAACGCAATGCTTAATGAATTCACTGAGACATTTCCTCGTTTGAAGAAGCCATTGATTGACGAGCGTGACCAATATTTAGCTCAGAAAATCAAGGAAGCACCTGGAGAAAAAATCGTCGCTGTCCTGGGAGCGGCACACGTACCGGGAATCATAGAAGAGCTTAAAAAAGATCATGATTTGAAAAAACTAAGGGAAATCCCGCCGAAATCCAATTGGCCAAAAGTCATTGGCTGGAGCATTCCAATCTTGATCCTGGCTATTATCGTCTATACGTTTGTGGCTAACCCAACTGCTGGTTTCGCCCAAACTGTCAGCTGGATCTTATGGAATGGCAGCCTTTCCGCCCTGGGAGCTGCCATCGCAATGGGGCATCCATTGACCATTTTAACTGCATTTATAGCAGCCCCAATTACTTCATTGAATCCCTTGCTTGCCGCTGGCTGGTTCGCCGGATTGGCACAGGCTTATATCCGCAGGCCGAGTGTAAAGGACTTTGAGACACTTTCTGAGGATGTTTTTAGTTTAAAAGGATTCTGGCGGAACAAAGTCAGCCGGATCTTGCTGATTGTCGTACTTGCCAACCTGGGAAGCTCCCTAGGAACCTTTATTGGCGGCGCTGACGTGATCAGGGTCTTTATCGAGAACTTATAAAGATATGAACGAAATCTGTTGATTTCGTTCTTTTTTTATGGTTCTTTTCGAAAAATTTGTCGCATTCACAGTATACGCATTTTTGCTCAAAAGTCTTCTCGAAAAGAGCTTCAGCAGCTTTCATAAACCAGGAGCGGCGTCTTGTACTGAAGCAACAATAAATGCCAAAAAGCTTTTTTCATAAACGCAAGAAAACGAGAAGGAACTTGTGGAAAAAAGAGGAATTCTGTTACATAAAATGGAATAAGAATAGGGAAAGATTTTACAATGGAGTGATACTGTGAACGTTTTAAAACCAGCTCTGTCTATTTCAATCTTAATTCATTTCCTATACATAGTAGGTATTCTGTTTTTTGCTTACTTTAACAACATGTTTCTAACTAATAACGCTTTTCATATAGGTGAAATCCCAATCCTCTTAATGTTTTCAACGATCGTTTTTACAGCAATCATCAGCTTGATCCTCTGGGTTATTGGAAATGCGAATATAAAAGGCTAAACACTATGTAAAAGTGCAACCCATCTGTGTAACGGACCAAAAAAAAATCATCCTCAAATGTGGGATGACTAGAAGGTGAATGTACAACTTTAATGACGGCTTACTTTTTCGTCTTTTTTCTCGAGTTCTTTTCGAATTCAATCTGTCGTTTTGCATCCTTTTTAAAAGCTTCCATTGCCTTGCTGTACAACAAACTCACCTTCAGCACCTCCTTCATTCATTCTTATTACCTTCGTTCCCGGTGACTGCCCCTGTAAAACTTAAATTAGGAACAAAATTAAAAAAGGTTTATTAGAAATTTTATGAAGGAAGAAACTTTATTATGAAGAAAAGACGCCCGGATCTTCTGGGCGTCTTTTCTTTACTTTTTATTCACTTGTCTGCCGCTTTTTTTCTGGCTCTGCGATTTCGTATTTCCGACCTGGAACTCTGCGCCCAGTTCGATATCATTTCTTTTATCATGCTTTTCAATTTGTTCTCTTGTTTGGTCTTTGTTACTCATACCTTGTCTCGCCATTCTTTTCAGCTCACTTTCTTTCGATGTATCTTTTAAAGCCTTATTATTATGTTCATTTAAAAAAGAATTATTGATTGGTGATATCTGATTGTCCCCGTATTACTTTGTCATAAAAAACCTGGAATCCATATAAAACTAGGGTTTTGAATAAAAACACTATCGATAGTTGGAATTTTGTTAACCGTACCAATGTGACATAGCCAAATTTCTTGAAGATGTTCAGCCCATAATAGGTAAATAGAGAGTCAATCAGGATATTGACCAATAGATAAAGATTGAACTTTTTATAGGTGTATTTCATGATCCAGAAGGAGCCTATAAAAAATGGCCCCCAAATTAAGGGCATTTCACCTAAAACATTTGGTTTAATTTTAAATGGAAACCACCACCATTTTCTTCTTTCAGCCAGTCTTCCTTCAAACATTAGGTAAATTCCCATGAACAACGTACCGGGCAGGAACTTCCTGAAAGTTTGTTTACCAAGAAGAGGCAGCGAAAGCCAGGGCAGGACTGCCATTAAAAATATGTAAAGTTTAAGATTCTTCATAAGCAACTCCTTTTGGAATTGATTTTTTTAGTATCTCCACAACAGGATAAAAGATGAGTGATATTAAAATTTTCTTTCGATCATCATTTCTTACTCTTTTGAACAGTAAGTATAAGAAGGAAAAGGAGGGGGAAAGAGATGATTTCTCTTTGGGATGAACATTCATTTTGGCTGGAAATGCTGCAAGATCACGCTTATTTTGTCAGGGACGGTTTGTCTCCTAATGAGTCGGAGTATGTTGAAATCGCTAGGCAATTTATACGGTTATATGACGAACTTTTAGGCGAGTTACAATCGATTCCTCGTCATGCTGGCTACGAGGACAGACAAATGATTGATTTTTCAAGAAGAGCATGGCAGATAGCTAAAAGTTATTATGATTTTGAAGGTACACTGCAGTCATCGCGGATAGATAACAAAGTTAACCTTAGCCTTTCACCAACCTATTTAAACGGTACACTAAGTGAAAATCAGGAATATTTACGGATATTGAGCTATCTGGTACAAGGCCAGGAACCAGTTCGGTTGTCAGTAACAGAGATTATGGATCTTTGGCTTGAAGATCAACTTGGACACGCAGTACTTTTTGAAAATCTGCTCGATCCGATTGAAGTTGGAGCAAATACAGCAGCACAGGAGTACAAGCGAAGATTCCAGCTATACATTGTGCAAAATCACCATTTAAAGAATTATCTGCGGGTAAAACAGCCCGGCTTTGCCCGCCAGCAGGCATTCATCTATGAAGTAGGAAAGACGACGCTGGAAATGAATCAATTTATTAGAAATATGGTGGAGAAGTACAAGGGCAATACACTTTTGAATAAATCAAATCTCCGCTTTCTGGAGCATCACTTTCCAGAAACCTGTTACTTTCTTGCCAGTTTAAGCTACTATGAACCAAGGCTGCAGGCAGAAGTGGGTAAATGCTCCTTGTCGAAGCCGTCGTTTTAGGCATAATACAAAAGAATGAAGTGAGTCCGGCTGGTTGCACAGTGAATCAAAAACAACGGGAAGAATCCCGTTGTTTTTGATGTTCGTTTTTTACAATCCAACAGGCCAGGTTTCTTGATTGTAGGCCATGTCCCAAAACATGAATTCATACTGGCTGCTGATGATAAAATGCTGTTTCATTTTTTCTTTTTCCATACTTGGCGCTTCCATTGCCAGTTGATCAAGTCTGCTAAGCTGCTCATTTACCAATTCACTGAACCATTCTCCTCCATATGCTTGAATCCATTCCTGATAAATTTGGACATTGGGCGTGGACCCCTTAAGCAATTGTCCAATGTCATGGTAAATCCAGTAGCATGGCAGGATGGCTGCGATAATTTCAGCCAGGCTTCCGGAAGCAGCAACCCGATAAAGATGGGAAGTGTAAGCATAGGCAGTAGGAGAGGGGTTAAACTCCGCTAATTCTTGTTTTGTTACTTCCAGTTGCTGTAGAAAATTTTCATGCAAGCCAAGTTCAGCCTCATATGTTCCCATCGAATGGGCTGCCATTCTCGAAGTGGTGAACAAATCAGCTGCTCTCGACGCACCGATTGCCTGAATCCTGGCAAAATGGGAAAGATAATAGGAATCCTGTAAAACATAATAGCGAAAGGATTCCAATGCTAAATTACCATTGGCAATTCCCTGTACAAATGGGTGATCAAAATTTGCCCGCCAGATTGGCTCAGCCTGTTTCTTTAACTCATCAGTAAAACTCTTCATTAAAAAGCTCCTCCTCTTCCTATTTAGCCCAATAAAAAAAACCACTTTCAGCTGAAAGTGGTTGTATTGGCACAACAAAAAAATGTCCCAAAGTCCACTTTCCTACGCTGGTATAAACCAGATCAGGTTCCAAGGGTCTTAAAGTCTCACTTTAATCTCAGCCTTAAATCAAAGGCACCCCTAGTGGTAAAATACGGTTATTTATATTTCATCTGTAATCATAAACGCATCGCTGTTTAAGAGTCAAGCAATTAGTGGAGAAATCAATTGTGAAAAAATTTGGTGCTAATTGTGAACATTATGTGACATTTATTTGTAAATTCTGTTAATATAAAAATTACATATGAAAAAGTGGGGGAATGAGAAGTGGGAAAACTTCTTATGTATTTTTATTTAATCGTTGGATTGTATTGTCTTGTAAGCGGATTCCTGGCATTGATGTCCCATGGATTCCAGCATGCAGTATTATCACTATTTCTGGCCGCATTTAATTTCGCGATGTTTTCTTTATTCAGAAAAGAAGGCAAGCTGCCACGATTGCGTTTAATCAAAGGACGAAAAGGCGAGATGGCTAAAATTTAATCCTTTCCGATAAGTGGAGGTTATATGGAGTAGAATCAGGTTGGGATAAAATGACTGCGCCGAACTGAAAGTTGTCCGAAGTAAGGCGTGTTGGGACAATATCTTGCTGGCACAAGCAAAAGTTGTCCGAAGTAGGGGCAAGTTCGGACAAAATCCTGCTGCCTTAAGTAAAAGTTGTCTGAAGTAGGGGCAAGTTCGGACAAAATCCTGCTGCCTTAAGTAAAAGTTGTCTAAAGTAGGGGCAAGTTCGGACAAAATCCTACTGGCACAGGCAAAAGTTGTCCGAAGTAGGGGCATGTTCAGACAAAATCTCGCTGGCCCAACCGAAAGTTGTCTGAAGTAGTGTAAAGTTCGGACAAAATCCGCTGGCACAAGTAAAAGTTGTCCGAAGTAGGGGCATGTTCGGACAAAATCCTGCTGCCTCAGGCAAAAGTTGTCCGAAGTAGGGGCATGTTCGGACAAAATCTCGCTGGCACAAGTAAAAGTTGTCCGAAGTAGGGGCATGTTCGGACAAAATCCTGCTGCCTCAGGCAAAAGTTGTCCGAAGTAGGGGCATGTTCGGACAAAATCTCGCTGGCCCAAGCGAAAGTTGTCCGAAGTAGGAACAAGTTCGGACAAAATTCTGCTGCTTCAGGCAAAAGTTGTCCGAAGTAGGGGCATGTTCAGACAAAATCTCGCTGGCCCAACCGAAAGTTGTCTGAAGTAGGAACAAGTTCGGACAAAATCCAGCTGCCTCAACCGAAAGTTGTCCGAAGTAGGGGCAAGTTCAGACAAAATCTAGATGCCTCAGGCAAAAGTTGTCCGAAGTAGGGGCAAGTTCAGACAAAATCTAGATGCCTCAGGCAAAAGTTGTCCGAAGTAGGGGCATGTTCGGACAAAATCCAGCTGCCTCAACCGAAAGTTGTCCGAAGTAGCATCAAGTTCGGACAAAATCTCGACCACACAATCCAAAGCTGTCCGAAGCGTCGCAATGAACAAAAAAACCAGGCGTTCCTAAAAAGGAATACCTGGTTTCTATTTTTTTAATGCGAGTGTCCAGAAGTCATGACCCAGATGGATCCGGCAACTATAACGACTGCTATAAAAGCTGAATAAATGATATTGATGTTATTGGTCATTTTATCATCGCCTTCATTAATGTGCATGAACATGTATAGCTGGATTCCGGCCTGGGTAACTGCCAGTGTGCCGATGATCCACATGACTGCCTTCATTGAAAGTGAGCTCTGAAGGGCAATCCATGCTGCTCCGAACGTCAGGACTAATGACATGAAGAATCCGATGACATGGCTGATTGGGAAGCCTTTTGTATGCTTATCCATTTTACATCACCAACCCTTGTAAATAAACAAATGTGAAGATGAAGATCCAGACGACGTCAAGGAAGTGCCAGTACAGTCCGAAGATGAATGCTTTGCGGGCTGTAACAGGTGTCAGTCCTCGCTGCAAAATTTGGATAATCAGCAGAATCGCCCAGCCAATCCCGATTGTGACGTGCAAACCGTGTGTTCCAAGCAGTACGAAGAAACTGGATAGGAACGCGCTTGTCTGCATCGTAGCACCTTCATGGACATAGTGCATGAATTCGCGAACCTCCATGAACAGGAAGCCGCCGCCCAGCAATAATGTGAATACGAGCCACATCAGCATGCCTTTAATATTGCTTCTGCGCATTTCGAAGATCGAGATTCCCATTGTAAAACTGCTTGTCAGCAGCAGGAAAGTCTGGATCATGACGTCTCTGACAATAAAAATATCTTTTTGCGTAGGGCCGCCTGCATATCTTTCACCAAGTACTCCATACACTCCGAAAAGGGTAGCGAAGAGCACGATTTCAGCTCCGAGGAAGACCCAGAAGCCGAGGATATTCATCCTGTTTTGTTCTGTTTGGTATTCAAGCGGCAAAGCGGCATTAACTTTAGCTGACATGGTTCTTCACTCCTTTGTTCGCGCCTTTTCTCCATTTGTTTTCTGTCTCAAAGATTTCGTCCTTGTGGACATGGAAACCTTCATCATAGTCAAATGAGCGGAAGGCAAGGCCAGCGAGAATACCTAAAGCGGCAACTCCGGCTGCAACCGTCCATTCGAAAACAAGCAGGAATCCAGAAATTCCGAATACGACACCCAAATAAATCGGGATCCACGTGTTGCTTGGCAGATGGATTTCTTCAATCTCATCTTCTGTCAGCGGTTGAAGTTGATCGTTCTTTTTCATGTGCCAGAATGCATCTTGCTTTGTAACCTCAGGGAGCGAAGCAAAATTATAGTGCTGTACAGGTGTTGCAGTAGCCCACTCAAGTGTTCTAGCATCCCATGGGTCATTGCCAATATTACGGTCAGCATGGCGAGCGCTCCAGTAGATATTGTAAACAAGCGCCGCGAAGCCTGCTGCAAGAATGACCGAGCCAACAGCGGAAATCATCATCAAGGGACCGAACCCAGTTTCTGCTGAGTAAGTGTACGCGCGGCGCACCGCACCGTCAAGTCCAAGGAAGAACATTGGCATGAACGTTACGTTGAACCCAACAACGAACAGCCAGAAGTGCCATTTGCCGATTTTTTCATTTAGCATGTAGCCAAACATCTTAGGCCACCAGAAGTAAAGACCGGCAAAGATCGGGAACACAACGCCCGGAATCAATACATAGTGGAAGTGTGCCACAAGGAATAATGTGTTGTGATACTGATAGTCTGCTGCGGCCATCGCCAGCATGACTCCAGTTACACCGCCGATGACAAAGTTAGGAACGAACGCCAATGCCCAAAGCATGGCAGTTGTAAACTTGATCCGCCCTTTTCTCATCGTGAACAGCCAGTTGAATACCTTAACCCCGGTCGGGATGGCAATTGCCATCGTAGTGATCGAGAAGAACGAGTTCACGCCTGCGCTGTTGCCCATTGTGAAAAAGTGGTGAACCCAAACGAGCATACTCAGAACCGAAATCATCACGATTGAGATGACCATTGATTTATAACCATATAAGGTTTTACGGGCAAAAGTTGAAATAATATCTGACAGCATACCGAATGCTGGCAGAACTACGATATAAACTTCAGGGTGTCCCCATAGCCAGAAGAGGTTCGCCCAAAGCATATCCATACCGCCGCCGGAGATGGTAAAAAAGTGAGTACCGAACGTGCGGTCAAAAGTCATCAATGCCAGTGCTACTGTGAAAATAGGGAAGCTGGCTACGATAATGATCGAAGTGATGAAAGATGTCCATGTGAACATCGGCATCTTCATCAAAGTCATGCCTTTAGTTCTCATTTTTAAAACTGTGACAACGAAGTTAATACCTGTCATCAAAGTACCGGCACCTGCTATTTGCAGGGCAACTGCGTAAAAGTTATTCCCGATGCCAGGACTGAATTCTTTACCGGCAAGAGGGAAGTAGGATGTCCATCCTGCGTCAGGAGAGCCGCCAATGATGAACGAAATATTGAACAGCGCTGCACCGCTCACAGTCAGCCAGAAGCTAAGGGCATTCAGCTGAGGGAAAGCAACGTCACGGGCACCAATCTGCAGCGGTATCACAAAGTTCATGAGACCAATCAGCAGCGGCATAGCAACAAATAAGATCATGATGACGCCGTGTGTTGTAAATACCTCGTTATAGTGCTGTGCGTTAAGGAAGTCATTTTCCGGTACAGCTGTCTGGCCCTTCATCATCAGACCATCGATTCCGCCCCGGAGAAACATCACGACGCCAAGCAGGATATACATAATCCCAATCTTCTTGTGGTCAACAGTTGTAAACCACTCCGACCAAAGGTAATTCCATTTTTTAAAATAGGTGAGACCGGCTAATGCTCCAACTAATGTCAAGGCGATCCCGATTTGTGATGCGAAAATTAACGGATCACCCGTTACGAAAAATTCATCCCACTTAATGCCCACTGTGGTCACCCCCGTGTGAATCTTCAGTTTCAGATTCTTTATGGTTCATATCTTCATTGTTTTCGTGATTAGAATTCTCAATGTTTCCATCTTTATTTTTGTAATTGTCTTTGTCCTCAAAGATCTTTCCTGGCCAGCCATGTCCTCTGTCGTACATCTCTGGATTCGTGTAGTTCTTTGAATGCGGATCGGAGTGGTCAACCCACTCAAGGTGTGTATTAGAGAATGTCTTGCGGCCAAGATGGGAAGGCTCAAGCATTTTCTCATACTCTTCCAGTGTCATTTTTGGAGCTGTTTCTCTTACATCTTTGATCCACTGGTCAAAATCCTTTTGTGTTTGCGAAAGTACTTCAAACTCCATACCTGCATATCCTTGGCCGTTGAAGTTCGTGTTCTTGCCGACATAGGATCCAGGATTGTCAGCAACAAGATATAGCTGCGTTTCAGCCTTAGCCATCGTGTATTTCTGGCCAGCCAGCGCAGGAATCCAGAAGCTTTGCATTGTTCCAGCAGAAGTCAGCCTGAAATCAATCGGACGATCCTCGGGAATATTTACATAGTTGACGGTTTCGATTCCTTGTTCCGGATAGCTGAAAATCCATTTCCAGTCAGCGGATGTAACGTTGATGACAAGAGGTTCTTTATTCTCATAGCCTTTCGGGATTTCATCTATTGCATAAATTGTTTTGACTGTAGGGATTGTCAAAGCAACGATTATTAAAATCGGAATCACAGTCCAGATAATCTCCAATACTGTGCTGCCGTGTTCTTCAGGGGGCTCGTAACCCATATTGTCCTTCCGTTCACGGTATTTCCAGACGATGAATGCGAAAAGTCCGAAAACGACAACTGTAACAAGTAACATCAGAGCAATCGAAAAGTTGATCAACTCAAGAATTTGCCTTGCGATTGGTCCCTCCGGATTGAATACCACCATATTGTTTTCACAGCCGCTAAGCAACAGCACAGCCATGATCGAGGTGAGGGAGACCAAAAATAGTTTTGATTTCTTCATCACTGCAGCTCCTTTCAAATATCAACCTTGTTCATTTTATCACAAACTTATGTTCATTTGTTCACAAAGTTGTTTAAAGTGATCCGAAAATGAACGGTAAGTTGTGGCAAAAGGTGTGATAAATATCACACCGCTTTATTTGTAATCATTCTAACATGGAAATTGTTACGATTTTGAAGTCAAATGTGAACAAATTATGAAAACAATAATTGTCAACTTAGTGAATTAAAAAGAATATAGGTTGACGAAAAAAAGCAGAACCCCAAATTAGAAGTCCTGCTTTACAAACTCATAGTTTCTTTCAATATATGTCTCCAGTGCTGGATGAAATTCTTTTTCATAATGGCCTGCTGGACAAGCTTTAATGATGATCGCCTTGCATGAAGGATTTTCTTTTACTTCCAGCGCTGCCTGGCAACGTGGGCACTTTTCAACAAAAAGATTCATTTAATTATCCCTCCTATAATTCCTATGTGTTTAGTATGAAATATTGTCACATTATATTCAATGGTTAATGAGACCAATTATGTAACTATGTGAGATAATTGAAAACAAACTTTAGACTTTCTTAATAGTAGAATCAAGATTTTAAATCATCGGGGTGTATTTATGTTAAAAGATAACTTATCGGGAATGACAGTCATTATAACGGGGGCTAACAGTGGAATCGGCTACGAAGCAGCCAAGAAACTTTCAGAAAAGGGGGCCCAGGTTATCCTAGCTGTAAGAAATGCGGAAAAGGGCAAGTTGGCAATCGATTCAATACGGAAAGAAAATCAGGAAGCATCAGTTGAAATAATGAGTCTTGATTTGGCCGATCTCGCAAGTGTCAGCAATTTCTCAGCTGCTTACACGAAAAAATACCGTTCACTTGATATATTAGTCAATAATGCTGGCGTCATGATCCCTCCATATGGTAAGACAAAGGATGGTTTTGAACTTCAATTCGGCAGCAATCACCTGGGGCATTTTGCGCTGACCGGCCTTTTACTCCCTCTTCTGAAAAAAACATCAGGTTCCCGGGTTGTCACTTTAAGCAGTATCGCTCACCGGGGTGCATCAATTAATTTCGATAATTTAGATGGCTCAAATGGATACAAAGCTATGAAGTTTTATGGCCAGAGCAAACTCGCAAATCTGTTATTCGCAAGGGAGCTTGACAATCGGTTTAAACAGAATGGCATCGAGACAATCAGCGTCGCTTGCCATCCGGGAATATCCAATACGAATTTATTCAATTTAGGGAAAGGGGAAACTCCCAAATATCTAAAAGGTCTTATGAAGTTATTTTCCCAGCCGGCTGCCATGGGAGCTCTTCCAACCATTTACGCAGCAGTGGATGACAGCCTGACTGGCGGTGAATACATCGGTCCTGATGGCAAGGGTAACAGAAAAGGATTTCCGGCAATTGAAATTCCGGCACAAGGTGTATTTAATAAAGAAATAATGACAAAATTATGGGTCGTCTCTGAAGAATTAACGGGAGTAAGATATGAATTTTAGAGACTCTAATCGGAGTCTCTTATGGTAAAAAAAGTTATCGTAAAATAATTTATTTGATGTAAACGTTTTCAATAATGTTCATCATCTCTCTTTAATAAGTTGATACGAAAACGTTCATAGTTTGTTCAACATTTCACAATCTATTATTCCCTTTATATGCTAATCTTTAATTAGAAAAAGAAAAAGGAGTGATTGAAATGATGTACTGCGAATTCAAACCCTTCTCAACTGATACAGAAACGTATACCCAGGAAATGCTCGAGGAAGTCATTGGTGATGAATTTGAAGCGATGATGTATAAGGATGACAAAGATATTCCCGCTTATATCTGGACTGTAAACTTCGTAGTCATTGTTAAAAGAAGTACAAAGTTTTTAACCGACATAAGTTTTGAAAAAATACCAAGAAACCCAGTCTGTGAGTAAAAAAATTTTTTCAAACTTCGTGAAAACATTCACAAATTTGAACTGCAACAATTAAAGTTCTGCCTAAAATACCGCCTATAACCCAAGAACAATAAGGAGGTCCTGAAAATGGGGACAGTTGAAAAAGTGGTAAAAGAGCAATCATCAGTTACAAAAATGGTAGATAGTTTATTGGATAAAGGTTTAAAGGCACTTGCGAAAATGCGGGAGCTTGATCAAGAAGCAGTGAATAATATCGTAAAGGAAATGGCGCTGGCAGGTCTTGATCAGCATATGCCGCTTGCTAAAATGGCAGTTGAAGAAACAAAACGGGGAGTTTACGAAGATAAGATCATCAAGAACATGTTTGCTACCGAATATGTGTACCACAATATCAAATATGATAAAACAGCTGGCATCATCGACGAAAATGAACACGAAGGCATGATCACGATTGCTGAGCCAGTTGGCGTGATCGCCGGGGTAACACCGGTGACGAATCCCACCTCAACAACCATGTTCAAAGCGTTAATCTCGATTAAGACTAGAAACCCAATCATATTCGCTTTCCATCCATCTGCCCAAAAATGCAGCAGTGAGGCTGCCAGAATTCTCCGTGACGCAGCCGTTAGGGCAGGAGCACCAGTTGATTGTATCCAGTGGATTGAAAAACCGTCCCTCGAAGCGACACAATCTTTGATGAACCATCCAAAGATTTCTCTGATTTTAGCTACTGGCGGTGCCGGAATGGTAAAATCCGCGTATAGTTCAGGAAAGCCAGCATTAGGCGTTGGGCCTGGTAATGTACCTTGCTATATTGAACGTACTGCCAATGTAAAAAGGGCAGTCAATGACCTGATTTTATCTAAGACATTCGACAATGGGATGATTTGCGCTTCTGAACAGGCAGTTATCATCGATAAAGAAATCTACCATGATGTAAAAACGGAAATGATTGCGAATAGCTGCTACTTTTTAAGTGATGAAGAAAGATCGAAGGTTGAGAAGCTTGTCATAAATGAGCACTCATGTGCTGTTAATGCAGATATAGTCGGGATGCCGGCTCATAAGATTGCGGAAATGGCAGGTGTGACAGTGCCTGAAGAGACAAAAATACTTGTTGCAGAGCTGAAAGGAGTAGGCCCGCAATATCCTCTATCACGAGAAAAGTTAAGTCCGGTACTGGCTTGCTATAAAGTGAACGGTACAGAAGAAGGACTTAAGCGGGCTGAAGAAATGCTTGAATTTGGCGGACTTGGCCACTCTGCTGTTATCCATTCAACCAGTGATGAAGTGATTAAAGCATTCGGTTTAAGAATGAAGGCAGGACGCATCATCGTAAATGCTCCTTCTTCCCAGGGAGCAATCGGCGATATCTATAACGCCTACCTGCCATCCTTGACCCTGGGCTGCGGAACTTATGGCGGGAACTCCGTTTCAACCAACGTAGGTGCAATCAACTTGATAAATGTAAAAAAAGTGGCAAGAAGGAACGTGAATATGCAGTGGTTTAAAGTGCCCTCAAAAATCTACTTTGAAAAGAATTCAACGCAATATTTAGCGAAAATGCCTAAAATCACGAAAGCCTTTATCGTTACAGACCCTGGAATGGTGAAACTGGGATATGTAGATAGAGTACTGTATCACTTGAGAAAACGTCCAGACTATGTCCACTGTGAAATTTTCTCTGATGTAGAGCCAGATCCATCTATCGAAACAGTAATGAAGGGTGCGGAAATGATGGCGAGTTTCCAGCCTGATGTCATCATTGCTTTGGGCGGCGGCTCAGCAATGGACGCAGCGAAAGGCATGTGGCTGTTCTATGAATATCCTGACACTGACTTCCACGGCTTGAAGCAGAAATTCCTGGATATTCGGAAGCGGATCGTCAAATACCCGCAGCTTGGCCGCAAAGCCCAGTTTGTAGCGATTCCGACGACATCCGGAACAGGTTCAGAAGTGACATCCTTCTCGGTCATTACTGATAAAAAAGCGAACATTAAATATCCGCTAGCAGACTATGAGTTGACACCAGATGTAGCTATTGTCGATCCTCAATTTGTCATGACGGTGCCTAAGCATATTACTGCCGATACTGGAATGGACGTATTGACTCACGCAATTGAAGCCTATGTCAGCTGCATGGCCAATGACTATACAGATGGCCTCGCAATTAAAGCCATCCAGCTAATATTTGAATATTTGCCAAGAGCATACCGAAATGGCCAGGACGAAGTGGCTCGTGAGAAAGTCCACAACGCGTCAACAATTGCCGGTATGGCATTTGCCAATGCATTCCTTGGAATCAACCACAGCCTTGCCCACAAGCTCGGTGCAGAATTCCATATCGCCCACGGCCGTTCTAATACAATTTTGATGCCGCATGTCATTCGTTATAACGCGACTAAACCGAAGAAATTCACAGCATTCCCTAAGTATGAAAGCTTCGTCGCTGATCAGCGATACGCCGAAATTTCGCGTATACTTGGCCTTCCTTCCCGCAACACGGAAGAAGGAGTTGAAAGTCTTGTCCAGGCGATCATTAAGTTGGCTAAAGAAATGGATATTCCAATGAGCATTGAAGCAAATGGAGTTGACAAAGCAGAATTTGAAGCAAAGGTCGACCAGCTTGCCGATCGCGCATTCGAAGACCAGTGCACAACGGCCAATCCTAAGCTTCCATTAGTGTCAGAGTTGGCTGAAATCTATCGATTAGCTTATAAGGGAGTTTAATAGACAAAAAGGGATGGAACCTAGGTTCCATCCCTTTTTGTCCCTATAATAAGCAACTTGGCCTATTTTAGTGGCAACTGCGTTTAAAACTGTCCTATTTACCTAGAGAAAATGGTAATAAATTAACTAGTAAGAATATTTAGGATATTATATTATGTATCCCGGATAACTATTTTACTAATCCGGGAGGTTATTATGAAAAAGAAGCCTTATCTATCATTCGCATTAGCAGCAGGTCTTGCAGTTAGCACCCTAGGAGTTCAGGCTAGTTACGCAAAGCCGGCAGAAACTCCGCAACAGGTTCAGCCATTCAATGTTTATGACAACAAGGTATTGGACAAGATCAATGTCGAAAATATCTACAACAATATTGAATATCTATCTAGAACACCTCGTGTTGCTGGTACACAAGCCGAGCACAATGCGATTCAGTATGTCAAGGAGCAATTTGAGTCATACGGTTATGAAACAGAGCTTCAGGAATTTACTTTCTATGGTTATACAGCACCTCACACGGTAGAGCTCACAGTAGATGGCTATCCAGATGAAATCAAGCCAAAATCCTTTACATACGGGATGGATGGAACGGTTTCGGGTGAACTGGTCTATGCTGGATTAGGACAAGCTGGGGATTTTGAAGGCAAAGATGTTAGTGGCAAAATCGCTTTGATTCAGCGAGGGTCGATTTCATTTGCTGATAAAGTCTTGAACGCAGCAGCAAACGGTGCGGCAGGAGTCATAATTTTTAACAATGCAGCAGGAGACCTGAACGGAACATTCGGTTCACCGAATGAAGCCTATGTACCGGCTGTGGCCATTTCCCAGGAAGTTGGACAAGCTTTAGTGGACCAGCTGAACAATGGAGATACTCTGACAGGATCGATTAATATTGAGGGAGCAGAGGCAGGGATGAGGACTTCTTACAATGTAATTGCCACGAAAGCACCAACGAATAAAAATAAGGCAAAAGACGGAATCGTCGCATTGGGTGCCCACCACGATTCGGTTCCTGGAGCCCCAGGTGCAAACGACGATGCATCAGGTACTGCAATGACACTCGAGCTTGCACGCGTTATGAAGGATTTGCCGACGAATATGGAAATGCGCTTCATTACTTTTGGTGCTGAGGAACTTGGGTTGATTGGTTCGCGTTATTATGTCAGCCAGCTTTCTGAGGAAGAAAAAGACCGCTTCGTTGGATACTTTAATATGGATATGGTAGGAAGCCGGGATGCTGGTGATTTGGTCATCAATACGCCGGACGGAAATGAAAACATTGTTTCCCAAACCGCTCAAGCCTCCAGTGAGCGCTTAAATGGAGAACCGACCCCAATTCAGCCAGGCGGAAGCAGTGACCACGTATCGTTTTATGAAGGCGGCATCGCATCAGGCTCATTTATCCATAGACCACTAGAACCATGGTACCATACACCTGAAGATACAATTGACAAAATCAGTAAAGAAAAATTGCAGGATGTGGCGGAAATCGTAGGTACAGCTGTCTATGATATCGTCCGTCCGGAGAATCAGGGACCAAAAGTCAAAAGAGGAGAAGAACAAAAGGTTCCACACCTATATTATGAGGAAGAAATTAAATAATTTTTCATTACTGCCAGGTCCATTGTTTTATCAATGGACCTGGTTTTTGTCTGCCTATTTGCCGTTAGTCCTCTTTAATGATGAACAGTAGTCATAAGGAAGAAAACAGAGAGGGGTAATACAATTATATATAAAATTCTAAGTTAAAAAGATCTCTAAGACTTTTTCATAAGGTCTAATTTCCATACATAAAAATATATATACAATAACTAATTATTGCCTGGAGGAATTATGAGCCGGAAGAAAAGCGTGAATTCGATGGCAGAGGCCAGGAGGATTCTTGGCCACGATTTTTTTGAAGCAGTCTCTGATATCCTTCCGTTGGTGGGACCGAGAATCGATATGTTCCAGGGAGATCAAGAACTGGTTATTGTGGCCGAATTGCCGGGTCTTGTTTCACAGGAAGACGTAAATCTATCGCTGGAAGGCTATAATTTAGCTATTAAGGGAGAATTGAAGCGCCCTTATGTGACAGATGAAGATAAACTGTTAATCAATGAACGTGCTGGCGGTGCTTTTGAAAGAATAGTGAAAATTCCCCCTCAATGTTCCCTGGAGAGGATTCAGGCCGACTTTTTCAATGGTCTTCTTTTCGTCCGTATCCCATTCATTCACCAGCATTCCACACAAAATCGCGAGTCAATACAAATCAACTTCCACAGCTGACATGGAGATGATGATATGACTAAAATTAAATTCAAAAATATTGATATAAACAAGATCACCAATAGCTCAGGAGTCCATTCAGGCGTTAACATTCAACACCAATGGAAAAGCCGTGTAAACAGCTCGGATGGTTTCGGGAATGTGGACGGGAAATCAAACAACATATCTAATAATGTTTCCTTTTCTAAACGTAAAAACGGTGATGGTTGAAATGGATAGTCAAGAAATTGTAAAAATGATTCAAAAGCTCAATGAAAAAATTGATTCACTCCAGAAAAGTGACTTTCACTTTCATATTGAAAAAGTCACAGTTGAACACCTTCAATTAGAGGAATTAGCCTATCATCTGGATAAAATTGATATAAAAGAACTTAGCGGAATGATGAATTTGGGGAATTCATTTAGTCCTAATCTCGAGACAATTAAATCTCAATCAAAAAACTCGATGGAAAAGAAGCCAGAAAAGGATCGTGATGAACCAACATACAGCAGTAAATCCCATGAAGGCGAGAGGGCCGAACCGGCTTTAAGCGTAATAATCAATGGGAAGGAAATTTTGTCGGAATGAAGGGGGGAGTATATTGAAAACACTAAGCCCTGCCTTTTACATTGGTTCCATCCAGATTGGGACTGTCCAGGATGCATCCTGTGTTAATTTTGGAAACAGCTTTCCAAAGGATTTTACAAGCCAAAAAAATCAAAATCAGGGTTTCGGGAGTATCAGCGGGGACAATAATGACATACATGACATTATTTCAAGACTTGCACAAAGGAATATAGCTGAAATTTTTGGTGATCCCGCAGAAAATGAACAGCCAGATTGGCTAGAGGGCCTAATGAAATCCCAACAAGTACAGATGGAACAAGAATAAAGAGGTCCTAGCTTATTTACAGCAGGACCTCTTTTTTTAATGCAGAATATCATTTCGTTTATCTATATATAGATTTCCATCAGGCTGAACTTCTGCATAGAAAACATCATCCAGTGATTGAACTCCAGCTTGTTGCAGCTGTTCATCGAGCCAAGTTCGATCCTTATTCATTTTGTTAAGGTTTTGAACATTCACTTGTCCGTCAGATACCAATTCTGTAGAAAGTGGAACAAAGTTGCCAGAAGACTTGGCTATATTCATGTCACTTTTAGTAACCGTTTGTTTGCCTTCCATTTTCATGACAGAAAGTTTCCCATCCGTTTCAAAGATCGCATAATCGACATCACTCAAAGAAAAAACGCTTTTCTGCCGCAGTAATGCTTGCAATGAGTCAGCATCCATACGCACTTGTCTAAGTGCATCCTCCATTATTTTCCCTTTTTTGATAACGATGACCGGGTCACCCATTAGCAGCTTTCTTGCTTTTTTAGATTTCAAGTGAATTTGATCTGTTAGCACCGTGAGAGCAGCCCAGCCGAATAATGCGATAATTCCATTTAAAATGCTCACACTCGGATTGAGGGCAAGTGTAGCCGCTAATGAACCAAAGGCAATAGCTGAGACTAAGTTGAAAAATGTCATTTGGCTGATTTCTTTTCTGCCAGCCCATCTTGCCATTGCCAATAACACAATAAAAGCAATAGCAATTCGGAGAATTACTTCGAATTGATTCATGTTTTATCCCGCCTTTTCTTTTATCAAGTAAATTATTTGCGTGTGCGCGGGATATTATTCTAAGTTACAGACTTTATGACTTCTATATCATTTTCATCCTTAACAAAACTTAAGTTTCGGAACAGTTCATTGCCATCACCAGTTACAGAAAATCCATTGTTTGATTTGGTCGTAGAAAGAAAATTTAAATTCACATTCGTTCCGAAAAATACGCCAGATGAACTGTTAATACTATTGACATTTATATTCCCAAAGGTAATTTTAACTGAATTCATAGCTTCTCCAGCCGTCAAAAGGCCTGTGCCTGGCTGGTAGGCTGAATATCCGGATCCGCATTAGGCTGGTCCACGCCATCGTTGTCACTGATCAAGTGCATGTTCCCAAAATATACATTACCCTGGCCTGTGCCAAAAATTCCGTTGTTTTGCTTAGTCGGTGAATTCCATCCAGTTTGTGCGTTTCCACCGATGAATACTCCAGCATTACTTTGCATCGAATTGACATTTATAGAATTAAATAAAACGCTGTTTGCCATTTTGTTCCCTCCCAGAAAAGCAACCCTTTAATACATTTATTCTATAAGCGGACGATTTGTGAATTGAATGGGGCAGTGGAGTGAATTAAAGCTTGAAAAAGATCGTAGAAGGGGAGGGGGATGCTGCCATAATAAAAGGCTGTTTTCGCATTGAGGGTTTCTTTACGAACACACAGTTATCACGCATCATGAAAGGGTTTCGGACTCTTTTTTGAAGATGCTTCGGGATCAGATATACTTATGTAATCGTAAAAACCCAGAAGCCGGTTTTTACTTCGGGTGTAAAAGCAACAAAGCTTATGAAAAGAGCGTAATAAAAAGAAGGTCCCATAGGAACCTTCTTCTTTAAGCTAAACTAATATTATATTTTGTTTACGTTAGCAGCTTGTGGTCCGCGAGCGCCTTGCTCAACGTCGAAAGATACTTTTTGACCTTCGTCTAATGATTTGAAACCTTCAGATTGGATAGCAGAGAAGTGTACGAATACGTCGTCTCCACCTTCGCGCTCGATGAATCCAAAACCTTTTTCTGCGTTAAACCATTTTACTGTACCTTGTTCCATTACTTGTTACCTCCCAGTGCGTTAGCACATTATGTTACTATCCTTGCCCAAAGTGATCATTAAGACGAAATAATTTCTATCCTTTACACCGAACAAAAATAATTCTACTCCATCATAACAGATACTGGAATCATTAGCAAACAATATTAAAAGATTTGATGCTAACGGACTACTTATGAGACAACACTCTCCAATTATCGTTACATGTAGCCTCAATTTTCCTGTGTCTTTGGATATAATTTGCTAATAATTCGGTCATATCAGTCTGGATTTCTTTTTTGACTGGCTTATCTTTGAACATATTGAAGTTTCCTCCGCCGCCTGCACGATAATTATTGACAACCACATCGAATTCTTCATCCAACTTCAGCGGTTCACCCCTATATTTTAAGAGAGTAACCCTTTTTCCCGCAGGTTTAGATATGTCAAGATGATATTCTATTCCTTCCCACATATCATAGTTATAATGCTGTGGCTTTGGAGCTTCAAAAGATGGATTAACCTGGATTTCACCTTCATTATTCAAAATGAAGTACTCTGCAGATTGTTCGAGTGCGTCTTTAATATCCTGTCCGGACACAGTAATCACTTTTAATGTATTTGGGTAGACATAATTGGATACGATATCCCTCATAGTTATCTTACCTGGAAACCCAGGTGCCCCATTATGAAAAAGAGCTGTAGATGATATCTCCACTCCTGCAGCATCCATTTGGACCTTATTAATAAACTCAATAAGCGGATGGTCTTTTTTTCGGACTTCCAGGGGTGAATGGACGCGCATATCACCGGCAATTTCTCCGAGTGGCTGGTCAAGCCACTGTTGTGTCAATTCTTCAAATACTTTGGCCAAACCAAGAATCTTATCATCTAATGGCGTGTCTTCTTCTATTTCTATAATCTCAGCTGATTTTTTCATGATTATCCATTTTCCATTTGATTTTTCAAATTTAATTGATACCTTCGAAAATGCCTGACCATTATGACCCGGCTGTACAACGAGGACATCATTAAGTTGAGTGGAGAGCTGACGATGCTGGTGACCGGTCAATAAAATATCGATTCCCGATATTTCCGTACACATACGATAAGCCTGATTCTCACCAGTTAACTTTTCACTCGGCTCCGCCGTTTCAAGGTCTTTCTCAAATCCGCCGTGATAGGAAGCGATAAGGAGATCGTACTGCTCGTTTTCTTGCAAATGACCAACCCACTCTTTAAGTGTATGGAAAGCATCAAGGAATTCTAATCCCTGAATATTAACAGGGTTTTCCCAGTTAGGGATAAAATGTGTTGTCACCCCAATTACAGCTATACGTAAGCCGTTGCTAAAAGATTTTATGAAATAAGGTTTACCGAAAGCGGGTTCTTTAGTTTCCTTTTTCACTATATTTGCAGACAGCCATGGAAAATTAGATTCACTGATGGCGTTCTTTAATAAATCCTGTCCATAATTGAATTCATGATTACCAATCACAGCTACATCATAACCAAGGTAATTCATCACGCTGATAACGGGATTTTTATAACCTTTCATATTTCTGGCGAAATGATAGGTGAGGGGAGTGCCCTGGATAACATCGCCGTTATCTATCAATAAGTTGCAATCGTTATTCTTTAGAACATTTTTAAAAGCAGAACCAAGCTTTGCCAGCCCTGAATTTATTTCTTCATTATTACCATAGCTAATTGGTAAAATGTTTCCATGAATGTCGCTTGTTTGTAGAACTACAAGCTCGCACTTATCCATAATAATCACGTCCGTCCATAAAGAATCACATATTCAAATACTTCCCATTTTCAATAAAAAATAAAAAAGCGCTGAAGACAAGCGGAAATAACTTGCTTTTTATATAATCATCCGCTCTCCGGCAGAGACGGTATTCTGACTGCAGCCAGGTCCTGGTCTGGAATTTCATAGCCAATCTCATTTATGAGGAAAGATAGAATAGCCTTCATTACTTCAATTGTAATTCTCTCGCCAAGACACCTGTATTCTTTTGCAGGATCTCCGCCTCTCTGGGGGATAAAGTCAAACAAGCTTCCGTCCCAATCTTTGAACCTCTGCAGAATAAATGAATTGGGTTCATTCCAGATACGTGAATCATGGTTCGTGGCGTACATATTCAAGCAATACAAGCTGTCCTTCTTTAAAATGGGCATCATTTCAAATGAACTCTTTTTTCACTCAGCACCAAGGAAAGGGCCGAACGGGAAGAAGCGGCGGACTTCGTGCACAAACATTTCAAGATAACGACCATCATTGTTAGGTGGATTATTAGACAGGCTCAGTTCATAGAAGAGGACGATGATTCATCGTTTATTTACACGTAAAGTAAAAAGTAAACTTGTTGTCCTTTAAATGTTTCGTCGAACAAGCTGTTGTTATACATGTTGCTTAGGAATGAGACGAGCTTGTTTGACAAATAGTAAGAAAAAGGAGGGAGTATCATGGGAAAATGGAATGAAGAAGGAGCTGCCAACAACAATCTTTCTGCTGAAACAATTGCGAGTTCTAAGCTGGTGGGAAAACCGGGACTCCAAGCGCACGAGTTTTCGGAAGAACTTGCTGATGGGGGAGAGAGGGATAAGGCGATCGAGAAGCAATTAAAGGAGCATCAACCAGGTATGTAATAGGAAAGGAGGCAACTTAATGGAGAATAAAAATAATTTCCTCGACAAAAGAGGAGATTTTACTGCTCCTCCTGCAGTTGCTGCTGATTATCCGAAGAAGCCGGACCAAAGAAAAATTGAAGAGGGTTATAATAAGAGGAAATGATTTTAAAGTTGTCTGGTGTACAGTGCCAGACAATTTCTTTATTATCTAAATAGAAAAATAAACCATTGTTAATAGATATACAAGATGTTATTCTGTTTTAGCCGCTCAAATAAAGCTAGCAGAAATAAAGGAGCTACTTCTGGTTATTTACCAGAATTTGTTTATTGAATTATTAGCAACAAAAATGATACTATATTAGAACACAGACGGCGAACGTTACTGAACAAATCTTCTTCTGAAAAAAGATATTGACAGTAAAATAGCAATCTGGTATTATATAAAATTTGTCTTTTAAACGACAACGGATATTGTTCTTTGAAAACTAAACAAACAAGCGTCAACAAACAATAAATGATCATGTTTCTTCTATAAGAACATGAGCCAACGTTTTAACTTATGAGCTAACTCATAACTCTTTTTTGGAGAGTTTGATCCTGGCTC
>NZ_JAGGQQ010000020.1 GCF_018613195.1 Bacillus sp. ISL-45
TGTCGCAAACAGAAAACCACGAATGAAATCATTCCTCGCAACAAACGTATGCGTGAGTTTTACGACAAGAAGCGTGAAGAAGGAAAGCCATTTAAGGTAACAGTTATTGCTTGTGTAAATAAGCTTTTACATTGGATTTTTGCCCTATTAAAAAACAGAACCACTTTCCAAGATATAACTTAGAAACAACATCTAACTAAATAACGAAAAACCTTCCAGTTCAGAGAATAAGAAGGTTATTTGGTATACCCTTTTTTAGTATATCACGGTTGAATTTTAAAATTTAATGAAAAATATTGACAAACTATTAGCTGGTTTTGTTCAATAAGGAATTCAACAAAAAAGGCCGCTAATCCTTCCTGGATCAACGCACCCGTTAGTTTAAGTACCATTATTCACATACTTTTTAAAAAGGGATTAAACAAATGAATTTGAACAATATACTAATCCCCTAATTTTGTTAAATCTGATAAAGATAATTGGTCAACTACTTCATATCCGTTTCCTTTCCCTTTAGGTTTTTCAATAACTGTACCCATATTTGTTATTTGACCTAAACCTACTCCGTCTGGGAAACTATGAGCAATGACAATATTATTTTTTTCCACAGCTGGCTTTGATCCTAATACTGACTGAAGACTATTCAGTATTCTTTGTCTGTTTCCACTTGGTAAATTTCCGCTCAACCTATATACATCAACCCAAAAGAGATCAACTTGAACATTTCCACTCCCAAATGCTACTTTTCTTAGGAATCAAGTAATGATCTCTTCCAAGCCAACCCTTCCATTCCAAGTGAACTTTTTAATTTACTGCTAATGTATGTTATATATCCCGTCATTAAACCAATAAAAAAACAAACGGGAAAAATCGAGAACTATTCCCGTTTGTTTTTAAGCAAAGATTTAATCCATATTCTAAATGAGTGTCATGAGTGTTCCACCTATAGCGCCTGATACTACAATAATCCAAGGTGGTAACTTCCAATAAACTAACATGCTAAACAATATCGCTGCAAATGCAAAGTCAATTGGTGCTAAGATTGAACTAGTCTAAATGGGTTGATAAAACGCTGAGATTAATATACCAACTACTGCTGCATTTACTCCCATTAGGGCCCCCTTGACTTTAGGGTTTCGACGTAGGCTATCCCAAAATGGAAGTGTCCCTAAAATTAATAAAAATGCAGGTAAGAATATAGCAACTGTTGCGAGGATCCCCCCTTCCCATCCATTCATGACAGCACCTAGATAGGCTGCAAATGTAAATAACGGACCTGGTACAGCTTGGGCTGCCCCATATCCTGCAAGAAACGCCTCTTCACTCAACCAGCCAGTCGGTACAAATTCCCGTTCAAGCAATGGTAAAACGACGTGTCCTCCTCCAAATACAAGAGAACCAGAACGGTAGAAACTATCAAACATAGCAATCCAGTGAATTGAGGTAACTTCTCTTAATATTGGAAGAAGAATGAGTAAACCAAAAAACAATACTAAACATACTAATGCAAAGCCACGGCTAATCGGAAAACTAACTCTATCATCAGACTCATCTTTATGTTGTCTATAAATCAGGAAACCAATGAATGCTCATAGGAGAATAATTCCCACTTGAGTAAATGCTGTTTGCCACAATAATGTAACGATTAAAGCTAACAATGCGATTGCTTTTCTTTTTAAATCAGGAGTTAGCTTTTGAGCCATTCCTAAAATAGCATGTGCAACGACGGCAACGGCAACAATTTTTAAGCCATGAACCCATCCTGCGTCACTAACATCAAACCCGTTAAGAATCAACGCAAAAATAATTAGTGCAAGTACAGAAGGTATTGTAAAACCTAGAAATGAAACAATCCCACCTAATACTCCCGCACGCATGACACCTATACCTATTCCTACCTGACTACTAGAGGGCCTGGTAAGAACTGACATAAAGCAACTAAGTCAGCATAACTTTTTTCATCCATCCACTTCCTTCTACGGATATATTCATCATGAAAATACCCCAAATGGGCAATAGGCCCACCGAATGATGTGAAACCTAATCTAGTCGATACCATTAAAATTTCAAGTAATGATTTAAATAGACTTTTTTCTTTCGCTATTGATTTATCCACTAGCCTTCTCCTTCTGTTGTAAAAGATTTATGGGCTAATCGGTCCCCTTTAATTTTGTACCTTTATCTCTTCCAGCAATTCTTCGACATAATGTTGTGCTTGTTGAGCAGCGATACTGCCATCTCCAGTTGCTGTAACTATTTGTCTAAGTGTTTTTTCTCGGATATCACCTGCAGCAAATATTCCTGGTACCTTTGTTTCCATTAATTCATTTGTCTCTATATAACCATTGGAATTCGTTATACCCAGCTTTTCAAAGGGCTTAGTCAAAGGAAGCATTCCGATATAAATAAATACACCGTCAGTATTGAATTCCATCTTTTCACCATTCTTAGTAGACTCCAGGGTTACACTACCTACCTTGCCGTCTTTTTCATTAATCTGTTTAACGGTGTGATTCCAAATAAAATCAATTTTTTCATTCGCAAATGCTCGATCTTGGAGTATAGGTTGGGCTCGCAGCTCATCTCTTCGGTGAACGACTGTTACTTTTGAGGCAAACCTAGTTAAATAGACTGCTTCTTCGACAGCAGAATCCCCACCGCCAACTACTACAAGTTCTTTCCCTTTAAAGAACGCGCCATCACAAACTGCACAATAGGAGACTCCCCGGCCTCCAAGCTCTGATTCACCTGGTGCACCTAACTTCTTATACTCTGCTCCTGCCGAGATGATTAGGGCACGCGCTTTGTATTGTTTAGCTCCAGCAACCACAGTCTTATATTCCTTGCCATCGATGATTTCTTTCACATCACCATAGGCATATTCTGCGCCAAACTTTTTGGCATGTTCAAACATCTTTGTAGAAAGATCCGGTCCAAGTATATGGTCAAAGCCCGGGTAGTTTTCTACTTCTTCCGTGTTAACCATCTGCCCTCCAGGAACTCCGCGTTCAATCATAAGAGTTGCTAGGTTGGCACGTGAAGTATAGACAGCCGCAGTCATTCCAGCAGGTCCAACCCCGATAATGATAACGTCATATATAGTATCCACTGACATATTTTTCTCCTCCCAAAATAACGATTATGAATCTTCGTTGCCTTTAAGCGTTCGGATAGATTTTCTTTAATGCTTCCTTCATCTCTGGTTTTACATTAATTTTTGGTCTAACTGATTTTGCTATTTCCTCTGCAGCGTCAATAGTATTAGCTTGACCCAAATCGAGAAGTGTTCCAACTGCAACCGTCCCTGTGCGATTGCTGCCTCCCATGCAGTGAAAATAAATCTTCTTTCCTTCGTTGTAGGCATTTACGACTTCATTTATCGCCTTCTTAATAGCTTCTTCTTGGCGCTTTTCATCGTCCACAATTGGACTATGAATACGGTTATAATCAGAAGCTTCTTCAGGGGATTCTGCACGCAAATCAAAGATGACATCTACCTTTTCATTTTTCATAACGTCATGGACATCATCTGCACCGCCAATAAAAATACGATCCTTAATTAGTGCATGATAGTTTTTTTCACTCATTATTAAATCCTCCCTAATTAACAGCAGTCACTTTCGTTTCCTAGCAGAACAAATGCATTTTTATCTTCTGACACATCTAATGTTAGACCCTCGATATGTTCTTCAATATTTAGGTCTATTGCAACCCTGATTTCATTTATAGTTACTACTTTATCCTCTGCTTCCGGCTCATCCAGAGCCAGTCCAACCTGTGGCTTTCCTCAGCCAAAGCCCGCAAAGTAAACGCGGATGCCACCGGCAGCTTGATCATGAAATACTTGCTTCAAAAGATCACGCGCATCATTGGTGATTTGCATTATTTCTCAACCCTTCAAAAATTTATTTTAAGTAATTTTGCAAGTGTTTATAACCCGAATTATCTTGATTAATAAGCGGAACAATTGCACATTTAACAGCTAGTTCCTTATCTACTTTCTCGATCCATCTTTCTTCTGATATAGCTCTCCCACTTAAAACAGGATCAATAGTTTTAGTAGCGTACAGGCTTTGATTTACTACCCACCATTTAGGCTGAATACCAGCTCGCTTTAAATCTTCCTGTAAACGGCTCGCTTCCAGAACAGGTGTAGCTTCCGCCAAAGTAACAATTACTACACTTGTCTCTCGTGGATTTCTTAAACGGGGCAAAAGCTTTTCCACGCTCTCTGGTACTTCACCTGTAGAACGTGCTAGTTCTTTATGAAAGGACTGAGCAGCATCTAACAGTAGTAAAGTATGGCCAGTGGGTGCAGTATCAATAACGACGATTTCATCCTGTGAACGGTTCACAACTTCTGCAAACGCTCGGAAAATAGCGATTTCCTCTGTACATGGAGAATTCAAATCTTCTTCAAGATAAGCAATACCAGCTTCATCTAACTCTTTGCTGGCTTTTGAAAGAACTTCATTTTTGTAAGCTTCCACTTCATGCTTGGGATCAATTCTACTGATGGTTAGCAACTCATTAATTTTTTCATCCCGGAACATAAATTCAAGATGTGCCGCCGGGTCAGTGGTAGTTAAATGAACTTTCTTTTCCTCTTCCACTAGTCCAAGTGCAATTGTCGATGCCATCGTCGTTTTTCCTACTCCGCCTTTGCCCATGGTTAAAATAACCCTGGTTCCATTAATGGAGAAATCCTTAATGACTTCTTTCAAACCAGCTAAATCATATTTTAGGGCTGTAGAAGGTGTTTCTGAAGCTGACATCGTATAATGTTTTAATAGAAAACGCAGATTCTCAATTCCAGTTAAAGAATAAGAGACAAATGGTAAACAAAATGAGGGTACTTGTTTCAAAGAATCGGGCAACTTATTTAAAGCATTTCGTTGCTTTTGATAAAAGGAAGTGGAAACCTCATCAGTCGGAACATATTGCTTCATCAAACCATTGATAATTAATAATTGTTTCGTAATCCCTATCTCTCTCAATTCCTGTGAGGCTCTATCAGCTTCGAATAAAGATGATTCATCTGGTCTTGTCACCATGACTAAAGTAGTTTTAGCAGGGTCTGATAGTGCAGCAACTGTCTTAGAGTAAATATCCTTCTTTTCTGAAAGCCCTGATAGAGGCCCTAAACAAGAAGCTCCATGTGTACTCTCTTCTAGAAATCCTGTCCATGCATTAGGAAGTTGAAGAAGTCTCAATGTATGTCCCGTTGGCGCAGTGTCAAAAATGATATGGTCATACCCTTCTACAATTGCTGGATCTGCAAGCAAACTAGTAAATTCATCAAAAGCAGCTATTTCAACTGTACAAGCACCGGATAATTGTTCCTCCATTGTTAATACAACAGAATCAGGAAGCTTCCCTCGGTATGGGCCAACCACTTTTTCTCGGTAAGTTTTTGCCGCCTCTTCAGGATCTAAATTACATGCAAAAAGATTATTTACACTTGGCATAGACAATGGAGTATTTGATAATTCAATATCTAAAACATCTTGCAGATTAGAGGCCGGATCCGTACTAACTAATAATACTTTTTTTCCTTGATCAGCTAAAAAAACGGCAGTCGCACATGCTGTAGATGTTTTCCCTACTCCGCCTTTACCTGTAAAAAACAGAAATGGGGTGTTAACAGCTACTTTAGGATTAAAAGGTTGGTACATGTTTTCACTTCTTTCTTACTTGAAATCAATTTTCTTAACGGATTTCTTTTCTTTAAGTTCAGAAATACTTAAACCTGACCATTCTGAGAGCTGTTCATTTGTAGGATACTTCCCTAATGCAATAATCTCTCCATCTAATAACGTGACTGGCAATGCATCTGCACCTTTTTCATGAAGTATTTTATTTACAGCCTCATTTTTCGCAAATTTTCCCGGCTCGTTTGCCAAGTTGTATCGAGAAATATCAAAACCCTTTTTTTGTAAAAGGAATACTGCAGAAGCCATCCTTGTCAATTCCGGATCAACACTTGGTCCACATACTCCAGTAGGACAACATAATGCAGGATCAAAGATTTCGACTTTTTTCATCAAAAAACTCCTTTAGCTTTGAAAATAGCCAAGAGAATATACCTCTTGGCTAATAAGATTTACTTACCTGTTTCCGCAAATGTTTTGATTCGGTCTTTAATCTCATCACGTACACGCTGGAAGAAAGCCCATTTCTCTTCTTCTGTACCTTCAGCTTTTGCTGGGTCATCAAAACCCCAATGCTCACGTTTTACGTGTGGTGGTGTCATTGGGCAATGCTCATCTGCATGGCCACAAAGAGTAACGACTAGATCAGCGTTATTCAGGATTTGAGGGTCAATCACATCAGATGTGTGGTTGGAAATATCTACTCCTGCCTCTTTCATCGCTTTTACTGCATTAGGATTTAAGCCGTGCGCTTCTAGGCCAGCACTCTTAACTTCCCACTCATCTCCAAGATATTGTTTAGCCCAGCCTTCAGCCATTTGGCTTCTGCAAGAGTTTCCAGTACATAAAAAGTAGAGTGTTTTTTTAGTCATCGTTAATTCGCTCCCTTGTTAGATAATTAGTAACCAAATATATAGTCCTACAAGTGTAATAAACAAAGTAGGGATGGTTAAAATGATTCCTGTTTTAAAATAAGTGCCCCATGAAATCTTTACGCCTTTCAAAGAAAGAACGTGGAGCCATAGAAGTGTTGCCAATGAACCAATCGGAGTAATCTTCGGACCCAAGTCTGAACCAATGATATTTGCGTATATAAGTGATTCTCGGATAACTCCTGTTGTGTTAGTATCTGCAATCGCCAAAGCATCTATCATGACTGTTGGCATATTGTTCATAATTGAAGACAAAATTGCTGCAATAAAACCCATGCTGATTGTTGCGACAAACAAGCCCTGATCAGCCGCAACCTGGATAACATCTGCAAGGATGTTCGTCAAACCAGCGTTTCGCAGTCCATAAACGACTACGTACATTCCAATCGAGAAGAAGACGATTGCCCAGGGTGCTCCTTTTACAACATTTGAAGTGTGGACAGCAGGGCTTCTTCTAGCCATGATCAAAAAGAAAATGGCAACGATACCCGCAATAAACGATACCGGGATATTCAGGAATTCACTTGCGAAATATCCGACAAGCAGGATACCTAATACAACCCACGAAAGTCTGAACATCTTCATATCCTTGATTGCTTCTACCGGCTTCTTCAAGTCAGACATCTCATAGTTCTTTGGGATGCTTTTACGGAAGAATAAATATAAAACCAAAATACTTGCTGCTAAAGAGAAGAAGTTTGGCACGATCATTCGAGAAGCATATTCGACGAATCCAATATCAAAGAAATCGGCGGAGACTATATTTACCAAGTTACTTACTACTAATGGCAATGAAGTCGTATCGGCAATGAATCCACTCGCGATAATAAAAGGAAACACCATTTTTTCTTCAAATTTCAGATTCCGCACCATCGCCAAAACAATTGGTGTCAAAATCAAGGCCGCCCCATCGTTCGCAAACAACGCAGCTACGGCTGCACCCAACAGAGACACGTAAACAAACATTTTAATACCGTTGCCTTTTGCAGCTCGTGCCATGTGCAATGCAGACCATTCAAAAAATCCAATTTCGTCTAAAATGAGGGAAATAATAATGATAGCGATAAATGCTAGTGTCGCATTCCAGACAATCCCGGTAACATCAATAACGTCCTGGAAATCGACAACACCAAAGATTAGGGCCAAAATCGCTCCACCTACCGCTGACCAGCCAATTCCCAGCCCTTTAGGCTGCCATATTACCAAAGTCAGTGTCACTAGGAAGATAAGTGAAGCTATAATTGCTAATGACAAATTCAAACACCTCCGTTATTCACAAGAAATTCGTTTTCCTTGCTTTTCAAGTTCTGTTAATTTTTCTTCCTGACTAGGCAGTGCATTTAAAAGCAATTGTACAAAATCAAATTGTTCATACTCCTGATTAAGCGAGTAAAAGATCCATTGGCCTCTCCTGCTTTCTTTTACCAGCCCAGCATCCTTTAATTTTCGGATATGCTGGCTAATAGCCGGCTGACTTGTATCGAAAATCTCTACAAATTCACAAACACAGCAATCATGGTCGGCTAGGATCTTCACCATAGTTAATCTTGTTTTGTCACCGAGAAGCTTTAGCAAAGCTGCAGCATGTTCAATATCTATACCTTGTTTTATCATCGCACATTACCTCCATCACGGAATCATAATATAATAATACACTTATATAATCAAGTGCTTATATGTAAAATAAATATTAAGCTAATGTAAATTTTCTAATTGTTAGTTTGCTCCCAACAAACTGTTTTATGAACTTGAAAATTATTTAAAGAACTAAGATATAATTACATCATAAACATTTAAACTATTGGTGTATTGTCGTCAGTTTTTATTGGAAGGATTAGTAGATACTTTAAAAGGAAAGCCAAAAAGTAAATTGGTTTAGGAAGTGATTAGAATTTTACATGCAATTATATTGTTTTTATTCGCTGGTTTAGCTGAAATTGGCGGAGGCTACTTAATTTGGCTATGGCTAAGAGAAGGAAAACCATATTACTGGGGATTAGCTGGCGGGATTGCCTTAGCTCTCTATGGTGTTATAGCGACATTTCAGACATTTCCATCATTCGGCAGAGTTTATGCGGCTTATGGTGGAGTGTTTATTGTCTTATCCGTTTTATGGGGATGGGGAATTGATAGAAAAACACCTGATTTATACGATTGGTTAGGTGCAGGAATATGTATTCTTGGCGTTTCAGTAATGTTATTTTCACCACGCCAGTAGAAGGAGAATCTTTGATGGTCATACAAGCTAATATGTCACCTGGAGCAATTGTTGATGTTTGGGAAAAAACTGCCGATGTTTTTACAAAGTATAATATTCCTCTTGTAAATCAATCTTTGGAAACTCTGGTCAACAATAACCTTTTGATTTTGCTGCTTCAAGAACTAAATTCGATCGTAGGAAGTTCTACTGCAACTTGTATTGAAGGCGGCTGACAAATGCCTTTAAAAGAAGAGTAGTTTACTCTTTAATTAAGGTTTTTTCATAAACATTGTTGCTTCTCAACGAAAGCACGCGGTCAGCCTCGGCTTATTCGCTGATCAAATCTGCAACGGTTGCTCCGTTTATAGCCAGCAATTGCAAATAGGATCAACAGTCCGAAGTTACAACCAAAACCCACCAGTAAACATTGAAGTGGCTATTCAAATTCAGGTAAATGTTGACTGCTTCTGTTCCAGCTGAGTTAATGCTGATTCTCCATATCAGGATAAGCAATGCCTGATACCGACCCACTACCAAAAATAAAGAGACTGTCAAGATTACCTGACAGTCTTTCTTAGTTTCAACTCTAGTCTATTCTTCTATCGGAGGATTATAGTTATATTGTGAACGGTCAACTTCAATAAAGTCTTTAGGAGTGTAAAAGCGCAGCAAATCGCCATTTACGACTTTATCTGAGTTTGCAAGCTTTTGTTCCGCTACTTCCTGCAATCTTTTAGCTTCTTCTAATTTGTTTTCTTCCAGCAAATCTCCCGTAGACGAGTCATAATATTTGCCCTCTGCAGAAGTGATTGTCGGACTGACAAAATCTCCGTTCCTAAAAGGAACTAAATCATCATGCTGCTCTGATAGAATATCGGTACCAAAGTGCACATATTCTTTTGTGTTGATTCCAAGCAGATGCAGCAGGGTCGGAAGGAGGTCAATTTGTCCGGCATATTCGTGGTTCATTCCGCCTTCCATTCCTGGCACACGAATGAATAATGGAGTACGCTGCAATCCCGCACTTTCAAACGGTGTAATTTTCTTCCCTATAACTTCCTTCATTGCCTTATTGTGATTATTAGAAATCCCATAGTGATCACCATACATTATGATAATGGAGTTATCATATAAACCCGATTCCTTTAAATATGAAAAAAATTGTTCTAGAGCTTCATCTGCATATCTAGCTGTCTGGAAGTAATTATCGACTATTTTATTACCTGTCGTATGCTTCTCAAGTGTTGCCTCCTCTTGATCCATTGTAAATGGAAAATGGTGAGTAACCGTAATGAAATTAGCATAGAACGGCTGCGGCAATGATTCCAAATAAGGTTTAGATTGTTCAAAGAACGGTTTATCCATCAATCCATATTCAGCTAAATTAGTTGAGTCCATATCGAAATAACTGGAATCAAAAAACTTATCGTATCCCAAAGATTTATAAATTTCATCCCTGTTCCAAAAGCTCCCTGTATTTCCGTGGAAGACTGCAGATGTGTAGCCCTGCTTTTGGCTTAAGATTGCAGGAGCAGCTTGATAGGTATTTAACCCTTTCGTTGTAAAGGCTGAACCTTGAGGCAATCCATATAGCGAATTTGCTACCATGAATTCTGCATCAGCTGTTTTACCTTGAGCTGTTTGATGAAAGAAATTATCAAAGTATAGTGTATTCTCTTCATTCGTTAAGGAATTTAAGAACGGAGTAACCTCTTCACCGTGCAGTTCGTAATCAATAAGGAAATTTTGAATCGACTCCATGTGTACATAGATAACATTCATCCCTTTCCCTGCACCAAAATATTCAGGGTTTGGCTTAGCATAATTTGATTTTGTAAAGTTTATAATCTCCGTGCTATCATTACTGTCAGCCAAAGCCCTCTGTGCGTGGGCTTTAGTACTCTGGACAGCATCATAAACAGTATAATTGTACATCCCTAAATATTTCACAATGTAATTGCGGTCAAATCCTCGGGTTAATAATTGAGGACGATCCATTTCTGCAATTGCTAGATTTATTCCTGATATACTTAAAGCAACCAACATTAAAGTAGTTAACCTTCGCGGTGCTATCTTCTTAACTTCAATTCTCTTAAAATTAATTAAAAGCAAAGCTAGAATCAAAATTACATCCGCAAAGAACAACACATCTGAAGGTCTTAAAAGTGTTCCAATACTGCCGCTGACATCCCCGAAGTTTTGGGTCTGGGTTAAAGTGGGCAGAGTGATGAAATCATTAAAAAAACGATAATATAAAGCGTTGGCAAATAAGAGAATTGACAATAATAAATCAATTACGATTAATGAAATATACTTTAGTCGTCCTTTAAATAAAAAAGCAAATCCTAAAAATAATATAGAAGAACCCAATGGATTTAAGAACAGCAAAAACTGTTGAATGCTATTTTCAATTCCTAAATTAAATTGTGTTAACTGGACAAAATATGTCTTTAACCAAAGGAAGACAACTGCAGTTATGAAAAAGAAAGTAAATTTATTTGTTATCTTGTTATTTAACAGCATATTGATCTCTTCCTTTCATTCGGCCTGTGTGTTAAGTTAGTCGTCAAATTAAGCAGGTTCAATTTCAAAAAGCTTTTCAATAAAAGATAGTTTAACACGTATCTTCCCAAAATTGAACCATTTTGGTACTGGTAATTATCTATATGGTAACATGGTCATATTATTATCGTGGATAATGCGAGGAGTGATTGTAAGTGCTAATTGGCTATGCGAGGCCGTATTCAAGTGATCCACACTGTGAAGAGCAATTTAAGCTTCTTACCAACATAAACTGTGACAAAATCATAAAGGATGATCATTTTACATCTAAACAGGGAAAAAATCTTAAAAATATGATGAATAGGCTTAAACCAGGAGACACAATCGTAGTTGTGAAGCTTTTTGCTTTTGCAGATTCTACACGTCATCTAGCAGAATTGTTAAGCGCTATCGAGGATAAAGGAGCTAAATTTTTATCCTTAAAAGAAAATATCGATACAAGCAAAAATATCAAGGGTTCCTTCAAAGACATTATTTATCGAATCGTTGAATTTGAATCAGATATCATTAGTGAAAAAACTAAGAAAGGCTTAAGTGAAGCAAAACAAAAGGGAATCATTCCCGGGAGGCCAAAAATTCCAGACGAAAATGTGAATAGAGCAATAGAAATGTATCAAAGTAAAGAGTACAGCTTATCAGAAATTAAAAATGAAACCGGAATAAGCAAAACTACTTTATACAGATATCTTGAAAAGAAACAATAAATAAGGCAAAAACAGCTAATCATGTCCTTTACTTATGTGGACAATTATTTAATCTTATTTGTATATCATCTTTAGTTTTGCATTTCTTAATACCCGATGAGACGTTCTTTAAACTGAATATTAAGAGCTGCTCTCGCCTTTTTATAAAGAGTTAAATCTTTTGCTTTAAATCTTTTAGGAACTGGACTAATGCTTCTCCTGGTTCCTCATTTTGATAAACAATGGGGATGATTCCTCGTTCTTTCAATAGCCTTTCTTTAACAGGATTTGGGTCCACTAAAAAAATGTATGAGTTTGGTCGTAAAGATTCGTATCTAGATTTCTCCCATTGTTTTTGTAATTTATATAACATATACCTTATGTTAATATCGGATAAGCTATATCCAATAAACAAAATTGATTTTCCTAAAGAATCGGATCGCAGCTTAATATCCAAAGGTGATTCAAAATCCAGTCTGTTAAAAAAACTTGATTCGGTTAAAACGATGGATGAATCGTGATCAAAGTCCCCATGAAACTTGATGATCTGTGGTGTATTTTCTTTAATTCTTGCAATGTCCACCATATTTGTAATCTTTATATAATCCTTTTTATAATAATCGTAAGCATATTCCAGCCATCTATCAAAGTTAGTCGTATAGATAATTGGAAACCCAATTTCTACAATGATTTTATGAATTTCTGATTGCCCAATATCTATATTAGGATTATGCCACTTACGATCCATCCAACTTCTAAGTTCACCTAAAGAACCCTTTTGATGAAAGTAATATTCAGCTAAGATCAAAAAATCATTATTTCCCCAAGCATTAAGAACTTCTGGGTCGAATCCAAGCTGGCTGGCCATTTCATCAATCAATTCTCCATATGTTGGTAACCCCAAGTTTTTGGATATACCAGAACCCACGAAAAGAATGACATTATTATCTTTTATTAAATGAACTAATTCATTTATCATAAGTACACCCCTTCATCAAAGATATTATTTAAGAATAAAAAAAGTTCTCAAGTTAGATAATCTACATTGGCTGGTTGGGAAACATCACACAAGCTATTACGGTGGTAAAGAGAAAAATAATGAAACAAGAAATTGAAAGGTACCAAAAAACACACTAATACATTGTTTAGTGTGTTTTTTGCATCGTTTCTTTTATCTCTATATGAATCGGATCCACCCGGTCAAGCAAGAAAGAAGAAGGGTCAGGTCCATATAAGAAAAGTCGATGCATCGGTCTTGTCATTCCTACATAAATCAACTTTATATCCAGTTCTTTCTCCGAATAAGGTTCCTCGATAGATACCATTAAAACAGCATCAAACTCGAGTCCCTTTGACAAGTATGCGGGTACAATTGAAATTTGGCCTTTGACCATATCTTCCTGCTCATTCAGGAGTTGAAATGACAAATTGCTTTTTTCCATCACCTTTTTTATCTTGCTGCAATCACTTGCCGTTCGACCAATTATCGCGATGGAGTGTAGGTCCACTTCAACTAAGGCTCGAATATCTCTTTCAATCAGGCTTGCCAACTCTTCCTGGTCAGATGGATTAATCTGGTGGAACACTGGTTTGGGCCCTCTCCTTACTACCGGTTCAACCTGGGGAAGATCTTCATCCATGATAGCCAGAATATCATTCGCAAGCTCCATTATTTCAACAGTGGTACGATAGCTTTTTTGAAGCGTTAAATAATTCGCTTCCGGAAAGATCTGCTCTGTCAGTGGCTCCCAGCTTCTTGTTCCCCGATACGCGTGGATTCCCTGAGCCAAGTCCCCGACGATCGTAAAGAGATTTGTATCAAACCCTTCTTTTAATGCCGCAAATTGAAAATAGCTATAATCCTGGGCTTCATCAATAAAAACACTTTTCATCTTATGCTTTTCATCTAAACCCATTAGCTTTGACTTTAAATAAAAAAGCGGGGCAAGGTCTTCAAGTTCATATGCTTTCTTTCCAAAAATACTTCTCGAATAATTCACGAGCTGGTTGACTTCCTCTTCCGATAAACCATCTGCATAAGTAGCCAATAATTCCTCGGAAGTCATCAATTTTTGATATAAAGTGTAGATATCCTTTTTCTCGAAGTAATTCATATACGTTTTGACAGCATTCTTAATTGATGATTGAAGCTGCTCGCTTCTTTTTTCTTTTCCATCCATCAAAGAGACGACCTTCTGCCGCCTTTTATCATTATCTTTTATGCCGTATATCGCTTTCTCCAGTGCTTCTTCATACCTTTCCTGGAACCTTGTAAGAATCTGAACCTTTTTTACTTTTACATGGTTGGTTAAGAGCTGCTTTATTTTATCCACCCGGCTATAAACAGGCAGATACCGATATTCCTTAAGAAACAGTCTTTTTAGTTTTGTAGCCTTCATCAATCGGTATTTTTCGACAAAGAAATCCTCAGTTGGGGCCAGTTTCTTTTCTATATCACTTATATAAGCATCAAGTACATCTTTAAATTCCAGTGAACCTTTGAATGTTGATATTCTGCTTATCAGTTCATCTTTTGCCTTTCCCTCCACTAATGCAAGCAGCTTTTTTTCAGGGGGAATGACCTTAATTTTCTTACCTAGAGCAGATCGAATATAATCCATAAAAGTAGTCTGGTTGATTTTTCCTACACCTAATTCAGGAAGCACGTCAGATATATAGTCAATGAAAAGTCTATTTGGCGCTAAAATCATTAGCTTTTCGGGTCTGAATCGCTCACCGAATGTGTATAGAAAATATGAGATGCGGTGAAGGGCAATGGTTGTTTTACCGCTGCCGGCTGCTCCCTGGACAATAATCGGATGCTGAAGGGACGCACGAATGACTTCGTTTTGTTCCTTTTGGATTGTCGTCACGATTTCAGTTAGCCTGTTGTCTGCTTTCCCTGACAGTGATTTCTGCAGCAACTCATCATGCGTAGTCAGGTCTATATCGTGGAAATCCTTCAGCTTCCCTTCCTGGATCTCATACTGCCTCTTTAAGGAAAGATAGCCATCCCGCTGTTCGCCATTCACTTCATAGCTGACTTCACCCAATCGACCATCGTAATAAACATTTGCAATTGGCGATCTCCAGTCCACGATGATTGGCATCTGGTTTTCTCTATCGTATAAAGATGTTTTACCAATATACAGGACTTCTTCGACCTCATCATCCTGTTTTTTAAAATTGATTCTTGAGAAATAGGGCTTGTTCAATACGCTTTCTAATCGCTCTAACTCATTTTCTGCCAACTCCAGGAACTTGGCATTCGTTAAAATATTGATATAACTTAAACTGCTGTCGAGGTAATCCAGGTCTTCAAATGCCTGTTTAATGTTTTCTGTAAAAGATTGTTTATTTTCTTTGGACGCTTCAAGGATTGTTCTGATATATAGTTTCGTAAACTCGAGACGTTCTACCTCTTTCTGATAATCAGCATGCTTCAGAATTGAGGCTTTGCTTTTTTCAGACATTTGCGGCTCATGACCTCCATTCGAAAACATTATTTTTATTGGTGATGTTTTGTTGTTACTGAAGAGAAAGAAGAAAATTGAGGTGTAAAGGGGTTTTAAAAACAACTCGACTATAACATAGTCAGGAATTAGCTGGCAAATAAAAAAAGAGCGCATAAAGCGCCCTTACATGTTTATTTCACGATCATTACTGGACAATTTGCCCTTTTGGCTACCTTATGGCTAACACTTCCGAGCATCAGTTCTTGCAGTCCATTAAGCCCTCTGCTCCCGATGACAACCAAATCAAATTTGTTTTTATTTGTGTAATCGACCATAGCAGGACCTGGCTCTCCATGAAGGATTTTGATTTCAAAGTTAACACCTGATTCCTTGGCTTTCTGCTCAATGTCTTTTAAACGCTCTTTCCTTTTGTCATTGATATCCGAGGAGTTCCAATTGCTTAGGACATCAGACTTTGAGCTGTCACCATCCACGACATAAACGATTTCAATTTTTGAATCTCCCTGGCAATTCGCAATCATGATGGCATGGTCAGCTGCACGCTTGGAGTGTTCAGATCCGTCAGCTGCTAAAAGAATTTTTTGATACATTCCTATCACCTCTTTATTAATGTGAACCCAGTTTATTGGCCAGCTTCTCAGCCAATTCTGAGCTTTCCTGATTCATTCCGGTTACAAGTATCTTCTTTCCGTTTTCCTTAAACTTGTTCACAATTTTATCGATTGCTGCTACCGCAGAATCATCCCATAGATGTGATTTGCTCAAATTCACTTCTACAAACTCTACATCCTCTTTATAATCAAACTTCTTAATGAGTTCTGTCACTGAGGCAAAGAAAAGTTCACCGCGAACCTTATAAATTCGGGTGTTTTTTTCAAGGGAGCTTTTCACTTCTACTTGCGAAATCTTTGATACAAAGAATATCGCGCTTAAAAGGATTCCTGTAAAAACACCAATAGCTAAATTATGGGTGAAAACTACAGTCAATACTGTTACTACCATAACAATCGCATCCGTTTTTGGCAATAGATGGATAGTTTTTATTGAATTCCAGTCAAAAGTGCTGATGGCAACCATGATCATTACTCCTGCAAGCGCCGCCATCGGAATCTGTGCCACAATATCTCCTAACAGGACAATCAAGAGTATCAATACCACCCCTGATACCAAAGAGGATAGTCTTTCACGCCCACCTGACTTTATATTTATGACAGATTGGCCAATCATAGCACACCCAGCCATCCCACCAAAAAATCCTGTGACGATATTGGCAATCCCCTGTCCTCTGCTCTCTGTGTCTTTATTACTTTCAGAATCAGTCATATCATCTACGATGGTCGCAGTCAACAATGACTCTAACAGGCCAACTAAAGCTAATGCTAGTGAGTAGGGAAATATGATTATTAACGTATCAATTGATAAAGGGATATCAGGAAACAAGAAAACAGGCAAAGTTTTAGTTAAAGACCCCATATCCCCGACTGTCCTGACATCAATCCCTATTATAATGACGATTGCAGTTACAATCACAATAGCGACCAGCGTCGAGGGGATTGCCTTAGTTATGTAAGGTAACAGGTAGATGATTAACAACGTTAACCCTGCTAACATATACACCATTAATGGAGCATCCACAAAATTATCAAGCTGAGACATAAAAATCAAAATTGCAAGTGCATTTACGAATCCCACCATGACAGAACGGGGAATAAATTTCATATATCTCGAAAGTTTAAATACACCAAATAATATTTGTAGAACTCCTGTTAAAATCGTTGCGGCTAGTAAGTATTGAAGACCATGATCTGCTACAAGGTTAATAAAAAGTAACGCCATTGCCCCTGTAGCACCTGAAATCATCCCAGGTCTGCCTCCTACAAATGCAATGACCACGGCAATGGTAAAGGACGCGTACAATCCTACCATTGGATCAACACCGGCAATGATTGAGAATGCAATTGCCTCTGGTATTAGCGCAATCGCGACAACAATTCCAGAAAGGACATCTCCTTTTATATTTCCAAACCAAGAATTCATATAGCTCCTATTTTCCATTTTGGCCCTCCTTTTTTATTGATATTTTGTGTACTTAGCCAAAAACAATGTGAACAATGAAAAACCAATTTTTACTGCATTTACTCTTTCACTCAAAATGAACATATTAAACCCCAAAATAAAAAACCCAAGCTCGTCTGATAGACTATCTTGGGTTTAGCTTTATTCTAGTGACCGGAAAGTTTTGCTCCCGGCTTTTTGTGAACTGCCATTTTATCAACTAAGTTCATACTTGCTTCATTTAAGCCAACTAAGCGAACGACCACGCCTGTTGCCCTTAGTTTCAAGACAATCTTATCAATTGCTGCTACTGCTGAGTCATCCCAAACATGAGAATGGGTGAAATCAATCTCAACCTCTTTGACATCTTCATTGAAATTAACCGCATCCATTAGTTCATCAACAGAAGCAAAGAAAACCTGGCCTTTCACTGTATAGATTTTCTTTTCACCTTCCATCATAGTATCAACACGGACTTTTGATATCTTGGCTACAAAGAAGATGGCACTTAGGATGATTCCTGCAAATACCCCTTTTGAAAGGTCATGCGTGGCAACCACAGTAATAACCGTTACAACCATTACAATTGAATCGGTAATTGGAGCTTTTGTGACACCTTTTATCGAACTCCAATCAAACGTACCGATAGAGACCATGATCATGACACCAACTAAAGCTGCCATAGGGATTTGAATAACAATTTTGCTCAGAACAATAATCATGAACAACAAGACAACACCGGCTACTAAAGAAGAAAGCCTTCCTTTTCCTCCGGACTTCACATTGATAACTGATTGACCGATCATCGCACAACCTGCCATCCCTCCAAAGAATCCAGTTATGATGTTGGCAATTCCCTGGCCGCGGCTTTCCTTGTTCTTATCACTTGCTGTATCAGTCATGTCATCAACAATTGAAGCTGTAAGCAGAGATTCAAGAATGCCAACTATTGCAAGAGCTAAAGCGTATGGAAATATAATGCTCAATGTTTCCATATTAAAAGGAACGTTCGGGATAAAGAATGATGGCAATGCAGCAGTCAATTCTCCCATGTCACCCACTGCCTTCACATCACTTTTTGTGAAAATGGCTATGACAGTAATAATGATAATAGCAACTAGCGGAGATGGGATTGATTTATTAATCCGCGGAAAAAGATAAATAATGGCCAATGTACCAGCTACAAGAGCATACATTTCCCACCCGGCACCTGTGAATTGCTCTAGCTGAGCCATAAAAATAAGGATTGCAAGGGCATTTACAAATCCGATCATCACCGAGCGTGGGATAAACTTCATAAATCTGGCCAATTTAAATACACCAAAAAGGATTTGAAGGACACCTGTTAAGATTGTGGCAGCAAACAAATACTGTAACCCGTGATCGGCTACTAAAGTGACCATCAATAACGCCATTGCTCCTGTTGCACCAGAAATCATTCCAGGTCTGCCACCAATGAATGCGATCACTACTGCGATGCTAAAAGAAGCATACAAACCTACCATTGGATCAACGCCAGCAATTATTGAAAATGCAATCGCTTCGGGAATCAATGCTAGGGCTACGACTATACCCGCAAGTATGTCTCCCTTAAGATTTCCGAACCACTGCTGTTTAATTGTATTAATGTTCAAAAAAACACTCCTTTATAATTTAATTTTTTGTTGACTTTGAACTCTCATCAAAGTCTGGGCCGTTGAAAACAAGGTAATATTACCACATCTGAAGAAAGTGGCAACCCGACATGTAAGCGGTTATTTACCTTTTTCTCTCTCGAATTCGTCAATTTTCGTGTTTTTACTATGGTGATAGTGAAATTTTTCATTTTCATTATTCCTTTTTCGAAACAGGTAAGTGCTAAAACTACAAACCCTTTGAAATCTTTGTTATACTGGGAGTGTTCGTCGGTATAATCAAATAAGCAAGGAGGAATGAAGGAGAGAACAAACTTGTTAGAATATACTGGGGAGAGAGTCATCCCCGACCTTATGAAACCAGCCAATGCTTTGTTGCTTGAACACTTAGCACGTTATCAATTTAGTTCCTACCACCTCCGTGGAAGGGTACTTGATATCGCTTGTGGTTCTGGCTATGGTTCGCAGATGCTCGCCAAGCTTGGCAAGAAACGGATCAATGAATTAATCGCAGTTGATTTCGATCCCGTAACAATTGAATATGCTCATAAACGATATAACCATCCTCTGGTTAAATATCGTTGTGAAGATGCAACAGATCCCCTGCTTCCCCAAAAATTAGGCATGTTTGATGCCATCATTTCCTTTGAAACATTAGAACATTTAGAAGAAGAACGGCAATTTCTGGCCAATCTTTATAACATGTTAAAACCCGGTGGGACATTGGTCCTGTCCACACCTTTCGGAAAAGGAAGAGGAAAACCATGTGGTTCGCCATTCCATGTTCATCAGTTGACCGTTGACGAATTTAATGAGTTATTTCCGGAATACAAAGGAGTAAAGATGTACTACCAAAAGGGCGTATTAATCGAGCCACCCTACCCGGGCGTTAAATATCCGCTTGGAGTCGCGGTTTGTACCAAATAGAATTTTTTTAAAAAACTCTACTGAGTACTTGTATAAAGGTAACAAGTTCCTTTTGAAAATTACAAAATGATACCGTAAGTAAGGTAGTAAACCATTATAATGCAAAATTAACCCATTTATATGGGGGTGATTAAACTGGAAGAAATCCTTATTAAGTGTTTATCATCTGAAGATCTGCGGATTATCGTCCCAATAGAGGTTCAGATATATTCACTTCATTTCGCCAAACATAAACAACAATCCAGGTTGGTGAAAATTAGTCATCTGGACGAAAACACTGAAAACAAAATTATCTCTTGCTTATTCGATAAATTACCTACAGACGAACATGTACGCCGAATATTTAATCAATTAAATATCATTTCTCAGGAACTGGAATTCCAATATAAATAGCTATAGGAAGGAGGAGTTTATGGCTATTAAACTGATATGTGAAGAATGTAAAGGCGATGGTAAGGTTCCTTTCATACAGCTTCTTGGTTTAAAGAAAAGATGCAAGAACTGCCAAGGAGAGGGTAAGAAAATTCAACGTATTATTAGATATTAACTTTGTTCCGTACAACATTATCTTCTTAAAGGGGTTCTGCTTTTGGTTAAAGCTGAAGATTTAATACTCTATAACAATTCAACCTACAAGGTTTTATATGTGTACCCAACAGGTTATTGTGAGATCAAAAAAACTGACTCTGCCATAGTAGAATTTATTCATAGAAAAGACCTTAAAGCTTGTCCTTTGATTCTTGAGTCACAAGATTCTCCAGGAGGTGATTCACTTTGAATAAAGAATGCCCTCGTTGTTCCGGAAAAGGTTATTTATTAGTTAAATTTCCGAATGAAAAAGAAGCTTGCTTCCACTGCCAAGGGAGCGGCATTAAAAATTCCACTCCTAATAGGAATTGAACATGCCAAGAACTCGGTTTCATAGAATTTTAAGGAGGGGCATCATGAAAGAACAGTTAATTAGAGGAGTCAGTATGCATACCGCTGGAGATTCCTTGTTATACTATATCCACTTTGACCATAAGACTTTAGAAGTTACCGAGAATGAATTCGATAAAGCTATGACTGATTTGAAGGTGAGCAAACGCCCTCTTACGATAATAGATCGTAACTAATGCTTCGCTGTAGCTAAGGTTTAGACAATCAATAACCACCTTTGCTAAGATTGGCTTTGGAGGTTATTTACCAATGAAATCACAAACAACTTCAACACCACTTCAAACACCTTTCTATTATGGATGGATGATTGTCTTTATCGGGGCATTGGGCGTATTTTTTTCCGGTCCTGGCCAGACATACTCCATTTCGGTATTTATCGACCACTATATCGCTGACTTCGGGTGGTCAAGGTCTCAAGTATCCGGCATTTATTCCGCGGCTACACTAGCAGCTGGATTAAGCATGTTCTTTGTAGGCAGATATATAGATCTATATGGTCAAAGAAAAATGTCTGTCATCATTGGAATTGCCCTAGCCCTTGCTTGTTTTTGGAACAGTCTTGTCTCAAATTTCATCATGTTATTCATTGGCTTTTTCTTTCTAAGGCTATTGGGTCAGGGATCTATGACCTTAATTCCCAATACCCTCGTTCCTCAATGGTTTATTGAAAAACGAGGTAAAGCACTTAGTCTAATGGCTATTGGTGGATTTACAAGTTCCGCTGCTTTCCCACCTCTAAACACATGGTTAGTCTCCAATTGGGGCTGGAGTTTCTCATGGAAGCTTTGGGGAATATTACTGTTATTTATTTTTGTACCCCTAGCATTCTTTTTAATTCGCAATAAACCAGAAGATGTTGGAATGCTTCCAGACGGTGAGGATCATAAAAAGCAAACTCCTTCTGTTGGAGAACAACCAAAGAAGATATTAGAGATTAATTGGACTCTGCAGGAAGCAAAGAAAACAAGTGCTTTTTGGCTTTTGCTCGTATGTGTTAGTATCCCAGCACTTGTGAATACAGGACTAACATTTTCACTTGATATCAATCTTTAAACAAAATGGACTTTCATCGGGCACCGCTGCAATAGTTTTGAGCCTCATGGCAATTGTAGGATTCCCTATTTCATTAGCTGCCGGATACATTTTAGACCGCGTAAAAGTGAACTATATTTTAGCAGGAATCTTTGCAGGTGAAATTATATTTGTCGTTCTGCTTCTTTTTGTAAAGTCTTACCTCCTCGCCATCATTTTTGGCGTACTGTGGGGGATTAGTGGGGGATTCGAAAGAATTGCCTTAATTTACGTCTGGCCAAGTTACTTTGGAAGATTAGCTCTTGGAAGTATAAAAGGAAGCGCAATGACAGTCATGGTACTTGGGTCAGCATTAGGACCACTCCCTTTCGGATTCGCCTATGACCTGTTTGGGGGATACGAGTAAATATTATTGCTAACCACCATCTTTCCTGTAATGGGAATAGCCTGTTCACTGCTTGCGAAGAAGCCGGTGAAAGAACAAGGCTAATTATAGTAAATATTTAAAGGCTTGATAATTTTCTCAAGCTTTTAAGTATTATCCTTTTGAATATTTTACCAATCCATATTAGCTTCACGATCATAAATATATGATTCTTTTTCTAAAAAGTACTCTAAATTTTCATCTGAAGTAACTGCCCATTTTAGCTCTGAAACATACTCCGCATCAAACCTTATCTCCGGTATAGACTCTACAATTTTAATAGCCCTGTTCCATTCGGATTGATATAGGAATTCTTCAAACCTATCAATAATTTCGCACATTTCTTTATACTTTACACCTTTAATTAATAAAAATGAGAATACTTCATCCGGTTGAGATGGTACCTCAACTGGAATAGCGCCTACCCCTTTAATATGAGCAATTAAAGATCCGTTCCCTTTTTCAAAACCTCCGTGAGCGTGTTTATTTCGTATCTCTTTCAAATTTTTTAGTGCTTCATAGTATTTTAACAATTTACGATTATTTTCTAATTCAAATATTTTTTTAAATTTATCACTCCAATTGGAATTGATTATATTAGGTATTGGTTCTGTTTTATAATCTATTTTTGTAAAAGGTAAAAGCAGTATTAACAGATGTTCTTGGAAACTAAAATACGCATCAAGCATTGCTTGTGTATTAAAAATTATTTCTTTTTCAAGATTAACTTTGCGATTTAACCCATAAGCAATGCTTCCTACAGGATAATCTTCGTTATTTTCAATTTCGTCGTGAATTTTTTTTACGGTTCTTCTAAAATACAAATATCTTTGTCTAAGTAAACCAGTTTGATTCTCAATAGTTATTTCCCCATTATCTATCGCTTCATTAATTAAAGGCCGTAAAAGGCTTTCTGCAATTTTACTTGCGCTATTTAACTTTTTGAATAGATCTTTTAGTAAGTCCTCTTCAACATTTGAAATACCTAAATTCAATCCAAATTTCTTCATTGAGAAAACACCATAAATATTTTTATATTTAAAAGGTATTTCATATAATATCTTTTCCATAGGTTTATATGTATGATTAAACTCTAAAAGTTGGACAAAAATAGCATAAATCATATAAGGTTCAATATAATTTACATCTAATTGTTTTACCTTTAAAGTATATAAATCCTTACAATATACTTCTTCTAGCTTTATACTTTCAATGTCTCTAGTACACATGATTAGGTTTTTAAATTTTTTTTGTTGCTCTTTCATTATTCTTTCTTTTATATTCATATTAACGTAATTCTCCTGTTTTTACCTTGACTATCCTCTGAAGTCAAACACCAAAGAATATCTGCTAATATCCTATCTAGTTCACAGCAAATATTTAGATAGATCCAATTTTCTCTACTATATTCAAAATAATCAAAGTAATAATTTTTCATAAAATGTGCAGCATACTCTTCTAATTTTTTTTGTAATCCGAGAAAATCTCCATGAGCTATTTTATTACGAATTTGTCGAATTATTTTTGCAAACAACTTCTTTTTTTCATTATTTTCAAATCTATCTGACTCTATAAACAAGGCAAATATATCATCGAATTTATTTGGGTCAGTAAAATCTTCTTTTCCTATAACCATTTCAATTAATGAATAATTTTTAAAAAGATGATACGCATTATAATTGCTATCATCTGCTATAGCGGTCAGAATATAATCTAACATATAAAAATATTCTTCCTTCTCAATAAATAAATCTATTCTTCTACCAAAGTCTATAAGGCTATCTATTTTTCTTCGGTTAAAAGAAATTGGATCCATATTAATATCGATATTCATTTCAGAATATAGCGTTCTGAATACATTAGTCTGTTCAAATAAGCTATTACCTGATGAATACATACAGGTTAATGGAATCCAATTCCTTTTATTACCTCCATTCCCGAGAAAAAATTCATATAAATTAATCCACTTCTCTGCAAACTCTATTTCGCAAGTAGGGCTATCTATATAAGGGTTCTTATTTTGAAGCATTGAATTTTCAAAGTCCTCAACAATTATACAAGTCAACTTATTTGCAATTTCTTCCAAATAATTCCCACTTCTTTGACCTAATATTCCTGAGAAATTTTTATGTTCAACGATATTTTTAGCATTGTATGCTTTTACATTTGTAAGGTCGGTGTATTTCTTAATATCATATTCCCTATGATGGATTTCTTCCTCCATTGTTTCTATTAATTCTTCTTGCCAATCATAAGAAAGATTAGATAAAGTGATTCCTAATTTTTTGGAAATCACAATTGGTTCTATTTCGGCGAAAATATTAACCACGATCATTGTTTATCTCCTCTATCCTAATTGAAATTGACTAATTTGGTTACGTTACCTCCAGCGATCAGAAGCTAGAAAAAGTATTTCCTTAAAATTATAACTAACGTTTCCCTTTAGTAAAATTATGGAATGCTTCTATTTTAACTATATCGGAAATCTTACGAATCGTAAATTTTTATAAGTGTTTAATCATGAATCATAAGTTTTAAGAACCACTATTATCCACTTGTTAGCCCGTTCGTTACTAAACTCCGTAAATATAAAAAAGCTTGTAGATCAGTCTAATTTTCTAGACTATCTACAAGCTCTACAATTAATCCAAAAACAAAAGATTTTTGGTTACTGATGTTGAACTAGTTAATTCTCTAATCTTCAAATAAAATATTTAAGTCCATTTTAATAACTTGCCTTAAAGATTTTAATGTTTGATAAGAAGGATAACATTTATCTTTTTCTATATCACTTAAGGTTCCTTGAGAAATTCCTAATAAGTTTGCAAACTCAGCTTGTGTATAAAAATTTTCTTTTCTAATCGTTTTTATACGCTCACCAATTGATACCATATTATTAACTCCTCACAAGGAACCTTTTAAGACATAATGAAGATTACCGACTATTTTTTTCGATTACCAACATTAATTACGAATTACCGACTATTTTTTTCGATTACCGACTATTTTTTTCACAAACAGCTGACTGGGTTCCAACACATTTATTTATTCAACCGTAACTGATTTAGCCAGGTTACGTGGTTTATCGACGTCACAGTCGCGGTGCAGTGCTGCGTAGTATGAGATCAACTGCAGCGGGATTACTGAGATAAGAGGTGTTAATAGGCTGTGCACTTCTGGGATGACGAAGCGGTCTTCGTCTGTTTCCAGTCCGTTCATGGAAATGATGCACGGGTTTGCTCCGCGGGCAACGACTTCTTTGACGTTTCCACGGATGCTCAGGTTGACGAATTCTTGTGTTGCAAGGGCGATGACTGGTGTGCCTTCTTCAATCAAAGCAATTGTTCCGTGCTTCAGTTCTCCCCCAGCAAAGCCTTCAGCCTGGATGTACGAAATTTCCTTCAGCTTCAACGCGCCTTCAAGGCCCACGTAGAAGTCGATTCCGCGTCCGATGAAGAATGCGTTTCTTGTAACAGTCAGGTATTCGCGCGCGATGCTTTCGAATTCTTCTTTGTCATCGCAAAGAGCTTCCATCGCTGACGCCACGATTCCCAGTTCCTGTACAAGGTCGAAGTTAACTTCGTGGCCAATTCCGCGAGCTGTTACTTCTGCTAAAATTGCCAGGACAGCAAGCTGAGCTGTATATGCCTTTGTTGAAGCGACCGCGATTTCAGGACCAGCGTGAAGAAGAAGAGTGTAGTCTGCTTCACGGGAAAGAGTTGAACCAGCAACATTCGTAATCGTCAAAGCCTTGTAGCCCATTTCCTTCACTTGAACAAGAACCTGTCGGCTGTCCGCAGTTTCTCCGCTCTGTGAAATGAAGATGAATAATGGCTTCTCAGATAGAAGTGGCATATTGTAGCCGAATTCACTTGAGATATGAACTTCAACAGGAATCTTCGCCAATTTTTCGATGAACTGCTTGCCGACAAGACCTGCATGATATGAAGTACCAGCAGCGATAATGTAGATGCGGTCTGCTTCCTTCATCGCAGAAACGATGTCAGAGTCGATTTCAAGGGCGCCTTCGCCATCCTGATAGTTTTGGATGATTTTGCGCATCACTAGCGGCTGCTCGTCGATTTCTTTGAGCATGTAGTGTGGATATGTTCCCTTTTCAATATCGCTTGCATCAAGTTCTGCTGTGTAAGGAGCACGTGAAACCACTTCTCCTTCAAGGTTCTTGATTGTCACTTCTTCCTTAGTAACAATCACCATTTCTTTATCCATCAGTTCAACATACTGGTTAGTTACCTGGATCATTGCCATTGCGTCACTGGCAACAACATTGAAGCCATCGCCAAGGCCGACAAGAAGCGGGCTCTTGTTTTTCGCCACAAAAATCGTGTCTTCGTTTTGCTCGTCTATCAGGGCAAGTGCATAGGAACCATGTAAAATTGTCAGCGTCTTTCGGAAGGCTTCTTCCAGGCTCAGACCTTCGTTTACGAACAGTTCGATTAACTGGACGATAATTTCAGTGTCTGTTTCACTTTTCAATTCGACATTCTGCAAGTACTCGCGCTTTAATAGATCGTAGTTCTCGATAACGCCATTGTGGACAAGAGTCAGTCTGCTAGTTGAGCTCTGGTGAGGGTGAGCGTTCACCTTGCTTGGAGGACCGTGAGTCGCCCAACGAGTATGGCCGATACCTGCGTTAGCCATCACATCATTGTCCACTGCATTGCGCAGGTCGGCAATGCGTCCTTTTTCCTTAAAAACATGAACTCCCTTTTCGTTCATGACTGCGATCCCCGCAGAGTCATACCCTCTATACTCAAGCTTTTCCAGACCTCTTAATAAAATCTCTTTCGAGTCATTATTTCCGATATATCCAACGATTCCACACATAACTTCTATTCCTCCTGTACGACAGGGGACAAGAAGCCTCTTAAATAGGGGCAGCTTGCCCCCTTATCTCATATAATTGGTTTGAGGTCAGACTTCGTAAATCCAATCCTCTTTAGTTTTAGCATCCCCATCTTTTTGTGCATTAAGTTGCCCTAATGTTTTGAAGATGGAATTCGCGGCTGTGCTTTCAGCCGGGAGGCATCCGCCGAAACTTCGATAAACCTCCACCTCGTCAACTAATCCACATTTTCGGTCAAGGATTAGTCCTGGCGCTTTAGTTTTCCATTGATTTACCTCTGCCCACCTTTCGATAAAATTTGTTTTTAAGGCTTATGCTGCACAATCCGCCTTATTTGCAAAAACAGGATTATCATACATGATACGTATCTATCCGTCAATAGAAAACAAAGGAAAATAGCCCTCCCGTACAATTACCCTATACCGGCCGACTAAAAACTCCCTTCCTAAATAAATATGCATAAGAGCTCATTTATGTGCCGGAGCCCTTATGCATATGACTGATTCCTATTCTTTTAATCCCATTTCTTCTTCAACAACGACAGCAATTCGTCTTACATATTCTTCGCAAAGCTCTGCTGTGGCTGCTTCTGCCATGACACGCACCAATGGCTCGGTACCTGAAGGACGAACAAGGATACGGCCGTTGCCGTTCATTTCTGCTTCAACTTGTTCGATTACTTCTTTTACCTTCTCGTTATCAGTTACGTGGTGCTTATCCGTCACTCTGATATTCACAAGAACCTGAGGGAATTTCTTCATTTCCCCTGCCAGCTCAGAAAGCGGCTTATTTGTTGCTTTCATGATGTTGGCAAGCTGCAAGCCTGTAAGCAGCCCGTCACCGGTGGTGTTATAATCCAGGAAGATGATATGGCCGGATTGCTCGCCGCCGAGATTATATCCGTTCTTCTTCATTTCTTCCACTACATAACGGTCGCCGACCGCTGTTTGAACACTTTGAACTCCATGTTCCTCAAGGCCTTTGTAAAAACCAAGATTGCTCATCACAGTCGATACCACAGTACCCTGTTTCAGCTGGCCGCGTTCCTTCATGAATTTTCCGCAAATATACATGATCTGGTCGCCATCAACGATGTTTCCTTTTTCATCAATCGCAATCAGGCGGTCGCCATCTCCATCAAAAGCAAGGCCTAAATCTGCTCCCTTTTCCTTTACGAATTCAGCAAGGGCTTCCGGATGTGTCGATCCGACACCATCATTAATATTCAAGCCATTAGGCGATGCGCCCATTGTGGAAGTATCAGCATCAAGGTCAGCAAACAAATGCGTAGCCAATGATGAGGTTGCCCCATGTGCGCAGTCAAGCGCGATATGCAGACCTGTGAACTCTTCATCTACAGATTGCTTTAGATACTGAAGGTACTTTTGGCCGCCTTCAAAGTAATCATTTACCTGTCCAAGGTTAGCACCTACAGGACGAGGCAGCTCATCTTTGTCCATATCCATCAATTGTTCGATTTCATTCTCTTGATCATCAGATAGCTTATATCCATCTGGCCCAAAGAATTTAATTCCATTATCCGCTACTGGATTGTGAGAGGCCGAAATCATGACGCCAGCCTGCGCGCCAAGGGCCTTCGTTAAATAGGCCACTCCTGGAGTTGAGATAACGCCGAGCCTCATGACTTCCGCTCCGATTGATAATAGACCGGCTACCAGCGCTCCTTCAAGCATATGTCCGGAAATACGTGTGTCCCTTCCGATCAACACCTTAGGGCGATCATGCTCCTTTGTAAGGACATAGCCTCCGAAGCGGCCAAGCTTGAAAGCTAATTCTGGCGTTAATTCGCTGTTCGCAACACCACGTACTCCGTCTGTACCGAAATATTTACCCATTCTTAGAATCTCTCCTTGTATGAAAAATTGCAGTCATTACGCATCTTTTTTCGCAACCGATATACTGGCCGTTTCTTTAGCCAGTTTCCACGTTATATTTTGAGGTGCTGTCACCTTCATCTCGACTTCATGATTCCCTTCCTCAAGCTCCGACACATCGATCAAGACTTTAAAATCATCGGGTGACAGAGCCGAAACAATATCACTCGGTCCAGAAACGATCAAATTTGTCTGGCCGTCTGCGGGATCAAGGAAATTGACTTCATAGCCTGCATCCATCCCATCAATTTCAATTGGAACATTAGAAATGTTTATCTCGGAAGCCTTTGTGACTTTTACGGCCACTTTTACCGTTTCAGGCGAAACCCGGACAATTCCTTCGCCAATAATGACTGGAAGGGTGATATCCGTATCCTCCTCAATCTTGCTCACATCCACTTCGACCCTGACACGATCAAATTTCTCAAGAACGCTTGGGTCAGCTATGATCTCAGCTTCCTTCGTTTCCAAAGTGATTGAATCGATTGTTACCCCGCTTGGAGGAGTTCCTTTCCGGACAATATCAATTGGTACCTTTTTGCTTGAGCTTTTAATCGGGATCGTTACCTCGACAACGCCAGGTTCGACAACAACATCAAGTTTATTCATATCTTTATCCAGAGCAAGAATACTTGCTTCTCGTGTGATGGTGTCTGATACCTTTCCCGAAGAATTGACAGTTGCTTTCACATAAGTGATTCTGTCGATAACATCCTTTGCACCTGTTATTTGGACTTTATTAGGTTTTACCGACGGCTTTTCAGCTATATAACCTTCCTCCACTATATTCGCGTTGAATTCCGCCTCCACACTGAATTCCTTCGTAACCTTCTCCTGGATTGACACATTTGCATACCCAGGTTCGATGGTAACGGTCAGGCGGTCTGAGACATCTTTAATCGTGATCGGGACCCGCTGATTGCCGATTTCGGCATCTGTTAAATCAACGAACACCTCGAAATTCCTCAGTGTCTTCGCCTGCTGCACAAGATTTTTCGGTCCTTGAAGCGTTACGGAAACTGTTTCAGGAACCCCGGATACTACCAAAGTATCGGTATCATAAATCCTTTTTACCGGCACGTCTTCAACCGTCTCTACCTTTTCATCTGATGGTACATTCACATCGCCAGGCTTATCTGGATCGTTTTTAGGTACAGATCCAAACAGCAAGACAGCAAGAACCAGAGCAACGACTTTTATGAACCAGGGATTATCCATCCATTTATCCATTTTTCTTCCCCCTCCAATTCCAGCGGGTAGAAGCTGCCTGCTTGATTCTTGATGGCGAAACCAGCTCGGCTGTAAGCAGTTCCCTTAGCGTATCCCCGCTCAAGTCCCTGTAAAGTTCGCCATTTCGGGTAACCGATACATTCCCTGTTTCCTCAGATACGACAATCGTGATACTGTCGGTTACTTCACTGATTCCGAGCGCGGCCCTGTGCCTTGTACCCAGTTCCTTCGAAATGAACGGACTTTCCGACAGCGGCAAATAACAAGCAGCCGCGGCAACGATGTTTTTCTGTATCACTACAGCTCCATCATGAAGCGGCGTATTCGGTATAAAAAGATTAATCAACAGTTCAGAAGAGATTTTTGATTGAAGCTGGATGCCTGTCTCTATGTAATCACTCATTCCTGTTTCTCTTTCAATTGAGATCAATGCCCCGATCCGGCGCTTAGCCATATAATCGGTTGCCTTGATAATGGCCTCCACCATCTTCTCTTCGTCTTCCTCTTCCTGCAGACCTGATCTGGAAAAAAGCCGCCCTCTGCCGAGCTGTTCGAGTGCCCGCCGCAATTCGGGCTGGAAGATGATGATAATGGCCAGGAATCCCCAGGTTAGTACTTGTTCCATCATCCAGCTGAGCGTATTCAAGCCGAAGTAATCACTGATAAACTTTACAATCAGGATGACAAAAATCCCTTTTAAAAGCTGGACAGCCTTCGTACCTCGAATAATTGCAATCAGCTTGTAAATGACGAACCAAACCAGGAGAATGTCAACAATATTAGCTAGATATTCTAAAAAATCGAAATCCGCAAACGACATTGCACTTCCTCCAGTAGTTTAGTAAGGCTCCTTCAGATGTCTATGAAACTGCCCTGAAGGTTCATCAGCCTTTTTAAAAGGCTTCTTTCGTAACTTTGTTGTTAACTATAGAAAAGTAAAAAATCGGCTTCAGGGTTTTCGAGTGCACAGCCAGTTAAGGAGCAGCAAGAAAGGTCTCCGAAGCCTTTCGAAATGCGGTGTAAAAATCATACAATGCAAAATCGCCCTTTGTAAAAAATACAAAAGAGGACCAATCTGTTTCAGCTATAAACAAAGGTAACTTTTTTATTATACCATAAGCTTTGTTCAAATTATAATGATGTCCACTGCAGTGCACTTGTCTGCTGACCCCAACCAATCCTTGCAAAAAGGGGCCTTAAAAAACAGCCATTCCTATTGGAATGACTGTTCCTTTTCGTCGTTCTCAAAAAGATCTGCCGTATTTTTAGCTGTCTTCTTAATATGGTACCAGATCCACTCGAACACTTCATTGACCTCTGTTATTTCACCAGTGACATTGCCTGCTGAAGCCATGTATTTCTCACCGTTAATCACTGTGACATTACCCTGGACCTCGCCTTCAATTTTCACCTTGCCATTCCTGACAACGACATCACCCTTGACGACTTCCCCTTCAGGCACGATTACTGTATCATTTTCAACAATCAGATTAGGCTGCTTCGATACGGAAAACTGGTGTTCTTCATTCCAAGTCGAAAAAACGCTGCCAGTCATTAACGCCAGGAAAAGCGAGGCAGCTGTTAACAATGGATGGCTCCTGAACCAACGTTGGATTTCCGTCTTTTTCTTTTCCTTCGGCAGGCCGGCCATCACTTTTGAAGTAAAATCATCTGGTGCCTGGATATGGGAGGTGCTCTGTACAAGAGCGATTGATTTATTCAGCTCCCTGAAGTATTCCTGGCAATCTGAACAGCTTTGCAGATGCTCTCTTAATATCTTTTCATGTTCTTCGGAGATTTCTTCATCTAAATATTCATGCATATATTCGATAATTTGTTCGGAACATTTCATATTCTTTCACCTCACCTTATACGTGTCGCAACTGCTGCCTTAAGGCTTCTCTTCCTCGATGGATCCTCGTCTTCACGGTGCCAAGCGGCAAATCCAGAATTTCACTGATCTCATTCAGGCTGAGTTCTTCAATATACTTTAATACGATTACAGACCGATATTTATCGGGTAGTTTTGAAATTTCCTTTTGGATGGTATCCTGCAATTCGATACTTTCTACTTCATCCTCTGGTAAGGGTGTTTCAGATGGAACCTGGGAATACATCGTCAAGCCTTCTGTTCCAGGTACCTCCGCATCAAGGAAATAATCTGGTTTCTTTTTGCGGATCCGGTCAATACATAGGTTAGTAGCTATTCTATACAGCCATGTAGAAAACTTCAAGTTTTGATTGAAGCTGTTAATATTGATATATGCACGGATAAAAGCCTCCTGTGCAATATCTTCTGCCTCGTGCCGATTCCCGAGCATACGGTAGCAAAGTTGGAATACCTTGTCCTTGTATACCTCAACAATCTCTCCATAGGCATTCTGGTCTCCCTTGAGTACTTGCTTTATTCTGTGTTTTACGATTGTCTCCATTAGTTTACCTCCGCGCTTCATGCGGCTAATCGATATACGAATCGATTCCGTAAAAGGTTTCGTTTTTTTTATAAAAACTTTATTTATGTATGTAATTGACAAAATCATCTACTAACTGACTTATTTTGCGAAAAAAGCTAAAAAACACGCTAAGTCAATATTAACAAATTTTTACCAGTTTGGTTTAAAAAGTTTTTTTCAGGGGTATAAATGAACTATCTTTCTGTGAAAGCGAGGAAGTAATCAATGTGTGCAGAAACATTGCTGAAGGATATTGAAAATTGCCGTAAAGAAATGGTTGAACTAGCTGCAAAAACCTCGCTGTCAAATCAACGGGTTGTAGACATCAGCACTAAACTCGACCATTTACTAAATAAATATTATCACTTATCTTCAAAAAAGAAATTCCTATATTAATAATAAGAGAGCAGCAGCCACCTGGCCGCTGCTCCTATTTTTTTCACTAATATGACCCTATTCCCAAACTATATCGGCATTACAAAAGTTTTTCACCAAATAAAGACCCCATCAATGCCACTGCCGCGACAGCTGTCTTGTTCTTTTCATCAAGGATTGGGTTGACTTCGACAAATTCAGCTGATGTGATGATTTTTGATTCAGCCAGCATCTCCATAGCCAGGTGGCTTTCACGATAGCTGATGCCTCCGGTTACCGGCGTACCGACACCCGGTGCATCTGTTGGATCCAGCCCATCCAGATCAAGAGAAAGGTGGACACCATCCGTCTTATCTTTAAGATAGTTGACTGTTTCCTCAATCACCGCAGCCATTCCGAGACGATCGATTTCGTGCATTGTGAATACTTTAATGCCCATTTCCTTAATCAGGTCTTTCTCACCCTCGTCCAGCGCACGCGCTCCGATAATGACAATGTTTTCTGGCTTTACTTTTGGCGCAAACCCGCCTAATTGAGTCAGCATCTCGTGACCCAAACCCAGGCTCGCAGCCAGCGGCATTCCGTGGATATTACCAGACGGAGAAGTTTCCGCTGTATTCAAGTCCCCATGCGCATCATACCAGATGACACCCAGGTTCTTATAATGCTTGGATACACCTGCCAATGTCCCTATCGCAATGCTATGGTCGCCGCCTAACACAAGTGGGAATGATCCTGATTCTATGATCTTGTCTACCTCATCAGCAAGCAAACTATTTTTCTCAGCAACTAATTCCAGGTTGCGAAGATTGCTGTTAGGATCAATCTTTACCTCTGGTCTGCCAACTGCGATATCTCCCAAATCCTCAATCTCATCAAATAACACTCTCAGTCTTTCATTTATTCCAGCATAACGGATTGCACTTGGGCCCATGTCGACTCCCCTTCTCATCTGACCCAAATCCATAGGCATGCCAATAATCGAAAGTTTCTTCATTGTTTTCTCCCCCTTGCTATCTCTCGTCTACTCCTTATTTTAAACGCTTTCAATCGAATGACTCAACTGGACAATTTCATGAATATATATACGGTTTGGAATTGAGTGAATTTATCGATCTTGGGAAAAAATTATCTCGGCTTTGCCTCGAATTGGAAATAGACTTGATGTATGGAGAAAGCAAATGCTGTCGGAGTAATAAAGGATTCTGGACAGCTTTGAGCTCTACTACCTGAAACCTGTCACAATAACCGCTTTTTCTTGACAGCTTTGAGCTTTTCCAACTGAAAGCTGTCATAATAACAGTACTTTCTTGACAGCTTTGGGTTCTTTTCATTCAAACTTGTCTAAACTCTTTTGAATGAAAAATAAAAAAAGCCATAAACCCGGTTGGATTTATGACTAGAAATGGTATTTATGTAGTGTGATGGTGGAGCCTAGCGGGATCGAACCGCTGACCTCCTGCGTGCAAGGCAGGCGCTCTCCCAGCTGAGCTAAGGCCCCATTTGGAGCGGAAGACGGGATTCGAACCCGCGACCCCAACCTTGGCAAGGTTGTATTCTACCACTGAACTACTTCCGCATAATTTTATTATATAAATAAAACCCCTAAAAATAAAGGATTAAGTTTATTCTTAGGGGTCTTAACATGAGTGAGCCATGAAGGACTCGAACCTTCGACCCTCTGATTAAAAGTCAGATGCTCTACCGACTGAGCTAATGGCTCAAAAATGGCTGGGCTAGCTGGATTCGAACCAACGCATGACGGAGTCAAAGTCCGTTGCCTTACCGCTTGGCTATAGCCCAATGAAAAAAATAAAAAGGACATTAGTAGCTTGTCCAATTTTAATATGTATTAAAAATGGTGGAGGGGGACGGATTCGAACCGCCGAACCCTGAGGGAGCGGATTTACAGTCCGCCGCGTTTAGCCACTTCGCTACCCCTCCACATACTAAAACTTCCTAACCAGGTACATGCTCAAAATCCCTTGGGATTTCTCGCATCTTTCCGCTGAAGTTTATTCAGGTAAGTTAGAAAGATGGTGCCGGCAAGAGGACTTGAACCCCCAACCTACTGATTACAAGTCAGTTGCTCTACCAATTGAGCTACACCGGCATTTTAATGTAGATTATTTTCGTTAACGCGAAACTAATGATGTTATTTCGCTAGCCGCGAAATAACTTGGTGGAGGATGACGGGATCGAACCGCCGACCCTCTGCTTGTAAGGCAGATGCTCTCCCAGCTGAGCTAATCCTCCATAATATGTTCGCTGATGCTTTTTTAAAGGATAATTTTTTTCGCCTAGGCGAAAAAAATCTGGTGACCCCTACGGGATTCGAACCCGTGTTACCGCCGTGAAAGGGCGGTGTCTTAACCGCTTGACCAAGGGGCCATATAATAATATTTTCAGAGCTTCCAAGCGGGCTCGAACCGCTGACCTCTTCCTTACCATGGAAGTGCTCTACCTGCTGAGCTATGGAAGCATTTTGCTGCCAGCTCAAATGACTTTCGTCATTTAGAGATAATGGCTCCGCAGGTAGGATTCGAACCTACGACCGCTCGGTTAACAGCCGAGTGCTCTACCACTGAGCTACTGCGGAATAATGGTAATTTTTCATAACTCTTGCAGATGATTCGAATGCCACATCTTAGAAGTTATCTAAAATGATCATGCATTATTGCCCGGCGGCGTCCTACTCTCACAGGGGGAAACCCCCAACTACCATCGGCGCTGAGAAGCTTAACTTCCGTGTTCGGTATGGGAACGGGTGTGACCTTCTCGCCATCGCCACCAGACAATTTTTAAGGACAATATTTATTATACTGCCTTTTATGCATTTTTCAAGAGGTAATTATAGTTATTTTGCTATCGCAAAAAACTTTATTCCCTCAAAACTAGATAATGTTTGTAAGAAGAAAACAAGAAG
>NZ_JAGGQQ010000021.1 GCF_018613195.1 Bacillus sp. ISL-45
AGTAACGTCTTCTTCAGTGACATCTTCTTCAGTGACATCTTCTTCAGTGACATCTTCTTCAGTGACGTCTTCTTCAGTAACGTCTTCATCAGTGACATCTTCATCAGTGACGTCTTCATCAGTGACATCTTCTTCAGTAACGTCTTCTTCAGCAACTTCTTCTTCACTGACTTCAACAGACAAAGCAACAGCAGAATTTTCGTTAGCTTTCTCTTTAGCAACATCGCTTGCATTGAAAGCACTTGACTTCATTTTGTTAGCGATAGAAGGAGATTCCTTATCTTCTGTATCCTCTTCCTCTTCGTCTTCTTCTTCAGTTTTCACTGTTGCATCTGTATCAAGATCGATGTCTTCAGAATCAGAGTCATTTTCTTCGTCTTCTTCAGTTTTTACAGTTGCTTCTGAATCAAGGTCAATGTCTTCAGAATCCTCATCAGATTCTTCTTCATCTTCCTTTTTCATTTCAGTGTCAGCGTCAAGCTCAGCTTCATCTTCTTCTTGTTTTGTTGCTGTATTTTCTTCAAGCTCAGCAGTTTCTTCTGATTCAGCATCTTTTTCAGTGCCATCAGTCACAACTGGGTCTGCTTCAACAACTTCTTCAACAACCTCTTCAACGACTGGCTCCTGAGTAACAACTTCTTCAGTTGGAACTTCCTCAGCAGGTGCTTGCTGAACAGTTGAATGAACTGCTGCGTTTGGTGATGCGTGCTTTTTAGCCGTTTCACTTGCATGAGTGCTAGCCTGAGATTTCGCTGCTTTTTCCTTAGCTTCAGCTTTTGGTGCTTTTACTTGAGGCTTGGCAGCAGGCTTTGCTGGAACTGCCGGTTTTGCTTTTACATCAGCTTTTTTAGCAGACTGAACCTTTGCTGGTTTCACTGCGTGAGATTGTTCAACCTTAACTTTTTCAGGTCCTGCAGCTTGAGTAAATTGCCCTCCAGTCAGTACCCCGATTGACAATACTCCAGCTAACATAAAAGACTTCACAACTTTGGATCCATTCATATAGTTATTCATTTTAATAATTCGCTCCCTTTTAATTAACGTTATCCGTGGCTATTCCGTCGGTATACGGTAAAAAAGCAGGAGCTTTGTGCGGTGGCGGTGATGGCGGGGCATTGACCCATTGGCTTTGAAAAACAGCAACTCGCGATGTATATGGCTGCAGGAGATTTAAATTATATGATTCATCCCAAACAAACCACTTATCGTTAATGAAAGTGCTCGCGTTTCCATAACTTGTCCTGTCACTTGACGGCCCCCCTGAAGCCTTTGTGCGTGAAGGAGGGGTTGGAATGTTGTCACCCTTAGGATACCTCTCGTTTTTGGATGAATCCTTTTCATCATCTTTAACTAAAGGCATCTCTTTGCTTGCCGTCTTTGCTGTAGCTTTAACTACTGACGGGGTCGCTGCTGACTCCTTGGATGGCTCAACCTTTTCCTTTAACCCAGGTGATCTGCGCTGTGTTTCTTTTGCGTAATTACCCTTATTATGTATGGATTTTAAAGCATCTTTATTGCTATGTTTATTGCTTTGTTTATTGCTATGCTTTGTTTTATGTTTTTCCTGTTTTAACTTCTCGTTGATCAAGGCCTTAGCCTTTTGAGGCAGGGCCGCTTTCTCATTTTTCTTGAATGATTGAGCTTTCCTATTGGATTTCACTGCATCAGCGGGCTTCTCTTTCGGTATTGCCTCGTCTGGTTTTTGAACGCCTGGCTTCTCCACCGGCTGGTTTTTGACATCAGGTTTGGCTGGAGTTTTTTCAGGAGATTGTGCATTCTCAGCCTTATCTGGCAGAGTAACTTGTTCAGCCGCCACAGGCTTTTGAAGTTTTCCGGCATTTGGCCCTTTTTCAGCAAAAGCGATGTCAGGTACCAACATAGCTGCACCCGCAATAAAGCCAGTAATAATCAGTTGTCGGAAGTGCATTCTTTTTCACCTCCTTTCATAACGGTATTCTAACTTTCCGAAATAGCATTCTGGTTTTCAAACCTCTTTTTGTCGGTTTTTGAAGGATTTTATAATAAACCATTCTTTTAACCTACCAGGTTATTCAAAAAGATGCATAAAGACCTGGTACAATTTACCTTTCTTATAGGCACTTATTAATTGGGATGGAAAATTAATGGGATTATTCTTGCCCTTTTATAAAAAAGGAGTAGAATGTTAGTTATGCTTTAATCGTTTAAATGAAAGAAGGAAACATCATGAAAAACCTTAAAATCTATTTGATTCTTACTGGTGTCATGTTTTTGTGGGGATTGAATGTAACGGCTCTAAAGATTATAGTAGGGAATTTTCCGCCAATCACCATCACCTCGCTCCGCGTCTTCACAGCTGGGGTCTCGGTGTTTATCATTCTATTTTTCTTAAAAAAAGTCCGGTTGCCATCCAGGCAGGAGTGGATTTATATATTCGGCGGCGCAATCCTGAATGTCACTGGGCATCATTTATTTCTCGGCATTGGATTAAAAGTGACTTCGGCAGTCAACGGAGGACTAATCCTCGGCATGGGCCCATTGCTGACTGCTTTGATGGCGATTTTATTCCTTGGTAAACGGCTGACATTTATACGGATCCTCGGTTTTATTTTTGGGGGAATCGGGGTCTCTTTGACAGTGATGGCAGGGAGTACAGGACTATCAGGCATGTCGATTGGTGATTTTTATGTATTTCTCTCCATATTGTCTCAGGCAATCAGCTTCATCATTATTTCAAAAGCCGCAAAAACCCTGGATCCCCGTCTGCTGACGGGATATATGCTGATTTTTGGCTCAATCCTGATGTTTTTTATCGGACTATGGAAGGAGCCAAGTGGATTAGCAAGCTTAGGCAGTGGTTCCCTTGGGGTGTGGAGTGTGTTTTTTGCTTCAGCCATCTTCGCGACTGCAGTAGGGCACATGCTCTACAATTACGCAATTGGCAAAGCCGGACCAGCGGAAGCATCCATTTTCCTGAACTTGAATACATTCCTGTCAATCATGTTCGCAGCTATTTTCCTCGGGGAGCATATTACTTCTTCTCACCTGCTGGGATTAATTTTCATCGTTTCCGGTGTCATATTCGGATCAGGGGCACTTGAGGAATTGTTGCTGAGAAACCGGATAAAACGGAACGCAGCTTAATATTGAAATTAAATGCAGGGCTTCGGCTCTGCATTTTTATTTTTGCAAAAAGGAAACTCAACTAATATTCAAACTGCCGCCACTGGAATTAAATTGAACCCAACTGGTATTAAGAGCCATTTTATGTACCACGGGGAGCAGACCATATTCTAAATCAGATTCAACAGGAATAAAGCATTCAATCATTAAAAAATAGCTCAAGTTACAGGGAGCTGTATTCAATATCTCAAAGTGTCCATTTATCCAGAAAACTGTCCTGATTTTGCACACCTATCTCTAAAGATCTCTTTATTTATCATATACAGAACTTGGCACGATTCTTGCTTTATATAAAACTAACAAATTGGTAAAAGTGGAGGTCAGACAAAATGAAAATTAGTGATGCAAGGGCGATAGTTACAGGCGGAGCTTCTGGTTTGGGAGAAGCAACTGTCAGGAGAATTGTAGAGAAAGGGGGAAAGGCGGCAATCCTTGACTTGTCAGTGGAACGCGGAGATGCTCTCGTTAAAGAACTTGGGGAACAGGCAATATTCATTAAAACGGATGTAACAAGTGATGAAGAAGTAATGAATGCCATCAACAAAGCAATTAAATCACTGGGGTCGATCAACACGGTTGTTAACTGTGCAGGAATTGGAGTTGCAGGCAAGCTGTTATCACGGAAAGGTGTCCATCCTCTGGACATGTTCTCAAAAGTAATCTCCATCAACTTAATAGGAACCTTTAATGTCATCAGGCTTGCTTCAGAACAGATGTCTAAAAATGAGCCGAATGAACATGGTGAGCGGGGTGTCATCATTAATACAGCATCAGTTGCCGCGTTTGATGGCCAGATCGGGCAGGCTGCCTACAGTGCTTCTAAAGGCGGCGTTGTCGGGATGACGCTGCCAATTGCCAGGGAGCTTGCTGCCTATGGAATCAGGGTGATGACAATTGCCCCAGGGCTTTTCCATACCCCGATGTTCGATTCGCTCCCAGCGGAAGCAAGGGATTCTCTAGGCAAAATGGTGCCATTTCCGCAGCGTCTAGGTTATCCCGAGGAATATGCGATGCTTGCTGAAAGCATCCTGACAAATCCAATGCTGAATGGCGAAACAATCCGCCTGGACGGTGCCATCCGCATGCAGCCGAAATAATATCATTGCAACCCATTTATAAGGATTAAAGTTATACATTTTTAAAGCCTGCACCTGTTCGGGGAGCAGGTTTTTTACAGTCAATAAGTGTACCTTTCCGCAGCAGTGCTATATAATTGAAGTTATAATATTCAGAAATCTCTCATATAAGGAGGGAAATGAATGATTGAATTCAAGGATATTGTTACGCCTGTCGACTGCAAGGTCACGGAAAAAACAACATTAAGAGAGGCACTTGGAATTTTCAAAGAGATGAAATGGAATCTTCTGCCCGTCACAGACGCCGAACGGAATTTGCAGGGTGTTTTTACCCGGAGCGGACTTTATCAAATGATCCTGGATGGCAGTCCGCTGGAGGCACCAATCCAGCCATACATAAAGAAGCAAGCAAGGTCCATCCGTATTGACACCCCTTACCGTGAAATCGAGAGAATTGTTAAAACAAGCAAGGTTGGGACCGGGGTCGTGCTTGATGAGCAGGACAAGGTCATCGGTTTACTGACCAAGACCGATATGGTGGTCGCTCTGTTAAAATCTGCGAATACACTTAAGGACCAGCTGGAAACAATCCTGCAGCATTCCAATATCGGGGTTCTCATGACTGACGGCCGGATGAAGGTAGTGTATGCAAATGATGCTTTCGCCAAAATCAGCGGCCGGTCCGTTGATTCGATCATGTCCAGCGAAATCGGTGAGATTTTTCCCGGCTTGTTGAATGAAGACAATTCACCTCATCATTACGAAAAATTCAAATCGATTCTTCACATCTCTTCCTATGAAACAGTGAATAATGAAGAAGGGAAAATCCTGTTATTCCAGGATATTTCCGAATTTGAAAAAATGGCAGAAGAGCTGGAGACCGTCAAAAAGCTGAAGCTGACAATCGAGACGACGCTAGAGAATGCGTATGATGGAATCTTGATGACCGATGAAAAGAACATGATCACGATGGTCAGCCCGCCGCTGCTCGAATTGTTCAGCCTGGAAAAAACAGAAGTTTTACACAAACCAGTTGAGCAAGTGCTTCCGCAACTCAAACTTGAGAGTGTATTCAGATCAGAAATGGCAGAGGTCAGCAATTTTAACGAGATGAACGGAATCAGATACATAGTCCATCGAATCCCAATCAAGAAGGATGGCAAGGTAATCGGCGCGATTGGCAAAGTGATGTTCCGCCAATTGAATGAAGTCAGCGAGCTGTTCAAGAGACTTCAGAAAGCTGAGAACAAGGCTAGCTTTTACCATCAGCAGCTGCAGAAATCAGAGTCGGCCAGATTCACCTGGGATCATATTTTCAGCGAAGATCCTTATATGGAAAAATTAAAGAAAAGTGCCGCCAAAGCAGCGAAAGGCCGATCCACAGTATTGGTCAGGGGTGAAAGTGGAACAGGGAAAGAGTTGTTCGCGCATGCTATCCATAACAGCAGTGCCCGGAGTGAAGGTAAGTTTGTTGTTGTCAATTGTGCCGCTATCCCGGAGGACCTGCTCGAATCAGAGTTTTTCGGATATGAAGAAGGGGCCTTTACGGGGGCAAAGCAGCGCGGTAAAATCGGGAAGTTTGACCTTGCGAATGGCGGGACGCTTTTTCTCGATGAAATCGGCGATATGTCACTCTCCCTCCAGGCAAAACTATTAAGGGTCCTGCAGGAGCGGGAGTTTTACAGAGTAGGCGGAAATATAAGGGTGAAGGTCGATGTCCGTATTATCGCGGCGACTAACCGTAACCTGGAAGAAATGGTGAGGCAGGGGGAGTTCAGGGAGGACCTTTATTATCGCCTGAACGTCATATCGTTGACTATTCCTCCGTTAAGGGAACGTGTTCATGATGTCGAGTATTTGATCAGCGGTTTAATGAAAGAATTGAATTCGATGCTGGGCACGAGCATCACCGGTATCTCTTCCCCGGCAAAGACCGCACTGCTTCGCTATGAATGGCCGGGCAATGTAAGGGAACTGCGCAATGTCCTTGAACGTGCGATGACCTTTGCCGAGCATGGGAAAATTCAGGCTGAGGACCTGCCGGACTATCTAATCTCGCAACTATCCAGCCCGCTCGGAGAACAAATCAGCCTTGCAGAAGATGCCGAGCTCGGAGCCATCAGAAAAGCGCTCTCCCAGGCAAATGGAAACAAAGCAAAGGCAGCAAGACTCTTAGGCATCAGCCGCTCAGGCCTTTATGAAAAAATAAAGAAATACCAGCTGAGCGTATAGGAGCTATATGTATTCTAAAAAATACTGGCTGCTGATGCCGCCTTTCTTTTTGTTTGGACTGTTGCTTCTCGTCGTATTACCTGTGGAAAAAAGGCCATTTATATTTTGGGTGCCCCTGATTTTCTGGGCGGTATATTATGGGTGGGGTAAGCGCGGTCGAAAAAATGAAGATTAGCCTAGTAGATTTACACATATGTTTAGCAAACTGGAAAAAACACGTGTTTTTTTCCATTCGCCAATAAATCTTGGAAATCGACAATAAAGTTGTGAATTTCGCCAATAAAATCATAATATCGCCAATAAAATCATAATATCGCCAATAAAGTTGTGAACTTCGCCAATAAAAGTGTGAAAACCGCCAATAAATCTATAATGCCTCCAGTAATATCATCAATTAAGTACAAGAACTACCCAGTAAACTGCTAAACGAGCAATAAGATGAGATTTTTCCCGTTCAGTAACCACCATCTATTTAAATGTCCAAACACAGTGTCCATTTTTCGGACACTTTGCAGGGCAAACATCCAAATTCCTGCTTGGTTGTTGCTGTCATCTTCATTTTTGGAAAATTGGCATAATTATTGCATATAAAATGATGAAGGCGTTTTCAAATTAACCAGGGGGGAAGTTCGGTATGGATATCGGGTCATATTTAGCGCAAAATGCAAGGAAAACACCGGAGAAGCTCGCGATTCAATGTGAAGGCAGGAGCTATACATACAAGCGGTTTAATGAGGAAGTGAACAAGTTTGCCCACGGACTGCTTAGCCTGGGGGTTAACAAAGGCGACAGGATTGCTTTAATGATGAGAAACTCTGATCAGTTTGTATTTGCTTTTTTTGCTGGAGCTAAAATTGGTGCGGTAAACGTGCCGGTGAATTTCCGACTGACAGCATCCGAGGTCCATTACATACTGGAACAGTCTGGCGCTGTGCTGGTTATTTGCGATGATGAGTTCGAGGATATCATCACTTCTGCACGTGAAGGGACAAATACAGCTCATGTCATTTCGACTGGAACCCCTAGAACAGTTGGACATTATTCATTCGATAAAGTCCTTTCCGAAAATGCCGATGATCCACAAATTGAAATCAGCAATGATGATGACCTTGAAATCTTGTATACGTCCGGGACAACCGGCAGGCCCAAGGGTGCTTTGTTTGACCATAAACGAGTTTTCAATGTCGGCCTGACGATGATGATCAGCATGGGAATCAACCAGGAGGAAAGAATCCTCCATATCGCTCCGCTGTTCCACTCGGCACAGCTTAATCTTTTCCTGATATCAGGCGTCGTTCTTGGGGCAACCCATATCATTCATCGGGATTTTCATCCGGTTACAACGCTTGAAGCAATCCAGCAACATAAAATCACCCACTTTTTTGGAGTCCCGGCGATGTACAACTTTATGCTGCAGGTGCCGAATGCTTCTGATTATGACCTATCTTCGATTAAAAGATGCGGCTATGGTGCTGCACCAATGGCTCCGGAACTTGTCCGCAAAAGCATGGAGCTTTTCAGGACAGACCAGTTTTATAATCTATGCGGTCTGACTGAAGCTGGCCCTGGAGGCATATTGCTGGATCCGGAAGGGCATAAGCACCATTTTGGCAAGGGAGGAAAAGCCGCATTCCTGACTGAAGCTAAAGTGGTGAATGAAGAAGGGAAAGATATAAAGCCTGGTGCAGTCGGTGAATTCATCATCAAAGGTGAATCCATTATGAAGGAATATTATAAGAAGCCGGAAGAAACGGCAAAGACAATCAAAAACGGCTGGCTTTATACCGGGGACCTGGCGACGGTCGATGAAAACGGATATATCACTCTCGTTGACCGGAAAAAAGACATGATCATTTCCGGCGGGGAAAATGTGTATTCAATTGAAGTAGAGGAAGTCCTTTATGAACATCCTGCTGTTCTGGAGGCAGCAATCATCGGTCTGCCGGATGAAGTTTGGGGAGAAGCCGTCTGCGCAGTCATTGTGCCAAAGCAGGATGCAATAGTTGATGAGCAGGAGCTTAAGAGCTTTTGCCGCCAAAAACTTGCAGGCTATAAAGTTCCAAGAAAGATCTTCATCGAAGAGGCGTTGCCAAGGAATGCTTCTGGAAAAATACTAAAATACCAGCTTCGCCAGAAACTGAATGAAGTGAAGCTTTAATAGTTTGAGTGAGAGGGGAGTCAATTATGAAACATCCTTATTTAACAGATGACCATGAAATTTTTCGCAGGTCACTGAGGAAATTTTTAGAGAAGGAGGCATATCCATTTTACGAACAGTGGGAGGAAGAGCGACTGATACCGCGGTCCTTCTGGGAGAAAATGGGCGATCAGGGCTATCTTTGCCCTGATATCGATGAAGAATACGGCGGCAGTGAAGTCGACTGGGGATTCGCAGTTGTCATCAATGAAGAGCTTGAGCGGGTGGGCTCAGGCCTGGTTGGCGTAGGGCTGCATAATGACATCGTAGTTCCGTATATCACTTCCTATGGAACAGAGGAGCAGAAAAAACGCTGGCTGCCAAATTGTACCTCAGGTAAAACCATTACCGCGATTGCAATGACAGAGCCAGGGACAGGGTCGGATCTGGCGAACATACAGACAACAGCAATCCTTGATGGCGACCACTATATTTTAAATGGGCAAAAGACTTTCATCACCAATGGAATCCAGTCTGATTTGATTGTCGTAGCCTGCAAAACCGATCCAAAAGCGAACCCCAAGCATAAAGGTGTCAGCTTGCTGGTCGTTGAGCGGGATACACCTGGTTTTACCCGAGGGAGGAAGCTGAATAAAGTGGGACTGCACTGTCAGGATACGTCAGAGCTTATCTTCGAAGAGTGCCGTGTTCCAAAGGAAAACCTGCTGGGTGAGGAAGGGAAAGGCTTCCTTTATCTAATGGAAAAGCTCCAGCAGGAACGACTGCTTGTTGCGATTGCAGCCCAGACCGCATCTGAGGTCATGCTGAAGCAGACGATCGAGTATGTCAAAAGCCGGGAAGCATTTGGCAAGCCGGTCAGCAAGTTCCAGAATACGCAATTCAAGATAGTCGAGATGGCGACAGAAATCGAAATGGGCAGAGCTTTCCTTGACCAGCTGATTGCCGAGCATATCGAAGGCAAGGATGTTGTCACAAAGGTATCGATGGCAAAGTGGAAGCTGACAGACAGCGCGAGGAAAATTGCCGCAGAATGCATGCAGCTCCACGGTGGATATGGATACATGGAAGAATACGAGATTGCGAGAAGGTTTCGTGATATCCCGGTTGCCAGCATCTATGCAGGAACGAACGAAATCATGAAAACCATCATTGCTAAAAACCTGGGTTTGTAGAAAATCAGATTTTCAGAAAGGAAGATGAAAACATGCGTGAGGTTGTAATCGTTGAAGCCGTAAGGACGCCTGTCGGCAGAAGGAAGGGTTTATTGAAGGATATCAGGCCGGATGAGCTGGCTGCAGGAGTTTTAAAAGAGGTTGTAAAGCGGGCCGGAATCAATGCAGGACTTGTAGAGGATGTCATCCTCGGCTGTGTAACACAGTCAGGCGAACAGGCTGGAGATATTGCCAGGGTAGCGGCTTTGACAGCCGGTTTCCCGATTGAAGTACCAGGAACAACGATTGACCGCCAATGCGGATCGAGTCAGCAGGCAGTCCATTTTGCGGCCCAGGCGATCCTTGCAGGGGACATGGATGTCGTCATTGCCGGCGGCGTGGAGAATATGACACGTGTTCCAATGGGGTCTAATTATCAGGAAGCCAACCCTTTCAGCCCTAAATTAAGAGAACAATACGAGATGATCCATCAGGGATTATCCGCAGAACGGATTGCGGAGAAATATGGTTTTACCCGGCGGGAACTTGATGAGTTCTCTGCAGAAAGCCATCGCCGGGCTTTGAAGGCGCAGGCAGAGGGGTATTTTAAAAAAGAAATCATGCCCCTCGAGATCACACTCGAAAATGGTGAAACAACTTTGGTGACGGAAGATTCAGGGCCTCGCGAAGGAACGACTCCTGAAGTTTTGGCCGGGTTGAAAACGGTCTTTAAAGAGGATGGTGTCATCCATGCCGGGAACTCGAGCCAGATCAGTGACGGTGCAGGTGTCCTGCTTTTGATGGACCGTGAAAAAGCTGAAGAGTTAGGCTTGAAGCCGCGGTTCAAGGTTCACACCAGGGTTGTGGTAGGTTCAGATCCGACATTGATGCTGACAGGACCAATTCCGGCAACGGAAAAAGTCCTCAAAAAAGCCGGCCTGAAGCTGGAGGATATCGATGTCTTCGAGGTGAACGAAGCATTCGCTCCTGTACCGATGGCATGGCTGAAGGAAACGGGAGCGGACCCTGCAAAACTCAATCCGAATGGAGGAGCAATCGCGCTTGGCCACCCTCTTGGAGCGAGCGGCGCCCGCCTGATGATTTCGATGATGTCCGAACTTGAAAGGACCGGCGGACGCTACGGCCTTCAGACAATGTGCGAAGGGCACGGCATGGCAAACGCCACCATTATTGAACGTCTGGATTAAAAGAATGCCAACATTTATTGGCGCCTGAAAACAGCAAAAGTAAGAAAAATAGGTCACCAATGAGACTACTATAAACTGCTACTCTGTAAAGCATAAAATCGACATTTTATTAGGAGGAATGCAAATGAGCACAACGATCGGCAAAATCTTTGACCTGACGGTAATGAAATTCCCGAACAAGGAAGCCCTCTATGATGTCCGCAAAAATGTCCGCTTTACTTATAGTGAATGGAATGAGGAAGTGAACAGGCTTGCCAATGCGCTCCTTGCTGAAGGAGTGAAGAAAGGCGACCGGGTTTCTGCGTTCACATTTAATACCGAGGAATTGGGTACTGCGTTTTTCGCCTGTGCGAAAATTGGCGCAGTCTTCAATCCTATCAATTTCCGGCTGATGGGAGAAGAGGTCGCCTTTATCCTGGGTGACGCAGAGCCAAAGGTCATCCTTTTTGAAAAGGCGGTGGAGCCAGTCATCGCCGCTATTGAAAGGCGATTCCCGCATATCGCTTTCTGGTACATCGACAAAGATACACCAGAGTATGCCCAAAGCTATCATGAAAAAGTGAAAGCTGCGGAAACAAAGCCTGTTGATATTGAGGTAGATGAAAACGATCTGTACGCGATCATGTATACAAGCGGGACCACCGGCAGGCCAAAAGGCGTTATGCACAAGCACCGCAATATGGTCGAGCAGAGTATCATCGTTGTAGGTGCAACCAAACTAGGTGCAAAAGATAAAGGGTTGGTGACTGCGCCAATGTTTCACTGTGCTGAGCTCCATTGCGCATTCCTGCCTAGAATCCATGTGGGCGGCAGCAATGTCATCCTCCATCAATTCGCCCCAAAGAAGGTTCTTGAACTGATTGATTCTGAAAAAATCACGAAGTTCTTCGCGGCGCCAACAATGTGGAATATGCTTTTGCAGGAGAACCTGGAAGACTATAATATCGAAAGTCTGGAGCTGGGTCTGTATGGAGCAGCCCCTATGGCGCCTTCGCTTGTCCATGCCTGCCATGACAAGCTGGGCATCAAGCTGGTCCAGGCGTATGGGATGACGGAGATGGGTCCTGCGATCACCTTCTTATCTGAGGATGACCAGCTGACAAAAGCAGGTGCTGCTGGCCAGGCTTGCCTTAACCATGAGATCAGGATCGTCCGGCCGAACGAGGATGGCCCATCCGACCCCGACGATATCCTGCCTCCAGGCGAAAGCGGGGAAATTATCGTCCAGGGCCCATGCATGATGACTGGTTACTTCAATCGTGAAGAGGCTTCTGAAAAAGCGATGTATAAAGGCTGGTACCATTCGGGTGATATCGGCTACCTGGATGAACAGGGTTATCTTTGGGTCAAAGACAGGGTGGATGACATGATTATCAGCGGGGGTGAAAACATTTATCCGCGAGAGGTAGAAGATGTTCTCCATGCCCATGAAGGTGTCCTTGATGTCGCGATTGTCGGCCAGCCGGATGACCGTTGGGGCGAATCAGTAACTGCTTTTGTCGTGAAAAAAGATCACGAGGTCACCGAAGGAGATTTAGATGAGTGGTGCAAAAACAGTGACAGCCTGGCAAATTACAAGCGGCCGCGTAAATATATCTTTGTAGATGCACTCCCTAGGAATGCAAGCGGAAAGATCCAGAAGTTCATGCTGCGTAAGCAAATGGAAGAACTGTTTTCAAAAGGGCAGCCGACGTAATGGAAAGGATTTTTTAATATGCTGGAAGGAATTAAAATAGTAGACTTCACAAATTATATTCCCGGACCTTTTGCGACCTTGAGACTGGCAGAACTGGGGGCTGAGATTGTCAAAGTCGAAGCGCCGGAGGGAGACCCGGCAAGGAATACAGGAGAAGGCTATGTATTTAACGCCCATAACCGCGGCAAAAAGAGTATCGTCATCAATCTGAAACAGGCAGAAGGAAAGCTGCTTGCCCTTGACTTACTCGCCAGGGCGGATGTTGTTGTTGAGAGTTTCAGGCCTGGAGTGATGGATAAGCTTGGACTCGGGTATGAAGCAGTAAAAAAGGTCAACTCAGGAATCGTCTATTGCTCGGTGACGGGTTACGGCAGGAACGGGGAAATGGGCAGCCTGGGCAGTCATGACCTGAATTATATGAGCTTGAGCGGCGCTTTGGCCCAGATGAAGAACGATAAAGGAAGACCGGTTCATCCAACCCATACTTTTTCTGATTATATCGGGGGACTGGCGGCCAGTGAGAGAATCCTTGCTGCACTTGTTGCCAGGGGGAAAACTGGCGAAGGCAGCTATCACTGCATTTCCATTGCTGACAGCATGGCAGCCTTGATGGCAAACCATGTCCTGATTGAAAAAGAAACTGGCTATCAAAATGGCGTTTCTGTGCTGAATGGTACTGTCATTGGGTATGGGCTGTACGAAACAAAAGGTGCCCGCTATGTCAGCCTTGGCGCACTGGAACCAAAGTTCTGGCACAACTTTTGTCGAGCTGTCGGCCGGGAGGATTGGCTGTCCGCCCATTATTCCAGCCCGGAAAACACAAATCCTGTTTATCTTGAGCTTGTTGATTTGTTTAAAAGCAAGTCGCTCTCTGAATGGGCGGATTTTGGCATGAAGGTCGACTGTTGCCTTACACCTGTACTTGAGGCGGGAGAACTGGCTCACTATCCATATTGGCGAGAAAAGAATTTTGTATTGCCAGAAGGCCAAATTAAAATGCATGGAGATTTGCCAGCACAAGAGGATGCAGCTCCACCGAAAAAAGGAGAACAGACAGAAGAGGTTTTAAGAGATTGGCTCAGTATAAAAAGCAGCAATTAATAGAGGGAAATACCTAATTTAATAAGTGGAAGGGGAATGTCGGTTATGATGAATGTTCCATTGACAGTAGGATCGCTATTGGAAAGAGCAGAAAAATTTTTCCCGAAAAAGCAGGTGGTATCTCGTACACAATCAGGTATTCACCGGTTCACTTACAAGGAGATTGGCAAGAGGACACGCAGACTCGCCAGTGCGCTTGAAAAGCTCGGTGTGGAAAAAGGCGACAGAGTTGGCACTTTTGCCTGGAATCACCATCGCCATCTTGAAGTCTACTTCGCCGCTCCGGGTATGGGGGCAGTTCTTCATACCATCAACATCCGCCTGTCAGCAGAACATGTCTCTTACATTATCAATCATGCAGAAGACAAGGTGCTGCTTGTCGATGAGGATTTGGTGCCGCTGATTGAGCGGAGCAAGGACCAATTTAAAACAGTAGAGGCATACATCATCATGACCGACAAAGACGAACTGCCCGACACAACTTTGGAGCCAGTCTATTCCTATGAGAAGCTTCTTCGCGATGCCAGTCCTGAATTTGAATTCGTGAAAGATATTGATGAAAATGATCCGGCAGGGATGTGCTACACTTCTGCAACCACTGGCAATCCTAAAGGTGTTGTTTATTCTCACAGAGGCATTGTCCTCCATAGCTTCGCATTCGGGTTGGCGGATACAGCAGCACTTTCTGAAACTGATGTGGTACTGCCTGTGGTGCCAATGTTCCATGCCAATGCCTGGGGTCTGCCATTCGCTGCTACATGGTTCGGCTCGACTCAGGTGCTGCCTGGGCCGCTGTTCACACCTAAGCTGCTTGCTGATCTCATTGAACAGGAAAAAGTCACCTTCACCGCAGGAGTGCCGACGATTTGGCTCGGCCTACTGAATGAGCTTGAAAATGGAAGCTATGATACCTCTTCGCTCAGATCAATTGTCTGTGGCGGTTCTGCAGCGCCGCGTGGCATGATAAAGGCGTTTGAAACAAAATATAAAATTCCATTCCTGCACGCATACGGTATGACAGAGACCACTCCGCTGGCAACAGTATCACGCCTGAAGAGCTACCAGGTCGGCTTGGACGAAGATGAAATTTTAGATATCCGCTCAAAGCAAGGACTCCTTGTGCCTGGGCTTGAAATGAAAGTCATCGGCGGAAATGGCGAAGTGAAGTGGGATGGAGAAGAAATGGGAGAACTATTGCTGCGTGGACCATGGATTGCCGATGAATATTATAAGGATGAGCGTTCGGCAGATGCCTTTCGCGATGGCTGGCTGTACACCGGGGATGTGGCCACTGTTGATGAAGAGGGTGTCATCAAGCTAGTCGACCGCACGAAGGATCTGATCAAGAGCGGCGGCGAATGGATTTCATCGGTCGACCTTGAGAATGCCCTGATGGCTCACGAGGCTGTATTCGAAGCGAGTGTCGTTGCCGTCCCTCACCAGCAATGGCAGGAACGGCCGGTTGCATGCGTCGTACTGAAGGAACAATATAGAGGCAAGGTCGATAAGCAGGAGATTCTCGAATTCATCGCCCCGCAGTTCGCCAAGTGGTGGCTGCCGGATGATGTTGTATTCATGGAGGAGATCCCAAAGACCTCGGTCGGCAAATTCCTGAAACGCGCACTAAGAGACCAGTTGAAAGATCATCTGGTACAGAATTCTTAAAAATTATATGAAAAACATTAAAAGCAGCAACGTCTTAATAAACGGTGCTGTTTTTTAGTTGTAAAATAAAATAATTAAGCCTATAAAAAATTTCAGCACCTAAAAGCAAAATAAATTATTCTCTTTCAATTCAAAAAATTCACCAAAAGAGGTATTATAGAAGATATAAAAATTCGTAAGCCGAAATAATCAAGGTCGTTTCAACGGGGGTCTTATCTTCATGAGTATATTTTCGTTTGTAAAACCATATCGCATTCCGATAGCGGCTGCGTTAAGCTTGATGCTCGTCGAACTGGCGGTTGAACTTGTGCAGCCGCTGCTGATGGCTAAGATCATCGATGAGGGAATTGTCGCAAGGGACCTGGATACTGTCATCAAATTAGGTGCAGTGATGCTCGGGATTTCATTCCTTGCTTTTGCATCCGGTATCACAAATTCGTTTATAGCTGCCCATGCAGGCCAAAGCTTTGGCTATGATTTGCGGGAAAAGCTGTTTGCCAAGGTCCAGGCTTTTTCTTTTACTAACTTCAGTAACTTTCCATCATCATCTTTAATCACAAGGATCACTAATGATGTGACACAGCTGCAAAATACATTCTTTATGAGCTTGAGGATAGCATTGCGCGCTCCTCTGTTGGTCATCGGCGGAATCATTATGGCCATGCTCGTCAATGTGAAACTGTCGCTTGCATTTGTCATCATTATCCCGCCTCTGTTGATATTCCTGATATGGATCATGATCAAGGCTGCAGGTTTATTCAAGAGTGTTCAAAAGCGCCTGGACAAAGTGAACGGTGTCATGAGGGAAAACCTTGTGGGAATGAGGCTGATCAAGGCATTTGCCAGAGGTGGTTACGAAGGAACAAGATTTGAAAATGCGAACAATAATCTTAAGGATAAAACCATATTTGCTCTAAGGGTTACAGAGGTAACGATCCCTGTCCTGCTGCTTTTCATGAATCTGAGTGTCATTGCTGTTCTTTGGTTCGGAAAAATAGAAGTCCAGACTGGCAGCGTTTCTGTCGGTGAAGTGGTTGCGATTGTGAATTATGCAGCCAGGATCACCAGTGCTTTTTCTATGTTTTCATGGATTATCATGGTGTTTTCCCGTGCCCGGGCGTCTGCTGAGCGTGTGACCGATGTACTGAATGAGGAAATTGATCTTGAGGATACGATAGAAAGCAGTAAGGAACATGGGATTACTCAAGGGGGAATTGAATTTGACAAGGTTTCATTCCAGTTTCCGAACACCAATATTCCAATCCTTCAAAATCTATCCTTTTCGATTGACCCTGGTGAAACCGTGGCTGTACTGGGTGCTACTGGTGCCGGGAAGACATCGATGTTCCAGCTTATACCCCGATTATATGATGTAACGAGTGGGGAAATCCGGATAGATGGCAGGAGAATCAAGGACTTTAAACTGAAAAGTCTTAGAGAGGGAATTGGCTACGTTCCCCAGGAGGCTTTGCTGTTCACTGGTTCTATCAAGGAAAATCTTGCATGGGGCAAAAAGAATGCCACCGATGAGGAAATGGTTAAGGCTGCTTCTGATGCCCAGATCCATGAAACAATTGAAAAACTTCCTGATCAATATAATACACTTCTGGGACAAAAAGGAGTCAATCTGTCGGGCGGGCAAAAACAGCGCCTGTCAATTGCACGGGCTCTGATTAAAAATCCAAGAATCCTTTTGCTCGATGACAGTACAAGTGCGCTTGATTTAAAAACCGAAGCAAAGCTTTTGGATTCAATCACCAAATACCATTGTACAACAGTCATCATTACCCAAAAGATAAGCACCGCAAAGGAAGCGGATAAGATCCTGCTGCTTGAAGATGGCACTATAATTGGATATGGAGACCATGAATATCTCCTCAACCATTCTGCTCTATATCAGGGTATTTACGAATCCCAATTTGGGGAGGTGAAGGCAGGATGTTAAAAAGGCAGAGCAAGACTGAGCAAAAAAGTAATTCGGTAAGGGGAATTGGACCGACGGTAAAAAGAATTTGGTCATACCTCGCAGAACAGAGGAGCCTGCTGATACTGGTTCTATTAATGGTTGTGGCAAGTTCTGCACTTGGTTTATTGGGACCATTCCTTATTGGAAGGGGAATTGATGAGTATTTTGCGACAGAATCCACTGACGGATTCATCTTGCTGTTAGCCGGTCTTGGCATTGTGTATGGGCTGCACTCCTTATCCTTATGGCTCCAAAGCTATTTGATGATCGGGATTGCCCAGAAGACAGTCTATACAATGAGGGAACAGTTATTTACTCACTTCCATAAACTTTCGATTGATTTCTTCAACAAGCGCCAGCATGGTGAATTGATGAGCAGGGTAACCAATGATATTGAAAATGTCAGTGCAACGCTGAATTCTTCTGTCATCCAGATTTTTTCTAGTGTACTTACCCTTGTGGGAACTCTCGCAGTCATGATTTGGCTTAGCCCGCTGTTAACTCTTGTTACGATGATCATTGTGCCGCTGATGTTCATGGGGATGAAGTGGATTACGAGCAGGACAGGGAGGCTGTATAAAGAACAGCAGCGCCGGCTTGGTGAAATGAATGGATATATTGAAGAAACCATCTCTGGCCAGAAAATCATTAAATCCTTCTCGCAAGAACCAAAAGTTATTGAAGAGTTCCGTGTTAAGAATAAACAGTTGAAGGAGTCCGGGTATTGGGCCCAGACCTTTACCGGCTTCATTCCAAAATTAATGAATATGCTCAATAACCTGAGCTTCACCATCGTAGCGGCTGTTGGCGGCTACTTCGCGCTTAGAGGCTACGTATCGATTGGGACAATCGTTATTTTCACGGAGTACTCCAGGCAGTTCACAAGACCGCTGAATGACCTGTCGAACCAGTTCAATACTTTACTTTCTGCAGTTGCAGGGGCTGACAGGGTTTTTGATATCATTGATACCGAAGAGGAGGCAGTCGATGAGAAAGAAGCTGCCTCACTTCAGAACATCAAGGGTAAGGTCGAGTTCAAGGATGTATCTTTTTCATATGAAAAAGGCGGGGATACAGTATCTGATTTGAACTTTAAAGCTGAACCCGGCGAAAGTATTGCCCTCGTTGGACCTACAGGCGCTGGTAAGTCCACAATCATCAACTTGATTTCACGTTTTTATGAGCCAAATGAGGGACTCATTTTAATTGACGGATATGACAGCAAAAAAATCATCCGTGAAAGCTTGCGGACACAAATGGGATTTGTCCTCCAGGATTCATTCCTTTTCCAGGGCAGCATTAGGGAAAATATCCGCTACGGCAGACTGGATGCAACAGATAAGGAAGTAGAGCAGGCTGCGAAGGCAGCAAATGCCCATTCCTTTATCCAGCGGCTTCCAGAAGGATACGATACCGTGTTAAGCCAGGATGATGCCGGCATCAGTCAGGGGCAAAAACAGCTGCTGTCCATAGCGAGAGCAATCCTCGCTGATCCATCGATTTTGATTCTTGATGAAGCAACGAGCAGTATTGATACGATCACAGAGCTTAAAATCCAGGAAGCACTCCAGCATCTGCTGAAAGGCAGAACAAGCTTCATCATCGCCCATCGTTTGAATACAATTAAAAGCGCTGACCAGATTATCGTCATAGAAGATGGGCAGATCATTGAAAAAGGCAGCCATGACGAATTGCTTGTTCAAAAAGGTTTTTACCATAGTCTGTACACGAGTCAGCTGGAAAAGAAAATGTTAATGAACTATTAGGAAGCCACTAGGCTTCCTTTTTTTTCTACAAAAAGTGAATCGGTTTATGGAGGGAATCCGCCTGTAAAATATGACAAATTTCCCGGGCAATAGAGGATTCGTAAAAAGTTTGTCGTATTCCTAATATGAGACTTCAATTAGCATGACAGCATCCGTCCGTCCGTCCGGCTTTATGTATCCAACCCACTTCGAATGGAGAAGATGAAATGCTTGCTGAGAAACTTCTTTTAAACGTCCTTATTATTCTGCTGCCAATCTTCATTCATAGTGTTCTTTTTTATAATAAAAGCATCGGGAAATCTCCTTATTTGTGCGGAGTGCTTCAAAGTGCTGCTGTGTTTCTCTCCCTTGCTTTTTCGTATGAGGAAGGCGGATTGTTCTGGGATCTTCGTTACGTCCCAATGGTACTGGCCTTTTTATATGGCGGTCCTATTGCAGGTGCTATGGTTTGGGTTACCTACCTTGGAACAAGGACAATAATGGGCGGTGATCTTCTGCTCGGATACGCGAGCGGTTTTCTGGCAGCGCTGATTCCATTCATATTCATGAAAAAATTTTGGACGTTCGATGCAAAGAAAAGAATAAGGACAGTGGTCCTTGTTGGTTTATGGCCTTCGTTTTCCATGCTGATGATTCTTGTGGCCAGCATTATCATTAATGGTGCCATAGCGGAAGACACGAACCAAATTATGATGAATGTAGCCATTTTCGGTGCCATACAGGTTTTTGCGGTATGGATTGCGGCGATTCTGAATGAGTCCTTGATCGAGAAGGATTTAATGAGAAAAGAAATCTTTCGCGCTGAAAAACTGAATACACTGGGTGAATTAGCTGCATCAATTGCGCATGAAATCAGGAATCCTTTAACAGTTGTAAAAGGATTCCTGCAAATGATGCACAAACAAGAAAAAGGAAATAATCATTATTATTTGAGTCTCGTCCTAACAGAATTAGGCAGGGCGGAGTCCATCATTAATGACTATCTGAATTTCGCTAAGCCACAATTTGAAAAACTTGAAGATGCCGAACTGGCAGAAATCATTGCTGAAGTCACATTGCTTATAGAGGCATTTGCTGCAAAGGAAGGTGTGCGGGTGAATGTCCAGTTTGAATGGGCGATATATGTAAAGACGGACAGGAACCAGCTGAAACAAGCTCTAGTGAATATTATAAAGAACGCAATTGAAGCTACGGATGATGGAGGGGAAGTCAACATCAGCCAGGTGTCGGGCGTTAATGAAACATATATAGTAGTTTCGGATACGGGAAAAGGAATGGATAGTGCCCAACTTGCCAGACTAGGTACATTATTTTATACAACAAAAGATAAAGGTACGGGGCTCGGAACCTCCGTTTCAATAAAAATCATTGAGGCTATGGGCGGTACGATTTCATTCAAGAGTGAAAAAGGAGTTGGGACAGAGGTTACCATTATCCTGCCGACCTACAAGCAGGAACCATCTGATAACACTGAACATGACAAGGTGAATAACGCAATCTAAATCTCGCTTTTCACAATAGAAAAAGCGAACCGGAACCCGGTTCGCTTTCAAGTAACTTGCTACTCCACAAGATGTATAAAAAATCATCCATTATAAACTTTTGCCGCGGTACATAATTCCACTTGATCCATTTTTTAACCTAAACGACACAAGCCCTACCTCTCTTGCATCCTTACGGCTCCGAAGCCGATCCAGTGTGAATAAGTTGTTACCGAAAAAATAAAAGCAGAACGCCATTAATTGTTTACATAATAATTTATTGTGATTCAAGTTACTTCTTTTTGGCGAAGCTTTACTAGTGTATTTCATTTTCCAGCAGATGTCAATCATTTTTGCGAACAGTTTTGAAATCCTTACTTCTTACGCAGGTTTTCCTGTGCCATTTTAACGAGCTCGCGAACCATATTTCCTCCCAGTCTGCCGCCAACCCTCCCTGCTTCCCGGGTCGGAAGATTTCCGTTATATCCCTTGTTCAAGGGAACTCCAATCTCCCTGGCCGTCTCGTATTTGGCATCCTCCGGTTTCATTGTTCCGGCTACTTGAGCCTTCAAGTCATCCAATGCCTTTCTAGCTTCAGGTACAAGTATTTTATTCCTCCTTGCCATTAGGAATCCCTCCGTGTTGTTAAATATCACTCCAATTAGGAATAGTATTTGATTTGTTCATGTAAATTATTTACGCCTTCGTTAATGAATATGGTTTGCGGCTTTAGAAGTAAGGGTAATATTAATAGCGATTATTTATCACCATACTTATCCACAGGTAAAATCACTATTTTTCGAGTACTCCACAGACTTATGCACATTATCCACAAAAATGATGTAAAAAAGTTAGCGTATTAAAAATCTAATAATAGTAAGCGGTCGGAAGAGTTATTAACATTGTCCACAGTTGTGTTAATAACTGGATCATATTATTTTTGAACAATTGGTGAAAGTCATTGTATAAGTTGGAGAGAAAGCGTATAGTGAAGATATCAAAAGTTAGTGAAAATATTCACAATGTATATCCCCATGCTAACTGTTGATATTCCCCTTCCCCTTAAAAGAGAAAGCAGAACCCATGATGGATTCTGCTTTCTTTTTTTATGGGTTATTTCCGGTGTTTTTTTGCACGTTCGTCAGCAGCCTTAGATCGAGCCATTGCCTCAAGGTCCTCATGATCGGCAAGGTCCCTGTCAAATTCTACGTCAAGTCCATCAGATTTCATATTTTTAGGCACCTGAGGAAGAGAAGCTTTGTTTCGGTCACGTGTTTTATGTCCATGAGCACGACCCATTCGAAAAAACCCCTTTCACGATAAAAGTACGGAAATAGGATCATTTCCGTACTTTTATATTCCGCAATAAAGGGGTGCTTAATGCTTATTATCTCTTTCCATTTGTATAGCCGCCAGCTCTGTCGGCTTTCTTGAATTCATGGCTGTATGTAACTTCCTGCATGCTTGATAAAGTGCTTTTAGTCTTGTCTCGTTTTTTCTTATCCATTGGTTACCCACCCTTTCAAATTGTTTTACTTTACCAGTATTTCCTTTTTGAAAGGGATTAAACAGCATTATTTGCCGAAAATTTCTATAAGTGCATCTTGGAGTTCGGGATACCTGAATGTAAATCCTTCTTTTAGGAGTTTTTCAGGAAATGCACGCTGTCCTTTCAATACAAGGATGCTCATTTCTCCCAGCAGTACTTTTAAAGCAAATGAAGGCACAGGCATCCAGTGGGGGCGTTTTATGACTCTGGATAAGGTTTCACCGAATTGCTCCATCTTTACCGGGCAGGGGGCTGTGAAATTTACAGGGCCGCTTACTTTATTATTTTCGATTGCGAAAATAACACCTCGTACCACATCCTCTATATGAATCCATGAAAGCCATTGCTTTCCGGATCCGATTTTTCCTCCAGCAAAAAATTTATATGGGAGGACCATTCGCGGCAGGGCTCCGGCAGTTTTATCAAGGATGACTCCAAAACGGCAAAAAACGGACCGGACACCCATAACATTAACCTGGGCTGCTGAAGCTTCCCATTGATCGACCGTTTCGGCAAGGAAGTCACTGCCTTTATGTGATTGTTCCGTAAATTCTTTGTTTACAGATGTGCCATAATAGCCTACAGCACTTGCGTTGATTAAAACAGAAGGTTTTTTCGGCATCATTTCAATAATCCTTTTGACTTCATCAGTTGCCTTCAGCCGGCTGGCAATAATTTTATGTTTATACTCATCCGTCCATTTACTATTGATTGTGGCCCCAGCAAGATTGACAATAGTATCAATGCCTTCCAGTTCCTTTTCAGGTTCGTCTCCAGGATTGAGCCATTGGACAAACTTTGGGTTGCTGCTTTGTGATTCACCTGGATTCCGAGTTAATATATAGACTTGATGGCCTTCTTGTATCAAATAACTGCTCAGAGCTTTGCCAACAAGTCCAGTTCCTCCGGTTATCGCTACTTTCATCAAACCCCTCCTCAATAAAGCCTCTTGTTAATATAGTACTTCTTTTAAAATGATAATCCTCCTTTGAATGTGTTAAAGTTTCATTAGAGGTGAAAATCACATGCCAGTGATCACAAAGATTTCTGTTCAAAAACATAATAAGGAAAGATACAGCATTTTTACCGACAGCGGCAGAGGGGAAGAGTATGCCTTCAGCGTTGATGAAGATGTGTTGATTAAGCATAACCTGAAAAAAGGGATGGAGCTCGATGATTTTTCAGTAACAGAGATGCTTTTCCAGGATGACATCCGGAAAGCTTATAATGCAGCCATCAATTATTTAGCCCATCGCATGAGGTCTGAAACTGAAGTACGTGATTACCTGTTAAAAAAAGAAATGGCTGAACCAGTTATAAAAGAAGCAATCCATAAATTATATGAATTCAAATTCCTGAATGACGAGGAATTTGCCAATGCCTTTGTCCGTACTCAGCTGAATACGACTGACAAGGGAGCAGAGGTGATTAAGCAGGAATTGAAGAATAAAGGAATATCACCTGATCTCATTTCAAAGATCATTGAAGAAGTTTCATTTGATGAACAATTAGAAAAAGCGATTAAGCTTAGTGATAAATATGCACAGAAAAATAAGAAGGATTCATCCAAAATCCTGAAACAGAAAATAGAGCAGATGCTTCAGCGTAAAGGGTATTCCTTCGCGATTATCAGGGCTGCCCTGCAAGAAACAAATGTGGTGAAGGAAGAAGACGATGAAATGGATGCATTAAGGGTCCAGGGGGAGAAGCTGCACAACAAATACAGTAAACTGCCGGAACGGGAATATAGACAGAAGCTGAAGATGGCGTTGTACCGCAAAGGGTTCCCAATGGAAATGATTGATGATTTCATTTCTGAAAAAGAGAATGAGGAATAAAAAAATCATGACATGTGTCATGATTTTTTAGATTCTATAACAATTTCGTCTTTGTTCAGATTTTCGATTATGATTTCGGCTACCTCGGCAGCTGACCGAAGTCTTGCTGGGTCAGCCACATGTTCACTATCATCCCAGAATGGAGTATTCATTCCCCCCATATAAGCAGCAACGAATCGGATTCCGGTTCCTTCATACTCCTTCTGCAGGCTTTCAGTAAAACCCCTGACAGCGAATTTACTGGAGCAATAAACAGCTTCATTCTTTTTCCCGCGCAGCCCGGCAGTAGAAACAATGTTTAAGACCAGCCCTTCATGATTCTGTTCCAGATAAGGGAGGATGGCCTTCGTCAGATTAATGGTGCCAAATACATTCGTCTGGAACATCTCCTCGATTTCAGTATCTGAGACTTCGGAGAACGGGCCGAAGTAACCAAGACCTGCATTATTCACGAGACCGAAAATTTCATGCTTTTTACTGATCAACAGAGCTTTTTCCTTGATATCCTCAAGGTTTCGAAGGTCAAGTTGGATTGCCGTGGCACTTCCTCCTGACTTCTCGATTTGCTCTTTGACTACATTTAGCTTTTCTTCAGTTCTTCCTGTTAAGATCAAATGGTAACCTTGTTTGGCCAAAAGCAAGGACAGCTCTTTTCCCAGGCCAGTACCGGCACCAGTCACAATGATTGCTTTCATGATAGCCTCCTTAATATAACATGCTATAATTTAGTTATATCTTAAATGCTTGAATGTTAAAAGCGAGAACAATCCAGGAGTGATTATAAATGAGCAGGGAAAAGCGTTACAGTGAGTTATCTGCATACGAATTGAACCAGGAAATCGCCAGTCTGCGTGATAAAGCTAGAAAGGCAGAGCAGATGGGGATGGTAAGTGAGCTTGCCGTTTACGAACGTAAAATTGCTATGGCCAAATCTTACATGTTAAACCCGGATGATTTTAAATCGGGTGAAATCTATGGGATTGATGGGGACCCGGGCTCCTATTTCAAAATTGATTATATGAATGGCATTTTTGCCTGGGGTGCTCGTCTTAATGGAGATGGAAAAGAAGAAGCACTGCCGATTTCCTTATTATTGAAATTGGAGCAAAACCAGAATTAAGTATCTGGTTTTGCACCTGGGTTTGGGTTTTTGCTGATTTTATAGCATCCTGCTGTTCAGTGTGAGCTTTTAATGGTCTTTTATAACCGCTGAAGTGTCATCTTCACGGTGAGATGAGGCGTACATGCGCTCTTGCGGATGAGTATTGATTGTACCATCAGCTCTTCTTGAAGCATATTCAGCTTTTGCCCGGGGTTCGCCCTCAAGCTTATTGTTGTTCTGGTTTGGGAAGTTGGTTACTTTATTTCGCATATTGCCCTCCGTGACGGGTAAAATTACGTGTATGCCAAAACAGCTGCACGCATTTATAGTATTGGATAAAACCAATCATTCATAACTACATTAAAAATTGGCAAAGAGGTGTTCACAATTGCAGGAAACTCTTGAGAAGCTGGCAAGCCTGCTGCAGGAAAAAAATAATGGGATCACTTATGAGCAGGCATTGACATGGGTGGAGCTTTTATGGGGAGACTTTGAGTCAACCTACGCAAAAGCTGGACATAAATATATGGGCAGCGAAATGACTGAAAAAGTGGTCCGTCAATGGATCGAAAATTACGGGGGGCAGCTACATGAATTTGTCGCCAGGAACCCGAAGTATAAGCATTTATTGAATGCTGAGTAAATGAGAATCCCCATTTTCACGGGGATTTTTGTTTTGCCAAGGTGAGGATAAAAAAGCCGAAATGCGCCTAGTCAGAGGGAGAAACCAGAAAACCGGTAACATAAACAGTGGATATGTGCCCGGTTAGAGGGAGAACCAAGAAAACTGGAAACAAAAACAGTGGATATGTGCCCGGTTAGAGGGAGAACCCAGAAAACCGGTAACAAAAACAGTGGATATGTGCCCGGTTAGAGGGAGAGCCCAGAAAACCGGTAACAAAAACAGTGGATATGTGCCCGGTTATAAGGAGAACCCAGAAAACCGGTAACATAAAATATTTTTTTAAAAGATACCATCCCTCTCCATATTCTCTGCGGAAAATCCGCACAAAAAAACCGGGCAATATACGCCCGGTCTTAGCCTTCTCCAGGAAGGAATTCCAATTTCTTTCTTAGTTTTTCCTCACTATAGATCCACCCTGTGTAGGAGCTGAGAATTTCCAGGTCCTTGCTTAGATTCACGACAGCGACGAATGGATAATGCCCGTTACTGCGATAGCGCAGGTCAATGAACCTGACCTCGTAATAGTCATCATATTCATCGCATTCCCAGCGGTAGACTGGAGAGAAGGACAGGAACGCTGACAGGTTCTTGTCTTTTTTTGCTGCTTCCAATACCTCGGTTTCCGGGACAGGCACACGATTGAATTGATCGAGAATCCTCACATGATGCTTGTGTCCGCGGCCGACAAAGAACTGGTGCTTGTTCATTACTGCGACCCGCCAATGATTAAACCTCATGGTCGGGGCGATGATGATCTCAGTTGCATCTGGAACAATATTTTCAACTGCCCTTCTGATGCGAAACTTCATGATAAAGCGGTAAATATAGTAGAACACCAGGATGGCATAGATCGTTAAAAAGGTATATCCAGGATGATATCCAAATGCCCAGAGGAACAATCCGACGACATGAAGCGCAAAAATAATCGGGTCGAATGTATTGATTACCCCCAGAGCGACCCATTTCGACGAGAAAGGACGCAAAGCCTGTGTCCCATAGGCATTGAAAATGTCGACAAAAACATGAAGGAAAACGGCAATAAATGTCCAAATCCATAAATGCAGCAAATTTGCTTCTGGGTTGAAAAAGTAGATTGTCCCAGAAATAAGCAGCGGCCACAGGAGGACTGCTGGAATCGAATGGGTAATGCCGCGGTGGTTCCGGATATAGACAGCATTATTCCTCAATTTCAATACAGTATCGATATCAGGGATTTGCGATCCCACAAGTGTAGCAATCAGAACACTTGAGGCAGTGGCGGTGCTTCCGCTAACAGCAGGATCAAGCGTAGCTAACCCGCCTAGAGCGAATCCCATCACAACATGGGTTCCAGTATCCATGGGAACAGCCTCCTTTTTATAAAATTTATTTTATGCAAAACCAGCGCTTGGAAGGTAAAATTCCTTGTCACAATATGAATAATAGTTTACTTTTAAAGGGCTGTATCAATCAGTCCCTTCAAGAAACACATAAAGGAGCTGAATAAATTGATCCAGATGATTGTTCAATATGAAGTAAAACAAAATCTGCTTAGCCAATACCGTGAAATAATCGATAAGATCTCAACCATGCTGCCTGATTTTGAAGCTGATATGTTTTCATGCAGCCAGTCGGATGAGCGTAATATGTTCATCGAATCATTCTATGTCCCGACTGAAGCCCATTACCATGCGTTGAAAAAAATGCGGCTATCCCGGAACCATTCCGTTTTCGGAATCCTTGAGGACTTTGTTCCTGGCGGATTGGAACGAATAGGCTTCATGGCGATAAAGCAGAAGCGTTAATATTATATTCCCAAATTACCGGAAAGTTTAACACCTGGAGGAACAAAAGTGGCAACTGACATCAAGAAATGTATAGATAAAATGGATATAAAATCCTTTCAGGATGACTTGATAGGATGGTTTGTAAGTGAGCAGCGAGAACTGCCATGGAGAAAGGACCAGGATCCTTACAAAGTGTGGGTATCAGAAATCATGCTCCAACAAACAAGAGTAGATACTGTCATCCCTTATTTTAATCGATTTTTGGAAAATTTTCCAACAATAGAGGCGCTTGCAGCCGCTGATGAAGAAAGAGTCCTTAAAGCATGGGAAGGTCTCGGTTATTATTCCCGTGTCCGTAATTTACAATCCGCTGTAAAAGAAGTTAATGAAAGGTACGGCGGCAAAGTTCCAGATTCACCAGCAGAAATCTCTGCATTAAAAGGTGTAGGGCCCTACACTGCCGGAGCAATCCTCAGTATCGCCTATGGAAAACCTGAGCCAGCGGTGGATGGTAATGTCATGAGGGTATTATCACGTATCTTATTGATTTGGGAGGATATTGCCAGGCCTGCATCCCGTAAAATTTTTGAAACGGCAGTAAGGGAGCTGATCTCCCACGAAAATCCCTCCTATTTCAATCAGGCGCTGATGGAGCTTGGGGCCCTTATTTGCACTCCGACCTCCCCTTCCTGCCTGCTTTGCCCGGTCAGGGAACACTGCGAAGCTTTTCACGAAGGCGTGCAGAGTGAATTGCCCGTTAAAACTAAAAAGAAAAAGCAGAAAAATGTTCAGCTTGCTGCCGGAATTTTTAAGGACGAGGAAGGAAGAATCCTCATCAGAAAAAGACCTGGAACCGGCTTGCTGGCAAACCTGTGGGAGTTCCCGACTGTTGAGCTGAGCCTCGACTTCCAGAGACAAAGAGACCAGTTGTCAGAGCATTTTGAAGAGGCTTATGGGTTAACGCCAAAGATGCATGAATCCATAGGGGAAATCGACCACGTGTTTTCGCATTTGATATGGAACATACAGGTATTCAGCGGACAATTTACGGGCGAAATCTACGAGACGTCACAGCTTAAATTGGTTACCGAGAAGGAAATCCAAGAATTTGCATTTCCAGTACCATACCAAAAAATGCTGAAGCGCTATCTGGAATATAATAAGGCTGACTAACCAACGGGTTAGCAGCCTTATTTATTTGAAAGAATTTTATACTCAAAGCGCTTTTCGATCTTAATCGTAGCTCACTTTCGTTCCATGAGTGTAATCAGCTTCGCCGCGGTTCAAACCACCCCGGTTTTCAATTTCTTCAACGATTTCCCTGTGGATCGTCTGGCCTTCAGCATTCAGGTAAGGAACCATTTGCTGGAGAGAGTGATGGAAAAAAGCAAGCTCGCTATCCTTCCAATCGGTTTTGGGAATCATCGATAATTCGGTCATATCACGTCCTACATACATTCGGGAATCATCCTTTCCTAAGATTATTAACCTAAAGATTAGTGTTTTCAGTACGGTGGTTTTTTATCAAAGGTTTCATTGACAAGGAATAAATCCTTATTGTCTTATATACCTGAAAAGGCTAAAATGAAACAAAATTAAGATTCTGCTATTCTTTGCAGGAGCTGGATAGAAAGGGATTTTTTAAATGACACAAAAAGTTGCACTTATTACCGGAAGCAGCCGGGGAATCGGAAAAGCGGCGGCCCTCAAACTCGCAAAAGAGGGATATGACATCGTCGTTAATTATGCCCGCAGCAAGAAGGCAGCCCAGGAAACAGCAGAAGAGATCGAAGCACTTGGCAGAAAAGTCCTTGTCGTTAAGGCGAATGTCGGGGATGTCAGCAAGATAAAAGCAATGTTCGAACAAATTGAGGCGGAATTTGGAAGGCTCGATGTCTTTGTTAACAATGCAGCTTCAGGTGTGTTGCGGCCGGCAATGGAGCTTGAGGAATCACATTGGGACTGGACGATGAACATCAATAGTAAGGCTTTGTTGTTCTGTTCACAGGAAGCGGCGAAGCTGATGGAGAGGAATGGCGGAGGTAAAATTGTCAGCATCAGTTCTCTTGGCTCGATTCGATACCTTGAAAATTATACGACAGTGGGGGTTTCAAAGGCGGCTCTGGAAGCATTGACACGCTATCTGGCCGTAGAGCTGGCGCGTAAAAATATCGTTGTCAACGCTGTTTCAGGCGGGGCGGTGGATACCGAAGCACTGACGCACTTCCCGAATAGAGAGGAACTCCTTGCCGAGGCTAAAGAGAAAACACCTGCCGGAAGGATGGTCGAAATCGAAGATATGATCAATGCCATCATGTTCCTGCTTAAGGATGAATCGAGCATGATCCGGGGGCAGACAATCATCGTCGATGGCGGTATCTCTTTATTGGTGTAAGAAGAATGCTGTTGGATGAATTTGGTATAAAAAAGTCGGATAGCACCTTCAACGGATGGTTAATCTATTATTCGTGGAGGTGATAAACAATGGCAAAACAACCTAACCAATCTCAAGCTGGAACTAACATTCAAGAAGTACGCCAGCAAAACGCTCAATCTGCTGGTCGCCAGGGCCAATTCGGCACTGAATTCGCGAGCGAAACTAATGCTCAAGAAGTACGCCAGCAAAACCAGCAAGCTGAAGCTCGCAAAGGCCAAAACTCTGGCCAACAGCGCTAATCACCTTAATGAAAGGCACTCTCATTCGCAGAGTGCCTTTTTCTATTGTTGCTGGATCCGAAACAGATGAGAAGGATGGTTTAACTGCCACAGATTCGCAATTAATCAAATATCCTCCATTCGACAAAGGTTCCAATTCCTCTACATAACTAGTCAAAGGATTTTCATCGCCACCCAAGAATACTTTTAAAAGATAAATTTTACAGGCGGTGGAAAAGCATGGATAAATTTAACGATTTGGTTTCTACACAAATGCAAACGATGGAAAAACTTCTATATCTGCAGTCTGAATTGGAAAGATGCCAGGAGATTGAAAAGCAGCTGGATACCCTTAAGCAAAGCGCTGAACTAGAGGATCTTCGGATGGAAATTGACCGAAAAAAGCAGGATCTTAAGGAGATACACCAAATGTTTGAAAAGCAGACGGAGGAAGTAATCCATACTTATCAGGAGCTTGCCGTTACCTTTCGTTAAGACTTCTCTGTTTATTTGATTGGAATAAAAAATAGTGGACTTTTATAAAAATTCAAGCAAGTTTATTGGGCGATCGAGGAAATCGGTGGCTCTTTTGTTTTAAATTCTCTCGTTAACCGTTATAATAATAAAAAATAGGAATCGTTCTTTGTTGCCTTTTGTCGTTTTGAAGGAAATAGATACATATACATTAATAGGTTGCAAAGTTTCCGGGAAAGGAAAGTAGGGGAGAAGAACATGGGCGTACCCACAGAAGGTGAACCGATCCAAATCCATAGTTATAAGCATAATGGGCACATCCATCGAGTCTGGGAAGAAACTACCGTCTTAAAAGGAACGCAAAATCTTGTGATAGGCGGAAATGATCGGACAGTCGTGACTGAGTCAGACGGCAGAACTTGGATTACGAGAGAGCCTGCAATCTGTTACTTCCACTCTCAGCTGTGGTTCAACGTTATAGGCATGATTCGGGAAGACGGCGTGTATTATTACTGCAATATCAGTTCTCCATTTATTTTTGATGGAGAAGCGCTGAAATATATTGACTATGATCTCGATATTAAAGTTTTTCCTGATATGACGTTTAACCTGCTCGATGAAGATGAATATGAGCGCCATCGTAAAGAAATGCAATACCCTGAGGTAATCGACAAGATATTAAAATATAATGTTGAAAAGCTAAAACGCTGGATCAGGCAAAGAAAGGGTCCCTTTGCGCCAGATTTCATCGACATTTATTATGAACGGTATTTAACCTATCGTCGTTAACCATACAGGGTAGACAAGCATCAGCCTGTTGATTGATTCAACAGGTTTTGTTTCGTGCAGACAGCAAGGCAAGGCTCCATAAGGGGGAACTTTTTAAATGGGCAGCATCCGCAGATACTTAAAATTCGTCAAACCATATCGGCTGCAAATCATTGGAACAATCATAATCGGCATCCTTAAATTCGCGATTCCGCTGTTGATTCCGCTTTTAATTAAATTTGTCCTTGATGATGTGATCGGAAATGAAACACTGGCCAAGGATGAAAAAATAGACAAACTGCTTTGGATAATGGGCATCATGATCGTTGTTTTTGTCGTGCTCAGGCCGCCTATTGAGTACTATCGTCAATATTTTGCCCAGTGGACAGCGAGCAAAATCCTTTATGATATAAGAGACAGACTGTTTACCCATATGCAGAGACTCAGCTACAAATATTACTCCAATACGAGAGCAGGAGAGGTCATCTCAAGGATGATCAATGATGTCGAGCAGACAAAGACCTTCGTGGTTACTGGGCTGATGAATCTGTGGCTTGACGTTGCTACGATATTAATAGCAGCTGCTATCATGTTCTCGATGGATGTCCAGCTTACATTTGTTTCATTGATCCTGTTCCCTTTTTACGCTTTTTCGGTAAAATTCTTTTTCGGGAACCTTCGGAAGCTTACGAGAGAACGGTCACAGGCACTCGCGGGGGTACAAAGCTATTTGCATGAAAGAGTGGCTGGTATCTCGGTCATCAAAAGCTTTGCGATTGAGGATTATGAACAGACACAGTTTGACCAGCAGAATAAAAACTTTCTAACAAAAGCGCTTGACCACACGAGATGGAACGCAAAAGCATTTGCGGTAGTCAATACGATTACAGATATAGCGCCACTGCTGGTTATTGGGTTTTCCGGTTACCAGGTCCTTCAAGAGAATCTGACCATAGGGGAAATGGCGGCTTTCATCGCGTATATCGACAGACTGTATAACCCTCTGCGCAGGCTTGTGAATTCATCAACTACATTGACACAGGCGATCGCATCAATGGACCGGGTTTTTGAGTTCATGGATGAAAAATATGATATCAAGGATTCTCCTGATGCCATTGAACTGAAACAAGTGCATGGGGATATTTCTTTTAGAAATGTAAGCTTCTCTTATGAGGAAAACGGGGAGACGGTTCTAAAGAAATTGAATATAGAGGTTAAGAAGGGAGAAACAATTGCATTGGTCGGCATGAGCGGCGGCGGAAAATCCTCGTTTGTCAGCCTGATTCCAAGATTCTTTGATGTTACCGAGGGTGAGATTCTCCTCGATGGTAAGGACATCCGTTCGTTCAAGGTCCGTTCCCTGCGCGATAAAATTGGCATGGTTGCGCAGGATAATATTTTATTCAGTGAATCCGTCAAATCGAATATCCTTTTAGGAAGGCCGGGAGCTAGTGACGAGGAAGTAATTCAAGCTGCAAAAGCTGCAAATGCCCACGATTTTATTATTAATCTGCCAGAAGGCTATGATACGAAAGTCGGGGAAAGGGGCGTCAAACTTTCCGGAGGCCAAAAGCAGCGAGTCGCGATTGCGCGCGTATTCCTGAAGAACCCGCCAATCTTGATTCTTGACGAAGCAACATCAGCGCTTGACCTTGAGAGTGAACATCTTATTCAGGAAGCAATCGAGAAGCTGGCAAAAGACAGGACAACATTCGTTGTAGCCCACCGTTTGTCCACGATTACACATGCCGACAGGATTGTCCTGATCGAGCACGGGGAAATCGTCGAAGACGGCAGCCATGATCAATTGATCGCAAAGCAGGGCGGCTACCATAGACTCTTCCAGGTCCAACAGCTTGAAAGTTAAATTATCCACCAAAAACCGAAGCTTTTCGCTTCGGTTTTTATTTTGCTTATTATACTACATCTATTCCCCGACATTGTTCGGGGAATTTTTTATTGTATAGGAAATTTTAAAAGCATTTTTGTGTGAATAACTACATGTGGGTGTCTTAATCCAACTCCAGCGCTTAGCCCCTCGAGATGCTTGTCTAGTGTCGCCTCCTAGAAACTCCGAAACTTCAACTCCGCCGGCAGAAGCAAAAAGCGCTTCTTTGTCGGAGTCTCCAGTTTCTGCGTTTCTAAGCAGTCGGCTATACTTTTCGAGTTCGGTCCTGCCAATGAAGTCAAAGAACGACTTCAATGTCAGGCCCTCCCAGGCTGCTAGATCCGCCAGCCACAGGATAAGGAAAGCTTCGAAGCGAATCAACGCACGACCGAAAGCGGTAGCTTTTGGGAGGACGTGGCGTCATAGGCGGGCAGCGCTTGTCGGGGCTCAACGAGGCGCTTGCGCTTTTTGTTCTTCTAAGAGAGATTCACTAGAAAAAATATTACTTCCTCCGCATTTCTATAGTGTCGTAATTTATCAGCTTTTGACATACAAATAGTACCAAATGCCTAAAATTATTCTAAATTATTATTATATTTAAATAATTAAGAAAAATCAGTAGACTATCCTGGTGCATTTAATATAAAATGTTTAACACAGACATAAGTCATTTTTATTCAACAATAATATTTCGGTAATAGAAAGGAGTAGAAAAGTGGTACATGCTCCGGTTTTAGATGTAAAAAACTTAAGGACATCATTCATCACTAAAGATGGAGAGATTCCTGCAGTCGATGATGTAAGCTTTTCAGTTAACAAAGGAGAAATCCTTGGCATAGTCGGAGAATCGGGCAGTGGAAAGAGTGTTACTTCCTTATCAATCATGAAGCTGATTCCCCAGCCTCCAGGAAAAATTGCTGGAGGAGAAATCCTTCTGAATGGGGAAGACCTTGTTCACGCTTCTGAAAGGAGAATGCGTGAAATCCGCGGAAATGAGGTCGCGATGATTTTCCAGGAACCGATGACTTCGCTGAATCCATTATTCACAATTGGTGAACAGCTCGTTGAGGCTCTCAAAATACATAAAAAGCTCGGCAAAAAGGCTGCTTATCAGCAGGCTGTGGAGATGCTTAAACTTGTCGGGCTGCCAAGGGCAGAACAAATCATTAAGGAATATCCTCATCAGCTGTCAGGAGGAATGAGACAGAGGGTCATGATTGCAATGGCACTGAGCTGCCACCCGCGGCTGCTCATTGCGGATGAACCGACAACGGCGCTTGATGTGACCATCCAGGCGCAAATTCTGGCGCTGATGAAGGATCTGAACGAAAAGCTCGATACAGCGATTATCATGATCACCCATGATCTCGGTGTTGTCGCAGAGGTTTGCCAGCGTGTCGTTGTCATGTATGCCGGGAAAATCGTGGAGGAAGGATTGGTCCAGGATATTTTTAAAAATCCGAAGCATCCTTATACGCTCGGCCTCCTAAAATCGATCCCGGATATCAGGGATAAGCAGGAAAGATTATACTCCATTCCTGGTAACGTTCCGAAGCCAGGGTCAATTAAGGTCGGTTGCAGGTTTGCGGCTAGATGCGAATTTGTCATGGAAAGATGCCTGGGCGAAGATCCTGAACTCTATGAAACTGGCAGGCCAGGCCATACTGTTCGTTGCCTGCTGCATGAGAAGGAGGGAGTAGCCAATGGCCGAAGTACTGTTAAAAGTTGATGGATTAAAAAAATATTTCCCTATTAACGGGGGAATCCTTGGCAAGCAGACTGGAAGCGTCAAAGCTGTTGATGATATCAGCTTTTGGGTGAATAAAGGTGAAACACTTGGTCTTGTTGGTGAGTCAGGCTGCGGGAAATCAACTACTGGCAGAATGTTGATGCGTCTGATCGATCCGACAGAAGGGCAGGTCGTTTTTGAAGGAAAAGATCTTGTGACCCTTTCGGACAACGATATGCGCAAGGCCCGCAAAGATATGCAGATGGTCTTCCAGGATCCATTTGCCTCACTGAATCCAAGGCATACAGTTGAGAAAATCCTCGAGGAACCTTTGATTGTCCATGGAATCGGAACCAAGAAGGAACGCAAGCAGATGGTCAAGGAAATGCTTGAAGTAGTAGGTCTCAGCAGCTACCATGCCAAAAGGTATCCACACCAGTTCAGCGGCGGACAGCGCCAGCGGATCGGGATTGCCAGGGCCCTGATGACAAGGCCGAAGCTAATCATAGCCGATGAACCTGTGTCCGCACTCGATGTTTCGATTCAATCACAAGTACTGAATCTGCTGGAGGACCTGCAAAAGGAATTCCAGTTGACTTATATTTTCATAGCCCACGACCTTGGAGTGGTAAGGCATATTAGTGACAGGGTAGGGGTCATGTATTTAGGAAGACTCGTAGAGATCACGGAAGCCGAGAAGCTGTACGAAAAGCCGCTCCATCCGTACACGAGAGCCCTGCTTTCAGCGGTACCGATCCCGGATCCTGATGTAAAAAGGGAACAGGAGCTGCTGACAGGGGATCTCCCCAGCCCGGCGAATCCACCGCAAGGATGTGCATTCCATACAAGATGCAAGGAATGCATGGAAATCTGCAAGACTGATAGACCTGTATTGAAGGAAATTGAACCTGGTCATTTTGCTGCCTGCCATCTATATTCCTGATAATCAGGAATTATTTCATTCCAGGAAATCTGGAATCGATTTTCATTCCAGACAGGAATGTCTGCAGGGAAAACAGCATAGATGATAGATATTATGGACTGGATATATAAAACCAGTCCGAAAAAACAAGGGGGAAGAATATGAAAAGGCGTTTTGGATTAATGTTTTTTGCTTTTATCCTTATCCTTAGCTTAGGGCTTGCCGGCTGTAATAATGAATCCGGCGGGAAGAAAACTGGCGGTGAGTCTGGTTCTGATGGTGGATCATCATCCGGTGGAACTCTTGTATTTGGCCGCGGCGGCGATTCCACATCGCTTGATCCGGCTGTAACAACTGAAGGCGAAGCTTTCAAAGTAACAAAGAACATCTACGAAACTCTCATCGAGTTCGGTGAGCAGGATACAGAGATCCACCCGGGGCTTGCAGAAAGCTGGGAAGAGTCTGAAGATGGTCTGAAACATACACTTAAACTTCGTAAAGGTGTTAAATTCCATGACGGCACTGACTTCAACGCTGAAGCTGTAGTCTTCAACTTCGAGCGCTGGAAGGCCGGCAATAAAGAACAATTCTACTACTATAACTCACAATTTGGTGACGTAATCAAGGAAGTTAAGGCAGTGGATGAGCATACAGTTGAATTCACATTGAACCGTATTCTTGCTCCATTCTACAAAAACCTTGCAATGTCTCCATTCGGGATTGCAAGCCCTGCTGCAATCGAGAAGCATGGTGATAAGTTCATTGAAAATCCAGTAGGAACTGGACCATTCAAGTTTAAAGAGTGGAAACGAAATGACAGAGTAACGCTTGTGAAAAACGAAGAATATTGGGAAGAGGGCCTTCCAAAGCTTGATGAAGTTATCTTCCGTGTGATTCCTGAAAACTCTGCACGTTTGAATGCATTGAATACTGGTGAAGTGGACATTATCGATGGAGTGAACTTCAGTGATGTCGAAGCGATTGAAGGAAATGCGGACCTGCAAACCTTCTACCGTCCTTCTCTGAACGTTGCTTACCTGGGATTGAATAACGAACGCGGGCCTATGAAAGACAAAAAGGTTCGCCAGGCATTGAACTATGCGGTCAATAAGCAAGCGCTCATCGATGCTTTCTATGCTGGTGCTGCTGAGCCTGCGAAAAACCCAATGCCGAAATCGGTAGCTGGCTACAACGATGATGTAGAAGCTTATGAATACGACCCAGAGAAGGCAAAGGAACTTCTTAAGGAAGCTGGATATGAAGATGGTTTTGAAATGGAACTATGGGCAATGCCAGTTGCAAGACCTTATATGCCAGACGGAAAGAAAGTTGCTGAAGCACTTCAGAAAGATTTTGCTGAGGTTGGCGTAAAAGCAAAAATCGTTTCTTATGAGTGGGCAACATATCTAGAAAAAGCACGTATGGGTGAAGCAGATACATTCTTGCTTGGCTGGACTGGTGATAATGGTGATGCTGATAACTTCCTGTATGTCCTTTTAGACCAGGATAATATCGACAGCAATAACTACGCACGATACGCTAACCAGGAAGTACATGACCTATTCATTAAGGCTCAGTCTACAAATGACCAGGCTGAACGTGAAAAACTGTATAAAGAAGCTCAATTGTTAATTAAGGAAGATGCTCCTTGGATTCCGCTTGTCCACTCTGAACCTGCACTTGCAGGAAGAGCAGACGTTACTGGCTTCAAGGCACATCCAACAGGATCTGACCTGCTTGCAACGGTTGAATTCAAAAAATAATGCATCAGGAAAAGGGAGAACATATGCATTCTCCCTTTTCTTTTGAAAAGAGAAATATCAAATCAATTTGAATAATGTCTAGCTCCGGCGCCTAGCCCCTCGAGTCGCTTGTCTAGCTGCGGCTCCTAACTCCTCGAGACGTTTCGGTCCTGCCAATGAAGTCAAAGGGCGACTTCACTGTCAGGCCCTCCAACGCATGTCGGAGTTGGGCAGTCGCCTCCGCTTTTCGAATTGTCTAGTGTTGCCTCCTAGAAACTCCGAAACTTCAACTCCGCCGGCAGAAGCAAAAAGCGCTTCTTTGTCGGAGTCTCCAGTTTCTGCGTTTCTGGACAGTCGGCTATACTTTTCGATTTCGGTCCGCCCACTGAAGTTAAAGAACGACTTCAGCGGTCGGCCCTCCAGCGCTTGTCGGGGCTGACCAAGGCGCTTACGCTTTTCATCAAGAAATGAGGTGGGAAGGTGTTTGCCTATTCTGTCAGAAGGATTTTTTCACTAATTCCTGTACTATTGGGTCTTTCACTTATTGTATTTTTTATGATCAGAGCGATACCTGGCGATCCCGCCCAAGTCATTCTCGGGCAGCTGGCCACTAAAGAAGCAATTGCAGATTTAACAAGAGAGCTAGGGCTTGACCAGCCATGGTATGTACAGTATTTTACTTATCTTGGAGGGCTGCTGACGGGTGATTTAGGAGAGTCTTTAAGGACGAAATCAGCGATCAGCAGTGAAATCTTACCTTATCTGGCGGCAACGATGGAATTGTCTTTTGTTGCAATGTTAATTGCGATTGTCATTGGAGTAAATGCCGGAATCATCAGTGCGTGGTTCCAAAATTCCTGGTTTGATTACGGGGCGATGATCTTTGCGCTTATCGGTGTATCGATGCCGATATTCTGGCTGGGTTTAATGGAACAGTGGCTGTTCGCCATCAATCTTGATATCCTGCCGACTTCCGGGCGTGAAGAAGTGCGGAATCCGGTCGATGCAATCACCAACTTTTATATCATTGATACTCTGATTCAGGGGCGTACCGACCAGTTTGTCGATGTCCTGAAGCATCTAGTGCTGCCTGCGATGGCGCTGGCAACCATCCCAATGGCCATCATTGCGAGAATTACTCGTTCCACGATGCTAGAGGTGATGAGGTCAGATTTCATCAGAACGGCAAGGGCTAAGGGGTTGAGCATGTTCTGGGTTGTCTATAAACACTCATTGAAGAATGCTGTCATCCCTGTATTGACTGTCATTGGTTTGCAGACAGGCCTCCTGCTTGGAGGGGCTATCCTGACAGAAACTATCTTCAGCTGGCCGGGAATTGGCCGCTATATCTACGAGGCGATCAATTATCGTGATTATCCGGTTATCCAGTCTGGAATACTTGTCATTGCCTTGATTTTTGTAATGATCAACCTGGTAGTTGACTTATTGTACGCAGCAATTGATCCTCGGATCAAATACCGTTGATGGAAGGGGAGAGAGCAGATGGAGATTTCAACTCAAAAACAAATACAGCCGCCAACCGTGCAGGTAGAGGAAAAAGTGGCGTCTCCCTGGGCAGAAGCATGGTATAGCTTCAAAAAAAATAAGCTGGCTCTAGTAGGTACAGTAATAGTATTGTTTTTTATTTTGCTGGCGATCTTCGCTCCTTTAATAGCACCAGAAGGAATCAATGAGCAAAAAATGGAGGTTCGTCTCCAGGCTCCTTCAGCAGATCACTGGTTTGGTACGGATGACTTTGGTCGAGACATTTTATCAAGAGTTATTTATGGAGCGAGGATTTCTTTATGGGTAGGAACATTTGCCGTAATGGGATCCATTGTTATAGGCTGTTTGCTGGGAATCCTTGCAGGATACTACGGCAGATGGGTCGATACAATCATTTCAAGAACATTTGATATTATGCTGGCATTCCCAAGTATCTTATTGGCTATAGCAATTGTAGCGGTTCTTGGACCTTCGCTACGGAATGCGCTGATTGCGATTGCGATTATCAATATTCCAAACTTCGGCAGGCTGATCCGTTCCAGGGTACTCAGCGTAAAAGAGGAGGAATACATCATGGCAGCCAAGGCGGTAGGTATGAAGGACAGCAGGATTTTGTTCCAGCATATCCTTCCGAACAGTATGGCGCCAATCATCGTCCAGGGCACGCTGGCGATTGCCACGGCAATCATTGAGGCGGCTGCGCTTGGATTCCTCGGATTGGGTGCGGACGCGCCAAATCCGGAATGGGGAAAGATGCTGGCAGATGCGAAAGACTATATGATCCAAGCCCCATGGACCATGATTTTCCCAGGTCTGGCAATCATGCTGACAGTATTGGGATTTAACCTGATGGGCGACGGACTCAGGGATGCATTGGATCCTAGAATGAAGAGTTAGTGCAATGATATGCAACAGGAAAAAGCAGCTGATAAACCAGCTGCTTTTAAATTTCTGTATTTTGATCCATCGTTACATTGCTGTCATCTTTATGGTAGGACTGGAAGCTGGTGACGAGAGTATCCAGATGCTCCACCTGCTCGCCATATTCCATGATGATCGACACGAGCTGCATGACATGATACAGCATCTGGCTGTTCGTTTGAGCCAGTTCATTTCTCTGCGCTAAAAATAATTCAAACAGCTGCTTTTTGTTCAGGCAAACCTCACCCTCGATATAGGATGCTTCAGGTCTTACTTTGCCGACGTACTTTAGCATCACCTGCTCATGATGATTGATCAGGCAATCCAGCTGATGCTGGATGACTTCCTGGAATTCAACAGGAAGCTGGTTGAATTCATTCTCATAGCGGTGAAGCCTTTTTAGCGTCTCAAGCGATTTTTTAACCGTGGTGATCATCTGTCTGTAAATGACAAGCTTGCGTGATTTAGCAAGAGGGTTATTTTTAAAATAATCCCGTTCTTCCTTATACATCATATACAGCTGATCTAGCTTGATGATACCCTCTCGGAGTTTTTCAATATCTGCCTTCAAAAGCTGATGCTCGGAGGCGTGACGCGTGCTCAGCCTGATCCACTTCGTAATTTCCTCTGATAAAATAGAACTCTTGTAATACAGCTTATTCTCATATTTTGGCGGGAGGAACACAAGGTTCACAATGAATGCCGATACAACCCCAAGCATAATTGTCGAGAATCGGATCAGTGCGAACTGGATAAAATCATCACCAGGGGTCTCCATGATCGCTATCAAAGTAACAAGGGAAAGCGAAATGGTATTTTCCAGTCTCAGCTTAAGGTTTAATGTGATCACGAGTACTGCGGCAAGTCCGATAATGAAGATACTGTTGCCAAATGCCATAACGAATAACACGGCGGTAGCGGCCCCAATCAGATTGCCCTGGATATGTTCAATAATCGATTGATAAGAGCGGTATACAGTTGGCTGCAAGGCGAAAATCGCCGCAATGCCGGCAAACACCGGAGATGGAAGATCGAAAATATGCGATAAAAATAATGCAAGTGTGATGGCAATTCCCGTTTTCAGTATGCGGGCACCAAGTTTCATGGGAAGTGGATTCCTTTCATTCAGAGACAGAAAATCTCATTCATTAATTTATACTTTAAACCATTTTGTTCAAAACTAAACAATTATGTACTATACAACGGATTACCAAGAAGTTCAAGCGACAATTTTACGAAAAATAAGCCTTTTTTTAATGTAAGTGGTTACAAGTCGATTAGAGAGGATTTCCCAAAATCACAATTTCCTGAAATAATACTCAATAATGAGGGGATATTCCTGAAATAGTGAAGGATATTCCTTAACAAGTAGATATATTCCTTAAAAACAAATTATATTCCTGAAAATCAAGAGGATATTCCTGAAAGTTCATTGTATATTCCTGAATCAGAATTATTCTAATCCTGACCAAAATAAATGGCTCCGTCCAAGTGACGGAGCCATTTTCATCAATCATTCAGTTGATACTGCTGGGTCTGCCTGCTCTTTGACAGGAACGACCTGGATAAAGTGATCTTCCGGATGTTCCAGCAGAAGGGCGAGGTCAGCAGCTTCGTTTTCCTGGCCATGGTTTTTGACCATTTCGATGTAGTTCACCAGCAATTCTTTCACATCGCTGATGCCTTTTGGTGAGAGGGTCTCAATGGAAACCTTCGCGCCTTTGGCGATTCGGCGGGCGATGGCTTCTTTTGTCAATCCCATCTCCGGCTGGTGCCTCAGATAAACGACACCGCCTGTCATGCCTGCACAAATCCATGGTCCCGGATCTCCGAGAACGAGTCCGCGTCCGTTCGTCATATATTCAAAAGCAAAGCCTTTGATATTGGCGTTTGTTCCAAGATTCCCGAATTCTTTTTTAGGAATAGGCTTTTTCACCTGACCGCCGATGATCATATCGGCTCCCGATAAACGGATTCCTGCACGAGCATCTGCATTGCCCTGTGCTACGAGCAAGCCTTTCTGCGCCCCGTACCCAAATCCTTTTCCGACGGAACCGTTGTAGAAACCTCCGTCCTTGCCAGGAGATTTTGCGATCAAAATTGCGCCTCCGAATGACGTTTTGCCTACTCCGTCCTGGCCGCCGCCATCAATTTCTATACTGATGCCGTCTGTGTTGTAAGCGCCAAGTCCATTACCGAGGATGGAGCCTTTGTAACGGAGTGAGACTGGCTGCAGCTTTCTGTAGGAGCCGTCAAGACGTCCGCGGACCCTGTGACAGGAAACCCTGCTTGCAAGCACTCGCTGCTCGGCAGTAACAGCCTGGAATTCACGTGACTGATGAAGCTCCTCATCGACAGCATCAAGGTATTCAGCGCCTGCTGCAACTTGAAGCTGTGCAGAAGCAAGGGAAGCGGCAGCTTCTTTTTGATGCGTGATTTGGCCAATTTCAAGCGGCTTCAGTAAATATGTTAAATCAAGCAGGTCTTTACCTTTAATTTGTTCAAGCAAGTCTGAACGGCCGACTGCTTCCTGCAAATTCTTGATTCCTGCAGATGCAGCGAGGGCCTTAAGCTCATTTCCAAAAGCAGTGAACAAGTTCATGATGCCCTGGACGGCAAGGTCGAACTGGCGCGGTACAAATCGGCGCAGTCCATGTTCCTTCGCCTGTGCCTCGGAATCGATCTGTGTCGCGATTCCTACATGGCAAGTATCTAGATGGCAGCCGCGGCAAGTTGTACAGCCGATGGCAAGCATTGACAGCGTACCGAAGCCGACGCGGTTTGCACCTAGAAGCATATATTTAATGACATCCTGAGCACTCTTCACACCACCATCAGCCCAGAGCTCGACATTGTCGCGCAATCCGGCTTCAAGCAGGGCGTTGTGTGCGGCTTTGATGCCGATTTCTGCCGGTAGCCCAACATATTGAAGGGCGTGAATACGGGCGGCACCAGTACCGCCATCGAAGCCGCTCAATGTGATGATATCCGCACCAGCTTTTGCGATACCGACTGCGATCGTACCGATATTCGGAACAACAGGGACCTTAACGGCAACGCGTGCCTGGTCATTGGCTGTTTTCAACTCATGGATCATTTGCGCAAGGTCTTCGATTGAATAGATATCATGGTTGTTTGATGGTGAAATCAAATCTGACCCAATCGTGGCATTCCTTGCTTCCGCGATTTTAGCCGTAACCTTCGAACCAGGAAGGTGTCCGCCTTCACCAGGCTTTGCGCCCTGGCCAATCTTGATTTCCAGAAGGTTGGAGGAGTTCAGTAATTCAGCATTCACACCGAAACGTCCTGAAGCCACCTGTTGGCCGCGAGTGCGCGGGTACTTGCCAAGCATATCCTTTATTTCGCCGCCCTCGCCGTTCATGCTGACCATGTTAAGACGGTCGGCACCTTCAGCATAAGCGCGGAAAGCAATTTCATTTTGTGAACCGAATGACATCGATGCGATGACGAACGGCAGGCTGTGGTCGCCAACACCAATTTCAACTTCCTCCGGTGAAACTCCTGAATCACCCTTCTTCAATCCAGTCAAATGACGGATGGTTGTCGGGTTGCTGTCTTCCTGCTCGGAAATTTTCTCGCGGTAAACGCTGTAATCTCCTGTGGAAGCAACCTCGCCAATCGCCTTCCAGATACGAGGGAAGAGGTGGAAGGTTTTGCCGATTCGTTCTTTTTCATTCTGGAAATCTTCTGCTCTTTTTAATGCATCTTCTTTCATTGCTTCGAAACTGTATGCAAGTTCATTGGAACCAAAGAAGTTCACGATCACCAAATAATCTGCTACTTCATCATTCAGGCCAATCGCCGAGAACAAACGTCCGTATCCCCGCAATTCATGGATACCAATAGTAGAAATTACTTTCTCAAGACCCTTTGTCAAGGCACTATATAGGTTAACGAGCGGCTTAACGGACTCATCAAGCACTGTCATGAACATATAGTACGGGCTGACTGCATCGGCACCAAGGCCAAGGGCAACAATGATATCATGCAGCGATCTTAACGAAGCAGAACGCAGCAGGAGTGAGCAGTCGCGGCGCAACCCTTCTTTTACAAGAGCCTGATCAATCGCCGAAACGACAAGGTGCGGATCTAGCCACAGTGCATTTTCCTGATGGGACATTGCGTCGTCAAGCACAAGCAGTGTTTTGCCATCCCTAACAGCAGCAATTGCCTCAACAGCAAGCCTTTCAAGGGCTTCTTTAACGGTTTCATCATTGTGGAAGACCGTTTCGAGATACGCTGCAAGTTTATCATCCTGGTAGCACTGAATGACCTGGTCCATGCTTGGCTGGCCAGTTTCCAATGAAACCTCGTAGCCCGCCTTTCCTTCTACCAAAAGAGGCGTGATCAATTCTACGACTTTACCTGTCTCCGATTTGCCGAAAAGGGTAGGACGCTTGCCGAGAACAGTCCGTGTTGAGAAATGTTCAGCTTCACGGTCGCGGTCTATAGCGGGATTCGTTACGACAGCAACACTTTCTTTGATGAAATCTGCGATATTCTTTCGTTCTGGATTCATCGCAGCAAGCGGCGCGTCGTGTCCGAGCGAGCGGATTGGCTCTGCGCCCTTTTCAGCCATCTGTTCGACAAGCTGAACATGGTCACGCTCCCAGCCAAATGCTTTATATTGTCCGTTATGGATTTTATCCGGATATGTCATTGTAACCGTCTTGCCAAGCTGTGGGCCCCCTAGGCGATGGCGGGCTTCCTGGAAAGCAAGGCGCTCTGAAAAACGCTTGAATACTTCACCCTGGAATTGTTCCATTTCAAATACTTCAATTGTGTCACCATTCCATTTCAGGCCGACCTTCTCGCCTGGTGCAAGAGGTTTTGGTTCACCTGTATACTCGGTTGACGGGATGATTCCCGGCTCTGATGAAAATAGGTATGAGCTTTCTGTGTCTACCATCCAAAGCGGGCGGAGGCCCAGTGCGTCTACACTGAATACCGCTTCATCAGCAAAGCGTGAAATGATGCCAGCAGGTCCCTGGGCGAAATGGCCCCATGCTTCGCGTATATAAGTATATAAATCTTGCAAATGTTCCGGATAAGCTTTGATTTCATTGATGATTGGCGGGAACATCATGTCCATTGCCTCAAATAAAGAATAACCATCACGACAAATAAACGTTTCAATTGTCCGGCTGAGATCCTGTGAGTCACTTCCGTCTTTTACAAGCGGCACATTGACCATGCGCGCTTCATCGCGAAGTCTAGCGATTGTATTGATTTCACCGTTATGGCCAAGGACGCTGAACGGCTGGACACGGAAAAAGCTTGATAGAGTATTAGTTGAATAGCGATTGTGTCCAAGTGTCATGGTGGATGCCACCAGCGGGCTGGCCAGGTCATGATAGTATTTAGGAAGAATGTCTCCTGCGCCCATTACCTTATAAACAGCATGGTATTGGCTAAGGGAGGCCACATGAACCTGATCGTTTTTCTCAAAATCTACGATCATATCAAACAATTTGCCGGAAAGCTCCTGACCTGCTTGGTCTGCAAGGCAAGCGAACTGCCAGAATACAGGGTTTTCCTGAATCGCAATCGGTCCGAGCGCACCAGAATCAGTGACTTCGACTGATGAAAAAATCAGCTCCATATTCTGTTCTGCTAGCTTTGCCTCAAGCTCATCCTGAATTGCCTTTGCCTGCTCCGTCCTTGTGATAAAAACATGTCCGACCACAAAGTTTTCTTTGTCGACGGCATTAGCTTCTGCACCTGCTGCTGCAAGCTTTTCCTTCCAGAGAGTGCGTGGAATGTCAATGTGCACGCCAACGCCATCACCTTCGCCATTGATAAAACCAGCACGGTGGTTCATCGTGACCAGGCCGTTGATACAGTGGAAAATATTCTCGCGCGTAGGGGTTTTCTTCTTTTCAATGCTGGCAACGATTCCGCATGCATCATGTTCGAATCTTGAAAAGTCTTTAAATTGGGAAGGGTTCCATTGTGTTGTCATAAAAATCGGCTTATAAAGGGTTCCTTTAAGCCGGTTCACCTCCTGAAAAAATAATCTATAACTTGTCGTTTGATAGCTTGGTACATGAGGGTATAACCTTAGACGGGAATTTAAAGCAGGGATTTAAAGCGGCCACTTGAATGGCAATCTTAAAATATTAATAGCAATCATATCATAAGAATTTTCAGAAATCAATTAATTATACATTAGTTTGGATGAAGGATTCTCGTGAATGGGGAGATGGGAATAAAACACTCCTTTAAATGTAAACGTTTTCATTTCGAATGATAAAAATAACAGACATCAAACTGATGCCTGTTATGTATAAAAAACTGTATATTTATTCATTGGCCATTGAATAAAATGTCTGGTCAACAGCATGAAGGGTTGCCTCGATGTCTTCCCTTGAATGGGCAATGGTCACGAACCATGCCTCATATTTGGAAGGAGCAATGTTGATTCCTTGTTCAAGCATCAGGTTGAAGAAGCGCGCAAACATTTCGCCATCAGTGTTCTCTGCCTGCTCATAATTCTCGATTTTTTCAGTTGTAAAGTAGATGGTCAATGCGCCCTTCAGACGGTTAATCGTGATAGGAAGGCCATGCTTGCTTGCTGAAGCAGTGATTCCTTCTTCGAGCATCGTACCGAGCTGGTCCAGATACTCATAGACACCGTCTTGTTTCAATACTTCCAGGCATGCGATGCCTGAGAGGATGGAAGCCGGATTTCCAGCCATTGTACCAGCCTGATAAGCAGGACCAAGCGGTGCCACCTGTTCCATGATTTCTGCACGTCCTCCATAAGCGCCGATTGGCAGGCCGCCGCCAATGATTTTGCCCATAGCCGTCAAGTCTGGCGTAATACCCAGCAAGTCCTGTGCTCCGCCATACATGAAACGGAAAGCAGTGATGACCTCATCGAAAATGATCAGCGAGCCAGCCTGATGGGTAAGCTCCTTCACTTCTTCTAAAAAGCCAGGTTTAGGCTCAACAATTCCGAAGTTGCCGACAATCGGCTCCACAAGTACCGCTGCAATCTGGTCGCCCCATTTTTCAAGAGCTTCCTTGAAAGGTCCAATATCATTGAATGGCACTGTGATGACTTCCTGGGCAATGCTCTTTGGAACTCCCGCCGAGTCTGGAGTCCCAAGAGTGGATGGTCCGGAGCCTGCAGCAACCAGAACCAGGTCAGAGTGTCCATGGTAACAGCCTGCAAATTTGATGATTTTATCCCTGCCCGTATATGCTCGAGCAACACGGATGGTTGTCATAACCGCCTCTGTACCGGAGTTGACAAAGCGGACTTTATCAAGCGCTGGCATAGCTTCCTTAAGCATTTTGGCGAATTTGACTTCATGTGGGGTCGGCGTGCCGTATAGGACACCTGTTTCTGCGGCCCTTTTGATCGCTTCTGTAATATGCGGGTGAGCATGTCCGGTAATGATCGGGCCATATGCCGCTAAATAATCGATATATTGATTGCCATCCACATCCCAGAAGTAAGCTCCCTGGGCACGCTCCATCACGATAGGGGCTCCGCCGCCCACCGCCTTGTACGAACGGGATGGGCTATTGACACCGCCTACGATATGTTCAAGAGCTTCACTATGTATCCGCTCGGAATTCGTTCTTTGCATCGTAAAACCTCCTACTATATTACTGCTTTTCTATTTTATCATTATTTCTCGTTTTTACAGATTGTTTCACTTTTCGTTCATTTTCAGCGAAAAAAGAAGCCCGAAAGCAGTGAACTACTTTTCGAGCTTAGGCGGCCAGAAAAAGGCCTTTTTGTATTTGTTATAGTGAACGAGCGGTTGTTGTTCCAGCAGGTCTTGATTGATAAAAGGAATGAGCAGCTCTTGGGTGATCTCTGCACTTGCCTGCTGAAGCTCCCATTTTGTATGGTGGATATCCCCACGAACCAGTTTGCTGCTGCGTTTTGTCCACAGACAATATCTTTCTGTTAGCCAATGTTCCAACGTCTCTGGTTTTGCGGAAAATACCTGAGTTTCTGGTATATATCGCAGCTCCATTTTTGCGTTTCCGCCATCAGCCTGTACACGTCTGGAAATCATCTCAAATTGGTTCTTTTCCTGAAAGCTGATGTTTGCTTGTTTATAGTTTAGGCCGAAAACTGCCTTTGCTCCAAGAACTGCAAGTAAGTGATTGGCATCCAGCAAAAAGAAATAGACACCAGTCCTGCCGCCGTATTTTACATATGTCCTCACATTTACCTCTAGGTAAGAACTAACGCCCGGAATGGATGGAGTAAACCTTCCACGGGTATTCTTAACCTGGAAAGGGACAATTCCAATCCATGCGCTGCCATCAAAAGTGTCAATCTCAAGCTCTTGAGGAACATGCTCCCTTAATGAAGCGGCAGGCACTGGCCAGTGAACAAATAAGGTGTGATGCCATTCCTGTGTCATGACCCATTTCATATCCGGCAAAGGATAGGGGCGGTGGCTCTGGACCAGCAATTCCTTTTCCATTTGATACTCCTCCTTTTTGTGGTTAAAATACCCTTCAACAGCCAGGAGTAATCAGGCATAGCATTTGTTTTAGCCAGAAGGATTGGCTAAACTGTTTGAGTGACCAAAGGAGGAAATATTCATGAACGCGATTGAAGTGAACGGGTTGCGGAAGGAATTCAAGGCTTATTCAAGCCGTTCCGGATTATCGGGAGCCTTCCGTGATCTTTTTACACGTAATTATAAAATCGTTCCTGCAGTGAACGATATCAATTTTAACGTCAAACAGGGAGAAATGGTCGGTTACATCGGCGAAAATGGAGCCGGGAAATCGACAACCATCAAAATGTTGACCGGGATTCTGACCCCGACTTCAGGGAGTGTCATCGTCAATGGCATGAATCCTCACAAGGAAAGGGAAAGATTCGTCCAGACGATTGGGGTCGTATTCGGCCAGCGTTCTCAGCTCTGGTGGGACATCGCTGTCCAGGAATCGTTCCGTTTGTTGAAGAAGGTCTATAAAGTCTCAGACGCTCAATATAATGAGCATATGGATCATGTAATCAAGACACTTGATCTGGAGCCGTTGCTAGATAAGCCTGTAAGAAAGCTGTCGCTTGGCCAGAGAATGCGCTGTGAGCTTGCTGCCGCGCTGATCCATAACCCTCCGCTCCTTTTCCTTGATGAACCGACAATTGGTTTGGATGTGCTTGTGAAATTAAAAATCAGAGAGTTTTTGAAGGAAATCAATGAAAAGTACAATACGACGATCCTTCTCACGACTCATGACCTTACCGATATCGAAGCATTATGTGAGCGGGTCGTCATGCTTGATGAAGGAAACATCATCTATGATGGCGCGTTGAAAAACCTGAAGGAAACGTGGGGCGAAGGGAAGGAAATCAGCTTTGAGTTCCTTGAAAAAGCCGACGTCAGCCGTCTGGAGACTTTGACAGGTGACCTTGATATCAAGTGGGAGCTGGATGAAAGAAAACAGATTTTCACTGCGGTGACAGGGGACGATGAGGAAACGGTATCGCAGGTAATCGCACGTACAGTTGCCGCCTATAAGGTTAGGGATGTAAAAATCAATGAGCCTTCCACAGAAGAAATCATCCGCAATATCTATGATAAAGGGATGACAAAGCATGGATAAATATATCGAAATGATTCGCATCCGATTTTTGATGATGTTGGCGTACAGGACCAATTATTATACAGGGATCTTGATTTACAGCATCAATATCGGAGCTTACTACTTTCTTTGGAATGCGATTTACGGCGGGAAAAGTGAAATCGAAGGCTTGAGTGCCGTCCAAATGACGACATATGTGGCGGTTGCCTGGATGGCAAGGGCGTTTTATTTTAACAATATCGACCGGGAAATGGCGACCGAAATCAAGGAAGGCAAGGTTGCCGTCGAGTTGATCAGGCCATATAACTATCTCGGAATGAAAACGATGCAGGGACTGGGCGAAGGCATATTCAGACTGTTCTTCTTCTCGGTGCCAGGCATGGTCATTGTTTCCTTGATTTTCCCTATGGAGTTTTCAGCAGATGCGGCGACCTGGGGATTTTTCATGATTTCGATTGTGCTCAGCTTTCTCATCAACACACAATTGAACCTGCTGACGGGAATTACCACTTTCTTTCTATATAATAATACAGGCCTGATCCGAGCCAAGCGTGTACTGATTGACTTGTTTTCAGGATTGCTCCTGCCGATCAGTTTTTTTCCTGGATGGGCACAGGATATCATGCGCTTCCTTCCGTTCCAGGGCATCAGTTATATTCCAAGCATGATTTTTACCAATGGATTTACTGGAAGCCAGGCAGTTGAAGGGCTTCTGCTCCAGACTGCATGGGTTTTAATACTGGTGCTCCCGATCCAGATTCTATGGTCCGTTGCTAAAAAACAACTGATCATACAGGGAGGGTGACGAATGTTTTACATCAGCATGTTTTTTCAATATGTCGCCCAGTATATGAAGACTAGGCTCGAATACCGGGCAGATTTGATTGTTGAGATCTTTTCAGATTTATTGTTCCAGGCTGTCAACCTGATTTTTATCCTGGTGGTATTCGATCATACCGAATTCCTGAACGGCTGGAGCAGGGATGAAATCATCTTTATTTACGGTTTTTTCCTTGTGCCTTATGCCCTGTTCTCCGCTTTTTTCAATATTTGGGATTTCAATGAACGGTATATTGTAAAAGGTGAGCTGGACAGGATTCTGACAAGACCGATTCATAGCTTGTTCCAGATCATTCTCGAAAGGATGGAGCTGGAGTCATTGTTCGGGGCCGTAACCGGACTGGCTGTCATGTTTTATGCCGGTAGCCGGCTTGGTCTTGAGATGAGCTGGTCAGATCCTTTCCTGTTCATTTTATTCGTCCTGGGCGGGGTTCTTGTATACGCCGGCATATTCGTTATGATTGCCTGCATCAGCTTCTGGGCAGATGCTCGGACCTCGATCATGCCGATGATGTACAATATTGGCAACTATGGACGCTACCCGGTAGATATCTATAACAAGGCAATCCGGTTTGTATTGACCTGGATTTTGCCATTCGCTTTCGTCGGCGTCTATCCGGCAGCTTACTTCCTGGGCCGCGATGAGTGGTACGGTTACTCATTTTTGACACCAGTGATCGGGCTTGTGTTTTTCAGCCTGTCTGTTTTCATCTGGAATGAAGGCGTGAAAAGATACCGGGGAGCCGGGAATTGAATAGTTTGATATCAAGCTGCGGCCGAGTGTAGGCCGTGGTTTTTTGTTTTGTGGGTAGTACCCGAATTTATTAGCTGATGGATACGTGAAACGGGCTTGTAGTGGGGAAAGCGCTATCCATGGGCTTGATGGAGACACATTTGGGGCCACTCGAAGGAAAAAACGTTATCCATGGGCCCGATGGAGACAGGAAAAGAGGGAATCAGTAGAAAAAGCGCTATCCACAGGCTTGATGGAGACACGAAAAAGATCCACGCGAAGGAATAGCACTATCCATAAGCTTGATCGAGGCTGGATCAAACAATCCCTCGGCATTATTGAAGGACTTGCTTGCATACTCGATATTTCACCAGCGTATAGTGAAGGGAGAGAAGCAGGAAATGAGGCTTGCGCATGCAATTTTACATTTCGGTCATTTTAATCATTTTAGCGATATTTTTGAGTCTGAGAACATTATTTATTCCTCACAAGATAAAAGGTAAACAGGTCTCGTTCGAGAATTTCGTTACACTTGCCCTGATTTACGCTACGGTAATGGGGGCATTTGGGCTATTGTATTATTTACTGGACCTGAAAGGGATTTGGGTGCTGTCCGATGTGAGCATGCGCCCGAGCACCTCTTCATATGAAAGGATGTCAACGAGTATGTACTTCAGTGCTATTACGTTATTTTCCGTGGGCTATGGCGATATAGCACCGGTTGGAATAGGGAGGGGAATCGCTGTTTTGGAAGCACTCATTGGCTACACGATTCCAGCCGCCTTTGTCACAAGGGCGGTGTTTGACCAGAAAAGATCTTAAGGGTCATCAAATTCTGTCTTATTTGTATTCCGGGCTCAAATTAGTTACGCTAATAAAAATAGAACTAATTTTGGAGGGATACATTATGACACTAGAACTTGGAGGAAAAGCACCGGCATTTGAACTGCCGGCCAGCAATGGGGAAACCGTCAAGCTATCTGATTATGCAGGAAAAAATGTGGTCCTTTATTTTTACCCAAAGGATATGACTCCTGGCTGCACAACGGAAGCATGTGATTTCAGGGATCACCATGAGAGTTTTGAAGGAGTGGACGCAGTTATTCTTGGAGTGAGTCCCGACCCAATCAACCGCCATGAAAAATTCATCGAAAAGCACGGTCTGCCATTCTTGCTTTTGGCTGATGAAGACCACAAAACTGCCGAGGATTATGGAGTTTGGAAGCTGAAGAAGAACTTTGGCAAGGAATACATGGGAATTGAGCGTTCAACCTTCATCATTGATAAGAATGGCAATCTCGTAAAGAAATGGAGAAAAGTAAAAGTGAAAGGCCATGTTGAGGAGGCCCTTGAATATATAAAAGAAAATCTTTAATCAAAGGACAGCCGGGAGAAAGGCTGTCTTTTTGCTGATTTGGCTAAATCTATAAGCTATAATAGGGTATGATAATAAAAAACTATGACCAGTCAGTCATTCTTATTTTTTTAAGTTGGGGAGGCTTTAAGAGTGAAGGAAAAGGAAAAAGCAATCATCGAAGCAGCGATCAAGCTTTATGCGACTAAAGGATTTGCATCCACTTCGATCCAGGAAATTGTTTCGGAAAGCGGGATCTCCAAGGGAGCATTCTATTTATACTTTAAGTCAAAGGATGCTTTGTTGATCGCGATTCTTGAATATTATTTTGATTATATACAAAGGAAGCTTGAAGCGTATGAGCAAAAGCAGCTGCCTCCTAGGGAAAAGTTTTCATTACAGCTGGCTGCGTTATTCAATACAATGCTTGAGCATAAAGAGTTCATCATCATGCAATCTAGGGAACAGGCAATTCCGCTGAATGAAGAGGTAAAGGACTTGATGATCCGCAAGTATTATGAAGCCCAAATGTATTATCAAAGAAGCCTTCGTGCTATATATGGACCCAAAGCTGAACCGCATCTTTGGGATTTGGCTCTCATGCTAGAAGGGTTCTTTAACTCATATGTGAAGCTGCTGATTTTTAATCCTGAGGGCTTCAGGATTGATGAATTAGTGGAATATTTACTAAGAAGAGTCGATTCATTAGTGGATGGCCTGGAAGGAGAGGAACCGGTAGCCTCCGAAGAAAAAGTCCAGGAACTTATAAATAAAACAAAGGCGTTCTTCCTGGCGGATGCCCAGGGTATTAAAACGATCCTCAAAAAAATGAAACATACGATCTCCAATCTGGAAAATACCGAAGATTTGAATGTTTCACTGGAAGTGCTTGAAAGTGAAGTGGAAAGGGAATCGCCGCGTATTCCAGTGATCCAGGGGATGTTATCAAACTTCAAGGATGAACAATCGCTGGATGCCTACCGGGAGGCCATTGCAGAGTTTTATGGTCTGAAATGATAAAATTAACCGCCTATTTTTATCAATACAGGCTTCTGTCCATTCATTTTAGCTCTAACTGAATATCATTGTATTAGGGCATACCTCCTCAAACGATTTAGCGGGCTACAATAGCCCGCCTTTTTTTTATTGTAACTAAATGCTTGTAAGTTGTTTAATAGAGTGAAAATTAATACAATTATTTATATGACAATAGAACGAAGGGTTTGGTCTATATGAAAATTTACTCCTCTATTCTGCCTGCTGAGGCTTTGCAGGATGATGTGAAAAAGGAATTTCCGCAAGTCAGCTTTGAGTTTCAGAAAGGGATAAAGGAAGATCTATTTTTGGAAGCTGAAATCTGTCTTACATACGGTGAGGATTTAACTGAAGAACTTATATACAAGGCAGACAAATTGAAATGGATCATGGTCATGTCAGCCGGACTGGATCGGATGCCATTCGCGGCCTGCAAAAAGCGCGGGATTTTGGTTACTAATGTCAGGGGGATCCATAAAATCCCGATGGCTGAATTTACAATTGGCATGATGCTGCAGCATGTAAAGCAAATGAAATCCCTTTTGGCAAATGAACAGACCAGGACATGGGAGCGGAAATTGCCGATGGGAGAATTATACGGCAAGACATTGCTCATTCTAGGTATAGGTGCTATTGGCGGAGAAGTGGCGAGACTGGCGAAAGCTTTTAATATGAAAACAATTGGTGTGAATCGGAGTGGGCGTGAAGCCGAATGGGCTGACGAAATATTCACGATGGAAAACTATCGAGGGGCCTTGCCTCAAGCAGATTTCATTGTCTCAGTATTGCCAAGCACAAGCGAAACAAAGCATTTTCTGGATCTCAGCGATTTTGACATGATGAAGGAAACAGCGGTGTTCATCAATATTGGCCGCGGTGATTTGGTCACGGATGAGGTTTTAATTGCTTCGCTTCAGGAAAATAAGATAGCACACGCGTACTTGGATGTATTTTATGAAGAACCGCTGGAAGAAAGCCACCCATTCTGGACGATGGATAATGTAACGGTAACGCCGCATATTTCAAGTCTTACGAAAAATTATCTGCCACGCTCTTTTGAAATTTTTAAACATAATCTGCATACATATATTAAAAATGGATCGGATTATTTCAATGTAATTGACATGGACAGGGGGTACTAGGGGATGAAGATTTATACGAAGACTGGGGACAAGGGAACAACGTCCCTTATTTATGGAACAAGGGTAGCTAAGAATGATAAACGTGTAGAAGCTTATGGTACATGTGATGAAACGAATTCAATGATTGGGCTGGCTTTAAGTTATTTGAACGGTGAATATTTCAGCGGCAAAGAAGATATGCAGGAAATATTCCATAAAATCCAGACAGCATTGTTCCATGTCGGTGCTGAACTTGCTACACCTTCAGGGAAAAATGTAAAGTGGACTCTTGAGGAAAAAGACATCAAAGAGCTAGAGGCGAAGATTGATGCCTGGGATGCAGCTCTTCCGCAATTGTCGAACTTTATTCTCCCTGGAGGACATCAGGCCGGAGCGGCTTTGCATGTAGCAAGGACTGTAGCAAGAAGGGCAGAACGACAGGCTGTTGAACTGGGCGAAGAGGTTAACCCGCTTGTCCTCTCCTATTTAAATCGACTCTCTGACTTCCTGTTTGTTGCAGCGAGATATGTGAACATGCATCTGGGGTCAAAGGAACAAACTTTGCACCAGGATTAAACAACTGCAGCATTTGTGTATGTTTGTGAAGTAGCAATATTGACAAAAGTGGAATGAAATTAGTACACTATTTATAAATATTATAAAATAAGAATTATAATCTAAAGTAAAGTGAGGTGCATGGCGGTGGTACAGAGTCAGTTAAAAGAAGCCCTGGATACCTTGAAGGATACAGGAGTCCGTATTACTCCGCAACGTCATGCGATACTCGAATTTTTAATAAACTCAATGTCGCACCCTACAGCTGATGAGATATATAAAGCGCTTGAAGGAAAATTCCCGAACATGAGCGTAGCGACAGTTTATAACAATTTGAGAGTATTCCGTGAAGTTGGATTGGTAAAGGAACTGACATATGGAGATGCTTCAAGTCGTTTTGACTTTGTGACTTCCCATCATTATCACGTTATTTGTGACAAATGCGGGAAGATCGTCGACTTCCATTACCCAGGACTTGACGAGGTTGAACACCTGGCTTCCCATGTAACGGGTTTTAAAGTCGGTAACCATAGAATGGAGATTTACGGCACTTGTCCGGATTGCTCCGCGAAGGAAGCTCATTAAACTAACACTGATGGCAAAAGCTATCAGTTTCTTTTTTTAGATCATTGAGCAGGCCGGCTAGGGTTCTTTTCGAAGGATTTCTGAATAAAGATTGCATTTATTGATTGAGAAAGCAACAAAGCTGCGAAAAGAGCCATATAAATAGAACTCGGCTTCCGCCGAGTTCTATTTTTTTTGCTTTCGGTTGTATTGTTCATCAAACTCTTTGCCCTCAAGAGATGGGTCTAGAGTTAACGGTTCATTGCAGTACATGCATATATCTACACGGCCGAGCATTTTGGTCTGTTTGCCACAGTTAGGGCAGACTACTTGGACTGTTTTAGTCGATAACATTCCAATCCAAAAATAAACAACAGTGCTAGCAATGATGAAAAGCAATCCAAGGATCATGAAAATGGTCATGACCAATGGGGAGTTCCGAAAGAAAATGCCTGCGTACATTACGATGAAGCCAATGAAAATCAGGCTCAGCGCAAAGGTGCGGATTTTATTTATTTTATTAGAATACTTAGCCATGGAATTTTCCCTCCCTAAAATCTAACTATATCATATCTTATACGCCAAGATAATCATAAAAAAGTCTAAACTCATGTCGAAAATTGTCTAGAGAAAATGCAGGAGATCTTATATAATTGTCGAACATATATGCTAACAAACAAATGGAGGAGTTTATTATGGAGGATATCCTTCGTTCGATTTATCAAGAACGTGCAAGCCATCCTAATACTGTAGGAGTAGTGGTGGTCGAGAAGAGGCAAAAAGCCCTCGCCGCCACTGATACTTTTGATGTTATCCTGCTTATTATAGTAAAAGAAAATAATGATCCCGTCTTTGTAAAACATTATTCTTATGAAGATAAAAAAGCAGCGATGCATATAGTGACAGAAAAGCAAATCAATGATTGGCTGTTAATAGGAAATAACAAAAAAATATTTGATTGGCTGTACAACGGGAAGATCGTTTTTGACCGGAATGAACGGATTGCCAGTCTAAAACACGAACTCAGGGAGTTTCCTTTCTTTGGCCGAAAGATTAAGATGGGGATCGAGTTTGCGAAATTAATCAGAAGGTATTCTGATGGGAAAGTACTCTTTGACAACTTCAACTATCTGGATGCTTATAATCATGTGGTCCATTCGCTGCATCACCTGGCAAGGTTAGCGGTCATCGAAAACGGGTTCCATCCAGAAGTCACTGTGTGGCATCAGGTCAAACAGATTGAACCGGAAATATACAAATTATATGAAGAGTTGATTTGCAGTGAGGAGTCCATCGAAAAGCGGCTGGAGCTATTATTCCTGGCCAGTGAATTCCTGATTCATAAAAGAACGAAGGTCGGGTGCCAGCATTTGCTTGAGGTGATGGAGAGTAATGAACATTGGTCATTCAATGAATTGATGTCACATCCTGAGTTGGCACCCTACTCTGTAGACCTTGGTATTCTTGTGGAATATTTAATAGAAAAGAAAATCCTTGATGTAGTCAAAGTCGAAACAAAAGGCCAAGGCATTTTCCATAGATATTATCAATCTACAGAAAAATTATCCTAAAAAAATAAAAAACCTATTGACCATTTAAAAAATACTTGGTATATTAATAACCGTCGCTGCGGAACACAGCAAAAACATTTTCGCGGCAGACGGTTGAAAACTTAAAGTGCTTTTCGGTCGATAACATTTCTTTTTAAAAAGTTATTGACAGAACAAACGCCGGATGTTATATTAGTAAAGTCGCTTCTAGGCGATATGCTAACTAACTTGCTCTTTGAAAACTAAACA
>NZ_JAGGQQ010000022.1 GCF_018613195.1 Bacillus sp. ISL-45
AATTATATGGACTTAATCCGAAGTTGCCTTGGGTTCGGACAAATTCCCTTTGACTTGCTCCGATTTTGTCCGAAGTTGCCCGGGGTTCGGACAAAAGTCCGGCGGTTTCCTCCGATTTTGTCCGAAGTTGCCTTGGGTTCGGACAAATTCCCTTTGACTTGCTCCGATTTTGTCCGAAGTTGCCCGGGGTTTAGACAAAAGTCCGGCGGTTTCCTCCGATTTTGTCCGAAGTTGCCTTGGGTTCGGACAAAAGTCCGGCGGCTTCCTCTGGTTTTGTCCGAAGTTGCCTTGGGCTCAGACAAAAGTCCGGCGGTTTCCTTTAGTTTTGTCCGAAGTTGCCCGGGGTTCGGACAAAAGTCCGGCGGTTTCCTCCGATTTTGTCCGAAGTTGCCTTGAGTTCGGACAAATTCCCTTTGACTTGCTCCGGTTTTGTCCGAAGTTGCCCGGGGTTCAGACAAAAGTCCGGCGGTTTCCTCCGATTTTGTCTGAAGTTGCCTTGGGTTCAGACAAAAGTCCGGCGGTTTCCTCTGATTTTGTCCGAAGTAGCCTGGAGTTCGGACAAAAATCCGGCGGTTTCCTCTGATTTTGTCCGAAGTTGCCCGGGGTTCAGACAAAAGTCCGGCGGTTTCCTCCGATTTTGTCCGAAGTTGCCACGGGTTCGGACAAAAGTCCGGCGGCTTCCGTTGATTTTGTCCGAAGTTGCCTTGGGTTCGGACAAATTCCCTTTGACTTGCTCCGATTTTGTCCGAAGTTGCCTTGGGTTCAGACAAAAGTCCGGCGGTTTCCTCCGATTTTGTCCGAAGTTGCCTCAGGTTCGGACAAAAGTCCGGCGGTTTCCTGCGATTTTGTCTGAAGTCGCCCTGGGTTCAGACAAACCTCCACCGGTTTCCTCTAAACTTGTCCGAAGTCTAACCTACATAGAAATTTAACACGCCCAATAAAAACAAAGCCGCCCAAATTGGCGGCTCTAGTCCTTAACTATTATTTTGCTTAACAACTTGTCCTTCAACTGACACTTTCTTATCGCCGATCGACAGCCAGGTCACGAAGATGAGCATGATCATTGCTCCCATTAGCTGGACGCTTTGGAGCATCGTATCAAACCATATCACTGAAATGACCATAACCGTTAAAGGCTCAACACTTGATAGAATGCTAGTTTCAACTGCAGTAATATAGTTCATGCTGCCTAAGAATAGCAGGAAGGCCAATGTGCCAAAGAAAATCAAGATGGCCATGATAAAAATCATCTTCGGCTGAGCCAAGATGAGCCATTCATTGCTCATCCAAACCCGGTTCATTATTCCCAGGACAATTCCGCCAAACAGCATACTCCAGCCTACAATCACCAGTACGCTCCATTCCTTCATTAAGCGAGCCGGGTAAAGGGTATAGAAAGCAAATGTCAGCCCAACCGCTATTCCCCATAGCAACGCAGCAGGACTGACTAGCAGACTGCTAATGGAACCGTTCGTCAATAACAGAAACAGCCCGGCCAATGTACCAGCTATCCCCAGCATCTGATAGCGCGGCGGCCATTTTTTATGATTAAAAGAGACATAGAGTACAACAAAGATTGGAGAGGAGAATTGCAGCAAGGTTGCTACGACAGCATTGCTTGCTTCAATGGCCATGGTAAAAGTATACTGCAACCCGACCATTCCAAGAATGCTGAATACGATTAGCTGATTCCGCCAGTATGGCGTTTTTGCCACTGTGAAAATATCTTCTTTTTTGATTGCCAGGAACGCCAGGATACTGCTTCCGGCAATCATCATCCGGATTGTCAGAATAAAAGGAACTGATAATTCAGTATTAGCAAGCACCCACTCCGTGATCGACCCCGTCATTCCCCAGAGCATGGCTCCAATGACAATCATGAGTATTCCTTTTAAACGTACCATTGCCACCGCTCCTGTCTTTGACTTGAAATATATATAAATCTACAAGACCGGAAATCTACCTTTCCGGGCACCGTCTATCTCATTAAATATTATCTTACCATAAAAAAACAAATGCCATTCATAAATAGCCATCCAAACTAGAGTTGCTGCACCTTATTTTACCAGTCCATAATCGACAGACACTCTATTAGAATGTCATTACTTTGGGTAAATAATAAAAAACTCAAGGTGGTGGATGAATGAATAGTCAGACCCAATTGCAAACTTTAAAACAATATCGGACTGGCAAGATATTACCGATTGCTGCTCTAGGAATTGCCGGGACACTCTATGCTGTCAAATGGAATCGCCGGCGCAAGACTGCCGCTTTTTCCCACTCAAGGATGCTTAAAAATATTGAGCAGGACTCTAAACATATCAAGCTTGAATGGAAGGGTATGAACAGGCCTTATCGTGTATTTAGAGGTAATGAACTCGTATACGAAGGATTGGAGCCAAAGCTGGTGGACCAAAACCTTGTTCCAGGAACCCTTTACACCTACTGTATAGAAACCCTTGATGACCAAGACAATGTATTGGACAGAATGCGAATCCAAACAACTACAGCAGTTGATTTCAGGGAAAGAGAGAATATTCTTGAGGATTTGCTCATAACAACAATAGTTACTCCTGGTCAAATCAGTTTTGAATGGGAACCGATCGAGGGTGTTACAGAGTATAGTATTTTCAGGAATGGCGTAAAGCTGGAAACAATGACTTCCTGTGCTTTTATCGATAAAGGGATTGATGATCACGAGAATTATATTTACAGGATTGAAGCCAGACGGCCTATGCAGCGTTCCGAACAGGTAAAGTGGGAGCTGAAATCGGTTATCGCCAATGCGGTGGGGGCAATCAAGAAAGATTCTTCCACTGAAATGGCTGCTGATGAGGAATTTACTATCACAAAAAGGATTGGACCAATACAGGAATTGCTGAAATCCCCGCAGGAAAGAAAGCTTAAACCAGGAAACTGGCAGTTTAGGTACACAACTTTTTTAAAAGAAGAATGGCTTAAAAATCCAAATGCCGCATCACAGGAGCAGGTTTTCAAAGGCGACCACCGCTTATTCGATCCTGAGTCCTCTGAATTCAGGACCAGAGGCGACGTATTTATCGACACTGAAAATCCATCTGCCCTTCTTAGCAAGGCTACCGGGAAAACAGAAGCATTTAACAGTGAACAGGAACCTATAGAAACCGCGAGCGCTTCTGACGAAGGAATTCAATTGGAAAAGGTTCTTACAGACGATGACAGAGTCAAGTTTCACCTGAACCATTCTGTCAGCAATCCGCTCGTGGTCTCCCCTGCCATTGACTACCATGTTTGCGGAACCTTTTATAATGACAACGAATATGACCTTGTCGGAATCCACGATCAGGCGCCTGAGCATGAGGTATATCTTAAGGAACCAGGCACAGATGAGTGGCATGTCATCCACCAGGCTCACAGCAAAGGTCTCGAAATGATGGCAGAACCAATGGCCAATCATTACTGGCGCTACTCTACTTTCACTAACTAAAAAAACGGAAAAGCTGACTGCCAGCTTTTCCGTTTTTTCTCTTATAAAAATCTCTTTCGCACATTAGGCGGAGGCAGCATACAGCTGTCCTTCTGGCCGAACCATTTGAATCGGTTTTTGGCAATGAGATCATATACAATATTCCTGATTGGCGCTGGAACGATCATAAACACATAAAGCAGCTTCCATGCTCCGCGCAAATGGCGACTGATCCGCAGTGCAGCGGACGATTTATAATAAACCTTCCCATTCTCGATCAGAATCATGCTGTCCACATCATCAGGCACATTATGTTTCTTCAGCAATTCCTGTCCTGCATCACTCTGGAGCGATGCGAAACGGAACAGCTCTTTGTCGTCACGGTCGAGGATAAATTGGACACTGGCATCACAAAAGTTGCATACACCATCGAATAAGATAACAGGCTGCATGCTTCATCCCTCCTCAATTGAGATTGAGTGATATCTCTATTGTACCATTTATCCTTTTTGAGGAAGATAAAACAACGCTTCAGAATTTTCTCAGGATTTATCTCTGGTTAATTCTTCTCCAGTACGCTACTTCTGACCATGAGCCTGTTTAAGTATTTCATCCCTGCCAAACTGAGGCGCATCCAAATAAAGCTGTACAACAGACTAAAAACAATAACTCCTATCGTAACACTAACACTTATTTTGCTCGAGATCGCAGGACCCAACACCGGAAACTGGAACAAGTACAGCAAGGTTAAGATTCCAGATGCCAGGGAAAGCCCTCCAGTGATTGTAACTGAGGTTTGATTTTTTGCCAGTTTAAATCCGGTACCCAGCGAGACGCCAAGCAATCCTGTCGTAAATACAAAGATAAGCACTTCTGACGGCTGGAGGAAAATTAATAGCATGGCAGTGACCACATAAGTGAGAAAACCAATGCGGGCCGAAATGACAGTCGCCAGAACAATAGGACCTGTAGCTGCAATGCTGAAAGCATAACCAAGTCCTCCGAATAATCCTGCTGATTGAAGAATCGCCGCAATCGCCCCCAGCAGGCTACCGGTGATCAGCTTGACATTCTTGGAACGATGTCCAGGAATGGCTTGATGCTCTTTTTGAAATAAATTGATTAAACCCACAAGCATATCCCCCTGCTTAAATCATCGATTTTGTCTAAGAAAGGCTTCAAACATCCTCTTTGTAAAGGAATCAAATTGGATCCATCTCTAACATGTATTCCTGAAGAAGTATTTCATGTATTATTTTTTCATGGACAATCGCAAACTCGATGCTAACAATCCCCTTTTTATTCCAAAAAATAGCCGATGAACTTTAAATGGTATTAAAGAATCTTGAACAGACCTTTACTATGATATTTTTAACCGATGCATAAACATTATGGCCAGGAATAACGCTTGTGAATTCTGGGTGACTGCCCATTTGCCCCGGGACATCTATCCTATTCTCCTTGCTTTGAATATAGTGTAGAAGCTATGGGAGGTGACTGTGATGACTGGCTTGTATACACATGGTTCCTCACCGCTGGGAGATCTGCAGGAGTGGGAAAAGCAGGCACTTGAAAAATTCTTCGTTAAAATGAGCGATAAAGAAAAGCCCTTCCCATGCATCCCGGCAACGATTGGATTTTCGATGAATCAGCTGCGATATGGATTTGTTGGCAATCCAGGAATGGAAACAACGATTAACGAACTTGCCAGCTTACTGACAAGCTATACAAAGCATTCAAAGGAGATAGGAAATTATACTTCTTTGGTTATTTTTTATGAGACACCTGAATCAATGAAGAATGAATCCGTTGAAGAATTTGAACAATTATTCTGGAATCATTTAAGTGGTCTAAGCACACTGGATGAATTTGATTGGCCAGAGGATATTCCTACTGACCCACATGATCCTATTTGGGAATTTTGCTTCAGTGGCGAGAAATATTTTATGTATTGTGCTACCCCTGCACACAAAAACCGGAAAAGCAGGCATTTTGACGTGATGATGCTTGCGATTACTCCGCGCTGGGTTCTGCAGGAATTTAATAAGTCACAAAGTTATGCAGGGAGAATTAAGGCCCAGGTGAGAGAACGGCTTGCGAAATATGACAGCATTGCGATTCACCCAGACCTGAACACATACGGAGCTGAGGATAATTTTGAATGGCGGCAGTACTTCCTCCGGGATGATGATACTTCTTTATCAAAATGCCCATACCATAGGGTGCTTAGATTCCTTGGCATCGATAAATAAGCGCAGAAAGCTGGCTCCTGCGCTTTATTGTTCATTCAACTGGCTAATGATTTCAGCCGTATTCTTTGTCACTGCTGGACTTTTTACTCACAATCACTCTATATCATGGAAATTACTTCAAATCTCATTGCTAATCATGGTAAACTCTATGAAGATGTTTTTTACATAGGCGAAAACTTGATGAGGAGGATTTTTGTGAAACGGTATTCGCTGTTTTTCTTGATATTCACGTCACTCGTTCTTTCTGCGTGCAGGAGTGATGAACCGGATGAAGAAGTCGGAGCCGAACAACCGGCTAAGGAAGTTGTTAAAAAGGAAGTAACAATGCAGATTAAATCTGAACATTTGAAGAATATAAGTATAGAGGTTACAGAGGAAAGCCTGATGGACCTGGAGCCCGGCTCGATGATGGGCGACCTGACCTATGAAAAGGACATAGAAGACATTGGTTTCAATACACCTGAATTAGACTCCGAGCTAAAAAATCAACTGCCGGCGAAACTCGAAGAACTCGCCAATGGCGCAGCTGACTTGGAGACAATTAAAAAGGGACTCGTTTCCCTGCTAGCCAGTCCACATTATAAACAGATTATCGAAAATGCTAAAGCTTATGAACCGCATTTCGAAGAGCCTTTCCTGCCAGACCCGACAAAGTCTGTAAGTGAAGAAGAGGAAACGAAGGCTTCTGATAAAGCGATCATCCTTCTTGATGCAAGCTCAAGTATGCTTCAACAAACAGATGGCCGTATCAAAATGGAAATCGCAAAAGACGCGGTAAAAAGCTTCGCCAAGACGATTGGCCAGTCCAGTGAGGTTTCACTGCTAGTGTACGGTCATAAAGGCTCCGATTCAGATGCCGATAAAGGAGCTTCCTGCTCAGGAATTGAAGAAGTATATCCTATGGGCAAATACGAAAAAGAAGTTTTCCACGGAGCGGTCGATTCATTTGATAGCAAAGGCTGGACTCCACTTGCAGGTGCCATCCAAAAGGCCGCAAAGATGAGCAGCAGCTATGACGGCAATACAACGATTTACATTGTCAGTGATGGAGCCGAAACCTGTGATGGCAATCCCGTCGGGGCCAGCAAGGATCTGGTGGCCAAGAATGCTGAAACTACAGTGAACATCATCGGATTCGATGTAGATGGTGGAACAGAGAATCAGTTGAAGGCAGTTGCTGAAGCCGGAAACGGAGAATACTTCAAGGCTGACAACCCTGAGGAATTGAAAAATACAATCCAATACGAGTGGCTCCCTTCCACCCTCGACCTGGCATTTGCATTTACAATGGCGCCAGATGGATGGGATATGGTCGCAGAATACAAAGTCGCAGAAAAGTACCCTCTTGAACTTTGGACCGTTGGAAGAAAGGAAGCACATCGGATCATCGACGCAGCCGCCATCATGTCCGAGAAAGGCTGGATCAGCGATGAACAATATTCCGAGTTAAGAGATTGGGGCTTTGAACGCAGTGAAGCCATGAAAGAACTCCATTACGCCATGAGCAAAACCAATCGTGAAAAAGCAGAGACCGAAAGCAAGGAAATCAGGCAAAGAGTCGACGACTGGGTGGAGAAAATGAAAGAACTGAAAAAAGAGCGCGGCGATACGTGGTAATGCGCCTCGTTTTAATTGTACATTTTAAACAAAGGGCCCTCAGATAGAGGGCCCTTTGTTTCGACTTATACTTTGTCCAGCAAGAGTTTCTATTCTCTCACCACACCATGGTTAGTAATCATTAGTTTGATTTTCTTGTATTGTTGTGCACCGTCATAAACAGATTTGTTCACAACCATTTTTTCTCCGTTCAATTTGATCCAGTATTGCCGTTCCTCTGCAAAATTCCCATAAATATTCCTGGTTGCTATACTGATCCCTTTATCTTCAACAATTCCCACTGCAGAATCCACCTTAAAATTTGAATAGAGATAATCCTCATACGCGAACGCCAGTAGAATAATGCAGAAGACCCAAATTACAAAATAGAGTATTTTTTTCATCTTTATCACCTAAAGGTAGTTTGCGTTGAATTAGAAAGAAATACTCTTGAAATTTTGATTGTATGTATATTTCCAACAGGTAAAATATGCTAAAATCACTATGAGCCCACTGGGGAGGATGAGAAGTTTTATGCATGCTGAGCAATTAAAGTCAGAACTGACAAAATTAGATTTTCAAAAACCTGAAACTGTTAAGAGCAAGGATCTTAATCATCTTATTCAACAAATGGTTGAGCATATCGGTTCTACTGACCCCGTACTAAGGGATAAATTGATTTACACTTCATTTTATTATTTAACGAAAGATAATTATTTAAATCATCAACAAATGACATACTTAATCGAAACCTGTCTTGGCAAAAACCACTTATATAAAGGCATTGATCTGACAGACGATGATTCGGTATTCACGAGAGCATTTTCTACCCTTGTGATTGCGCTTATTTTAGACAGGGACCGTGAAGAACGATTTCTTTCGGAAGAATTAGCCCTTAAAGCCATAGAGAGCAGCATTCTTTATTTAAAAGAAGAAGAAGATACTCGAGGATACGTCGAGGAAAAAGGCTGGGCCCATTCTATAGCACACGGAGCTGACCTTTTGGCTGAGGCTATTAAGCACCCATTATTTGACTTATCTTTAGCAAGCGAATGCCTTAATACAATCGGCGGTTGCATCCTAAAAGAAACAGCTTATATCGATGAAGAAGATGAGCGTCTTATCTATGCGGTGATTGCCCTATTAGAAAAGGGGATGAATGAACATCTATTAAAAGAGTGGATTGTGAATCTATCAAACAAAGTAATGGATATTAAAAATACAGCTGGGTATACCCCTTACTTCTTCCGGATGAACACGAATGTAAATCAATTCATAAAATCGCTTTACTTCCGGCTGCTGTTTTTAAACACCGGGATGAATACAAGACAGGAGATTGAACGTATTTTAAAATCTCAAGTCACAGTATAAAGAAATTTTTGGCGACTAAAAAGAACGCAAAGGTGCTTTGCGTTCTTTTCATACTTATAACATTTGTTTGGCCAATGAAATGGTGTCTTTCTTAATCTGCTCTTCGGAAATATTCGGATTGTTGTAACCAATATTATAATAGACCCCATCCTTTTCAAAAGAAAGAGTTCCGTTATAGTACCCTGCGACTCCTTCAGTTATTTGAACTTCATCCCCTAACGACTCGGCGTATTCCACTTTAAAGTTATGGATAGAAATCATAAGAATGATGTTATCTTCTTTGTTTTTTGAAACACTCATAAAATCGACTCTTAACTCTTTCCCATCGTGCTTGAAATCCTCAATCGTCATTTTCAGCGGCATAGCGTCAAAAGGAAGTTCCTTAGGCGGGTATACTTCAAATGGCAATGCATCTAAGCCTACTTTCAAGGATGGTACATTATATAAGATCGGTATTCTTTTCAACTGTTCCTCGGTGGCATTCCCGGTTTGTTCCACTTTCTCGAGTTTACTAGTATCGAGCGCTCCATTTTGTTTTTGCTGGCAGCCGAAAAGCAATAGTATTAGGATTATAGGAATAAATGATAACTTTTTCATTTTTTCTCCCCCTTTACCTTTTAATACGGAAGAACGTTGGAAAAGTTTCAAAATTTACCCAAATACTCAAAAACTAAACAAACATTCTTTCTTATTGTTCCAAACGTTTGCTCCAAAGCCCACCGCCAGGACACTGAAGATACTTCCAATCAAGATAGATTATCATATTTTACCTCAGAAAAAACAAAAAAGCAGGGGAATCCCTGCTTATCTTGTCACAGCCCCGTACTCGGCAGCCAGCTTTTCTCTTAAAAACTTTGCCAGCTCAAGCATGCCAAATTTTCCTGCCTTTGCCTCTGCATCGGAATTGTAGTTCGTATTTGTATTGATATCGTAAGTGAAGATTTCCCCTGCCTCGTTTCTGATGAATTCAATTCCGGCAACATGAATTTTATTTGATTCAAGTACTCTTTTATATTTTTCAATAATGGGATCATTAAAGCCTTCAATTACCTGGAATTTCGGCTTTTCTTCAACCTCTTCACCTACCGGGCAGAACAGGTCTCCAATCTGGCATGCATCAGCCGGGCATAATTCAAAACCTTCCGAAGTATCGACTTTCACTGCATAAACAAACTGGCCGCCGACAAACTCGCATCTGGTAATATAGCTCTCCGGGGACTGGATATATTCCTGAATCAGTGTCACACCATCTACCGGTTCTTCAAAAGAAGGTCCGTCAACATATGCCTTCAGTGCTTCGATTGATTGAAACAGCTGGACCCCAAGACCTTTTCCTGCTCGATTATGCTTCGTGATAAATGCCTTCCCGTCAAATTCCTTCGCAGCATCCAATAGCTGTTTTTTCCCGACAGTCGCAATTGTCCTCGGAGTTTCTACTCCCTGCTTGGCCAGCTCGAGGTATTGCTTGACCTTGCTTACTTCCAGTTCCAGCGCCCGGGATCCGTTGTATACCTTCCTGCCGTTGTTCTCCAGCCACGATAGAACCTGCGCTGTATATTCAGGGGCGAAGCGATGGCCTCTTGTGTGAGAGGAAGCGCTCATCCTGCTGTAAAAAATACCTTCTGGCGGTTCCTTCGATAAATCCAGCAGGCCTTCGTCCAGATGCCATTCCTCAAAAGGAATCCCCAGCTCCTCAAGCCTCTTAGTTAAATGAATGGTCCATTCACTATTTTCATGTATGATGTATACTTTGCTCATTATTTCTTCCTCCCCTTAGTTTAACGTAGATTATACAATCGCTTGCTTTCTTTTTGCCTCAACAAGCGGCATTACTTGTTTTGCGAAACGTTCCATTTCTTCGAGCTGCGGAGAGAATTGCAGTAATAGCAATCCTAAACCGGCATCTTCATACTGCAATATCCGCTCGGCGATTTGTTCTGGTGTCCCTACTAAATTTGGCCTCAGTCCACGGTTTGATACCGAGTAATCCTGGAGCTGAATTTGCTGTTCAAGCTGGGATTTGCTTGTAAAGTCCTTAAAGCCCGCATAGGCACTTGATTCTTTTACAGTCGTGATCCGTTCCAATTCTGCAAATGCTTCTTCTTCAGTATCGCGGCAAATGACATAGGCAGCCATTCCGAACTCTGACAGTCCTGGATTTGACGTGGCAGCTCTGCGGTCTTTCATATCTGTTATTTTCTGTTCAATTTCTTCTACTGTTCCGCCATGCATGACATAGGCATCGCATTTTTCAACAATAGTCTGTTTTCCCTTTGGACTTTCCCCTCCGGCATAAAGAATCGGATTTGGCCGCTGGACTGGTTTCGGGAACAGCTTCGTATCCTTCAGCTGATAAAACTTCCCTTCATAAGAGAAGCTATCTTCACTCCATAGTCCCTTGAGTACATCAATGAACTCCGTAGTCCGCTCATATCTTTCATCATGTTCGGTAAAGATCCCGCCGTACTGACGCGCTTCTTCCTCCCACCAGGCAGAAACGACATTGAGGGTAAATCGCCCGTTGCTGATTTGGTCTATGTTTGCCGCCATCTTTGCTGTGATTGCAGGATTGTGGAAACCCGGCCTAACAGCAGCCATGATCTCGATTTTTTCAGTCACAGAAGCCAAAGCAGCAGCTGTTGTCCAGGCTTCTAGGGAGTCATGCTCCGGGCCTTTGATATCATTAAGATACAATTCGGCGATCAAAGTAGTTGAGTAGCCCCATTCTTCTGCTGACTGAATCACCTGCTTTGCATAATCAAAGGTAGGCGGCATGTTTTCATCCTCTACATTCCTTAGCCATCCGCCAAATATCGGCAGCCAAAATCCATACTTCATCATCATCTCTCCTCTGCTCATTTAAACTCAACTTAACCAACCCGATAAGTTGGTTTTATAGGAAAAACATTAGAGACTTAAAATTAAGCCTCCTAAACACAAAAAGCTCCCTTCTTTAAGAAGAGAGCCATAGAATACTCTCTTCTCATCTTTCAGACAAAATTGTCCGCAGGAATTGGCACAGTATTCTTTCAGAACCTGTTGCCGAGGTTTCGCAGGGCCTTTCCCTCCACCTCTCTTGATAAGAAGACATCATGTATTAAATTTTAGTTTAATAAAGTGATAATATTCTAAATTCAAACAAAAGTCAATTCGTTTATCGAAATATTTTTATATTTCTATCGGAAATCCTGACAGAAATTTATTTACCCTCCGAGATGCCTCTATTAGTCTTTCTGGAGGCTGAACCATAGCGATCCTGACATACCCTTCGCCTTGTTTGCCAAAAGCATCACCAGGAACGACGGCAATCCCTTCTTCCTCAATTAGCTTGAAGGCAAAATCACGGGATTTCCAGCCGGCAGGAATTTTAGCCCACACAAACATCGTTGCCGGAGAATTAGCCACTTCCCATCCGCTGTCCCGAAAACCAGAAACCAAAGCATCCCGCCGTGCTTCATACTGCTTTAGCTGATTCTTCAGGAAAGAATAATCAGAAGTAAGTGCGGCAATCGCTGCTTTTTGGATTGGGTAAAAGATGCCGTAATCGATATGTGATTTAAAGGAAGCAAGAATATCGATGACCTGTGAATTTCCTGCTACATATCCAATACGGCAGCCTGCCATATTGAAAGTCTTTGAGAGTGAATTGAACTCTACTCCAACTTCCTTTGCACCAGGAACGGATAAGAAACTGATTTGCGGGTTATGATCGTAAATCAATTCAGAATAGGCAAAGTCATGTACGACTAGGATATTATGTACTTTGGCGAATTCGATCACCTGTACAAAAAAGCTGGTGTCCGCAAGAGCAGTGACAGGATTTCCAGGATAGCTCAAGATCATCATTTTTGTTTTTTGTAAAATTTCAAGAGGAATCTCATTAAGCTGCGGCAGGAATTGATTCTCCTCCAGCAAAGGCATAGGATAAATAGTTCCGCCTGCGATGGTAACACTCGCTTCATAGATCGGGTAACCTGGATCTGGAACAAGTACAAAATCACCAGGATCAATGATTGCTGTAGCAAGATGCGCAAGCCCATCCTGCGAGCCCATCAGCTGCAGGACTTCACTTGCAGCTTCCAGTTCAACCGAATAACGCTGATGGTAAAAGTATTTTACCGCCTCGTTAAATTCACTGATTCCCTTAAGCGTGTACCCATATTTCCCTGGATTCATCGAATATTTAGCAAGCTCCTCCATGACAAAAGAAGGCGGTCCAAAATCCGGGCTTCCAATACTCAGGTCGATCACATCTTTCCCGTTCATCAAGGCCGCCTGCTTACGGTCAACCACTTCCTGAAAAATACTGGATGTCATTTTTCTAATCTTTTCTGATCCGTAGATTTTCATGGACATTCCCCTTTACTGTTCATTCATTCATGATGTTTTCGTCGAGGTTGATTCATCTGAATTTTTAAAATATAAATTCGATTATAGCATTTTCGTTTGATCAGTTCTAGAAAAAAATAATATGAGCTGCTATCCACCTTAACTTGCAACTGATTAAGCTTTTATTGCGGATAATTCCAGTTGGTGGCGATTTTTAATGTCAGTTTGATTTTTTTTAACATTGATTGAAAGCCTTTTAATACCTGTTACCAACAATTTAATACCAGTTGGGATTTCGGGTAACCGGATAGGTTAGATTAGCGAATATCGATGTTAAAACACAAAAAGAGCTGCCCAGGGCAGCTCTCCACTATTCTCGTGTGATGATTTTGTCGATAATCCCATATTCGAGTGCTTCGTGGGCACTCATGAAATAATCCCTGTCTGTATCCTTTGCGATTTTTTCCACTGGCTGGCCTGTTCTCTCGGATATAATCTTGTTCACATGATCACGCAGCTTAAGGATTCTTTTGGCTGAGATCTCAATCTCCGTCGCCTGGCCCCTTGCACCGCCCAGCGGCTGATGAATCATGATTTCACTGTTTGGCAATGCAAATCGTTTCCCTTTTGTACCGGCAAGCAGCAGCATGGCTCCAAACGATGCGGCCATTCCGATACAGATTGTGCTGATATCGGGCTTGATGTATTCCATCGTATCAAAAATAGCGAAGCCTGCTGTGGTTGAACCTCCAGGACTATTAATATAGATGGAGATATCCTTTTCAGGATTATCTGCTTCAAGAAACAGAAGCTGAGCAATAACGCTGTTTGCCACCTGGTCATTGATTTCATCTCCAAGCATGATGATCCTGTCTTTTAAAAGCCTTGAATAAATATCGTATGAACGCTCTCCACGGTTGGATTGTTCTATGACATAAGGAATTGTACTCACTTTGGTCCTCCCTTTCCTGCTTACGCAGCCATTCTGAAAGTAGAGAGTGGTGAACGGGAGTGCAGAGACATTTCCGGTGAACACGGAGCAAGTGCCGGAATCTCCTGGATATTTTCAAGCAACACAGTGGGATCCTCAGACTGAAGAGATTCGCAAAGCAGGTCTGACAGCAGCTTTTCTTCTTCGTCATTCAGTTCCTGATCCACTTCACGCAGGCTGCCTTCCCTCTCAAGCCTTTTCCTTGCACGATGAAGTGCTGCTTTAACCGCCATTTCTGTTGAGTCCAGCAGTTCGGCAATTTCACGTGATTGAAAACGAAATGCTTCCTTCAGGATAAAAATCACTGCCTGCTTCGGCGTCAATTTGGACATGACCATCTCGACTGTATCCCTTACGCTCCCCTGAGTGAATGAGGCGAGATTTTCTGGTATGCCCGTTATCTCGCGGCTTTGCTTCCTGATTGTATCCACCCATTGGTGATAAGCTATTTTTTTCAGTAAGGCCGCGCTGATTTGAGACGGCTCATAATGGCGAATTGCCTTTACCGTTACTTCCTGGACAAGGTCATCGCCGTCCCAGCTGCTCTTGGTAAGAAAACGGCAATATTGCTGCAGACTTTTATAGTGGATCATGATTCCGGAATCCTCTGCTCTATTCAAACTCCTGAGTTTATTGATCGACATCCTGTTCACTCCTTTGAACCTCTCTGCCCCTTAAACGGCTGGAGGGAGAGAAAAGATACGGCCTTACAAAATAAATTTATTCTTTCTTCAGTATATGCTGGGAAACAACTTAGCCAGCTTTTTCATACCGTTTATTTTTTCTAAGTACTACTGCTAATGGTATTAAAGTTGGTATTAAAGCCAGCAAATAAGTCTAAATGGATTCATCCCTTTTCCGTCTGAGGTCAGAAAAAAACATCACACTTAGTTATGAAATAAATACGCATTAATTATTGTTTTTATATTCTTATCATTAAAGGTATCTTAATCTTTTTGAAGGATTTTGAAATGGATTTGTAAGGCTGTTCGTAAAGATTGTTGTTAAAATCCTAAAGCCGATTTTAACGTATTATAAGGCCATTTTGCAGGTCGGTATTAAGTTGGCATGCTCTTTTCTTACAAAGGAGTCAATTTTGCGAAGAAAAATGGGTCATTTAATTTTATTTTGTAGTCAAAAGCAACAAAGTTTGAGAAAAGAGCCATTTGTAAAAACCAGGCAGCGATTTTACATTCAGAAAAAGTGACGAAACTTATGAAATCAGCCTAGCCATTTAATGGTTTTGCCACTTTATCTATGTCACCCTCATGATTCCCTGTCCCCTTTTTAAACGTCCAGTTCACCAGAAAAATCCCTATGAAAATCAGCGCTCCGCCTGCATACACATACCACTCCACGACTTCATCGAGCAGAACCCAGCCGGTTAGTACGCCAAAAAAAGGCGCGAGGAAAAGGAACGCGCTTGTTTTCCCTGGGTCACCTTCATTTAAAAGGTAAAACCAAATCGCAAACTGAACGATAGATGCCATTATCGCCAGCCAAAATATGACCGTAACTGACACCATATTGATCGTCAGACGCGGAACTTCTAGAGTCACACCCAACAATAATAGGATGCTTCCGCCAAATAGCATTTGATAAGCGGTCAACACCCAGACATTGAAGCGGCTGCCCCATTGTTTGATCAAAATGGTCCCGATCGACCATGACACCGCTGCTCCAAGTCCCAGAAGCGTTCCGGTTGTCAGCTGCAAATGGAATCCGAGCGTAATGAATACACCGAAAAAACCGACAACAGCCCCAATCCACTGAAGAAGCCTGTAACGGATTCCCAGGAATACCGTTCCCATTACCACAACCATCAAGGGATTGGTAAAGGTTAAGATTGAGGACTCTCCAGCAGTGATTGTTCGCAAGCTAAGAAAAATACAGCCCATGACCCCTGCCGTCTGCATCATACCAATCGTGAAAATCCTTCCCCAGTCAGCGAGCTTGTCCGGCTTACTCCTTTTTCTTACAAGTACCGCCATCAGCAACCCGGCAATCGTGAATCTTAATCCAACCAATAGCAAGGGCGAGACATAATTTAAACCAATCTTTCCGACGGTAAAAGAAGAGCCCATGAGAAATGTAGTGACAACAACTAGGACGATGAACATGAGTGGATGAAGATTTGTTTTTTCCATAATGGCCCCCTTTTACAGAAAGTATATTCTGCTTAATAAGTGAATTTCCCTTTAAGATGAAGCCTCGAAAAAACTTAGAGGATTTCCCCTCTAAACTTCTGTTTAAGGTTCAGAAGGTTTCAGTGTTCATTCTCAGGCTTTCGGGCTTAATCGAATCTCATCGCTAGACTTCACATCTGCAAACCAGCGCAATGCTTTATTATGATGGTTGATGATTTGCTGTGCTGTTAGTTCGGAGCTTGTCCAAGTGCTATGTAAATCGGAAACTAAAGTAACTTCATATCCCTTGCTGAATGCACTTCTGCATGTCGTATCAACGCAAATCTCCGTTTGTATGCCAACGAGAAAGAGGTGTTCGATTCCCTTTTTTCTTAACTTCTGGTCCAGGGTTGTTTTTAAAAAGGAGTCCGGGGTAGTTTTTTGAACAACTATTTCTCCCTCTTCCGGGCTAATTTCTGAATGGATTTCCCAGCCATATGTACCGTTTTCCAATGGATATCCGGTTGTTTCATTATGTTGGATATATACGACAGGTATTTTTGCCAAACGTGCCTGTTTGATCAGCGCCTTGATACCTTGCAGCAGTTCATTCCCATTGAAAACTTCTTCTCCTTCCAAAAACATCGTGTTTTGAACATCAATGATGACTAATGCTTTGTTTTCCATTTTCATTCCCCCAGTATCTTCTCCAGCTTCTTTACGTTTTTTTCACTGGCAAAAGCATTAAAATGATTCAAAATTAATCGTCTACATTGTATTTCTATAACCTGATCCCATTCCCCTTTCCCGAAAAGAGAAAACGGTACTTCAACTTAGAAGCACCGTTCAAAATTCACCTTGTTTTTTCAACCAGTTCATTATTTTCAATCGTAATCAGCTTTTTAGCCAAATTTACAAACAAACCGTTCTCAACCACGCCCGGAATCATATTCAGCTTCCTTTCTAATTCCTCAGGTGATTCTATCTGTTTAAAATCGCAGTCGAGAATATAGTTCCCATTGTCAGTAATGATTGGCTGGTTCCCTTTTAGTCTTAATTTCGGTTTACAGCCAATCTCAGCGATTTTCTTCGAGGTCATTTCTGCGCCGAACTTTACGATTTCAACCGGCAGTGGGAAAGTTCCCAATTTATTTGCTCCTTTGGATGAATCTGCGATAACAATAAAGGCAGAAGCAGCATTAGCGATGATTTTCTCCCTTAGCAGTGCCCCTCCGCCGCCTTTAATCAAGTTCAAATCAGCGTCAAATTCATCCGCTCCATCAATTGCGACATCGATCCCTTCCACATCCTTAAAATCCACAAGCTGGATACCATGCTCCACAGCTAGTGCAGCAGTTTGCTCCGATGTTGGGATTCCTTTAATCTTTAGACCGTTTCTCACTAACTCACCCAATTTTTTGATTGTATAATAAGCGGTTGATCCAGTTCCAAGTCCAACGACCATTCCATCTTTTATGTATTCTACAGCTTTCTCGCCAACCATTTGTTTTTCATTCATTGCCCACACCTCTGCTGAAATTAAATACATCTTTCATTTTACCCTTTTAAAAGAATAAAACTCGCATTTAACCCGAGCCTATATACACACAAATATAATAACCTGGGCATTGGGCTAATTAAAACGGGACATTTGTTTGGGATAACTTACTCTTTAACCTTTACACCAACTATGTCCTTAAATTTAATACTTATCACACTTCCATCTTCACCGACCATCCGGATCTCTTTCCGTATTGGATCAAGAAAATGGACATGGCCTTTTTCTTCATATGTAAATCCATCTTCCCACTTCGTAATTTTAACTGGGTATGTATATTCCATGGCGTAACAAACCCGATTTTCAAACTCCTGAATTTCGTATTCGTCCAGCAGCGGCCTGGCTTGCCGCAGTTCGTCACGTGCCAGTTCGCGCAGTAATGCCCGGTGCTCAGGCATAAAGTGTGCAGGCATGAATTTGATTTTTCCTCTGTCTCGTATTCTCATGCTGACCATCCTTTCGGGAGTACTTAAAGCTATTATATCCCGAACAAACGTTCGTAAACTAGAGAAAATTAATTTTTAAATAAAAAAACTGGCCTAGGCCAGTCTATGCAATCACTTCATGATATTTAAAATAAGTAGAAAGCTTGGAATCAACGTGGTCCTTCCACCCGTCTAAAGGAACATTCAGTTTCTTCAGGATTTTATAGGCGTGTACCCATGCGCTCATTTCAGCAGTAATTCTATAAGACCAATCATTCAGCCATTTTTCATAGTCAAGATCGTCATTTACAAAATCAATACAGTGGCCAATCTCGTGTGCAAAGGCATATACATTTTCCAGTGTAGTCGATAATGGAATCGTTATGGACATGTTTGGATTAAAATTGATTTTTTTCTTAGAGTCGTAAATCACCTTGCAGTTCAACTTTTCCGCCTCTTCTACTAAAAGTAAAAAAGCTCCGTACGTAACCATACCATTTTCCCCTTTTATCTTTATAGTTTTTCTCTCTATTATATCGGTATTTTTTAAAATATATACACTTATTCTAAATATTCTGAAATAAGCCGTTTTACAGATAGGACATCTTTGGCTGGCATATCATGATAAGAGGCACCATAACTTGGAGGATGATTTAATATGAAAATACATGTTGTAAGACCTGGTGACACTTTATGGGCCATTTCACAAGGCTACCTAACTGCCATGAACCAGATTATTTTAGTGAATGAGATGGATAATCCCAATATATTAGTGGTTGGACAGTCCCTTGTGATTCCGGAAACTAACCGGGAGTATATCGTACAGCAGGGTGACAACTTATGGGGAATAGCCTCACGGTACGGAGTAACTGTACAGGAACTGGCTAGCTATAACAATATCGCAGATCCTTCGCTGATTTTTGTCGGCCAGATGCTTCAGATGCCATTCTTGAGTCACACCGTGCGTTCTGGTGAAACCTTATGGGCAATTGCCCAGCGATACGGTGTAAGTATTAACCAAATCACAGAAACTAACAGTATATCGAATCCTTCACTCATTTATCCAGGAAGTGTTTTAAGAATACCTGCGCCTCCAAAACCATTAATTGAAGTAAATTCCTATATAACGAGAATGAATGAGACAGGCAGAAGAAATGTTTTGTCACGTGGGCACCTTTTCACTTACCTTGCTCCTTTTTCCTATAAGATGGGTGAAGATGGATCACTCCTGAATCTACAGGATACAAATGTTCTTCAAGCGGCAAACATGACCAACACCTCACCATTATTGACGATTACGAATGAAGCGGAAGGCTCCTTCAGTTCGGATCGGGCAGCCGCCATCCTGCGAAATCCAGCTGTCCAGGACACATTGTTGAGCAATATCGTCGCTAAAATGAAAGAAAAAGGCTATACCGGCTTGAATATCGATTTCGAATACGTCTATCCGGAGGACCGCGAAAACTATAATAACTTTTTACGAAAAGCCGTTGCGCGTTTGCATCCGGAAGGGTATACCGTTTCGACTGCACTGGCTCCTAAGCAAAGTGCAGGTCAGCAAGGTTTGCTGTATGAAGCGCATGATTACGAAGCACACGGAGAAATAGTTGATTTTGTCGTGATCATGACATATGAATGGGGCTGGTCCGGCGGCAGGCCATGGGCCATCGCACCGATCAATGAAGTAAGGAAAGTTCTCGACTATGCCGTAACAGCCATCCCCCCTGATAAAATCCTGATGGGCGTGCCTTTATACGGAAGAGACTGGCGCATTCCCTGGGTGCAGGGAACCTATGCGCGAACGGTCAGCCCCAAAGGAGCAGTGGATCTTGCGGCACAACAGGGCGTCAATATTCAATTCAATGATACTTACCAATCACCATTCTTCCGCTATACCGACGCAGACGGCCAGCAGCACGAAGTCTGGTTCGAAGACGCAAGAAGCGTTCAGGCCAAGTACGATACAGTGAAAAATTATGGATTGCGCGGTGTCAGCTTCTGGACATTAGGGCCATCATTTCCTCAAAACTGGCCAGTCCTGCATAATAACTTTAGGGTGAGGAAGCTATAAATATGAAAAATCCTGCGATTCCGGGATCGCAGGATTTTTATATGCCATCAAATATAAACCTTGCAAGAAACCTGAACAAATAGAAAACCAGCCGGAACGGAAGAATGATCAATTCCGGAATCCAAAACAGCACATCAAAAACAAAGTCCCAAAAATTATAGCTGCCATCCTGCTTCTTTTGCCTTCTTTTTTCAGACCGTTTTTCTACAAACATTTCAGGTTCCTCCTATTTATTGTTGCACTCTTCGCAAATGATCTTACCCTGATACTGGATAAAAGCTTTGATCTCCGTCATACCCTTCTTTTCCGGGTACCTCATTTTTACGTAAATCTCTTCATTTGCTTGAATTTCCTTCTCGCATTCCGAACACCGTGGCGTGATTTTGAACATGACCTTCACCTCGGTTTTAAATACGTTTTTTAAGTATTAAAAGTTTCAACCTTTTTATTGGTACTGCTATAAAACATGTCAACCGTTGATAAATTCCCTCTAACCGTTGATAAAACTGCGACAACCGTTAATATATTCTCTCTAACCGTCAAAATAATTGCTGCAACCGTTAATATAACCCCTATAGCCGCTCATACATCTCTCTAACAGTCCATTCACACCCCTCAAACCAATAGAATCATTAAAACCCTGACCAATATTGGCCAGGGTTCTCACAATTCAATAGATATCCTGCCTGATAAACACGGTAAATGAAACAATCAAAGCAGCCAATCCCCACAGCGCCAACACGACAAGAGAAAAACCAAGGGTCATCCCTTCAATTGGCGGCGCCTGGCCAGAAAGATAGCCTGTCAGATTCAAATTGATCATAAACAAATATTTTGCTGACTCCCAGGATGAGACCATATTGCTGAGGATTGCTCCGGAAATCAGCGCAGCGAGCATGACGCCCATCCCTGCAGGTGTGTTCCGGATCAAAACTGACAGCATGAAAGTGATTGTTCCAACAATCAGGGCCACAAACCACACAAGGCTGAACTCCATTAACAAGTATTGCCACTGGGGAATCATCTGAATCGTATTCGTATTCAATTCATTTCCTTCGACACTGAACCCGGTTATAACAGGAGCAGCCCAGCCTTGGTACCCAAAAATGAGGCCGGATATCAAATAGGACAGCACCCCAAACAACACGACAATGATTGATACGGATAGAATCAAAGTGATATATTTGCTCATCAGAATCTTCCAGCGCTTCACCGGCCTTGTCAGCAAAAGCTTTACCGTTCCTGCGCTCCGTTCGGAGGAAACAATATCAGCTGCCACCACCATAATCATCAATGGCAGGAACAAGTTGATCGAGTGCTCCGCGAAAACACGTGCAAAGCTAGGCGCGCCTGGCTCCATCGGATTCACATTGTTATCAAGATAGTATTGCTGCTGCTGGATACGGAGCTGGAGTTCGCTTTTCCACTCATCTGAGATTCCACTGCTCGTGATCCGATTTTGAGTATCGATGATTTGCTGCTGCAGAGTCGTCCGCCAATCAACATCCCCAAAGCGCTCGAGCCTTCTTTCAATTTCCCTGTATTGAGAATAGGTAAAAAGTGCGACCAGCACCGCTATGATTCCAGCGACAATCAGGATTCTTTTTTTGCGAACAATCTTCAGCATTTCATTCCTGACGAGGTTAATCAATCGACTCACCTCCAGTCAGTTCAAGGAAAAGGTCTTCAAGTGCAGGCAATTTCCTGTTCATTTCATTCACCTGGACACCCTTTTCCACCAGCATCCGGTTCCATTTAGCACTTTCATTTTCTAAATAAGGAGTAACCAAAGCTCCATCTGTCCCATCCGCAACCGTTGTCACTCCATTCAGAATCTCTTTCGCAGTATCACGCGGTTCCGCTTGCCAGATGACTTTCTCCTGCAATGCCAAAAGATTTTCAACATAGTCCACTTTGATAACTGAGCCTTTCGAAATGATCGCGACCCGGTCACACATCAGCTGGATTTCACTTAATAAATGGCTCGATACCAGCACCGTCAATCCTTCTTCTTCGGCCAAATATCGAATGAAGTTCCTCATCTCCCTAATTCCCATAGGATCCAATCCATTCGTCGGCTCGTCCAGGATCAAAACCTTTGGCTTTCCCAGCAAAGCCTGGGCAATCCCAAGACGCTGCCGCATTCCAAGGGAATATGTCCTAACTGGATCATGGATACGTTCTTCCAATCGCACGAGCTCCACGACATAATTCATATGCGTCCAGTCCACTTCAGGAAGCATCCTCGCAAAATGCTCAAGATTCTCCCAGCCTGTCAAATAGGAGTAGAGTTCGGGGTTTTCGACGATACAACCCATTTGTGACATTGCCTTCGTAAAATCCTTTCTGACATTGCAGCCGCCAATTTCAATTGTCCCGGAACTTGGCTTGATCAATCCCACAAGCATACGGATTGTTGTCGTTTTACCAGCACCGTTCGGACCAAGAAACCCAAAGACCTCGCCTCGTCTTAAATCAAAATCGATTCCTTTGATGATCTCTTTTTTGCCGATCGTCTTTCTCAGCCCTTTTACAGACAGCGTGATTTCACTCATTGTTCTCCCCCCTTACCATGTAATCAAAGACGCGACCCGTTCTGCAATCAACCTGTAGCCCTCAGCATTCGGGTGGAATTTATCTGTGTACAAGTAATCGTTCACACTCAGCTGGAACAAGTCGAAAGTAGGCACATAAACGGCTTTCTCATTCTTGTCAAGCAGCTGATTTGTATCGTAGTTCCAATCTCGGACGATCTTCGTTGTCTGCTCGGAATCATTCAAATCGATGAACGGATTATATAGTCCAATATGAAAAATGACAGCCGAGTCATTAATTGTCCTCAACTCTTTTAAAATCGAATCAAGGTTTTTCAAATAACTTTTCTTGGCCTGTGCTATTTGCTGCTCATCCATTTGCAAAAACGTTTGCCCGCTCTGGAACAAATCATTGCCGCCAATCGTTATGAGGATGTAGTCTGCACTTTGAATCTTCCTCTGGATTTCTCCTTGCTTCAGCTGATCCAATAGCTGATTGGAACGGTATCCTTTAACCCCGAAATTATGTATTGTGATCTTTTCCTTTGATTTTTCCTCAAGCTCATCAACCAGATAGCCAATATAGCCTTTGCCTGTATCATCCCCGGTTCCCCGAGTCAGTGAATCCCCAAGGGCCACAACCACCTTGCCGTCCTTTTCCGTATCATCTTCTACTGGCTTTTTCTCTTCGGTGACTCCCGACGCTCCATTGCTGAAAAATTGATTCTGAATCGTCCATCCAAGACCGAACAGCATTAATAATAATGAAAGCACTGAAAAAACCAGTGTTAAACTAAGCGAATACCTTTTCACCAGACCACCCTCGTTCCACTAATTGGTAAGCTTTATTTTATAATAATTTCGATCGGAATAAAAATGATAATAGTGGGGCGAATGTGCTGGAGTGTGCTTTTGCCAATTAAAAATGCAAAAAGCTTGTTTTCGTAAGGATTGTTGTTAAAATCTTAAAGCCGATTTTAACGTAATAAAACGCCATTTTGCAGGTCGGTATCAAGCTTGCATGCTCTTTTCTCACAAAAGATCCATCTTTCCGAAGGTAAATAGGTCATGTTATGAGGTCAGTAGCAACAAAGTTTGAGAAAAGAGCCTAAGCAAAAAAGCGCGCAGCTTTATATGCTGTACGCGCTTTTAGATAGCAAATGCATGCTTTCCAATTTTTTTGACGACATTTCTAGTGAAAATCCATTGGCTTGTTGCTGTCTCAGGATTATAGAAGTAAAGAGATTTTATATTATTCTCATTTACAAGGGCATCTTCTACTGCTTTAATTGCTTCTTCACCTGCAGGTTTATTGATCGCACCATTTTGGACCGGCTGGAATGCGTTTCTTTGATAAATGACTTCTTTTACAGTATCAGGAAATTGTTCATGTTCCACTCGGTTCAGTACGACTTCTGCAACAGCAACCTTTCCTTCATATGGCTCGCCTTTTGCCTCCGCATGGACCAGGCGGGCAAGCAGTCTCACTTCTTCTTCCTTGATGAAGCGTTTGTCTGTAACCGAAGATTCCTTCGTATCAACATCTACCTTTTTGGCTGTCAAAGTCTCAGCCGGCTTGGTCGTTTTTGTTGATTCTGCATAAACTGTATATGAACCAATTACTAATGTAAGGATTGAAACTAGCATAAGAATTTTTTTCATTGTAGACCTCCTGTTTTGTATTAGACTGAACAGGCCCTATATTAGGCTAACAGGTTTACAATCATACCACACTAGTTAATCACTGGGTGAATTTTAAACTTCATACCAACACGGGTAAAAACTGTAATTATTATTACGTAATAAGAGGTATTCGTAACCTTTGTTACAAAATTAAAATATCATTATTTCGAATAAGGCCTCCGTTTATACAGTAAAAAGTGTTCTCAAATTTTTAAGGATATGGATTCTAGCTGTCAGGATAAATAAGTCTGAATGATGATATTCAACATAATCATCTATGATCACCAGCCCTTTCCAAAACCGCTCCACCAGCAATAATGTATATTTTTCATCCCACTCAAACATGTTGATTCTCGCGAGCTCCTCAGCGAGCTGGTTAAATTTATACTCCTCCACCCAGAGCTTCACCTGGTACAGCTTATCATGATTCAGAATCAACCCTGATTTGTTGTCAGAACATTTCTGGACAAACTCCGCAAAACCCTTGATATTCTCCGCCAGCAGGTTGGCTTTCTGCATTTCGAAATTCATTTACACCAACTCCTTCTATAAAACAAATATGTTTTAAGAGGGATTTTTAAAACTCCATCATTCTAAATGGATATTTATGTTAAGATGAACATATGGGGTGATTCTTAATGAAATCCAATTTTCAAACAAGGAGAATCCAAAAGAAGTATCAGGAGAAAATCAGTAAAAAAGCAGAAAAAAATCGCTCCTCTTTATGGATCAATATTATTGCTCTTGTAGTCATTGTCATTTTTATCTTGAATCTGTACATTGATTGGTTATAGACGGAAGGAGGAATAAATATGCTGTGGTTAGCTTTGCTGTCCCCGTTAATTGTTTTGGTTCCCCTGGCTATTTATATGGATAAAAAGAAAGGAACCGGTGATCCGAAGCTCGATTCTGAAAATCACCGAATTGAACAAGATCAAGCCTTGCATGACAAGTCTTTCATTTTCCCAGGCGGAAATGGACCCACTGACGGTCAGTAATATAAAAAAGCATCGACTTTTTCGATGCTTTTTAATCTATATATTCAGCCATTTTCTTAAGCAGTTCGTCCGAATCCTCTGCGGTTACAAAATCACCATTGACCATAGCATACGGAGACACTCTGCATTCCTTGCACCTGCTCTGGCATTCAAATTCCTTATGCTCTACATTTTTGCGGCTCATGAATTCATTATAGTCGGCAAAGTTCTCTTCCGGTAAAAACTGCTCCAGATTACGCTGGCAGAATTCAACCTTCACCTTCTTTTTTTTTGAAAAAAACTTCTGGATTACATTCATTTATGAGGCTTCCTTTACTGAAAAAGTCCGCTGTAAAAAGCGATCCAAAACGATATTGCCAAAAGGAATGAACGCAACTGCAAACGCACTCACAACCCATAAAATGGACCATCTGACCTTGAAGGTCGTATAAGCAATTGTAAGCACATATAGAACAAACAAGAAACCGTGCAAAGAACCTGCGAACCGAACAGCCTCAGGAAAACCAGCCCAATACTTAAGCGGCATCGCAATGAACACAAGCAGCAGCAATGATCCACCCTCAAGCAAACCCATCATACGAAAACGACTAATAGCAGTATTTTGCATACTCAACACCTACTTCCTAACCAAGAAATTATAACATTTTTTATCAATGACTAGAAATACTAAATTCTAGCATATAACCACCTATTAAAATATGCTAGGTATAAAGGGGTGATATGAAATGATAATCCATGAACGGGATCATGAATTCGTCATGGTGGCCCAGCATGACCATGCCCTTGTATCTCGCGATGCTGCACAATGGTGGAGAGATGATTATTTTTTCGGAATAGACAAGAAAGACTCGGTAGTCCTCGCCGTGCGGGAACATGATCGCTGCTGGATCGAGCTCGATAAAGAACCATTATGGAACGAACATACCAAGCAGCCCTACTCCTTTATGAATTACCCGGGCAGTCCGAAGCTTGCCTTTTACAAAAAAGGAATCGATGAAGTTGTACAGATGGACCCATATGCCGGCCTTCTGTGCAGTCTCCATTACGCTTCATTTTTGAAGGAGGCAACAAGCACGATCGGGAAGGATTTTTGGGTCGCGGAAAAACAAAGACAGCAGAAGTTGCTGAAGGAATTAGGGATTTCTAATGACAAGATCCTCTCCTTCCATTTAAATCTGTTAAAATTCTGCGATAACCTGTCATTGTATATTTGCCTGAATGACCCTGGAACGCCAAAAGAAAAAGAACACTATTTTTACCAAAATGGCTTTCCGCAGAAATTCACATTTGCTAATGACCAAATTATCCATGCAAAATGGTCAGACCAGAAAACCGTGTCCCTGTCGATTTCCCCCTTTAAAAAAGAGCTTCATGTCACTCTGCCTTATAAAACAGTGGAAAAGGAACAAATCAAAGAAAAAGGATTGGCACCAGCTTATCGAAACAGCCCGATTTTGTATAGAGATGTAACATTCCTTTAACCGTACAGAATAACTCGCTGTGCGGTTTTTCTATACTATTTTTTAGCATTGTAAAGAGAATTTCAAACAACTGTAACCTCATCTACAAAAACCTGAAATGAAGTTATGGGATAATGACCACTTCTGGTAAAAAGGAAAGTTCAGCCCGGGTGGTGTAAAAATGAAAAAAAAGAGAGACAAAAGAGTAAGATGGGGAAGAGTTTTCAGCGCCCTGCTGCTCCTAGGAATTTTCATGGTTGGTCTTTTTACCGTATTTCAGTACATAGAAGGAACGTTTAAAGCAATCAATCAACCATTTCAAAAGGCAGAAGCAGATTCCTTTCAAGGAGAGGAAAACACGACAGAGGAAGTGAATGTTCTGTTATTGGGCAGCGACTCACGCGGAGAAGAAGGTGCGCGAACCGATTCAATCATGGTCGCCCATTACAACCCACAAACGCATAAGGTAAAACTGATCTCCCTTATGCGCGATATGTATGTGAATATCCCAGAACACGGACAGCAAAAATTGAATGCTGCCTATTCCTTTGGAGGTCCCGAATTACTCAGGGAAACGATCAAAATGAATTTAGGCCTGGACATCCACCATTATGCGATAGTCGACTTTAAGGGCTTTGTTAAAGCAGTCGACCTCCTCGTTCCCAATGGAATTGAAGTAGAAATCCCATACGAAATGTCCGAAGGAATCGGAATGACATTGGAGGAAGGAACCCAACAACTGAATGGCGAAGAACTGCTGGGCTACGTCCGCTTCCGCCAGGACCGACTTAGTGACTTCGGACGAGTCCAAAGACAGCAGGAAGTCGTATCCAAATTAAAAGAAGAAGCCGTATCCCTAAACAGTGTAGCCAAGCTCCCCGAACTGTTAGACCTGTTAAGTACATACGTCGATACCAATATCGAAACACCCACAATCCTGACCATCGGAAAAGACATACTCACCAATGAAACCGGGGACATACAAACCCTTCGCCTTCCTGCAGATGGCAGCTTTGAGAATGAAAGTTATGAAGGGATTGGTGAGGTTTTAGAGGTGGATTTAGATTCTAATAGAGAAGCATTGAAGAAGTTTTTAGAGGAATAACGTAGCCTGACAAGCAAAAAACCGCACCAAGTGTGCGGTTTTACTATTTATGAATGGCGGGAATGCGTGGGAATCAAACCCACCTGATCTGGCACGCATGTCACAAGGTGGTTTGAAGTTTGGCTGGCTTCAGCATTAAAGAGCCTTATCATCAACTGTATTCAAATAAGCATCAATCTCATCAATAACAGATTTCACACAACCATCTTCGAATGGAGAAATTAAGTTCGCTTCTTTGACTAGCTCTGTGAATGACTGGCTTCCACCTTGCTTACAAAGGTGCAGATAATCTGTCCAAGCATCCTCTGTATTTTCTTGCGTACGTTTCCAAAATTGCAGCGCACAAATTTGAGCTAGTGTGTAATCAATGTAGTAGAAAGGAACCTTGTAAATATGTCCCTGCTGCTGCCAGAAACCACCGTTTTCCAAGAAGTCATTTCCTTCATAATCGCGATGTGGCAGGTACTTCTTCTCGACTTCTCTCCATGCTTGCTTGCGCTCAGCTGGGGTTGCCTCGGGGTTGGCATACACAAAATGCTGGAATTCATCGACTGCTACACCATAAGGAATAAATAGAACCGCTTCACTTAAATGAGAGAACTTGTACTTATCCGTATCTTCCTCGAAGAAAAGATCCATCCATGGCCATGCAAAGAATTCCATACTCATCGAGTGGATTTCACACGCCTCCAGTGTAGGGAACCCGTACTCAGGCACTTCAAAAACACGACTTTCAAATACTTGGAACGCATGTCCTACTTCATGCTTTAATACACGAACATCGCCTTTTGTTCCATTAAAGTTTGCGAAAATGTATGGTGACTTATGTTTGCTAATATAGGTGCAGTATCCACCGCCAGCCTTACCTGCTTTACTTAATAGGTCCATAAGATTGTTTTCTACCATATAAGTGTAAAACTCATTCGTTTCAGGAGACATTTCCTCGTACATTTTCTTCGCCTGATGGACAATCCACTCCGCATCTCCTTTTGGATCAGGATTTCCTGTCTTAAAGCTGAAGCTGTCATCGTAGTATTTAAATGTATCGACACCAATTCGTTCCTGCTGTCTTTGTTTCAGTTTCGTAGCTAAAGGGACGATGTACTCTTTCACCTGGTCACGAAACTTTGCTACCATTTCAGCATCATAATCAGTACGAGAAAGTCGAGCATAGGCTAACTCTGTAAAAGAAGAGAATCCTAGCTTCTTAGCAATACGAGTACGTACTTTTACAAGCTTGTCGTATAAATCATCTAATTGATCGGCATGCTCAACGAAAAAGTTGTACTTCGCTTCATTTGATTCCTTCCTAATGGTACGATCAGGTGATTGGTGATAAGGAACTAACTGAGCAAGATTTTTTACTTCCCCATCAAACGGGATTTTAGCTGAAGCAAGTAAATCAACATACTCACTAACGAGCTTGTTTTCTTCCTGCATGTCTTTCAACACATCAGGAGAGAACGTCTTTAATTGACTGTCAGCTAATAAGAATAATTGTTTACCCCACTTTTCTTCTAACTGAGAGCGGAATTTAGAACCTGTAAGTGCCTCGTAATATTTTGTGATCAGACCCTTGTATGCCGGTCCTACTTCATTGAAAAAATCCTTTTCTTTCTTATAAAACTCATCCGTTGTATCAATCGTCTGACGGATTTGAACAATCTGCCTCATGCTTTCAAACTCTGAGCGTAACTCATTGATTTCTTTCATTACTCCGTCCTGAACCTCAAAGGACTCAGCAGATTGGAACCTCTCGAGTAATTGGTTAAAGTTCCCCTCCACCTCTTCAATATTTGGTCTTGCATATGGATAATCGTTAAACTGCATGGAAGAATCCCCCTTATGTAGTAAAAATATCGTATAAAGTACCTATTTCGACAAAATGAGATAATCTCCTTTTAATTTCAGAAAAAAATTTCGTTATTCGAAATATAATTTCTGCCGTTATTCTTAAGAGAAGCACAGGCACGTTAAAATATATCCTAAAATTCCCACCTTTGTTATAATAATCAAATAAGATCGGCTACATACTTTTAAGGGGGAAACTTTATCATGAATAGCACTGCATACAGAGATATCTTTGATAAATGCAAAACCAATCAAGGATATTTCGGTGATTTTAGGACTTCTGGAGATGATTATTTTATTTCTCCAGTAATCGATTCAATACCAGGTCCGACAATTCAATATGATGGGAAAGAAAAAGTGATGTGGGCAACCAATGACTATTTAGGTCTTGCCAATCATCCAGATATCCGAAATGTTTCCATTGAAACAGCTGCCGAATGGGGAGTTAGCGGTCCAATGGGTTGCCGAATGGTTAGTGGCAATACGCGAGAGCATGAAGCGTTAGAAAAAGAACTTGCTGCTTTTGCGGATAAAGAAGCATCTATTCTCTTTAATTTCGGCTATTTAGGTATTATTGGCACTATTAGTTCCCTTGTTGGAAAAGATGATGTAATCATCATGGACAAATTATGTCATGCTTCTATTGTTGATGCGGCAAAACTTGCAGTATCGAATCCTAGAAACATCCGAGTATTTCGACATAATGACATGAATAGTTTGGAAAAACTAATAAAAACAGTCAATAAAACACGCAAAGGCGGTATTTTGATCTTAACAGAAGGTGTATTCAGTATGACTGGGGATCTTGCGAAACTCGATCAAATTTGCAAACTCAAAGAACAATACGGGGCAAGATTGTTCGTTGATGATGCACACGGCTTTGGTGTTATAGGAAAAACGGGAAAAGGGGCTGCTGAACATTTTGGTGTTCAGGATAAAGTCGATATTTATTTAGCCACTTTTGCGAAGGCTTTTACAGCAATAGGCGGGTTTGCAGCAGCTAGTCAAGAAGTTATCGACTGGATTCGTTACAATGCGAGAACGCAAATTTTCGCCAAAAGTCTTCCGATGATTTATGTAAAAAGTCTTCGAAAAACATTAGAAATCGTCAAAGCAGGAGACGAGAACCGTAATAGATTGTTTGAAGTATCGATGAAACTGACAGAAGGACTTAAAAATCTTGGATATTTTGTGGCGGATACGGAATCACCGATTCTCTCAGTTTATGTTCCTGGAGGCGATCTTTCTATCGGTCTTCCTTGGATAAAATTTTTAAGAGAAAACGGAGTGTTTTTGCAGGCTGTCATGTACCCTGTGATTCCAAAAGGAATGTTGATGTTCCGAATCATCCCAACCGCTGCTCATAGTGATGAACAAATTAACTTTACGGTAGATGTATTCCGTAAACTCCGCGATCACCAAAAGATGCAACTAGATATCAATTTAAAAGATGTGGATCGTATTTATTCTAATTCGTAACAATAAAAGAAACTAAAAAATGCTTCTCTTTTATGAGAAGCATTCAGACTGTATACAACTGCCATAAAAATCCGTTATAGCTTTGAGAATTATAAATGGCCCCTAGAGGGCACCCGGTAACAAAAATTCACTATATACAAATTAATCTTTACGAACTGAACTTAATGTCCATAAAAACTTTGATTTAATTGAATTGGCGGGACCGCCTGGGAATCGAACCCAGCTAACCTGGCACGCAGGTCACAAGCGGTTTTGAAGTTTGCTAGCATCTGTCTTTCTAGTACCTTCATGTACCCAGAGGTACTTTTAAATCAAGGTTTCTTACTCTCCGATATTCCCTTGTGATTTCTTATTTTAAAAATTCGGGCACCAAGCATGGCACCAATTAGCACCTATATAATGTTTGAGTTGGAACTTCTGAATTTGTAGGTTGGAACTCCAACCTGTCCGAGCTTTAGTATTCTTGTGAGAGATAGATGTTCCCACAGACTTAGTGTGGGACTGCTGATTGTAGGTAAACTTAATGGATTTCGAGTGCCTTAGTTGCTAGGTAAGCGGCTCTGTCCTAAATTGCATATTCGTCTCAGACATCTAAATCAAGATATGCTGAGAAAGTTTCAATACAAAAGGAATTGAAGGTCGGAGAAAAAGCGTATGTAGTTGATAAAGGCAATAATTTCGAGGACTACAAAATTACACGAAGACAAGATGGGGAAATATTTTGGTCAAGCTTTGGAATGGGCACAACACCGCTTAATCCTAACAGCGACTCTGAAAAAGATTTAAATTTTAAAATTCTTTTTTAAATAATAGCACGGGCAAGCATTAAGCAAGCCCGTTTTTTTGTACCTTTATTCGTAACCATGTTTAAGCCTATGTTCCTGTAAATATACGCTTTCAGGATAATCCTCTGTCGGCATTGAAAAAGAAAGGTTTGTAGATATCCTTTGCCCTTCAAAATCATAATCGAGAGAGTACAGAACGTTATAGTCATCAGAAAGGCTAATATTGCCGTTTTCAAAAAGACCATCATGTAACTTACAAAGCAATATTGCGTTTGTTGTATCTATTCTTTCTTCAGCAGAAGCTGTAGACCACGTTTTAATATGGCTTGTAACCAACAATTTAGGATCGTTAATACTGCACAAGGCACACTTTGAACGGTAATATTGTAGTAATGCCTTACGCAGCTTGTATTGTCCTTGCCGTGCTTTTATTGTACGAAATACGTCTTTGCCGTCATTTTCAGAAAAGGTAATTTTACGGGCAACTTCATTGCCGTCATAATTAGCTAAATGGAACTCTTCCAAATCTTCAACGTTAACATTTAATATGTTTTCCTCTATCTTTTTTAACGTTAACCTCGGGTATTTAGCTTTGCTATTGCTGTCAAATCCGTAAAAATGAATTACAGACCAGGCCTGCCAACCGTCCTCTTCTGCAAGCGCATCTATTAGCCCCTCTATTTTACGGTTACTTATACCTTCCTTTAAAAAAAGATATAATACTTGCGCTCTTACTTTAATGGTTAAACTTTTAACAAAATTAATTCGTCTTTGGTCTAATTTTGCCATTAAAAAACCTACTCCTAATTCTTAATTAAAACAAGCGGTACATTTCCTCCAACCGTTCGGTTTACTAATTTCATCTACTTCTGCTAATAAATCGTTAAGATTTATGGAACAGTATTTAGGGTAATTAGTGTACGTCCCTTTGCGAGAGGGTACGTTTAAATGGCGACAGCCAACCGTGTGCAGTACGTTACCAGTTGGACCTCCCGCCCTATTAAATACATAACCTTTTTTATTGTTATTGCACCACTCTTCGTATTCACGTTCTTTATGTTTAAACTCATCAATCATACGCTCACCTACTTTTAACGGTGTTCAATATTTGTTTAAGTTCGCTAATCGAAAGCCACGGTCTTTTACGGTGTAGCATACGGTGACAGTTGGAGCATATAATTGCTATATCTTCAACCATTGTAAGTCCGGTTTCGCCCATTTCCGATACAGGCTTTGTATGGTGTCCTTCTATATAACCTTCACCTATTTCGCCGTAATGCTCCACAAAATCAAATCCGCATACCTCGCAAAAGTATTTACCGTGCATTTGTAGAAAGCGTCCCTTTGCTAGATTAATAACTTCGGGGTTGCGTTCCCTTATTAAATGTTGCTTTAATACCCGGTTACCTTCAGGAAAACCTTCGTCATCCTCCGTAAAGCCAATACTTTCGGCTTCTGCTAACCTTTTAACCGTTTCACGTTGTTTTATAAAGCCGTATTCCATAATGGCGTTAGATTCTGTATCCGTAATACCTTTGCCCGATACAACACTATTTTTAAAAGCAACCCCAATTTCGCTTAAATATACGGGATTATCGAACGCTTTAAAGTCGGATAAAATAATGCCACCAATTTCACCCGTATGTGCATCCGTTTCAAACATATCGTTCATACGGTTTATAAACTCTTCCCTAACTTCATCGCCGTTACCATTATGGTATCTATCCCATGCCTCGTTAACGGATAATCTCACAAACCTTTCGTATGTAGCCGTACCCAATACCGCTCTTTCCCCTCTTACGCCTTTTTCATTTTTAACAAGGAAAAAGAATGGTTCACCTTGTTTTAAAACGTTAAAACTATTGGTATTTTTACGCCAAAAATTAACCTCATTTATGCCGTTATAAGATGATAAAAACGTAAACCATTTCCTTGATGTAACACCGATATACCCTGCCATTGTACGCACCCTTTCAGTCAGCTCTATCTGTAAAATATTGTATCAAGTACTATAAATTTGCTAGTTTTATAGGTTGGTAAACTGTGATTCCTCGTATTTTAAAATTTTTTAGGCAAATTTTACGGGCTAGGCAAGCGGAGGCCTCTTACCACATACGCCTTGCTATTACTGCCTAACCATTACCCGTATATTTTACCGTAGCTTAAGCTGTTACATCCGTTACGATCACTACGTTATAGCCGCTATGCCAGTAATGCTTATTCGTTACATTACAACCTTATTTTACCGATAATACGGGTAGTAAGCGGTACTTTTACAGGCTTAATATCCTCCCCCCCGAAATCGCTATAACGTTAACCCTGCCTTAATGCTCTTTTCCGTTAAGTAGTTAACAAACGCAGAGCAGGCAACTAACATAAATTTAGCATCCTCGAAATCTACTTGTTTATCGCTCTTTAAGAAATGGCGGATACCGTCATCGCTCGTATAGCCGTACAGCTTATCGAAGGCTTGCTTTAACGCAGGGTGCAATTCGATATGGCTTTCCTTTTCGATAACCTTTAACGCTGCTCCTAACGTTGAGGCCTCGTTTCCACTGACTTTTGTAATTGCCGTACAAATTGCTTCAACGGCGGAAATAGATTCCTTAATGGAATTTCGGAAATCAGGGTTCTGTTTATCCGCTAACAACCTTAAAGCCTCTTTAATATGAGTTGCGGCGTAATGGGTAGCTGAAGTATTAACGGTTGCCTGTTCTATCTCTTCTATTTCTTCATCCCCAGTTATTTTTACAAGTTCATTGCCCACAAACCTGTACCCAGACATTTCACTTGTTAAAATGGTATTAAATTTATCAGGAAGGTTTATTTGACGAAAATCTTTAGCCAAAAATTCTATTAAATCATATACTTGATACCACTCACTCTCAAAGACATATTCTTCTAATTCTTCCGCTAGAGATCTAACCTTTGCTGGCATTTGGTTTATTGGTCTTTTCAAGTGATTTGTCCACACCCTAACGGCTGTTTTAAATGCATCCGAACTGCTATTCATGTATCCTTCACTCGAACCTCCCTTTAGGCATTGAATGTAGTGTACATATATAACGTTCCATATTCCAACCCTTAAAGCATGATCCATAGATTCCGTTTGTAGTATCGTTCTTACTTGGGTTATCCCCATCCTTTGAGAAAAACTCTGCAATATTATCCCTCCCAATCTCTAATGTCTATTTTATCCAATAGTAGTTAAGGAAGTAAATATAAGAGCATAAAAGTAAAAGCCTACCGTAATTGGCAGGCTATTACGCTTAAAACTTTATGTTATTTCACGGGCTAAACCGCTCACGCATATCATTAACATTTACGTTAGCCATTTGTAAATAACGCCGTGTCATGGGTACATCGTTATGCCCTAATATCTTTTATAAAATATATTAATTGAGAAAAAAAACGTAACTCTCTTTGAAACAAATCACTCTATAAAATCAAATAATTACCATAACTGTAATTATTTTTGGTATACTTTTCTATGTGAAAAGGGGGTTAAATTATGCTTAAAACGGTAGAAGTAGAAGATTTTTACGAGAAAGACAATCCAGTTTACTTAGATTTATCGGAAGGTTTGACAATCCTTACGGGAGACAACGGAGCAGGCAAGACAACACTATTAAATTTAATTTTTAATATTTTAAATGGTGACTTTGAAACGGTAATTAAGGCAAGATTTTCAAAGGTTATTTTGAAACTTGATGTAGAGGAAATTTCAAACAAGAAGATTAATATTGTTCATAGAATTGAGGTTAGCAAGAAGGAGGAAACATTAGAAGTAACTTATTTTCTTAAAACTAAACGCTATGTCATTGGGCTGACCAAGTTAAACCTACCTTATATTCAGTATGACTATACATATCATCTTATTCATCCTAAAAAGGAGGAAAAAAAATCAGAAAATTGGTTTTCCAACCTTACTTCACCATTTCAAAAAAATATTAGACATAATTTATTTGAATTAATAAAAGATTATAATGAATTGAATTTTATTCAACTCCTAAGAGAGAATATTATCTACTTCCCTACTTATAGAAGAATTGATAGCGATATTATTGAACTATTAGAGCAAAATTATCCGGTTCTAAATGAAGAAGAGCTCTATGAAATCAATAGAACTATCAACTCCTTTCCAAGGGATAGAAGAATAGTTGGGGTTAATGATAACGACATCGCTTACCTATATCAAAGTTATTCAGAGAAATGTAGAAAGTTAAATTCTGAGGGTTTAGACAGAGTTCTTAAAACATTTGTAGAAGAAATGATTGTTAACACCTATAAAAATAATTCGAACAAGTACAAGATGAAGAACCCTATTAAACTATATGATAAGGCTCCCGATCAACTAATCGATTTGTCGAGGCAATTAGGAATCGAAAATATAAATGAAACAGAGATTAAAGAGTATTTTTCAAAACAAAAACAAGTTGTGGAATTTTCAAAAGGCGGTGCTTCTTTTAATCTAACAATCAAGCCTAAGAATGAGACTCACACTATGGAAGAAGAAAATATGAGTGATGCTCTTAAAGATGTACTGCTAAGCAGTCTGCTTTCTGTTGGTGAAAGCAATAACTTGGTAATGCGGCTAATAAATTTATACGATGAGCATATGAAAAATGTAAACAGGGAGCTTGAACCTTACGAGTACCTTAAGAAAAGTTTTAATAGTTTCTTTAAGAATAGGATTACTCTTAACTTAGAAAATTATAATTTAAAGTTATCAAAACCCTTAGAAAGTCTTTCAACAGGAGAGAAGCAGTTAATAACAATTCTCTCCTATGTTGCTCTGTCATTAAAGAGAACAATTTATAAACCACTGATTATAATAGATGAACCAGAACTGTCTTTGCATATCTCCTGGCAGTTAAACCTAATTGATAAATTACTGGATTTACCTAGTGATAAGAATATTTTATTAGCAACTCATTCTCCCTATATTGCTAATAGTGATTATGAGAATTTCATTTGGCAGCTAGGTGATATTGATGGGTATTAGAAGAGGGAGCTCTCTAAAGGAAAATGTAAAGGCTGTATTAACCGAGACAAGATTCACAAAAAGAGAATTATCAGAAGATAAACTTCTATTACTGGAGGGACCAGATGATATAGAAGTTATAAGAAATTACTATTTATATAAAGGTAAAGAAGTAACAAGAATTTTTAGATTAATAAAGGCGAATGAAGATCAAACAGACGGAGTCGCGGGAAAGAAAAATGCCTTAAAATACTATCAAAAGCTCAGGTCTGAAAACAGAAATGTTATTTGTTTGTTAGATAGGGATTATGATTTTTATTTAGATGAAAAGAACGATGATCCTCGCATAAAATACTATGATTATTTTGAGCTGGAAAATTATCTATTTGATGACTCTTTGTTTAGAATCATCCTAAAAAATGTATGTGATTATCCTGATGTTAATTATTATAATGAATTGGTTCTTTTATTACACGGAATAGAAGAATCATGTAAACCCTTTATTTTATTATGCTTCCTACGTGAAGTTAATTACAGAAAAGATATTCTGACAGAGGAGCAACTCAAAAAAGTCCTAGAAATAATTAGATTTAATCCAATGAGTATTATGCAAATGACCAATTTGAACACCGAAAATGTACTAGATAGAATTCCAACCTTTGTTAATAATGAATTACAAAAGGTTGGGTTAAATATCCAGTTAGTTTGCCGATTATTACAGGATAATAATTATGACCCACGTTACATTACAGATATAACAGAACCTTTATACCTATTCAGATATACTATCAAGGGTAAAACAATATCAAACTCTTTGGATTACTTCTTTAAATACATCCTAGAACAAAATCCACATTTAAAAGAAATAAAATCTAAAGGAAATCTTTCAAGCATTATAGCTAGACTTAAGATAGAATGGATACCTAGTTTATCTGAGAGGTTTACAGAATTAATAACAAAGATTGAAAACGAATACCAAACCCTCACAAGTCAAGAATCCCCTCATACTTAATTATTTAGGTTTTTAAAAGGGGATAAAATTGGCTGTAAACGTAGGAATGGAGACAGAAGCGGGTTCCCGCTTCTTTTTTTATGCTAGTTTTTTGGATAATAGAATATTTATACTCAGACCTTTTAGGAATTAACTTACATCGCTAGCAGGAATAAAAAAGCTGCGATAAAAGGAGACGAACAAAAAAAATATAAATGGTCCCCGTTATCTTCTACTATTAGTATTTATTTTAAGAAACAATACTCTACTTGTTTGGAATGGCTGATTGTAGTAATAAAGCGAATGATGTAGCCTTAGTCACCCTTTCCGCGTTTTTTACATCATGCAATCCATTCTTCTGAAAGTTTCAAAAGGGTTTGAAATATGCTTTATTGTTTCGAAAGATTCAGAACTGTATGCTGAGCAAAAAAACCGCACATAACTGAACGGCCTTTCGGTTTGCTCTTATTAAGGTACTTTTTGAAAGTGTCTTATGGAGGAGGGAGTCCCCCCTGAGTACATTCATTTAATAGGACTCAAAGAACTTCCATAAGTTTAATTATCCCTTGTTTTTTCCTCTTTTAAAAAGCTTACTACATTTCTTTTTAATACTAAGTTTATTTACCGCTTCAATCAATCCTTGAGGAACAGTCACATCTTCTTTGATTACAAGTACAGGTATCATATCAAAGTACTTCTTTGATACCTCTGCTCGGTGTCTTCCTTCCTGCTCTTTTGAGATATAATCAAGATAAGGCAGTGGAAGTTTACTTTTACTTTGTATAGCATCTTCAATCATGTTCATTCGGGTTAGGTCAAGTGCATAGGTGTTTTCATTCCAGTTCATTAGCTTATGGCATTTTTCAAAATACTCGTCAGGAGTCATTTCTACAACTTCAAAAATATACGGTTTATTTTTGTAATAATGTCTCCCCTCAGCAGGCTTATGTAACCTAGAATCGTACCATTCATAATCTGTCCTAGTTGTATCAAAGTAATCCTTATAAACTAAATTCATTTAACTCTCCCATTCTAATATCATCTGTTATGTTTTTCTTTGACTAAGCTAGGTATTCAAAGAATAAATGATGTAAGGATTTCCACGATTGTGACCTTGCAGCAAATATTACCTTCTGAATCTCCAATCTGTACCTTGTACGTATGAGTCCAACCTTTTGACAAGCTTTGGAAGAAGCTGTCTTTCTACGATTTTTATTAGTTTCTCATCTGTTTGATTATGTGCCTCCCTCTTATAAGTTACAATGCCATTGGACATTTCAAGGAGTTTTATATCCTGCATCCAGCCTTTATACACGTAAACAATCCCTGTCCACCTTTCTCCGTTCATTTTAAAGCCAATTTTAAACCTTTCAGATTCTATTACTCCCGAGTTGTGCTTGGCGGTTATCCTGTCGTGGACAGAGATTAATTTAGGATAGGTAGGTTTGAATTCAAGTATTTTAGGATCAATGCCATATTTCCTAGCGTATTCCTGCCAACGGTGCCGTTCATTCCATCGGCTTGCAAGAAAAAAAGACCAAACTCCAATAGTCAGACAGCGATTGCATTCAGGATCGATTCTTGAAATAGAATAGCTGTAGGCTACGTCTTCAAATTCAATCCGAAAGTTTTTTTTCAACTTGTCCTTCCGCCCGCATTTGGGACACTCTTCAGATTTCATAACCATAACCTCCATCACATTTACTTCGACTGTACTATCCGTCTTTAACAATAAACAGAAAGCTTCTCTTGAGTTCTTCCATGAACGGGTTGTTGTTGTTCTCCAGGACAATGAAGTGGTGCCAATCATAAGTATCATGAATGATATTTATAGCACGTTGGTGGCGATCTTGAACCTTTGAAAAGACAACGGTAACGGACTTGAAATCTTTATGTTGCTTGTGACGTATGTTGTCAATGCGATGAAAATCCACTATACCATTGTTACACACCTGATTCGGTCCATTCTTACTCATTAAGTGTTTAACCACTTCACTCTCTTTTTCAAAACCCTTTGGAGAGTTTGTTGCTAGGGCATTTTTAATAGATAATAAGTGAGTAATAACTCCATTGCTTTCTATCACAATATCAGGATCTTGATATCTCCCGTTCTTCCCCATAAATCGCTTCCCGATTGATAGTTGATGGTTTCCGTCTGAGACGGACTTATTAAAGATCGGGGCGGTCATTCCAAGAGCGTGGTAAAGGTAACGAAAGATAAGTAGTTCAGTTATACCTGTAAAATTCGAAGTACTGCCAGTGAGGAAACTAACCATTTCATAGAAATCCTGCTTTATCCTAAATAGATTGTGGCATGTGATAGTGTGTAGGTGTTTCTTAAGGTAAGTATCTAAGTCATTAAAGGCATTAGTAAATATCAAGGTTACTCCTACTTTCTCATCTGCAAGTATAAATCTCACAATTCATAAAAAAAGTCCTTCGATACTGCCCCGTTCAATAAGGAATTCAACAAAAAAGGGGTGAATCCTTCCTGGATCAATGCAACGGTTACTTTAGGTAGATTATTTCGCAATCTTTCTAGTAAAAGAGCGTGATTGTGATTTTAAGTTTCAGGGAAGTGTTGCTGATTTAATCATTGTAGACAATATTCAGACGTACAATTTAGATGAACATCTTTAACAAACCTGCCGCGTTCGTATTATAAGGTCATC
>NZ_JAGGQQ010000023.1 GCF_018613195.1 Bacillus sp. ISL-45
CGTTCGTCCTGAGCCAGGATCAAACTCTCCAAAAAAGAGTTATGAGTTAGCTCATAAGTTAAAACGTTGGCTCATGTTCTTATAGAAGAAACATGATCATTTATTGTTTGTTGACGCTTGTTTGTTTAGTTTTCAAAGAACAATTTCGTTGCCTCGCCGCTCATAAGCGACTTTTATAATATAACATGTGACCGTTTAAGTGTCAACCACATTTTTTATTATTTTTACCGCCGAATCACCGTGTTACCGAGTAGCTCAGCAGCGACGTTTATTAATATAACAGGATAATTTATTTCCGTCAACAAATATTACGAAAAAAGTTTTCTCGCTTGTTTATTGACCTTTATACATACTTTTCTTTGCTGGCATATACTTAAGACACTCTTTTGGTGATGCTACTCTTTTAAAAAGAGAAAACAAAATTTGATATCTTTCTTTCATGGATCTCTTCACTACATGATCAATACGATCATCTTTCAGATCGAATAGGATTTCATCCATCTCCCTTTTTATTAAATACTCTAGCTCCTTCAGTTCCTTCTCATTAATCAGAACACCAAGCATACATACACTCCTGTTCATTTTTTACATAGTGGTTGTAGTGTTGTCTTTTTCGCATATTTTTATAATCTGATTTTTTATTATCATATCTTTTTGAACTGAAGAATAAAAATTAGACAAGGAGTGCATTGGACGAGGTGGTGAAAAAATGAATTTCTTTTACGTAATGAATGCGAAGTCGATTAAAACAGCTTTTGTCATTGTAATTGCAGCCTTTTTTACAGCTTGGTTTTTTTACATGGAAAACATGGTGCAAATTCCTGCTTTTTCAGCAAAGGATGGTCCTAAGGCCATCTACAAAGGAGAAAAGGATTTAGCTTTGACCTTTAATATTGGCTGGGGCGATGAAAAAGCGGCCCCGATCCTTGACGTCCTGAAGAAAGAAAAAGCAGGAGCCGTCACCTTCTTTTTATCGGGATCCTGGGCAGAAAGGCATCCAGACTTGGTGAACCGGATGGTGAAAGAAGGTTATGAAATTGGCATGCTGGGCTATGAGTATAAAGATTATACCGATCTTGAGGATGATAAAATCAGGCGTGATATCCTAAAAGCCCAAGAGGCATTTAAAAAGCTTAATGTTAAGAACATTGCGCTGCTGCGGGCCCCTACCGGCCACTTTGACCAACGGACACTGAAAATTGCCGAGCGCCTCGGTTATACTGTGGTCCACTGGAGTCTTGACACAAAGGATTGGACGAATCCTGGTACTGAGGTAATTGCCGCGAATGCTTCTACAGCAAAAAAGGGTGATATCCTGTTAATGCACGCATCTGATTCAGCTAAACAAACAGCGGAAGCACTGCCTCTGGTCTTAAAAGACATCAGGTCGAAAAATTTGAAGATGGTCACGGTTTCAGAATTGATCGCCAATGGTGACTCTAAATCAGCAGAAATAAAATAACCGTCCAACTATGCGTTGGACGGCTTTTTTTGTGCTTTTTTATTTGTTTTTGTCTTTGTCTTAGCCTTTTCTTCAAGGACTTTCCGTTCCTGGAGTGATCGTTGGTTAAGCTTATGCAGAACCAATAGCTGATAGGCATTACATACTAATAATGGGAAAAGCATGAGATATAGCCAGCTATGCTCGTTCACTCGGAGGACCGGCACCCATTCAATCACTGTTACGACAACCATAAAAAACAGTGCTGGGATGAAAGCCTCTTTATTTGTCTGCTTAACCTTCATAAACGACACAACCAGTCCCGCGATCAGTACGATCACCGCAAGTCCTAAATATGGAATGACACTCTCGCCGCTTTCCGCAAATGTGGCAAAACGCAGATATACAAGGTCAAACAATACAAAGGCAATCAACAGGACCTGTACTGGATTCCATAGGGATTTAAAAATTCCAAGGCCAAAGCGATGTACTGTCAAATATGCAAAGAAACCCATTTGGCTAAGAATGCTAAATATAAGACCAACGCCCATTAGCCATACTAAAATTGAAAGGAATTCAAGAATGTTGAAATCACTTAACAGCTGCTGGAATTCACTCCAGCGGACAATAAAACCAACCACAGCAGTTGTCACCGCTCCAACAACCAGGGTGGTGAGAAATAAATGTACCCAATTACGGCTTGTCACGATTTTTTCCCCCAAAACCAAATTAAACTTCACTATTTGATTGTACCAATGCGGATTTGAAAAATCTAGGTGTCGTTATTCGTGTATAACAATTTGTCATTTTACTCATCCTAAAATTAGGGCTGTCTATGTGAAAGGGGAATGGAAGATGAAGAAAATCATGAAGGTTATACTCCCTGCTTCCTTTTTACTATTAGCTGCCGGCTGCGCTGCTCCAGCCGAGTCAGCAGGGGGGCAAGTCGATTATGAGGAAACAAAGAAGATGGTTGTCGATATCCTGAAGACTGACGATGGCAAAAAAGCAATTCAGGAAGTCATGGGTGACGATGGCATGAAGGAAAAGCTAATAATGGACCAGCCGGTCGTAATTGATACAGTCGAAAAAACAATGACATCCGAAAAAGGCATGGAGTTTTGGAAAAAATCCTTTGAAGATCCAAAATTCGCTGAGAGCGTTGCAAAAAGCATGAAGAAGGAAAATGAAAAGCTGTTAAAGGATCTTATGAAGGATCCAGAATATAAGGGCATGATGATTGAGGTAATGAAAGACCCCGAGCTTGAAAAGGAACTGACCACTTTGCTGAAAAGCAAAGAATACCGTGAGCATTTGCAAAAGGTCATGACCGAAACTTTTGAAAGCCCGTTATTCAAAGCGAAGCTTCAAGCATTGATTGTCAAAGCTGCTGAGGAAATGCCTACTCAAAAGTCTGAAGGTGGCTCCGAAGAAGGCGGCGGAGGTTCCGGAGGCGGTGGCGGCGGAGAATCAGGCGGAGGTTCTGGAGGTCAGTAATGATTGTATTAGCGCATGTCATTTAATCAGCCCCGAGCTGGAAATTCCTTAATAATGTGAATGAGCCTCTCCTGATCCAGGAGAGGCTCTCTGTTTACTGGAAAGTATATAATTTTTCAACTTAGATTAGTGTCTAGCTCCAGCGCCTAGCCAGTTTTCATCCACGAGAATGCTTCCTCGAGTATCTTGCGAGAAGCGTTAGCTTTGAGCAGCTCGAGACGTTTCGGTCCGCCCGATGAAGCCAAAGAACGACTTCACCGGTCGGCCCTCCAACGCTTGTCAAAGCTGACCAAGGCGCTTGCGCTTTTCTTATTTTTCCAGCATTTGAACAACTTGCTGGGCAATATTCGTATAAATTGCACCAATCTTATCGTCTTCCTGATAAATGGATGGTGCAAAGTCTTCTTCATTCCATGTTGGCTGCCCTAATGGCAGTTTGCCTAACAGCTGTGTATTTAGCTCGTCCGCCAATTTTTCGCCGCCGCCTTGTCCAAAGACATATTCTTTTTCCTCAGTCAGCTTGCTTTCAAAATAAGACATGTTTTCAATGACCCCAAGGATTTCATGTTCTGTACGAAGTGCCATCGCACCTGCACGTGCCGCGACAAATGCCGCTGTCGGGTGTGGTGTAGTAACGATGATTTCTTTACATGATGGCAGCATGGTGTGCACGTCTAGAGCTACGTCCCCTGTACCTGGAGGCAAGTCCAATAGAAGGTAATCCAGCTCTCCCCATTCGACTTCATTAAAGAAGCTGTTCAGCATTTTACCTAGCATTGGTCCTCGCCAGATGATTGGTGCATTATCTTCCACAAAGAATCCCATAGAGATGACCTTAACTCCGTGTCTTTCAACAGGAATGATTCGTTCACCTCTTACAACCGGCCGTTTCGTGATGCCCATCATATCAGGAACACTGAAACCATAGATGTCCGCATCCACAAGTCCGACTTTTTTGCCTAAACGCGCTAGTGAGACAGCAAGGTTCACGGATACCGTGGATTTCCCGACTCCGCCTTTACCGCTCGCAATCGCAATGAACGTTGTTTGGCTATTAGGAGAAAGCAGCCCTTCCTCTTCTTCAGGAGCGGCTGTTTGGAACTTCGAAAGGACTTCTGCAGGAAGTTCAGAGAAGCGCAGGCCTACAGATGCCGCTCCAGCGCTTTTTAAAATATTGACAATCTCCGTCTGCAGCTGCAGCTGTTCAGCTGTACCTGTTTTCGCAATAGCTATTTTAACGCTTACATGGTTCTTCTCTTCTTTAATCTTGATTTCTTCGATTGCATTTATCTCTTCGAGTGTTTTATGTAAAAATGGTTCCTTAAGGTCTTTTAAACTTTCTCGCACCTTAGCTTCAGTTAACATAATGACACCTTCCTCTGTAAAAATTTATCTCCAAGGACAGTATAACATATTGATAAAATTCCTAAGTGTTAAACCTATCACACATTTCTGAAAGATATTATTACCAATCGGGTAACTTTTGATGGCCTCTTACATCATATAAAATGCAAAAAAACCATAAAGAAAAGAAGGATCCATGACCCTTCTTTATTTTTCCCAAAATTTCTGTTCATCTGTAAAATATCGGAGCATGCCGTCGTAAATGGAGGCAGCTACTTTTTCCTGATATGCTTCATCTCTCAGGTTTGCCGCTTCCTGCGGGTTGGATAAAAATCCGATCTCGACCAATACACCCGGTTTATTGGTATGCTTCAGCAGATAGATACTATTCGCTGCCTTTGCATCTCGATCTGTGTTTTCAAGATTCCGGCGTAATTCGTCCTGGATTAGTTTGGCTGCCCGTTTGTTTTCTTTGTAATTGGTGGAGTAGAATGTTTGCGCCCCTTTCCATTTTGATGATGGGATCGCATTCAAATGGATCGTTGCAAAAAAGTCGGCTTCTGATTCATTAATCAAATCCAGTCGCCTTTTTAAATCCTGGACCTTTCGCTTACTGTAGCCTTTGAGTCCTTTATCCGCGAGGTCGACATCTGTCTCGCGCGTCATTATGACGAGTGCCCCCTGCTGCTGGAGGTAATCCCGCAATTTCAGGGAAACATTAAGCGCGATATCTTTTTCAAAGGGTTCTTCTTCTCCTGCTCCAGGATCAACCCCTCCATGCCCGGGGTCCAAATAAATAATTTTTCCTGACAGTGGCAGGTTCCACGATTCCCAGGAATCATTTTCGGTAAAATCATACTGCAATATAAGGAAGAGCACGGCGAGGCCGGCTGCAAATATTACGATTTTGAGTTTTTTCAGCATGTTCTAAACCATCCTTCCCAGCTAGTCCCTGATAGTTTAACTATATGGGACAGGTCGACGATTTAGAACTATTGCTGTTAGTGCAATCTGAGCTTATATTTCTTTTCACCCTTCATGAATCCTTCTCGCCACCAGCTGTCGACATACTGTTCGCACAAATAATATAGCTCCTCTGAACCGACTCCTTCTTCACCCTTCCCCCAGAAAAGGAAAAAATTATATAAGGTGTCAATCAAATGACGCTCTTCTTTTTCACAGCGAGGTTTGACTGCCTCTATTGGTTCACCGAAATATCCAAATCGGCTGAATTTGGCGCCAAGTAAATAGGCTTCTATCGCTACATCATAACAAGCTTCTTCGATTCCTGAATTCATGATCAGGTTCGAGGTCAGCCTTGATGAGCCAAAATATTGTTTCACCCTGCCCTGCAGGATGTTGATGGATAATTCACGGAGCATCGCTCGCTCATATTTCACTTGTTTTTGTTTTCTTTTATCTACAAATGTCGTTACGACGTTCAAAGTATTCTCACCCCTTAGGAAGTAGTGTTCAACCTGTTAAAGGGTGTAATGCAATATCGACGGACGATTCCTTTTCCAGTTTTCTCAGACGTTTACTGAATAAGATCTCGGCATTCCCGTTAGGTTGAAATACCCAATTATGGTTATTTATTTCTAGCCAATACCCTACTATCGGTCCTTTTTATTAATAGTCAGAATTGTTAGACTTATTAAAACAACTAGAACTCGCTTCAATTTAATCTCTAGGAGGGAAAGAAATGGAGCAAGGTGTTCGCGTTATTCCTTATACCGTAATTGAAGAAGCGGAGGAAATCAAAGAGGTGCCAAAAGGTGTTGAGCTAATACAGGCACCCAGGGTTTGGAATGAAACAAAAGGAAAGGGAATGAAGGTTGCTGTATTGGATACTGGCTGTGAAACAACACACCCTGATTTAAAGGACCGAATCATTGGCGGAAGGAATTTTACAGATGATGACCGCGGCAATCCTGATCTTTATACTGACTATAATGGCCATGGTACACATGTGGCAGGGACGATTGCCGCACAGGAAAATGAGGCAGGGGTCATCGGCGTTGCACCTGAGGCTGGTCTGTTGATTGTAAAAGTGTTGAACAAGGCCGGTTCTGGCAAATATGAATGGATTATTAATGGAATTCATTATGCCATTGAGCAGGAAGCGGATATTATCTCGATGTCACTTGGCGGGCCAGCTGACGTTCCCGAATTGCATGAGGCGATTCAAGCCGCTGTTAAGAAAAATATCCTTGTAGTCTGTGCCGCTGGCAATGAAGGGGATGGCGATGATTCTACCAATGAATTTGCTTACCCTGGTGCTTATAACGAAGTCATCAGTGTCGGAGCCGTGAACCTTGAAAGAGGGTCATCCGAGTTTACTAACTCTCATAATGAAATTGATGTCGTTGCTCCGGGTGAGCGCATCACTTCCACCTACCTGAATGGAAAGTATGCGACCTTGAGCGGAACTTCGATGGCTGCTCCTCACGTATCCGGTGCGCTGGCATTGATCAAGACTTATGCAAAAGCCCACTTTGAGCGGGAGCTGACAGAGCCCGAATTGTATGGGCAACTGGTCAAGCGGACGGTGCCGCTCGGAAATTCACCAAAGCTCGAAGGCAATGGGCTCGTTTACCTGACAGTGCCGGAGCATCTGGCGGAAATCTTCGACCAGAGCTTCAAAACGATGGTCATGGATGCAATATGATCCTTTCAGCCAGTGAGGCGTACATTCGTAACATCGAGAATAAAACGTATTATGATGCAGAGCTGGATGCTCGAGTTCGCAATGAGTACTATTGCGATACTGCTTTTACAGCAGAAGAGCTCCATTCTCTGCTGGTCCGGACACATTCCTCTCATTTAAAGTATTCACCGCATGAATACGTTTATCCATGGGTGGACTTGCAGGAGAACCTTCAGCTGAAGAGCCTGTATTCCGGGCAGGACCTGGATCCTGTTGAGGTGATCGAGGAGGATTTGCGGCTCATGGAGACTCTCAAGCAAGGAGGCTTTACAGCCAGTACTGAGATTCATTTTAATACTGAACACGTTGTTCCTCAATCATGGTTTGATGGTGAAGAGCCAATGCGGGGCGACCTCCATCACTTGTTTGCCTGCGAGCCGGCATGCAACAGCATGAGAAGCAATTATCCCTATCATGATTTTCAAAGCTATGAGCCTGAAATGAAAGTCCGGGGAATTCGGTCAGGCTGTGGAATGGCAAAGGATGAAAAGTTCGAGCCCGAATATGGAAAAGGAATTGCTTCAAGGGCTGTCTTCTATTTCATTATAAGGTACATGAAGGTTTTAGATATCAGGGAGCAAATCGACCTAGGGCTTTTACTTCGTTGGCATCTCGATCATCCAGTTACTATATATGAAAAACATCGAAATGTAGCAATACAGGAGCTGCAGGGGAACCGCAACCCCTTTATTGATTTTCCGGAACAAGCCGAATCAATGCTCGGAGTATAAGTGTTAACCGCCTTAATTCTAAGGCGGTTTTTTATTTAGTTTTAAACAATCAGTGGACGGCTCTTTCTCTTGCCTATCTCCTTCACCATGGATGTCGCCTCTCATTCGCCGTGTGACACCCTTAATTACTCACATTTTAATAAACCAAGGCTCTTTTCTCAAACTTTGTTGCAATTGACTACAAAATAGGGTTGAATGACCAAATTTTTCTTCGAAAAGTTGACTCTTTTATGAGAAAAGAGCATGCAAATTTAATACCGACCTGCAAATGGCTTTATATTACGTTAAAATCGGCTTTAGGATTTTAACAATAATCTTTACGAAAACTGCCTAAACCAAAAAAGTGAAATCCCCTCTCTCCGGCCAATTCTTTCCTAAATGGAAACTGATATAGAATCTCCTTTCTTTGCGAAACCTAAAAATAAAAAAGGAGGATTAAGATGAAGGATCAGTGCTTTTATTGTGCAAATTCTTTAGAAGAAAACTACCATCATGGCATCTTTACCATCGCTGATGAACAGGTAGACAAACCGCTCTGTCCTGATTGCTATAAGGATTGGCTTGAGGGGATAAAGGAATAGGGGCCGAGCAGTTTTATAGCAGGTAAAGACTCTCAATCATATTCCTGTCCAAACACGTGCTTATTGCAGTTCGATTTTGTACCTATTCACCAAATCCAGATCGAAACTGTACGTACTCCGGCTAAAATATATCCTCAAATGCAATCCGTGAAATGCACTAAACACTCCTGCCCCCAATTTCCTAATACTGGCTTAGGGGATTTTTTCCCGGCAGGGCAAACTAGTCAATGATTACTGATGAAGGGAATGATTTCAATGTCAATGGAATGGTTTGATCGAGTAGTTGGAGAATTGCAGGATCATCTAGAATCCATTTGTGAAAAATATGACCAGGATGGCCAAATGGCTGTTGAAAGAGGGTCAAAGCATCCGAGAATCGAGTTTTTTGTGGATTATGAGGATGGGGAGAGAGAGTATTTTTACACATTGTATTTTGATCCGCACAATGAGGAGTTTTATACTGAAACAATTGATGATGAACTTGAGCAGCCGGCACGAGTCATTCTCTCCGATATTGACGATATTGTCGATGCCGTACATGAAGGTTTCCATGATTATATTAATGATGATGATGACGGGATTGACATCGTTTATTCAGCAGAGGATGATGACGATACACTTTATGTCGATACGACCGAAGATGAGGGCATCGATGATATGGATGATGAGCTATATATGGCTGAAATTGTAGATGAAGATGATATTCTCGAAGAAGTTGATGTAGAGTGGGAAACTCCTGAGGTCACTGCCTTCCTCATGGAAGATGATGTGGAAGTGACGTATCAATTCGGGCTTGTGCATGACACAGGAGACGGTGTGCTTCGCCGCGTCAACCGTATTTGGACGGAAGATGACGAACTGATTAAAGACGAAACAAACTTCATTTTTACAAAAGAAGAAGCACCTACAATCATTGCAATGATTGCCAGCCATATGGATTCCATGCAGGGATACGACGATTAATGCTAAAGACGGAGGTATGCACCATTTCCTCCGTCTTTTTACTTTATGCTGTCACAAGGTTTCTCCTCTTGATAAAAGGCCCCATGACTACCCCAAAAAATTCAGATGATCCTCCCCCTATTCCATGCCCCCTTTTCTCATCCAAAAGTTGTAGGAAAACTTCAAGCTTTCTCCTGAGGGAAATTTTGGTCATTCCCATTATGCTTAAAACAACAAGCCAATAAGGAGAGATGATAGAAAATGAATAAAAAAGTAATCATGATAACAGGTGCCTCTAAAGGTTTAGGAAAAGCATTAACAATGGCTTTTGCGAAGGAAGGAGCAAGACTTGCCATCTGCTCGAGGTCCGAGAAAATCCTGGAGAAGGTCAAACGCGAAGCCGAGGGTTTAGGTGCTGAAGTATTGGCGATACGAGCGGATGTATCACTGCCAGGGGATGTGGAACGTTTCGTAGCTTTAACCCAGGAAGTATATGGACAAATAGATGTGCTGATTAATAATGCATCCATCGTAGGTCCAAGTCCAATACCTCTTCTTCTAGACTACCCTGAAGATGATTTTGCAGAGGTGTTAAGAGTGAATGTAGTCTCCGCATTTCTAGTCAGCCGGAGAGTCATCCCTGTCATGCTTGAGCGTAATGAAGGTTCTATTATCAATGTGACGTCCGAGGCCGGTCATGTTGGCTATGCAGGCTGGGGCGCATATGGAATTTCAAAATTCGCTGTAGAAGGCCTTACTCAAACATGGGCAGATGAGTTAAGCCATACCAATGTCCGTGTAAATATGGTAGACCCTGGTGAGATGGACACTGAAATGCATCAATTGGCTGTTCCTGATTGCGATTATCCTTTAGCAAAACCAGAGGATGTGGTGAATATTTTCCTTCATTTAGCCTCAGATCAGTCTAGAGGCATAAATGGCCAGCGCTTTGAAGCTCAATCAGAGGAGGAATTGTAATGGAAACTGGAGTACTGGATTTTTTTCTGCCCGAATACCTAAATGCGAACCTTCCTCCTGAAAAAAGAGGCATAAGAAGGGATCAAGTGAGGTTAATGACGCTGAACCGGAAAACTGGCGAAATGAAACATGACCGTTTTTTCAATCTCCCCCATTTTCTTCAGCCTGGAGATTTAATCATTTTAAATAACAGCCGCACCATCCCTGCTTCTTTACAAGGGGAGTGGTTAAGACGAGGATTTCAACTTTCCCCAAGAGTGGAAATCCGTTTAGCCAGACGGGTTTTTGATGACACCTGGGAGGCTCTCATCATCGCAGACTCTGTCAGAGTGGGTGATTCTCTGCATTTCTCCGGAAAACTGACTGCTAAGGTAATCGCTGAGACAGAGACACCCCCGTTAAAGACCGTAAAATTCAATAAAAGCGGGAGTGAATTATTAAATCTAATCTATGTTCTTGGTGCTCCGATCCGGTATGAATATATCGAACAACCATGGGACTTGAATTATTATCAAAATGTCTTTGCCACCCACCCTGGTTCTGTGGAAATGCCCTCTGCCGGCAGAGCGTTCAGCTGGGAGCTTCTATTTGAAATGAAGAAGGAAGGGATTCAAATTGATTTCATTCAATTGCACACAGGGCTTAGCTATTTGCTGGAGGATCATGTTGATCCCAAAGAAAATCATGAGGAGTATCATATATCCGAACAAACTATGGAAAAAATCCTTAAGGCTCATTCTTCTGGCAAAAGAGTAATCGCAGTTGGAACGACTGTCGTCCGTGCCCTCGAAAGTGCAGCGAGAAATGGAGAACTCTCAGGTGCTACAAAGTTATATATTAATCAACAGTCTTCTCTTAAAATAGTAGATGGAATCATTACTGGGCTGCACGAGCCAAAGGCTAGCCATCTTGATATGCTGACGGCCTTTGTATCAGAAAATCACTTGCTTCATGCCTATCATCAAGCGATCCACGAAGGCTATTTATGGCATGAGTTCGGTGATATGAATCTAATCATATAATAGGAGGTAGTTTATGCGCCTTCATCATTTCGGCCTGGAAGTGACCAATCTTGAAGACTCCATAAAATTTTACACAGACTTATTGGGATTAGAGATGGAAAGCAGGCATTCTTTTCTGGGGGAAGATATCGCATTCTTAGCATCAGGTCATTTCCGGCTTGAATTGGTATATCCTCCACAAAGCACACACTCTACTCATCTATGTTTTGAAGTTTCCGACCTTCAGCAAGTTATCAAAACCTTAGGTTCAGACAAGATTGCAGAAGGACCTTATAAACTTGATACTGGCTGGGAAACTGTCTTTTATGAAGGTCCCAATCATGAAGTGATCGAATTTTTACAGCTGTCACCTCCTCACAAAGCGGGCACCAGTTTTTAATCCACTATTGAAAAATGAGCTATAATGACATTAGATAACAGGACGGTGAAGGAGATGCGGGAATGACTGAGGAAACGCAATATGAAGAAATCGGCATCCTTAAAGAAATTGCAGAGCTGTTAAACGAAGGAACAGATACGAAGACCATGCTGTCAGATGTCCTGAAAAGGCTTTTGCATGTGACAGGATTTCAAATAGGCTGGATCTTTCTTATTGACGCTGACAGAAAACAAGAACTTACGGCAGATTTCGCTCTTCCACCCGCTTTAGCAATGAATCAGAAGGAGAGAATGTGCCACGGCGAGTGCTGGTGTGTGAATAAATACAATAACCATACATTAAATAAAGCAACGAATATCATTGAATGTAAGCGAATTGAAGACGCAATCGATGAAGGAGCAGGGGACACCTGTGGATTGACTCATCACGCTACTGTCCCCCTCCGGGCAGGAAATGAACGCTTCGGCTTATTGAATGTAGGTTCACCAAACAAAAAACATTTTAATAGGAATGAGCTTGCCCTGCTTGAAGCTATTGCCTATCAAATTGGTACAGCGTTGAAACGCATCAAACTCACTCAGCGCGAACAGGAAACAGCTCTTATTGCTGAAAGAAACCGGCTTGCGCGGGACCTGCATGATTCCGTGAACCAGCTATTGTTTTCTCTCAGCCTGACTGCCAGAGCGGGAGTGGAAATGACAGAGGATGTAGAAGTGAAACAAACATTTAGCTATATGCAGGATTTGACCCAGGAAGCACTTGGGGAGATGAGATCACTCATTTGGCAGCTGAAACCTCAAGGTCTGGAGAATGGACTCGTCAGTGCATTAAAAAGTTATGGGGAAATGCTTGGTCTGACTACAGAAGCTAAGGTAACGGGAGCAACTAGCATGCCTGGAAAAGCAGAGGAAGCCTTATGGCGAATTGGGCAAGAAGCGATCGCCAATTGCAAAAAACATTCCGGGGCCACAGATGTATTTATATCTCTTCATGCTTCCGGAAATGAGGCCATTTTAACCATTAAGGATAAGGGCTGCGGCTTTCACTATAATGAAGACCTCTTTATTCCTTCATTAGGATTAAAGAGCATGAAAGCAAGGACAGAAGCACTGAACGGACTATTTCAATTGCGAAGCCAATTGGGAAGTGGAACCGAAATAAAGATAACCATTCCACTCTAGGGGGAGAATACAATGAGTATACGCATATTAATCGCAGACGATCATCATGTTGTCCGAAGAGGCCTCGTCTTTTTCCTTAAAACACAAAAGGACCTTGAAATTATCGGAGAAGCCGAAAATGGCAGGAAAGTGATTGAAATGGCAAAGGAGCTCAAGCCCGATATTATCCTAATGGACTTAGCCATGCCTGAAATGGATGGAATACAAGCTACGAAGATCATTAAAGAAGAAGAACCAGGCATTAAAATCATGATCCTCACCAGTTTCTCCGACCAGGATCATGTCATCCCCGCACTTGAAGCAGGTGCCTCCGGATTTCAATTGAAGGATATCCAGCCTGATGAACTTGTTGCATCCATCAAGAAAATGGTTAAGGGAGAAAACCAGCTTCATCCTAAAGCCACTTCACATTTACTAGCCAATTTATCACACAGCAATAATCCAAAAAAGAATTTCCTAGAAGAATTAACGAAAAGAGAACTGGAAGTCTTAAAAGAAATCGCTAAAGGAAAGAGCAATAAAGAGATTGCCGCCTCTTTGTATATTACGGAAAAAACGGTAAAGACCCATGTATCTAACTTGCTGGGGAAACTCGAGCTGGCCGATCGAACACAGGCTGCCCTTTTTGCTGTGAAAAATAAATTGGTGAATTAAGAAGTCGCCATGATAGCAGAAGCTACAAGCTCTGCAATGAACATGGCTGTCCCGATGCAGAATTCAAGAATAAAAAAGCTCCCAGCCAAATTGGTTGGGAGCTTTTTTGAAGCGCCAAAAATTAACGCTTTGAGAACTGAGGTGCACGACGAGCGCCTTTAAGACCGTATTTCTTACGTTCTTTCATACGAGCGTCACGAGTCAGCAGTCCAGCACGCTTAAGTGTTGGACGGAATTCTGGATCAGCTTGAAGCAATGCACGAGAGATGCCGTGACGGATTGCGCCAGCCTGGCCAGTGTATCCACCGCCATTTACGTTAACGTGGATATCGTAGCTTCCTACAGTTTCAGTAGCAACAAGCGGCTGCTTAACTACTTCACGTAGAGCTGCGAATGGGATATAATCTTCAATTTCACGATCGTTGATTGTAATTTTTCCAGTGCCTGGTACTAAACGAACTCGCGCAACGGAGCTCTTACGACGACCGGTACCGATATATTGAACCTGTGCCAAGTTAATTACCTCCTTAATAATTATCCGCGAAGTTCGTAAACTTCAGGTTGTTGTGCTTGATGTGGATGCTCGTTACCAGCATATACATGAAGCTTTTTAAACATTTGGCGTCCAAGAGAGTTCTTTGGAAGCATACCTTTGATTGCAAGTTCAAGCATCTTTTCAGCGTAGTTTGTACGCATTTCAAGAGCTGTTCTTTGCTTCAATCCACCTGGGTGCATTGTGTGGCGGTAGTAGATTTTGTCAGTCAATTTCTTACCAGTTAGTTCGATCTGAGAAGCGTTGATGATGATTACGTGATCACCAGTGTCAACATGTGGTGTGAAAGTTGGTTTATGTTTACCACGCAGAATAGCTGCAACTTCAGTTGAAAGGCGACCTAGAGTCTTGCCTGCAGCGTCAACTACGTACCATTTACGCTCGATATTGTTGGCATTTGCCATAAACGTTGTACGCATGAGTTTCCCTCCTAAATAGTCAAAAAAAAATCAAGTTCATTTTGGTATATTTTCAAACACGATAAAGCTCTTCCGGGGCTGATCGTGGGTTTAAAATACATACATATGATATCTTAACCTGTGGTTGAGATATTGTCAACACCAGGATTAGTTGTCATATCATTTTTTTAAAATTAATTTTCGAATCGATGATCCTTATCGTTATAAAAAACCTTCCACAGATACAGTCCGTGTCCAGGAGCCGTCTTGCCGGCCTGGGTACGGTCTTGGTCCTCAAGGAGCTGCTGCATGCTGTCGGCCGCTCTTCTGCCTGACCCGACCTCCAGCAATGTCCCTACTAGGATCCTTACCATATTATATAAAAACCCATCACCGACAAACCTGAAGACCAGCAGACCGTTCTCTTCAAAAATATCGATTTCCTGCAATGTCCTCACACGGTCTTCCACTTCGGTCTTGGCTGAGCAAAAACTAGTGAAATCATGTGTGCCAAGAAGCAGCCTTGCCGCCTCTCTCATTACTTCGAGATCAAGTTCATACTGGAACTGGTAGGCATAGTTCCGCTTGAAAGGGTTGCGAAACTTTGATAACAGCAAAAAATAACGGTACTCCTTGCCGGCTGCGTCAAAGCGTGCATGAAAATCCGGCCTCGCATGTTCTACTAAGCTAACAGCAATATCATCAGGCAATAATGAATTGAGCGCGATTTGCCACCTGGCAGGCTCTATTTCTAGTGTTGAGTCAAAGTGGATCACCTGGCCGCGTGCATGGACTCCTGCGTCCGTACGGCCTGAAGCACTGACCCTGATGCTTTTACCCTTGTTCAGCTTTGCAAGGGCCTTTTCAAGCTCACCCTGGACCGTCCTTTTGCCCGGCTGTACCTGGTAGCCGGAAAAACTGGTACCATCATATGAAACTGTGCATTTAATTCGCGGCATAATGATTACCCTCTTAAGATGGTTAATAGGATCGTGACAGCGGCCAGGAACAGAATCAGCATCGTATCCGGCACTCCCCAGGTCAGCTGGCGGTATTTGGTACGGCCTTCGCCGCCCTTGTAGCCCCGTGCTTCCATTGCGACTGCCAGTTCTTCGGCCCGCTTGAATGAACTGATGAACAGCGGGATCAGCAATGGAACAATCGCCTTGATCCGTTCTTTGATTGGACCGCTGTTATACTCCACTCCCCTGGCTGTTTGAGCCTTCATGATTTTGTCAGTCTCCTGCATGAGCGTCGGAATGAATCTCAAGGAAATCGACATCATCAATGCCAGCTCATGGACGGGGAATTTCAACTTCTTTAAAGGATTCAGCAACGTCTCCAGTCCATCTGTAATCTCAATTGGAGTAGTGGTCAAGGTCAAAAGTGACGTGATCAGAATCAGCAGCAGGAACCTTAGTGAAATAAAGATACCCTGCCTTAACCCCTCTTCATATATTTTCAGCCATCCCAGTTCGAAGATGACATCGCCTTCCTTGGTCATAAAGATATGGAGCAGGAACGTGAAAATCACCAGCAAGAATACGGGCTTGAGACCGCCGTATAAGAATCGCAGCGGAACCTTTGACAAACCTACCATGATAAGAGTATAAGCAGCTAAAACTCCATACGTAACCACATTATTCGCGATAAACACGACGATGACGAAAAGGAAGACAGTGATTAACTTCGAACGCGGATCCATCCGATGAAGAATGGAATCTCCCGGCACGTAACGGCCAAAAATCATTTTCTCCATCATTCTGGACCGCCCCCTTCCAGAAACTCTGCCACCATTTCGGCGAGTTCCTCCTCGGAAAGGCTGATTCTGCTGAATTTCGTTTTGAAGGCTTCCTCGATCTTCAGCTGCAAGCCGACTACCTCTGGTACATCAAGTCCCAGTTCCATCAATGCTTTAGGATTCGAAAAAATCTCGTCAGGCGTCCCTTTTGTAAAAACCTTCCCCTGATGCATGACGACTATTTCATCCGCATAGCGGGCAGCATCTTCCATGCTGTGGGTAACGAGAACAGTTGATAGATTTCTTTTTTTATGAAGTGAATAAAATAAGTCCATAATTTCTTTGCGCCCACGTGGGTCAAGGCCCGCAGTAGGCTCGTCCAATACAATAACCTCTGGCTCCATTGCCAGTACACCTGCAATGGCTACCCGGCGCATTTGCCCGCCTGAAAGATCGAATGGAGATTTTTCAAGGATTTCTTCAGGCAGTCCGACAAGATTGATGGAAGCTTTTGCCCGTGCCTTCGCTTCCTTCTCACTGACGCCAAAGTTCATCGGGCCAAACATGATATCCTTTTCGACTGTTTCCTCGAATAACTGATGCTCTGGGAATTGAAAGACAATTCCCACCTTCTCGCGGACACCCTTTAAATTCTTCTCTTTGCGGCCAGCCTTTATTTCCCTGCTGCCAATCACAACAGAGCCTTTAGTCGGCTTTAACAGGGCATTAAGATGCTGCAGAACTGTTGACTTGCCAGAACCCGTATGACCAATAACCGCAAGGTACATTCCAGAAGGAACATCGATGGATACATCTGAAATCGCGAGTCGTTCGAATGGGGAATCAGCCTGGTAACGATATTCTACATTTTTGAGTGAGATGTCCATAGTTCTGTCACCAGCTCTTCTTCTGTCAAATATGATTTCGTAAGTGAAATACCTTTTTTACGCATGATTTTGCTCATTTTTACAGGGAAGGGAATATCCAACCCCAGCTTAATGAGCTCTTCATCCATTTCAAAAATTCTCTCGGGAGTACCTTCACGGTATAGCTCCCCTTTATTCATGACGATGATTCTGTCCGCTTTGGCAGCTTCTTCAAGATCATGTGTGATCGAAATGACCGTTATGTTCTCACGATCCTTCAGCTCACGGACCGTTTCGATTACCTCGGCACGGCCTCTTGGATCGAGCATGGATGTTGCTTCATCCAGAATAATGATCGACGGCTGCAGTGCCAGGACACCTGCAATGGCCACACGCTGTTTTTGCCCGCCGGACAGATGGTGCGGCTCTTGATTTAGAAAGGTTCCCATATTGACTTTATCAAGTGAATTCTGCACGCGCTCTACCATTACTTCTCTAGGTACGCCGTGATTTTCCAGACCAAAAGCCACATCATCCCGAACCGTTGTTCCAACGAACTGGTTATCAGGATTTTGAAAAACCATTCCTACATTTTTTCTTATATCCCAAATCGTATCCTCTGACAAAGTAATCCCACATACCTCAATCGAACCTTCCTGCGGAAATTGCAGGCCGTTCAAAAGCTTGGCAAGGGTAGATTTGCCTGATCCATTATGACCGACAATCGCCAGCCACTCTCCTTCAAAAATATCAAAGCTGATATTTTTTAACGCGGGAGTCTGCTGTCCTTCATAACTGAAAGATACATTTTCTATTCTGACTAACGGGTTGCTCATCTCCGCCCTCCTCTCAACTCTTCTTAACTGACTCTTCTCATTGTATCTATTTTTCTATTTCAAAAAATTCTTTGTATATAAAAAAAGCCTGCACCTCTCCCCGGGCGGAAGCGATCCGCAGAGTGCAGGGTCCTAAAATGGACTGGGGAGAAGTACATGAGCTAGACGAGACAGGCAGAACAGCTCCGGTTATCGCTAACCGATTCAGGAGAGTCCTGAAGTAACCGGCCGATGGGGCCAGTGAACTCTTCTTTCCCAGTGGCCTGCGCATCATAACGCTCGTTTTTGGCTTGTGCTGCTTTTTTTAGTTTTCGTAAGGGATTTTACCCTGTATAGCAAAAAAAGGGGATGAAACAAGTTTGTATAAACTGTCCATCGCCCTTGTTTGAGTGTTTAATGGTATTAAACTAACTCGATAATAACCATTGGCGCACCGTCACCGCGGCGTGGTCCAAGTTTCATAATACGAGTGTATCCACCTTGGCGCTCTGCGTAGCGTGGAGCGATGTCAGCAAATAGTTTTTGAACTGCATCCTGGTTTGTTTCAGCGTTTGCAACTTCATTACGAACCCAAGAAGCTGCTTGACGGCGAGCGTGAAGATCTCCGCGCTTTCCAAGAGTAATCATTTTTTCAACAACTGAACGAAGTTCTTTCGCACGTGTTTCAGTAGTTTCAATACGCTCATTGATAATCAAATCAGTTGTTAAGTCACGTAGCATTGCTTTACGCTGGGCACTTGTGCGTCCTAACTTTCTGTATCCCATGAGTGTTTCCCTCCTTTGTTGAAGTCATAAGCCGGCAGTTTTAGTACTGACAGCAAAATGCCTAGTTAATCTGCATTAACTAGTCATCTTTGCGTAAGCCTAAGCCTAGCTCTTCTAGTTTTGCTTTTACTTCTTCTAGTGATTTTCTGCCAAGGTTGCGGACCTTCATCATATCTTCCTCTGTCTTGTGAGCAAGCTCCTGGACAGTGTTGATACCGGCACGCTTTAAGCAGTTATATGAACGAACAGAAAGATCAAGTTCCTCAATCGTCATCTCAAGGACTTTTTCTTTTTGGTCTTCTTCTTTCTCTACCATGATCTCAGCGTTTTGAGCTTCGTCAGTCAAACCGACAAAAATATTCAAGTGCTCAGTCAGGATTTTTGAACCTAGTGCAATAGCTTCCTTAGGACCTGTGCTGCCATCTGTCCATACGTCAAATACCAGCTTGTCATAATTCGTCATTTGCCCTACGCGTGTGTTCTCTACTTGATAAGAAACGCGTGAAACCGGTGTATAGATTGAGTCGATAGGAATGACACCGATCGGCTGGTCTTCCCGCTTATTTTGATCAGCAGGATTGTACCCGCGGCCTCTTCTTGCAGTCAGGCGCATACGCAATGAACCTTTGCTTGAAAGTGTAGCGATATGAAGATCCGGATTAAGGATTTCAACATCACTATCATGCGTGATTGCAGCTGCAGTTACTGGACCCTCGCCCTGTAAATCGATTTCAAGTGTCTTCTCTTCATCAGAGTAGATCTTCAACGCTAATTTCTTAACGTTCAAAATGATTGATGTTACATCTTCTACGACGCCTTCAATTGTTGAGAACTCATGAAGTACTCCATCGATTTGAATCGATGTGACAGCTGCACCTGGGAGTGAGGATAATAGGATACGACGTAAGGAGTTACCCAAAGTTGTACCATATCCACGCTCAAGCGGTTCTACGACAAACTTGCCGTACTTGGCATCATCGCTGATCTCAACCGTTTCGATTTTTGGTTTTTCTATTTCGATCATCAAATATACCCTCCTTCAAAACGTCGAAACCCCGGCAGGCTCTTTACCTTACCGAAATTCCCCCATGTATACGTTCCCGTTTGTGCACAACAACTGGATTAATGATTTCTGTATACCTAGAAAATATTTGTATCATATCCCATTATAGACAAGACTACAAATTCTATACAGAAAAATTAAACACGGCGACGTTTTGGCGGGCGGCAGCCGTTATGTGGAACTGGAGTTACATCTTTGATTGCTGTAACTTCAAGACCTGCTGCTTGAAGAGCACGGATTGCTGCTTCACGGCCAGCACCTGGTCCCTTAACAGTAACCTCAAGAGTTTTCAAACCATGTTCCATAGAAGTTTTAGCTGCAGTTTCTGCTGCCATTTGTGCTGCGAATGGAGTGGATTTACGTGAACCCTTGAAACCAAGCGCACCTGCACTAGACCATGATAATGCATTACCATGTACGTCTGTAATTGTTACGATAGTATTGTTGAAAGTTGAACGAATATGCGCAACTCCACTTTCAATATTCTTTTTGACGCGGCGTTTGCGTGTATTAGTTTTACGAGCCATTTAAATGTTACCCTCCTTTACGGATTATTTTTTCTTGTTAGCTACAGTCTTACGTGGACCTTTACGAGTACGTGCGTTGTTCTTCGTGTTTTGACCGCGAACAGGCAAGCCACGACGATGACGCAAGCCACGATATGATCCAATTTCCATTAGACGCTTGATGTTTAGTGAAACTTCACGGCGAAGGTCACCTTCAACCTTTAGCTTGTCGATGATATCACGGATTTTGTTAAGTTCCTCTTCAGTAAGATCGCGAACGCGAGTGTCTTCAGAAACACCAGCCTCAGCTAGAACCTTCACAGCAGTTGATCTGCCGATTCCGAAAATGTATGTTAAAGCAATAACTACACGCTTTTCACGTGGAATATCTACACCAGCAATACGTGCCATCTAGATGCGCACCTCCTTTAAAATTATCCTTGTTTTTGTTTATGTTTAGGGTTTTCACAGATCACCATAACTTTGCCTTTTCTGCGAATAACTTTGCACTTTTCGCAGATTGGCTTAACAGATGGTCTCACTTTCATTACTCTAACCTCCTTGATAGTACGGAGTCACGGTTTATTTAAAGCGGTAAGTAATTCTTCCGCGAGTCAAATCATATGGAGAAAGCTCGACTGTTACTTTATCTCCAGGCAGGATCCGAATGAAGTGCATTCTGATTTTGCCGGAAACATGAGCCAAAACTGTATGACCATTCTCTAATTCTACCTTAAACATTGCATTAGGCAAAGTTTCCAATACTGTGCCTTCAATTTCAATTACATCATCTTTCGCCATAAACTGGTCTCCCTTCCTTATTCAAATCGTATTAAATCATATACTCCGCGTTGACGGAATGTAGCTTCCTATTTGTGACACGTTCTAAGCAGCAAGCAATTGAGAATATCATTGAGAAATACTCAACCTTATGATTATAACATAAAGCTGGCATCCCGTCCGCATAGAAATCACATTTCCGCCAATTTAAAGACTAAAAACAGAACCAGACGGCCAACCACGTTCATCAGGCTTTTGTTAAAATCTCAAAACCAGTTTCTGTGATCGCGATTGTATGCTCAAAGTGGGCACACATTTTACCGTCAACCGTTACAACAGTCCAATCATCGGCTAACGTATTCACATAGCGGCTTCCTGCATTCACCATCGGTTCTATGCATAGAACCATACCAGGCTTCAGCCTAGGTCCTCTGTTAGGAGGTCCGTAATGAGGAATTTGCGGGTCCTCATGCAATTCTTGCCCAATTCCATGGCCGACATACTCACGAACAATAGAAAAGCCTTCTGATTCCACATACGTTTGAATCGCATGGGAGATGTTCGAAAGACGTTCCCCTGGCTTGGCTTCTTTCAAGCCTATGAACAACGACTCTTCGGTCACGTCCAAAAGACGCTGAGCTTCCTCATCAATCTTTCCTACCGGGTAAGTCCAGGCAGAGTCCCCGTGGTATCCGTTGTACTTTGCTCCGATATCAATACTGATGATGTCGCCTTCATTCAGAACCCGTTCGCCAGGAATCCCGTGAACTAGTTCGTTATTAACTGATGCACAGATGCTGCCGCGAAAACCATTATAACCTTTAAAAGAAGGAGTTGCACCTTGTTTGCGGATGAAATCCTCGGCAATTGCATCCAGTTCTTTAGTTGTAATGCCAGGAGAAATATTCTTCTTCAACTCCTGGTGAGTCATCGCTACAATACGACCTGCTTCTCGCATAATCTCTATTTCACGAGGGGTTTTACAAACGATCATTAATTCAAGCCCCCGAGCAATTCTTCGATATCAGCGAATACGACATTAATGTCTTGCTGACCGTTGATATTGCGTAAGTAGCCTTTATCTTCATAGAAGTTCAACAGAGGCTTTGTCTGCTGGACATTTACATCCAGGCGGTTTTGAACAGTTTCGGCATTATCATCAGCGCGCTGGTACAGCTCGCCGCCACAACGGTCACAAACGCCTTCCTTTGCAGGAGGATTGAACACAAGGTGGTAGGTAGCGCCGCAGTTCTTACAAATCCTGCGTCCTGTCAAACGTTCCATCAGAATGCTTTGATCAACATCAATGTTGATGACATAATCGATTTTTTTGCCAAGATCAGCAAGCATAGTATCCAGTGCTTCAGCCTGGGCAACTGTGCGCGGGAATCCATCCAATAGGAATCCTTTTTCACAGTCAGCTTTGCTTAAGCGCTCACGGACAATCCCGATTGTGACTTCATCAGGTACTAGCTCTCCTTTGTCCATAAATGATTTTGCCTGTAATCCAAGTTCCGTTCCTTCTTTGATAGCTGCACGGAACATATCTCCTGTTGAGATATGAGGGATGTTGTATTTACCAACAATTTTATCGGCTTGCGTGCCCTTCCCGGCACCCGGAAGCCCCATCAGAACCAAATTCACAAGATTTCCCCCCCTCAGTCTCTATTAAAGATTCAGGGAACCAAGCAGTCCCCTAAATCTTATTTTATAAAGCCTTTATAATGGCGTTTTACAAGCTGAGCTTCAAGCTGCTTCATCGTTTCAAGCGCAACGCCGACCACGATCAGCAAGCTTGTTCCGCCAATCTGTACCGATTGAGGCAGACCAGCAAATTGAATGAAAAATACTGGCAGCACAGAGATTACTGAAAGGAAGATCGCGCCGACGAAAGTCAGACGGTAAAGGACCCTAGTCAAGTATTCCTGTGTGTTTTTGCCCGGACGGATGCCTGGGACATATCCACCTTGCTTCTTCAGGTTCTCGGCCACTTGTTCAGGATTCACCTGGATGAACGCATAGAAATACGTGAACGCGATGATCAATGCCACATAGACGATCATACCGATCGGCTGTGTATAATCAAACGTCTTCTGGATCCAAAGTGTCACATCATTCGTGCCGAAGAACTGAGCGATTGTCGGAGGTGTAACGATAAACGAAATCGCAAAGATAACCGGGATGACACCAGCAGCATTCACTTTCAAAGGAAGGTGAGTGTTCTGGCCGCCAACCGCGTTGTTGCCTGCGCTCATGCGTTTAGCGTATTGAATAGGTATTTTACGTGTTGCTTGCTGGATGAAAATAACACCCACAACGATTGCGATCACAGCCAATAGAATAAGCAGCATAGTCACAATGCGAAGGAACAGTGCGTCCCCTGCATCAGAGAATTGCTGTGCATAAATCTGGTTGGCCATTGTCGGAATGCCAGCAACGATACCAGCAAAGATAATGATTGAAATACCGTTTCCTACGCCTTTTGCCGTGATCTGTTCACCTAACCACATCAAAAATGCAGTTCCGGCTGTCAAGACCGTAGCAATCAGCAAGTAAGTCGTGATACCGGCATTCTGGATCAGTAATCCTCCTGCCATATTGTTAAAGCCATAAGACATACCTAGTGCCTGGATAAAACCCAGAACGATCGTGAAATAGCGGGTAAACTGAGCTAATTTACGGCGTCCGACTTCTCCTTGTTTGGACCATTCGGTAAACTTTGGCACAACATCCATCTGCAAGAGCTGGATGATAATTGAAGCAGTGATGTACGGCATGATTCCCATCGCGAAGATCGAGAAGTTCTGCAGCGCACCCCCACCGAAAGTATTCAGGACGCCGAAGACACTCATGTCATCCTGTGCTTTCAAAATATCTGCATTTACGCTCGGTACAGGAATAAATGTCCCGAGACGAAATACAATCAACATTAAAAGGGTGAAGAGAATTTTATTTCTAATTTCACCCACGCGCATAAAATTGGAGATTGTCTGGAACATTAAATCACCTCAGTTTGACCGCCGGCAGCTTTGATCGCTTCTTCGGCTGCAGAGGAGAACTTATGAGCTTTAACAGTTAGTTTCTTTTCAAGGCTTCCTTTAGCAAGTACTTTAATACCTGCTAGTTCTTTCCTGACAAGACCTGTCTCAATTAAAAGTTCTGGAGTCACTTCAGTTCCATCTTCGAATACGTTCAAAGCATCAAGGTTAACGACTGCGTACTCTTTGCGGTTGATGTTCGTGAAACCGCGTTTCGGCAAGCGTCGGAATAAAGGAGTTTGACCACCTTCAAAACCAGGGCGTACACCGCCGCCAGAACGAGCGTTTTGACCTTTATGACCTTTACCAGCAGTTTTACCTTGACCAGAACCGATACCACGTCCAAGACGTTTGCGTTCTTTACGGGAACCTTCTGCAGGCTTTAATTCATGAAGTTTCATGTTGGCACCTCCTTATTTTAAAAAGGATAAATTATTTTTCGTTTACAGTAACAAGGTGAGAAACTTTGTTGATCATGCCGCGGATTGCTGCATTATCTTGTTGCTCAACTGTTTGGTTCATTTTACGTAAGCCAAGAGCCTTAACTGTTTCGCGCTGATCTTGCGGACGGCCGATCAGGCTGCGAGTGAGGGTAATTTCTAATTTGTTAGCCATTTGATTTCCCTCCTTATCCTAACAGTTCTTCCACAGATTTACCGCGAAGTTTTGCTACGTCTTCTGCACGCTTAAGTTGAGAAAGACCTTCAAGAGTTGCACGAACCATGTTGATTGGAGTGTTAGTTCCAAGTGACTTAGACAGGATGTCAGCAACACCTGCTAATTCTAGTACCGCACGAACTGGTCCGCCAGCGATAACTCCTGTACCTTCAGAAGCAGGCTTCAGAAGGATTTCACCAGCACCAAAGTGTCCGATAACCTGGTGTGGAATTGTAGTACCAACCATAGGTACTTGAATTAGGTTCTTCTTCGCATCTTCGATAGCTTTGCGAATCGCTTCAGGTACTTCTTGTGCTTTACCACTACCCATGCCGACATGACCGTTTTTATCTCCTACTACTACTAGAGCAGAAAAACGGAAACGGCGTCCACCTTTAACAACTTTAGCAACACGGTTAATCGTAACTACGCGTTCTTCAAGTTCAAGTTTGTTTGGATCAATACGACGCATCTTTGTATGTCCCTCCTTTTTTTATTAAAATTCTAAGCCGTTTTCGCGGGCAGCATCAGCAAGTGCCTGGATGCGGCCATGATAAAGGTATCCGCCACGGTCAAATACTACTGACTTATAACCTTTTTCCACAGCACGCTTAGCGATCAATTCACCGATTTGCTTTGCTGCTTCCAGGTTGTTGCCTTCAACATTAACTTCTTTATCTAAAGTAGAAGCACTCGCTAGAGTTACTCCCTTTACATCGTCGATTAGTTGAGCATAAATGTGCTTGTTAGAACGAAACACATTTAGACGAGGACGAGCTTCAGTTCCGCTAAGCTTCGCACGGACACGACCGTGTCTTTTACGGCGAGTAGCGTTTTTATCAGCCTTCGTAATCATTTACGTCACTCCTTTCGTTAACCTATGCGGCATTACTTACCTGTTTTACCTTCTTTGCGGCGTACATATTCGCCTTCATAACGAATACCTTTGCCTTTGTAAGGCTCTGGTGGACGTACGTCACGGATGTTAGCAGCCAATGCGCCAACACGCTCTTTGTCAGTTCCCTTTACAATCACCTTAGTGTTTGAAGGAACTTCGATTTCAAGGCCTTTTTCTGCCTCGATTTCTACAGGATGAGAGTATCCTACGTTAAGTACAAGCTTGTTACCTTGCTTAGATGCACGGTAACCGACACCTACTAACTCAAGGCCTCTTTCGAATCCTTTAGATACACCCTCAACCATGTTAGAAAGAACCGCGCGAGTCGTTCCGTGCAATGCACGATGTTCTTTGTTATCAGTTGGGCGAGAAATGTTAATTACGTTCTCTTCGATCTTGATTTCGATGTCAGAGTGAAAAGTACGAGACAATTCACCTTTTGGTCCTTTTACTGTTACGTGATCGTTATCAAGAGTAACAGTAACACCAGCCGGAATTTCAATTGGTTTTTTACCTACGCGTGACATTTGTTGCACCTCCATTCATTCAGAAAAATCTATTACCAAACGTATGCTAAAACTTCTCCGCCCACTTGCTTAGCGCGAGCTTCTTTGTCAGTTATAACGCCGTTTGAAGTTGAAACAAGAGCAATACCCAAACCATTAAGTACGCGAGGTACTTCAGTTGATTTTGCATAAACGCGAAGTCCTGGCTTGCTGATTCTCTTAAGACCAGTGATAACACGCTCATTGTTTGAACCGTACTTCAAGAAGATACGGATGATACCTTGCTTATTGTCTTCGATATATTCAACGTCACGCACGAAACCTTCACGCTTAAGGATCTCAGCGATTTCTTTTTTAATGTTAGAAGCAGGTACTTCTAGTTTTTCGTGACGAACCATATTCGCGTTACGAATACGAGTTAGCAAATCTGCAATCGGATCTGTCATGACCATTTAATTTACCTCCTTCCAGAGCTTTCAGTTTTACCAGCTAGCTTTTTTCACACCAGGAATTTGTCCTTTGTATGCTAATTCACGGAAACAAATACGGCAAAGCTTAAATTTGCGGTATACAGAGTGCGGACGGCCGCAGCGCTCACAGCGAGTATACTCTTGTACCTTGTATTTAGGCGTGCGTTTTTGTTTCGCAATCATTGATTTCTTAGCCACGTTTTCGCCTCCCTCTTATTAGAGATTACTTTTGAAATGGCATTCCGAATTGTGTTAATAGTTCACGAGCTTCTTCATCAGTGTTAGCAGTCGTTACAATAACAATGTCCATGCCACGTACTTTATTTACCTTATCGTAATCAATTTCAGGGAAGATTAACTGTTCTTTAACCCCAAGTGTGTAGTTACCGCGTCCGTCGAAAGACTTCTTGGAGATACCGCGGAAGTCACGTACACGAGGTAAAGATACTGAAATTAACTTGTCGATGAATTCGTACATGCGCTCACCGCGAAGAGTTACTTTCGCACCGATTGGCATACCTTCACGAAGGCGGAAGCCAGCGATTGATTTCTTAGCACGAGTCACAACTGGCTTTTGACCAGTGATCGTTGCTAATTCCTCAACTGCAACATCAAGAGCTTTAGCGTTGGCAACAGCGTCACCTACACCCATGTTGATTACGATCTTTTCAAGTTTAGGAACTTCCATGATTGACTTATAGTTAAACTTGCTCATAAGAGCAGGAGTAATTTCATTGTTGAACTTTTCTTTTAGGCGGTTCATCGATTGTACCTCCCTTCTTCAATAGACTATTTATCTAGAACTTCACCGGATTTTTTAGCAACGCGTACCTTCTTGCCGTTCTCGACAGTGTAACCAACTCGGGTTGGCTTGCCAGACTTCGGATCTACAGGCATTACGTTTGATACATGGATAGGTGCTTCCTGGTTCAAGATTCCACCTTGTGGATTTACTTGAGAAGGCTTAGCGTGTTTTTTCACGATGTTGATTCCTTCAACAAGAACACGGCTTTGCTTTGGATAAGCTTCAAGGATGATCCCTGTTTTGCCTTTGTCCTTACCAGAGATGACCATTACTTTGTCACCTTTTTTTACATGCATCTGTGTGCACCTCCTTAAAGGCATTTGAAATAGATTATAGTACTTCTGGAGCTAATGAAACGATCTTCATGAAGTTGTTGTCACGAAGCTCACGTGCAACTGGTCCGAAGATACGAGTACCACGAGGACTCTTATCGTCACGGATGATTACACAAGCATTCTCGTCAAATTTGATGTATGAACCGTCAGTACGGCGCATACCAGTTTTTGTACGAACGATAACTGCTCTGACAACGTCACCTTTTTTAACAACGCCACCTGGTGTTGCCTGTTTCACTGTGCAAACGATAACGTCTCCGATATTAGCAGTCTTACGGCCGGAACCGCCAAGAACCTTAATAGTAAGAACCTCACGAGCACCTGAATTGTCAGCAACTTTTAAACGTGTTTCCTGTTGGATCATGCGAGTAACCTCCCTTCGGAATAAACCTTAATCCGAACAATTAGATAATAACAGCTTTTTCCACCACTTCTACAAGGCGGAAGCGTTTTGTGGCAGATAGCGGACGAGTTTCCATGATACGTACTACGTCGCCGATTTTTGCCTCGTTTTGCTCATCATGAGCTTTTAATTTCTTAGAGTATTTTACACGCTTGCCGTATAAAGGATGCTTTTTGTATGTTTCAACAAGAACAGTAACAGTTTTGTCCATCTTGTCAGATACCACGCGTCCAGTATAAACTTTGCGTTGGTTGCGTTCACTCATTGTGAGAACCTCCTCTCAATTATCTGTTAACGCCGATCTCTCGTTCACGAATTACAGTTTTCATGCGAGCAATCGCTTTGCGTACTTCACGAATGCGAGCTGTGTTTTCAAGTTGTCCAGTCGCTAATTGAAAGCGCAGGTTGAATAGCTCTTCTTTTAAAGATTTAACTTTTTGTTCAATTTCAGCAGTGGTAAGGTCACGAATGTCATTAGCTTTCATTAGATTCACCACCAATTTCTTCTCGTTTAACAAACTTGCACTTTACAGGAAGCTTGTGTGCAGCAAGGCGTAATGCTTCGCGTGCGATTTCTTCAGAAACGCCAGCAACTTCGAACATTACTTTGCCTGGTTTAACAACTGCTACCCAACCCTCAGGAGCACCTTTACCAGAACCCATTCGGACTTCTAGAGGCTTTGCAGTATATGGCTTGTGAGGGAAAATCTTGATCCAGACTTTACCGCCACGTTTCATGTAACGAGTCATCGCAATACGGGCAGATTCGATTTGACGGTTTGTGATCCATGAAGCTTCAAGAGCTTGCAAACCGAATTCACCGAAGTTTACTTCAGTACCGCCTTTAGCTTGACCGCGCATCTTGCCACGGTGTTGACGGCGATATTTAACGCGTTTAGGCAATAACATATTATTTGCCTCCTTCCTCAGTTTTCTTCTTCGTAGGAAGGACCTCTCCACGATAAATCCATACTTTAACGCCTAGCTTACCGTAAGTTGTATCTGCTTCAGCAGTAGCATAATCGATATCGGCACGAAGAGTATGAAGTGGAACTGTTCCTTCGCTGTAATGTTCTGAACGAGCGATGTCTGCACCGCCAAGACGGCCGGATACCATTGTCTTGATACCTTTTGCGCCAGCACGCATTGCACGTTGGATAACTTGCTTCTGTGCGCGACGGAAAGATACACGGTTTTCTAATTGGCGTGCAATATTTTCAGCAACCAATTTCGCATCGATATCAGCTTTTTTGATTTCAAGAATGTTTATATGAACACGTTTGCCTGTAAGTTCATTTAGCGCTTTACGAAGTGCTTCAACTTCTGTACCGCCCTTACCGATCACCATTCCTGGCTTCGCTGTGTGGACAGTTACATTCAAGCGGTTTGCAGCACGCTCGATTTCTACTTTAGAAAGAGATGCATCGCGTAAACGCTTAGTGATGTACTCACGAACCTTAAGGTCTTCGTGTAAAAGATCAGCATAGTCTTTGCCTGCGTACCATTTTGATTCCCAATCACGGATGATTCCGACACGCAAACCGACTGGATTTACTTTTTGACCCACTGATTATCCCTCCTTCTTTTCTGATAAAACGATTGTAATATGGCTAGTACGTTTGTTAATAGCACTTGCACGGCCCATAGCACGTGGACGGAAACGTTTCAACGTTGGTCCTTCGTTAGCGTAAGCTTCCGATACGACAAGGTTATTAACATCCATCTCATAGTTGTGCTCTGCGTTTGCTAATGCAGATTTCAACACTTTATCTACGATTGGAGAAGCTGCCTTAGGGGTAAGGTTTAAGATAGCTACCGCTTCACCAACTTGCTTTCCTCGAATTAAATCTAGAACTAGTCGAGCTTTACGAGGAGCAATACGAACTGTTCTTGCAACAGCTTTAGCTTGCATTTGGATGCCCTCCTCTCAATTAACGTCTTGTTTTCTTATCGTCATTACCATGTCCTTTGTAAGTACGAGTTGGAGCGAATTCTCCAAGCTTGTGGCCTACCATGTCTTCAGTGACATAAACAGGTACATGTTTGCGACCATCGTAGACAGCAATCGTGTGTCCGATGAATTGTGGGAAGATCGTTGAACGGCGAGACCAAGTTTTAACAACTTTCTTCGCTTCAGTTTCATTTAACTTTTCGATCTTTGTGATTAAGTGCTCATCAACAAAAGGTCCTTTTTTTAAGCTGCGACCCATGATTGAACCTCCCTTCGTGATTGCCCTACGGTTCCCGTGAACCGTAGATCAATCCCGTTATTTTTTACGACGACGTACAATAAACTTGTCGGATTTGTTCTTCTTCTTACGAGTCTTGTAACCAAGAGTAGGCTTGCCCCATGGTGACATTGGTGATTTACGTCCGATTGGAGAACGTCCTTCACCACCACCGTGTGGGTGATCGTTAGGGTTCATTACAGATCCACGAACTGTTGGGCGCTTGCCTAACCAGCGTGAACGACCTGCTTTACCGATGTTGATCAATTCGTGCTGTTCATTGCCGACTTGACCTACAGTTGCACGGCACTCAGAAAGGATCATACGTACTTCGCCTGAGTTCAAACGAATCAATACATATTTACCTTCTTTACCAAGAACCTGTGCAGAAGTTCCAGCAGAACGAACTAATTGTCCGCCTTTGCCAGGCTTCAATTCGATGTTGTGTACTACTGTACCAACTGGGATGTTAGCTAGTGGAAGAGCGTTACCTACTTTAATGTCAGCTGTTGGGCCAGACATAACTTCCATACCTACTACTAGGTTTTTAGGAGCTAGGATATATTTCTTTTCACCATCTACATAATTAATTAACGCAATGTTTGCTGAACGGTTTGGATCATACTCAATTGTGGCAACGCGTCCTGGAATGCCATCTTTTGTACGTTTAAAATCGATGATTCTGTACTGACGCTTATGGCCGCCACCTTGATGACGAACAGTTAACTTACCCTGGTTGTTACGACCGCCTTTTCTGTGCAACGGAGCAAGCAAGGATTTTTCCGGCTTGTCAGTTGTAATTTCAGCAAAATCAGATGCTGTCATATTACGACGACCGTTGGAGGTAGGTTTGTACTTTTTAATCGCCATTTCGTTTCCCTCCTCTTCTTATTGGATTATTATACTTCGAAGAATTCGATTTCTTTGCTGTCTTGAGTAAGCTTAACGATTGCTTTACGACGCTTGTTTGTGTAACCGCCGAACTTGCCCATACGCTTGAACTTACCTTTGTAGTTCATGATGTTAACTTTTTCAACGTCAACGCCGAAAATAGCTTCAATCGCATCTTTAACTTGAGTCTTGTTAGCTCTAGTATCAACTTCGAAAGTGTATTTCTTCTCAGCCATTAGGTCAGAAGAACGTTCTGTAATAACGGGGCGCTTAATGATATCGCGTGCATCCATTATGCAAGCACCTCCTCTACTTTTTCAACAGCTGCTTTTGTCATGATCAGCTTATCATGATTTAGAACATCCAATACGTTAATTCCATCAGCAGTAACAACAGTTACTCCAGGAATATTACGTGCTGAAAGTGCTACGTTCTCTTCAAGACCTGCTGTTACGATCAAGGCTTTCGTGTTAACAGAAAGGCCGCTAAGTACGTTTTTGAATTCCTTTGTCTTTGGAGCTTCGAAAGCAAGGCTTTCAAGAACAAAGATGTTTTCAGATTGTACTTTTGATGATAGAGCAGATTTGATTGCTAAACGACGAACTTTCTTAGGCAGTTTATAGCTGTAGCTGCGTGGAACAGGACCGAATACAGTACCGCCACCGCGCCATTGTGGAGAACGGATAGATCCTTGACGCGCACGTCCAGTTCCTTTTTGTTTCCACGGCTTACGTCCACCGCCCGCTACTTCAGAACGAATTTTAGTTTTATGAGTTCCCTGACGTAATGAAGCTCTCTGCATAACTACTGCTTCGAACATTACGTGGTTGTTAGGCTCAATACCAAATACTGAATCATTAAGTTCGATTTCTCCAACTTGTGAACCAGCTTGGCTGAATAATGCTACTTTAGGCATTCTAATTTCCTCCTTTCCTGTAAAAATTACTTAGCTTTTACAGCACCTTTGATTTTTAGAAGGGCTTTTCTAGCACCAGGAACGTTTCCTTTGATTAGAAGAAGGTTACGCTCTGCGTCAACTTTAACGATTTGCAGGTTTTGAACAGTGATCTGCTCTCCACCCATGCGTCCAGGTAGTAATTTACCCTTGAATACGCGGTTTGGAGCAACAGGACCCATTGAACCAGGGCGGCGGTGGTAACGAGAACCGTGAGCCATTGGTCCGCGAGATTGTCCGTGGCGCTTAATAACACCCTGGAAACCTTTACCCTTTGAGATTCCTGTAACATCTACGATATCGCCTTCTGCGAAAATATCAACTTTGACTTCCTGACCAACTTCATATCCTGCTACATCGACTCCGTTTAATTCTTTCACGAAGCGCTTAGGAGCAGTGTTTGCTTTTGAAACGTGGCCTTTTTCAGGTTTGTTTGAAAGCTTTTCGCGCTTGTCTTCAAAGCCAAGCTGGATTGCTTCGTAGCCATCTGTCTCAGCAGATTTCACTTGAAGCACTACGTTTGGAGAAGCTTCTACCACAGTTACCGGGATAAGGTCGCCATTTTCAGCAAATACTTGAGTCATACCGATCTTTCTTCCTAAGATTCCTTTGGTCATTTCAGTCACACCTCCTGTGAATTATAATGATTTATTGATTAAAGTTTGATTTCAATATCTACACCTGATGGCAGGTCTAAACGCATTAGTGAGTCGACCGTTTGCGGAGTCGGATTGATGATGTCAATCAGACGCTTATGCGTACGCATTTCGAACTGCTCACGTGAATCCTTGTACTTATGCACCGCACGAAGAATTGTGTAAATTGACTTTTCTGTAGGTAGTGGGATTGGACCAGACACCGCCGCACCAGAACGTTTTGCAGTTTCAACAATTTTCTCTGCAGATTGATCAAGAATCCTGTGATCATAAGCTTTCAAACGGATACGAATTTTTTGTTTTGCCATTACTTTCCCTCCTTTTCGCCTATTTTAAAATAGACATTCTCCGCGAAAATTTCCCACACACTCGCCATGGCAAAGCGGCCGGGTGTGTCAGCAACCTTTCGCATCATCGCAGTCAAAGACCAACATTGTCTATTATACATAAAACATAACTCAAACGCAACATTAATTCCGCAATTTCATTATGTTTAACACACTTTTACTATTATAGCGGGCGCAATCGTATTTTACAAGTGGGGAAAGAGATTTCTAACTATTTGGACGCGGAGAAAATTATTCCTTTATTCGAGGTTTATGATTTTGGAGAACTTCATGAAGCGACTTGGATTGGATATATATTATAGAAGGAACTGATTTGAGTTTTGGTTTTGGTTTTAATAATGTTGTGCCGGTAGTTAGGTGACCAGCTTGCTCATTACCTCAAATGATTTCTGGCTGGTTATTAAACTGTAGAGGAATTGTCAAAGGTGCCATAGTTATAGGACGATAAATCTTTTTGTTTCTCTTTTATCTGTCCAATATTGCTTTTTATGTGACGATAATCCCTCTTGATTCTTTTTTATCCGCACATTTTCGGCTTTAATTTGACGATAACCCTGCTTTATCTTTTTTTATCCGCACATTTTCGACTTTAATGTGACGATAATCCCTCTTGATTCTTTTTTATCCGCACATTATCGGCTTTAATGTGACGATAAACCTGCTTGATTCTTTTTTATCCGCACATTATCGGCTTTAATGTGACGGTAAACCTACTTGATTCTTTTTTATCCGCACATTTTCGGCCTTAATGTGACGATAAACCTGCTTGATTCTTTTTTATCCGCACATTATCGGCTTTAATGTGACGATAAACCTGCTTTATCCTTTTTTACCCGCACATTTTCGGCTTTAATATGACGATAAGCTCTCCTGCCACTTCTTTATCTGTACATTGTTACAGTTGATTAGGACCATGATCTATATGTTTCAATATTAACAGTACAATATTCTTTTTGCGTTACCAAAAGTTTTCTTGATTCAATTCCCCTATAAAGAAAGCTTTCAACTTCTTCCGCTACATTAGATAAATAAAAAAGCAGCTGGATCGTCACCCAGCTGCTTTCATTGTTTCTATTAAAAATTACTCTTGGATAGAAGCTACAACGCCAGCGCCTACAGTACGGCCGCCTTCACGAATTGAGAACTTAGTTCCTTCTTCGATAGCGATTGGAGCGATCAGTTCAACAGTCATTTCGATGTTGTCACCAGGCATAACCATTTCTACGCCTTCAGGAAGGTTACAAATACCAGTTACATCAGTTGTACGGAAGTAGAACTGTGGACGGTAGTTTGTGAAGAATGGAGTGTGACGTCCACCTTCTTCTTTTGAAAGAACGTATACTTCAGCAGTGAACTTTGTGTGTGGCTTAACAGAACCTGGCTTAGCAAGTACTTGACCACGTTGGATATCTTCACGAGCTACCCCACGAAGAAGTGCACCGATGTTGTCTCCAGCTTCTGCATAATCAAGAAGCTTACGGAACATTTCAACACCTGTTACAGTAGTTGATTTTGGCTCTTCAGTCATACCGATGATTTCGATTACGTCACCGACTTTAACTTGTCCACGCTCAACACGTCCTGTAGCAACTGTTCCACGGCCAGTGATTGAGAATACGTCCTCAACAGGCATCATGAAAGGCTTGTCAGTGTCACGTGTTGGTGTTGGGATGTACTCATCAACTGCAGCCATAAGCTCGTTGATTTTTTCTTCCCATTCTGGAGCTCCTTCAAGAGCTTTAAGAGCAGAACCTTTGATAACTGGGATGTCATCGCCAGGGAAGTCGTATTCTGAAAGAAGGTCACGTACTTCCATTTCTACTAATTCAAGAAGTTCTTCGTCGTCAACCATGTCACACTTGTTCATGAATACAACAAGGTAAGGTACGCCTACCTGACGAGAAAGAAGGATGTGCTCACGAGTTTGTGGCATTGGGCCATCAGCAGCAGATACTACAAGGATTCCGCCATCCATTTGCGCAGCACCAGTGATCATGTTTTTAACATAGTCAGCGTGTCCTGGGCAGTCAACGTGTGCATAGTGACGAGTTGCAGTTTCATACTCAACGTGTGCAGTTGAGATTGTGATACCACGCTCACGCTCTTCTGGAGCAGCGTCGATTTGGTCATATCCGCGTGCTTCACCGCCGCCTACTTTAGAAAGAACAGTAGTGATAGCAGCTGTTAGAGTAGTTTTACCATGGTCAACGTGACCAATTGTACCAATGTTAACGTGTGGCTTAGAACGATCGAATTTAGCTTTTCCCATTAGAAAAATCCTCCTTTAATATATGAAAATTAAGTATATTTTAATGTGCTGTGAAATAGGAACCCCTATCCCACAGCGTTATGCTTACATTAGTAGTTATACTTGATTAATAGGTGAAAATCAATTATTCACCTTTATTTTTTTTGATGATTTCTTCAGAAACAGATTTAGGAACTTCTTCGTAGTGGTCGAAGTGCATTGAGAATACACCGCGTCCTTGTGTGCTTGAACGAAGAGCAGTTGCATAACCGAACATTTCTGAAAGTGGAACCATCGCACGAACAACTTGAGCGTTACCACGAGCATCCATACCTTCGACGCGTCCGCGACGAGCTGTGATCATACCCATGATATCTCCAAGATATTCTTCAGGGATAACAACTTCAACCCTCATGACAGGCTCAAGGATAACTGGCTTACACTTGGAAGCCGCATTCTTAAGTGCCATTGAAGCAGCGATTTTAAACGCCATTTCAGAGGAGTCAACATCGTGGTAAGAACCGTCAAACAATCTTGCCTTGATGTCAACGAGTGGATATCCTGCAAGAACTCCGCGATCTAGAGCATCTTCAAGACCAGCTTGAACCGCTGGGATGTATTCACGTGGAACTACACCACCGACGATGCCGTTCACGAATTCAAAGCCTTTTCCTTCTTCGTTTGGAGAGAACTCAATCCAAACGTGTCCGTATTGACCACGTCCACCGGATTGACGTGCGAATTTACCTTCAATGTTAGCTGATTCGCGGAAAGTTTCACGGTATGCAACCTGTGGTGCACCTACGTTTGCTTCCACTTTAAATTCACGCTTCATACGGTCAACGATGATATCAAGGTGAAGTTCACCCATTCCAGCGATGATAACCTGTCCAGTTTCCTGGTCAGTGTGTGCGCGGAATGTAGGATCTTCTTCTTGAAGCTTTTGCAACGCAGTTGTCATCTTGTCCTGGTCTGCTTTTGACTTAGGCTCAACTGATAACTGGATTACAGGCTCTGGGAACTGCATGGATTCAAGAATAACTAGAGACTTTTCATCACATAGAGTGTCACCAGTAGTTGTATCTTTCAAACCTACAGCTGCAGCGATGTCACCAGCGTAAACCGTTGAGATTTCCTGACGGCTGTTCGCGTGCATCTGAAGGATACGTCCGATACGCTCACGCTTTCCTTTAGTCGAGTTCTGGACATAAGAGCCAGATTCAAGAGTTCCGGAGTAAACGCGGAAGAATGTTAATTTTCCAACATAAGGGTCAGTCATAACTTTGAACGCAAGAGCAGAGAACGGCTCGTTGTCGTCAGAGTGACGCTCAACCACTTCTTCAGTATCCGGAAGATGGCCCTGGATCGCAGGTACATCTAGTGGAGATGGAAGGTAGTCGATAACAGCGTCAAGCATTAGCTGAACACCTTTGTTTTTGAATGCTGAACCACAGATAACTGGGTAGAATTCAACATTTGTTGTACCTTTACGGATTGCAGCTTTGATCTCTTCGACTGTAAGCTCTTCTCCGCCAAGGTATTTTTCCATTAACTCTTCATCAAGCTCAGCTACCGCTTCAACTAACTTTTCACGGTATTCTTCAGCTTGAGCCATATATTCTTCTGGAATTTCCCCAACAGTGATTTCTGTTCCAAGGTCATTACCGTAGAAGATTGCTCTCATTTCAACTAGGTCAATGATTGCTTCGAACTCATCTTCAGCACCGATCGGTAATTGGATCGGGTGAGCATTAGCTTGTAGACGATCATGAATAGTTGATACTGAGTATAGGAAGTCCGCGCCTAGCTTATCCATTTTGTTAACGAATACTACACGTGGAACTCCATAAGTAGTAGCCTGGCGCCAAACTGTTTCTGTTTGAGGCTCAACACCTGACTGTGCGTCAAGTACTGCTACTGCACCATCAAGTACACGAAGTGAACGTTCAACTTCAACAGTGAAGTCTACGTGTCCTGGTGTATCGATGATGTTAACGCGGTGCTCTTTCCATGAAGCTGTTGTTGCAGCAGATGTGATCGTGATTCCACGTTCTTGCTCCTGCTCCATCCAGTCCATCTGAGAAGCACCTTCGTGTGTTTCGCCGATTTTGTGAATTCGGCCAGTATAATAAAGAACACGCTCAGTTGTTGTTGTTTTACCAGCATCAATATGAGCCATGATCCCAATATTACGAGTTTTATCTAAGGAGAACTCTCTTGCCATTTGGTCTTTCTCCTTCCTAGTATAAGTGTTTTTAGATTGAAGGTAAGATTACCAACGATAGTGAGCGAATGCTTTGTTTGCTTCCGCCATTTTGTGTGTATCTTCGCGCTTTTTAACAGAAGCACCAGTGTTGTTAGCAGCGTCAAGAATTTCGTTAGCAAGACGCTCTTCCATTGTCTTTTCCCCACGAAGACGTGAGTAGTTTACCAACCAGCGAAGACCAAGAGTTGTACGGCGGTCTGCACGCACCTCGATTGGTACTTGATAGTTAGCTCCACCTACACGGCGTGCTTTTACTTCTAGAACAGGCATGATGTTCTTAAGAGCTGCATCGAATACTTCGATTGGCTCTTTGCCTGAACGCTCACGAATGATATCAAAAGCTGAATAAAGGATCTTTTGTGATTTACCTCTCTTGCCATCGATCATCATCTTGTTGATCAAGCGAGTGATAAGCTTTGAGTTATAAATCGGATCCGGCAATACGTCTCTTTTTGCAACTGGACCTTTACGTGGCATGTTTTTTCCTCCTTTCAAAAAGGCTAATTAGTTTTGTTTATTATTTCTTTGCTGCTTTTGGTCTCTTAGTACCGTACTTAGAACGGCCCTGCATACGATTGTTTACTCCAGCAGTATCAAGAGCACCACGAACGATGTGATAACGTACACCCGGTAAGTCTTTTACACGTCCTCCGCGGATAAGAACAACACTGTGCTCTTGAAGGTTGTGCCCGATACCAGGGATATAAGCTGTTACCTCGATTCCGTTAGTCAAACGTACACGAGCGTATTTACGCAACGCTGAGTTCGGCTTCTTAGGAGTCATAGTACCAACACGAGTACATACACCACGCTTTTGTGGAGATGAAACGTTAGTTTGAGCTTTCTTGAAGCTGTTGTAACCTTTATTAAGCGCTGGAGATTTTGACTTCTCCTCTTTAGAACTACGCGGCTTGCGCACTAATTGGTTAATAGTAGGCATGATCATTTTCCTCCCTTCACATTTTTGTAAGCCCACACATCCAGGTGGTTCATTTTTTTACAAAAAACAAAGTTCTTGCAGTCCACTGCAAAAACAGTTTTTACTTGGTTATCGCTACAGCTGAAGCTCCTACGGCAATCCCGCATGCCTTCCCTAATCTTTTCATGGAGTCGACATAGGTGATGGCTGTGTTCATTTTCCTGGCAGTCTGCAATAGATTGGCTGTCACTTTCATGTCAGCGTCCTTCGCAATGACCAGTTCGATTACTTCGCCAGCCTTCAGTGCTTTCACTGTTTGCTTTGATCCTACTATAATCTTTTTAGCTTGAGCTACTTTTTCATAAGACATGATATCCTCCAAAGTAACCGGTAAATAGGAGCACCTTTGAAATATTAACATCTAGTGCAAGAGATGTCAACAACATTAGAAAACTTTTTTCTCTAGATTGTTGTTTTTATTCATAGATCCATTCTTTTTTCTTTAAAAAGGCGGCACTTTCTGCCGTAGCAGAGAGCGCCGCGCTCTTTATTTATTCTACAGTGATTGCATCTTCGGCTTTTTCTTCTTCCATTGCAATTGGTTCAGCTCTTCTATAGCGCTGCATACCAGTTCCTGCTGGAACAAGTTTACCGATGATAACATTTTCCTTCAGGCCGAGAAGTTCATCGCGCTTGCCTTTGATCGCTGCATCTGTAAGCACTCTTGTTGTTTCCTGGAAGGATGCTGCAGACAGGAATGAATCCGTCTCAAGTGATGCTTTTGTGATACCAAGCAATACCGGACGTCCTGTTGCTGGCATTTTGCCATCAAGAAGTGCCTTGCGGTTAGCGTCAGTGAACTGATGGATCTCAAGCAATGTGCCTGGCAGTACATCTGTTTCACCAGCATCGATAACCCTGATTTTGCGCATCATCTGGCGCACCATTACTTCTACGTGCTTGTCGCCGATTTCAACACCCTGCATACGGTATACTTTTTGAACTTCTTTCAATAGGTATTCCTGCACGGATTGAACATCTTTGACTCTTAAGAGCTCCTTAGGGTCGATTGAACCTTCAGTGAGTTCCTGACCGCGTAGTACATGGTCATTCACAGCAACCTTCAAACGTGCTGTATATGGCGCATTGTAAGTACGGCTTTCGATTTCACCCTGAATCACGATTTCCTGCTGACGATCTTTTCCTTCGTTGATGCCGACTACGACACCTTCCAATTCAGAGATGACAGCTTGCCCTTTAGGATTACGTGCTTCGAACAATTCCTGGATACGCGGAAGACCTTGTGTGATATCGTCTCCTGCAACACCGCCCGTATGGAATGTACGCATTGTAAGCTGAGTACCTGGCTCACCGATTGACTGGGCAGCAATGATACCGACTGCTTCGCCAACTTCGACTTCCTGGCCAGTCGCAAGGTTGCGTCCGTAACACTTCTTACATACGCCGTGGCGTGTATTACATGTGAATGCAGAGCGGATCCATACTTCTTCGATCCCTGCTTCTACTACTTCAACAGTCAAGTCTTCTGTAATCAATCCGTTTTCAGGTACAATCACAGCCTTTGTTTCAGGATGCTTGATTGCCTTTCTTGCATAACGGCCAATTAAACGCTCTTCTAGAGGTTCGATTACTTCAGTACCATCTTTAAGTGATTTGATAAATAATCCTCTGTCTGTACCGCAATCGTCTTCGCGAACGATAACATCCTGTGCTACGTCTACGAGACGGCGAGTCAAGTAACCTGAGTCAGCAGTCTTAAGTGCTGTATCGGCAAGACCTTTACGAGCACCGTGAGTGGAGATAAAGTACTCCAAAACTGTCAGACCTTCACGGAAACTCGACTTAATCGGCAACTCGATGATTCGTCCAGCCGGGTTGGCCATCAGACCACGCATACCAGCAAGCTGCGTGAAGTTGGACGCGTTACCACGGGCACCTGAGTCACTCATCATGAAGATAGGGTTTGAATTATCTAATGATTTCATCAGCTTAGCCTGGATATTATCCTTCGCCTGGCTCCAGATAGAAATTACGCGATCATAACGCTCATCCTCGGTAATCAAACCGCGTCTGAACTGCTTAAGAACATTATCTACCTTTGTTTGTGCTTCTGAAATGATTTCCTGTTTCTCTTTAAGAACCACGATATCAGCCACACCTACCGTAATACCCGCTTTAGTCGAGTATGTGAATCCAAGACCCTTCATACGGTCAAGCATTTTTGATGTTTCTGTGATTTTGAACTTCTTGAACACTTCAGCAATGATGTTTCCAAGAATTTTCTTCTTGAACGGATCAACCAATTTCATGCTCTTGATAACTTCCTTGATATCCGCGCCTTTTTCAACAAAATATATTTCTGGAGTTTTCTCCTCAAGGTTTTGCTTGGAAGGCTCATTGATATAAGGGAATGACGCTGGAAGGATTTCGTTGAAAATCAACTTTCCAACAGTCGTGATCAATAACTGGCCATTTTGCTCTTCCGTGAATGTCTGGTTGCCAAGAGATGAAGCGGCAACAGCAATACGAGTGTGAAGGTGTACATAGCCATTCTGATATGCGATCAATGCTTCATTCGTATCCTTGAATACCATACCTTCGCCTACAGCATCTTCTCTTTCCAAAGTAAGGTAATAGTTACCTAATACCATATCCTGTGAAGGAGTAACAACCGGCTTTCCATCCTTAGGGTTCAGGATGTTCTGGGCAGCAAGCATCAACAGGCGTGCTTCTGCCTGTGCTTCAGCAGAAAGTGGCACGTGGACTGCCATCTGGTCACCGTCGAAGTCAGCGTTATAAGCTGTACATACTAGCGGGTGAAGACGGATTGCGCGTCCTTCTACTAACGTTGGCTCAAACGCCTGGATTCCCAATCTATGAAGAGTTGGGGCACGGTTAAGCAATACTGGGTGCTCTCTGATTACATCTTCTAGGACATCCCAAACCTCAGGGCTAACGCGCTCAATTTTACGTTTAGCAGACTTAATGTTGTGCGCTAAACCTTTTTGCACTAATTCTTTCATTACAAATGGCTTGAACAGCTCAAGTGCCATTTCTTTAGGTAGACCACACTGGTACATGTGCAAGTTAGGACCTACGACGATAACAGAACGGCCAGAGTAGTCAACACGCTTACCAAGAAGGTTTTGACGGAAACGACCTTGCTTACCCTTAAGCATATGGGACAGGGACTTCAACGGACGGTTACCTGGTCCTGTTACCGGACGGCCGCGGCGGCCGTTATCGATCAACGCGTCAACAGCTTCCTGAAGCATACGCTTTTCGTTCTGAACAATGATGCTAGGAGCACCAAGGTCAAGAAGACGTTTAAGACGGTTGTTACGGTTGATTACTCGGCGGTATAAATCGTTCAGGTCGGAAGTTGCGAATCGACCTCCATCAAGCTGTACCATCGGGCGAAGTTCCGGCGGGATGACAGGGAGGACATCAAGGATCATCCAAGATGGCTCATTGCCTGACCCACGGAATGCTTCTACTACCTCTAGACGCTTGATCGCACGAGTACGACGCTGGCCTTGTGCTGTTCTTAATTCTTCCTTCAGCATGTCGGCTTCTTTATCAAGGTCGATATCTGAAAGCAGCTTTTTGATTGCTTCTGCTCCCATTGCCGCCTGGAATTTGTTGCCGTATTTTTCACGATAAGCGCGGTATTCTTTTTCTGACAACAACTGCTTCTTCTCAAGGGCAGTGTCGCCAGTTTCCGTAACTACGTAAGAAGCAAAGTAAATAACCTCTTCAAGTGCGCGCGGAGACATATCCAGGATAAGTCCCATACGGCTAGGAATACCTTTGAAATACCAGATGTGAGAAACAGGAGCTGCAAGCTCGATGTGTCCCATTCTTTCACGACGGACTTTTGCGCGTGTTACTTCAACACCGCATCGGTCACAGACTACGCCTTTGTAGCGAACTCTTTTGTACTTTCCGCAGTGACATTCCCAGTCCTTCGTCGGTCCGAAGATACGCTCACAGAATAAGCCGTCTTTTTCTGGTTTCAAAGTACGATAGTTGATTGTTTCAGGCTTTTTAACCTCACCGAAAGACCATGAACGGATCTTGTCTGGTGAAGCGAGGCCAATTTTCATGTACTCAAAATTATTAACATCTAGCAAGGGGCCTACCTCCCTTTTAATCTAGGGTTTTACCCTTATGGCCACCCAAAAAGGAACACACGTGGACAATACTGTTATTCAACTGTTTGTACACGTGTGCCAATTAGATGGACCTATTCTTTCATTCCTACTTTTTCTGAATCCATTTCTTCTGCTTCAGGAGCAATTGTCAAAGTTTCTGCATGCTGCAATTCTTCTTCATCATCAAAATCGCGCATTTCTATTTCTTTTTCATCGCCTGACAGGATCTTGACATCCATACCAAGACTCTGAAGTTCTTTCATCAATACTTTGAATGATTCAGGAACGCCTGGTTCTGGTACGTTTTCACCTTTTACAATTGCTTCATACGTTTTAACACGTCCAACAACATCATCGGACTTGACGGTTAAGATTTCCTGCAATGTGTAAGCAGCGCCATATGCTTCAAGCGCCCAAACCTCCATCTCCCCGAATCGCTGTCCGCCGAACTGAGCTTTACCGCCAAGTGGCTGCTGCGTAACAAGTGAGTATGGTCCAGTAGAACGAGCATGAAGCTTATCGTCTACCATGTGAGCAAGCTTGATCATGTACATGACACCGACAGATACACGGTTATCGAATGGTTCACCTGTACGTCCATCATATAGGACAGTTTTCGCATCTCTGGCCATACCAGCTTCCTGGATTGTTGACCATACATCTTCCTCGCGAGCACCATCGAATACAGGTGAAGCAACATGGATTCCAAGGTAGCGCGCTGCCATACCAAGGTGAAGCTCAAGAACCTGACCGATGTTCATACGTGATGGTACGCCTAGTGGGTTAAGCATGATATCGACTGGTGTTCCGTCCGGCAGGAAAGGCATATCCTCTTCCGGAAGGATCTTCGAGATAACCCCTTTGTTACCGTGGCGTCCCGCCATCTTATCACCTTCAGAAATCTTACGCTTCTGAACGATGTAAGCACGGACAAGCTGGTTTACGCCAGGAGGAAGTTCGTCGCCATCTTCACGGTTGAACACTTTGACGTCAAGGACAATCCCGCCGCCGCCGTGTGGAACACGCAATGAAGTATCGCGTACTTCCCTAGCTTTTTCACCGAAAATCGCGTGAAGGAGACGTTCTTCCGCAGTCAATTCAGTAACCCCTTTAGGTGTTACCTTACCTACCAGAAGATCTCCATCTTTCACTTCGGCACCGACACGGATGATTCCGCGCTCGTCAAGGTTTCTCAATGCATCTTCCCCGACGTTAGGGATATCGCGTGTGATTTCTTCAGGTCCAAGCTTCGTATCGCGGGACTCTGACTCGTATTCTTCTATATGGATGGATGTATAAACATCATCCTTAACGAGGCGCTCACTCATGATGATTGCATCCTCGTAGTTATAACCATTCCATGTCATGAAGCCAACAAGTACGTTACGGCCAAGTGCAAGTTCTCCTGCTTCCATAGAAGGGCCATCAGCAAGGATTTCCCCTTTAACTACACGGTCACCAAGGCTTACGATTGGGCGCTGGTTATAACAAGTACCCTGATTGGAACGAATGAACTTTAGCATGCGGTATTTATCAAGGTCACCCTTAACTTCCTGGCCGTCTACTTCCGTAACACGGCGAACCCATACTTGACGCGCTTCAACGTGTTCTACAATTCCTTCATGCTTACAGATTACTGCTGCACCAGAATCCTTTGCGTTCACGTGCTCCATTCCCGTACCAACGATTGGTGCTTCCGGCTGCATTAACGGAACAGCCTGTCTTTGCATGTTCGCACCCATTAGTGCACGGTTGGAGTCATCGTTTTCCAAGAATGGGATACACGCAGTCGCTGCGGATACAACCTGTTTAGGTGATACGTCCATATAATCGACGCGGTCACGCTTAACAACAGTGTTTTCACCGCGGAAACGGGCAATTACTTCATCATCAATGAAAGAACCATCTTCTGCTAGGCGGGCATTCGCCTGTGCAACTACATAGTTATCTTCTTCATCAGCTGTTAAGTAATCGAAATGGCTTGTCACTTTTCCTGTTTCAGGGTCTACACGGCGGTATGGTGTCTCGATGAATCCGAAACGGTTAACCTTCGCGAAACTTGAAAGGGAGTTGATCAAACCGATGTTTGGACCTTCAGGCGTTTCAATCGGGCACATACGTCCGTAGTGGGAGTAGTGAACGTCACGCACTTCGAAGCCAGCGCGTTCACGTGTAAGACCACCAGGTCCCAATGCAGATAGACGCCTTTTATGTGTCAATTCAGCCAGCGGATTCGTCTGGTCCATGAACTGTGAAAGCTGGGAGCTTCCAAAGAACTCTTTAATGGACGCAATGACCGGGCGGATATTGATTAATTGCTGTGGTGTAATCGTATTTGTGTCCTGAATGGACATTCTTTCACGGACTACACGCTCCATTCTGGACAAACCAATACGGAATTGGTTCTGCAACAGCTCACCTACAGAACGAAGGCGTCTGTTTCCTAAATGGTCGATGTCATCTGTGTCACCAACACCATGCAGCAAGTTAAAGAAGTAGCTGATGGATGCAATGATATCAGCAGGCGTGATGTTTTTGATCGGTTCAGGGACATAGGCATTACCTAAAACATTGATTTCTTTTTCGCCCTCATCGTTCGGAGCATAGATCTTAATGCTTTGTAAAGTTACATCCTCTTCAACCACGCCGCCGTAAGGGCTGAAATTCTTGAAGCCAACATCCTTCTCCAGCGCAGGAATGATCTTATCCAGAGTTCGGCGGTCTAAAGTGACTCCTTTTTCTGCAATAATTTCTCCTGTTTCAGGATCTACTAATGTTTCTGCAAGCTTTTGCCCGAATAAACGGTTTTTAATATGAAGCTTTTTGTTGATTTTATAACGCCCTACATTTGCAAGGTCATAGCGCTTTGGATCAAAGAATCTTGAAACCAGCAAGCTTTTTGCATTGTCAACTGTAGGCGGTTCGCCAGGACGGAGACGCTCGTAAATTTCCAGAAGCGCTTTTTCCGTGCTTTCCGTATTGTCTTTTTCAAGAGTATTACGGATATATTCGTTATCACCGATCAGATCAATGATTTCTTGATCAGAACCGAACCCTAATGCACGCAAAAGAACCGTAACAGGGAGCTTCCTCGTACGATCGATCCTTACATATACAACATCCTTGGCATCTGTTTCATACTCTAACCAGGCGCCTCGGTTCGGAATAACGGTCGCAGTGAACCCTTTCTTCCCGTTCTTATCAAGTTTTCCACTGTAGTATACACTTGGTGAACGCACTAACTGGGAAACGATAACCCTTTCAGCACCGTTAATTACAAACGTGCCAGTTTCTGTCATAAGCGGGAAATCGCCCATGAAGACATCCTGGTCCTTTACTTCACCTGTTTCCTTATTCACAAGGCGGACCTTTACTCGCAATGGCGCAGAGTAAGTGACGTCTCTTTCTTTTGATTCTTCCACTGGATATTTCGGTTCGCCAAGACTGTAATCGATAAACTCTAACGATAAGTTACCAGTAAAGTCTTCAATCGGTGAAATGTCCTGGAACATTTCACGGAGGCCCTCATCAAGAAACCACTGATAGGAAGAGGTTTGAATTTCAATCAAATTCGGCAATTCCAAAACTTCACTGATGCGAGCATAACTTCTACGTTGGCGGTGTCGTCCATACTGAACTAGTTGACCTGTCAACTGATTCACCCCTCAAATCAAGCGTTATTATTCATCTATCCCTGTCTTGTCCATGAAGTTTCCTCCATTTCAAAAGACAAAAAGAAAAAGGGTTTTCACCTAAAAACCACATTTCCTGCAACGAACAATTATTTTGTTAGTTTTCCCTTAATGCCCAAAATTATACAACTTTCGATGAAAATAGCAATTGAAAAGGAAACTAATATATTGGCATTTTATAATATTAACATAGCGGTTTTCTCACGTCAACATTTAACAGATTTGAGAATAAAGTATCCTTTACTTTTCGCCGCAATGTCAACTTCGCCAAAAAGCTCTTTCATTTTTTCCATCGCGGACGGTGCACCCTGCTTCTTCTGGATGACCACCCAAAGCTCTCCGCCTTCAGCTAAATGAAGGAAGCTTTGTTCGAAAATATCATGCACAATCTTTTTCCCGGCACGGATCGGCGGGTTCGTAAGGATTGCATTGAATCCTTTTTCCTCCACTCCAGTCAGCCGGTCACTTTCATAGATTTTCACATTGTTCACTTTGTTTTCGGACGCATTTTCCTCAGCAAGCATAATCGCTCTTTCATTGACATCCACCATGTGGACCATTGCATCAGGATAAGCCTTTGCTAGCGAAAGACCGATCGGCCCATAGCCACACCCAACATCAAGGATCAATCCATCAGCTTTATTCAGTTCGAACGTGTCGATCAACAACCTTGATCCAAAATCGACTTCCTTTTTCGAAAAAACACCACTGTCTGTCTTGAAGCGGAAGCTATTCCCCTTCAATTCACTTTGCCATTTTACTGGATTGCTGTCAGTACTGGGTTTGCGGGAGTAGTAATGTTCAGTCAAAATCTCTCACCTCCACGGGGACTCATTTGAAGAATGCGATCGCGGATTGCATTGCTACTGCGGTATTATAAACTTTTTAAAATTAAAAAGCAAAAATTGAACAAAGTTTAGTTTTGGGCTCTGTTTAATCCGGCTGTTGATTTTTGTTCCAGGCGCTTCGCTTTCCGCGGGGAAGAATTACGAAAAAGCCCTACTGCCGGCTTTTTCAAAGATCAAATTCTTCCTTGCAGTCCGGGAGCCTCCTCGGCACTTTTGGCGCCTGCGGGGTCTCCCGTGACTCGCTATTCCCGCAGGACATTGAATGAACTTCCCCGAAATTGCCCACGCACGATGAAAATGCGTTAACATTTTCGGAGGAGTCTTCACGCCTTCCACCACAATCAACAGGAGGTAAGAACCAAATCTTGTTAAAACAGAGCCTTTATCAACTTGAATGAATCATAACCCCGCCGATTTTAACGTTAACCAGCTAGCAGGATAGAAGCGAAAAAAAAGCCCGCTTTAGCAGCGAGCTTTTTATTGTAAGGTTGATTACTTAACTTCGACGTTAGCTCCAACTTCTTCAAGCTTAGCTTTGATTTCTTCAGCTTCTTCTTTAGAAACGCCTTCTTTAAGAGCTTTAGGAGCGTTGTCAACAACTTCTTTCGCTTCCTTAAGTCCAAGACCAGTGATTTCACGAACAACTTTGATAACCTTGATCTTCTGGTCGCCAGCAGATGCAAGAACTACGTCAAATTCAGTTTGTTCTTCAACAGCAGCTCCAGCAGCTCCACCCATCATAGCAACTGGTGCAGCAGCAGTTACGCCGAATTCTTCTTCGATTGCTTTTACTAGATCGTTAAGTTCTAAAACAGTCATATTTTTAACTGCTTCAATGATTTGTTCTTGAGTCATGATTATTTTCCTCCTTGAAATTGGTTAGTTTTTTTATTGTTAAACCGTAAAAATTAACTTACGCGCCTTGTTCTTCCTTCTGTTCCGCAACTGCCTTTGTAGCAAGAGCAAGATTGCGGATTGGAGCTTGAAGTACGCTGAGTAGCATAGAAAGTAGCCCTTCGCGAGACGGTAGGTCTGCAAGTGCCTTGATTTCTTCTACTGTAACGATGTTGCCTTCAACTACGCCCGCCTTGATTTCAAGCGCTTCATGCTTTTTAGCGAATTCGTTAAGAATCTTCGCTGGTGCAACTACATCTTCAGTACTGAACGCGATTGCGTTAGGACCTGTTAAAGATGTGTTTAAGTCAGCAAGTTCAGCAGCTTCAGCAGCACGGCGTGTCATAGAGTTTTTGTAAACTTTGAATTCTACGCCAGCTTCACGAAGCTCTTTACGAAGTTCAGTTACTTCAGAAACTGTAAGTCCGCGGTAATCAACAACGATTGTTGATTTGCTTTCTTTTAGTTTGCCAGCAATCTCGTCAACGATTTGCTTTTTTACTTCAATAACTTTGCTCATCCTTACACCTCCTGTAGATTTCTGCATTTATACCGATCAAATAAAAACCTCCGCATCTGGACAGACACGGAGGAAGTATACAATAGTAAAAGTGTAGCTCTATCGTATGACCTCGGCAGGTTATTAAGCTATAAGCCCCTGCTGTCTGCGGTACAAATGTTATTTTATTTTCACAACAAGAAGAATTATATCTAATGCTTCTTTAATTGTCAAATACTATTATTTTACAGTTGAAGGATCTACTTTAACGCCAGGTCCCATTGTAGTGGAGATCGTAACGTTCTTCATGTAAGTTCCTTTTGCTGCAGCTGGCTTAACCTTCATCATAGTTTCGAAGATTGTGTTGAAGTTTTCAACAAGCTTGCCGTCTTCGAAAGAAACTTTTCCGATAGGTACATGGATGTTACCAGACTTATCAACGCGGTATTCTACTTTACCTGCTTTGATTTCGTTAACTGCCTTCGTTACATCGAAAGTAACTGTGCCAGTCTTAGGGTTTGGCATTAAGCCTTTAGGTCCCAATACGCGGCCAAGCTTACCAACTTCACCCATCATGTCAGGTGTAGCTACGATTACATCAAAGTCGAACCAGCCTTGCTGGATCTTAGTGATGTATTCTGCATCGCCAACATAGTCTGCGCCAGCAGCTTCTGCTTCTTTTAACTTTTCGCCTTTAGCGAATACTAGAACACGTTGAGTTTTACCAGTACCGTTTGGAAGCACAACCGCTCCACGGATTTGCTGGTCAGCTTTCTTAGGGTCTACGCCCAAACGGAAAGCAGCTTCAACTGTAGCGTCGAATTTCACAGTGCTTGTCTTCTTAGCAAGCTCAACTGCTTCAGCAGCTGTATATGCTTGAGAGCGATCTACAAGCTTTACAGCTTCTAGATACTTTTTACCTTTTTTTGCCATTTTAATTTCCTCCTATATTGTGGTTTTAACGGAATAACCTCCCACTTTGAAAAGCGGAGGCACCTTTGTCAGGTGCCAAAGCCAGACAAGTTGAAAAGCGAAGGCGCCGTATGACGTCTAAGCTTGGCAACGAAAAGCGAAGGCGCCATAAAGGCGCCGTATCAGACAGATAAAAGGTTGCGAGTGAAATCAAATTCAGCTACGCAACCTATCAATCCTCTGCAGCAGAAATTAGTCTTCGATAGTGATTCCCATGCTGCGTGCAGTACCTTCAACCATGCGCATTGCTGCTTCAACGCTAGCTGCGTTAAGGTCAGGCATTTTCTGTTCAGCAATCTCACGTACTTTCTCACGCTTGACTGTTGCTACTTTATTACGGTTTGGTTCACCAGAACCAGACTGGATTCCAGCTGCTACCTTCAAAAGAACTGCAGCAGGAGGAGTTTTCGTAATAAATGTAAATGAACGGTCTTCAAAAACCGTAATTTCAACAGGAATGATTAATCCAGCTTGATCAGCTGTACGAGCGTTAAACTCCTTACAGAATCCCATGATGTTAACACCGGCTTGACCTAGTGCAGGTCCAACTGGTGGTGCCGGATTGGCTTTGCCAGCAGGGATTTGCAACTTAACCATCTTAATTACTTTTTTAGCCACGAGACACACCTCCTTAAAGTCCGTGATGTGGTAATAGGGGATTTTCCCCTCCCACTCATTTTAAAAGTCTTTATATAAAATAAAGAACTTGACATATAATCTGTCAATCGTCCAAGACATACTGACCTATGAAATATTAACACTTTTTAAAGTTGATTTCAAGCCATTTCAAATTATATTTTTTCAATCTGCGAAAATTCGAGCTCTACCGGAGTATCGCGGCCGAACATATTGACAAGAACTTTAAGCTTAGCCTTGTCCTTATCGATTTCTTCGATTGTCCCTGTGAAGTTGGCGAACGGCCCTTCGCTTACCTGGACAGTTTCACCAAGTTCGAAGTTGATATCAACCTTCTTCTCCACCATACCCATGCGCTTGAGGATGAATGTTGCTTCTTCAGGCAATAACGCGGTTGGTTTTGATCCTGCACCAGCTGAGCCAACAAATCCAGTCACACCCGGCGTATTGCGGACAACATACCAGGAATCATCTGTCATAACCAATTCTACCAGGACATAACCAGGGAAAGTCTTTCTCTTAACAACTTTCTTTTTACCATTTTTGAAATCTGTTTCTTCTTCTTCAGGTACGATCACCCGGAAAATCTTATCTTGCATGCCCATTGTTTCAACACGCTTTTCAAGATTCGTCTTGACCTTGTTCTCGTAGCCTGAGTAAGTATGCACTACATACCAATTCTTTTCCATCATCGAGGACTAATTCGTCCGTCCCTCCCCATTTCCAGACGCCCGGGCGTTACCGTCATGTGTAAACGGCAGCCCCGGCATTGAATGCGAATTTTTTCAAGCAAATAAAAAACCCGTTATCCGGGCTTTTAAACTTGTCCTGCGTTTATATTTTCCATTATACCATGAGTACGTATTGGTTATTCAAGAATTAAGCGAATCAATTCAGAAATACCAAGGTCTAACACTGCGAAGAATAGAGCAGCAAAAGCAACTGTAGACAGAACCGTAATCGTGTAGCGAGTTAGTTCTTTGCGTCTAGGCCAGCTGACCTTCCTCATTTCACGTCCAACTTCACTGAAAAAATTAGTGATGCGCTGCATTTTGTAACCTCCAACTTATCGGAATTCCATATGATGATCTATCTGAAAACCTTATTTCGTTTCCTTATGAACTGTATGGGCACCGCAGTTGCTGCAGTACTTTTTCAGCTCCAGCCGTTCTGTTTGCGTTTGCTTGTTGCTCGGTGTGGAATAATTGCGGGAACCGCATTCCTGACAAACAAGAGTCACTTTGTTGTTCATTGACACTTACACCCGCTTCAACAGGCTGATTCCAATCTGATACCATGAAACCGCCATCTATAATATCTTTAAAAAGATACCACGGCTGATAGCCTGTGTCAATAAGGGTTTAAGAGATTAAAAGTCAGTTTTGCGGCTATTTTTCGGCAATTCAACCTACACTGACAGCTCTCTCAGCTCAAGATACCTCTCCAGCTTCCGCTTCACGCGCTGAAGCGCATTGTCGATTGACTTGACATGGCGATTCAGCTCTTCAGAAATTTCCTGATAGGATTGTCCGTCCAAATATAATGCGAGCACTTTTCGTTCAAGGTCACTCAGCAGCTCAGACATTTTCACTTCAATCTGGTCAAACTCTTCCTGATTAATAAATAATTCTTCGGGGTCCATCACTTTGGCTCCGGATAAAACATCCATCAGTGTCCTGTCCGATTCTTCATCATATATCGGCTTGTCCAGGGAAACATAGGAGTTAAGAGGGATATGTTTTTGCCTTGTGGCCGTCTTGATGGCCGTAATGATCTGACGGGTAATGCATAGTTCTGCAAATGCTTTGAATGATGTCAGCTTGTCCTCACGGAAATCACGGATCGCTTTATATAAGCCGATCATTCCTTCCTGCACGATGTCCTCTTTATCTGCTCCAATCAGGAAATATGAACGTGCTTTCGCCCGAACAAAATTCCTGTATTTGTGAATCAGAAAATCAAGTGCATCACTTTCTCCTCTGTGTACCGCTTCTATAATTTCTTCATCTTCCAGCAATAAATAAGAGTCATTTGAACGATTCCCGATGTCAGCACTCATTTCGATCCCCCCGCCCGCACATACAGTTAGAAATATTATACAGCAGGCGTTTTTAAGGCGTCAACAGGTCATTGCTCCCCTCTGCGCCATTTTTCGAAAATTTCTGCCACTTCTTTTGTAAGCGGAATCTTGGCACTCGGCTTCTTTTCCTGGATCACTTTCACGCTTTTTTCTATTTTTTTACTAATTAAATTTGTTTCATTAAGCAGCTCCCTCGCTGATTTCCTTAATGCTCCCTGTCCAAAAATGGCCCATTGCTCGGTATAGTCAGAGGTGGCTACATGGATCTGCGTTTTGCGGTTACTGAGGTCGATCGCCAGTCTTTCAATCCGTTCATCCGCCGTTTCATTTTCTTTTGTAAAAATTACTTCCACTTTGTAATTCTTATATTTCTTTTGTGTTCCTGATACAAAATGGGCGTCAAAAACAATGATAACGCGATAGCCGGTATACGCTTGGTACTCTGCCATGATTTCCACCAGCCGGTCCCTGGCAGCAGAAAGTTCTCTCTTCTTCAAGCTGACCAGCTCCGGCCATGCGCCGATGATGTTGTAGCCGTCAACAAGCAGGATATCCATTCCTATTCCCCTAGCGGTTGTCGTTTACGGTGGACTTCATACATCAGGAGTGCCGCGGCCACTGATGCATTCAACGAAGTTACATGCCCAACCATCGGAAGACTTAAAAGAAAGTCACACTTGTCCCTGATCAGCCTTCCCATACCTTTTCCCTCGCTGCCGATTACCAGGCCAAGAGGCAATGTTCCATCCATTTGACGAAAATCCTGTTTTGCCGAAGCATCCGTGCCCGCTATCCAGACACCGCGTTCTTTTAATTCATCGATGGTCTGGGCCATATTGGTGACTCTTGCAACCGGGATATATTCGATTGCGCCTGTAGATAATTTAGCTACTGTTGCGGTCAGCCCTACCGCTCGCCTTTTAGGAATGATGATCCCGTGTGCTCCCGATGCATCAGCTGTCCTCATGATGGATCCAAGATTGTGAGGATCCTCAATTTCATCGAGGAGCAAGAAGAATGGCGCCTCGTTCTTCTTTTCCGCTGCAGCGAATAAATCATCAATCTCCGCATATTCGTAGGCTGCAACCTGGGCGATGACACCCTGGTGATTGCCCTCGGCTAGCTGGTCGATCTTCTTTTTCGGGACGAATTGAACGATGACATTGGCTTCCTTCGCCATTCCGATTACCTGCTGCATCTGTCCGCTTTGGGAGCCTTCGGCAATCAGGATTTTGTTGATGTCACGTTCAGACTTAAGCGCTTCAATCACCGGATTTTTGCCAATGATGTAATCCTGGTTTTCATTTTGTTCCCTAAGTTGATCAGCTTTTTGCCCTTGTCTCTGGTCACGCCTTGGTTCGTGTTTACGGTCGCTTCTTGCTTCATGTTTTCGGTCCTGTCTTACTTCATGTTTCTGGTCCTTGCCTCTGGCCTGCTTGTTCTTTGGCTTTTCGTCCTGTCTTTGCGCCTGGTTCCGTGCTGGTTTCCGCTTATTGTCATCAACTGATTTCGGCCTATTGTTCCGGCTCTGTTTATGTTGCTGTTTCTGGCTCATCTGGAATCTTTCCTCCCATCTATTCTTCAGCAAGTGCAAATACTGTGGTAATCAGTTCCTCTATCCGTTTCTCATTACCTGCCAGATACAAATAACCGATCAGTGCCTCAAAGGCTGTACTGTACCGGTATGTTTGGACATCGGTGTTTTTCGGGACAGATCCTGACTTCGCATTCCGGCCCCTTTTTACAATCGTTATCTCTGCTTCGGATAGCATGTCCATCTCCATCAGCTTATGAAGGTATTTCGCCTGCGATTTCGCCGACACATAAGCGGTTGCTTCTTTATGCAGCTTGTTTGGCCGGACCTTTCCGCTTTGCAGCAGGTGATGCCGGACATACAGTTCATAAACGGCATCACCCATGTAAGCAAGCGCTAGGCTATTCAATTGTTTTTCATCTATTTTTTGTTCGTAATGCAGCATCATTTAGCCTCTTTTCCATCTGATGCCCTGAGGTGTGTCCTCGATGATGATGTTCATTTCCTTCAATTGGTCACGGATATCATCGGCAAGCTGGAAGTTTCTTTCCTTGCGGGCTTGTGTTCGTTTTTCAATCAGCGCCTCGATTTCCTCATCCAGCAACTCTTCATCCTTCAGTGACAGGCCAAGTACATCGAACAATGTTTCAAATTCATTCATGAATGCTTTGATGACTTCCTCGGAAGTATTTTTCTCCATCAAGTACAGATTAGAAAGCTTAGAGAGTTCAAATAAGGTTGATACACCATTTGCGGTATTGAAGTCATCATCCATATCCTTGATGAACTGCTCGCGGATCCCGGCGATTTTATCCAGCCATTCCTGGTTGTTATCGGTAAGATTCGCGCTCGCTCCCAGGCGGTGCTTCAGATTTTGGTAAGATGTCTTCAGGCGTTCGAAAGCAGCCTGTGTCTTTTCAAGCAGCTCCTGGCTGTAGTTGATTGGATTCCGGTAATGGACAGAAATCATGAAAAATCTTAATACCTGTGGATCAATCTGCTTAATGATGTCATGAACTGTGACAAAATTGCCCAGTGACTTAGACATCTTTTCATTATTAATATTGATATATCCATTATGCATCCAGTAGCGGGCAAACGTCTTTCCTGTCAATGCCTCTGACTGGGCGATTTCATTTTCATGGTGCGGGAATGCCAGGTCCTGGCCTCCTGCATGGATATCGATCGTATCTCCAAGGTATTCGCGGGCCATCGCCGAGCACTCAATATGCCAGCCTGGACGGCCTTTGCCCCAAGGACTGTCCCAGGAAATTTCGCCTTCTTTAGCCGATTTCCAAAGCACAAAGTCAAGCGCATCCTGTTTCTTTTCCCCAACCTGTATCCTCGCTCCAACCTTCAGCTCTTCAATGGATTGATGTGAAAGCTTGCCGTATTCTTTAAATTCCCTCGTGCGGTAGTACACATCTCCGCCTGATTCATAGGCAAAGCCTTTTTCTATCAACGCGCTGATAAATTCGATAATCAAATCCATTGTTTCCGTTACCCTTGGGTGTGCATCGGCTGTTTTGCAGCCAAGTGCATGGACATCCTCAAAATAAGCGTCAATGAATCGTTGCGCGATTGTCGGTACGTCTTCCCCAATTTCATTCGCTGCTTTGATCAGTTTGTCATCGACATCGGTGAAGTTCGAAATATATTGTACATCATAGCCGCGGAACTCAAGATAGCGGCGGACCGTATCGAACACGATGGCCGGACGGGCATTTCCAATGTGAATATAGTTATAGACGGTAGGACCGCAAACATACATTTTCACTTTTCCCTCTTCTAAAGGGATAAACTCTTCCTTGTTCCGAGTCAGTGTATTATAAATTTTAATTCCCATTTTCCATGCCCCTTCCATGCTTCTCAACTTCAAGTTCTTCTTGTAATCTGACTAAATCAAGTTCTTTTTTCAAATTAACCAATTCCATCTCGATTTCATTGCATCGATCTGCTACCGGATCTGGCAAATCGCGATGGTTGAAATCCTTCTTGACCCTGACGCCGTCCTGGATGACGATTTTGCCGGGAATGCCCACAACCGTGGAGTTCGGCGGCACATCCTTCAGGACAACGGATCCAGCGCCCACTTTAGAATTCTCCCCAATCGTGATCGAACCTAAAACCTTCGCGCCAGTCGCAATCAGAGCATTGTCATTAACAGTCGGGTGGCGTTTGCCCTTTTCCTTGCCAGTACCGCCCAGGGTCACACCCTGAAACACGGTCACATTATCACCAATTTCACACGTTTCGCCAATGACGACCCCCATTCCATGGTCGATGAAAAAACGTCTGCCAATCTTGGCTCCCGGATGGATTTCTACCCCCGTGAAAAAACGGCTAATTTGCGAAATGGCTCTTGCGATAAAATAAAACTTCCGCTTATAGAAAGCATGTGCCAAACGATGGGACCATATCGCATGCAGGCCTGCGTATGTCAAAGCCACTTCCAGCACACTCCTGGCAGAAGGATCCTGGTCAAAAACAACATCTATGTCTTCCTTCATCATTTTAAACATGGTGAAATCCTCCTTCTTTTAAAATTTATTCGATTTTTGCTCATTAATGAGCACCTTCAAAGCCGACATTGGGTTATAGCCTTACTAATTTGTATTTATGTGACCGAAATCTCACTGGTTCGGCTTTTTCGGGCACATATTCTTCCTTTATGTGACCGGAATTCCGCTGGTTCGGCTTTTTCGGGCACATATTCTTCCTTTATGTGACCGGTATCTTACTGGGACAGCTTTTTCGGGCACATATTCTTCATTTATGTGACCGGTATCTCACTGGGACAGCTTTTTCGGGCACATATTCTTCGTTTATGTGACGGAATCTCACTGGGACAGCTTTTTCGGGCACATATTCTTCATTTATGTGACCGGTATCTCACTGGGACAGCTTTTTCGGGCACATATTCTTCGTTTATGTGACCGTAATCTCACTGGGACAGCTTTTTCGACACATATCCTTCGTTTATGTGACCGTAAAGTGGTGTTACCTCATTTTTGAGGCACATATCCAACTTGCCTGCCAAGTACACCATATAAAAAAGCGCCCCTGTCGTATACGACAGAGACGCTTGATATGCGCGGTTCCACTCTGTTTAGGCCGCCTTTGAACAGGCATTGACCTCAACTTTAACCTGTTAACGGGAGGACCCGCCCGATACTACTCAGGCACTGATTGCCTTTTTGCACAGGGACTCCGAGGCGCATTTCAAAAAATGAGAGGCCTGAACCACTTTCAGCCGGTGATGGTTCTCTCTAATAAGCGTCATCTTTCTACTTTTCCTCTTCAACACTTTGGTTATATAGAATTACTCTTACTATATTACATTTTTGAATTTCTGTTAACTAAAACAGCTTAGAAAAGTTATTAGCCCAAAAGCTTCTGGACTCTTTCCTTTACTTTTTCTTTGCCGATCAGTTCCATTGCAAGCATCAGGTCCGGGCCGTGTGTCTGGCCTGTCGCAGCCGCTCGGACTGGCATGAAAAGCTTCTGCCCTTTATGGCCGGTTCCTTTTTGTACTGCTTTGACCGCTGCCTTGATTGAATCCGCCTTGAACTCTTCAAGCTCTTCAACCTCCGCAAGGAATGCATTCAGCACTTCTGGAACCTGCTCGCCTGCAAGGACCTCTTTTGCTTCTTCATCATAGTTTACCTCATCGCGGAAGAATAAATCAGACATCTCAACGATTTCCGCACCGAAGCTCATCTTATCATGATATAGGGAAATAAGGCCGCGAACCCAGGCATCTTCTTCCTCTGTACGGTTCTCGCTGACTTTTCCAGCCTTGACAAGGTGTGGAAGCGCTAGCTCGACAACACGGTCCAGGTCAGCCTTTTTCATATATTGATTGTTCATCCATGCAAGCTTCTGCTGGTCAAATAGCGCAGGAGATTTTGAAAGTCTTGCCGGATCGAAAATTTCAATGAAGTCGTTCTTAGAGTAAATCTCCTCCTCACCTGCTGGAGACCATCCAAGCAGCGTGATGAAGTTGAACAATGCTTCTGGCAGATAACCGAGCTCTTCATACTGCTCGATAAACTGGATGATTGATTCGTCACGCTTGCTCAGCTTCTTGCGGCTTTCGTTAACGATCAATGTCATATGGCCAAACACCGGCGGTTCCCAGCCAAGCGCTTCATAAATCACAAGCTGCTTCGGTGTATTGGAAATGTGGTCATCCCCGCGAAGAACATGGGAAATCTTCATCAAATGGTCATCGACGACAACCGCATAGTTATAGGTTGGCGTGCCATCTTTCTTGACGATGACATAGTCACCCATCCCGTCTGATTCAAAGCTGACGTCGCCTTTTACCATATCGTCAAACTTCAGAATCTTGCCTGCAGGCACCTTGATGCGAAGGCTCGGCTGGCGTCCTTCTTTCTCAAACTGTTCCTTCTGTTCTGCTGTAAGGTTTTGGCAGCGGCCTGAATAATGAGGAGTCTCGTTGCGTGCAGTCTGCTCCTCGCGCTCAGCTTCCAGCTCTTCCTCTGTGCAGTAGCACTTATAGGCATGGCCTTTTTCCAGAAGCTCCTGATTGTATTTTTCATATATGTGGTTACGCTCTGATTGGCGGTAAGGTCCATATTCGCCGCCAACATCGACACTCTCATCCCAGTCGATTCCAAGCCATTTAAGATACTTCAGCTGGCTTTGTTCCCCGCCTTCGATATTGCGTTTTTTATCTGTATCTTCAATGCGGATGATGAACTTTCCGCCTCTGTTCCGTGCGAATAGATAGTTGAATAGTGCTGTACGGGCATTCCCGATATGTAAATGTCCAGTCGGACTCGGCGCGTAACGCACCCGGATATCTGATGACATAGTGAATCCTCCTCTAATATAGCTGTCCATTATTGTATCATTTTCAAATATAAAAGCGGAAGTACCTTATTATTTATGAATTTCTTTTAATAAAACGACCGCTTGTGCGGCGATGCCTTCTCCCCGTCCTGGGAATCCAAGCTTTTCTGTTGTTGTCGCCTTGACATTCACCTGGTCAGGGGTGCCTTCCAATAATCCTGCAATCCTTTCGCGCATAGCTCCGATATGCGGTGCCATTTTAGGCTGTTGAGCGATAATCGTGCAGTCTATATTCACAAGCTCGTACCCTTTATCCTTCACAATCTTCCAAACATGTTCAAGTAATTTGGCTGAATCAGCGTCCTTGAATTCAGGATCAGTATCCGGGAAATGTCTGCCGATGTCCCCTTCGCCGATTGCCCCAAGACATGCATCAGCCACCGTATGTAAAAGCACATCAGCATCCGAGTGGCCAAGAAGCCCCTTTTCATATGGAATTGTGATTCCGCCAATGATCAGCGGCCTGCCCTCCGTCAATTGATGTACATCGAAACCTTGTCCAATACGAAACATAATGAATAACTCCTTTTAAAATTAGGCTGTCTATATCTATTTTCAAACACTCGATTCTTTTCGCTTGCGTAAAATCGCTTCGGCAAAATATAAATCTTCTGGTGTTGTCAGCTTAATATTATCATAGTCCCCTTCGATGATGCTGACACGATGCGGAATTCGTTCGACAAGGCTTGATTCATCTGTACCGATGAATTGCTCTCTCATTGCCTTGTTATGCGCCTCAAGCAATACGGAAACGCGGAAAGCCTGCGGGGTCTGGACTGCCCACAAGCTTGAACGCTCAACTGTTTCGGCTACCATGCTGTCCGCCGCTTTCTTGATTGTATCTTTAACAGGAACAGCCACGATTGCCCCGCCATCCTTGCTTGCTGCCTCGACAAGTTTGTGGATCGTTTCTATTTTTATGAACGGCCGGGCAGCGTCATGGACGAGCACAATACCATCCATCGAATGGACCGCCCTAAGCCCGTTATACACACTGTCCTGGCGTTCCTTTCCACCATTGACCAGTGAAGATACCTTATGAATATCATACTCTTTCAATAAAGACTTGAACTGTTGCTCATCACTCGGGCTTATGGCGAGAATGATGCCAGAGCATTCAGCATCTGTTTCAAACACCCTTAATGTATGGATCAGGATGGGAACGCCTTCCAAAGTGAGCAGCAGCTTGTTTTTCCCTGCTCCCATCCTCTTTCCCTGACCTGCAGCCGGAATTATAACCTGATAAGGCATTATGAAAACTCCAATCTTTTTTCTGCTCATTCCTTGATAAAAAAGCCAAATTTCAAATACCACTTTAACATATAAACGGGCAGTCGAGGCCCTGCTTCACGCCTTCAAGGAATCAATGAAGGAAGCGGGAATCAACTGCCCATAAAGGCTTGGTCCATCGAGGGATGGATCAACTGATTATACTTTTTTCCAACTGCTTCGGCTTTGCGAAAATCATCCTGCCAGCTGATGTTTGCAGCACACTTGTTACAAGAACATCAATACGCTTTCCGATATAATCGCGGCCTTCTTCGACGACGATCATGGTGCCGTCATCCAGGTACGCAATGCCCTGATTATGTTCCTTGCCATCCTTGATGACCTGGATGCTCAATTCTTCTCCAGGGAGGACAACTGGTTTTACCGCATTGGCCAGGTCATTGATATTCAGCACGGCAACCTTTTGTAATTCACAAACTTTGTTCAAGTTGAAATCATTCGTGACGACAACCCCATTTGTCAGCTTTGCCAGCTTCACCAGTTTGCTGTCGACTTCCTGAATATCGTCAAAATCACCTTCATAAATTTCAACCTTAATCTTAAGTTCCTTTTGAATACGGTTTAGGATGTCCAATCCGCGGCGTCCGCGATTGCGCTTCAACACATCAGATGAATCAGCGATATGCTGTAATTCTTCCAGGACAAACTGCGGTATGACAATGGTGCCTTCAAGGAACCCTGTCTGGCAGATATCCGCAACCCTGCCATCAATAATCACACTTGTATCGAGAATCTTCCACTCTCTTGCACGGCCTTCTTTTTCCACTTCTTCTTCAGTGCCCTTTTTCTTTGACCTTGAAAATAAACCAAGCAGTTCATCTCGCTTTTTGAATCCGACTTGGAATCCAAGATAACCAAATAAAAGTGTCAGCAGTGTCGGTGCCACTGTATTCACAACAGGCACCTGGATTGCATTAAGGGCAAATCCTACTAAGAATGCCACCAGCAACCCGAAGAAAAGGCCTACACTCCCGAACAGGACATCCGTTATTGGTGCCTTGATCAGCGACTCTTCAGCCCACTTCACAAAATTGGTCACAGGATCTACGGCCCAAAAAGTAAGAAGATAAAAAATAAGTGCGCCTAAAACAGCAGTAACATAAGGATTATTGATGAGAGTCATGTCTCCCGCGTTCATTAATGCTAATAAATCAGGAATTAAGAATATACCAAGCGTTCCCCCAATGATCAGGAAGCAGGCTTGAATGATACGTCTTAACATCCTTTCACCTCCTTTTAATCATTATAAACAACTTCCAAATTTTGAAACCCTAGTAATTAAACATTTTCTTAAAATAAGGCTGCTTTCGTAAAGATTGTTGTTAAAATCCTAAAGTCGATTTTAACGTAATATTAGGCCATTTTGCTGGTCAGTATTAAGTTTGCATGCCCTTTTCTCACAAAAGAGTCAACTTTGCAAGAAACATAGGTCATTCAATCCTATTTTGTAGTCGATAGCAACAAAGTTTGAGAAAAGAGCCTAAAATAAAAACTCAAATGATTATACGATTTAACCATGGTAAAGGTTACGGAATTTGTACAATTATTATTTTAATACAGCAAGATTGCCATAATCCCTATAGGAGTAAATCACATCTTTAAAGTAGCACCGGGACATGTAGGTGTCAATTAAAAGCAGGCCGCCAATGTTTGGGATTACATTTGGCGGTCCGCCATCAACTGGTCCCTGATAAGTTTAAAGCCTTCTTTGATTTTCCGGGCTCTTACTTCGCCGATGCCCTCTACATCATCCAGTTCTTCAACGGAAGCAGCAATCATATTGGTGAATTTGCCGAAGCGTTTGATCAAATTCTCAGTAATGATCATCGGCAGCCGCGGTATCTTATTCAGCATCCGATATCCTCTGGGACAGATGAATTCATCCATATGCACATATCCCTGATGACCGAGAAGCTTGAGGATGGTAGTGTCTTCAATGACGCCTGCCTTTGAAAGCTCCTGGAAACGGGCCATCACAACATCTGCCTTCACTTCCGTTTCTGCTGAATAATCTTTGATGACAAGCAGTGCTTCTCTTTCCATTTCAAATAAAAGCTCCTGCATTTGCAGGCGGATCAGCCGGCCTTCCTGCCCGAGCTCACTCAAATAAGTAAAAAGCTCCGTCTTGATCCTCAGCACCATTTCAAAACGATGGATCACCTGCAGTAAATCATTATAGGTGACAAGATTCTCAAATTCGAGAATTCCCAGATTGGTAATGCTTTGTTCAAGCACGACTTTGTACTTTTCCAGCGTCTGGATGGCCTGGTTTGCCTTTGTTAAGATGACGCCGATTTCCTTCAATGCATAGCGAAGGTTTCCCTGGTAAAGGGTAATGACATTCCTTCGCTGGGAAATTGCGATGACAAGTGCCCTTGTTTGCCTCGCCACCCGCTCCGCTGTCCTGTGCCTCATCCCTGTCTCAGTCGAGGGTACGCCCGTATCCGGCGCTAACTGGGCGTTGGCGAATAGGATCTTGCTGCCAGTCTCATTTAAAATAATCGCGCCATCCATCTTCGCCAGTTCATAAAGATAGCTGGGACTGAACCTGCAATTGATTTCAAAGCCGCCATCAACCAGGTTTTTAACCTTTTCGTTATACCCAAACACAATCAACCCGCCTGTCTTGGCCCGGAGCACATTATCGATTCCATCCCTTAAAGGTGTACCTGGAGCGATGAATTGAAGGATTTCACCTAACTCTTTTTCCTCAAGCTCTTTATGTTCCAATCCATCAACCTCCCAAGGTGACTTTTAATGCATGGCTGACAGATGATACCCCGATAAGCTCAACTCCCCGTGGAGGAGTCCATCCGCCAAGATTATTCTCCGGTAAAATAATTCTTTCAAAGCCAAGCTTCGCCGCTTCCTGGACTCGCTGTTCAATCCTCGAGACCCTCCTGACTTCCCCAGTCAGCCCTACCTCGCCAATGATACAGTCAGAAGCACGGGTTGGTTTATCCCTGAAGCTAGAAGCAATGCTGACTGCCACCGCAAGGTCGATTGCCGGTTCATCCAGCTTCACTCCGCCGGCGACCTTCAAATAAGCATCCTGATTAGCGAGCAGCAATCCGACACGCTTCTCCAGCACCGCCATCAGCAAGGAAACACGGTTATGGTCGATTCCGGTAGCCATCCGCCTTGGATTCCCAAAGCTAGTAGGCGAGATCAGCGCCTGGATTTCAACCAGTACAGGTCTCGTTCCTTCCATCGAGGCCACGACCGTTGAACCCGAAGCACCCTGTGATCTTTCCTCTAAAAATATTTCCGAGGGATTTGCCACTTCTTCAAGACCAACTTCCTTCATCTCAAAAATACCCATTTCATTCGTCGACCCGAAACGGTTTTTGACAGCCCTAAGGATTCTGTAAGTGTGGTGTCTCTCACCTTCGAAATATAGAACTGTATCAACCATATGCTCCAGCAGTCTTGGTCCGGCGATCGAGCCTTCCTTCGTTACATGGCCAACGATAAAAATCGCGATTCCTTTTGTTTTCGCAATCCTCATTAACTCAGCTGTACATTCCCTTACCTGTGACACACTCCCTGGCGCGGAGGTCACTTCTGGATGGAAGATAGTTTGAATGGAATCGACGATGACAAAATCTGGATTGCTGTTTTCGATTGTCAGGCTGATTTCCTGCAGGTTGGTTTCCGCATAAACAAACAGGTTATCCGATGTTACACCAAGCCGGTCCGCGCGGAGCTTCGTTTGCCTCATCGACTCCTCACCAGAAATATAGAGGACGGAATGCGCCTTCTTGGCCAGCTGGTAAGATACCTGAAGCAATAATGTTGATTTGCCGATGCCAGGGTCCCCCCCGATCAGCACAAGCGACCCTCTGACTACCCCGCCGCCAAGCACACGGTTCAACTCATTCAAGTCTGTCGTAATCCGCGGCTCGCTGACTGTTTCAATACTAGTAATTGGGGTGGCCTTTGCAGCAACACTCGTATTACCCGTATTGGCAAAAGCTCCTCTTCTTGCCGTGCCAGTGCTCTCCACTTCCTCGACCATCTTATTCCATTGCCCGCATCCCGGACATTTCCCCATCCACTTCGGAGATTCATAGCCACATTCCTGGCACATGAATTTTGTTTTTCTTTTTGCCATTTTTTTAGCCTCTCAATAAAAAAGTTATTACTTATATAATAAAGCCAAACAAGTAATAAAAGAAATGATAGCAACTGAAGCAAGTATGTAATTTTTCCTTAAATGCTGAATTTAGGTGGTCCCACACTTAAATTATGTTCATATCCATATAGTGCAATTCCAACTATTTTTAGAAAGACGGTTTGCCGCTCATCGAATACGAACTAGTTATAGGCAGCGTGGCAAACTTTTGAGGAGTACTCCAATGAAACTTTCCTTTAGTAAAAAAAGGGGTACACGTATTTTGTACGTATACCCCTTTTGTTTACATGTTAAGCCATTTTAAGCTTTTGCCGTTCCTTCTGGAGCCTTGACAACGAATTCGCCATTTTCAACATCTATGACGACATTTTGCCCAGTGAGGACGGTTCCTCTCAGCAATTCTTCAGACAGCTGGTCTTCGATATGCTTCTGGATTGCCCTGCGCAGCGGACGTGCACCGTACTCTGGATCGTAGCCTTCCTCCGAAATCTTTTCTTTTGCCGCATCTGTCAGCTCTAGTGTGATTTCCTGCTCTTTCAGGCGCTTCACAAGCTGGTCGGACATCAATGTAACGATTTCTTTTAAATGCGGCTTTTCGAGCGCATGGAAGACGATGATTTCATCGATACGGTTAAGGAATTCAGGACGGAATGCCTTTTTCAGCTCCTCCATCACTTTACCCTTCATATCTTTGTAATCCTGTTCTCCATCCTGGATATTGAAGCCAACATATTTATTCCGCTTTAACGCTTCTGCTCCGACATTGGATGTCAGGATCATGATTGTATTGCGGAAATCGACGGTCCGGCCCTTGGAGTCCGTCAAACGGCCATCCTCGAGTACCTGCAGCAAAATATTAAACACATCTGGATGCGCTTTTTCAATTTCATCAAGCAGGATGACCGAGTATGGCTTTCTGCGTACCTTCTCTGTCAATTGGCCGCCTTCATCATATCCTACATATCCTGGAGGTGAACCAACAAGACGGGACGTTGAATGCTTCTCCATGTATTCAGACATATCGACGCGGATCATCGCATCTTCATCTCCAAACATGGACTCTGCCAATGCTCTTGCCAATTCTGTTTTACCGACACCTGTTGGTCCAAGGAAGATAAATGAACCGATTGGACGTTTAGGGTCCTTCAAGCCTGCACGCGCGCGTCTTACGGCCTTGGAAACTGCTTTAACGGCTTCATCCTGGCCGATGACACGGGAATGAAGGATTTCCTCCAGGTTCAGGAGCTTATCTGTTTCAGTTTGCGCTAGCTTGGAAACAGGGATATTCGTCCAGCTGGACACCACATGTGCAATGTCTTCCACTGTCACTTCACTGTTTTCCTTGCCCTGCTTTTCTTTCCATGACTTTTTCGTATTTTCAAGCTGTTCACGAAGGCGCTGTTCTGTATCTCTTAATGAAGCAGCCTTTTCAAACTCCTGGCTTTGTACAGAAGCATCTTTCTCCTTGCGCACTTCCTCCAGCTTCACCTCAAGCTCCTTAAGGTTAGGCGGAGTTGTATAGGAACGCAGGCGAACCTTTGAACCTGCTTCATCAATTAAGTCAATTGCTTTATCCGGAAGGAATCGGTCAGAGATGTAGCGGTCAGATAATTTTACTGCCGCTTCAATTGCCTCATCCGTAATCGATACTCTGTGGTGAGCTTCATAGCGGTCACGAAGACCCTTCAAAATTTGTACTGACTCTTCTGCCGTTGGCTCATCGACTGTAATCGGCTGGAAACGTCGTTCTAGTGCAGCATCTTTTTCGATGTATTTACGGTATTCATCCAATGTTGTTGCACCGATACATTGCAGCTCGCCGCGTGCAAGTGACGGCTTCAGGATATTGGAAGCGTCAATCGCTCCCTCAGCTCCGCCGGCACCAATTAATGTATGGAGCTCGTCGATGAATAGAATGATATTTCCTGCCTGGCGAATTTCATCCATGACCTTCTTCAATCGATCCTCAAATTCACCGCGGTACTTTGTTCCTGCAACAACTGTGCCCATATCAAGAGTCATGACACGCTTGTCACGAAGGATTTCCGGTACCTCGTTATTGACGATTTGCTGTGCCAGCCCTTCGGCAATTGCTGTTTTACCGACGCCTGGCTCACCGATCAATACAGGGTTGTTCTTCGTCCGGCGGCTTAACACTTCAATGACACGCTGGATTTCCTTAGCACGGCCGATGACCGGATCAAGGCTGCCTTCCCTGGCGATTGCTGTTAAGTCCCTTGCAAGGCTGTCAAGTGTCGGCGTATTGGCATTAGCCGTTCCGCCACCCTGATGTCCTGAAGTTTCATTGCTTCCAAGCAGCTGAAGGACCTGCTGGCGCGCCTTGTTCAGGCTGACACCAAGATTGTTCAGTACTCTTGCAGCCACGCCCTCTCCCTCACGGATCAATCCAAGCAGGATATGTTCTGTTCCAACATAGGAGTGGCCCAGCTTCCTTGCCTCATCCATCGAAAGTTCGATGACCTTCTTAGCTCTTGGCGTATAGTGGATTGTCTGGGAAGTTTCCTGGCCGCGGCCAATCAGGTTCTCAACTTCCTTCTGGATCTTCTCCGCTCCAAGACCAAGACCATAAAGCGCCTTTGCCGCAATGCCCTCACCTTCACGCACCAGGCCAAGTAAGATGTGTTCTGTGCCGATATTGTTATGTCCAAGGCGAATCGCCTCTTCCTGTGCGAGTGCCAATACTTTTTGTGCTCTCTCGGTAAATCGTCCAAACATCATAAGATCATCCTCCTGACTCGTCTTTTGTTTCCATTTTCAAACGTTCTCTTATTAAAGCAGCCCTGCGGATATCCCGTTCATTCGGTCTTAATGGTCCTCCCGCATATTGCTGTAAAAACCCGGGCTGAGTTAATATCATCAACTCATTCAAAATCGACTTGGATATATTTTTTATAAAACCCATATCTATTCCAAGCCTTAAATCTGATAGGCAGCGGGCAGCTTCCTTCGTTTCGATGATCCTGCTGTTTGCAAGTGTTCCATATGAGCGAAACACTCTGTCTTCTAATTGTATGTTAGAAGTCTTCGCTAATGCTTCCCGCGCCGACCTTTCCTGAGATATAATCTGGCTTACGACACTTTTTAAATCGTCTACAATGTCCTCTTCCGATTTTCCGAGCGTAATTTGGTTCGATATTTGAAAAATATTGCCGAGTGCTTCACTGCCCTCGCCGTAAATACCTCTTACCACCAAACCAAGCTGGTTAATCGACGGGACGATCCGGTTCATTTGCTGTGTCAAAACAAGACCAGGCAGGTGCATCATCACCGATGCTCTCAGTCCAGTACCCACATTCGTAGGACAGCTGGTTAAATAGCCGAATTTCTCATCAAACGCATAATTGACATATTCCTCAAGCCAGTCATCGATTTCATTGGCAGCCTTGAGGGCTTTACTTAGCTGGAAGCCTGGGAATAAACATTGAATCCTAATATGGTCTTCCTCATTGATCATGATGCTGACTTCTTCATTTTCAGATAACAGGACGGCACCATGAACAGAATTTTCTGCCAGATTCGGACTGATCAAATGCTTCTCGACCAGCACCCTTTTCTGCAAAGGCGGAATTTCATCCATTTTAATCATTTCCAACTGACCAAAAGCAGCTGTCGATGTATTACTGGCACGTTCCATGATCGTACCCACCACTGCCTCTGCCTCACCATTAGTGAACAATGTCGGAAAATTATACTCGTCAAGGTTCCTTGCAAAGCGGATGCGAGAGCTAAGGACGATATCTGAATCAGGTCCATCAGCACTCATCCAGGAGCTGACAGCCTGATTGATAAACTTCTCCAATGACAAGGCTACTCCCCTCCCTCTTGACCTGCTGACAATTTCCTTTCAAGTTCCCTGATCTGGTCCCTTGTCTCAGCAGCCTGCTCAAATTCCTCTGCAGAAATCAGGCTTTTCAGAGTTTGTTTAAGCTGATCGATTGTCTTCCTTACATGAAGGTCACCGCCGACTCTTTTAGGGATTTTTCCATTATGTACGGAATTTCCGCTATGGAGTCTCCTGACAATCGGGGTCAGCTGTTCGCGAAAAGCATCATAGCAAGTCGCACAGCCAAATCTGCCTACTTTCACAAACTGCGGAAATGTCATTGAACATTGAGGACACTGGGCCACTTGCTCAGCGTCAAAGGCATCCTTTTTCTGTTCAGGAAAAGCAGGTTCCATATTCAACAATCCGGCAAGCAAGCTATTGATCGAAAAAGCAGGGCCGTTGTTCATCATAAACAATTCACCTTTTTCTTGTGCGCATATTTCACACAAGTGCAATTCCGTTTTTTCTCCATTTGAAAAATTCGTGAAGTGCAGCGTTGCCGGCCTTTGATTACACTCTTGGCAGATCATGCCCTCACCTCTTTATCTGCTTTGATATTATTTATACTTCAATGCCATCAGCATGGCCTTCAACATTCTCGCACGCAGCTCATCACGCAGCGGCAGCTCAATATACAGGACGGACCTGTCGAGCACACTCAGCATGATTTTTGCCTCACGTTCAGTGACTACATCTTCCTCCGCAAGACGGAAGATGACATGCTCGGCGCTGCTTTGAGAAATTCGGGTCTGTATCAAAGACAGTAAATCATCAATCAAATGTGCATGATCATAAGCCTGGACTTTGATGATCCGGATGTAGCCGCCGCCACCCCGTTTGCTCTCAACAAGATAGCCTCTTTCAATCGTGAACCTTGTATTGATGACATAATTGATCTGGGACGGCACGCACTGAAATTTATCGGCGATTTCACTTCGCTTGATTTCAACGATGTCCTTATCGCTCATTTCTAAAACCTGTTTAAGGTAATGTTCTATGATGTCCGATATATTCCTCACTAAACCTCCCCCAATCTGACTTTGACTATATTTGACGTTAATTATACAAAAAATTTTTTTCCGTTGCAATGAAAGTATCCTGAATTATTTTCGCCAAAATTATGTATGCCAAAACATGACAATAAGGGGTGTGTTGGTTATTATACCCATTTTATAACATGTGGAAACTTGTATCTGGGCACATCATTGAAAAATTTGTTCGGGATTAGATTTTCTGAGAAGGAGTCGGTGCCTATTGGTTAGATTGGCAGTGTAACCAGTAATATTATCTTTAGTACATAAGCTCTTTCCGAAGGTTCTATATAAGAAAGCAGCTGGTATATTTTATTTTCTGGGGAACCCACCTGTGCCTGTATAAGTGCTATATCAACGCACCAGGAGTTTACTGGCAAAAAGCAACTACTTGTCCTAGTTGTATCATGTTCTGACAACTTTTCGTACTTTTCCTTCAAACCTGTCTGAAGTTGCATCAAGTTCAGACAACTTTTCGTGCTTTTCCTTCAAACCTGTCTGAAGTTGGCTCAAGTTCGGACAACTTTTTGTGCTTTTCCTTCAAACCTGTCTGAAGTTGCATCAGGTTCTGACAACTTTTCGTTCAATACCTCCAAACCTGTCTGAAGTTGACTCAGGTTCTGACAATTTTGTGTGCTTTTCCACCAAACTTGTCAGTAGTCAGGCCAAATATAATCAGTTACTGCCATATTTCACGCATCATTTATAAATCAGCATACAAAAAAAGAACAGCCATTATAGCTGTTCTTTCATGTGCCCGGCGGCGTCCTACTCTCACAGGGGGAAACCCCCAACTACCATCGGCGCTGAGAAGCTTAACTTCCGTGTTCGGTATGGAAACGGGTGTGACCTTCTCGCC
>NZ_JAGGQQ010000024.1 GCF_018613195.1 Bacillus sp. ISL-45
CTTCTACCTTCATAAGGGTACGATTCAAGTGGAAAAATGCCCTTATGCGAGCCAATTCATCTTCATAAGGGTACGATTCAAGCGGAAAGATGCCCTTATGCGAGCCATTTGACCTTCATAAGGGTACGATTCAAGGAGAAAGATGCCCTTATGCGAGCCCTTCTACCTTCATAAGGGTACCATTCAAGGAGAAAGATGCCCTTATGCGAGCCCTTCCACCTTCATAAGGGTACGATTCAAGCGGAAAGATGCCCTTATGCAAGCCAATTCACCTTCATAAGGGTACGATTCAAGTGGAAAAATGCCCTTATGCGAGCCAATTCACCTTCATAAGGGTACCATTCAAGGAGAAAGATACCTTATGCAAGCCAATTCACCTTCATAAGGGTACCATTCAATAAGAAAGTCAAAGTACTGCTTCAATGTCAAGCCCTCAAGCTCTTGTCAGGCGCACCAAGGCGCTTGCGCTTTTCTTATAAGCTTGTCTTTTCCTTTCGTAATCTCTATAATTGTGAGAGGAAAAAATCGTTTAGGTGATTCTTGCTTGAATAGATACATTTTTAAATAGAGGAGTGACATGGATGGCCTTAACAGCAGGTATTGTTGGACTTCCTAACGTTGGGAAATCTACATTGTTTAATGCGATTACACAGGCTGGTGCTGAATCAGCCAACTATCCGTTCTGTACGATTGACCCGAATGTCGGAATCGTTGAGGTTCCTGACCATCGTTTAACTAAATTGACTGAGCTTGTACAGCCGAAAAAGACTGTACCGACTGCATTCGAATTCACTGATATTGCCGGAATCGTAAAAGGGGCGAGCAAGGGTGAAGGACTCGGAAACAAATTCCTTTCCCATATCCGCCAGGTAGATGCAATCTGCCAGGTTGTCCGCTGTTTTGCAGATGACAATATCACTCACGTAGCAGGTAAAGTAGATCCAATTTCTGATATCGAGGTTATTAACCTGGAATTGATTCTGGCTGACCTGGAATCTGTTGAAAAAAGAATCAGCCGCGTCGAGAAATTGGCTATGCAAAAGGATAAGGAAGCTTCTATTGAGTTTCCAATCCTTGCTCGCCTGCGCGATGCATTTGAAGCTGAACAACCAGCACGCGCAGTTGAATTCACTGACGAAGAAATGAAAATCGTTAAACATCTTCATTTGCTCACAATCAAGCCAATGTTATATGTAGCTAACGTAGGTGAAGAAGATGTCGCAGATCCAAGCGGAAATGAATACGTCCAGAAAGTCCGCGATTTTGCACAAAAAGACAATGCAGAAGTCATCGTTATCAGTGCCAAAATCGAAGAAGAAATCGCTGAGCTTGAAGGCGAAGAAAAGCAAATGTTCCTTGAGGAACTAGGAATTGAAGAATCAGGATTGGATCAGTTGATCCGTGCGGCTTACAGCCTGCTTGGACTGGCAACTTACTTCACAGCCGGTGTCCAGGAAGTCCGTGCATGGACATTCCGCCATGGCATGAAAGCACCTCAGTGTGCCGGTGTGATCCACTCTGATTTCGAGCGTGGATTCATCCGCGCAGAAACAGTCCACTATGATGACCTTCTTGCAGCCGGATCAATGGCAGCAGCCAAGGAAGCTGGTAAAGTACGCCTAGAAGGTAAAGAATACGAAGTAAAAGACGGAGACATCATCCACTTCCGCTTCAATGTATAATCCACTTATGCCCTGTTTTGATAGCAGGGCATTATTTTTCATTTCAACATTATTAATTATGGACAAAAATGCGAACATATGTTAGTATACTGTTATAGAAATCTATCACATAGAAATAGGGATAGCAGATTCTCTATACATGACATTGCCTTTGGATATGTTCTGTGATATAATTTCATCTTGTGAGTAATTAATCAATTACTCCTTGCCCTGTAATGGGGCCGTTTAGACCAAAAGGAGGTGACAGTGATGAGAAAGTACGAAATTATGTACATCATCCGCCCAAACATTGAAGAGGAAGCTAAAAAGGCTCTTACTGAGCGTTTCAGCTCAATCCTTTCAGAAAACGGTGCGGAAGTTGCAGAAGCTAAGGAATGGGGCAAACGCCGCCTAGCTTATGAAATCAATGATTTCCGTGATGGCTACTACCAGCTTGTTAAGGTAAACGCTACTCCGGCAGCAGTTGAGGAATTCTCTCGTCTTGCTAAGATCAACGAAGATATCCTTCGCCACATCGTAATTAAAGAAGAAGAATAATTAATGATATAAATATAAGCTTTCAGTGGAAGATGTTTCAAATTGGAACATTCAAGCTGGGGGGAAGGAGTTGATTCTGATGATGAATCGTGTCATTCTTGTTGGCCGTTTGACCAAGGATCCTGAATTACGTTTTACACCGAATGGAGTTGCGGTGGCTACTTTCACTCTTGCGGTAAATCGTTCATTTACCAACCAGCAGGGGGAAAGAGAAGCTGACTTCATCAACTGTGTGGTATGGCGCCGTCCAGCCGAAAACGTTGCTAACTTCTTGAAGAAGGGCAGCCTTGCAGGTGTTGATGGACGAGTTCAAACTCGCAGCTACGAAGGACAAGATGGTAAGCGTGTATACGTTACAGAAGTTCTTGCTGAGAGTGTTCAGTTCCTTGAGCCAAAAGGACAGTCTTCAGACAGAGGGGATAGCGGTTATTCCCGTCAAAATGATCAAGGTTCCCCATTCGGGAATCAGAATCAGAATCAACGCCAGAACCAAGGTTATACAAAAGTAGATGAAGATCCATTTGCAGGTGGCGGCCAGATCGACATTTCAGATGATGATCTTCCATTCTAATATAACTCGGACTTGAAATATAATACACAAGGAGGGAAATGACCATGGCAATGGGTGGACGCAGAGGCGGACGTGCAAAACGCCGTAAGGTTTGCTACTTCACAGCAAACGGAATCACTAAGATCGATTACAAAGACACAGATCTTTTGAAAAAATTCATCTCTGAGCGCGGTAAGATTTTACCACGTCGTGTAACTGGAACAAGCGCTAAGTATCAGCGTAAATTGACAGTTGCAATCAAACGTTCTCGTCAAATGGCATTACTGCCATACGTTTCAGGCGAATAAGGAACAGATTTTAAAAGGCAGCGGGGCATCCCGCTGCCTTTTATATTAGCTATTTATCACTTCGTTTGCTTGTCAGTGGTTTAGAAGCTAAAATAGTTCTTATCGGTAATTTTAAAAACGGTTGCTACTTTGGTTCAGGAAATTGTTATAATATCTAGCTTGAATCCTTAGGGCTGACCAATGCGCTTACGCATTTCTGTGTCTAGCTTCAGCGCCTAGCCTCTCGAGACGCTTCGATCCTGCCAATGAAGTCAAAGAACGACTTCACTGTCAGGCCCTCCAGCACTTGTCGAGGCTGACCAAGGCGCTTACGCATTTCGGTGAGGTGGATTATGAAAAATACATACAAGCTGACAGAAGGGGCTATCCTGTTGGCGATATTTTCGGTTTTATTATTGATCACTTTTTATATACCTGGTTTAGGGTTAATTGTGAACCTCTTTCTTTCTTTGCCGTTCTTATTTTTCGGGGCTAAGTATGACGGGAAAAGTACGGCTGTGTTTACGCTTGCAGCTGTATTATTATCCATGATTTTAGGGTCCCTCCTGGCAATCCCGCTAGCATTGGCGTATGGGACAACTGGTGCTGTGATGGGTTACATGGTCAAGAAAGGGAAAAGCAGATTTGCTGCATACATAGCTGGTTCCCTCGTGTTTCTTTTAAATTTAGTGGCACAATATGCATTGTCGGTTATTTTATTTAAAATCAATATTATCGAGGAACTGATGGAGGCTTTTCGAGTCTCTACCGACCAGGCGATCAAAATGCTGGAACAAATGGGGCAGACCCCTGATGAGAAACTCATTGAGCAATTTGAAACAATGATTGATATGATGGAAGTACTTATGCCGAGCATGTTCGTCATGGCTTCATTTTTGATTGTGTTCCTGCTTCAGCTTGTCTCGTTTCCATTCTTGAAGCGGTTTGGAATCAAGGTGCCAACCTGGCCTCCGTTCAGGGAGTTGAATCTGCCAAAGAGTATCTTATGGTACTATCTCATTACGATGATTGCAGCATTGATCATGCAGCCGGAAAAAGGAACATACTGGTTCTGGGTGATTTCCAATCTTACATTCATCCTGCAGATGCTGATGGTTCTCCAAGGGGTCTCATTAGTGTTTTATATAACACATATTAAAAAGTATCCTAAAGCTGTTCCAATCATCGTCATTGTCCTGGTGTTCCTCCTGCCATTTGTTCTTTATATTGTGAGGATATTAGGTATAATTGATTTAGGATTTGACTTAAGAAAACGTCTTGGGGAGAAGAAGTAATCAGAAACTAACGCTTTAGGAGCTGAGCACATGCCTTCTTATTTAGAGAGGCGGCAAATACGTTATCCATTGTATGGATTGATGGCCGTTACACTGGTGCTGATTGGATTTCTGTCTTACTATAACTGGATTATAGGAGCAGCAGGGGCCATTCTCACTGGCCTATTGATATATCTCATTTTTCAAGTGAACCATAAAATCAGGCAGGAGACGGAAGAGTATATTTCCACACTGTCTTATCGAGTTAAAAAAGTCGGCGAAGAAGCATTGATGGAAATGCCCATTGGGATCATGCTGATCAATGAAGACTATTATATTGAGTGGACAAATCCTTTCATAGCTGCATGTTTCAATGAAGACTCTCTTGTAGGCAAATCGCTTTATGATGTTGCCGATGCAGTCATTCCGTTGATCAAGCAAGAGGTGGAAACAGAAATCATCACTCTTCACGACCGGAAGTTCAGGGTTATCCATAAACCAGAGGAACGCCTGCTCTACTTTTTCGATGTGACCGAACAGGCAGAAATCGAAAAAATGTACCGTGATGAGCGCACGGTCATTTCAATCATTTATCTCGATAACTATGAGGAACTGACACAAGGAATGGATGACCAGACGAAAAGCAGTTTGAACAGTCTTGTCACTTCCATTTTAAATAAATGGGCGACCAATAACGGGGTATTCCTCAAAAGGGTTTCTTCAGAACGATTCATCGCTGTTTTTAGTGAGCATATCCTCCAGCTGCTGGAAAAAGGGAAGTTCTCGATCCTTGATGAAGTAAGGGAAACGACATCGAAGCAAAATGTCCCGTTAACTTTGAGCATTGGTGTTGGCACAGGGTATTCATTGCTTCCTGAGCTCGGAACTCAGGCACAGTCCAGCCTGGACCTGGCTTTGGGGCGCGGCGGTGACCAGGTGGCGATCAAACAGCCTAATGGCAAAGTTAAGTTTTATGGCGGCAAGACGAATCCTGTTGAAAAACGGACAAGGGTAAGGGCACGCGTCATTTCTCATGCATTGAAGGAATTGGTGGTCGAGAGTGACAAGGTCTTAATCATGGGACATAAGAATCCTGATATGGATGCCATCGGTTCGGCGATTGGGATTCTCAAAGTTGCGCAGATGAATAAGCGTGAAGGTTTTATTGTCTATAATAAAAATGAAATTGATACAGGTGTACAACGGCTGATGGATGAGATTAAGGAAAATGAATCTCTCTACTCCAGGTTCATTTCTCCCGAACAGGCGTATGAAATTGCTTCTGATGATACATTGCTTGTCGTTGTCGATACGCATAAACCGTCGCTTGTAATTGATGAGAGATTATTGAACCGGATAGAGAACGTTATCGTGATCGACCACCATCGCCGGGGAGAGGAATTCATTAAGAATCCTTTGCTCGTCTATATGGAGCCTTATGCTTCATCGACAGCTGAACTCGTGACAGAATTGCTGGAATATCAGCCAAAGAACGGTAAAATTCAAATGCTGGAGGCTACTGCTTTATTGGCGGGAATCATCGTCGATACTAAAAGCTTCACATTAAGGACCGGGGCCAGGACATTCGATGCTGCTTCATACCTGCGCAGCCATGGTGCGGACACCATTCTGGTCCAGAAGTTTTTAAAGGAAGATATTAATACGTATATCAGAAGAGCGAAAATCATAGAGAATGTTTACTTTTACCGGGATGGCATTGTCATTTCAAAAGGAGCTGATGATGTATACTCCGATCATGTGTTGATAGCCCAGGCGGCAGATACACTGTTGACGATGGATGGAGTGTCCGCATCATTTGTCATCTCAAAAAGATCTGAGGATACCATTGGCATCAGCGCAAGGTCACTTGGCGACATCAATGTCCAGGTGATCATGGAAAATCTCGAAGGTGGCGGGCATTTAACCAATGCTGCGACACAAATGTATGATATAACTACGGATGAGGCAGAAACACTTTTGCAAAATACAATAGATGATTATTTAGAAGGGGGACAAAAAGAATGAAAGTAATCTTTTTGAAGGACGTTAAAGGAAAAGGTAAAAAAGGCGAAATCAAAAATGTGGCAGATGGCTACGCGCACAATTTCCTGATCAAACAGGGTCTTGCAGTTGAAGCAAATCAGGCTGCTATGAGTTCCCTTAACGCGCAACAGAAGAAAGAAGAGAAAATAGCTGAGCAGGAGCTAGAAGATGCGAAAGCCCTGAAAGAAAAGCTGGAAAAAGTTACAGTAGAATTATCTGCTAAATCTGGCGAAGATGGCCGTCTTTTCGGATCAATCACTAGCAAGCAGATTGCAGATGAACTGCAAAAAGCAAATGGAATCAAGCTTGATAAGCGTAAAATTGAGCTTCAGGATGCAATTCGTACACTTGGATACACAAAGGTTCCAGTCAAGCTTCATAAAGATGTACAGGCAACCTTGAACGTCCATGTAAAAGAAGGAAAATAATTTACAGTTCCATATAGCCGTAAACATGATAAAATAATATAGTTACAGAAATAGGTGATCGGTTTTGCTGGTCACTTTTTTTCAATTCGTAAAGAGAGTCGCTTTGTAAGGGGGCAGGCAGATGAGTGAATTATTCGCGGATCGACTTCCGCCGCAAAATATGGAAGCGGAACAAGCCGTACTTGGCGCAATTTTTTTAGAGCCATCAGCTTTAACTCTTGCTTCAGAACTTTTATTACCCGAAGACTTTTACCGTGTTGCACACCAGAAAATTTTCAATGTGATGCTGGATTTAAATGATAAAGGCAAAGCCATCGACCTGGTGACCGTCACCGAGGAATTGGCCTCATCCAAGCTGATTGAAGATGTTGGAGGCGTCAGCTATTTAAGTGAATTGGCTGCATCCGTTCCGACGGCTGCTAATATAGAGTATTATGCTAGAATCGTAGAAGAGAAATCACTGCTGAGAAGGCTGATCCGCACAGCATCAGGCATCGCTGAAGATGGCTATATGCGTGAGGATGAAGTCGAAGCCTTGCTTGCCGAAGCAGAAAAGAACATCATGGAGGTTGCCCAGCGTAAAGGCGGAGGAGCTTTCCATAATATAAAAGATGTCCTGGTCAGGACATACGATAACATTGAAGAAATGCATAACCGTCAAGGGGATATCACCGGCCTTGAGACTGGATTTACCGAGCTTGACCGAATAACGGCAGGCTTTCAGCGAAACGATTTAATCATCGTTGGCGCACGTCCATCTGTCGGTAAAACAGCATTTGCCTTGAATATCGCTCAGAACGTTGCGAAAAAGACAGGAGAAAATGTTGCGATCTTCAGTTTGGAGATGGGGGCAGAACAGCTTGTCATGCGTGTTCTTTGTGCTGAAGGCAATATCGATGCCCAAAGGCTGCGTACAGGTTCCCTGACTGATGAAGACTGGGGCAAATTGACGATGGCAATGGGAAGCCTGTCGAATACAGGGATTTTCATTGATGATACTCCTGGTGTCAAAATTACCGATATCAGGTCAAAATGCCGTCGCCTCAAGCAGGAACATGGACTGGGCATGATCATGATTGACTATCTGCAACTAATCCTTGGGAGCGGACGCGCCGGTGAAAACCGCCAGCAGGAAGTATCCGAGATATCCCGTTCACTAAAGCAACTTGCGCGTGAATTGCAGGTGCCTGTCATCGCGCTGTCCCAGCTTTCCCGTGGAGTGGAACAGCGACAGGACAAGCGTCCGATGATGTCCGATATCCGTGAATCCGGTTCAATCGAGCAGGATGCCGATATCGTAGCCTTCCTTTACCGTGATGACTACTATGACAAGGAATCCGAAGACAAGAACATCATTGAAATCATCATTGCCAAGCAGCGTAACGGCCCGGTAGGAACCGTAAAGCTGGCATTCGTAAAAGAATACAATAAATTCGTCAATATAGAGAATCGATATGACGAATCGTACGCTCCACCAGGGGCATAATGAGAATTGACCGTATAGGTTGATTCTCTTTTTTTATCTCAATTATCTGGCAGTGCCTTGATTTAAGCCATGTAGCATGCGGATTTATACGAACGAATTAAATGAAATATAAATTTAATGTTCGTGTTTAATTGACTTCTAGTTGTGTTTACTGGTAAACTTTATATGTTTGAAACGGAAAAAAATAACCGTATACCTTTGGAGGTGCTTTTTATATGTCATCCGTAGTAGTAGTAGGGACACAATGGGGAGACGAAGGAAAAGGGAAGATTACAGACTTCCTATCAGAGAATGCCGAAGTGATTGCCCGTTACCAGGGAGGTAACAACGCAGGACATACAATAAAGTTCAATGGTGAAACATATAAATTGCATTTGATTCCATCTGGGATTTTTTATAAAGATAAAACCAGTGTCATCGGCAACGGAATGGTTGTGGATCCAAAAGCGCTGGTGAAGGAACTTGCTTACCTTCACGACAAAGATGTCACAACGGACAATTTGCGCATCAGCAACCGTGCTCATGTCATCCTTCCGTATCACTTGAAGCTTGATGAGGTGGAAGAAGCGAGCAAGGGTGCCAATAAAATTGGTACGACCAAGAAGGGAATCGGCCCTGCATATATGGACAAGGCTGCACGTACTGGAATCCGGATTGCAGATTTGCTGGACCGAGAAGTATTTGAGGAAAAGCTTTCCCGAAACCTGGAAGAAAAGAATCGCCTGTTTGAACGAATTTACGAAACAGAAGGCTTCAAGCTTGAAGATATATTGGATGAGTACTTTGAATATGGACAGCAAATCAAGGATTATGTTGTCGACACATCCGTCGTTCTGAACGATGCGTTGGACGAAGGACGCCGAGTGCTATTTGAAGGTGCTCAGGGAGTCATGCTCGACATCGACCAGGGTACATATCCATTTGTTACTTCTTCTAATCCAGTTGCTGGCGGTGTGACAATTGGTTCAGGAGTTGGGCCAACGAAAATCACTCATATTGTCGGCGTATCTAAAGCATATACAACGCGTGTCGGTGATGGCCCATTCCCTACAGAGCTTGACAACGAAATCGGCTATCAGATACGAGAAGTCGGCCGTGAATATGGTACAACTACAGGCCGTCCGCGCCGCGTCGGCTGGTTCGACAGTGTTGTCGTCCGCCATGCCCGCCGTGTCAGCGGAATCACGGACCTATCTTTGAACTCAATTGATGTTTTGACTGGAATCGAAACACTTAAAATTTGTGTAGCCTATCGCTATAAAGGCGAATTGATCGAAGAATTCCCGGCAAGCCTCAAGACACTCGCTGAATGTGAGCCAGTCTACGAGGAGCTGCCAGGCTGGACAGAAGACATCACAGGCGTAAAATCACTTGATGAACTGCCAGAAAACGCAAGACACTATCTTGAACGTATTTCACAGCTGACAGGCATCCCATTGTCCATCTTCTCAGTCGGCCCTGACCGCACTCAGACAAATGTTGTTCGCAGCCCTTGGAGATCATAATTTTTACACATCCCCCGTTCCTTCTAGAACGGGGGATTGTTTTTTTACTTGTAAAACGAATCAGCTATTTTCCAGTTCGCGGAATTCCAGGGTGAATTTGCGGAAATAAACTGTATTTATAGAATCCATAACGATAATGAGCATTGAATATAAACAATAGGGGCACTGTTTGCGAAGAAAATTCAATTATAAAAGAAAAAAGCAAAAAAAATAAAAAAAACATATACAAACTATAAAATGCTATGGTAATATAAACAACGTTGTCACTAATTCGACAAAAAATGATATTTCCTATACGAGCCATTAGCTCAGTCGGTAGAGCAAGTTGCTCACATCCTTGAAAAACTTCTGCGGCAACTTGCGAGAAGGACCGTAAGGTCGTTCGAGCATCGCAGATGCGAAAAACAAACTATCTAGGGTTTACAAAACTAGGTGTACTCCTTTCTATACGAGCCATTAGCTCAGTCGGTAGAGCATCTGACTTTTAATCAGAGGGTCGAAGGTTCGAGTCCTTCATGGCTCACCAAGTTTTTTTCACGGTAGTGAAAATAACTTTCATTTTAATATTCGGCCCCTTGGTCAAGCGGTTAAGACACCGCCCTTTCACGGCGGTAACACGGGTTCGAATCCCGTAGGGGTCACTTAGTTTTTTTCGCAAAGGCGAAAATAAACATCCTTAAAAACGCGTAGCATCCTTAGAACGCGAAAGCGAAAATAAACGTACATAAAATCACCACAGCTGTTTTTCTGGAAACAACTTATTATCGTGGCTCAGTAGCTCAGTCAGTTGCTTGCTTCTCCGAATAAGCATCTGCGGCAACTTGCGAGAAAAACCGAGAGGTTTTTTGAGCACATTATCCATGTTAAACTGTATTCAGCGGCAACCTGCGAGAAAGACCGCAAGGTCATTCGAGCAAAGGACCTAAACCAATCAAAGTTTAGGAAACAACTTATTATCATGGCTCAGTAGCTCAGTCGGTAGAGCAAAGGACTGAAAATCCTTGTGTCGGCGGTTCGATTCCGTCCTGAGCCATTAAAAAAGGGAGCGTGTCATATGACATGCTCTCTTTTTTTTGTAACATTTATGTAATATAAATGTGAATTTCCTATTTTTAACATGTTTGTATTGCTATTAACAACGTTGTTCAATAACAATCCTTCTAAAGTAGGAGAATATCTTGATATTACTAGGTTTTTGGATTATTTTTATTTTCTGACATAGGAAAATAGACCGATGTCTAATACCATTTAACTGACAAATATCGTAATTAAATGTCAGCTATTATACATTTTTGTTACATAATGAAGACTAGTCTTCCCAATGATACATTATATGGTAAAGTATAGAGGTACAATTATCAGATAATAGTTATTTAGAACTAGACTAATAGTGTTTGACCGTTGTAGGAGGATCAGGATGAATAATTTTAAACATAGGCTGTCCAATCTTGCCGGCAAAACATCTAGAGAGATGAAGCCAGCAATTAAAAAGTCAATTATGGCTGCAGTAACTGTAGCTGCGTTGTCTTTTGGTGCAGGCAATGCACATGCTGCTGAGTCTGACTTAACAACAGTGTATTATGTGTATGTAAATGATAAATTTGTAGGAACTGTAGCAGATAAATCACAAGTAGAACAGCTGGTAGAAGACAAGTTGGCATCCGTGAAGAAGGAATACGCTGATCTTGATGTCGAGCTGGAATTAGACGTATCTTTTATTCCTGAGCAGGTGTTCAGCTCAGCTGCCAATGCAAATACAAGTGAAGTAATCGAAGTACTTAAAGACGAGATGACTGTCCAGGCCGAAGCGTCAGCTCTTGTGATTGGTGATAATCCAGTGGCATATGTAAAAGATGCTGAAGCTGCAAAGGAAGTCCTTAGGGTATTAATGCTCGAACACGTTACTGAAGAAGAGTTAGCTGAGGTGGAGAGTAGAAAAGAATCTCCTAATCTACCAGTACCCGAAGTAAAAGAAAATGAAACTCGTATATTAGACGTTTATTTAACTCAAGAAGTTTCACATTCGGCTGAAAAAGTTGATCCTGAAAAAGTTCTTTCTGTAGAGGAAGCTGTCCAGCTCTTTAAAAAGGGTACTTTAGAGGAACAGAAGTACCAGGTTAAAGAAGGAGATGTGTTGGGGAGCATTGCCAATTCACATAACCTGCAGCTTGCTGAATTGCTTTCTTTGAATGAAGGTCTAACTGAAGACGCTGTACTAAAACCAGGACAGGAATTGAATGTGACTGTCTTGAAACCTTTCGTTGAGGTCGTCGTCGATCGCCAGGTTTATGAACAAAGAGAAGTGCCTTTCGAAAGAGAAATCAAAGAAGACTCATCTATGTTCAAGGGAGATACGAAGAAACAGCAGGAAGGCAAGGCTGGCATGAATGGCATCACCTATTCTGTGTCAGAACAAAATGGCAGGGTAACCAAGAAGGAAGTCATTAATGAAGTCGTACTGGAAGAGCCTGTGAAGGAAATCATCATTAAAGGTACCAAGATTGTTCCTTCACGCGGAGATGGAACTTTTGTCTGGCCGACAAATGGCGGGTATGTATCCAGCAGGCAGGGCTATCGATGGAGCAGGATGCATAAAGGAATTGATATCGCAAGGCCTAGTAACTACACAATCAAAGCTGCTGATAATGGAAGGGTCGTATACGCTGGTAACAGCGGTGATGGGTATGGGAATAAAGTCATCATCGATCACCAAAACGGCTATCGCACAATGTATGCCCACCTTGCATCGATCTCGGTAAGCGCAGGCCAGTCAGTTTCTAGCGGTTCGAAAATCGGTGTCATGGGAAGGACAGGTAATTCCACCGGTATCCATCTTCATTTTGAAGTATATAATAATGGCAAGATTATCGATCCGTTGTCTAAATTACCTTAACCTATACGTAAAGTCTCTAGTCAAACTAGGGACTTTTTTCATTAGTTGTTTTGCCCTTTAGAAGTGAGGAGTAGTGAGTTTTATAATCCCAAGCATGAAAATAATCCTGTCAGTTTATTGTTATGGGCAGGATTGGTACAATTGGGAAGAGAAGAATTAGAAGTTATATAACAGATAAATTCAGTTTTTCTCTGTTTTAAAGTAAAATAGATAAGATAGCTTTTTTAAAGAGAGAAGAATTATTTATATATGATTGTCAATTTGGCTTAAAAGGAGAATTGGTATGGAGAAAAAGATACTGGTAGTAGACGATGAAAAACCAATTGCAGATATTTTACAGTTCAATCTTAAAAAAGAGGGTTACGATGTTTACTGTGCATATGATGGGAACCAGGCTGTTGAAATGGTGGAGGAAGTTCAGCCAGATTTGATCCTGCTGGATATCATGCTGCCTATGCGTGATGGTATGGAAGTTTGCCGTGAGGTCCGCAAAAAATACGAAATGCCGATTATCATGCTGACTGCTAAAGACTCTGAAATTGATAAAGTCCTCGGACTTGAACTAGGTGCGGATGATTATGTCACGAAGCCATTCAGCACAAGGGAATTGATTGCCAGGGTAAAAGCGAACCTGCGCCGTCATCAGCAGATTGCAACCAAAGAAGATGAACAGGAAGAATCTAATGAAATTTCGGTTGGCTCGTTAACGATCCACCCGGATGCTTATGTTGTTTCCAAAAGAGGAGAAACGATTGAATTGACACATCGTGAATTCGAACTTCTCCATTATCTGGCCAAGCATATTGGACAAGTCATGACAAGGGAGCACCTGCTGCAAACGGTATGGGGCTATGACTATTATGGAGATGTCCGAACAGTAGACGTAACGGTAAGACGTCTGCGTGAAAAAATTGAGGATAATCCAAGCCACCCGACATGGATCGTGACAAGACGAGGAGTAGGATACTATTTGAGAAACTCTGAGCAGGAGTAAGCACAGGGATGAAAAAGGTAGGTTTCTTTCGATCCATTCATCTTAAATTTGTGATTATATATGTCCTTCTTATTCTCGTTGCCATGCAAATTATCGGAGTTTACTTTGTCCGCAAACTTGAGACGACCCTGATGACGAATTATCAGGAGTCTATAAAATCCCGTGTGGACCTGCTGGTTTATGATATACAGGAAGAACTGGTCAAGGAGCGCGGAAAGGAAGATCCCACAAAAGAGGAAGCGATCAGGGAGATCTTAAGGGATTATAAAGCCAATGATATTTCTGAAATCCGGGTAATTGACGGGAGCAGCTTTAAAATACTTGGCACATCAAGCCTTAGCAATCAAGGGATGGTGGGACAGAGGACGCCTGATGTCAAAATCAAGCGTTCAATCATCTTTGAAGAAGATGAAGACGGCATCCAGTTGAAAGATAATGATAGGGTTTGGGTACTGTCCACACCTATCATGCATAATAGTGAAGCCATAGGGGCTGTCTATCTTGTAGCCCAGATTGATCATATCTTTAAGCAGATGAATGATATCAATAAAATCCTGGCTACCGGAACAGCCATTGCCCTGATATTCACAGCTATTTTGGGAGTCTTGCTGGCACAGACGATTACGAGGCCGATCTCAGATATGCGTAAACAGGCACTGGCCATGACGCGCGGTAATTTTTCCAGGAAGGTTAAAGTCTATGGTTATGATGAAATCGGACAGCTCGCGATTACTTTCAACAACCTTACGAAAAAATTGCAAGAGGCACAGGCAACAACTGAAGGGGAGAAAAGGAAGCTTTCCTCTGTCATTTCCTATATGACCGACGGTGTCATTTCGACAGACCGCAAAGGGCGCATTATCCTGATCAATGACCCTGCTGCACAGATGCTTGGTGTTCCACGTGAAACAATTCTGTCACAGCCATTGGTTTCTGTACTTGGTCTGGATGAAAATTATACTTTTGAAGATTTACTGCAGGAGAAAGAGTCAATCGTCCTTGATTACAGTACGAAAAGCAAGCCATTTATCCTTCGGGCAAACTTTTCTGTGATTCAGAAGGAAAGCGGCTTTGTGAATGGATTGATTGCTGTCCTGTACGATATTACGGAACAAGAAAAAATTGATATGGAAAGACGAGAATTTGTTGCGAATGTTTCCCATGAACTGCGGACTCCGCTGACAACGATGCGCAGCTATCTTGAGGCGTTAGCGGAAGGAGCATGGAGAGATGAGGAAATTGCTCCAAACTTCCTTGAGACTACCAGAGGTGAAACAGAGCGGATGATCCGGCTTGTTAACGATTTGCTGCAGCTTTCAAAACTGGATAGTGTGGATTATCGCCTTTCAAAGGAATGGGTCAACTTCCCGGTCTTCTTTAACAGGATCATTGACCGGTTCGAAATGACGAAGGAGCAAAATGTGTCTTTCAAAAGGGAAATTACAGAGGATGCGATTTTCGTAGAAATAGATGAAGATAAAATCACGCAAGTTCTCGATAATATCATTTCTAATGCCATGAAGTATTCGCCAGAGGGCGGGACCATCACGTTCAGGGTAAAAGAGCTGGATGACCAGATTGTTGCGAGCATCTCGGACGAAGGTGTTGGGATTCCAAAAGATAATCTTGATAAAATTTTTGACCGTTTTTACCGTGTCGATAAAGCCAGGACCAGAAAACTTGGCGGGACAGGCCTTGGACTGGCGATTGCCAAAGAAATGGTCAATGCCCATGGCGGCAGAATTTGGGCTGAAAGTGTAGAAGGCAAAGGAACAACCGTTCAATTTACTCTTCCTTATGACCGGAGTGCAGAGGATGATTGGTCATGACATATGAAAATATAAAATCAGTTATTTTAGCATTTCTCGTTGCTTTGAGTGGTCTCTTAACCTGGAATATTTGGACTTACCAGCCGGATTATGAGTTAGTCAATAATCAAAAAACGGTCGAAGAAGTGAATATTGCTACACAGAAGGAACTTAAGAAAATCGTTAAACCACACCAGATCATTTATCATGCGGGCGGCAAACAGTATGGCTCTGTAGACAATAGCCATATTGATGATATCATTGGTGTCATTTCAAAATGGAAGTACTTTGATATGGAACAATATCCCGGGCGGATCAGTGAATTTAATGAAAGAATAGCCCTGGGAGACAATACCGAGATCATTTTTCCAGATGAGGTACCAATCGAACTCTATAAAAGAGTATTGAATATTGACGAGAAGAATATCCCGAAGTTTGATTTCGACCGGATCATTATCAATTCAGAAACCCAGCAGAAACAAGAGGGAATTGTCTATTTTTATTCGCAAAAGAACCAGGAAGTCTATGTCAGCAATGTCAGTCCTTCCTATATCAATAGTTTTACTAATAAATACTATGATTCTGCAAGAAGGCTGACGCCATATTTCCTTTATACAGTTTCAGACATCAGGAAAATCTATCTGCCAACCGAAGAAGTGAAAATGGTGATGCATACCTATTACCAAAATCCACTGGATTCAGAACAGTTCAAGGAAGCGCTATTCACGGACCCAAGTTTTGTTCAGCGCAGCATGGTTGATGGCGTGGAGGAATATACCGATGATGCCAGCAAAATGATCGTGGATACGCAAACCAATATGATAAACTACGTGAATCCGGTCCGGTCCGGTGATTCGGTTATCGGAACGAACAATGTTTTACAGAAAAGCATAGAGTTCGTGAATAGTCATGGCGGCTGGACGGAGACTTACCGTTATGTTTATAAGGATGATTTTAACCAGAATGTCCTATTCCGCCTTTACAGCAAGGAAGGATATCCTGTGTTCAACCAGATAGGAATGTCCGAGATTTATCAACAGTGGAGACAATCGGAAATCAGCAGGTATGTACGCCCTGGATTCCATCTGGAGCTGCCGTTGAATCCGGATGTCGTCACAAAGACATTGCCGTCTGGATATGAAGCGCTGGAATACCTGCAAAGCAAGAAGGATTTTAAGATGGAGCTGCTTCAAAACCTTATGCCAGGCTATTACATGACACAGGGACCAGAAAATTCATTGATCCTGTTGGAGCCCGGCTGGTTCTATTTATATGATCAGCAGTGGAGGCAGCTGATATGGGAGGAGGAATTGAATAATGGATTGGAGTAGGATCAAGACAATCTTTATTCTTACTTTCCTCGTCCTCGATGTCTATCTTGTATATCAGTTCATGAATACGAGGGATGCTGCCCAATACGAAATTCCAAAGGAAGCGACCCTGGAGGAAAAGCTGAAGAACGATGATATCACCTATGTTGAACTTCCTGATGTTAAAAAGAAAGAACAGTATCTTAGTGTCAGGACGAAAGTGTTCACAACCGAGGAGATGGCAAAGATCAAAGGCCAGGCAGTCAGCCTTGGGGACGGGACATCTATTGAAGCTAAGCTGGAAAAGCCGTTTAAATTAACGAGCAAGTTCCAGCCAGCCGAGCTGTCCGATTTTATAAGAACGAACATTTTCGCTGGTGAACAGTATAAGTTCTGGAATAAGAATGAAGAGGAAAAAACGATCACCTATTACCAGGAACATGATAATAAGACATTTTACTATAACAGCAATGCGAAATTGACGTTCTATTTCAACGAAAATAATGAAGTGACTTCGTATAAGCAAACGTATGTGGAGATCATCGATGAGCTCTCGGATGCAGAAGAATTGCTGCCGCCATTAAGGGCGCTGGAAACTCTATATAAAAAAGGTTTAATCAAGCCGAAGAGTGAAATTACCGATATTGAATTAGGATATTCCACTCTTGTTTCACTGACTGCATCGCATGTCGTGACACCGACGTGGAGAGTTGAAGTCAATGGCAAGGAGAACCTTTTTGTTCATGCATTCGAAGGCCGGGTCATCCCGTTGTCCGACGGAGAAAATAAAATGACGGAGTGAAGAGATATGAGTTTGCATTTTAGTGTTCTCGCCAGCGGGAGTACGGGAAATGCGATCTATGTGGAGACGGAGGGACAATCCTTTTTGGTGGATGCTGGATTGAGCGGCAAACAGATGGAGGCATTATTCAAGCAAATTGGCCGTGATATAAAGGACCTCTCAGGTATATTAGTGACGCATGAACATAGCGATCATATAAAAGGCATAGGAATCGTTGCCCGTAAGTATAAGCTGCCAATCTATGCGAATGAAAAAACATGGAAAGCGATGGACGGCTTGATTGGGGAAGTCCCGCTTGAGCAGAAATTCTCTTTTGACATGGAAACCGTGAAAACCTTCGGCGGCCTGGATATTGAATCCTTCGGTGTCTCACATGACGCGGCCGAGCCGATGTTCTACGTCTTCCATAAAGACGGCAAAAAACTGGTGCTCATCACAGACACAGGCTATGTCAGCGACCGGATGAAAGGAATCATATCCAATGCTGATGCCTATGTGTTTGAAAGCAACCATGATGTCCAGATGCTGAGGATGGGAAGATATCCATGGAGTGTCAAGCGCCGGATCCTTAGCGACTATGGCCATGTCTCGAATGAGGATGCAGCTGTCGCTATGAGCGAAGTGGCAGGGGATAATACGAAACGGATTTATCTGGCTCATTTAAGCACAGATAACAATATGAAGGACCTTGCAAGGATGTCAGTCGCCCAAACTCTTGAAGGCAAAGGCATCTTAGTAGGGGAGCAGTTCGATTTGCTTGATACAGATCCAAAGACCCCAACCCCTCTGACAACTATTTAAGTTGTTTAGGGCAATGAATGAATAGGTAAAGGAGTAAAGGCATCCAGATTGGATGCTTTTGCTCCTTTTTAATTTCCAGGTGAATAGAGGGGCTTATGATTTAGAAATTTTCGTTACTGATAGTATAATAATCTATATAAAAATAACTAACGTATCTATTGGTCAATGAAAGGATTGGTGGACATTGGGTTATTATGATCAAGATTATCAAAGCCGGTATAAACCGCAAAATAGCAGGAAAGGCAGCTTTTGGGCCAGCCTGGCAGGCGCAGTCATAGGTGCATTATTGGTGATCTTCTCGATTCCCTTATTATCTAACTTGGGTGTGCTGCCATATAAAATAGAACCTAAAAATCAAACAGCAGTAACCGATGAAGAGCCTGCTGAAGAAGGCAATACAACTAAAAAAAATGTATCGATTGATGTTTACTCGCAAATCACTGAGGCGGTAGACAAGGCAGGAGATGCAGTAGTCGGAATTACGAATATCCAGGAAAGCACGAGCTTCTGGGGGCAATCGCAGGAATCAGGCGGAACGGGATCTGGCGTCGTTTATAAAAAGGAAGGTGACAAAGCCTATATTGTCACAAACCATCATGTTGTGGCTGAAGCCTCCGAACTTGAGGTCAGCCTGATAGACGGAACAAAAATACCTGCCAAGCTTTTAGGAAGCGATATCTGGACTGACCTGGCTGTATTGGAAGTCCCAGCCGACCAGATTAAAGTCGTTGCTGAATTTGGCAATTCTGACAATCTGAAACCAGGTGAACCAGTCATCGCAATCGGTAATCCGTTGGGGCTTACTTTTTCAGGATCCGTTACACAGGGAATCATCTCTGGTTTGGAACGGGCGATTCCAGTCGATATCAATCAGGACGGAACTCCCGATTGGCAGGCAGAAGTTTTACAGACAGACGCTGCGATTAATCCTGGAAACAGCGGAGGAGCTTTGATTAATATCGATGGCCAGGTGGTTGGCATTAATTCGATGAAGATTGCCCAGAGTGCTGTAGAAGGAATCGGTTTATCCATTCCAATCAATTACGCTGCGCCAATCATTGAGGATCTGGAGAAGACAGGAGAAGTACAGAGGCCATTCATGGGCGTGGAATTAGCATCCGTAAATGAGATATCATCCTATCACCAGCAAAATACATTGAAGCTGCCTAAGGATGTAAACTATGGTGTCGCCATCAGAGGCGTACAGCCAAATTCACCAGCGGCACAGGCAGGATTGAAGGAGTATGACGTCATTGTCGAAATGGATGGCGAGGAAATCCGAGATGTTGTTGATCTCCGCAAGCATCTTTACAACAAAAAGAAGGTTGGCGACGAGATGCAAATCAAGTATTATCGAAATGGCCAGTTGGAAGAAACGACAATGAAGCTCGGCGGAGAAACTTTATAGTGTTGTAGATAAAACAGGGGGCGGAATGCTTCCTGTTTTTTTGTGGTAAAATGGTCATTGTGGATAAATTTAAAAGTCAGATTAAGCAAATGATAATAATATAAAAAGAAGCTGAAAAGAAGCTGAAAGGATGAGTTTTATGAAGTATTGCTGCGGTGAACATGTAGAATTGGCGCTGGATGAAGCGGTTGATGAATTTGAAACTGCACCTCAATTAACGAAATTAGAGGCTGTTGATAAGTCGGAGTTTGTCTGTGGATACTGTGGACAACCTGCTGTATATATTGTGGCGAACGAATGATCGCCTACTAAATGTGGATATCGATGTGAATATGTGGATAACTCCTGTGGATAAGTTGTTTGTAAACTGTTTGTAATCTGTTTGTAAAGTAGGGATGGCTGTGAATATCTCAATCGTAACGGTTGGAAAATTAAAAGAAAAATACCTGAAGCAGGGGATTGAGGAGTACTTAAAACGACTTGGAAGCTATGCGAAAGTGGAAGTCATTGAGGTACCGGATGAAAAAGCACCTGAGGAATTGAGCGATACTGAGATGATCCAGGTCAAGCAAAAGGAAGGCGAGCGAATCCTCGCGAAAATTGGTCCAGATACATTTGTTATCGCTTTGGCCATTAATGGAAAACTTAAATCATCAGAAGAGCTCGCAGATACTCTCGATAAACTGGCGACGTACGGAAAAAGCAAAATCGCTTTTGTCATCGGAGGATCCCTCGGGCTGAGCGATGAAGTTTTAAAGAGAGCAGATGAACAGCTAAGCTTTTCGAAGATGACCTTCCCGCACCAGCTGATGCGGCTGATCCTCGTTGAGCAAATTTATCGGGCTTATAGGATAAATCGTGGTGAACCTTACCATAAGTAGAGGAGATTTTAACCAAATGCCTCTCCTTAAGATTGGGAGAGGCTAGAATAAAAATTATAGGAATGGTATTTCGAATGATAAAGTAAATGGATTGACAATTGTAAGGATTCTATTAAACTAAAATTAGTTCTAGCCACGAGTTTTTCTCAAAATATTTTTTCATCTTAGCTACTCCGCAATTCTTATTTAACGTTTACACCCCCCAATTGATGTCATATTAATCCGCTTTTTTCGCTATCAACTACCACTTATTAATCACATAGTTTTACAAAAATCCATCTGAAAGTTCAGTCAAATCGTGGATGTTAATAAATGCCTATGTTGGGAATGAATGTTTTTATAGATAGGAGAGGGATGTATGGGATTTGAAGAAGAATATCAGTCCTTTTTGAATGCTCATTTACAGGCAAGAACCGGTGAACGGTTGAGGCGCCTACAAGAAGGTCACAAACAGGCTGAAAAGTTATTCTTGAAGCAAGTATGGTGGCCATTATTTTATCAATTCAAGTATCTTCATCCTGAATATGAAATTGACGATTACAAGGATGGCAAAAGATATTTGGATTTTGCTTATATTCGCCCCGGCATCCGGATTTGCTTAGAGGTCGACGGGTATGGCCCTCATCTAAAGAATATCAGCAGATGGCAATTTTCTGACAACCTAGAACGTCAAAACCAGTTGGTAATTGATAGATGGACCGTGATCCGCTTTTCTTTTGACCAAGTGAAAGAGAATCCCCGTAGATGCCAACAGGTTGTTCAGCAAGTGATAGGCCGATGGCTGGGTGATGAGCTGGACCAGACATCTCTGTCCTTTCTTGAAAAGGAAGTGCTTCGGCTAGTGATTCGAAAAGGAGAAGATATTTCCCCAACAGAAGTCGAGAAATATTTAAAGCTAAGTGACAAGACGGTAAAAAAAATACTTTCTCAACTAGTCGAAAAAAAGATGCTGATCCCCACATCTGGAACCAAGAGGATCCACGCTTATCGGTTAGGGGAACAGGTTAAAGACCCGGTCTGATTATTAGACGGAAGAATTCCGCTTAATTAGTATTTTTTATAAAAATAGCTCAAATAGACGGAGAAATTCCGCTTATCGACTCAAAAAACGTGAAAATGTGGTATTTTGCTTTGCATAACCGGAAAATCTCCCCTTATTTACCTCGAAACGAGTTCCATTCTGTATTTAGCCGGAAAATCTCCGATTATTTTTTTGCTGGGTTTATTTATCAAAAGGAAGAAAGGAGCTTTAATATAAGTAATTGTGATTCTAATTTAATTTTAGGAGAGTTCAATAACCCTTTGCATAATTTCATTGAAGGGTTTTTTGGTGTATAAACCCTTTTTCATTAGAAAGTAAGGATTCGATTATGTATGTCCAAGCTTGGTATATAACAGCTAACTTTAGTGAAAACTTACTAAAGGAGAAAAATACGCTTGTATCGTTTCGGGGGGATTTAATTGAGTTATCAAGATTATTGGCAGCAAATATCTGAAAAAAATGATGAGTTAAGTCAATTAATATCCTCCTACTGGAGTCAATACTCAGATATGGGAAATTGGCAGTTTTGGCTGGTTTTAGCTGTCTTGGTGCTGCCATTGATTCTACTGTTTTTTTTAATCGATCGAAAGAGGATTTTTGAGATGTTTTTCTTTGGATATACGGTTCACATCCTTTGGACCTATATTGAACAGGTCCTGGCAAATTACAACTTTTTTATACATACATATTTTCTCTCGCCCTGGTTTCCTCCAGCCCTTAGTATGACAGCCTCCGCATTGCCAGTAGGTTTTTTGCTTATATATCAATATTGTACGAGTCATAATAAGAATTTTTATGTCTATTCCTTGTTGTTAAGCGCTGTTTTTGCGTTTGGTTTTGCTACTATAGAACAATATATTGGTTTAGTGAAGATTGAAAGAGGGATGAATCAATTTTATATTTTTCTTATAGACATTGGCATTGTGTACACTTCTTATTGGTTTACAAGGTTAATTTTAAAAATTAGAGATTGAAGGATGAATTGAAAAAGGCTGAACGATATCATATCGTCCAGCCTTTCCTTTTAATATGTTTTTACAGGTATAAAATTCATCCATTTCTTTCTGGTTACAAGTTAGCTGGAGGATGAAGCGGGCTATTTAAGCTTGAAAATTAAATTTTATTATTCATTAAAGCTTGAGAAGAATGGATATAATTATCCAGTAGGAAGTCTTCTCTCTTTTTTACAGTGATAAAATAGTTTATAATTATCAGTAAATAGTAGATATTTTAATCAGTAAATCATTATAATAGATTATGTTATGGTTTTAACAAAGGCAAAAAACGGTGTGTCCCCAGGTAATACTTCAGGCGCGCCTACTTTAAATATATGGACAAGGAAGGGTATAATGAGCAACGTACAGAAAGCAACAGACGTTATCTTAATTGGTGCCGGAGTCATGAGTGCGACGTTGGGATCCTTACTGAAAGAGTTAGTACCAGAGTGGGAAATCAAAGTGTTTGAGAAACTTGATTCAGCTGGCGAAGAAAGCTCTAACGAGTGGAATAACGCTGGTACTGGCCATGCCGCATTGTGCGAACTTAACTACACACCTGAAAAACCTGACGGATCAATAGATATTAGCAAAGCTATTAACGTAAATGAGCAGTTTCAGCTTTCAAGACAATTTTGGGCTCATCTTGTAAAAAGCAATTTGATTCGTAACCCGGAGGACTTTATCAAGCCCCTGCCTCATATGAGTTTAGTAGAAGGCGAAAAAAATGTTGAGTTTTTAAGAAAACGTTTTAAAGCGCTTTCAGATATCCCTATGTTTCAGGGAATGGAGTATTCAGAAGACCCTGAAATACTGAAAGAATGGATTCCTTTAGTAATGGAGGGCCGTACATCTAATGATCCGATAGCGGCGACCAAAATTGATTCAGGAACAGATGTTAACTTTGGCGCGTTAACACGTATGTTGTTCGAGCATTTGGAGAGTAAGAACGTCGAGATTAACTATAGACATAGTGTAAAAGATATCAAACGTGCCAGCGATGGTACATGGGAAGTAAAGGTAAAGAACCTTGAAAGCGGAAAAACAGAATCCCATTATGCGAAATTCATCTTTATAGGTGGTGGAGGCGGTAGTCTGCCGTTGCTGCAAAAAACGGGTATTCCAGAATCAAAGCAAATTGGCGGGTTTCCGGTAAGCGGATTATTCATGGTCTGCAACAATCCTGAGGTTGTCGAGCAGCACCATGCAAAGGTATACGGAAAAGCTAAGGTAGGCGCTCCACCGATGTCTGTTCCGCATCTGGATACACGATTTATCGATAACAAAAAGAGTTTGCTTTTTGGACCGTTTGCCGGCTTCTCGCCAAAGTTCCTGAAAACAGGTTCGAATCTGGACTTGATCGGTTCTGTTAAACCAAATAATGTAGTGACTATGCTGGCTGCAGGCATGAAAGAAATGGCATTGACTAAGTACCTGATTGAGCAGGTAATGCTCTCCCATGAAAAACGGATGGAAGAACTCCGGGAGTTCGTTCCCAATGCCAAGAGCGAGGACTGGAGTATCGTAGTCGCAGGACAACGTGTACAAGTCATCAAGGATACCGACACTGGCAAAGGGACCCTGCAGTTCGGCACAGAGGTTGTAAGTGCCTCTGACGGCTCTGTAGCCGCATTGCTAGGTGCATCCCCAGGAGCATCTACTGCGGTTAATGTCATGCTGGAAGTGTTGGAAAAATGCTTCCCAGAGAGAATGTTCGAATGGAAAGGTAAAATCAAAGAAATGGTACCTTCCTATGGAGTATCTTTAGTGGACAATCCTGAGTTGTTCTTTGATATTCACGAATCAACAGCTAAAATGCTTGGATTAAATGAAAAAGTAAAGGTCCTCAGTTGATATAGATCTAACCTTCAATCCGCTTGGATTGAAGGTTATTTTTTTCTCTATACTCCGCTGTCAGGTGTGAATCATGTTGATTATTTATATAAAAATACTTTAAGGATGTCTTTATTATCAAGGGTGGCAAGCAGGACATCTTGAACCTTTGTCTGAAATACTTTTTCTAAATTTGAGACAAGCCAGCCTTCGTCCTTGTGAACTTGATTTAATACTTCGTAATTTATTTTTCCTTCTTTAATGATTGTCCTTGGAAAATTGAATGGCTCTGCAGCCATTTGCATAGAGGAGGGAGTCAGTGGTTCATATTTTGGATCTAAGAAAACGGATAATTTACCGTCAGCCTCCCAAATCGCCAGGGCTACTTTTTTCACATCTTCTATTTTTCTTTCTCGCAGCTCTTCCAATAATACATCAATGGAGATTCTTGCTTTTTTTAATCCTTTATTGAGTATTTCTCCATTTTCAACTATTGTGATAGGTGCATGGTTGAGTAACCTTCTAAACCAGGGGAATTTGAGTATCATATAGATTCCGCCAAGATATAAAGCCAACAAGACAGTAGTTGTGATGATAGAGCCTTTTAACCCTAGATGCTCGTCTGATAGGGGATGGGCAATAATGTTCCCGATTACTAGAGCAATGGCAAAATCCAGGGGTCTTAATTGGGAGATGGCACGTTGCCCAAGAGCTCTGGTTACAAGTAATAAAAAGAAAAAACCAATAATAGCCCGCAGCACCCACTGAATAGCAGTAAGCGATTCCTGGCTCTGGAAAAAATCCATTAAAGTCACATCCTTTACCCAGAAGCTATCCCTTAGTTTTTCTCCCAGATCTAACTATTAGTCCACTTTAGTGAATAATAGTGTATCTCTGCTGAATGCTACTTCAATAGATATATTATTTTTCCCGAAAAACAGTCTATAGAAAATAAAAAGCTGACTCAAAAGGCGCCATTTAACACCCTTTAGAGTCAGCTTCTTTCTTGTATATAAATTAATTTCGGATTAGATAATCAAATGCACCTAATGCTGCGGTTGCACCTGACCCCATTGAAATGATGATCTGTTTGTATGCACTGTCCGTGCAGTCGCCTGCAGCGAAGACGCCAGGAAGGTCAGTGGCACCCTGCTTGTCTACGACAATCTCACCGAAGCGAGTTCGTTCAAGCGTGTCACCAAGCCATTCTGTGTTTGGTACAAGGCCGATCTGTACGAATACACCTTGTAATTCAACATGGTGTTCTTCACCTGATGCACGGTCAATGTACGTTATACCGTTCACTTTGTCGGTACCGGTAATTTCACTTGTCTGTGCGTTTGTCACAACGGTAACGTTCTGAAGACTGTGCAGACGGTCTTGTAAAACCTGGTCAGCTTTAAGTTCAGGATTGAACTCGATGACAGTTACATGCTTTACAATACCCGCAAGGTCGATTGCTGCTTCCACACCGGAGTTTCCTCCGCCGATAACCGCAACATCTTTTCCTTCGAACAATGGTCCATCACAGTGAGGGCAGTAAGCAACACCTTTGTTCTTAAACTCAGCTTCTCCTGGTACGTTGACATTGCGCCAGCGGGCACCAGTGGAAATGATGACAGTTTTACTCTTCAGGACTGCACCATTATCAAGCTCAAGTTCAATTAGGTCTTTTTTCGACAGGCGTTTTGCACGCTGCAAGTTCATGATATCAACGCCATACTCTTTTACATGCTCTTCAAGGCTAGCGACAAGCTTTGGTCCTTCAGTATGCTTCACACTGATGAAGTTCTCAATGCCCAAAGTATCCATTACCTGTCCGCCGAAGCGCTCAGCAACAATCCCTGTACGGATACCTTTACGAGCTGCATAGATGGCTGCACTGGAACCAGCTGGTCCGCCGCCGACAACAAGGACATCATAAGGCTCTTTGTCGCTTAGTTCGGATGCATCTGGGCCAGATCCCATTTTTGCAAGGATTTCTTCAAGGGACATACGTCCGCTTCCGAATGTTTCGCCATTCAGGAATACCGTTGGCACGGCCATGACCTGCTTGCTTTCAACTTCATCTTTGAAAGCTGCACCATCGATCATAACATGGGAAATGCCAGGATTTAAAATGCTCATCAGGTTCAAGGCCTGTACCACATCAGGGCAGTTATGGCAGCTCAGGCTGACATAAGTTTCAAAACGATATTCGTCTTTGATCGCTTTTACCTGATCGATGACTTTCTGGTCAACCTTAGGAGCTCTTCCGCTAACCTGCAGTAAAGCAAGGACCAGTGAAGTGAATTCATGTCCTAAAGGGATGCCTGCGAAAGTCACTCCAGTATCTTCACCAGGACGGTTGACACTGAAGCTTGGTGTTCTTTCTAATTCTGCATGCTCCACTTTAATATGGGATGACATAGTTGCCAATTCATCTACTAAAGCCAGCATGTCTCGTGATACATCATCCGATCCTGCGCTAACTTTAAGCAGCACATCGCCCTCCATCATTTGAAGATATTGGGCTAATTGTGCTTTAATTTCTGCATTTAATAACATGGGAGTGTACCCCTTAAATCTTTCCTACAAGATCAAGGCTTGGCTTAAGTGTTTCTCCGCCTTCTTTCCACTTAGCAGGGCAAACTTCGCCTGGGTTGTTACGTACATATTGTGCTGCTTTTAGCTTGTTTACTACCTGGCTAGCGTCACGGCCGATTCCGCCTGCATTGATTTCAACAGTCTGGATAACGCCGTCTGGATCGATGATGAATGTTCCGCGCTCTGCAAGACCATCTTCTTCGTTCAATACGTCGAAGTTGCGAGAGATCTTCTGTGAAGGGTCGCCGATCATGATGTACTCGATTTTGCTGATTGCTTCTGAGTGGTCATGCCATGCTTTGTGAGTGAAGTGAGTATCAGTTGATACAGAGTATACTTCAGCTCCCATTTCTTTTAATGTAGCATATTCGTTTTGCATGTCTTCAAGCTCAGTTGGGCATACGAATGTGAAGTCTGCTGGGTAGAATACAACTACGCTCCACTTGCCTTTAAGGTTTTCTTCAGAAACAGTGATGAATTCTCCGTTGTGGAATGCGTTTGCTGTGAATGGTAAAACTTGAGTACCGATTAATGCCATGATTAATTTCCTCCTTGAATGGTTGAATTATTTTTTGAAATAGTTTCACTGATTGTTCAGTTAACTATTCGGTAAACTAGAATAATTCTAATACAGTAACGATTATTATATAAAACCGATTAAGTGTCAAGTGATAAACTCCGGCTTTTAATACTTCATCATTATTTCAGAAGAAAGACACAATTATACCGTAGTTTATAACTTGCCATATATAAGCTTGTCCAACTTTCACCCTTGTAATGAATTCATCAGCAGACTTCTGTATAGTATTAAGTAGATGCAAAATTCAGAAAAGGGGGAATACGATGGTCTCTACTGAGAAAATCAGCTCATTTCCTTATCCATTTGTTGAAAATAATGTATATAGATATTCTAACAATGCAATTCCATTAAATCCACCAATTGCCATCGAAGTGACGGAATCTTATATAGAGGAAATGAATCTGAAAAGAGAGCTGCTGAAAAAGCACCCAGAACGCTGTTATCATTCAGAGTCCCATACCATGGGTGCCCAGTGGGAAGCATTGGATTTGATTTTACATGATTTGGCCGCATATTATCCTGAAACATTCAAGCTTGTTACCAACGAAAACCATTGGAAATTCACTAACCATCATACGGGTGAGAAACACTCTTTCACATTTGGGGATTCGACGACACTGGATCAGGAGCCGCTTGATTTTGTCGGGATGAATGTCCAGGAAGACTTGATCCTGATGATGCAGCGGGACGGGGATTTATTCCTGGATGCGGGCCAGCTTTGCTTTCCGGCCAATTGGTCATTGTATTTTGATGCTGGCATGTCTTTCAGGGAAATACATGCACCTATTCCCGGTTTCAAGTCCGACTCTCTTGATGAACGCATACTCCAGTTTTTAATGAGAATCGAGGCAGGAAGTCCATGGTGGAGGAAAAACTGGTCACTGATGGCGGGGAACCGGTTGGATACTTCGCTTGAAACCTTTGCTGAATGGGGTCAGGCCCGCAAAAAAGTAACCAAGGAAAACGCTGGCGAAATAGTCCATTTTCGAGTAGAAGTTCAAAAATTATTTCGTCTGCCAAAAAGCAACGGTATTTTATTTACAATTCATACCCATATGCTTCCGCTTGGAGAATTTATTCAGCATAGGCCATGGCTGGAGCAGTTTTCAGCAATCCTAAAAGAACTTCCAGAATTCATTGCTGACTATAAGGGGATATCTCTCTATCGTGAAGTTGTCCTGGAATATCTGGAAGGGGAATTAAAGAAGAGATGAATCAAGATCATTCTTCATTGATGGAAGGTAAGAGAAAGTTTCTATTTTGTGCAGATTCGGAAGGGGCCAGGTCTTTATATATTCTCGTTCGGCAGGCAATGGATGAGAATAGGCCATTTGATTTTCATATTTTACAAGAAGAGAGTGAAGAAAGCTTAGTGAACGAATGGTTCAGCCAGCAGAAAATGGGGGCGTATCTGTACATTTCAGGGAAGACTGATTTTGTAAAAAGGATACAAGGGGAAGCCATCAAGGCAGGTTTTTCTGAACACGACTTGCAATTGCTAACTATTGGACCTGCTAAAAAGAGACTGGTCTGCTGCACTTGCCATGCCGAAAGTGAAGTGTCGGAACAAACGCAAATTATTTGTGCATATTGCGGCCAGGAGCTTGAAGTTTCGGACCATTATTCACGCCGTTTGGATGCCTATCTAGGTTATGTAAATATCAAATAGAATAGGAGGAGCCTTCGATTGCATCGTAATTCGACTCTGGACGTACGGATAAAATCAATTAAACAAGAAACAGCGACGATTAAAAGGTTCACTCTGCAGGCGCTTAATGAATCGAAGCTGCCGCCCTTCAGCGGGGGATCGCATATCACCACTTATTTACCGGAAAAGTCAGGGACATTGGAGAGATCATATTCAGTTTTTAACCTGTCTGAACCCGGCTTGATCGAAGTCGCAGTTAGGCTGGCAGAACCTTCAACTGGCGGCTCTGAGTACTGGCATCATCATGTTTCTGAAGGGGATGTGTTAAAGGTCAGCTATCCAAAAAATCATTTTCCTTTAAGTTTCCAGGCCAAGCATCATGTTTTTTATGCAGCAGGTATTGGGATCACTCCTTTTTTATCGATGATGGCTGAGCTTGCTGAAAAAAACCAATCCTTTGAGCTGCACTATGCAGCTAAATCAAAAGAGCAGTGCGCGTTTTATGATTACTTGAACGAGACCTACCTCGGGCAATGCCATTTTTATTTTTCAAAAGGAGAGAAGCCTGAACGATTAACAGTCACTACTCTTAAGAACCATCGAATAGGCACACATGTTTATTTTTGCGGTCCGGAAAAAATGATCCAAGAATTCACGAGTGCAGCCAAAAGCTATGGTTATCCTGCGTTTAATGTTCATTATGAACGCTTCTCGCCACCTGTAATGAAGGATTCAATCCCGTTTGCAGTTACATTGAACCAGAGCGGCAAGCATCTCGATGTGCCTGCTGACCAATCGCTGCTCGATGTACTTCGTGAAAGTGGCATTTATATCCCATATTCCTGCAGAGTCGGCGGCTGCGGTACATGTGAAGTAAATGTAGTTGAAGGGAAAATTGATCATTACGATTCCTTTCTGACAGACAAACAGCGGAGCTCCAATAAAGCGATGTTAAGCTGTGTTTCACGCGGGAAGGGGAATTTGGTGCTGGATCTATAAATAACATAAAAGCTTCTGCTTTCGGATATCTCTTTAATTCGAGGACCATGATTTTTTCTTAGTGGAGTTCACCGGTAGTCATTCATTTTTTTTGAACAGGATACATAGAAAAATAGTGTCTTGGAAACACTCCTTTCAAAGGAGGAATGAAAATGAAAAAGCTATTGTTTATGCTATTATTGGCAATTTCCATGTTCACAGTAACAGGCTGCGGCAATGACGCTCCGCCTGAAGAAGGGGAACAGCTGGAAGACGTCGAGGAAGAAGATGAAATCGGTGACGGCGAGATAGATGATGAATAAGAAAAGCGTAAGCGCCTTGGTCAGCCCCGACAAGCGCTGGCGGGCCGACTGATGAAGTCGATCTTTGACTTCATTGGGCGGACCGAAGCGACTCGAGGGGCTAGGCGCTGGAGCTAGAAACTAATCTTTATATAAAAGTTCGTACTCTTTCTAGTAAATGAAAAAAGAAATCCGCTTCTCTATGAGGCGGATTTTTTCATGATATTTATTGTAGTTTCTGTACATCCGAGATTGACAAATGACCGGTCAGTCAGTAACATTATTATGGTCAATAAAGTCATTTTGAGGTAGGTGCAGTAGTGAAAAATTTAGTCAATTTTGTCCTTGGAAATAAACTAGCCGTATGGCTGCTTACAATTATTATCACGGTATCGGGAATCTATTCTGGAACACGGATGAACATGGAGACCATCCCGAATATTTCAATCCCATACCTGATGGTTATGGATGTATATCCTGGGGCCACTCCTGAAAAAGTAATGGAAGATGTGTCGATCCCGATTGAGAAAGCGGTAGAGGGATTGGAAGACGTTAAATATGTCTATTCGAATTCCTACTCCAATATGTCGAGTATCCAGGTCGAGTATGAGTATGGCATCGATATGGATGAGGCCAAGCGTGCTTTGCAATCGGCATTGGATGCGGTCAAATTGCCGGAAGGAGCCCAGGAACCGACCATCACAGCGATCAGTATGAATATGATGCCGGTGGCTGCATTGAGTGTCAGCAGTACAACGGAGGACATTGTTGAGCTTACATCAACCGTTGAGGAAATCATCCTTCCTAAAATCGACAAAATCAATGGTGTTGCCTCTGTCACCATGACTGGTCAGCATATCGAAGAAGTAAATTTAACGTATGATGAAGCAAAGCTTGCGCAATTTGGATTAACGGAAACGAATGTGAAGGAAATGATCCAGGCCAGTAACCTGGGCGTTTCATTAGGTCTTTTTGAGTTTGAAGAAGGCGAGCAGGCCGTTGCCGTCGATGGCAAGTTCACGACTACAGATGAATTGAAAAACATGCTGATTCCGGTCACGCCGTCAGCAGCCAACCCATCACCTTTTGTTAAACTTAGCGAACTTGCTGAAGTTGAGCTTGTTGGTAAAGTACAGTCCATTTCACGCACCAATGGTGAAGACGCGATTGCCCTTCAGATTGTCAAGGAGCAGCAAGCGAACACGGTTGATGTAGTGAATGCAGTGAAAGATTTAGTAAAAGAAGAAGAATCAAAAATCGATGGCTTGGTCATTGAAGTATCGCTTGACCAGGGAGAGCCAATTGAAGAATCAGTTTTTACAATGATTGAAAAAGCTTTATTTGGTGGATTAATCGCGATTCTGGTTATCCTGCTATTCCTGCGTGACTTCAAATCTACGATTATATCAATTGTCTCGATTCCGGTTTCGATTTTTATGGCCTTGCTGCTATTGAACTGGATGGACATCACGCTTAATATCATGACACTGGGCGCGATAACTGTAGCGATTGGCCGTGTGATCGATGACTCGATTGTCGTCGTGGAAAATATTTATCGCCGCCTGCATCTAAAAGAAGAAAAATTAACAGGCCGGGCACTAGTTCGTGAAGCGACAATTGAAATGTTCAAACCTATATTGTCGTCGACGCTCGTTACGGTTGCTGTATTCGCGCCGTTGATTTTCGTAGGCGGCATGGTAGGAGAATTATTCGCGCCATTTGCCTTGACGATGACATTTGCACTGGGTGCTTCACTGATTGTGGCGATTACCATCGTACCAGCGTTATCCCACTTTTTATTCAAGAAGAAGTTATATGGCGAGAAAACGAAAACCGGCCATAAGGAAGTTGGAAAACTGGCTCATTGGTATAAGAGTGTCTTGAATAAGTCGCTTAACCATAAGATCATAACTTCAATCATTGCTGTGGTACTGCTTGCCGGAAGTCTCGCGCTGACCCCGGTTATCGGCTTCAGCTTCATGGGCAGTGAAGAAGAAAAAATCATGTATCTGACTTACACACCTAAAGCCGGTGAGCTTAAGGAAGAAACCATTGAAAATGTAGCAGAAATAGAAGAAGAAATGCTGAAGCGTGAAGACATCGATATCGTCCAGGTATCGATCAGCGAAGAGGCAGATCAGATGGCGGCCATGATGGGCGGAGGAGCAGGCGGAGCATTAATGTACCTGATTTTTGACCCTGAAATGGAGAACTTTTCGGAAGTAAAGGATGAACTTGAGGAATATGTCTTCAACATTGGCCACAGTGGTGAATGGAAGAGCCAGAATTTCGGCGGGATGTCGATGCCTGAGAATGAAATCAGCTATACCTTATACAGTGAGGATTTAGGTAAGCTAAACGAAACAGTCAAGATGGTAGAAGACGAAATGAAATCTGTTGATGGCTTGAAGGACGTAACCTCCAGTGCAGAAGACGCTTATGTTGAATACACCTTCAAGGTTGAACAGGATGAATTGCTGCAATACGGATTGACAGCAGGACAAATCGTGATGATGCTAAACCCGAACCAATCCAAAGAGGTCCTGACGACGGTTGAAAAAGATGGAGAATCACTTGATGTGATCATCCAGCAGGAGCAAGCCGAACAGCCGGAATCAATTGAAGACATCCTGGCTACTGAAGTGCAAACAGCGCTGGGAACGACCTTGCCGCTGTCAGAAGTGGTGACGGTTGAGGAAGGCACAACGATGAACACACTGGCGCGCAGCAAAGGCCAGTACTATGCTTCTGTATCAGGAACTGTCGTAAGCAAGGATATTTCAAAGGCGGCTGCTGAAGCTGAAAAAGCCATCGATGAATTGGAGCTGCCTAAAGGAGTGGAAGTTGGCGTAGCAGGTGTCCAGGCAGATATGACCGAAACATTCACCCAGCTTGGAGCTGCAATGCTTGCTGCGATTGCGATCGTCTACTTTATCCTGGTCGTTACCTTCCGTGAAGGTGTCGCACCATTTGCGATTCTATTCTCGCTGCCATTCGCAGTCATTGGTTCATTTGTCGGGCTGCTTATTGCAGGTGAAACCATCTCTGTCTCTGTCATGATGGGTCTGTTGATGCTGATTGGTATCGTCGTAACGAACGCCATCGTGCTGGTAGACCGAATCATTCACATGGAACGTGAAGGGCTGACAATGCGTGAAGCAGTACTTGAGGCAGGTGCTACACGTTTACGGCCAATCCTGATGACCGCAATCGCCACAGTAGGCGCCTTGATCCCATTAGCGATAGGATCAGGCGGAGGCGGACTGATCTCCAAAGGTCTGGCGATAACCGTAATCGGCGGTTTGACCAGTTCGACATTATTAACACTGATTATCGTACCGATTGTATATGAAGTTCTATCAAGAATATTCAAGAAAAATCGTAAGGATATTGTAGAAAACTAATGAAAGAGCCCTGATGGATGACTGATCGTCCTGTCAGGGCTTTTTTGGCTGTTCAGAAGGATTTCAAACTGAGTTGCCATGAATTAAAGAAAGACGTTTGTTAAAGTATGATCCTATAGGGAACCCCTTACTTTTTATACACAACTGCCAGGCGTTGTCCTGGCCTTATTATTTGTTTTACAATCTTCTTCCTCTGTCGTCATCCTTCGACTGGATCCTACACTGACTTTTTTTCTACCGTATACCGAGAGGGGAGGGGAGTCTGCCTGGTGTTGGTGTTTAACAAATCTCCGAGCAATTATTTGGTTCTTTAGCTGATTCTGGATTCTTGTCTGGTTCATCGTACTTTGTGACCACCACTTCCTTCTCCTTTTTAAAAACCGACTTACAATAACCGTGAATTTCCCAATTGAACTTTACATTCAATTCAAGCTTGCAACCTTCGATTTATTATAAGTACATGTCCAGCCTCAGCTCACCAGCATGAAAATTACTATTGAAAAACGAGCGCAGGGGAGGGGAGTCAGTAAAGAAAATATGGAAATTAATAGAAAATACAAAAGGATTAAATGTATGTTTACAAAATTGTAAACATGTATACTTTTTGTAAACAAGTTGTATACATTTATGTTTACATGTATACAAATCTGTATACTTACAGTTAAATCAACATGTGTACAACTTTGTAATTAATGTATACAATTATGTATACACCTAGGTTTGAGGTTTACGGCATGTTTACATGTTTACATTTATATTTCTTTTTACCCGTTCTGCTTGCAGTATCTATTATTTACCTTTACCTTTAAAATAGTAAGTGAGTATACATAAACTTAGATTATTGAAAAGGAATGATAGAAATGACGAAATCTAGAATTGCAGCTGTTGATGTTGGTAACGATTCTATTAAAGCTATTTTTGGAGAATTTGATAATGAGTTAAATATTCCTAATATCGTTGCAAGGGACACAGAAGACCGTCCTGTTATCGGTATTGAGGAGCTTGACACGAAGGATCCTCTAGATGGAATCCATATTCGGGTCCACTCCCCTGCCCTGAAGGATAACAATGTAATTTACCGTGTCGGCAATCTGGCGACTAAAAGCGATAATGCGACAGAACTTGATCCAGGAAGCAGCAAGTCCGAGGAAGATCAGACTTTAGTTATGTTGTTCGCTACTCTTGCATTGGATGCAGTGAGTGAAGAGAACGCAAAGCTGTTTCCAAAAAGCAAGAATGTCATAGATGCAAATTACACACTTGGTACAGGACTTCCGCTTCGTGAAGTGAAGGAAGGAAAGGACGCAGGCTACCGTTCCAGGTTAGTTGGATCTGTTCATCAGGTTGAGTTCCTCGTAACGCCTAAATACCAGGGTTTGAAAGTTAATATCAAGTTTGATGAAGTGAAGGTTTACCCTGAGGGATTCGCTGCTTATATCAATCTAGTAATGGACAACAGCCTGAAAATCATCAATAAAGACCTTATTGATAGAAGGATTCTGATCCAGGATATCGGCGGCTTATCAACTGATATCGCTGTCATCAAGAACCGCAATGTCGATGATGATAAGGCCCAGGGCTTCAATCTTGGAGTTTCTGAGGCATTGGAACAGATCAGGGAAGAAATCCGCAGCAAGCATGGCGTGGAATTGGACAGCCGCAGGGATGTCGTAGAAATCATCACGCGTAAAAATGATCGCAACCATATTATGGTCAAAGGCAGCCGTACAAGCGTGCATGATATCACGGACCGTATCCTTGTCGAATTGGCTAAAAAGCAATACCGACTTCTCCGCAATGTCTGGGCAAAGAATTCACAGACTGAAATCTGCTATTTTGTCGGCGGCGGTGCGACCGTTCTAAAGGATTATATTAAGACATTGAACAACAATCTTGATGGCTATAACATTGAATTCTTCGAGGATGAAAAAGAGAGCATCTGGATGATGGCAAATGCCTACTATAAACTCATCATGGATTACGTGAAGAAATCAGAGAAGAGCAGTAAAGCCGCTTCTGAACCTGTTAAAAGCTAAAATAAGGTGATTTTATGAAAAAAACCAACCCAAATGAGATTAAGAGGGGACAAGCACTATCGTTCCGGATCCCGTCTGATACACCAGACCATATCTTGAGGCATCTTCAAAAACTGAAAGAAACTGAGAGAAGGAATTTTTCCAGCAAGATTGCTGATTTTGTCCTGCAAGGGGTAGGGAATTCATATTCGAGGGAACGCGAGACGATTACCATTCCCCTCCCGCGCAATCTCAGCAAATCGCAACGGGATTGGGTCAAGCATGAGCATTCAGAGGCTTTGCTGGGCAATATCGTTTATCACCTGCTGACAGACCCTATTCGGGCCACGGCACTGCTTGCATCCTTGAATAGCAAATCAACAGAAATTGATGAAGCCCTGTATCTTCAGGAAGAAGAGATGGATCTTCCGTCAGCAACTGCAACAGAGGACTCACTGGTTATAGAAGAGACTGCTTCTACGGCTGAGAGCGATCCTATGGATGATGATCTCGATTCATTTGTTTGGGAATCGATCAAGCAAACCGAATCACCCGAAGTGGATAGCGAAGAAAAGGATGAAGATTTGGACGATCTTCTTGGGGATTTCCTTTCTAAAATGAATAAATAAGTAGAACCCATGGGAATATCCCATGGGTTTTTATACTTCTATTGATAAGATTGTTCTAATTCATCAATCAATGAACCGACATAAGCAACTGCTTTTCGGACCGGTTCCGGTGTGGACATATCCAATCCCGCATGCTTCAGCAAGTCGAGCGGTTTCATAGTGCCGCCCGCACGGAGCACCTCAAGCCAGCGGTCTACTGCAGGCTGTCCTTCTTCCTTGATCAGCTGTGATACGGCAGTCGAAGCAGTCAAACCTGCAGAGTATGTGTATGGATACAAGCCCATGTAGTAATGAGGCTGGCGCATCCAGGTCAGGCCGGCTCCTTCATCGATTTCCACTGTATCACCCCAGAAGCCTTTAAGGACTTCAGTTTTGATTTCAGTAAGTGTATTAGCCGTCAGTGCTTTGCCAGCTTCAGCATGGGCGTATACGCGGCGCTGGTACTCTGCCTCAAGCAGGTGCGTGACAAAGTTATGATAGTACGTTCCTAATAGCTGAAGAATGACCCATCGGCTCATCTGGGCATCATCTTTATTTTTTTCGAGAAGATGCTGTGCGAGAAGCATCTCATTCATTGTAGAAGGCGCTTCAATGAAGTACATGGAAGGACGAACATTCATGATGCGCTGGTTTTGGTTCGCCAGGTAAAAATGCCCTGCATGACCAAACTCGTGAGCTAGTGTGAAGCAGCCACGCATATTATCAGCCCATGTGATAAGGATATAAGGGTGTGAACCATAAGGGCTTGAGCAGAAAGCTCCAGTTGATTTGCCGACATTATCAGCGAGATCCACCCATCTCTCCTCAAAGCCTTTTTCAATCATGGCGGTATAATCAGGGCCCATTACTTTTAAGGACTCTGTGATCAGGTGGTGTGCTTCATCATAGGTGATGCTCGGATCAAATTCTGGGTCAAAAGGAGCCTTCAGGTCACAGAACATCATTTTGTCCAGCCCCAGCACCTTCTTCTTTAACTTGGCGAAACGGCGCATATGCGGTGCCAGTTCCTTGTAAATGATATCGATTTGATTATTGTACATTTCCTGTGTTACCTGCTGCGGTTCCAAAAGCATATCGGTAACGGACTCATAATTCCTGATCTTTGCGAGTGTAACCTGTTTTTTAACTTCAGTCGCATAAGTTGCAGCAATCGTATTTTTATATTGTTTAAGTGTGGAAACAAAGGATTCATATGCTTTTCTGCGGACATAGGTGTCAGGAGAAAATTCATATCGGCTTTCAAATACTGCAAAAGAGACTGGCAGTTCATTTCCCTCTTCATCCTGGATTGAAGAAAACTGCATGTCCGCAAGCTTAGCCATTCCATAAATATTATAAGGAGCAGAATGGACCTCGCCAAGCGCAGCCAGCACCTCTTCTGTTTCAGGTGATAACTTATGTTTTTTGGTTTCCAATAGTTCTGATAAGTTCTTTTTGAAGGGTTCCAGACCAGGTTCTTCCTGAAGAAATTCTTCTATTTTACCATCCTCGAAATTAAGTATTTCAGAGGAAATGAATGATAGAGCAGACAAAGCTTGTGTGCCAATGGCTGCTACTTTAGCGGAATTTGCCTGATTCACTGGGTCTGAGCCATCGGCAGATTGCTTCAGACTTGCGTATGTACGTACTTTTACAAGCTTTTTCGTCAGTTCTTCCTGAGCAGTAAGGCATTCCAGCAATGCCTTCGGTTTTGTATGCAGGCTGCCTTTAAAGCCGCTGAATTTTTTGACGTCCTCTTCAATCTCTTTCAGTTCAGCCTCCCACTCCTGGTCAGACAGGAATAAATCATCCAGGTTCCAAGTTTGATTAACAGGGACCTCAGAGCGTTCAAAACGCTTTTCAATTGTTTTTGTCAAATGGATCTCCTCCTTTTATATGTTAATATTACTACGAAAATCGAAATAATTTAAGTCAAAGTTTAATTATTTTAATAATTTAAAAAATAAAGGGTTAATTGCATTAAATTCTCTGGAAAAGGTGTATTCTCTGGTTTATGATAATTAATAAATTCAGAATTAATATAGGTGGGAGCCAGTTGATTATAGATTACCTAATTAATCTTTCAATGCTTTCTTTAATGGTCAGTACTCCTTTAGTAATTCGGTCTTATTTAAATCTTAAACCACTTAAGCAATTACGGGTTTGGACAGGAATATACGCCGGGTTTGTTTCCACTGTCCTTGTTGTCCTATCTTTTCAGGATCAAGGCTATTCCTATGATATCCGCTATGCCGTGATTATTTTGGTCTTCGCTTATCTCGGACCAGGTGCAGGGCTGATTACCAGCACTTTTGCATTGGTTTCCAGGTTAATGGTATCTGAAAACTGGTTTCCGGCAATTGTTGGCTGGTTAGTGGTCATGACCGTATTTGTCGTTATTCATAAATTCACAGTGCATTTTCAGCCAGTCAAGAGGTATATGATCTTACTGGGTTCTTACATAGTCACTTATATTATTACTGTACCTATAGTTTTAAACGTAATTAGAGACAATCCAGTTTTTCATCTCCAATATTTACTGTTTGTATCAATAGGGGTCCTTGTTGGTGGATTATTAATAGAATCATATGAAAAGTTATATAGAGCAATCCAGGAACGAAAGAGGATGGAGCAGACACTGGAGGAAAGTGAATCCAAATACCGCCTCATTGCTGAGAATACATCCGATCTCATAATGGTAATGAATAAAGAGCATACCATTAGTTATTTTTCTCCCTCTCATGAAATGGTTTTGGGATATAAGGTTCCCGAGCTCGAAAAAATAGAAATATGTAAGTTAATTCATTCGGATGATGTTTTGAATTTCAGGAATGCAATCACAAAAATCATGAAAGATAGAAAATCAAGGCCAGTGGAGTTCCGTTTCAAGCATATAAGTGGTAAATGGATAGATTTTGAGTCCCGCTGCATGCCTGTTATGAATGAGGCCCAATCAATTGAACACATTGTTATAATAAGCAGGGATATTTCTGAGCGCAAAAAATCTGAAGAGATTCTTTTGCAATCCGAAAAGCTATCGATTGTGGGGGAACTGGCAGCAGGGGTAGCCCATGAAATACGGAATCCTCTTACAACAATAAAGGGGTTTGTCCAGCTGTATGGAAAAGAAAATGGGGCGAATGAAATAAACAGCTTGCTTCTAAGCGAACTAGAAAGAATTGAAACCATAACAAGTGAAATGCTTTCTTTAGGAAAACCACAGGCTATCCAGCTAAACCAGGCAAATTTATGTGATTTAATCGATCATACAGTCGAATTCTTATCCCCGCAGGCCAATATGAAAAATATACAATTCAGCCGAAGTTATCTGGGTACAGATTTCTTCATAACATGTGAGAAAAACCAGATTAAACAAGTGTTCCTGAATATTTTTAAGAATGCAATGGAGGCAATGCCTAACGGCGGTAATATTGATATTAAACTGCAAAAAGGGATAGACGGTGAATGTATTATTTCTGTACAAGATGACGGTTGCGGAATTCCAGAAGAATTACTTCCGCGCTTAGGGGAGCCATTTTACACATTGAAGGAGAAAGGGACGGGTCTCGGGTTGATGATTTGCCATAAAATCATTAAACAGCATAATGGGACGATTTCATATCATAGTAAACTAAACAATGGGACCTTAGTTGAAATAAAACTCCCCTTAACGAATTAAGAAGGTGGAGTAATAGTAAATAAAAGGAGGGTGGCAAATAAAAGCCATCCTCCTTCTTGTATTATTGGTCTAACGAATGAGAAGTTTTTGTTCGTGCTTGATAGAATTGGTACAAAACCAGTGCAACCATTGATAACACAATCCCCGAAATATAAGGCATTCCAATGGCAATCGAGAACAGCCATCCGCCTAATGGAGGTCCAATGATCCTGCCGAGGGAATCAAAGGATGAAAGCAAGCCAGTAGTGCCGCCATGACCGGTCGTCGATTTCTTTGTCAGTAATGAGGATACACTTGGGCGAATCAACCCATTTCCTATTCCAAAAATGGTCAGGAACAATGCTGCAGTCCCAAATCCTTCTGTCAGGAGGATTAAACCGAAGCCCGCCGCAGAAATGATAATGCCCAGCTGGATGACAATGCCCTCGCCAAGCTTCTTAGTCAATTTGCCGACCAGGCCTCCCTGTACGATGGCTCCTGCCAGACCCATGATCATGAAAATATATCCTAATTCGACTGAACCCAGCCCAGCTTTTTCAGCAGCAAAGTAAGCAAAGGTTGCCTCAAGTCCGGACAGAGAAAGTGAAACGAACAGCTGGAGCAGGAATAACATGGAAAGCGGTCCGCTCAAAGCCTTCAGTAGTGAGGTTTTTTCCTTTTCCTGAATGCTGCGCTGTTCAGCTGAAAGCGATTCTTTCAAGATAAAAGTAACGAAAAGGAATGTAACCAGCGAAGTCGCTCCTGCAAGGTAAAAAGGAGTGCTCAGGCTGGATTGTGAAAAAACACCGCCGATTGCCGGGCCGAAAATAAATCCCAGTCCTACTGAAGCGCCGATGATTCCCATGCCTTTTCCGCGGTCTTCCTCAGATGTGATATCTGCGACATAGGCCATGACAGTCGGCATATTAGCCGAAGACAAAAATCCGCCAATGATCCTGGCCGCAAACAGCATCCAAAGCTCAGTGGAAAGGGCCATCAAGAAAAATGAAAGGGACAGCCCAAGTATGCCAATCATGATGACAGGCTTCCTGCCAATCCTGTCGGAGATTCGGCCCCACATTGGCGCGAATATGAACTGCATCAAGGAATAGACCGCCATCAACAATCCCAGCTGAGTGGGTGTTGCCCCGATTTCTTCAGCGTAAAAAGGGATGACTGGAATGATGATTCCAAAGCCGACCATTACGAGAAACATAACTAAAAATAAAATAGGCAGAGCCTTTTTGGTGTCCATCTTTATATTCACTCCATTATTTCAACAGTATCATTGCTGTAAGTACACATTAATAAAAATTATATCAGAAACCCCTAAGGTATAGCGAAAATAACTTTTCGAGTGTGGAAACTATTTTTAAAAAGGGTCGTTGACCTCTCCAGAAGATTAGCATCCGGTATTTTAGGATATATAATTAAAACTTTGAAATATACCGGAAGGAGTTAAGGTATGAATTCAAAAACGAAACAGAAGTTCCTGAGCATAGGCAGTTTCACTCTTGGTTTTGGGTTTATGGGAGCGATGGACGGGATTATTTTTCATCAATTGCTCCGGTGGCATAGCGTAGTCATGGAGACCAGCAGGCCGGGACAGATTTTCAGTGACGGGGTCTTTCATATCGGTGTGACAGTGGCTCTTGTGATTGGAGGAATCTTGTTATGGCTGGCAGGCCGGCCATCTGAAATATCGAGAGGCGTCAGCCGGCTAGTTGGCGGATTTTTAACCGGTGCAGGAATTTTTAATTTAGTGGAGGGTGTGGTGAATCACCATCTGTTGCAAATTCACCGGGTAAAACCAGGCGATCCCAATGCACTGATGTACGATCTCGGATTTCTGGCAATGGGCCTATTGCTAGTCATCATTGGAGAGGCACTGAGGAGGAAAAGGCCAGCTTCCGACAGCCATGCCGAGATCCATTAGGAGGGGCATAAGTGTACAGGAGCATCAGTTTTATCGTCATTTTTTCCTTTGTCTCTATCATTCTCTATTTTCATAATCAAAATAGTCATACTAAATGCAAATAACCATGATATTTTGACTGTGGGGGGCCAGGAAATAGCATACAAAGAAAACTTTAAAGTGGAGTAGCTTTGAGTCTATCACTTAATTTCTGTAGAATGATATCAAGAATCTTTTACGGAAAAGGTGTAGGGAATGAAAGCATATATCATCATTGGGGCTGGAATATTAGGCGCATCCACTGCCTATCACTTAGCGAAGGAAGGCAAGAAGGTAACAATCATTGACCGTGGGGAACCAGGACAAGCGACGGATGCAGCCGCTGGAATCATTTGTCCTTGGCTGACCCAGCGCAGGAATAAGGCATGGTATTTCCTCGCAAAGAATGGAGCGGCCTTTTACCCAGCTCTTATTAAACAGCTTGAAGAGGACGGCGAGCTGGAGACGGGCTATCAGCGTGTAGGTGCAATCAGCCTTCATTCCGATCATGAAAAACTTGCGAAAATGGAAGATAGAGTGATGATCAGGCGGGAAGAAGCACCGGAAATCGGAGAGATCAGGCAGCTGGATCAGCAAGTAACGAATGAGCTTTTCCCGCCCTTATCAGAAGAGTATGCTTCTGTGCATGTAACCGGCGGGGCTCGCGTAAATGGACGCTTGTTGCGGGATGCTCTTCTGAATGCTGCACAAAAACATGGTGCTTCAGTCGTAAAGGGAGATGCCCAATTAGACTCCTCCGGTGAAAAAGTGACGGGTGTAAAAGCAGGAGACACAAGATATGACGCGGACAGCATCATCCTAACTGCGGGGGCATGGGCACCTGAGCTGCTGGAACCGCTTGGTATCAAGCTGAGCATCTCTCCTCAAAAAGCTCAAATCATCCATCTAATGCTTGAGGATACAGAGACCGGGGGCTGGCCCGTCGTCATGCCTCCTAATAACCAGTACATTCTTGCTTTCGATGGAGGCAGGGTTGTCATTGGAGCAACCCATGAAGACGAGCAGGGATTTGATACCCGGCCGACTCTTGGAGGCATGCATGAAATCATCGATAAAGGACTGACAGTCGCACCTGGCCTGGCAGATGCAACCTATCTCGAAACAAAAGTGGGTTTCCGTCCAGTCGCTCCGAATTTCCTGCCGATCATAGGGGCTGTCCCGGGCTATGAAAATCTTTTCCTGGCAAATGGATTGGGAGCATCAGGCCTGACAGTCGGACCCTATCTAGGTGCCCAGTTAGCCAAACTGGCAGCAGGTGAAGACCTCGAATTAGACCTTGAGCAATATGACGTCTTGGCAGCCATCAGCGGCACTATTTCCTAGGCAATGAAAAAAGCACAAGTGCCTTGTTCAGCCAGACAAGCGCTGGAGTTTGATTAAGCAAACGTATTTAGTTGTCCGCAACAATTACTGATGGACATGAATAAGCAAGCAGGAAAACCTCTGAATAGAGGTGCCCTGCTTGCTTTTTTGTGTGTTGGAAACAAGGGAAGCAGACTTTGTATGCCCGGAATAATAGAGACTTACCAAAAAAATATTCATAAGAAAGCAAATAAATCGCTTTATAGCGGGTATAACACTAAGACATCAAATAAAGCTTATTTATCAGTGTTTAGTATATAGCAGGAAGGAGTCAACATCATGCAATGGAAAGGCAGAAGAGCGAGCAGCAACGTGGAAGACAGGAGAGGAGCGGGCGGCGGAGGCATGCTCATGGGCGGCGGCCTTGGCGGTATTATCTTATTAGTGATCATGACATTCCTTGGCGGAGGCGATATGGGGGATGTCGTCAATAATATGACGAACGGCGGAAACCAGTCTCCTGCTCCTTATGAGCAGACAGCCGAGGAAGAGGAGCTTGCCCAATTTGTTTCAGTAGTCCTTGCCGATACAGAGGAAGTATGGTCCGAGGTATTTGCGGAACAGGGCATGGAGTATCAAGAGCCAACACTTGTTTTGTATTCCGGCAGTGTCCAGTCAGCCTGTGGAATGGCTGGATCGCAGGTAGGCCCATTTTATTGTCCGGGTGATCAGAAACTTTATATTGACCTCAGTTTTTATAAAGAACTTCAAACAAAATTCAAGGCGCCTGGTGACTTTGCGATGGCCTATGTTGTCGCCCATGAGGTAGGACACCATGTGCAAACATTACTGGGAACAACCGATAAGCTGAATTCACTGCGCGGTCGTTTGGATCAGACAGAATTCAATAAATATCAAGTTCGTTTTGAGCTTCAGGCCGATTATTTAGCAGGCGTATGGGCTCACCATGCACAGGGAATGGGTGTAGTCGAAGAAGGTGACCTGGAGGAAGCGATGAATGCTGCCAGTGCGGTAGGAGATGATACGATTCAGAAGCGTTCCCAGGGCTATGTCGTGCCGGAAAGCTTCACACACGGAACGTCAGAGCAAAGGAAAAGCTGGTTCTATAAAGGCTATAAAGCTGGCAATCTTGAACAAGGAGATACGTTTAACACAAGAGAATTTTAGGTAGAGATAAGCATAGGCCATTTTGGCTCATGCCATCATAGGAACAAATGTGGTGGGCACTTCACTTTTAAAAGTATACTTCAATACGATAAAAGAAAGGAGCAGATTCCATAATGGGAACACAAATACAATCATTTTTTGCACAGGACACAGGTGATATTCCCAACAATCCGACATTGCCGGTCATTGTCTATCAGGGTGTTTTTGACGATAACTTAAGCATGGAGGAACAATTCGAGCAGCATAATTGGACAGGCACATGGACGGGTGATATTTACGATTACCATCACTATCATACCAACACCCATGAAGTGCTCGGCGTAAAGTCAGGCAGCGCAACCGTGCAAGTTGGCGGTGACAGCGGAGAACGACTCGAGCTTAAAGCGGGTGATGTAATTGTCCTTCCGGCGGGAACCGGCCACAAGAAAATTGACAGCAGCCAGGACTTTGCGGTCGTAGGTGCCTATCCAAATGGACGGAATCCTGATTTGAAAAAAGAGGATCCTGGCACCAGGGCACAGGCGCTCTCACAAATTAAAAACGTACCCGTACCAGAGACAGACCCGGTTTACGGTGAAACAGGACCCCTGCTTCATAAATGGGTGAAATAATAGTTAGGAAGAAAGGCAGCAGCTTGGTGATAGAACCAGGCTGCTGCCTTTGTTTTTCTGGCAAATTTGTTTTATTATATACCTATTAGGGTATAATATAGTGGTAAGATTTATCCACCATTTGGACAACATAATTAGTTGTAGAAATAAACGAGCTGAAGGAAGGGAAGCCACATGGCAAATAAGAAATTTGTTTACTTCGTTTCATTGAGTTCCAATGTCCCCTACGTTTTAAAAAAAGCGCTCAAAAACGCTGAGGAAGAGAACGAGGTATCGATTTTCTTTGATTTAGATGGAGCCCGAGTCCTGGACAAACGGTATGTGAAGATCATGGAGAGAACCCACAATATGGATTTGCAAAAACTAATGCAGCAGGCATTAGATTCGGGAATTAAATTTTTTGGATGTCAGATGAATGTGCTGATCGCTGACGGACTGGAACTGGTTGATGGTGCCGAACTGTCAGGTGTTGCAACTTTTTTAGAGAACGCCTACCAGGCAGATGCAGTGCTAAGTTACTAATGGAGGGGAAGAGCTGATGGAAAAGAAGAAAGTAGTGGTAATGGCTTTGCATGATGAATTGGAGTCTGCCTACCCACCTTTGAATGTGGCAGTAGGCGCTGCATCATCAGGTGCAGAGGTCGTCCTGGCATTTTCCCGCAGGGGGGTAAATATCCTGGATAAACGGTATGTTTCCGTCCCGTCTGAGGACCTTGAATACTTATCAAATGCATTGAATGACTTTGGAGTATCTTCTGTTCATGACCTACTCGGGATCGCCGTAGAAATGGGGGCCCAGCTGTATGTGGTGGATATGGACGTGAACGATCATTTTGAATTTATCCATCCCGCAGAACAAGTACCGATCAAATGGCTGTTGAACGAAGCAGCATCTGCGGATTTATTTATGCATTTTTAAGCTGCGGGAATAGATTCAGACAGGTTTGGGATGGAAACGTGAAAAGCTGTCAAGAAAACCCTGTTATTATGACAGGTTTGAAGTGCCAAGCAGGAAAGCTGTCAAGAAAACCCCGTTATTGTGACGGGTTTGGGGTGCAAAGGAGAAAAGCTGTCAAGAAAAGCTTGTTATTGTGACAGGTTTGGAGTGCCAAGCAGGAAAGCTGTCAAGAAAACCCGTAATTATGACAGGTTTGGGCCGCAAAGCAGAAAAGCTGTCAAGAAAACCCCGTAATTGTGGTGCCAAGCAGGAAAGCTGTCAAAATAGCATAGGCCCCGGACCCGGGCTTTAGTGAGATCGAAAAAAGACAGAGAATCCGTCTCTCTGTCTTTTTACATAGCACTGATCGGATCACGCTGGGCAAGCTCGTCCTTGAAGGTGACTTTATTTTTACCGAGCTCTTTTGATTGGAGCAACAGCTGGTCAGCATATATATAGCCCTTTTCCATGGAGGTATATTGGTTTACTTTGAAGTAATATAGCCCAAAGGAAGAGGTGATGGTGACATCATGTCTGCTTGATTGATAATCGACCTCGACTGAGCTCGTTTCAACTCCAAGACGGATTTTTTCCACAAGCTCGATTGTCTCCCTGAAGGATCTCTCCCTAAGAATCAAGGTGAATTCTTCCCCGCCGCTGCGGAAGACATAATCGTTCTCTGATAAATAGTTTTTAAGAGTGTTGGCAAAATGCTGGATGACCCGATCTCCAACAGCATGGTTAAAGGAGTCGTTGATCAGCTTGAATTTATCGATGTCCGCTACAACGATGCCGAGTTTTTCACCAGTCTGGTTTAACTCGGACATTTTTTTATCCATATAAGCACGGTTTGGAATACCGGTAAGGAAATCGGTATACGCCATTTGCTCGAACTTGTCCCGTTCAATTTTGTTCTGGATGCTTTGTGATTTTGACTGAAAGGAACGGCTGACGAGATAGTTCAGGATAAATAATCCCACGACCATTTCCCAACGCTGCTCCTCAAGCAACAGCAGGAGCAACCCATTCGTGAACGCTGTTTTACCTAGATCCAGCCAGTTATTGCTTTCTTTGTAAAATTTGATCGCCTGCTGCAAGTTCTTGATTTCTCCCAAAATAAAAAAGGCGGTTGATAGGAATGTATAGGAAATCAATGTAGTCGTCACAGCAAGGATGCACATCAAAATCCAGAATCCGAATGGGATCTCCTCAAATAACGGGTACCCCAATTGATACAGGAAATAGCCAATTGAGTAAATTAGCACATGGGCGCCTATATTGTAAAATGTATCGGAAAACTCACTTTCATCGGCAGTTTTCGCACTTTTTCTTGAAAAATAAACTGTGAAACGATAAACGGCTTCAAAAATGAAAAGACCAATCGGACCCGCAAAAATCCCAAAAGAAAGACTATAGCTGATTCCGTAGTCAAATTTCATCGCTCCGCTTTGCGCATGAATTCTTAAATGGTTATAAAGGGTGGAAAATAACCAATAAATGAATAACGCTATCAAAAAAGTATTTTTGTCTGTAGTAAAAGTGCCTAATCCAAAAGCCACGGCGATAGCAGTGAAAAACAATGAAAAGTCATATAACCTAGCTTTTAGCATCGGCAGAAAATCCCCTTTCCCAAACTCTACCATATAATTTTATCCTATATATAAATCTAGTTGCAAAGTAATTTTTTTGATTTGTGAAAATTTTTGATCATTTCTTTCGTCTTCTGCATAGCATAAAAGGCTATAATGAAAATATCGGCAGGAAAAATTTATTATCCATCAGAATATACCGGAGACAGGGATTTTACACAGTTTGTCGAATAATCTTATAATATAAATTCAGAATTTTTAATTAATAATCATCAATACAATAATAAAAGAGAGGGGTTATGTATGGATCTTATTTATGGTGGGATAGTAGTCCTTTTATTGTTAGCTGCTGTAAGTTCATTGCTGTATTTTCAGCGGAAGAACCGAATTAAACAGCTGCCTTCCAACAATCCGCAAGCTTTTCTGGAAAAAGGGCTTCGCCAGGAAGGCAAGAAGCTTGTGGCTGTAATCGGCGGGGATGCGGTACATGGCAACATAAGCTATAATTTTGTCGATGATGCAGCCAGGAGGCGCAGCTGCAGGGACTATCAATTCATCAATGCCGGAGTCAATGGCAGTACGGCTTATGATGTGCTGCAGCGATTGGGCGATGTGATTTCCTGCCAACCTGATTTCATAGTGATTTTAGTCGGACTGAATGATGCCGCGGCAAAAATAGCCCCTGAGTTTGCCAAAATGAATATTAAGCTTGCAGAGCAATTAGAAAAGCCCTCATTATTGGTGTACGAAAAGAACCTTGCCCTCATTGTGGCAAGGCTGAAAGCAGAAACACATGCAAAAATAGGGTTATTGTCGCTTCCGATAGTGGGAGAGAATCTTTTTTCGAAAGCGAATAAGGAAATTGACCAGTACAATGAGGTCATCAAAAAAATTGCGGAAGTGTCCAATGTTTCTTACCTTCCTTTTAACGAAAAATTGAAGGCTTATTTAAAAGGTAAAGGGCACACGCGAGGGCGGTCGCTGAAAAACAGCACGAAGCTGTACGAAAAGGCGGTCATCGAGCGTTTCGTATACGGCTACAGCCTTGACCGCATATCGGCCCGGAACGGATACTTGCTGCTCACCGACGGGATGCATTTGAACAGTACGGCAGGGATGATGGCGGCACATCAAATCGAATTATTCCTGAAAAAGAATGAGCTGAAAGCAATCCAATAAAAAAGGATACTGATCCAACGGCAGTATCCTTTCTCTTTTAAGCCTTAACCTCGCTAATGAAGGCATGAGTGTTTTCCTCTGTGTCCTTGAAGAACACCATCCATGTTTCAGTGTCGCCGATTTTAGCGACAACATGCGGCTCCCCAATGAACTGTACACCATCTGAAAGTTCTTCATATTTTGCCTTGATATCTGCAACCTGTAAATAGATGACTGAACTAGGATGGGCAAATTGCTCGTTTTCAGGAAGGGTTAACAGAAGACGGACCCCTTCACAGTCAAAGAACGCCATTGTATCCGTATTAAACAATAACAACAGACCTAATTGTTCTTGGTAAAAGGCAGTGGCCCTTTCGATATTTTTTACTGGTATTCCAATTTGGCCAACCTTCTGGATTGGATTTGAGTGCATGATTTGCCTCCTAGTAATGTTTTTTCAGAAATTCCTTTATATCTGTGTCGATTTGGTCAAGATGTGTGAGAGATGGAAAGTGTCCCATCTGGTACTTTTTCAATTCTAGTTCGTCCCCTAAAAGTCCTTGTATTTTTTTGGAAATAATGTTTCCTGGAAAAAATACATCCTCTGTTCCTGTTATGGCAAGAGTAGGGGCACTGTAACCTCTCAGTTCCTCCGCAGTTGTCAGCTTGGGCATCTCTTGTTCAAGTGTTGTGTGTTTAAAAATATTGCCGATGATGCTTTCATCCAGCTGCTTCATGCTATTGGAGGACATTACATCAGCAATTTTGCGCAGGCTTCGGGCAGATCCGTTTATTTTATAAAAAACCATCGGGACAAGGATTTCCTTGATCATTTTAAGCTTCGAGCCAAGACTGATCCCTGCAGGTGCGATAAGAACAGCGCAATGGATTCTTTCTGGCATAAATGCAGCAAGCCGGAGGATAATGCCGCCTCCGTAAGATGGGCCGATGAATGCACATTTTTCAATCCCGTAATGGTCCATCAAATCGGCAATCCATTGGGCAAAGCTTTCGTCAGAAGCGGAGATTCTCGTTTCATCACTGTATCCCGGATGGCCGATCGTGTCAGGTGCGTATATCTTATACTCCTCCAGCAAGCCTTTGAACCATGACAGAGTGATAGGATTAATGCAATTGCCGCCCTGAAAAATAAATAAAGGCTTCCCGTCTTCCTTTCCCATTACCAGTACATGTGTACTGCCAAATCTCGTCTGGACATAATCCCTTGAGATCAGTGATTCGAACTGGGTAAGATACTCTTCATATTGGTTAAGTATCTCCTTTTTTCCTTCTGGGCTTTTATAAATAGTTTTCATAGATTGATAACCTCTGCTTTAATATGACTTAATTCATTGATAAGGTGCTTTTCGATCAGTGCCGTATCATCCGGGTGAAAGAGATGGGCCGATTTCTCCATCCATATGAATTTTTTCTCATGGTTCGTTTTCAGGGTATTGAAATAGTCTTCTGCAAAATGGGGATGGACATGGACATCTTTCCTGCCATGAATGAAGGTGACGGGAATCTCAACAGATGGCACCTCTTTTTGCACATTAATGTTCGGGATATTCCTGATGAATTCGTCTGTATAAATCAGCTTGAATCCACTGTAAAAAGAATGAAACACATCGGCAAATACGTAGTCCTTTGCAGTGAGCATGCCAAGGGATACCCTTGCCAGGCCAGGGTGCTTGATGTTGTCATCCTGGTAGACCATGGTACTGTACCTCATCTGCCATTTCCGTAAAATCCCCCATTGTTTATAGCCCTTGGTAAAAGGCGGATTGCCAACAGCTTCAAGCTCATTCAATGCTTTAAAATCACCGCGCCGCTTGGCTTCTTCTTTAACCCAGGCAAGACCCGCACGGTCATTTTCAGTCCAGCTGATAATCTGTGAGATACCTGCATAGGAGTGGAATTTACCAGGTTGTCTTTTCAAAAGGTACATGCCAATCAAGGTACCGAATGAATGAGCCGCCAGGAAGATTTTTTCCTGATGGAACGTTTCTCTTAAAAAATCCGTCAGCTCAGCTGCATCGGATACAAGCTGTTCAAAGGTCATGGATGTTTGTGTAATATCTTTGTGATAGGATTTGCCTGTGCCTCGCTGGTCCCAAAAGACAACGGTAAAGTGCTTAACCAGCTCTTTGGTGTTGGTAGCGACAGTATAGTTTTTTCCTCTGGAAGAGACGCCAGGCAGAGGCATGGAAGGACCGCCGTGTAAAAACAGCAATACCGGGTTCTTAGGTGAGTGGGACTGGATGAGAATTTTTTGTTGAACTCCGCCGAGTCTAATCGTTTCAATCCGGTCAATTCCGTCTTCCGGAATATGAAAGTCAGGCTTGCGAGAGAAAAAGCCCATTACATCACCTCGTTTGATATACTTTTAATGTAAAAATAACCTATTTTTAGGTGGAATCCCATTATTCACTATATTACTTTAGAACCAGGAAAATATCTCTGAAAAATTGAAACTTCTTTAAGCTTGGTCTGCTCAAAAGGAGAAAAGGTTTGAAAAGGTAGGAACTCGAAAACAAATGGGCTAGACATTATCCAGCGCCATCTATTATCTATTGGTTTCTGGATGGCAATATGATCTAACATCCTCCATGCAGGTGTATAATAACGATATTCAATCCAATATAGGGGGCATAATCATGCTTGAATTGAACATCCCGGGCAGAGGCCAATTCACTATTCATCATCTTGTTCTGGATTTTAATGGCACGATCGCTTTTAACGGCGAGATGATTCCTGGCGTGGCTGAAAGAATCATGCTGTTAAGCAAAGACGTGGAGATTCATGTTATAACAGCAGATACGAATGGATCTGTCGTGGGGCAATGCAGCGGGCTGCCGGTTAACGTGCATGTACTCCAATCTGATGACCACACTGCTGAAAAAGGGGAGTTTGTTCGTAACCTTGATGGAGTGATTTGTATGCGTGATCGAAAAAATCAATGATGCGCTTGATTTGCTGCTGAATCCTAAGCGGCTGATCGCAACGCTGCGCAAGTAGCAGGGCCCGAACTGAAAAAACATTGCCCAAGTATGCGTCTGAACTGGAAAAAAACGCACAGAATTTCCAGTTCGCCAATAAATTTTGATTATCGCGAATAAATGGGGTGAAATCGCCAATAAATAAATTTTTTCGCCAATAAAATCTGAAAATCGCCAATAAAGTTGTGAAAAGCGCCAATAAACGAATTCGCCAATGAATTTAGGCAATGAAAACTGGCCTTTTACCTCCAATCGGCTCAACTTCAGGAGCTTGAGCCCTATTTTTCTGCAGGAAATCTTTATTGTTACGAGTAAACACCTCACTATTAGGAGTAAAACATCTCAAAATTCCCTTTCCTCTCATCCTTCAAAAAAAATATAATAGATTCACACACCACTTTTGCCATTAGGCTCTTTTCTCAAACTTTTTTGCTATGACTACAAAATAGGATGGAATTACCGAAGTTTCTTCCCAAATTAACCCTTATTATGAGAAAAGAGCTTGCAAACTTGGTACCGACATACAAAATGGTTTTTATCACGTTAAAATCGGCTTTTGGATTTTAACAACATAAAACAGCCTGCCATTATTAAGAAAATCTTAAGATTTATACTCGGTGAATATTAAGGTTCACTGTCTAAAATAATCAATATCAAAGCTTGCCTGTAGGGAAGGAGGTTTTTTCAAACGTGGAACAATACAATGTACTAGTCGTTGATGATGAGAAAGAGATCCGTGATGCGATTGAGATTTATTTGAAGAATGAAGGAATCAAGGTGATTAAAGCTGCGGATGGAATTGAGGCGATCGAGAAGCTGAATGAGCAGCCGGTTCACTTAATTTTGCTCGATGTGATGATGCCTCGCCAGGATGGGATTACGACGACTTTCCGGATTCGCGAGAACAAGAATATCCCGATCATCATTTTGAGCGCGAAAGCCGAGGATACGGATAAAATCCTCGGCCTTCAGGTCGGTGCGGACGACTATGTGACGAAGCCGTTCAATCCGCTCGAATTGATTGCACGGGTAAAATCCCAGCTGAGGAGATATGTCACGCTCGGTACATATGAGGGGAAAGCGAAAGTCATCGACCTTAACGGCCTGACACTCGACCAATCCTCAAAGGAAGTCACAGCGCATGGGGAGCCAGTCAAATTGACACCTATCGAGTACAAGATCCTCGAGCTGCTGATGACGAATGCCGGCAGAGTGTTCTCGATCAATGATATATATGAGCGGGTATGGAAGGAACCAAGCTACAATGCCGAAAACACTGTGGCGGTCCATATCCGGAAAATCCGCGAGAAAATAGAGATCGATCCGAAGAATCCAAGATTTTTGAAGGTGGTGTGGGGGATTGGATATAAAATCGAAAAGTAAGTATTTGTTTGTGACCTGGGTGCTTCTCATCGCATACGGGCTTAGCGGTTTGTTTTCAGCGCTGGGAAATGGGAGTCAGTTCATGCAGGGCGATTACTTTGAATCTGAAGAATATGCCAATCAAATGAACCATTTTGTCACTCTGCTGCATGTCTATGAGCTGAATAAGATGACAAAAGAAGAAATGAAAAAGGAAATAACCGTATCCCAAGAAGAAATCGAGGAACACCGGATGCGGTACGGGAATCTAGGGGAACAGATTTCCAGCATTGGCATGCAATATGAAGGTCAAATTCAAGAGGCGATCGATTCTGGCAATAAAGCCGTCGAAGAAGCGCTGAAGAAGGAAAGAGATGCCAAAGTTGCGGATATAACGGAGAATTTCAATAGTGATGAATATGTAAGGGCTAAAGTGGTCAAGGAAAAGGAGAAAAGCATCGACGAGTTTTTCCTCAAACTGGAGGAATACCGCCATGAATTCCTAAACCTTGAACAAGCCTACAAATATTATATAAAAGACAGGAATACTGACACGGTCTTCACGAATCTTAACCTCGGTAAAAATGAATCCGTTTCAGACATTATGAATAGTAAAGAGATGTATTTTGTCCAGGATTACACGGCGTTGCAAAACCTGATTGCCTACACAGGACATATCGAAAACTTCATGCCTTATAATGACGTGGCCGAGGATATACTGCGTCAGCAAAACCGTGATTTTACGGGGCAAATTGGATTATCGAAACAAGCCCCTGATAAACACTTTGCCATCAGCAATTATAAAGAATACCAGAAACGACAGATGCTTTTTATCGGGTATCTGATCTCCAGTATCGGAGCGTTAATCATCAGCTATTTCCTGGCAAAAAGGAGACCGGCTACAGTGTTTGGCTCATTTGACCACCTGAAGCCGTTTTATGGGAGGATCCCGCTGGATGTAAGAGCTGTGATCCTTTTATTAACCGTTCTTTTCTTATTGCTGTCGATGACGCTGATCAGTGAACAATTTGTCTATTATCATTCTGATATTTTCTCATCACTTATCGAGCTGATCATCAGTTTAATAGCTGCCGCTTCATTGCTGGCATTCGGATGGGTCCAGCTGAAATTCCTTTTGGACTATCGGAAAGATTGGCTGCAGTTGAAGGAAGATGCCAGGCATAGCCTTTTGGTTAAAAGTTATCATGCAGTACTCGATGCGTTCATTGTCAAGAGCATTGGGTTCCAGCTGCTTTTAATCCTCGGAATCGTATTTGTAATGGGCATGCTGTTTGTTGCCGTCCTTGCAGCAGGCGGAGGAGAAATAATTCTTATTGCTTTCGCTTTCGGGATAATAAGTCTTCCGATTTTTATCATAATCATGAGGAAAGCTGGCTACCTGAATAAAGTATTGAAGCATACTGAAGAACTTGCGGCAGGCCATCTAGGTGCGGATATACCTGTGAAAGGAAAATCAGCGATCGCGAAGCATGCGGCTAATATCAATGACCTTAGGAACACGGTAAATGTCTCCCACAAGGAACAGGCCAAAAGCGAGCGCCTGAAGACGGAATTGATCACGAATGTCAGCCATGACCTCAGGACTCCGCTAACCTCGATCATTACCTATACTGAGCTATTGAAAACACCTGACCTGGCTCAGGAGGACCGGGACTCCTACATTGAAATCCTCGACCGGAAATCCAAGCGTCTGAAGGTGTTGATCGATGACCTGTTCGAGGCAACGAAAATGGCGAGCGGCAACATCGAACTGCACAAGGAGAAAGTCGATCTCAACCAGCTGCTGCAACAGGCATTGGCAGAGCATAACGAGGCACTGAACCAGTCGACGCTGCAGTTGCGGATATCACAGCCTGAGCATCCTGTTTATGCCTTTGTTGACGGGCAAAAGCTCTGGAGGGTTTTCGATAATCTCATCGGAAATATCCTGAAATATGCACTTGAGAATACAAGGGTATACATTTCTGTAAAAGAGGAGCAGAACCAGGTTGTGCTTTCTTTTAAAAACATCACGAAATACGAGTTGGGCGAAGATCTGAATGAGCTGTTCGAGCGCTTCAAACGCGGCGACCAGTCGCGCCACACGGAAGGGTCGGGACTTGGCCTCGCAATCGCCAAATCAATCGTCGATCTCCACGATGGTTCGCTTGACATCGAAGTCGACGGTGACCTGTTCAAGGTGACAGTTATCCTCGAAAAACTAAATTAACCAGAATTCCCCCCCTTTGCTTTTGCAGAGGGGGTTTCTACTTTTTTGAGCGAATTTTTAAATATAAAAACCTTGAAATAAAGACCATGATTGCATGGAAAGCAAGATTCCAGAGCTTGTTCAAATGCAGTTTCAACAGGCCGGTCCGTTCGAGAATTATATCAGCGAGAAACGAGCCCAGGAACATGGTGAGCCGTGGTATCAATCCAGGTTTTGAAGCATTTTTAACAAGGAAGATGGAACGGATCAAACTATAAAGCGGCGCAAGGATAAAATGCTCACGCCAGGAGTGGTGGAGCCCACGGCCGAACCTGACCTTCCTGTTGACCGCAGATATATATAGCAATGTAACCCCGAACACTTCAGTCGACAAGTATTGGGCAGTGACCAGCGCCCATTCTTTTTTCGAATTAAGCACTTTGTAAAACCAATCGCTGATGTAAAAATAAATATTTATGAAAAAAAGAGTGTAACTAGGCTTCCACCAATATGCTTTATAAATTTTCAAACGCATGAAATAGTGTTCGATTCCATAATAAATCAGCGTGGTGCCTAGCTTCCAGTACCGGTTCTTGTCATACAGAGTCAAGAGGGTAGCGGTAATGGGAACATATAATGCCTGGGAGAAGATTGCGCCAAGAATTTGATCATGGGCCCGTTTTTTGAGGATGTACGGTTTATAAGAATACCCTTTGAACCAATTAAGGACAGGGTATTCAAATAAATAGGCCATTCCTATATTTGAAAGCAAGAGGATCCAAATATTCTTTTGGCGGCTTCGTTTGGCGAATATGAAAAAAAGCGGAACATGTATCGCTGCCAGCAGCAGAAAGGGAAATGAATTCTTTTTGACGAGCTTTCTTCTTTTCAAAAACCGGACACCACCTTTTTAGCGGATATAGTTATAATGTCCGCTTATTGACTGAAATTATTTATGGAGCTGCTGTCACTTTTCATCATGACTGCTGTAAAGACACGTGGTAATATAGAGAAAGCAACAAAAACATTATGTTAAAACTAACAATTTTAGGGAAACTATTTGTATCGCTGCAATGATGTAGGAGGTTTATATGAAAAAAACTGAGGAAATTTCGGAAAAGAAGCTGCTCGGAATTGCAGGGCTGGGCTGGATGTTCGATGCGATGGATGTGGGGATCTTGTCCTTTATCATCGCTGCATTGCAGGTGGACTGGAATTTGACGGGCAAGGAAATGGGCTGGATCGGCAGCGTGAATTCAATCGGAATGGCTGTCGGGGCATTTGTCTTTGGTTTGCTAGCTGACCGGATTGGCCGAAAAAAAGTCTTTATTATTACGTTATTGCTTTTCTCAATCGGAAGCGGGATTTCCGCCATGGCAACCACTTTGTCTTTCTTTTTATTGCTAAGATTTTTTATCGGAATGGGGCTCGGCGGCGAATTGCCGGTTGCATCCACTCTTGTTGCTGAGAGTGTGCCTGCTGAGAAACGGGGGCGTGTCGTTGTCCTGCTCGAAAGCTTCTGGGCTGCAGGCTGGCTTGTCGCGGCGTTGATTTCATACTTTATCATCCCGAAATTTGGCTGGCAAATGGCGTTGATCCTTAGTGCCCTTCCAGCATTTTACGCTCTCTACCTTCGTATCAATCTTCCTGATTCACCTAGGTACCTGGCTGTCGCTAAGAAAGAGCGGCTGACAATGAAGGAGAGCATCGCGGAGGTATGGTCAAGAGAACACTTCAAGAAAACAGCCATGCTCTGGATTCTTTGGTTCAGTGTCGTATTTTCCTATTACGGAATGTTCCTCTGGCTGCCAAGCGTAATGGTCATGAAGGGCTTCACTTTAATCAAGAGCTTCCAGTATGTACTGATCATGACCCTTGCCCAGCTTCCGGGGTATTTTACTGCCGCCTGGCTGATTGAAAGAGCCGGCAGGAAGTTTGTATTGGTTGTCTATTTGATCGGAACAGCACTTAGTGCCTATTTCTTTGGCACGGCAGATTCACTGGCATTGCTTATTACAGCCGGCATCCTGCTATCATTTTTCAACCTGGGTGCCTGGGGTGCGTTATACGCCTATACGCCGGAACAATACCCAACCACAATACGCGGCTCGGGTGCAGGTATGGCTGCATCCTTTGGCCGCATCGGCGGGATTATCGGGCCGCTGATGGTCCCATATTTATCAGCACAGAATCTCACCATCACCGCCATATTCACGATTTTCTGCATAGCCATTCTCATTGGTGCCGCCGCAGTATTCTTTTGGGGTACGGAAACGAAGCAGAAGGAGCTTGCGTAATAAAATAAAAAATCGTCCGCCAGAACATTTGGCGGACGATTTTTTATTTTCGTAAAGCCTAAAATAACCCATGCACATAGAATTGGTAATTAAGTCCCGTTTGGTGAGTAACAAGGAAAAAGTGTTTCTAAATATAGTTATATATTCTCTTATTTCTGGAAAATTTAGCATGTTAAGATTTTTATAGTTATTTCGTAGGACGAAAGGAGAAAGAAAATGAAATCGAAAATACTATCAATCTTAACAACAGGAGCTTTGGCTCTTTCACTGGTTGCACCAGCAGTGTCTGTACCGGAGGCAGATGCCGCAACAACAGCCAAATGGGATATTGAAAGATATGGTGACAGAGTTGATATAGACAGCCGTTTGGACCAGCTTTCCAGGGATGAGGAATTCTTAAAGAAGGCGGAGCAATCTATCAAGGAACAGGCAGAAGGCATTCAGTTTGATGAAAATGTTGGATCAGAAAGCGGTGCTGCTGACAGCACTTTTACCTTTGATGGCGTACGAAAAAGTTTTTGGACAGAAACCTTTCTTTCAAAGATTTTACTTTACGCAGAGTCGGAGAAAATGTTGAGATTTGGGTAGCAAACGACCTTGCATTCCCTGAAGGCGACCCGCGCCCTGCGCACGTCGTGACCCAGGAACAGGTGGACAAGCTGCGCGATGAATTTGACAGCAATATTTATCCAAAGGCAACGGAATTTTTTGGTACACCTGATGTCCATGACGGCTCTCAGTCTCCGTTGATTGAATGGGGCTATTTCCCTGAGGGATACTATGAAACTAGCGATAAAGTCGTCATGCTGGTTGATAATGTTCAGGATGATAACTTCCACGATCCTAGCTATCCGTTCTTTGTAGCTGGTTTCTTCTGGCAGACGCTGGAAAATTATATGGACCGCAATATCATTACAATTGATACAAACAGCTGGGAAACACGTCTGGAAAGCACGTTCTTTGGAACAACGATCCATGAACTGCAGCACTTGATCCATGCTGATAATGACTCTGCTGAAGAAACATGGATCAATGAAGGAATGTCTACATTCTCTGAATATCTTGGAGGATACGGACATGATGATCGCTCAATCAACTTCTATCTTGATCACCCGGAGAATTCACTAGTGAATTGGGATGACCACCGTACAGCAACAACTGGTCCAGAAACGATTGCCGATTATGGACAGGTCTATCTGTTCACACTTTATATGAATGACAAATATGGCAAAGAGTTCATCCGTGATCTTGCTACAAGCGATGTTACCGGCATTGACGGCGTGAACAAGACGCTTGCGAAGCATGGTTATACAGAAGACTTCACACAGGTATACCAGAATTTCATCACAGCACTCGCACTAGACAGCAGCCAGCCTGGCGATGGCGTGTATAACTTTGACAGCATCGACCTTCGTGACCTTGCAGTGGACAACGATGGCACTAAGCGCGGCTATACTGTTGATTATGAAGGAGCGCTAGAGTTTGAAAAAGATGGCGTCCCAGCATGGGGCGGGGACTTCAAGGAGCTTGAATTCGAAGATAGAATCGACGGAATTTCCTTTGATGGTATCGACTTCCTGCCAACACTATGGAAAGCAGTAGCGGATCCAACAGATGAAACCAACCAGGTGCTATGGGGCAATAAAGGTGATGAGGCAGACAATACATTGATTTTTGAAGCGGACCTTTCAAATGTCAATAGCGCTACTCTGAACTTCGATCATTATCTTGATATCGAAGAGCATTGGGATTTTGGTGTTGTTCAGGTGTCAACTGACGGCGGACAGACATGGACAAGCCTTGCGAATGAAAATACTACATCCGATGTAGTGGAAGAGGGCTATCCAAAAATCAAGGAAAACGTACCAGGATTTACTGGTCACAGTGAAAGTTGGACAAATGAAACCTTCGATCTAAGTGAATATGCAGGACAAAAGGTTCTTCTATCATTCCGTTACCTAACTGACTGGGGCTATAATGACAAGGGCTGGTTCATTGACAACATTTCAATTCCTGAAATCGGCTTTAGCCAGGATGGTTCATCAACTGAGGCGTTCACGTCCATGAACGAGATTTTAGGCAAGTACGTAGAGTACACAGTGACCTTCATCAATGAAAAACAGGCTGCTGGCAAAAAGCCGGTTTACAAGGTAGTGACTGTCGATCCGTTTAATGTAACTGAAGAGGATGCTCTTCAGCTAAGACAATTATTCATGGACGGCAAGAACTACATGATTACAAGCTATGCGGCACCTGCTGATGATAAGAACCCGGTAGACTTCAGCTATGAAGTTCAATTACGGGAAAAAAACGGCAAGAAATAATCTGAAAAGCTGCGGCCATCCGATGGTCGCAGCTTTTTTCTGTTGCCAGAAATCATGCCTTAACATACTTAAATACATTCACCAAGAACAGAATGCCTCCGAGAACGATGACTAGTGATCCAACGATGGCAAAGACAGTGAAAATGACACCCCCTATCAACATGGATAATGTGATCCCGCCCTGCATGACGGGCACCCCGATGTTATGCAGCCAGAAATGCTTAGTGGCTAGTTTGCTGTTCCCCGCTTCAGGAAAAAAATGATAAACCGTTCCGAATAGGGCCATAGAAACCCATCCAAGCAGATTTAAGTGGGCATGTACCGAAGTCAGTGTGAAATCATGCGCGATCCCCATAATGATTCCTAAAATGATAGCAATGACGAAATAGACCGCAGAGACCTTGAAAAATCGTATGCTAATAACAGTTTCCTCCTTCCTTATTTAGTTCTTTTAGATTATATTTATTTTCTGAAAATTTATAACATATGTACTAACTAAGTAGGTGAAAAAGTTTTTTAGCGGATTATAATAGTAAAATAATAATAAGTTCAGCATGACACAAAATTATCACCGTTGCTTTTATCATTTTTACGGAAATTCATGATATAATAGTGCAAACGTTTGTACAACTTCTAAAAGGAGATAAAAGCTATGAAAAGATTATTTGGCATTGATAGCTGGAAGATCGTCGAAACGGACTTGCATAAAGAAGATTTCCGGCTTGCGGAAAGCATCATGAGCCTGGGAAATGGCCATATGGGCATGCGCGGAAACTATGAAGAAACATATACTGGAGACTTTCATCGAGGTTCATATATTGCTGGAGTCTGGTTTCCAGACAAAACGCGCGTAGGCTGGTGGAAAAATGGCTACCCGCACTATTTTGGCAAGGTCATTAACTCAACGAATTTCATCGGCATCAAAGTATTTGTCGATGGAGAGGAATTGGATCTGCACAATGCTGAAGTAAGCGATTACTACCGTGAGCTTGATATGCAGCACGGTGTCTTGACACGCCGTTTTACAGTCGTCCAGAACGGCAAGGAAACAGAAGTGGAATCCATCCGCTTTTTATCGGTTGCTGAAAAAGAACTGGCTGCGATCAAGTATTCAGTCACTGCCAAGAACTATAATGGAAACGTTACCTTTGTTCCTTATCTTGATGGGGACGTGCGCAACGAGGACTCTAACTATGACGAGGACTTCTGGTATGAAGTGAGCAGGGATGCATCAGAACATAACGGCAGCCTTGTGATGAGGACGAAAGACAATCCATTCGGAACTCCGACTTTCCAGGTGGCGACAACTATGCAAACGGTTGTCGACGGGAATGCAGCCAAAGTCGAAGTCAACGAAAAAGAAGAATACGTTGAAAATGTCATCGAAGTGAAAGCTGAGCAGGGGCAAGCTGTTACCCTTTACAAGTATGTTGCTGTGACAACAGACCGTGACTACAAAGCTGGCGAGCTTGTTTCTAAAGGCCGCGAAGTGCTAGCGCGTTCCATTGTAAAAGGCTTTGATGAACTATTGGAAGAACACAGAAATGGCTGGCTGAGCCGCTGGGATATCGCTGATGTTGAGATTGCAGGCGATGATGAAGCACAGCAGGGCATCCGCTTCAACTTGTTCCAGCTATTCTCGACATACTATGGTGAAGACTCCCGTTTGAACATCGGACCTAAAGGTTTTACAGGTGAAAAGTACGGCGGTGCGACTTACTGGGATACAGAGGCTTACGCAATCCCGCTATACCTTTCTACGGCAGAGTCTGAGGTTTCCCGTAACCTGCTGATCTACCGCCACAACCAGCTTGATGGAGCCTACCATAACGCGAAGCAGCAGGGTCTCCACGGCGCGCTTTACCCAATGGTTACTTTTACAGGCGTCGAGTGCCACAATGAGTGGGAAATCACATTTGAGGAAATCCACCGAAATGGTGCAATCGCCTACGCGATCTATAACTATGTGAATTACACTGGAGATAAAGATTACCTCCATGAATACGGAATTGACGTTCTCGCCGGCATCTCCCGTTTCTGGGCAGACCGCGTCCACTACAACAAGTCCAGTAACGTCTACATGATGCATGGTGTAACAGGGCCGAATGAATACGAAAACAATGTCAACAACAACTGGTACACAAACCGTATCGCTGTCTGGACATTGCGATACACGCTTGAAGTCATCGAGCTCCTTAAGCAGAATGGCCATGAGGACCGCCTCGCAGGCCTGGAGTTCTCTGATGCCGAGCTTGCCAAATGGCAGGATATTATCGAGAAGATGTACTTCCCTTATGATGAAGAAAAAGGTGTCTTCGTCCAGCACGATACATTCCTTGATAAAGATCTGAAGACGGTCGATGAGCTTTCTGCAGAAGACCGCCCGATCAACCAGAACTGGTCATGGGATAAGATCCTGCGCAGCTGCTTCATCAAGCAGGCTGACGTATTACAGGGGCTATACTTCTTCAACCATGAATTCACGGAAGAAGAGAAGCGCCGCAACTTTGAATTCTATGAGCCAATGACGGTCCATGAGTCATCGCTGTCACCAAGTATCCACGCAGTGCTTGCAGCAGAGCTTGGCATGGAAGAGAAGGCGTACGAAATGTATAACCGCACGGCGCGCCTTGACCTTGATAATTACAATAACGATACAGAAGATGGCCTGCACATCACAAGCATGACTGGTGCATGGCTTGCTATTGTTCAGGGCTTCGCAGGCATGCGCACAGCGGAAGGAACACTGTCATTCGCACCGTTCATTCCGAAAGCATGGAACCAGTACAGCTTCAACATCATCTACCGTGACCACCATATCAAGGTAGAAGTGAACCAGGAAAACGTCGTCCTCACGCAGCAAGGTCCGGAACTTGCGATGAAGCTTTATAGTGAAGAGGTAACGATCCCTGCAGATGGCGAGCTTTCTGTAAAATTGAAATAAGATGCTGAGGAGATCTTTGGGGAAGCCTGAAGGTCTCTCTCTCAATAAAGAGGCAGCGCAGCACTATATGTCGGTTTTAATGGACATTTTAGAGTGTGAATGGAATCGAAATGTCCAAGAAGCAGGTTTTAATGGACATTTTGAAATGTGAATGGAATCGAAATGTCCAAGAAGCAGGTTTTAATGGACATTTTGAAATGTGAATGAAATCGAAATGTCCAAGAAGCAGTTTAATAGACATTTTGAAATGGGAAGGACTCACAACAATGTCTATCGTGAAGTTAAAAGAAAGAATCGGGAAAGGAGTTTGATTATGACTAGACCATTAAAAGCATTCATTTTTGACCTTGACGGGGTCATAACGGATACTGCGGAATACCACTTTTTGGCTTGGAAGGCGCTGGCTGAGGATTTGGGCATTACTTTTACCCGTGAAGATAACGAGGAGCTGAAGGGCGTTTCCCGAATGGATTCCCTCGAAAAAATTCTTGAGCTGGGCGGCCGTTCAGGGGATTTTTCAGCTCAGGAAAAAGAAGCACTGGCTGAGAAGAAGAATGAGCATTACCTCACGCTGATCCAAAACATCACTCCAGCTGACCTTTTGCCGGCTATCAAGGACTTGATCTCGGATATCAAGGCAAAAGGTCTTAAGCTGGGTCTCGCGTCCGCAAGCAAGAACGCGTTCACCGTAATGGACTCGCTTAGAATGAAATCCGAGTTCGATATCATTGTTGACGCGAAAACAGTCGTGAACGGCAAGCCGCATCCAGAAGTATTCCTGCGCGCTGCAGAAATGCTTGGTGTTGAGCCAGAAGCATGCATTGGTGTCGAGGATGCCGCAGCAGGCGTACAGGCCATCAAAGCTGCTGGTATGTTCGCTGTTGCTGTCGGTCCAAAGGAAAGCTTCGAGAATGCTGATATTGTTTATGTAAGCACGGCAGAACTTTCGTTGGAAAAAATAGTAGAAGTATATAATGGCTAAGAAAGATTTAGGACCCAGTCGCTCTTGTACGGCTGGGTTCTTACTTTTTTTGGAAGAAGGGGAGAATATCTTGTCTGAGTGGGAGATTAAGGCCTTTTATTGGGAGATTAATTAGTTGCTTCGGGAGAATATCGCTTTGGTTCGGGAGATTAATGCACTTCATCGGGAGATTAATCCTCTTTATCGCGAGATATCCACGTTGCTTAAGGATTAATACTTTTCTTCAGGAGATAATTATCTTTCATGAGGAAATTATGTTGGTTAAATGAGAGATTTAGCAAAAAAAGCGATCACTCAGGGAGTGACCGCTGCAATTCATGGTAAAAAACATCGGGTTCGTCGACATTCAGGACGATTCGGTCCGCTTTTCGCTTCAAACCGTAGATGAGATGAAGATCCTGCGGCTTATGCAGCAGGATTTCAAACATCGGCTTTTCCTGGATCAAATCAGGCACTCTGGCATCAAAAAGTTCTTTTTGCTCTTTTTTGCTGAATTTCTCCGGCCCTTCGTAATGTTTGATTTCCTTAATATTGCTTAAAGGCAGGTGCATCGAACTTGAGAACCCTGTCTGCAATAACAAATGGTCCGCTGTCAGCAAGTATGGGGTCAGGCGTGTGGCCTGAAGTTCAGCCAGCATGAACAGAATACCGTATATGTTCAAAATCAGCCCGATATAGGAAACAATCGGATTCCAGCTGTGCAGGAAGTAGTGCAGCCCAACCGATTCAATCGCGATGGCATGGATGATCATGATATAGACAGCATTCACGCTTGTTTTTTTATGATAGGTAAAAGCCGTGCCGTGATCAATCTGAACTTTCTTTTTCCACGAGAACAGAGCGTAGTGGAACATGGAAAACTCGGTGACAAGGATTTTGGCAGTATTATGATCTGGCAGACTTGTTTCTACAGCTTTTCGGATGTTGAAAAGAAAGAACGAATTTCGGTTGGCCAGGGTTTTATACTCTTTAAGCAATTTTGGAAGCCTTGTAATGACGGTGTAGGCTATATATAGCTCAAACAATAGGAATGCGCCTTCCGAAACCAGCAAGAGATAGGGAAGGAAGGGGTAATCCGATAGATGCTCCTGCGGGACGATGAAGTAGGCGGCAGCAAAGCCAGCGAAGATCACAAGCCCCATGTATTTCAGTGAATATCTTTTGCGGATGACCATGAAGTACGTCAAGAGAGGCAAAATGAACAAAAGGTCCAGCAGTGAACCGATTACAGCACCCTCTGGAACTGGCCCGAACATCGAGGTTCGATAAAGAATGAAATTCGTTGCTAGAATCAAAGAGGCTAAAACTACATATAGCAGTAATATTGGTTTTTTGGCGATAGCACTTGTCATTATTATCCACCTCGACTTTATTATAACTGATTTCATAGTGCTAAAGCAGTAATTTAAGGGTGTTCGACAAAACTAGTGTTTATAGGAAAATTGAGAAAATTCCTTATGAATTTTTAAGTAAAAATAAACCGGATTACTCCACCTTTAAAAAGGGAAACATGCTATTATGATACTTTTGAAAAGGCGGTGGATCGGTATGTATGATTGCCTCATAGTTGGAGGCGGGATTGCCGGGCTACAGGCGGCGATACAGCTTGGGCGATACGATCATAATGTGATGGTTTTGGATGCAGGTGATGGCCGGTCGGCGATTTGCCAGAGCTACCATAATATCCTTGGCTATCCAGATGGAGTAAGCGGACCTTACTTAAGAGAAATCGGCCGTCAGCAGGCGGAGCAATATGGTGTTGAATTCGTGATTGGCAAGGCTGAAAGTGCCGAAAAGATGGAGAGTGGATTCGAAGTAAAGGCAGAGAGCGGCGACACATACAAGGCGAAGACTATACTTCTGGCCACGGGCGTCATGGATCGGATTCCCCCATTTCCTGAGCTGATGCCCACGCTTGGAATCAGTGTGTATATTTGTCCGGATTGCGATGGCCATGAAGTGAAAGACAAGTCCACAATCGTGATGGGATCGGGCAACCCTGGTGCGAACATGGCATTGACCCTGAATTATTTCACGAACAAACTCACCTATGTAAATCACGAAAACAAAGAAGTGGATGAGGAAACAATGACCTCATTGAAGGAAAAAGGCATAAAGTATGTCGAAGGGCCGATTGAAAAAGTGCTGGCAGATGGCCCTGACTTCAGGGGAGTTGTGCTTGCTAACGGTGAGGAACTCACTTCAGAACGCGGCTTCATAGCTTTCGGCGGTAATGAAGTGAAATCGCAGCTCGCACAACAACTCGGCGTCGATCTTCATAAAAACAAGCATGTTTTAGTAGATCCGCGGACAAAAATGACCAATGTCGACAAAGTCTGGGCTGCAGGTGACCTTGTCGCCCATTCTGAGCAAACGACCATTGCGATGGGAGACGGCATGCAGGCCAGCATCTGGATTCATAAGACACTTTTAGCGGATAAGGGATAGTGATTCGTGATTAATCCCTGTTGAGAGCGATATAATCCCCTTTGGGAGCGATATAATCCCCTTTGGGAGCGATATATTCCCTGTTTGGAGCGATATAATCCCTGTTGGCAGCGATATAATCCCGATTGAAAACAATATAATCCCTGTTGGAAACCTAAATTCCCTTTGGATATAATGAAAGCCGCCACTCAGACATGAATGGCGGCTTCGCTTTATTCAAAATCAATTTTTTTCAGCGGCAGTTCGGCTGGACCTTCAATGACATCCCCCTTGTAGGAGAAACGGGAGCCATGGCATGGGCAGTCCCATGTGCGTTCGCCGTTATTCCACTCGAGTTCGCAGCCCATATGGGTACAAGTTGTATCGACGACGTGAAGCTGGCCATTTTCATCGCGATAGGCGCCGGCACGCTTGCCGTTGACTGTCACGGCTGCGCCCTCGTCACTTTCAAGTGATGTCGCCTGGGTTGATGGGCGTTCCAGCTTTCCTTTTATAAGCGTTTTCGCAATGTGTGCGTTAGTTGAAATGATTTTCCTTAACTCAGGATCGGCTTTGAATCTTTGCGGGTCAAAGACTTCCTTGTAAGGATTGTCTTTTTTCAAAATTAAGTCACTGATCAGCAGAGCAGCATTAGTACTGTTTGACATGCCCCATTTCCTGTAGCCTGTTGCCACAAAGATATTCTCTGTGGCGGCGGAGTATTGACCGACGAAAGGGATTTTATCAAAGGTTGTTGGGTCCTGGGCAGACCACCTAAACGGGATTTCCTTCACGCCAAACGTTTCTCCTGCAAATGCCTCAAGTGCTTCATAGTATTGATGAGTATTCGTTTTATGACCTACCTTATGACTGTCCCCGGCAAACAGGACTAATTTCTCCCCGTTCCAATCGGTATAGCGAAGGGAACGTGTAGGAGTTTCGGCGTTGATGTACATTCCTCCAGGAAATTCCTTTTCGGTTCTGACTGCCAGGAGATAAGACCGGTTAATATGCATTCTGGAAAAATAAAATCCCTTTAAATCGTAAAAAGGAAAGTGAGAGCTGATGATCATCTGATTACAGTGCACCTTATGATTATCTCTTGTCGTGATAACCGGTTCAGAGCCTTCTTCCATATCAACTGCTGTGGTATTTTCGTAAATTTGCCCGCCCATTTCCGTAAATTCTTTCACAAGATGGTGCAAATATTTTAAGGGATGGAATTGAGCCTGGTCTCTCATAACTACAGCCGCCATTGCGTTTACCGGAATCGGCACCTCTGACACGTACTCGCTTCCGATGACACCAAGCTTTTCATAAGCCTTGAATTCATTGATCAGGCTCTCCATTTCCTTATCGGAATTCGTATAGATATAAGCATCTTCTTCGGTTAAATCACAGTCGATCTGCTGCTCTTTGACAATGTTTTTAACAAATTGCATAGCATCATAATTTGCCTGGTAGTAAAGCTTCGCCTTTTCTTCACCAAAGTGGCTGATCAGTTCATCATAGATAACCCCGTGCTGTGCAGTAATTTTTGCGGTCGTATGTCCGGTAGTCCCGTTTAGAATGGAACCTGCTTCGATGACGGCGACCTTTGCTCCTGATTTAGCAAGCAAGTAGGCTGATGTCAAACCCGTCATTCCGCCTCCAACAATAGCAATGTCGACTTTTAAATCCTGCTCAAGTTTAGGGAAAGACGGAAGCTCTGCTGTTTTACGCCAATACGGTTCCGGAAAACGCGGCAGCTTTGAAGTATAATCGTTCATCAACAATCCTCCTTAAAATTCTTCATAATAACTAATTTTTCCTATTTTGATAAAAAACATGCTTTATTCTTTTTACCCGCTTGAAAAAGGACTAGACAAGTTTTTACCAAATTGAACGGGTTGGCTAACAATGGGACGGCTGCATGATAAAATAGAAGCATCAATGATTGGAGGGCCAATATGGAAATCACAGTTGTCGGGACAGGTTATGTTGGCCTTGTCACCGGAGTTTGTTTTGCTGAAGTTGGATACAGTGTAACTTGTTTTGATATAGATGAACGTAAAATTGCTGCCCTTTCTGAAGGGAGATGTCCAATTTATGAGCCCGGTCTTGAAGAGATGCTCAAAAAGAATCTTAAGGAAGGCCGGCTTCGTTTTACATTCGATACTAAATTGGCCTGTAAAAATAAGGATTACCTTTTTATCGCTGTCGGGACGCCTGAAAATGAAGATGGGTCGGCGAACCTTGAATATCTGGAGGCATCGATTGATCAGATTGGCTTGAATCTGAACAGAGATGCAGTCATAGTCATTAAAAGCACCGTGCCGGTAGGGACAAATGAGAGGGTTTATAAGAAGCTTCAGGAGAGCATTCCGGACAATATCCAGGTGAAAGTCGTTTCAAATCCTGAGTTCCTTCGTGAAGGCTCGGGAATCCTTGATACATTCCATGCAGACCGGATTGTCATTGGGTCAGACGATCATGAGGCGGGCCGTGCGGTCGCTGATTTATATAAACCTTTTGGCCGGCCTATTTTACAGACAGATATCCGCAGTGCGGAGCTCATCAAGTATGCTTCCAATGCGTTTTTGGCAACGAAGATCAGTTTCATTAATGAGGTGGCCAATCTATGTGAGCACACAGGCGCAAATATTGAAGATGTATCAAAAGGAATGGGCATGGACGAAAGGATCGGCAGCCAATTTTTAAAAGCGGGGATTGGCTATGGCGGCTCCTGTTTCCCGAAGGATACAAAGGCACTTGAAAAGCTGACAGATTACTATAATTATGATTTTAAAATCCTCCGGTCTGTGATCGAGGTGAACAGCAGGCAGAAGCAGCAGCTGTTTGATAAAGCTCGCGAACTGCTTGGGAAACTTCAGGGGAAAAGGGTGGCTGTCCTGGGGCTGGCGTTCAAGCCGCATACTGATGACATCCGCGAGGCGCCAGCTGTTGAGCTGATTTCCCTGCTGATTGAAGAGCAGGCGGACATCTCCGTCTATGATCCGGCTGCTTCCGCAAATGTCGCAGACCTTTTTGGCAGCCAGCTATATTATGCAGAGACAGTGGATGGTGCGATTAAAGGGGCTGATGTCGTCTTCATCATGACCGAGTGGCCGCAAATCACCCAATATGATTTAGAGCGTTTCCCGCTATTCATGCGAGAACCGGTTATTTTTGACGGAAGGAACTGCTATGACCTGGCCGAGGCGGAGTCAGCTGGTTTAACGTATGTTTCCGTTGGCAGGAAGGCTGTTAATGTGAATCGGAATCTGGAAAACTCCGGACTTAAGAGCTAAGCGTGAAGAGAACGTGATTGAACCGTCACCCTTCTCTAAGGTAAAATTATCCTAAATCCCTTCAATCAAGGAGGAACGAGGATGGCTAAGGTTAAAACGAACGCAATGCGGATTCTCGACACGCAGAAGGTGCCGTATGAGATTCTGACTTATGACTCGAAGGATGGCAAGATTGATGGCGTTGCCGTTGCGGGGAAAATTGGCCGAGATGCTGCACAGGTCTACAAGACGCTTGTGGCAGTGGGATCAAGTAAGGATCTCTACGTCTTTGTCATTCCTGTCGCAGCCGAGCTCGATCTGAAAAAGGCAGCGAAGGAAGCAGGCGAAAAGAAAGTGGAAATGCTCCCGGTCAAGGATATTCAGAAATTCACCGGCTATATCCGCGGCGGCTGTTCACCAATCGGCATGAAAAAGAATTATCCTACCTTTTTGGATGAGAGCGCCCAAGAGCTTGAGACCATCATTGTCAGCGCGGGGAAGATTGGCTTCCAGGTCGAGTTGACTACTGAACATTTATTGAGTACTTCCAAGGGAAAATATGGTCAATTGACGAAATAGACAAACCACAGCTTAAGGAGCTGTGGTTTTTTCAATTAATATCAATTCTAATATCTCTAATATCATTTAGGCTTGTTTAAATTGGTCTGTGATTCCCGTTCCAAACGCTTCGCTTTCCGTGGAGAAGAGTTATGAAAATCCCAACTACCGGAGCTCCTGCGTTCTCCCATGACTTGCTAATTCCGCAGAACATTGAGTAGATTCCTTGAATTAACCCCCGTACGAAGAAAGTAAGTTAGCATTTTTGAGAAGTCTTCGCGCCTTCAAAAATCATCATTGGGCATTAACAAGAGGCTAATTTAAATAACACTTGCCCGGGAAATAGATTTCAAAAAGGCTCTTTTCTCAAACTTTGTTGCTCTTGACTACAAAATAGGATTGAATGACCTATTTTTCTTCACAAGTACTCTTTTGTGAGAAAAGAGCATGCAAACTTAATACCGACCAACAAAATGGCCTTCTATTACGTTAAAATCGGCTTTAGGATTTTAACAACAATCTTTACGAAAACCGCCTTCAAAAAAGACAAATTTGGAATGTGATCTGGGCAATCACCCAGAACAAATTCCCTGCATATAGTAAGGAGGAAGCGAAAACTTTCCGTTTAAACGAACGGTTGGAGGGAGTGCTAATCTATGTCAGGGAAAATCCTGAAATACTTTGCCGGCGGCAACACGGCACGCGGGTTTTACAGCTTATATGATTCCAGCTTGCAGGGCTTGTCCCGGCTATTCATATTGAAGGGCGGGCCAGGAACAGGAAAATCCTCGCTCATGAAAAAGATCGGCAATGAATGGCATGAAAAAGGTTATGATGTACAATTCCTGCATTGTTCATCAGACAATAAATCAATTGATGGCGTGTTAATTCCTGAATTAAATGCCGGGATCGTTGACGGAACAGCTCCTCATGTCATCGAACCGAAAGCACCTGGAGCGGTAGAGGAGTACGTCAATCTGGGTGAAGCATGGAATTCCGCAAAGCTTCAGGAACATAAGGAGAAAATCCTGCAGCTTAGTGAAAAAATCAGTGAGGCATTTAATTCTGCTTACAGCCTTTTTGCCGAAGCGCTGGGAATTCATGACGAATGGGAAAAAATCTACATTGAGAACATGGATTTCGATAAGGCGAATGAGCTGACAAACAGATTAATAGATCAATTCTTCGGAGACAGTACATCTTCAGAAGGAAGCGGCCGGGTGTACGACCGATTCCTTGGCGCCGCCACTCCGGTTGGCGCAGTCGACTTCGTTCCGAACCTGACTGAAACCGTCGGCAAGAGGTACTTCATCAAAGGCCGGCCAGGCTCTGGAAAGTCCACCATGCTGAAAAAACTGGCAGCCGAAGCACAGTCTCGCGGATATGACGTTGAAGTCTATCACTGTGGGTTTGACCCGCACAGCCTGGACATGGTCATTGTCCGCGAGCTTGATTTTGCTATCTTTGACAGCACCGCGCCGCATGAATATTTTCCTGAAAGAGAGACGGATGAAATCATCGATATGTATACAGAGTTGATCACTCCTGGTACAGATGAAAAATATGAAGCGGAAATTAAGGATGTCGGCGGAAGGTATAAAGCAAAGATGAACGAAGCAATCGCATCACTGGCCCACGCAAAAGAACTGCGCGACCAGTTGGAGTCAATCTATATCGAAGCCATGGACTTCGCAAAGGTAGACGAAATCACCGGCCAGATTCAAAAGGGTATGGAAAGCCTGGGTGCCAACTAGCACCGAATTGGGCGTTTTGCGTACATTACAAGGAAGACTTTTAGAGAGGGGATATGAGTTTGTACTATAATAACTACAACCCATATGCACAAAATCAACAATTTGAAGATGATTATGGCTTTTATGAAAATGACTTTTACCACCAGGAAGAATTGAGGACATTCCCTGGAGGACCGGGTGGATTTCCAGGCCAGGGTGGAGGCATTCCTGGAGGTGGGTTTCCGGGGCAAGGCGGTGGCATCCCAGGTGGCGGCTTCCCAGGCGGAGGACCAGGTGGGTACCCTGGAGGCGGCTTCCCAGGCGGGTACCCTGGAGGCGGCCAGCAGGGAGGAGGACCGCCATCATCACCGCCGCCGGCCTACGTGCCGCAAGAACAGGCAACGGCATTTGCTGTTGACCCAGGCGGTATCAGAAGATGTATGTACCGCTTTACGTATATCTGGCTGGTCGATGGCAGAAGCTTCTGGTTCTATCCAATCTTCCTCGGCAGGAATTCCATTGCCGGCTGGAGATGGAGCCGCCGCCGCGGGTGGGTATACTACGGCATGGACCTCAGACAGATCCGGTCATTCCAATGTTAATTTAAACGCCAAACGGAGCCCCTGAAAATTTCAGGGGCTCCGTTTTACCTTTATCATTAAAAAAGGCTGTTTTCGTAAAAATTGTTGTTAAAAGCTTAAAGCCGATTTTAACGTAATATATAACCATTTCGCAGGTCGGTATAAAGTTTGCATGCTCTTTTCTAATAAAAGAGTCAACTTTGCGAAGAAAAATAGGTCATTCAATCCTATTTAGTGGTCAATAGTGACAAAAGTGCCTTAAAAAATGATATGCGCAACCAGCACGATGATTGGCAATGTAATGAGTGTACGCTGCAGGAAAATGATGAACAATTCCCCGAAGCTGACAGGGATTTTCGATCCAAGCAGCAGTCCGCCAACCTCAGACATATAGATAAGCTGTGTGACGGATACCGACGCAATGATGAACCTTGTCATCGGGCTCGCGATATCAGCACCGATTACGGAAGGAAGGAACATATCCGCAAAGCCGACGATCAATGTCTCTGATGCCGCCTTCGCCTCAGGTACCTGCATCAGCTCAAGCAGCGGAATGAACGGCATTCCGAGCCACTGGAAAACTGGTGTGTATTCAGCGACAATCAGCGCCAATGTTCCAAGTGCCATGACGATTGGCGCAACACCCATCCACATATCAAGGATATTGCGGATGCCGGCCAGGAAGAAATCTTTAAAGCTTTTGTTAGTGCTTGCTTTTTCGACAGCCTGTGCCATACCCCAGGAGAAAGGTGTATAGCCATCAGGAATGTTTTCCTCAGAGTAGTCGTTGTTCTGCTCGACATAATACGTATCCTGCTTCCTGGAAAGAGGCGGGATTCGCGGAAGGATGACGGCTGCAACCACACCGGCCAGTGTCACAGTCAAATAGAATGGCACGAACATTTTAGCAAGGCCTACCTGGGAAATGACGACAAGGCTGAAAGTGATGGAGACAACAGAGAATGTCGTCCCGATGACAGCCGCTTCTCGTCTGGTATAATAGCCTTCTTCATATTGCTTGCTCGTCAGGAGGACCCCGATTGTGCCATCGCCGAGCCATGACGTAAGAGTATCGATGGAAGAACGGCCAGGCAATGTGAAAATTGGGCGCATGATTTTAGCCATCAAGGTGCCGAACAATTCAAGCAAACCGAAGTTCAGCAATAAAGGCAGGAATAATCCTGCAAAGAGGAAAACAGAGAAAAGGATTGGCAAAAGGTCATTGAGCAGCAGTCCGCCTGTGTTAGCTGACCAGACTGCTTCTGGTCCTAATTGAAATAAAGTCATAACTGCAAAAATAGCTCCTAGTATACGGGCAATGAGCCAGACAGTTGGAACATCGAATAAAGATTTAAGAAAATGATTGCGATTAAGGACTTCTGGTCTAACGCTTTTAATCAATAATGTTCCAATTAATGTCAGGACAATGATCACAGTCATGATCGCAGGCAGCGTTCCGCCAAGCAAGTCCTGGAGCCATCCAGAAAGAACAGCGATTGGTATCGTGATTTCTCCATTATAGGAGATTGGTAACATAAAGAAAAATATTCCTATTAATGAGGGAATGATAAATGCTAAAAAGTCCCCCGTGGATCTTCTTTTACGTAATGGTTTTTCCAAAATGATTCACCCTTAAAATACATATTTATAAGCCAAAAATTATTTTAATGCATAACCCCTGTTTTGCCAACACTTTTCTCTCCCCAATTCCTTCCTGTGTTATATTCTCCTAAAGCAAGCAAGCTAAACTTCAATTCGCCACCCTTATGTAAAATTCAATTTTTTTTAGCAAAATTCCTCCTGTTTAACGGAAATTCTTAATAGGACTATTACCTTATTTAATAAGAATGATAAAGATTCTTGAAAAAATGGAGCAGTTGGAAGTAGAGGATGGGGAAGAGGTCGTTTATCAGACCTTTGTTGTCAGGTTAGAGGTTGGAGAATAAAAGGGAGTGCCGTCAAATAGGCACTCCCTTAAAAATTACTTCAAATATACTCTTGTTTCATACGGCTTCAATGTGAATGGAGCTTCCTGTTCCTCAGCCTTATAGTTGTTCAGCAGCAATTTGCTTTCTTCAAGCGGGAATCCGTTGAAGTCAAATGCTGCTGGCACACCGGAAAGGTTAGAGATGACCAGGGCTTGCTCGTCATTTAATGTTCTTGTATAGGCATAGATTTGTTCGTGATCTTCAAGAACTAAATCGTATGTGCCATAGGTGAAAATTTCATTAGCCTTCTTTACCTCGATCATTTTTTTGTAAAAATGAAGGATGGAGTTCGGGTCTTTAAGCTGGGCTTCGACATTGACATCTCTGTAATTCGGGTTCATGCCAAGCCAGGGATTGCCTGTTGTAAAACCGGCATTGTCAGCATCTGACCATTGCATTGGCGTCCGGGAATTATCACGGCTTGTGGCCCAAATGAAATCCATGATTTCTTCATGCGGCACACCGTTTTCGCGGCGGATTTTATAAAGGTTCTTGATCGCGACATCATCGTAATCCTCAATCGAAGGGAACTGGACATTGGTCATGCCGATTTCCTGTCCCTGGTAGATGAAAGGCGTGCCCTGCATCAGGAAGTACATAGCAGCGAGCGCTGTCGCACTTTCGCGCCAATACTCCTTGTCATCACCCCAGGTTGAAACGATACGCGCTTTATCATGGTTTTCGATGAATAGTGCATTCCAGCCATGGCCTTCAAGACCTTTTTGCCAGCGGGTAAAAGTTTTCTTCAATTTTGCCAGGTCGAGTGCCTTCTTTTCAGAGTCCCACAGGTCAAGGTGCTCAAACTGGAATACCATATTGAACTTTCCTTGTTCCTCGCCAACCCAAAGATCGGCTTCCTCGATGCTGACGCCATTTGCCTCGCCGACGGTCATGATGTCGTATTTAGAGAATGTTTCCTCCTTCAATTCCTCGAGGAATGTCTGGATCCCGTCAACATTCATATGCTTGTCAAAAGAAGAAACATACTGCACTCCTTCAGGATTAGGCATGTCCTTAAAGCCTTCTTCTTTTTTGATATGGCTGATCGCATCGACGCGGAAACCATCAATTCCCTTATCAAGCCACCAGTTGATCATATCGTATAAAGCAGTGCGGACTTCTTTGTTTTCCCAGTTCAAATCAGGCTGTTTGCGGGAGAAAATATGCAGGAAGTACTGATCTGTCTTTTCGTCATACTCCCAGGCAGAACCGCCGAAAATGCTCTCCCAGTTATTAGGCTCGGCGCCATCCTTGCCATCGCGCCAGATATACCAGTCGCGCTTCTGGCTATCCTTGGACACACGGGACTCGATGAACCATTTATGCTCATCGCTCGTATGGTTTATAACAAGATCGATAATCAGCTTCATGCCGCGTTTATGCGTTTCAGCAAGCAGTTGGTCGAAGTCTTCCATCGTACCGAATTCATCCATGATATCCTGGTAATCACTGATATCATAGCCGTTATCATCATTAGGGGATTTGTACATCGGGCAAATCCAGATCACATCGATCCCTAAATCCTTTAAGTAATCAAGCTTTGAAATCATTCCTTGCAAATCGCCGATGCCGTCGCCGTTGGAATCCATGAAGCTTCTTGGATATACCTGATAGGCAACAGCCTCTTTCCACCATTTGTGTTTCATGTGAACCCTCATTTCTTTGTATGATCCTGATGTATCCCGTTATTTCACATTAGTCATTTGCGCTGCATTACTTATGAATTGGGCTGCACGATTTCCGTTCAATCATCCTCGCCGGGATTGTAACCCTTTTTGGCAGTGCAACCGGATTTTTGATGATTTCTATTAAACAGTTAGCCGCTTCAAAACCTAACTGGAAGATGTCGATATTAACAGAAGTCAGCTGCGGTTTCATATGTTCCGCGAGCGGTACATCATTAAAGCTTACGATTGAGATTTCCTCAGGCACCTTGATATTGAGTTCCTCGGAATAACTCATAAGCTCGATGGCGGTAAAATCATCTGCTACCACTAGGGCAGTAGGCGGCTCATCTGAAGAAAGGAATCTGGTGATGCCTTCTTTTCCTTCAGATTTTATGCATTGCTCGTGGATAATATATTTTTCGTCAAATGGGATGCCAGCTTCTTGCAGGGCTAGCTTATATCCCTCAAGCCGGTCTATGGTAAAAACATGCTCCAAATTGAAACCGATAAAAGCAATTTTTTGATGCCCGAGCTTGATCAAATAATCCGTAACCTGTTTGGTAATATAAATATTGTCATTGTCGACATAGGTAATCCGCTCAGCATTCATATTCGGGCGTCCTATGACCGTAAAAGGGAACTTATGCTCCAGCAAGTAGTTCATGATCTTGTCATCCGTTTTCGAATACAGAAGGATGATGCCGTCAACCCTGCGGCCCTGCACCATCGAGACAACCTGATGGAAGATTTCCTCGTCCGTGATGCCTGTGGTTAAATAAACCCCGAATTGATGTTCATGGGCTTTCATGCTGATTCCCCTGATGACCTCAGGGAAAAACGGGTTCTGTAATGCCTGGGTAGCCGAATTGGGCATGACAATACCAATGGTTTCGGTACTCCTTACAACCAGGCTCCGTGCTTGGAAGTTCGGGTGATACCCCAGTTTCTCCATCACCTTCCGTACACGCTTCTTCGTTCCTTCATTGATATGAGGGTGATCAGCAATCACCCTGGAAACGGTAGATGGTGACACACCGGCTGCCTTCGCTACATCTTTGATTGTGACTGCCATTGGTCGTCTCTCCTATAGTATCGATTATTTTACCGAGCCTTCTGAAACTCCCTTGATGATCTGCTTTTGGAGGAAGAAGTAAATAATGATGACCGGAATGATCGCGATCGTCAGTCCTGCCAGTGCCAGATGCCATTGTTTAGTATATTCCCCAAAGAAGAAGAACATCTTAAGCGGAATTGTTTCCATTCCCGGCTTATTGATGACAAGGGAAGGAAGCAGGTAGTCGTTCCAGATCCAGATGATGTTCAGGATGGCCACTGTGACAGATACTGGCTTCAGCATCGGAAAAATGATGTGCCAAAAAATCTGGAATCGGTTCGCGCCATCGATGGTTGCTGCTTCATCAAGTGATTTCGGGATCCCGCTCAATGTTCCGTGGTAAAGGAAGATCGATAAGCTGGCCCCAAAACCAAGATACATGAAAATCAGTCCGCCTCGGTTCAGCATCTCCAGTTTACCAAAAATGGACACCAATGGAATCATTACTGACTGGAAGGGGATAAGCATTGCCGCTACAAACAGCATGAAGATAATCCCGCTGGTTTTCCCGCCGCGTCTTGAAAGGGCATAGGCAGCCATCGATGAAAAAATGATGATGACAGCCACAGCCAGCACCGTAATCAATACAGAGTTGAAAAAGGTTTTTAGAAAATCCAAACGCTCAAATGCAACTGTGTAATTCTCGAATGAGAAAACATCCGGAAGCTTCAATGTATCTTCAAACATTTCACGCTTTGTCTTGAAAGAGTTAACGATCATCAGGTAAAACGGGGAAAGCCAGATCAGGGCAAGGATGATGCCGAGAATTTCAAGAATGAGTCTGCTCTGCTTCTTCTTTTTCATTACATCTCGACCTCCCGTTTTTTATTGATATAAACCTGTGTAAGCGATATAGCCGCAACAATCAGGAAGAAAATGACCGCCTTTGCCTGTGCGAATGCCATCGCGTTTTCGACGAATGCCGTTTTGAAAATTTCCATCGCAACCATCTGTGTCGAATTGTATGGACCGCCGCCGGTGAGCGACAGATTCTGGTCATAAAGCTTGAATGAATTTGAAAGTGTCAGGAACAAGCTGACTGTGAACGCCGGCATGACCAGCGGGAAGGTGACGTGATAAAAACGCTGGAAGCTGTTCGCTCCGTCAATTTCTGCTGCTTCAAGCAATTCCTGCGGTACGCCTTCCAGGAATGAAATATAAATGACCATGATGTAACCGGCCATCTGCCAGCTCATAAGAATCGCCATTGCCCAGAAGCCTGTTGTCTCAGTGGACAGCCATCCCTCCAAAGCTTCAACGCCAATCAGTTCTCCGACGCTCGCAAAAACCTTTGTGAAAATGAACTGCCAGATGAAACCTAAGATCAGTCCGCCAATCAGGTTCGGCATGAAGAAAATCGTTCTCAGGATATTATTCGTCCTGAATTTTTGTGTAACCAGCAATGCAAGTGAAAGGCCAAAGAAATTGATCAGGAATACAGAGACAACAGTGAACTTCGTTGTGAACCATAATGCATCTCTGAAATCTTCCTCAGCAAAAAGCGCTTTATAATGTTCAAGGCCTACAAATGAAGGTGTCCTGATCCCGTTCCAGTCAGTGAATGAGTAGTATACGCCGTATGCCAGCGGCAAAATGACCACTAGAGCAAGCGCGAATAGAGCTGGAGCCAGGAAAAGCCAGTACCAGAGGTTCCGGTTACGCATCTGTAAATCCTCCTATCTTAGTGGGAAGTTAAATTTTTCCGAAGCGAATGTACAAAACAGCTTCGTGAAAAAAGATAGGAAACAAAACAGCCGCAGCCGTTCTGTTTCCTTCTTTAGTTAACACTTATTACTTACGAGCTTCAGCCCAAGCTTTGGAAGACTGTTCTACTAATTCGTCCCAAGTCATTTCGCCGCTCACATATTTTTGGATGTTGATGCCAAGCTTTTCTTGTCCCCAACCAGTTGGGTAACCCATGAAAGTCCAAGCCAAAGTTTTGCCAGCTGAAGAGTATTCATAGATTTCTTTTGCAAGTGGATCAGAGATCTTGCCAGCATCGTATCCTTCATAAGCAGGGATGAATTTGAAATCTTCGATAACGGCTGTTTTGCCTTCTTCAGAAGTATATAACCAGTCTAAGAAATCCTTAGCTGCCGCTACTTCTTTTTCATCCTTGTTGCTGTTTACAGCCCAGTACATTGGCACGCCAACCGGGATTGAGTCTTCTTTGTAGCCCTCAACCGGGATCGGAAGGATGCCTACGCCGCTGTTAGCCAGCTCTTCATCGATGCCAGCGATTGAACCAGACACCCAGTTACCTTGCTGGATGATCGCTGCTTTGCCAGTAGAGAATAGCTCTTCAACTTGCTTAGCATAGTCAAGGCTTACAGTCGGCTGGTCAGAGTATTTGTTCTGCAGGTCAAGAACCTTCTTGAATGCATCGCCGTGCTTAAAAGTAACTTCCTTAGCTTCGAAAGCGTTGATTACGTTCTGGTCAAATTCAGGTGCAAGGAACACGTTTGAAAGGTGAAGTCCTGTTACCCAAGTTTCTTTTGCAGGAAGAGCGAAAACAGAAGTAAGGCCTAGGTCTTTCTTCTTGCTGTCAAGCGTCTTGACCGCTTCTTCTAGAGCGCTGTAGCTAGTGATGCTCTTTGGATCGATTCCTGCTTCTTCAAAGATTGCTTTGTTATAGATGAAGCCATAGCCTTCCTGGTTATATGGAAGCCCAAGTACTTTGTCGTCTTTTGTTACGCCTTCAAGAGTTCCGCTAAGGGCAGCTTTTGCAGCGTCTGTGTCAGAAAGGTCTGCAAGCTTATCCTTCCAGTCTTCCACGTCCTGCGGTCCGCCTACGTTATAGATGGTAGGTTCATTGCCTGAAGCGAACTTGGATTTAAGTGCAGCACCGTAATCTTCGCCGCCGCCGACAGTTGTGATGTTGATGTCAACGTCCTCATTAGCTTCTTCATAAGCTTTTGCGATGTCTTCGAACTGATCCTTGAATTCCACCTTGAATTGGAAAATGTCAACGGTTACTTTTTCTCCGCCTTTTCCACCCTCGCCGGATGTCTTTTCACCATCAGATGAACATCCTGCAAGACCTCCGCCAATCAAAAGACCAAGAGAAAGAACTGCTGGAAATAGCTTTTTTGCCTTCATTTTTGAGATACCCCCAAATTTTATATTTTTTTGCATGCAACCACATGCGTTCCGAAAGCGTTTGCATATTTTTGCATAAAACTCTAGCTGAAATCGATTTTATACAACACCTTTAAAACGCTTACATATAAGGGATGAGAATAAGAAAAACCTTGACATCATTGAGTTTATTAACATTCCTGCTATAATGCTCCCCTGATATGCAAACGATTGCAGCTCCGGATTCATAATAGCATATGAATTTTACAATGACAATATGAAAGTTTTTAAGATAATTAAATTTATAGATTATTAGTTCAAGCTGGAAATGGAAGGGATCAATAATTTGAAAATTAGTATATACACGTATTATTTGCTGTCATGAGTTTGAAGGTCTATCATGATTGTTAATACTGAAAAATAATAACTGAAGGTGAAAACATGATTAAGTGCATAGCAACAGATATGGATGGGACATTCTTGACTGCTGCCCAGCAGATCACTGCGGAAAATCGGGAAGCAGTTTTAAAAGCAAAAGAGAACGGAATCGAGGTTGTGGTCGCAACCGGCCGTTCCTATCAGGAAGCGAGGTTCGTTCTTGAGGAATCCGGCCTTAAACTGCCGATGATTTGTGTAAATGGAGCCGAGGTCCGTTCCGAGGACGGGGAAATCGTTTCTTCAAATCCGTTGAAAAAAGCGAAGGCCCGGCAGGCAGCACTAAGGCTTGTGGAAAGCGGCGTGTATTTCGAGGTTTACACAAACAAAGGTACCTTTACTGAAGATGAGGATATGGCAATCTCCATCATCGTTGATATTTTTTCAACCGCGAACCCTGAAGTGCCAATTGAAAAAATTGCTGAGGCTGCTGAGGAAAGGATGCATAAAGGTCTGATTACGAAGATAGAACATTATGACCGATTATTCGAGGACGACCAATATGAAATTTACAAGCTGCTCGCTTTTTCGCTGGATGATGACAAGCTTGAGGCTGCAAGGAACGGCCTGAAGGAAATGACAGGGCTTGCGGTCAGTTCATCCGGCCGTGAGAATATCGAAATCACCAGCCTGGACGCTCAAAAAGGGGTTGCCCTGGAAAAATTCGCAGCATCGAGAGGAATCACCCTGGCGGAAACGATGGCGCTTGGTGACAATTTCAATGATGTATCGATGCTGGAGAAGGTTGGAAAACCGGTCGCAATGGGGAATGCAGCCGAGGAAATCAAAGAGATTTGCGGCGAAGTGACATTGACGAATGAAGAAAGCGGCGTAGGAAAAGCAATCATGAAGGTGTTGGAAGACTGAATTTGATTGCAAGATTGATTTTTAATACGTTATGAAAACCAAGGAGAGGGTGTCATGAAAAGATTCTTGTATGTGTTACTGGCAATGCTGATGTTGATGGCAGGCTGTTCAGGCGGAGATGATGAAGCAAAGCCTGCAGGTGAAGTTGGTCAAAAACCAGAAGACAGCAAAGAGGCTGTTGCCCAGGCTGACATGCTTGAGGTTGTTGCGGAAAATCTCGAAGTGCCTTGGTCCATCAATAAAGTTGGCGAGACATTTTACTTAAGCGAACGGCCGGGTTCCATTGTAAAAGTGGAGGGCGGCAGCTCAGAGCGGCAGAAGGTTTCTTTTAAAAAGGAATTGTCACAGGCAGCAGAGGCTGGGTTTTTGGGCTTTGTGCTTGCACCTGACTTCGAACAGTCCAACAAGGCATTTGCTTATTATACATACGAGAATGGCACCGGGCAGTTCAATCGGATTGTCGAACTGATCTTGAAAAATGATGAATGGACAGAAGGCAAGCTGCTGCTCGATCACATCCCGAGCGGACGCTTCCATCACGGAGGCAGGCTGAAAATCGGCCCGGACGGAAAGCTCTACGCCACGGCAGGCGATGCGGCAACCAATCCGGAAATCGCCCAGGATCCAGGTTCACTTGGCGGCAAAATCCTCCGTATGAATCTTGATAGATCGATTCCGGCTGATAATCCATTTGAAGGTTCCTACGTATACAGCTATGGCCATCGCAATCCACAGGGATTGGCCTGGTCGAAGGAAGGAACGCTTTATGCCAGCGAACACGGTCCATCCGCACAGGATGAAATCAATTTGATCGAGGCAGGCAAAAACTATGGCTGGCCAGAGATAACAGGTGACGACACGAAGCAGGGCATGGAGGCGCCGGTTTTCCATTCCGGAAGCGATACATGGGCACCATCCGGAATGGCGGTGCATGGCGGGAAGTTATATGTCGCAACATTGAGAGGCAACGCGCTGCGTGAGTTCGACCCTGCGGCCAAAACTACAAGAGAAGTAGTCACAGGATTAGGACGAATCCGCGATGTCATCATTGAAGGTGATGACCTTTATTTCATCAGCAACAATACCGACGGCCGCGGCACCCCGGGTGAGGGTGATGACAAGCTTTATCGCGTAAAAGTGGAGGATTTACGATAGAAATGGAGAAGGAGTACCTGAATGGGTGCTCCTTATCTTGTTTTGGAGGAGTACGAGATTAAGTTATTGACGAAAATATGATTTTATTGGCGGAGTTCACACATTTATTGGCGAAAATGTGATTTTATTGGCGATTTTCACAGGTTGATTGGCGAAAATAAAAATATATTGGCGAATTGGAAATTTGGTTTAATTTTTTCCAGTTTCTAAAAAACAAAAACAAAAAACCGGGCACACGCCCGGTTTAATTTTTGCTGTGATTCGGGCCAGCTAACCCATGCATAATGAATTGAATTGTCCGCTCTGTTTCAGCTTCATCATCCCAGTCTGCTTCCGGCAAGATCATATACCTAGCGATCAAATAGCCAAAGATGGAGGAGAACGCCATCCGGAATACACTGTACACCGGAATCTCAATGATTTGGCCTTTTGACTGATAGTGTTCCACAAGCTTTTCAAACTGAGCATATACTTTAAGGGCGACATGCTCCTTGAATAGATCTTTCAATTCAGGGTGAAACGGAATTTCCTGCACCAAAATTTTGACTGTAGCGAGGTTTTTGATCAGGAACTCGCGGCGGTTTTCCAGCATCGCTCTCATGAAGTCTTCAACATGCTCATAATCCTGATCCAGTACTTTCTTTAAGTCTTTTATGATAAAAGGTGCCACAAACTTTGCCATCACAGGAGCGACAATCGCCAGCAGCAAATCCTTTTTCGTTTTATAATGCCTGAAAATCGTGCCTTCAGCAACGCCGGCCTTTTTGGCAATTTCGCTCGTCGATGTTGCGGAAAACCCTTTTTCGGCAAAAGATTCAATCGCAGATACGATGATTTTCCTTTGCTTCTCGGTCAGGTCTTCATCGTCAATTAATTTATCAATTTTTAAATCTTGATCACTCATGTGTTGCTCCTTTCACCTCGGTTAGACTGCACGGTGTTTCCGCAATGCCAGTATATTCAGGAACATGAACAAGGCGGAAAATCCGGCAAGCATCAACATATTCCCATAGATGGCATCCCACCCGTATCCTCTCACCATAATATCACGCAATGCTTCGGCAGCATAATAGAGTGGTGTGATTGGCCCAAGCCAGCTCAGCCATTCGGAAATTGTATCGAGATTGATTAATCCAGAGAAGAAAAACTGCGGCACGATGATGATCGGGATGAACTGGATCATCTGGAATTCATTATTTGCAAACGCCGATAACAGAGTGCCGAGCGTCAAAGCTGTCATCGACAACAACAGGGTAATCAGTAATACATAGATAAAGGAACCTTCCATCAGCATTCCAAGGACATAGATAGCATACCAGGCAATCAGCGTCGCCTGCAGCATCGTGAAGATACCGAAGCCAAGGACATAACCGATGACGATTTCCCATTTCCGCAGCGGGCTCGCCAGCAATTTTTCAAGCGTACCGCTTGTTCTTTCCCTTAAAAAAGAAATCCCGGAGATGATGAATACAAAAAAGAAGGCGAAGAAGCCCAATAGAACCGGTCCGAAATAATCAAACTGGCCCATCTCGTCTGAGCCGTGGATATACTCAATGTTCATTTCCAATTGCCCCTGTGAAGGTAAAAGCTGTTTTGTAGCCTGCTGGAACCATTTCATAACCGCACCATTCACCGATGGGTCGCTGCCCTCTAGTACAATTTTATCAACCATAATGCCTTCAAAAATGACATACCCATCAATATTATGATCTAATGCCGCCTCCTTAGCCGCTTTCGCAGAATCATAGTCTATTATTTCTGCGTCATCGATATCAAGTTTCTCCATCACAGGATCCGGCACATCGACCAGGCCGACCTTTGGAATATAGTCATCCCCATTAAAAACAAGGTGAAGCATCGTCAGGATCAGGAGCGGAGCGACAAGCATCATTGCAAGTGTCCTTTTATCCCTCAGGAATTGCCGGATAATCCTGATCACTAAAGCTCTAATTCTCATGCTGGACACCTCCGTATGCTAAAAATGCTTCCTCGACGCTAGCAGAACCAGTCTTTTCCTTCAATTCAGCAGGAGTGCCGACCGCGATCAGACGGCCATCTCGAATCAGTCCGAGTCTATCGCACTTTTCGGCTTCATCCATGACATGTGTTGTAACAATGAGCGTTTTTCCCTGAGCTTTCAAATCATAAAAGCCCGACCAGATGCTTTGGCGCAAAACGGGATCGATGCCGACAGTCGGCTCATCGAGGATCAGCAGCTCTGGCTCATGCAGCAGCGCTGAAGCGAGGGATAAACGGCGCTTCATTCCGCCAGAATAATTGGTTACCAGTTTGCTCAGATGATCAGATAAATCGACAAGCTCCATCACTTCTAAAATGCGTTTTTTGCGGTGATTGCCCTTCAGGCCGAACAAAGAGGCAAAGAATTCAAGATTTTCTTTCGCGGATAATTCAGTATAAAGTGCGTCCGATTGAGCCATATAGCCAATCCTTTCAATCAGCTTCAGTGAAGGCATCTTTTCACCGAAAAGATAGTTTTCTCCTTCACTTGGTGATTCCAGACCTACTAGCTGCCGGACTAAAGTCGTTTTTCCTGCTCCTGAGGGGCCAAGCAGTCCAAAAATTTCTCCGCTCTCAATCTCTAGATTGATATTTTCTAAAACCTTATGCTTGCCATAGCTTTTACTTACGTTGTTGATTGATACAATCATGGAATCTTCACCATCCTTTTATAAAAGTGAGTAATCACTCACTGATAGGATAACTGATAAATTCCATTTTGTATAGTGAGTAATCACTCACAAAAGTTAACGAAAAACGACAAAAAAGCCCTCAAAGAAGAGGGCCTACATGATCTCAATCTCCAAGGAATTCACCTGGCTAACCAAAAGCTCCTCATATTCCTTTTCTGCTGTGAACAGGATTTCTTGTTCTCCTGCTTTTGGGTTTTCCTTTTTCACTTTTTCAATTAAATCGTTCTGGACCTTTTGTGTCAGGACGATACGGGTATATTGATCCCGCTGGATGTTCCAGAATTTTTCTTCACCATATTGTGCAATCAGTTTTTTTGCTGCATCTGAGCTGCTGTATTTGGCGCGCACTTTTTCGATGGCCCCGTTCACTTCCTGGTCTGTTGCCTCATGACCTTTTTCAATGCCCAGCATTGCCATCGCCCTCAGCCTGATAATTTGCGTCAATAGCTGATTTTTGTCCTGATTCAGCTTTTCCTGGTTATCCCAATAAGCGAGTGCCTCACCAAGCTTTTCTCCAGTATATTTTTCTCGGTCCGTTTCACGGTTAATTTCAATATGGAGTTTATTGATGAACTGGTAAAATTCCAGATCTTCATCTGTAATCCATTCACCGTTTAGGGAAGCAACACCTTCCGCTTTTTTCACATTCAGTTTAACGACTTTTTCTTGCTCAGTGCCGTCCTTTTCAAGAGTGAAGGCGGCTTCCCATTCTCCAGCCATTGAAAATTCGGCATTTCCGGAATACACACCATCAGATCGTTCTTCCAGTTCAACCTCAATCGTTCCATGGTCCATACTGGCCATCGCAAACTCAGATGTGATATGGAGACCATTTACAGCGGATCCGTCTTCCGTCACCTTGATTTCAAAGTTTGACTCTTTCCCGTTTGCAAAGACTGGTTCTTTGGTGATTTCTAGTTTCCAATCCGGCTCCTGGTTACATCCGCCTAACAGGATCGTTGACAATAATAACAAAGATATAAATAGCTTTTTCATTTTTCCATTCCCCCTAATTGCTGAATTCTTAAAAAATCCTCGACTGTGTATTTCGTCATTATTCCTTTATCTAAAAAAGCTACATGTGTACAGATTTGTTTGATCTCTTCTAAATGATGGGAAGAGAGCAGGATGGTTTTACCCGATAAAGAATGAAGGACTTTCAGGATCTCCTTGCGGCCCATTGGGTCAATTCCGCTTGTAGGTTCATCAAGAATCAAAATGTCGGAATCCTGATAAAGAGTGATTGCGAGGCCCAGTCTCTGGAGCATTCCTTTCGAATAGCTCTTAATGGCCCTGCCGCGGTCTTCCCAGAGTCCCACGGAAGTCAAGATCTGCTCTATTTTTTCCGGATCCGCTTTTCCATTGCCAGCCTGGGCAAAGAAAACAATATTTTCATATCCCGTCAAAGAGGGATATAGCATGAACTTTTCCGGCAAATAAGCAATCTCGTTTTTCCAGCGGTTATTTCTTTTACGAGGCTTGCCATTAACAAGTATTTCGCCCTTCTTGATGGGAATCAGGCCAAGTAAACTATTGATAAATGTGGACTTGCCAGCTCCGTTCCTTCCCACGAGTGCACATACTTCATTTTTCTCGATTGACAGACTTATATTGTTCAATATTTCATCATTGCCATATGATTGTGTCAAACCAGAAACACTGATCATTCAAAACCCTCCTTGCGATGCAATAGCACGGAACTGATAAAAGTGGCAGTTATCCAAAAAATAAGGCTGGCTCCAAGGAAGGTCCCCGGCTGCAGCCACATGAATGATTTCAATAGACGGGACATATGGCCGAAAGAGTATATCCCTACCCCTGTCTCAAGATACATCCTTACTGCCTGTATCGGATTCAGGAAGTATGCAATCGAAAATAGCTGTACATTCTCATGGGTTACACCCTGGATGGCTGATAACAGGGCAAAGTCATGCAAGAAAAAGAAATAGAACCAGATGATCACTGCTATACCGGCAATCTGCATTCTTGACCTGCTGATACTGCCGACCAGTGCACCAATTTGCGTGAAAACCAACATAAGGACTGTGATCGAAAGAACAAAGACGTAGTAGGTCCCGATATCTGCTTTAAAGTAAATCTTTAAAGGGATAAGGAATAAGAAAAACCAGATGATTACCGGTACCAGAAGCACTAAGTGCATCCCAAGGCTCTTTTTGGCGAGGAATGTCCAATAGCTCTCATGTTTGGTCAAAAGCATGACAAGTGTTTTTTGCTCTTTTTCCTGGAAGATAGAGAAAGCGCCAATGAATAAGTACAAGATCGGGATAAAATAAATCAGTGTGTCAAACAGGTTGATGAGCAAGATATACAAACCCTGATCATAGGAAAGTGAAGTTGATCTTACAAGCAGTAAAACAGAGACTAGTATGATTGTACCGATCGCAAGCCAGAGCCCTTTGCCCCTTATATTTTCCTTCCATTCTTTCCAAATGAAGTGCATAGCAGTTTTCTCCTTTTTGCGCAGATGGCCGTTCCAATGACGGCAAATACGATAATGACAGGCAGGTAAGGTATTGTTTTATGCCCGTTAACCAGAGGATACTGGTCCTCAAACATCGTTTTATCATGATCCAGCAGCCGATTCAGTTTTTCATAGATTGTAATGGCAGGGCTTTTTAGGAAAAGATAGACTAGTTCCTGGTCCTCAATCAGTTCATAAAGTGAGGATTTGTAGACTGCCGGACTGTCACCCACGCCATCCTGGTCGAGATCGAGTAAAGGGAAAGACCTGCCCCAATCATTGCCGATTCCTTCAAAGCTCCAGTCATTCCTGCCCGTGCCGCCAAGTGTGACAGCTGGTATGGTGTTTTCTTCAATCGTATTTCCAGTAAAAATCTGTTCGTTTGAACTCGCCCATAGCTCGATTCCAATCTGGTTTTGTGAGAGATGGTTCGACCGAATCAGATTATCGGTAGATTGATCTATATATAACCCTCTTTGATTCATGTAGAAAGTGTTGTTCTCAATGTTATTTTCGTTAGCTGATAATACCAGCAGTCCGAAAGAGCGATGTCCATAATTAAAGATGAACTGGTTGTTCTCCAGCTTGAGCTGGTTGGAGTGCATGATGGCTGCCCCTCCTGTATTAAAGGTGAATATGTTGTTTTTAAATTCGTTGCGGTCTGAGTACATATAGTGCAGACCGTAACGTGTTTTCGTGATTTTATTGTTTAAGGCTTTATTGTCATTGGCATAATCGAAAAACATTCCATCTCTGGTGCCTTCGATATAATTGTTTTTTAATAGATTTCCATTTGAATAATAGACATGAAGGCCATTGCCCTGGGCGGCTATTTCTCCTTTGCCAAGCCCTTTTACACTTACATTTTCAATTGAATTGTCATGTGCTTTGCTTAAATAAACTCCGTGAAAGGAATGTTCAATCCCGATATTCCGGATGGTGTTCCCATCTGTATAAACCTTGATCGCTGCGTATTCTTCCGGGCTATTTCGGTCCATTCCGCTTTTTGTGACTTTGAGGTCTGATATGATTACGCCAGAAGCACGAACAGAAATGACATTGCCTTTGCCATCTCCTTCAATGATAGTCCCTTTCTTGCCAATAAGGGCAAGTGGCTTATCAATCACAATATTTCCACTGTAAATAGTGCTTTCAAGCTGAATGATTGCGCCGTCTTTGGCTGAATCAATGACGGCCTGCAGGTTTTCCGCTGCCGCCCCCTTTTCCGGAAAAGTAATAGCGGAAAGGAGTAAGAGCAGCCAAAGGATTTTTTTCATGGTCAACGATCCTTCCAAAGGGGAATGAGAATCAGGATGAATGCTGCTAATACTAAATATGAACCAGTGCCAAGGTAGCTGTTTGTTATGAAATTCGCGAGTGTATTCTCACCAATAATCGGCGGAACAAATGGATCTACTTTTATCGGAGCAGTTGGGCTTAAATCTGTTCCGAAGTCATGAAGCCAGCGGCGAAGATCCCAGACACCCAATAAACCGCCAATTGAAAATAATCCAATCAGGAAATAAAGAACCTTTTTCCTTCTGAGAACGGCTGTGATCAGAGTTAGTAACGCTAATCCGCCAATCAAATATTTAAGGTAGGTAAGCTCTGGAAAGTTTTCTTCACTGAAGCCTTTCATGCCAATATAGTGGTTGAGGCCATTGACGATATCAATTTCACCTTCCAGTTTGTCCGGATAGACAATGATATTCAAGCCTTCTGGATATTGTGGAGCAAAAAACTCCATGCCCCACCATGGGAAAAATAAGGAAGCGCCAATCAATGCAGCGGCGGCTGCGATCAAACCGGAAGAAAGGATCGAGAGTTTTTTTCCAGCCAAGGGTATCACGCCTTTCTGTTGAAAAGAATTAAAAGGTGTGAGGGTATCAACTTTAGAGGCTGATACCCTTCACCTGTTTTCAATGAAATTAAGGTTTTACAAGGAAGTAACCGGTCATTTCCTGGTGCAAGGCTGAACAGAAGTTTGTACAATAGATCGGGAATGTTCCTGCTTTATCTGCGGTAAATTCCACTGTATTCGTCTGTCCTGGCTGTACTTCAATGTTCAAATCATAGCCATTGATAGCAAAGCCGTGGGTAATATCCTGGTCAAAGTCGATATTTGTAAGGTGGATAAAGACTTTATCTCCTTTTTTGACTTCGATTTGATCAGGACGCTCTGCTTTTGCGTCAAAAATGAATTTAGAACGCATTGCGATTCCATAAACATGAACTTCGTTGCCTTTCCGTTCGATGCGGGTTTCTTCCTGGCTGTAAACTGCGTCAGGATTTTTTTCATCCTTTGGATAAACGGTAATCGTTTTGATTTTATCTGCCTTGATCATCTGTGCGTAGTGCGGTTCAGGGTTGACAGGAGCAGACTGGATGACTTCCATTTTATCCCCGCGCAGGTCAATGAGCTGCATGGATTCTGGGTGGGAAGGACCCACAGAAAGATAGCTGTCTTTCGCAATTTTATTCAATGCAATGAGGTATTTTCCATCAGGTGCGACAGTATCTCCCTCAGCGGCAACAGAATGACCAGGGGAGTACTGTACAGGCACGCGATCCAAAGTTTCACCAGTCTTCGGGTCCCATTTTACGATTTCAGATGAGATGAACATGGTTGTGTAAGCCATGCCTTGATCATCAAATTGAGTATGAAGCGGTCCGAGCGCGTTTTCTGGGTTCACTTCTTTTTCCATGACAGACTCGTATTTGATGATTGGAATACCGTTCCGTTCTCCAGCGAAGTCTTTGTTTTCAATAGCTTTGAATGCTTTATCAAAAGAGAATACAGTCATTGCCGGTGCCAGTTTACCAGAGGCAATAAAGTGCTTGCCATCAGGAGTTACATCCACACCATGAGGCGATTTTGCGACAGGAACAAGGTACATGCCGCCTTTATGCTTTTCAGGGAAGATCATCTTCTGGCCGGTCACTTCATCGTACTGTCCGTCTTTTACCATTTGCTCAAGCTCTTTCCAGTTGAACAGGACGATAAAATCGCGGTCTGCTTGTGAAGCGTTGATCTCCAGGTTGGTAGTTGCTTCTTCAGTGTTATAAGTGGTCATGACTGCCCAATCCTTGGATCCCTTTTTCCCTGCATCAGAGAGGTCATAAGACCATGGCGGAAGGGCGACCTGGTAAGCAATGTTCAATTTCTCATTTTTCTCATCGAAAGTGACAGCTGACATGACTCCGCGGTACTTTTCACTATAGTCGTCAAGCGGCGCATACTCTCTTCCGATTGGCACTGCGAAACGGGTTGGCAGGAACATATATTCAGTGTTTTCTGTAACGAACGCTGCACAGTGAGGGCCGCTCGTATTCGGTACATCAATGATGTCCTTCACAGTGAATGTTTCAAGGTTCATGACAGCGGCCCGGCTGTTGCCGACATCGGTCGCAAACATGTACTTACCGTCATAATCACCATCTGTCTCTGAAAATGCCGGGTGGTGAAGATCCCCCCAGGTAAAACCGCCCAACATTTCTTTTGAGTGTTTATCAAATCCGTATCCCGTTGCCGAGTCCGGACTGAATACCGGCACTGTCCTGATATGTCTCATGGATGGAACGCCATAAATGAACATCTGTCCTGAATGGCCGCCAGAAGCGAACAAGTAGTACTCATCCTTTTCGCCAAAAGGAACATATACCTTTTCGGCATTCGTCTTGTTCTTGCTGCTGTCCGCGATCGCTTCACCTGGATTACCAGGAGAAAAATCAGCGAAGAACACTGTTGCAGCCAGGAGCCCGGTTGCAAGTCCCGAGGCAATTGGTATCCATTTCTTCATTAACCTTGCACCACCTTATTTATTTTTTAGAGGCTTCTTCTAAAAGTTTTACTACCTCAGAAAGCTCTTGTTCCGTTAGTGGACTTCCACCAATAACCCCTGACATGACCGCTGATGTAGGCTCTTTTAAGAACTGATCGATCGGCTTGCCGTGCTTTCCTTCAACATTTTCGAATGCCTTTGATAAATCCGGGCCAGTCGCACCGCCTGTTAAATTCAAGGAAGATACGGAATGGCAGCTAAGGCAGCCCTTAGATTGTAAAATGTTTTCGTCTGAAGAAACTGTTTCAGCAGCCGGCTGGTCATCCTTCTTCTCTTGAATGTCATCACCCGCTGGCTTAGAATCCTTCGGCGACTTGGAAGCGGTTTCACTGCTGGTAGTTTCATTACTGCCGCCAACAACATCAAATGCAACGTAACCGAGCCCAAGGCCAATCAGAGCACTTATCACAAAACTGATTAAAGCTTTTTGCATGGATTTCATTACCCCCTTTATTGAATGAATTCACTAACATCGTACATGGGGATAAGGGGTGAAAAGTGTGATGCAGTTCACATTACAAGAGGGGATTTGTGAAAGGTATATGAACAGGATGTGTCAAATTTATGAAGTGCTCTAGGTTAATGAGAAGAAGTAGGACATAAGAAATAAAAGGAAGGGTATAGAAAAAAGAATGCCAAAAAGGTTTTTATGGGGTTTTGGTGGAATTTGTCTATAAACATCTATAAAAAAACTAAGAACAAAGTGAGCAGGAAGTGATCGTTTTGTTGAAAAAGAAAAAAAGATTAATCCTGATTCTGGCTCCATTGCTATTGGTTAGTATCCTTTTCATCTATGATGCAAATCTAGAAGTATACACCACAAAAGATGCTGGCACCCTGGTTTACAAAAATAAAGAATTCTACACTGGTTATGACATTCATAAGAAATTTTATTTCAATGGGGAAAGAGATTTTGAAATCGACAAGTTGATTGGCAAAACAGATAACAGTAAGTTTTTTGGCTTTAAAGAATCTGTTTGGAGTATCAAGGGTAAATCTGCAAACGAAGTGGTGTTTGTAAAAGGCTTGATGATTGAGGGAGTCTATGAACGAAAATAAAAAATCCACCTTAATAAGGTGGATTTTGATTAGGAAAACTTATAGGTCCAGAAGCGTTCATTATTGAGCCAAGCCAATGTCTTCGGATCCTTCTCCTTGAGCTTGTCAGCCATTTCTGCCAACATCAGCTCAGTCTGGGAACGGTGTGCACGGATTGCATCCAGCTTGATGTCCGCAATAGCACTTATATCATGAACGACATCAGGCTCGCCAAGCTCTTCGACACAGTTGCGTGAGAACGCCACGCAATGGAGCTTTGGCCTGTCTGCTTCAGGAATTTTTTCAACTGCACGCACCACTGCCGCACCTGTTGCCTCATGGTCCGGGTGGACTGAGTAGCCAGGATAGAAGGTAATGACAAGCGAAGGATTCAATTCTGTGATCAATGATGACATGAGATTGGCCAGCATATTTTCATCCTCGAACTCGACCGTCTTGTCACGGAACCCGAGCATGCGCAAATCATTGATACCCATAGCGCGGGCTGCGTCCTTCAATTCCTTCTTCCGTATAGCAGGAAGGGTTTCCCTGTTCGCGAATGGCGGATTCCCCATGTTCCGTCCCATCTGTCCGAGTGTCAGACAGGCATATGTGACAGGCGTTCCCATGTTAACATGGGATGCAATTGTTCCGGAAACACCGAATGCCTCATCATCAGGATGAGGGAACACGACAAGTACATGCCTTTCTTTTTCCATCGTAAAATCTCTCCTTTCAGCCAAGTCCAAATAACTTATTCGAACGGTGTTTCACTTATTTCAAGGGCGACGGCAAGCTTTCCGTTAAAATCATGGCCGGCTAGCAGCAGCCTTCCTTTGTCATCAATTTCAAAATGTGTAATTCCCTCAGCGTAAACCCAGCCAAAAGGGATCTTCAAACCTGTCCGATACGGGCCTTCACCAGTTATCTTTGCTCGTTCATAGATTACCTTCGCATTGCGGATATAAGCGCCTGATGAGAAGAATGACTCGTTGTTATGTGAGGCGTATGCTCCATTGGTTGTTTCTAAATGAATATAGACTTCTTTGTCTTTAAAACGGTCCAGGGCTTCCTGGACTTCTGATAAAATCACCGGATCCATCTTTGTTCCTCCTTCCCGGCCTTTGAAGTTTTTCAGTTTATAATAGCCGAATGAACGGCCTTCTATGTTGAAAATCAATAATATCTATATTACTAAAAAATCCTTCTAAAAGCGAAATGTACGCTTAAAGGATTTAGCAAAACTCTTGGATTATCTTATCAAAAGGGATAATTACCTATTTTAATTAGGAATATACAAAAATAGTGAGCATGAAACCAGGTTTTACATAAAGTGTTTAATCAGGAAGGTAAATGGAAATAGTGAGGAAAAAGGAGGGAGCCTATGAAACACGCGAAGGCACTTTTGATAAAAGGCATCATGACTTTTGCTGTTCTTCTTCTATTATTGGGGAGTTTTGCCGGGATAGGGGATATTCTCGTCATCACTCTTGTCCTTGGGGCGATTTCATATCTCGCCGGTGACTTGTTCATTCTCCCAAAGACAAGCAATCTTACCGCTTCTCTATCTGACCTCGCCCTTTCATTCTTCGTGATATGGGGACTTGGCTTGATGATGTTCGAACAAACAGATGGGATTATTTTCGCAGCTCTATTTTCGTCCGTATTGATCGCCTCTGGTGAATGGTTCTTCCATAGTTATATGGCAGATCGAATACTCAGGATTAACCGGAAGATATAATAACTATCGGACAAAACTATGAGGAATTCGCTGGAAATGTCCGTTAGACGGGCTCTATCGGACAAAACCACGGGGAATTGGCTGAAAAGTGTCCGTTAGAAGGGTTCTTTCGGACAAAACCACGGGGAATTCGCTGAAAAATGTCCGTTAGAAGGGCCCTATCGGACAAACGCAAGAGGAAATCCCAGAAAAATGTCCATTAGAAGGGCCCTATCGGACAAAGGCAAGAGGAAATCCCAGAAAAATGTCCGTTAGAAGAGCTCTATCGGACAAAAACAAGAGGGCAACCGGGAAAAGTGTCCATTAGAGAGGTTCTATTGGACAAAAACAAGAGGAAATCCCGGAAAAATGTCCATTAAAAAGATTCTACCGAAACACTCTCTAAATCATTCAGTAACAGAAAAAGAGGCTGTCGAAAGCTCAGAATGATGAGCTTGGAGACAGCCTCTTTTTGTTTTGCTTTTATTCCCCGCGATTGCCGCCTGCATACTTGTTGTAAGCGAGGTGGGCAGTTGGGCCTACGTATTCATTCAGCCTGAAGCCGTGTTTGATGGCTTCGGTGATGAAGGCTTTCGCCACTTCCAATGCTTCAGGTACTGTTTTGCCTTTTGCCAGCTGTGCAGTGATCGCAGATGCGAATGTGCAGCCAGCGCCGTGTGTGAAGCTTGTCTCAACTTTTTCAGATTCGAAAAGTCTGAAGTCTTTTCCATCATAAAGCAAGTCAACGGCTTTTTCATGGTTCAGCTTGTTTCCGCCCTTGATCATAACGTTCTTAGCGCCTAGATCATGGATTTTTACCGCTGCTTCCTTCATGTCATCGATTGTGCGGATTGGCCCGGTTTGTGCCAGCTGCCATGCTTCGAACAGGTTCGGAGTGACAACTGTTGCTCTTGGCAGAAGCAATTCTCTCATTGCATCTGTATTTTCAGGCATCAGGACCTCGTCTTCCCCTTTACAGACCATTACAGGGTCAATGACTACCCTGTCCAGTTTATGCTCATCGATTTTTCGTGCGGATAGCTCGATGATCTCAACTGTTCCGAGCATACCTGTCTTCATTGCATCTATTCCAACGGATAGAATCGTTTCAAGCTGTTTTTCGACCAGCTCAACTGGCTGTGGGAAAACCTCATGGTGCCAGTGATTTTTAGGATCCATAGTCACAACCGTGGTAAGAGCGGTCATTCCATATACGCCAAGCTCCTGAAAGGTTTTAAGGTCAGCCTGGATGCCAGCGCCTCCGCTTGTATCGGAACCTGCGATTGTTAACACCTTTTTCAAACTCATCTAACTACCTCCAATTTAAGAATGGCGACTGCTCATTAGTACAAGTCAAGTCACCTTCATCACTTTCTTATGATTATACCAATTCTATAGATTTAGACAAAGGATTGGATTGGTATTATTTCAAATGGGTAAAATTAACTTTTGACGATTTTGTGGCATTAGTGCATTGACGTGATGAAAGTTACTGAGAGAAAAAATAAATTGATTTACAGTTGACTATGTGAAAATTGACCCACTAAAGGATTCTTCGCAAATGAAAAATCTCAGTTTCAGGCTTTGTTAAAAAAATAGACAATTTTCATCTATATTATTGTAACAATTCAAATGGTTATAACCATTGAATTTCCAGTACATTAAAGGCATAGGGGTATTTAACCCTTTTTGCATAGTGGAATGTTGTTTTTTTAATATAAGGTCCTTAGTCTTCAATAAGAACCGAATATTGAGTTACAACAGCTTGCAAGATTCATAACAGTCTTTCAATCCTATCAAACCGATGATGGCAGGGAAGAAGTCGATAGTTGCAGCGGAGCCCGGGGATGAAGTAACAGATAAGGGGTGAAGAATATGATCAAGAAAGGCTGTCCTGAAGAATATCCAATCAGCCTGAAGCTGAATGAATATGAGATTGCAGTATTCCAGCTGACAAATCAGGATTTGGAAGACTGGGTTTATGGCTACCTTTTTTCAGAAGGATTGATTGATGGGCCGGAGGATGTTGTCAGCGTCCAATTTAGCGAAAAGACCGGCACATTGAATGTAACGCTATGTAATGCATTTGATCCTGAGCAGATGTTTTCGAAAAAGAAGCATTATACAGCCGGCTGCGGCCGGGGAGTGACCTTCTTTTCGATGACGGACGTTAAGAAGTTCAATAAAGTGAATTCCGACGAAACCTATTCGCTGACATATTTGTTGAAAAAACGCGCGGAATTCGCGCAAAATTCGCCGTTATACCTGGAAACAGGCGGCATGCACGGTGCCTGTATCATCCTTGAGGATGGCAGCATTGAGGTCCGGGAAGATATCGGCAGGCATAATGCTGTCGACAAGATTATTGGCCACGCAATTCGAAAGCGCTTGCAGCCTGACCGGCTCGTACTTTTGACGACCGGAAGGGTTTCATATGAAATGCTCTCAAAAGCTGCTAAATTTGGTTTTGCCGTCATTGGCTCGCGAACTGCGGCCACAAAGCAGGCCATCCAGCTGGCCCGCTTCCTCAACATTGAGGTCGTTGGCTACTTGAGAGGGAAAATGGCGACTGTCTATACATCTGCCAGGAGGATTAATGATGATCTAACCCCGGCGGCTGCCTCTGAGGATTTACTTGAAAGGGGGGAAGCCCAGCAAGTACTGAATTGACACCACCTGTGGGATTAGGGATGTTCTAAGCAACTATTGGGAAGGAGAGAGAGAAATGGTTGAAATCAACCTGAATCGCCGGCAATTCTTGAAGCTGTCAGGTGCCACTGCGGCGACCCTGGCAGTTGTCGAGTTGGGCTTTAACGAAAAAGAGGTCCACGCAAAATCAAAAGAACTCAAGATTGCCAAAGCTACTGTTACACCAACCATTTGCGCATTCTGCGGGGTAGGATGCGGCATTTTGGTACACACAAAGGATAATACTGTGGTTTATACGGAAGGGGATCCGGATAGCCCAGTCAACGAAGGTACACTTTGCAGTAAAGGTACAACAATCAGACAAGTCTTCACATCTGAAAAGCGCTTAACAAAGCCATTATATCGTGCTCCTGGCAGCAAGAAATGGGAAGAGAAAAGCTGGGACTGGATGTATGAAACAATTGCAAAACGTACGAAGGAAACACGCGACAAAACATTCATTGAAAAAGAAAATGGCATGTTTGTCAATAAGACCGAAGCCATTGCGAGCTTAGGCGGAGCAGCTCTTGATAATGAAGAGACCTATCTGCTTGCGAAAATGATGAGAGGGCTTGGCGTCGTCTATCTCGAACACCAGGCACGAATATGACACAGTTCTACGGTTGCCGGTCTGGCACCTACAGTAGGGCGTGGAGCAATGACAAACCATTGGAGCGATCTGCAAAATACCGATTGTGCATTGATCATGGGCGGGAATCCTGCCGAGAATCACCCAATCTCTTTCAGATGGTTGACTAAAGCGAAAGAAAAAGGCGGAAAAATCGTCTCTGTTGACCCTCGTTTCACGAGGACATCGTCAAAGGCCGACGTCTATGCTTCGCTTCGTTCAGGAACGGATATTGCCTTCATGGGCGGAATGATCAACTATGCGTTAGAGAATAACTTGATCCACAGAGAGTATGTTGCTGAATATACAAATGCATCCTTCATTGTAAAGAAGGATTTTGAGTTCAATGATGGATTATTCAGCGGGTATGATGAAGCAACCCGTAAGTATGACAAAACGAAATGGGCTTTTGAAACGGATGAAGAAGGCAATCCGAAAAAGGATAAAACCCTTACACATCCGCGTTCTGTATTCCAGCTGCTGAAAAAGCATTTCTCACGCTATGATGTCGATTCAGTAATCGCAGTAACCGGAACACCAAAAGAAGATTACCTTAAGGTCTGTGAGACTTTCTGTTCAACAAGCAAGATAGGGAAATCTGGAACAATCATGTATGCGATGGGTACAACCCAGCATACGGTAGGAACACAAAACGTCCGTGCTTTTGGAATCATCCAGCTGCTGCTTGGAAATATCGGTCTGCCTGGCGGCGGAATCAACGCGATGCGCGGAGAATCCAATGTACAGGGATCGACTGACTTTGCGCTGCTATATCACCTGCTTCCAGGATATGTTGGAACGCCGACTGCAATCCCTGAGCATACGACATTGGAAGGCTACAACAAAAAAGAAACACCTGCTGGCGGTTACTGGAGCAACAAGCCTAAGTTCCTGGTCAGCATGCTGAAGGCCTGGTACGGCCCGAATGCTACCAAAGCGAACGAATTTGGCTATCAGTACCTTCCAAAAGGAAACAAGAACTACTCGCATATCAATTTGTTCAATGCTATGTATAAAGGCGAACTGGAAGGTGCGTTCTTATTCGGAACAAACCCTGTAGTCGGAGGCCCGAATGCTGGCAAGGAAAAAGAAGCGCTGTCCAATCTTAAATGGATGGTAGCGGTTGACCTTTGGGAAACTGAAACATCTGCTTTCTGGCAAGCAGAAGCGGGCAGCGACCCATCGAAAATCGATACAGAAGTATTCTTGCTGCCGGCAGCAAGCTCCTATGAAAAAGAGGGCAGCGTGTCCAACTCTTCACGCTGGATGCAATACCGCTGGAAGGCGATTGATCCGAAAGGAGAATCCCTGGCAGACCTGGAAATCATCCATATGCTGGTCAAGAACATCAAGGCTCTTTACAAAAATGAAAGTTCAGCTGCAGCCAAGCAGATCAATGCGCTGTACTGGAACTATGGTGAAGGCCACCATCCGGATATCGACCTTGTGTGTAAGGAAATCAATGGATATGACCTTACTACTGGCAAGCTTTTGAAAACCTTTGGCGACCTAAAAGATGACGGTACAACAAGCTCTGGCAACTGGATTTATTCAGGCTTCTATCCAGAGGAAGGTGAGAACCGCGCTAAAAACCGTGACAACAAGGATACTGGCGGCGGAAACTTCCTGAACTGGGCATTTGCTTGGCCTGCAAACCGCCGGATCCTTTACAACCGTGCATCTGCTGATCCAAGCGGAAAGCCTTGGAGCGACAAGAAAGCGGTTATCTGGTGGGATGAAAGCCAAAAGAAATGGACTGGAAATGACATTCCTGACTTCAAGCCAACAATTGCACCAACAGACGCAGGCGGAACGAATCCATTCATCATGATCAACGGCGGTGTAGCGGGAGTTTTCGCACCTACGCTGAATGACGGACCGTTCCCTGAACATTACGAGCCGTTTGAAAGTCCGGTGAAAAATACCTTCTCAAGCCAGGAGATCAACCCAGCTGTTGTCATCATCGAAGGCGAGTTCAACCTGAAAGGCGACAGCAAGAAGTACCCGATCGTCGGTACTACTTACAGGGTATCTGAACACTGGCAATCCGGATCGATGACACGCAACCAGGAATGGCTTTCCGAATTGTCAGGCCATATGTATATTGAAATGAGTGAAGAACTCGCAAAGGAAAAAGGCATCAAGAACAAAGATAAGATCATTGTCAGCTCGGCCCGTGGTGATATCACAGCCTATGCAATGGTTACCAAGCGCTTCAAGCCTCATATGATGAACGGCAAGAAGGTGCATCAGGTCGGCATGCCTTGGCACTTTGGCTATAAAGGAATTGCAACAGGGGATACAGCAAACCGCTTGACACCTCATATCGGGGATGCGAATACGACCATTCCTGAATATAAGGCATTCCTCTGTGATATAAGGAGGGCTGACTAATGGCGGACTATATTAAATACGTCGATGTAACCAAGTGTGACGGCTGCCGCGCATGTATGGTCGCCTGCAAAAACTGGAACGATCTTCCGGCTGAACCGGAAGAGTTCCAGGGCAGCGTCCAGTCTCATGCGAAAGTAACAGCAAACACATGGAACGTCCTGTCATTCATTGAACACGAAGATTCAAAAGGCAATCTGGACTACCTTTTCCGCCACTCTTCCTGCTTCCATTGCTCGGACGCGGCTTGCGTCAAGGTTTGCCCTGAGGAAGCCATGCATTACACCGACTTCGGGACTGTAAATGTTGATACAGACAAGTGCGTAGGCTGCGGCTACTGCGTGCAGAACTGCCCATTCGATGTTGTCCAGCTGGCGACTTACAAAGACAAGAACGGCAAGGAATACAAGAAGGCACAGAAATGCACAATGTGCGTCGATCGTCTTGAAGAAGGCATGCAGCCTGCTTGTGTCACTACCTGCCATACAGACGCAATGGAATTCGGAACAAAAGAGGAAATGCTCAAGAAGGCTGAAAAGCGCCTGAGCGAAATCAAGGATAAGTATCCGAACGCAATGATTTACAACCCAGAAGGAGTCGGCGGTACGCACACCGTTTATGTACTTGCTGAAAAACCATCTGTCTATGGACTTCCAGAAAAACCAAAAGTACCAACATCAGCTGTTGTCTGGAAGGACTACGCACAGCCAATCGGCAAGATGATGCTTGGAGCGACAAGCATGGCGCTTGTAGGTGCTTTCGTATCCAATAAGCTATTCAATAAAGAAGGCAAAGGCCATGAAGAGGATGGAGGTGGCAGCCATGAGTAATACACAGTATTCAGGTGTGAAGGTAAAGCGCTTCTCGAAAGGTTTTGTAATCGCACACGCTGTGAACGCCCTTTCATTCTTTGCCCTGTATATCACGGCCCTGCCAATGTATACAGAGTGGTTTGACTGGCTTTATCCAGTACTGGGCGGACCAGAAGGAGCGCGCCTGCTCCACAGGATTTTCGCGATTGCCTTCATCACGCCGACTTTCATCTGGCTGATCATGGATCCTAAGGGCTTCCTGCGCTGGGGAAAAGAGCTTGTTACTTGGAAAAAGAGAGATTTGCAGTTTTTCACTGAGTTCGTCAAAGAACTATTTGGCTTTAAGTTCAAGCATGTAAAACAAACATTCTTCAACGCTGGTGAAAAAATCAACTCAATCATCCAGATCCTGACTGCGATCCTGATCATCGGTTCCGGCTTCCCAATGTGGTTCCCGGACCTGTTCCCGAAAGCAATCGTCCAGTGGGCGTATGTTGCCCATAACGTTGGCTTCGGCCTGGCAATCGCGGTAGTGGTCGGCCATATTTATCTGAGTGTCATCCACAAAAACTCAAGACCGGGATACACTGGAGTCATTACAGGTGAGGTTCCTGCCGAGTGGGCGAAGGACCACTATACAGAATGGTACGAAGAAGAAGTCAAGAAGGGCAATTTCCCTGACCTTGATAAAAACAAGAACAAGAAAAAAGGCGCGTAAAACATTAATAGAGGGAATGGCTGCTCTGACAGGGCTCCATTCCCTTCAAAATTCAGAATAATAGAGCGAAAGAGGGGCTGCAGCAATGAAAAAGTCCGTTGTCTCAAAAGAGTATCAGAAATTGCAGAAGGATATCATCGAATTGCAGGAGCAATGGAAGACTTCCCTGGATCCTGAGTGTGTCCGGCCAAAGCTTGATAAAGCGGCGATGGAGGCAGGAGTGCCTGTCACTGCGTCAGCAGCTATTGACTTTGATATTTCCCTATTCATACAGTGGATAGAGGATATAGGACATCTTTTATCGAAGTATCAACCAGAGATTGAAAGTTCGATGCAGACTCTTAAAAGTCTCATGGATGAAGAGACAGCTAAGAGATGGATCGACGAAGCATTTGCTTTTAACTATATTTACTTTGCGAGTTTCGCTGAGGAAAATGACTTGGATGGCTGGATTCCACAATTCGTGGCAGAAACGGTGCTTCGTCCATATCTGCAGCTGACTGCGGCTAAGGTCCAGGATGAAATCCATCACGGTATACACGGTGCTGGCTGTCCTGTATGCGGAGAACCTGTGCGTCTTGCGCAGCTTGAAGGAGAAGGAAAGAAAGTACTGCACTGCCCTCGTTGTTCAGCTCACTGGAATGACCGCCGCACAGCCTGCTCACATTGTGGAAATAACGATCATGAAACAGTGAAAGTCTTGACGATTGATGGCGAATCAGCCGCACAAATCCAGATTTGTGAAGAATGCAAAGGGTATACTAAAGTAATCGATACAAGACAATATATCGTAAAGCCAACACCAGCAATGCTCGACCTGAACACGATCCATCTGGACTTTGTTGCCCAGGAGCATGGATACAAATCCGCTGGGGAAACAAAACAGACAAACTAAAAGAAGGTGCTGTGGGATGAAAGCAGGAGCGATCATTTTATCAGGCGGCAAATCTAGCAGGATGGGGACGAACAAGGCTCTCCTGAAATTTCATGAAAAAACGAATATTGAAAGAATTAAGGATGAGTTACAGCACGTATTTGATGATATAATTCTAGTAACGAATGATCCTGAAACCTATCAGTTTTTAAATATAAAAATTGTAACAGACCAGTATCCGGGTTCCGGTCCGCTCGCGGGTATCCATGCAGGACTTAAGGCATCAGACTATGAGGAAAATTTCGTTGTAGCCTGTGATATGCCATTTATATCTGCTGAGCTTGCCTCAAGCCTTGTAAAAGCGCTTAAGCACCACGATGCGGTCGTGCCGGTAAGCGATGGCCGTCAACATCCGCTATTTGCCGCATATCAGAAACGGATCGCGCGAGAGGCTAAGTCCTGCATTGAAGATGGAAATTTGAGGATCAGGCACATGCTTGAAAAGCTGAATGTCCGCTTCCTCGATGAGACAGACCTGCAGCTTTATTTCGAGGGCAGCCTTGATCGCGTCTTTTTCAATATGAATCATCCAGAAGAGTATGAAGATGCAAGGAAATGGGCGGAGTCCGGAGAATAGTTTTCAGGTGCTAGAAAGGAAGTAAATCAGCATGCAATTTTTCAAAGTGAAAACGGTTGAGGAGACCATTGCTCTAATTGATGAGAAAATTGGCAAGATCACGGAAACCGAAATCCGTCCGCTTGATGAGGCGCTTCATTACATTGTGGCAGAGGATGTTACTGCGGAAGAGAATGTACCTGGTTTTGACCGCTCCACCGTCGATGGCTATGCCGTCATCGCCCGTGACACTTATGGTTCATCTGAATCGATGCCAGGCTTCCTGAATGTAGCCGGCGAGGTACATATGGGCGAGGAAGCGGTTAAACCGGTAGGCAGGGGCGAGGCTATTTACGTACCGACAGGCGGAATGCTGCCACCAGGCAGTGACAGCGTACTAATGATCGAGCACTGCGAGGAAATTGGCGGGCTGTTGAATACCTATAAGCAAATTGCACCAGGTGAGAATGTCATCAGGAAAGGTGAAGACATCAAAGCAGGAGAAGTCCTATTATCTGAAGGGACAAGATTGCGGCCACAGGAGCTTGGAGCACTGGCGGCACTTGGTGTTTCCAAGGTGAAAGTCTACCGAAAGCTGAAGGCTGCGTACCTTTCTTCAGGGGACGAAATCGTTCCTTTTGAAACAAAAACACTTGAAACAGGCCAAATCCGTGATATCAATTACTTGACCGTAAAGGGCCTGGTCAATGAGTGGGATCTCGAACTCATTTATGGCGGAATCACACGAGATGATTATGATGAGTTCGCCCAGAAAGCCCGCGAATTGTATGAACAGGCTGACTGCCTGATTTTATCCGGCGGAAGCTCTGTCGGCACAAAGGATTATACAACCGAGGTCATCCAGTCCCTTGGAGATCCGGGCGTCTTTGTCCACGGTATTTCCATCAAGCCAGGGAAGCCGACAATCCTTGCTGTTGCGGACGGAAAGCCCGTCATTGGACTGCCGGGTCATCCAGCATCTGCGATGATCATTTTTAAGCTGTTTGGCGAAAGGGTTTTCAGAAGGCTGAAGGGCGAGAAAATTGAGCATAAGCCTGAACGGATTTTTGCGCGGATTGTGAAAAATATTGCCTCCTCACCAGGAAGGTCCGATTACATCAGGGTAAGACTTCAGGAGAAGGATGGAGAATGGTGGGCGGAGCCGATCATCGGCAAGTCAGGCCTGATTACGACATTGGTAAAAAGCGATGGAATCGTCGAGATTGTATCCGCAAAAGAAGGAATATCTCAAGGCGAATACGTTCCAGTCATTTTGACGCGATAGGGGGAGCCGCATCATGGATAAAATACGCTATAACCGAAAAATTTATCTTGAAGACAAGCCGAGAGCACAAGCCAGGAATGAAGTGCTGGCCGCGTTCGACCTGCCTCAGGAAAAAGAGTGGATCCCGGCTGCCGCAGCACTTGGGCGAATTACTGCTGAACCTGTTTTCGCCAATGTCTCAATGCCTTTTTACCATGCATCCGCGATGGACGGCATTGCCGTGAATGCTGAGGATACGTATGAAGCCCATGAACAGCGCCCTCTTCATTTGAAAATGGGTGAGCAGTTCGTTTACGTTGATACCGGGAATGCAATCCCGCCTCAATATAATGCCGTGATCATGGTGGAAAACATCCAGGTCGTTGACGATGAAACGATTGAGATCATCGAGCCGGCAACACCATGGCAGCATATCCGCCCGATTGGCGAGGATATCGTCCAGGAGGAAATGCTGTTCACCCAGGGACATAGACTGCGGCCTGCTGATCTCGGAGCGCTTCTTGCAGCCCAGGTCACCGAGGTAGCCGTCGTCAAAAAGCTGCTGGTGACGATCATCCCGACGGGAAATGAGCTTGTCAGCGCAGATGCATCGCTGTCATCAGGCAGGATCATTGAATTCAATGGAACGGTTTTTAGCAACTATGTAGAAGATTGGGGAGGCAGCCCGTATCTGCATCCAATCGTGAAGGATGAGCCGGAAAAAATCAGGGAAGCGCTGCTGCAAGCGGTGGAAACATCTGATATTGTCGTCATCAATGCCGGGTCATCCGCTGGATCAAAGGATTATACAGTCCATATTCTTGAGGAGCTTGGCACTGTTTTTACCCATGGAGTCGCAACAAGGCCGGGTAAGCCAGTCATTCTCGGGAAAATTAAAGATAAGGTAGTCGTCGGTGTACCGGGCTATCCCGTTTCCGCGTACATGGCACTTGAGTGGTTTGTCAGGCCTCTCGTTTGTAAATATCTAGGGATACCGGAACCAGAAAGGCCAAAGCTCGAGGTAAAGCTTGGCCGCAGGATTGTCTCCACAATGGGGGCGGAGGACTTTGTCCGAATGAATATCGGCTATGTGGATGGACAGTTTGTCGCCAACCCGCTGACACGTGCGGCGGGCGTCACCATGTCGCTTGTACGTGCAGACGGTTTGCTCGTCGTACCGCCGGAGGAGCTAGGATATGAACAAGGAGATATCGTCGAGGTCGAGCTATACAGGCCTGTGGAAGAGATCAAGAATGCGATCGTCTTCAGCGGCAGTCATGATCTGACGATTGACCTTCTGTCCTCCCAGCTCAAGAAGCAGCGTACCGACATGAAAATTGTTTCTTCCCATGTTGGCAGCATGGCCGGTTTAATGGCAATCAGAAAAGGGGAAGCCCATGTAGCGGGCATTCATTTGCTGGACCCGGAGTCAAAAGAATATAATGTTACCTACGTAAGGAAATTCCTTGCCGGGCAAGACGCAGTCCTTTATCCATTTTTAAAAAGAACCCAGGGCTGGCTGCTTCCAAAAGGCAACCCGCTTGGAATCGAGAGCATCCGCAATATTGCCGAAAAGGGCATAGATTATGCCAACAGGCAGAAGGGTGCAGGCACGCGAATATTGTTTGATTTATTGTTAAAAGAAGCAGGGTTGTCGGCAGACGATGTGAACGGCTATGACCGCGAGATGTTCTCGCACTTGAGCGTCGCCGCTGAAGTGAAAGGAAATGACAATGCAGCAGGCCTCGGAATCTTCCCGGCAGCCAGGGCAATGGGCCTTGACTTCATCCCGGTCTCTGATGAAAACTACGATTTACTGATGACCAAGGCATTTTTCGAAAGCGAAAAGGGTATCTGGTTAAGGACCGTGATCCAATCAGAAGCCTTCAAAGCCGAAGTCGCCAAAATTGGCGGCTACGCAGTCGTCGAGAACCCAGAGCCGGTTTATTTTTAAAGTATTCGGGCCCTAACGGGCAAACGGAAGGCGGAACCCGATGGAAGTGTCCAATAGAAGAGCTCTAATGGACAAATCGGAGGCTGAAACCGGGAAAAGTGCCCTAAAAAATAGGCTCTGTTAAAGCCCAATGGTGTTTTAAAGCCCTGTTGATTGTAGTGGAAGGCGCGTAGACTCCTCCGAAAATGCTAACGCATTTCCATCGTGCGTGGGCAGGTTCGAGGAAGCTCAATCAATGTCCTGCGGGATGAGCAAGTCATGGGGAGACCCCGCAGGCGCATAAAGCGCCGAGGAGGCTCGCCGACTGCAAGGAAGAATTTGATCTTTGAAAAAGCCGGCAGTTGGGCTTTTTCATAATTCTTCCCCGCGGAAAGCGAAGCGCCTGGAACGAAAATCAACAGCCTAGTTTAACAGAGACAAAAATTAAATCCTGATCCGGATCAGTTTATTGAGGTGATTTTAATGAATTATGAAATAGCGAAAGATCCAATCAACGTTCAATCTGTCATTGATAAAGTGGTCCAGCGAGAAGCAGGGGCAATCACGACTTTCATTGGCACTGTCCGTGAATTGACAAAGGGCAAAAAAACCCTTTACCTTATATATGAAGCATATGAGCCGATGGCCGTGAAAAAGCTGGAGCAGATCGGCACGGAAATCCAGGAGCGCTGGAACGGTGCTGAGGTTGCGATTACACACCGCGTCGGCAAGCTCGACATCACGGATATCGCCGTGGTGATCGCTGTATCCACACCGCATCGCAACGATGCCTATGAAGCGAATCGCTATGCAATCGAGCGCATCAAGGAAATCGTCCCAATCTGGAAAAAAGAGCATTGGGAAGATGGCGAGGAATGGATCGGCAATCAACTAGAAACTGTCCCATATCCGACAGGGAAACCGGAGGAGAAGGATCTCAATGAATAAAATATTGTTCTTTGCCCATTTACGAGACGAAGCTGGCCATGAATCAGTGGAAATCGAAGCAGCTGGCAAAACAGTTGCTGAGTTAAAAGAAATGGTTGCTGAAAAGTACGGTGTCCAGAAGCTCGATACATCCATGACAGCAATTAACGAAGAATTTTCATCCAACGATGAAGTCATTAAAGAAGGAGATACAATCGCCTTCATTCCGCCTGTATCTGGCGGTTGATCCGATATAGCAAGTGCGGCGCCCGTTCTGTTGACTTGATGGTCGATGGCTCAGGGCGTTTGTTTTTACAAGGAGGGGTAACCCATGTCAGAAAGATATTCACGTCAAACTCTGTTTCCTCCAATTGGCAAGGCCGGACAGGAGAAAATCCGCAGCAAGCATGTACTGATGATTGGTGCCGGGGCGCTCGGTTCAGGCAATGCTGAGCTGCTGGTCAGGGCAGGTGTTGGCCGACTGACGATTGTGGACCGTGATTATGTTGAAGCGAGTAACTTACAGCGGCAGCAATTATATACAGAGGAAGATGTTGCCGAGAAACTTCCAAAGGCCGCGGCGGCGGAAAAAAGGCTCAGAGCGATCAACTCGGATGTAGCTATCAATTCCTATATCGCCGATGCTACTCCTGAAAAATTGGCCGAGCTTGTTGATGGGGTCGATCTGATCATCGATGCAACGGATAATTTTGAAACACGGATGGCGATTAATGATATTTCGCAAAAACACCAGATTCCCTGGATATATGGTGCCTGCGTTGGCAGCTTCGGCATGAGTTTTTCCATCATTCCGGGAAAAACGCCCTGCCTGAACTGTTTGCTGAAAACCGTTCCGCTGCAGGGGATGACATGTGATACAGGAGGCATTATCGGACCGGCTGTGCAGATGGTCATTGCCCATCAGGGAGCGGAAGCGCTGAAAATCCTTGTTGAGGACTGGGATGCGGTGCGAACGTCATTCGTCAGCTTTGATTTATGGCGAAACCAGTACACCAGCATGAAAATGTCCAAAGCGAAGGACCCAGGATGCCTTAGCTGTGGTGAACACCCTGAGTATCCTTATTTAAACGTCGAGAACATGACCAAGACGACAGTCCTTTGCGGACGCGATACCGTCCAAATCAGGCCGCCAAAGCAGCAGAAAATTAACCTGCAGGAAACAGCTGAAAAAATGAGGGACTTGGGCTATCAGGTTAAAGGAAATCCATACCTTGTATCCGTAGACATGGATGACAACAGGATGGTTATTTTCCAGGATGGACGTGCCCTCATTCATGGAACAAAGGACCTTGCCCAGGCACGGAGCATCTATCAAAGATTTTTCGGATAAGCCCTATTCACGCGCAAACCCCCTGCCAAATCGGCAGGGGGTTTCTATATAAACGACCTCTATGGATCGGTTATGATACTACGTCTAAGGTTGATTACTTTTCGTCAGTTGCCACTAGTACAAGACGGCCTTTATCCAGTTCCATTTCGTACTGTTCTGCTTCTTGCTTAGAAAGGCCCAGTGATTCAAATTTATTGCGAAGCTCGTCTCCGCGGGATTTGAAAACATTTCCGATAGAATCAAAGAACCCTTGCTCCTTGATGCCCATGCCGCCTGTTTCAGTAGCATCAGTCAAGTGCTCACTGCGGTTTTCATCATGGGCGAAAATATAAATGTTTTCCTTGCCAAAACCGGAAGCTTCTAAAGTGTTGATTTTCTCTGTAGCTTGAACTCCGTTTTCTACTACTTCTACTTTCATCATAGTATCTTCCTCCTTAAATTTTTTTACTTAATATAAGTTGAACTTAAGAATTACCCATTGAATAAACACCTGGAGCGAACTGAAAAGGTAAACTTTCTAGTTCAACTTATTTATACTAGTTCTGGGAAGCTTTTTTAGCTTTCCGCGTCTACACTATTTATATAACCTGTACAGGCACTTTTAAACATGCTGGGAATTGTTCACATATAGTTTTGAAAAACGGGTAGTTTGATAGAAATGAAGGGAGATGGTCACTATAGCACTTATAAGTAATGGCTGGGAGCCGCTGTTGGCGGAGGAGTTTGAAAAAGCCTATTATCTGGATTTGAGGGAATTTTTAATAGATGAATATCGCACCAGGACAGTCTATCCGGAAAAAGAAGATATATTTAATGCTTTGAAGTTCACAGATTATGAAGACGTAAAAGTCGTGATTCTTGGACAGGACCCGTATCATGGCCAGGGGCAGGCCCATGGCTTGAGTTTTTCGGTGAAACCCGGTGTTAAGGTCCCACCTTCGCTCCGGAATATTTATAAGGAGCTGAATGCCGATTTGGGCTGTGAGATTCCGGATCATGGCTATCTGAAAAAATGGGCAGACCAGGGAGTGCTTCTATTAAATACCGTCCTTACAGTAAGGGAAGGGGAAGCCAATTCACACAGGGGAAAAGGCTGGGAACACTTTACCGATAAAGTAATCACCCTGTTGAATGAGCGTGAAAAGCCGGTAATTTTCATCCTCTGGGGCAAGCCGGCACAAAGTAAATTGAAGCTGATTGATGAGGGAAAACATAAAATCATCATGTCTGCCCACCCAAGTCCGCTGTCGGCCAGAAGAGGCTTCTTCGGCAGCAAACCATTTGCAAAGGTGAACGAACTGATGAGAGAGCAGGGAGAACAAGAGATTGACTGGCAAATAGAAAAATTGGAAAGTTAAGGACTCCATCTTTATAAGACTAATAGAGGCATTTGTAACACTCCATACTAAGTTTGTAAGTCCTGTTGATTGTAATGGAAGGTGCGTAGACTCCTCCGAAAATGCTAACGCATCTTTTATTTGCAAAAAACGACATGTTCCACGTGGAACTGTCATGTTTCATTCCTAAAGTCGAAAAAACATGTGAATTGTTGTAGAATGGAACGGTACAATAATTACATGATTCGTAAGATATACATATATAACACCCTATGGAGGTGAGTCGATGAACATTTCATTGCAAAAATTATTATTAAAAATGGAAGAGGAATTAAATCGGGCAAAATCTGCGGAATCGGAGGCAGTAAAGCGGGAAAGGATCCATTCGATCAAAACGCTTTGCGAGCTTGTCCTTGATGAACCGCCAGAGCATAGCAGAGGGTATGCTGAACCCATGAAACAGGCAGCACAGCCTTTTATTCCTCCACAGCATAGCATTCCTCAGCAGCAGATACCGGTAAACCAGCAGTCGACAATGATTCCGCAGCCAAAGAAGCTGGAAATGGAAGATAGCGCAAACGGAGACTCGCTCTTCGATTTCTAATTTTAAGAGGTGAAAGTGATGAAATTATTTATATTGATTGGAGCCATCAATGCTTTCCTGGCAGTCGGGCTTGGAGCATTTGGAGCACATGGACTTGAAGGCAAGGTTGAGCCCAAATATTTAGAAACATGGAAAACAGGCGTTACATACCAGATGTTCCATGCAACCGGAATTTTAATCATAGGAGTTCTTTTAGGGAAGCTTCCCGCCAGTGCACTTCTTTCCTGGTCAGGCTGGCTTATGCTGATTGGAATTGTATTGTTTTCCGGCAGCCTGTATGTCTTGAGTGTCACAAAAATCAGCGTGCTTGGTGCAATTACCCCGCTTGGCGGTGTATCCTTCCTGGCAGCCTGGGTATTGCTGATGATTGCGGCCGTAAAGTATTTGTAAATGAGGCAGGCTTTTAAAATACAAATGAACAGCAAAGATGAAAAGGAGCACCCCGTGTTGGCGTGCTCCTTTTAGCTTCCTCTTATCTTGGTGGATAAGCAGTCAATCCCGCTCCGCCGCCGAAAGGGTAGTCGTATTCAATTTCTTCGTCAAAGGTAACGTAATCCAGATAAATCATTGGCAATAATACGCGTTTTCCCGTTTGCGGGTCACTTAGAATCAGGTGATCCCTTCCAGCTGCTTCGATGATACCCTGGAAAATTTTCGCGTTCCATTCAGTGTTGTTTTCAAAGGTCGCATAGACGGTAGCAAGCTTGCCTTTATTCAGTCGAAGGATATTTTCAATATAGGATGCTTCTATCGGCAGCATTCCCGGGATTTGGGCACCTGCTCCTGCACCTGGCATAGCCCCGCCTGGCACGGAAACACCTGGCATGGCACCGCCAGACTGGGCAGGAAAGGGCGTTGCTTGTGGGAATCCAGCTTGCCCCATTTGCCCCATTTGTCCCATCTGCCCCATTTGCCCTTGAGAAGTTGCCTGTTCCTCAGTGCCGCTATACGGCTGATACATTTGCGGATAGGTTCTGTAGTTATAGTATGGGTTATTATATTGAGTCATTGTGTAGCCTCCTTTAAGGTGTTTTTTCCTTTCCTTCAAATTCACCTTTAGATATGTAAATGGTGAAGTTGACTTTTACAGGATGAGAGTGCAAGTAAAATGAATCCTCACTATTCAATACATATGAGGGAAGCTTGATTTTATGACTCGAACATTTTAAAACAAAACTCTTTTCTGGAGTTGGAATTTCCATAGCCATAAACAAAATAATCCCCAGGCAGATGCCTGGGGATTGAATTAATCTGTCTTATACGTTCAGGAAACTGGCTACTTTGTCTTCTTCAAGCAGGTTTCCTACGAAGAATGAACCGAATTCACCATATCGTGCGCTGACTTCGTCAAAACGCATTTCATATACAAGCTTCTTGAATTGAAGGACATCATCCGCGAACAATGTTACGCCCCACTCGTAGTCGTCAAAGCCTACAGAACCAGTGATGATCTGCTTTACTTTGCCGGCATACTGGCGGCCGATCATGCCGTGGCTGCGCATCATATTGCGGCGGTCTTCCATCGGAAGCATATACCAGTTGTCTTCGCCCTGGCGGCGCTTGTCCATTGGATAGAAGCAAACATGCTTTGCCTTTGGAAGCTCAGGATAAAGACGCGCAAGGATTTGCGGGTTCTGGTATGGATCTTCGCCTGCTGGCAGGTAGTTGCTCAGTTCGACAACGGAAACATAGGAATGAGCAGGAATCGTGTATTCAGCAAGCTTAGACTTGTTGAATTCTGTCTCGATCTCATTCAATTCTTCCATAGTAGGGCGCAGGATCATCATCATGAAATCTGCTTTTTGGCCAACAATCGTATAAAGGGCATGGCTTCCCTGTTTATCTGCCTGTGTTTTATTCCATTTTTCCACAAGGCCGAGGAATTCCTGGATAATCTCCTGGCGCTCTTCTGCAGGGAGCATCTTCCAGGTTGTCCAATCGACGGTACGGAAATCATGAAGGGAATACCAGCCATCCAAAGTCTGTGCTGCTTCAGTCATTTTATATCACTCCTAAAAATCATCAATATACCAATATCATATCATAGTTTCTCCATTCGTCATGTTTATAAAACCCGGTTTGTTTATACTGAGCGGAAAAAGGATATTTTGTTAAAGATTGCAAATAGTAAAAGGGGCAGGGAAACATGCTTGAAAATTTCTAATATAAAGACTTCAGGAGTGTAAACGGTAACATTCTTGAATTTTAAGGTTGGTAAAGTATGCTATAAGTATAGATTAAAGGAGGAGTCAGCATGAGTGATTTATTTGAAGGCTTAAAAGCCAAATTAAGCGGACAAAATTTACGGATCGTGTTTCCGGAAGGCCTCGACGAACGGATTCTGGCAGCAGCGGGAAGACTGGCTGCAGACGGAGTATTAACACCAATTTTAGTGGGGAATATTGAACGGATCCAGGCAAAAGCAGCCGATATGGATGTTTCGCTTGAGGCGGTTGAAATTTACGATCCCGTCAATTTTGCGATGATGGATGAACTTGTCGCTGCATTTGTGGAAAGACGGAAAGGGAAGGCGACGGAAGAGCAGGCTCGCAAAATACTTCTCGATGAAAACTACTTCGGCACGATGCTTGTCTATTCAAACAAAGCAGATGGTCTTGTCAGCGGTGCGGCCCACTCTACTGCGGATACGGTAAGGCCTGCATTGCAGATCATCAAGACGAAGGAAGGCGTTCGCAAGACTTCCGGTGTCTTCATCATGGTACGCGAAGATGAAAAGTATGTATTCGCCGACTGTGCGATCAATATCGCGCCTGACAGCCAGGACCTTGCTGAAATCGCGGTGGAAAGTGCGAAGACAGCAAGAATGTTCGACGTCGAGCCGCGCGTGGCAATGCTAAGCTTTTCTACAAAAGGCTCAGCTGTATCTCCTGAGACGGAAAGAGTATCAAAAGCAGTCGAAGAAGCTAAGCTTCGTGACCCGCTACTGATTGTTGATGGCGAGTTCCAGTTCGACGCAGCATTCGTTCCATCCGTTGCGGAAAAGAAAGCTCCGGATTCAGTCATCATGGGCAATGCAAATGTTTTCGTATTCCCAAGCCTTGAAGCAGGCAATATCGGCTATAAAATCGCTCAGCGCCTAGGCGGATTCGATGCAGTAGGACCGATTTTGCAAGGTTTGAACCGCCCCGTAAACGACCTGTCCCGCGGCTGCAGCGAGGAAGACGTGTACAAGCTGGCATTGATAACAGCAGCTCAGGCACTAAGCAAGTAAAATAAAGTACTTCAGCCGGTCGGACTATTCGATCGGCTTTTTTGCTAGGGTCTGTAAAGCTCAATGTTGTATTAAATCCTGTTGATTGTAGTGGAAGGCGCGAAGACTCCTCCGAAAATGCTAACGCATTTCCCTCGTGCGTGGGCTGATTCAGGGAGGGCTAATCAATGTCCTGCGGGATTAGCAAGTCATGGGGAGACCCCGCAGGCGCTTGAAGCGCCGAGGAGGCTCCTCGACTGCAAGGAAGAATTTGATCTTTGAAAAAGCCGACAGTAGGGCTTTTTCTTAATTCTTCCCCGCGGAAAGCGAAGCGCCTGGAACGAAAATCAACAGCCTAATTTTACAGAGCCATTGCACAACCGTGTAGCTGAACAGCCCTATATGCTATAATATCAACGAAAAAGCTACAGAAAGAAAAGAGGAAATCACGATGGATGAGGCGCTCAATTTATTGCGTCAGGATAAGTGGAGGTTGATCGACCAGTCGGTGCTGGGTGCCCACTTTCATGCTCTTCAGTCGTTCGGGACGGATGATACATTATGCGAATCGGTCGGCACAGGCTTGTCACCGGCTACGGCAAGAGCATGGGTGCACCATGACACAGTCGTCCTCGGAATCCAGGATACACGTCTCCCGCACCTCCAGGAAGGACTGGATTATCTCGAAGAGCAAAGCTGCCAATATATAGTCCGCAATTCTGGGGGACTTGCCGTTGTGCTCGATGAAGGGGTCCTGAATCTATCACTGATCTTCCCTGAGAAGGAAAAAGGGATTGATATCAACAGAGGCTATGATGCTATGTGGTTATTGATCAAGGAAATGTTTGCCGATTTTAATAAAAATATAGAGGCAAAAGAAATTTCTGCTTCATACTGTCCGGGAAGCTATGATTTAAGCATTGGCGGTAAAAAGTTTGCCGGAATCTCGCAGCGCCGCCTGAAAAAAGGGGTCGCCGTGCAGGTTTATCTTTGTGTGACGGGGAGCGGAAGCCAGAGGGCTGATCTGATTCGTGAATTTTATGCCCGCTCTAAAAAAGGGGAGCAGACCAAATTCATCTATCCGGAGGTCCAGCCAGAAGTCATGGCATCGCTATCTGAACTGTTTGGTGTAGAAATGACGATTCAGGATGTGATGCTGCGTTTTTTAACATTCTTGAACGCCAACAGCAATGAACTGGTATCAGGCTATTTGGACAGTCATGAGATTGAGCTGTTTGACCACTACTACAATCGGGTGATCGAGCGGAATGAAAAATTTCTTGAGCCACGGGAATAACCTGCTGAAGGCATGACCATATAAATGAAATATAAAAAAGCCGAAAACCATGTTTTCCGGCTTTTTTAAGCTCTTTTGCAAACCTGATATAATTTAATACCAGTACCAATTTAAGTCTCCTGAGAGCTTAAGAGGGGGCTGTTGCCATTTCTTCTCCATTTGCCATTTATCTATTTACAAACTAGATTTCTATTCGGCCACTTTTTCGAGGTTGCCGTTGCGGTCCATCTTGAACTTCGTTGCCGGGCGCTCTTCTTCTTCAAACAGGGCCAGCTTTCGAGCACGGTTCATGATTTTCATCAGAGTTTCGTAATCTTCTTGCATTGTGTTGGTATTTTCCTCAAGCCTGTTTATTTTTTGCTGAAGCTCTTCGTTCTGTTTCCTTAAACTATTGATTTCACGCTTCAATCTTTCATTCTCGCTCTTATAAATATCTACCTGGAGCGATGAGCCGCTCAGGCTTTGCAGATAGGCGATGACATGTCCCATTGTCAGGCCTGTTGGCGGCACAGTATGCCGGGCAGGTGGTGTTTGGGTCGTCTGGGTTATTCTTGGCTGCGTCTCCTGGACAGGCACTTCTGACATTTCCGCGGCAGCTTCAGTAGAGTAATCCTTTTGTTCCTGATTCTTGTTCACTAAATCTTGCATTTCAGCCATGAGTGCTGCGTCAATTTGCTTGTCGTCCTGCTCCAGCATGGACAGGTCGAAGGTTGGCTGAGCTTCTGGCTGGTCGATTTCTGGGAAAGAACCTGTCAAACTTTCATCCAGCGCAGGCACCGGAGGGTTGTAAAGCAGTTTCTTTTTGCCTCCCTGGTCCTTTCCTAGGATTCTCTGTCTCTGTTTTCGCTGCTTTTTCGCAAGCTGCAGTGCTTTTTCATAGTTATGCCTGACGACTGCGTTCCAGCGGAATCCACAAGCGGCTGAAGTACGGTCAAGCTTGTCGCCCACCTCTTCAAATGCGTTCAATTGTGTACTGCCTTCCCTTACATGTCGCAGCACGGTTTCAGCTAGCAATAAATCATTCTCTTCCGTCCAGGCATCCTGGCGTGTCTTCATTTTCTTCAACTCCCTTTTACTTTGGTCAACATTGAAACTTATATTTCAATCTTGTCCGGAAATTGGAAAGCTTATACATCTTAAAATGGAAGGATAGTAGATTTTTTGCCTGAAATACGTGTTTTTCATTTAAATAGATAAGCAATAGGTCCTGTTCAACAGCTTGCATTCATTTTAAATAAGAGGTAAAATACCCTTTAGTCTAAAACGAAAAGCAGAGGCGCCATATTTAGAGACAGGCTTTCCCGATTTTGCAGGGAATTGCTTGTAAATGTCGGGACTGGCGCTGGAGCTGGACAGTATTTATAGAAAGGGTTGTCCTAAATGGCAAACGAATTCCGTGTTTGCGACGATTGTCAGGCCGTAAACCTTAAAACATTACTTCCGAAGCTGAAACAGCTTGATCCTGAAGCGACTGTCGACATCGGCTGCCAATCTTATTGCGGACCAGGCAGGAAAAAAACATTCGCATTCGTCAACAACCGGCCAGTAGCTGCACTGACTGAAGAAGAGCTGATGGAAAAAGTCCAGAAGAAACTTAAATAGTTTATATATCTTTCATATAATGGCTTCCGGTAAAGCCTGAATATATCACCTTTAAACAACCGTTTAGAGGTGATTTTTTTTTCCGGGGAAACTTGCAAACTAGTTTAACCCTGCTTGGAAATTGGAAAGTAAGGTAATGGAGTATTTTTTGGCTGATAAAGCGTTTTAAAATAGCATAATTAAAAAAACTGTGATTGTAGTGGAAGGCACGAAGACTCCCGCAGAAACCGAAGCGCCAGGTACGAAAATCAACAGAACCCTGTATAGGTACATATGCAATTTATGTAAAAATTTGCAGAAAATCGAGATGAATTGACGAACGAAACAGGCTATAATAAAAACAAGCTAATCAGGAAGAAGGAGAACGATGGGATATTCGGAAGAAAAATTACTTGAAGAAAAAGTATTCAAAGATCCAGTACACCGCTATGTCCATGTCCGTGACCGGGTGATCTGGGATTTGATCGGGACGAAGGAGTTCCAGCGTCTGAGAAGGATCAAGCAGCTAGGCACCACTTACCTGACCTTCCACGGAGCGGAACACAGCCGCTTCAACCATTCACTGGGCGTCTATGAAATCACGCGCCGGATCGTGGACAATGCGTTCGCTTCCCGTCCGGAATGGAACGAAGGAGAAAGACTGCTCTCACTATGTGCAGCACTGCTCCACGACCTTGGCCATGGGCCGTTCTCGCATTCATTCGAGAAGGTATTCGATCTAGACCATGAGGATTTTACAAGGGAAATCATCCTTGGCGATACCGAAGTGAATCAGGTGTTGGCGAGAGTGGCGCCGGACTTTCCGAAGAAGGTCGCTGAGGTGATTGAAAAAACATATGAAAACAAGCTTGTCATCAGCCTGATCTCGAGCCAGATTGACGCTGACAGGATGGATTATCTGCAACGGGATGCCTATTTCACCGGAGTCAGCTACGGACATTTTGATATGGAACGGATTTTGCGCGTCATGCGCCCGCGTGAGGACCAGGTCGTCATCAAGCAGAGCGGGATGCATGCTGTCGAGGACTACATAATGAGCCGCTACCAGATGTACTGGCAGGTTTATTTCCATCCAGTGACAAGAAGTGCCGAGGTTATACTGACGAAAATCCTGCACCGTGCCAAACACCTTCATGAGCAAAACTACACTTTTAAACATAAACCGCACCATTTTTATTCAATCTTTGAGGATCGTATGACAATGCAAGACTATTTAAAATTGGATGAAGCTGTATTCCTCTACTATTTCCAGATCTGGGAGGAGGAAGAGGACGCAATCCTGAGTGATTTGTGCCGACGCTTCAATAACCGCAATCTCTTTAAATATGTCGAGTTCGACCCGGCCAAAGAATACAAGAAGCTGGCTCAGCTTTCTGTGTTATTCGAGCAGGCGGGATTGGATCCTGAATATTACCTGGTTGTCGATTCATCATCAGATCTGCCGTATGATTTCTACCGTCCGGGAGAAGAGGAAGAACGGCTTCCGATCCACCTGCTGAAGAAGAATGGGGAAATCCGCGAGCTGTCGCGCGAGTCTGAGATTGTCGATGCCATATCGGGCAAAAGGCGGACAGACCATAAACTATATTATCCTTCTGATTTCCTGGAAAAAGAGAAAGCACGCCCTGAGATTGAAAAGATTGCACAAATTCTTGAGCTGAACTTAGACAATGGGACCATTTGATACAGGAGTTGACGCGTTTTGCTAAAAGACCACGCTAAAATCATACATGCCATTTCAGTTTCCGGAGAGGTCATCGGCAGGAAGAAGCTGCAGAAAATGATCTATATCGCAAAAAAGATGGAATTTCCTTTCCAGGAACGATTCCAGTTCCATTTTTACGGACCATATTCAGAAGAACTTACACTAAGGGTGGAAGAGCTTTGCAACATGGGCTTCCTGGATGAAGTGAAAGAAAAGAAGGGCGGCTACTACCAGTACCGCTATACCCTGACCGAAGCAGGACTGGAATTCCTCGGTGAGAACACCGTCGAAATGCCATGCCTCGGTGACTGCCTGACCGACATCAACGACCAGAATGCAAGGTTCCTTGAACTCGTTTCAACTGTTTTGTATTTTGATAACTTGCCAGAAGCCGAGGTCCGGGAAAAAATCCAGACTGTGAAAAAGAGCCAGAAATACACCGACGAAGAAATCGACGAAGCTTACACTTATATCGCTAGTTTGAAAAATAAGTCCAGGCAATTGGCGTAGGGATAAATGAAATATGAACCGAGTACTGAACCTTTTAGAGGGGCGCTCGGTTTTTTTGTTGTGTAAAATAGGACCTGGCGTGAGTGGTGTTTAATTATTAAAAATGTGGCCATAACGAGCTTAAAAGGAGAGTTATCCTACCTGTGCGGATAAATTGTATGGGAAGTAAATTATCGTTACATAAAAGAGGATAATGTGCGGATAATTGTGTGGGAAGTAAATTATCGTTAC